>DATCMK010000032.1:0-110896 GCA_036563455.1 Pyrinomonadaceae bacterium | reverse complement strand
GCGCACGGTGATCTTCGGATTGTGTTTCGCCAATACCTTCGTGATCGCCGCCGTTAAAGTCGTCTTGCCGTGGTCGACGTGCCCGATCGTGCCGATGTTCACGTGCGGTTTGCTTCTATCGAATTTCTCTTTGCTCATTTTATTACTCCGTAACTATTCATTCATTGCTTCATTTTTTCACTGACGATTTCGAATGAATCAATGATTCAATGAAAAAATGAATAAATTATTTAGCTGTTGGCTCCTTTAACTTTCGCGATCACTTCCTCGGCGACGTTGCGCGGAGCCTGATCGTAGCGTTCAAAGTGCATCGTCGAAGTCGCGCGTCCCTGCGTCGCGCTGCGCAGATCGGTCGTGTAACCGAACATTTCCGACAGCGGAACGTAGGCCGTGACGACCTGCACGCCGCCCGGACGCGGAGTCATGCCTTCGATCTGACCGCGGCGACGGTTCAAATCGCCGTTGACCGAGCCCATGTATTCTTCGGGCGTCACGACTTCGACCTTCATGATCGGTTCGAGCAGAACCGGTTTCGCTTTTTTGACCGCGTCCTGAAACGCGAGCGAACCGGCGATATGGAACGAACGCTCGTCCGAGTCGACTTCGTGGTAGGAGCCGAAAACCAGGCTCGCTTTGATGTCGACCAATTCGTAACCCGCCAAAAATCCGCGGCGCATCGCGTCCTGCATGCCTTCCATCGTCGGTTTGATAAACTGACGCGGAATCACGCCGCCGGTGATTTTGTCTTCGAAAACGAAGCCTTCGCCGGGAGCCGGTTCGATATTGAGTTCGACGTGCGCGAACTGACCGCGGCCGCCCGACTGTTTCTTGAAGATTTCCTTTCCGGGCGCGGGCACCGTGATCGTTTCGCGATACGCGACCTGCGGTTTGCCGACGTTCGCTTCGACGCCGAATTCGCGCTTCATGCGGTCGACGATGATTTCGAGGTGCAGCTCGCCCATGCCGGCGATGATCGTTTGACCGGTTTCATGATCGGTCGAAACCTGGAAACTCGGGTCTTCCGAAGCGAGGCGGTTGAGCGCGATGCCCATTTTGTCCTGGTCCTGACGCGTTTTCGGTTCGACCGCGACGCGCACGACCGGATCCGGGAACTCCATCGATTCGAGTACGATCTGTTTGCTCTCGTCGGAGATCGTGTCGCCGGTCGTAACGTTTTTAATCGCGACCGCGATGATTTCGCCCGCCGACGCCGATTCGATGTCTTCGCGCTTATTGGCGTGCATCAGCATCAAGCGTCCGACGCGTTCCTTCGAGTTTTTGATCGTGTTGTAGACGTAGGAACCGGAATTGATCGTGCCCGAATAAATGCGCACGAAAGCGAGCTGTCCGAGGTGTTTGTCGGCCATCAGCTTGAACACCAAACCCGAGAACGGCGCCTGCGGAGTCGCTTCGCGCGTTTCGACCTGATCGGTTTTCGGATTCGTGCCTTCGATCGCCGGAACGTCGAGCGGCGACGGCAAAAAGTCGACCACCGCGTCGAGCAGCGTCTGCACGCCTTTGTTCTTGAAAGCCGAGCCGGTGACGACCGGGACGATTTTCAGATCGATCGTGCCTTTACGCAGCGCCCTGCGGATTTCGTCTTCGGAAATTTCCTCGCCTTCGAGGTATTTTTCCATCAGCTCGTCGTCGATCGACGAAACGGCTTCGACCAATTTTTCGCGCCATTCGTTGGCGGCATCGACCAAATCGGCCGGAATATCGGTGACTTGGTATTCAGCGCCCTTCGTTTCGTCGTTCCAGACCAAGCCCTTCATCGCGATCAAATCGACGACGCCTTTCAGCTGGTCTTCCAGACCGATCGGAATTTGCAGCGCGACCGCGTTCGCGCCGAGACGCGTGAGGATCGAATCGAACGAACGCTCGAACGAAGCGCCCGCGCGGTCTAATTTATTGATGAAGCAAATTCTCGGGACGCCGTATTTGTCGGCCTGACGCCAGACGGTTTCCGACTGCGGTTCGACGCCGGCGACGCCGTCGAAAACGGCGACCGCGCCGTCGAGCACGCGCAAAGAGCGCTCGACTTCCATCGTGAAGTCGACGTGACCCGGCGTGTCGATGATGTTGATGCGGTATTCCTGATTATTTCTTCTCCAGAAACAGGTCGTCGCGGCGGACGTGATCGTGATGCCGCGCTCTTGTTCCTGCTCCATCCAGTCCATCGTCGCCGTTCCTTCGTGAACTTCGCCGATTTTGTGCGAAACGCCGGTGTAGAAAAGCACGCGCTCGGTCGTCGTGGTCTTGCCCGCGTCGATGTGCGCCATGATGCCGATGTTTCTGAATTTGTCTAATGTAATCTTTGCCATAAATCTTTGGTCTTTGGTTTTGGGTTTTTGTTTTTCGATTTTTTAACTAAAAGCTCGAAAATCAAAAACCGAAGACCGAACAATTAGAATTTGTAATGCGCAAACGCTCGGTTTGCTTCTGCCATGCGGTGCACGTCTTCGCGTTTCTTCACCGAACCGCCGCGGCTGTTGTACGCGTCGAGTAATTCGCCGACCAACCTGTCGGTCATCGTTTTTTCGCCGCGATTTCTCGCGTTCGAAACGACCCAGCGAATCGCCAGCGTATTACGGCGGTCGCGCGAAACCTCGATCGGAACCTGATAGGTCGCGCCGCCGATGCGACGCGATTTGACTTCGAGCGTCGGGGCGACGTTATCCAATGCTTTTTTGAAAACCTTTAAGGGCTCGTCGCCCGCTTTTTCGGCTAATCTTTCCATCGCGCCGTAAAAAATCTTTTCCGCCGTGGATTTTTTGCCGGCCCACATCACGCCGTTGATAAACTTGGTGACGAGGATGCTGTTATAAATCGGATCCGGCAAAACTTCTCTTTTTCCTGCAACTCTTCTTCTTGGCATATCTTTCTTAGTGGTCGGTGGTCAGTGGTCGGTGGTCAGTAATTTGTCTTTGCCGACAACTGACCACCGACCGCCGACCACTGTTTTACTTCCCTTTCGGACGTTTCGCGCCGTATTTCGAGCGCGCCTGATTGCGGTTGGCGACGCCCGAGGCGTCGAGCGTTCCGCGAATAATGTGATAACGAACACCCGGCAAGTCCTTAACGCGGCCGCCGCGAATCAAAACGATTGAGTGTTCCTGCAAATTGTGTCCGATACCCGGAATATAAGTTGTCACTTCGATCTGGTTCGTCAAGCGAACGCGCGCGACTTTACGAAGCGCCGAGTTCGGTTTTTTCGGCGTCTGCGTGTAAACGCGCGTGCAGACGCCGCGTTTCTGCGGGTTTGCCTGCAAAGCCGGCGACGCCGTTTTGTATTTCACCGCTTGGCGACCTTTGCGAACTAATTGGTTAATCGTTGGCATTCTTTCCTCTATTGTCAGCACCGCCTGCCTTCTCGCCGGTCGGTTCTTCCTGTTTAAAATCCCGAAAGGCAAAAGTAACCTTTCACCTGACTCTTGCCGAAGTATTTTCGGCAGTTAGCTACAAGTTTCAACTTGCGTCTTAAATTAATGGATTAAACTAAAATTCTTCCGGTTTTCACTTTGCTGTAGCGTGACTTTAATAAAGATATGTTCTCGTACGTCCCAAGCGTTGGTGCGCTTGTCTTACGCTACAATTCCTGTTTCAACCTTCAAAAATCTACCCGTGATACTTATTCAGTATCACTACAGTCAGTCCAGACGTTCAAGTCCGAAACTAAAGACTATACCGAAAAGCCGAAATCTTTGTCAAGCGCGCTTTTGCACAAAGCCGATTTTCCCTGTAGAATTTCCTTTTTCGCTACTCGAAAATCTTTACAGTAATAGATAAAACAATTTATGAGTACCAATTTTGAGAACTATCTAAGTAAATTCAGCGAAGCCGAATGGCTCGCGGCCGTCGAAAAACTCCTGCCCGCGATTCATGAAGTCGATAAAAACGCGACGCAAATCTGGTTTCGCTTTTACCCGCTCGAGCTTTTCCGTTTTCTGCAGACGGCGGACGACCGCGCGAAAGCGATTCAGAAATTCGTCATGCAGGGCGATTTCGAACTGAAAAATCAAATCGATTCGTCGCATAAGTTCCTTTACGGGCATCGCTACTGGAAAGAAGTCAAAGCGGCGATCGAAAATTACGGCGCGTCCTTCAACAACGGAAACGCCGATCTGACCGCAGTCGTCGAAGACGTGGCGGGCGCTGTCAAAGCCGATAAAGCTTTGACGCTCGGCATCACGGCAATCGGACTGATGACGCTCAATCAGGTCGGTACGGAAGCCTTCAAAGCCTCGAAGGGCGAAACGCAGAAGCCTTCCGGTTTGCTGGCGAAATCGCCCGACGCGATCGTCGCCGAACGCCGGCGCGACGATTCGCAGGGCATTCTCGGGTTCTTAAAGACGGTCGACAAAAAATACACCGTCACGTGGGACGAGTCGAAAGCAAATGCTAAATTTTCGCTGGTTAATGACGAAGATATGGCGACCGCCGCCGCGAAGGATCAGTCGCGGGACTGGAAGGCGCAGGACGAACGCTGCTGGGAGGGCGTCATTCCGGTCGAATGCCGCTCGGCGTCGTGCGGCACCTGCTGGGTCGGCGTGCTCGGCGGGCAGGAAAAACTTTCCGAAGTGCAGCGTCTGGAACGCAAACAGATGAAGGTTTTCGGCTACAACCAGCCGGCTGAGGATAAACCGTTCCTGCGCCTCGCGTGCCAGGCGAAAGCGCACGGCAACGTTTCGTTCGTCATTCCGCCGTGGAACGGCGTTTTCGGCAAAAAAGTCTACGGCGTCGAAGAATCCGAGCTCAAACCGGCGACGACGTCCGCGAAACGCCTGCGCGAGACGATCAAGAGCGCGACTTCCGGCGAGTAAGAAGCTTATTAAACCGGCCACGAACAAACACGAAAAAACACGAAATAAAACAATCGTTTTTCGTGTTTTTTCGTGTTTTTTCGTGGCTATTGACGGCTATTTTGTTAGTATTTTCGTATGAAATATCTCGCGCTGGCGCTCGCTTTCGCCTTTTTCGGATTTGCCCACCCCTCGTTCGCGCAAACGGATACGGACGTTAAATACCCGTTCGAAGTCAAATATTTTCCGTTAGCCTTAGAAAAGCAAAACGTCAAAATGGCGTATATGGACGTTTCCCCGGAAAGGCCGAACGGCGAAACGGCGATCCTCTTTCACGGCAAAAATTTCAACGGGTTCTACTGGAAAGACGTCATTCCGATGCTTACGAAGCGCGGCTATCGCGTGATCGTGCCCGACCAGCTCGGCTGGGGAAAATCCGACCGACCGAATCTTCATTACAGCTTTCACCAGCTCGCGGACAACAACAAAAAACTGCTCGATTCGCTGAACGTTAAAAAGGCGATCGTGCTCGGTCATTCGATGGGCGGCATGCTCGCGACGCGTTTCGCCTTGATGTTTCCCGAAACGGTTTCCAGATTGATCCTCGAAAACCCGATCGGTTTGGAAGACTACCGTACGTTCGTCCCGTTCGAGCCGCTCGAAAAGGTCGAACAAAGCGAGCTGAAAGCGACCGCCGAATCTTACCGCAGTTACCAGAAAACCTATTATCCTGAATGGAAGCCCGAATACGAACAATATTCGGAAGCGCAGGCCGCCGATCTGAAACTGCCGCGTTTTCCGCAGATCGCGTTCGTCAACGCGCTGACGTTCCAGATGATCTACGAGCAGCCCGTCGCTTACGAATTTCAGAACGTCCGAGCCCCGACCCTGCTCGTCATCGGGCAGCTCGACCGCACCGTCGTCGGCAAGGCGAAAGTGCCGAAAGAAATCGTCGCTAATTACGGCAACTATCCGAAACTCGGACGAGAAATCAAAGCTAAAATCAAAAACTCCGCGCTCGTCGAACTCGCCGGCGTCGGGCATATTCCGCATATTCAAACGCCCGAAAAGTTCGAATCGGCGATCGGCGATTTTCTCGGAAAACGTTGACGACGATCACCAAAAACAAAAATCTGGCCGCTCCGTTGCCGCGCCGCTGAGCACCGGCCACTATATTTGTTAAACTCTTGTTCTTTATGCACGCCGAAAATCATTCGTCAAAACTTCCGCCGGTCGCTTTCGTGCTGATTGCCGTCCTGCTCTGGTCGACCGGCGGGCTGGCGATCAAATACACGACGGTCGACGCTTTTACGGTCAGTCTCGGGCGGTCGCTTTTCGCGGCGCTGATCGTCGCGCTTTTCACGTTTCGGAAGGGTTTGAAGCCGAATCTTTTGACGCTGTGGACTTCCCTGCTCTACGCCGGAACCTTGTCGAGTTTCGTTTACGCCACGAAAACGACGACCGCCGCGAACGCGATTTTTCTGCAGTACACCGCGCCGGTTTATATCCTAATCCTTTCGCCGTTCATCTTGAAGGAAAAGTTTCGCGTCTCGGATTTGATAACGGTTTTTATCTGCCTCGCCGGAATGAGTTTTTTCTTTCTCGAACCGCAAAAGCCCTCGCACAACGAGCTGGCGCCGGACGTTTTCGTCGGCAATCTCGCCGCGCTCGCCTCGGGCGTGTTCTTCGGGCTTTATTTCGTTTTTCTGCGCCACCCGCGTTCGCTCGAAAACAGCAATCCGGCGATTTCGGTTTTTTACGGCAATCTGCTGGTCGTCCTCTTCACGCTGCCGATTCTTCTCGCCGACCCGCCCGCGCCGAACGCCAACGACATACTCGCCATACTTTATTTGGGAGTTTTTCAGATCGGGATCGCCTACCTGCTGTTCACAATCGGCATCGCGCGCGGCGTCCGGTCGCTCGACGCGAGCATCATCGGCTTCGTCGAGCCGCTCCTGAATCCGCTCTGGGTCTTTCTTTTCCTCAAGGAACAGCCGAGCGTCTGGGCGATCCTCGGCGGCGCGATCATTATCGGCGGCGTCGTTTTTCACACCGTCAAACAAAACATCAACAAACCCGCGCTGACGCCCGTAGATTAATAGTCAGCGGACAATGAACAGGGTCGGTGGTCGGATTTGTTGAAAGGAAACCTGGATTTCGGATTATATTCAACCGTTTCTGACCACCGACCGCCGACTGCCGACCACCGTTCTAGATTTTGACCGGATCCTTTTTCTTGGAAGAGGGGGTGAAGGTGTCGAGATTTCTCTGAATGACGTCCTTTAACTTCAAACCTTCGGTGGTTTCGCCCGGGTTGCCGTTGACCTTGACGCGAAAATGATACTCGCCGGCTTCAAAATTTCCGCCCTTCGCCGGCTGCGTGCGCCATTTGTAATGAATGTAGCTTTTTTCCTTGAAAGGCACGTCCGGAATATACGCGATCGAGATTTCCTGGCCGCCCAGCACTTGAAAAATCCAGACCTCGGCGGTCGTCGCCTCGATTTCCTTACTGCTTTCGACCTCTAAATAAACGTCCGTCGCCGGCGGCGCGACCGGAACCGACCAACTGCATTTGAGGTCGGTTTTGCCCTTAAATAAATTCAGGGCGAATCTGAAAATCGACATCGGACCATTAACTTTACTCATAATATTATTGCTCCCACAGAAATATTTATTATTTATATCGTTTTCGAGCGCCGTCGTCCGGCCCAAAAACTCGCTTGTCCATTAACGCGCATTTTTTTCGCAAAACAGGTCAGGTTTTTTAATTTTTCTTCGGCGGCTTACATAATATTTATCTTGTGATAAGATATCTTTATAAAACGCTTACCTTTTACTTGAACAAGCGTTCCGAATAATGAACAACAGCCTGTTGATTATTGCCAATCTCCGGTATTTGCGTTAGCTTGGCAATAAAATTTTAGAAATTATTTATAAAAACAATTTATTTTTAGTGGAGAAAGTATGGCAAATTTAAACATTCCGTCGAATGTCAAAAATCAGGAACTTATCGACTGGGTCACGAAAACCGCCGAGCACTGCGAGCCCGACAGCGTTTATTGGTGCGACGGTTCCGAAGAGGAATACAATCGCCTGTGCGAGGAAATGGTCGCGAGCGGCACTTTTATCCGTCTGAACCCGGAAAAGCGGCCGAATTCATTCCTCGCGCGCTCGCACCCGTCGGACGTCGCGCGCGTGGAAGACCGCACTTACATCTGCTCGCTCGCGAAAGGCGACGCCGGTCCGACGAACAACTGGATGAACCCGAAGGAAATGAAGGCGATCCTCAACGAAAAGTTTGCCGGCTGCATGCGGGGCCGCACGATGTACGTCATTCCGTTCTGCATGGGACCGATCGGCTCGCCGATCTCGCAGTTCGGCGTCGAGATTTCGGATTCGCCGTACGTCGTCGTCAACATGAAGATCATGACGCGCATGGGCGCGTCGGCTCTGGAAGCCTTGGGCGACGGCGAGTTCGTGCACTGCCTGCATTCGGTCGGGATGCCGCTCGCGGAAGGTCAGAAAGACGTCGCGTGGGCCTGCTCGCCCGACCCGAAAGATAAATACATCGTCCATTTTCCCGAAGAACGCTCGATCGTCTCTTACGGTTCGGGCTACGGCGGCAACGCGCTGCTCGGCAAAAAATGTCTGGCGCTGCGCATCGCTTCGACGATCGGGCGCGACGAGGGCTGGCTCGCCGAACACATGCTGATCGTCGGCGTCGAATCGCCCGACGGGAAAAAAGACTACGTCTGCGCGGCGTTCCCCTCAGCCTGCGGCAAAACGAATTTCGCGATGCTGATTCCGCCCAAACCGTTTCGGGAGGAAGGCTGGAAGGTGACGACCGTCGGCGACGACATCGCCTGGATCAAACCCGACCAAACGGGACGCCTGCGCGCGATCAACCCGGAATTCGGATTTTTCGGCGTCGCGCCCGGAACGAACTACAAAACCAATCCGAACGCGATGGATTCGATCCGCGAAAACACGATTTTCACGAACGTCGCCTTAACGGACGACGGCGACGTCTGGTGGGAAGGCATGGACGGCGACGCGCCCGCGCACGCGATCGACTGGCAGGGCAACGACTGGACGCCCGCCTCCGAAAAACCGGCCGCGCACCCGAACGCGCGTTTCACCGCGCCGATCACGCAGTGCCCGGTCGTCGATCCGGAATTCGACTCGCCCGAAGGCGTGCCGGTTTCGGCGTTCATTTTCGGCGGACGCCGCAATTCGGTCGTGCCGCTCGTGCTGCAATCCTTTAACTGGGCGTTCGGCGTTTACATGGCGGCGACGATGGGCTCGGAAATGACGGCGGCAGCGTTCGGCAACATCGGCGAAGTGCGCCGCGACCCGTTCGCGATGCTGCCGTTCGCCGGCTATCACATGGGCGATTATTTCTCGCACTGGCTCGATTTCGGGCGCTCGATTCCCGAACCGCCGCGCATCTTTTCGGTCAACTGGTTCCGCAAGGGCGAAGACGGCAAATTCCTCTGGAACGGCTTCGGCGACAACATGCGCATCCTAAAATGGGTCGTCGAACGCTCGCGCGGCACGTCGAACGGCGTCGAAACGCCTTTGGGCTGGCAGCCGAAATACGAGCATATCGACTGGCGCGGGCTGGAAGACTTCACCGAGGAGGATTTCAAAAAGGTCATGAACCTCGACCGCGACATGTGGCTTAAGGAAATCTCGATGCACGACGATCTCTTTTACAAGCTTTACGACCGCCTGCCGAAAGAAATGGCGTTTATCCGTGAACTGCTCGTCTCGAATCTCTGGCGTCAGCAGGAACTCGGCTTGGCGCCGTCGCGCCCCGAACCGAACGGCGATAAAAGCTTCGAGAAAACCAAACAGCTCGAAGCCGACCGCGCCGTTCCCGACAAAGCGGCGGCGACCGCAGAGTAGAGCTGAAATTTAGAGCGCAAATTAACCGAGCAAAAAGGCGATTCACCGCGAATCGCCTTTTTGCTTATTGAGCACATTAATGTAAAATTTTCGAAGGTAAATGTTATGACAATAGAAATTAATGAACAGGAAAGAGAACTTTTGGTGGAAGTTTTAAGAACCGCGCACTCGTCGCTGCTCGACGAGCTGCAGCACACGGACGGGTTTGAATACAAGGAACTGCTCAGGCAGAAGTTCGAGCTGCTGAAAACGCTCGAATCGAGATTCGGGGGTTCGCCTGCCGAAAGCCGGACGATTTAGTGAATTTCAAAGCCGACCGAACCGTTTCCGACAAAACGGCCTCGGAATAGACCGGAAAACATCATCGATAACTTCTTGGGCGATTCGGATCGAATCGCCTTTTTTATCGAGAAACGACCGCTCGTCACTTCCCGGTTGCCGCTCGTCACAATCATTTTCGAAACGTACATCTCAACTTCTCAAAACCACTTCAAAACACCGGTGTCATTGATAACCGACCAGCAACAACCGGCTCACGGGCACCAAAAGCCGGGCGCGAAGCGTCTTGAAACTCCTCGCTTCGCGCCGCCGCTTTAAAGAAAGATCGACCGATGAGGAAAGTTTCGCAAATTTTGATATTCGTTTCGATGACGGCGCTGACGGCGCTCTTCGGCATCGCGCTCGCGGGCAAAACCGATTCGCGCGCCTCGGAAAATCGTGCGGCGCGAACCGAAGATTCGGGCGCTTTTAACAGGTACTCCAAACTCGCTCTCCTCGCGTTAAAAGCGCCCGATGAAAAATTGGCGATGCCGGTCAAAGGCGTGACCCGGCGGCAGATCGCCGACACGTGGGGCGCGGCGCGCTCCGAAGGGCGCAACCACAGCGGGCAGGACATTTTCGCGAAACGCGGCACGCCCGTCTTTTCGGCGACCGAAGGCGTCGTGCTGCGCGTCGGCGAAAATAATCTCGGCGGCAAGGTCGTTTTCATCTACGGCGCGGGCGGCAGGCGTTATTACTACGCGCACCTCGACGATTTCGCGCCGGATTTAGCGGCCGGCGATGCGGTGACGACCGACACGCTTCTGGGCTACGTCGGTTCGACCGGCAACGCGAAAGGCACGCCGCCGCACCTTCATTTCGGAGTTTACGCGGACGGCGGCGCGATCAATCCGCTGCCGCTTTTATCGGACAGAACTTCAGCGAAAAACTGAATGGCAATTATTTAGAGGTTATTCACATGAGAATCATTCTTTCGTTTAGACAAATTTTGTATTTGACGGTTTTGGCGGCGCTGTTTTCCGCCGTCCTGACCGCCGCGCTCGCTTTCGGGATCGGTTTCGTTCGCTCGAATGCCGCCGAAACGACTTTAACCGAGCAGCCGGCGGCGATCGCCGATCCGGCGACCGCGTCGGACGAGCAAAACAACATCGAGGTTTACCGCGCCATGGCGCCGGGCGTCGTTTATATCACCTCCTCGCGCAGCGCGACGGGCGAACGGGGCGGCACCGGCTCGGGCTCGGTGATCGACAAGCAGGGACATATTTTAACGAACGAGCACGTCATTTCCGGCGCGGCGCGCATCAGCGTTTCCTTAGGCGGCACGCGCAGCTACCCGGCGCAAGTCGTCGGGCGCGATCCGGACACGGATCTCGCGATCATCAAAATCGACGCGCCGGAAAGCGAACTGACGGTCGTGCCGCTCGGCGATTCCGATCAATTGATCGTCGGGCAGAAGGTTTTGGCGATCGGCAACCCGTTCGGTCTCGACCGAACTTTGACGACCGGCGTCATCTCGGGCTTGGGCCGCACGATCCGCGCCCGATCGGGACGCGCGATCGAAGGCGTGCAGACCGACGCGTCGATCAATCCCGGCAATTCCGGCGGACCGCTGCTCAATTCGCGCGGGCAGATGATCGGCATCAACTCGCAGATTTACAGCTCGTCGGGCGGCTCGAACGGCATCGGTTTCGCGGTTCCCGTGAACGTCGCGAAACGCATCCTGCCGCAGCTCATTCAGGGCGGCTCGGTTGTGCGCCCGCGGCTCGGCGTGACGACGCGTTCCGTCTCCTCGCTGCAGGGACAGGTCGAAACTCCGGTCGACGCCGGCGCGATCGTCGTCAGCGTTTCGCCGAACAGCGGCGCGGCGGCCGCCGGTTTGCGCGGCATCACCGAAACGGCCGACGGCGGCGTGCGGCTCGGCGACATCATCACCGGCGCGGACGGCGAACAGGTCAAGGGCGGCGACGATTTAACGAAAATTCTCGATCGCCATAAAGTCGGCGACGCGATCCGTCTCGACATCGTCCGCAACGGCAATCCGCAGACCGTCACCGTTCGTCTCGGAGCCGCCAACTGATCGAAGGCATTGATTCATTGATTCATTTAATCATTTGGTCGTTTTTATCCCCGAAATGAACGAATGAATCAATGTTTCAATCGTTAAAATTCACGAACGAAATCGCCTTTCGGTTTTCAACTTTCTTCTTCGAACGCCCGATTGCTAGAATAAACGTATGACGCGCCGGACGCCTTTCGAAAAATGGTTTCTGTTCTTTTTATGCTGGACGGCGCTGGCGTTCGTTTTCGCGAGCCAGACTTACATCTACGGGCTGATCACGGGCGAAGATAAAGACTGGTCGCGCGTCTTTTCGTGGACGCTCGCCGATTGGTATCTGTGGGCGGCGCTCTCGCCGGCGATTTTCTGGCTCGCGCACCGCTTTCGCTTCGAACGCGGAACGTGGAAACAGGCGCTCGCCGCGCATTTCGCGGCGGCCGTTTCGTTTTCGCTCGCGCACATCTTTTTTCAGTCGGCGCTCCAATGCATGACGCTTCTCTCGCGCGTCGGCGGCGATTCGCTGACCGGCGTTTACGCCTTTCTGCTCACCAAAAAGCTTCATCTCAATTTACTGACTTACGCGGCGATCGTCGGCGCTTCGCACGCGGCTTTTTACTACCGGCGTTACCACGAACGCACGGCGCAGCTCGCCCGCGCGCGTCTGCACAGCCTGCAGATGCAGCTCCAGCCGCATTTTCTTTTCAACACCTTGAACACGATCAGCGAGCTCGTCCATCACGACCCGCGGGCCGCCGACCGGACGATCGCGCGCCTCGGCGACCTGTTGCGGCTCTCGCTCGAAACCGAAAATATGCCGGAAGTCAGTTTGCGGCAGGAACTCGAATTTTTGCAGAAATACCTGGAAATCGAAAAAACGCGGTTTCACGATCGTTTGACGGTCGATTTCGAGATCGCGCCCGAAACGCTCGACGCGCGCGTCCCGAGCATGATTCTGCAGCCGATTCTCGAAAACGCCGTCCGTCACGGCATCGCGGCGCGTCCCGGCGCGGGACGCATCGAAATTCACGCCGCGCGGTTTGACGGAATGCTCGAAATAAAGGTTTTCGACGACGGTGCCGGCATCGATGATTCGCAGGAGGCCGTCAAGCGCGAAGGCATCGGGCTGTCGAACACGCGCGCCCGTTTGCGGCAGCTTTACGGCGAACGGCAAAGTCTGGTTTTGGAAAACGCGCCCGGCGGCGGATCGGAAGTGACGCTGCACATTCCGTTTCGGGCGCTGATCGGTGCTTAAAGCGCGCCGACGATCCGAAAGGGGGAGTTTTGATTTGCCCGCGGGCGAAATAATTTAGCTGCCGGCATAAACCGGGAGATTTGAAGAATGTCCAAAATCCGCACCTTAATCATCGACGACGAACCGTTTTCCCGCGAGCGCGTGCGCCGGCTTTTAACCGGCGACGCGGAAATCGAGATCCTCGGCGAAGCCGGCGACGGCATCGAAGCGGTTCGTTTGATCAAAGACAAATCGCCCGCGCTCGTTTTTCTCGACGTCCAGATGCCGGGCAGGGACGGCTTCGAGGTGCTCGCGGAGCTCGCGCCGGAAGAAACGCCGGTCGTAATTTTTCTGACCGCTTACGACCGCTATGCGGTGAAGGCGTTCGAGACGGCGGCGCTTGATTACCTGCTCAAACCGTTCGACGAAGAGCGTTTCGAAAAGGCCGTCGCGCGCGCCAAATCGATTTTGCTCAAACCGTCCGCGTCCGCCGCCGGTCAGCCCGGGGAAAGCGAAATTTTGCCGCCCGACGGCGAATATCTCGGACGCGTGCTCGTCAAAAAGAGCGGACGCGTGTATTTTTTCAACGCCGACGAGATCGAATGGGTCGAAGCTTACGGCAATTACGTTCGCCTGCATTTCGAAACCGCGACGTATCTTTTGCGCGAAACGATTTCGGGGCTCGAAACGCGGCTCGATCCGCAAAAATTCGTCCGCGTACACCGCTCGGGACTCGTCAACGTCGCGCGCATTCGCGAAATCGAAACGCTGTTTGGCGGACGCGCCCGCCTCACTCTGCAAAGCGGAGCCGAACTCGAAACCAGCCGCCGCTTCAACCGCAAATTACTGGAAACGGTCGGCAAAAACAATTGAAGCGGTTTATTTATTTGTTCATTGATTCATTTGTTCATTTAGCCATTGAAATGAAACAATGAATCAATCAACCGATGAACCAGTGCTGAATTGTTTTGTCTTGTTCCAAGTTATAAAATCGAGTCAGATTTATGAAGAAGCGACTGAAAGACAAGCTGAAGAAGAAAGTTCTGCAGAAAATCGACCGCCGGATCGTCGGTTATCATGTTTACCGCTCGGTGAACGAAAATCTGCCGTTCATCTTTTGGGAAAGACTGACGGACGATCCGATTCCGGAAGGCGATTTCAACGACCCGGCAGCCGAACCGGGCACGCGTTATTTTTACAAACTCACGCAGGTCGACGCCGACGGCAAGGAAAGCGCGCCGATCACGCCGAAAACGACCTTCACCGACCACGCCGGAAACCGGTACGACCAAAACCCGCTCGTCGATTTCGCCGGTTACAATATTTACCGCTCGGCGGACAAAGACGTGCCGCTCGACCGATGGGAACGCCGCAACGCCGCGCCCTTGCCGACGACCGAATTCAAGGACGAAGGCGTCGCGTCGGGCGAAATTTATTTTTATTACATCCGCGCCGTCGATTCGCGCGGCACCGAAAGCGCGCCGGGCGAAATCATCCGCGTGATCAGAAAATAAACGCGCGCCGTTTCGGCTTTCTTTAAACGTATGTCGGCTAATCTTGAAAAATACAGGGGCGCGCTCGACGACCTTTACCGGCGGGCGAAGGAAGAGGCGTGGACGCCGCAAACGGCGACGCTTTTGCTGCTCTGCGCCGGCGTTTTGGTCGCCACGATCTTTTTTAACGTCGCGGTTTTCTCGTTCGGTCACTGGATCGTCGCGCTCGTCGTCTATTTTCTCGAAGCGCTCGCCCCGCTCGCCGTGCTTCACCGGCACCGGCGCGGAATCGACGAAGCCGTGCGGGCAAAAACGTCGGAAATGGAATCGACGCATCCGGGAATATCCGAAGCCTACCGCGAATGGCGCGGGGGAAACGGCGCCCGCGTTTCTTAAAAACCGGTAAATAAACGAATCGCGAAAAGACCTCGCGACGGCGAGCGCCCGCCGCAGAAAATCATTGCATTTCTGCTCCCTTTTACCTGATAATACTGATTATTTTTGTTTGCAGCGATTGGAGGAATTTTCTATTTCCGCCGATCGAAAAGCCGAACTCCCTTCGGACGTGCTCCGCGCAAAAGGCTGTGGAGTTGGGCGGGGCATTTGTTTTTTCCGCAGTTTTGGAGACAGTTTCTTCGCCGAGCGAGGAAACGGGGAGGAAAAAAATGAAACGCTTGAGTTTTATCGCCATCGCGATTGCGGGGATTTTTGCCGTCGCAATCTCGACGTATTTTCTCTTTGCCCAGGAAAAACATGTTCATTCCCAACAACTTCGCCTGGATAAGGACGACCGCGGCGGAGCGCTCGACAGTGCGACCGTCACTTTCGGCGGATGGATGACGACGCCGGCGCTCGACCGCTTTCCGAATCAAAATCCGATTGCCGCCAATCATCACGCGCTGACGCCGAAGACCGTCAGGATCAAAGCGGGCGGCACGGTCAACTTCATTATCGGCGGCTTTCACAACGTGGTGGTTTACGACGACGGAACCAAACCCGAAGACATCAACGTCAATCTGACCATCACGCCGACGAACGGCGGCCCCCCGCTGATTAACGACCCGAACCGGCGCATTTATCGCGGGCTCGACCCGAGTTTGCAGCCGCAGGATCGTGTCGAAACGGTCGTTTTCGACCGTCCCGGACTTTACCTCGTCATCTGCGCCGTGCGCCCGCATTTCGTCAACGACGCGATGTACGGCTTCGTCAGGGTTCTGCCCGCCGGCAGAAATGACGATAACGACTGAGCGATTAAGCACGCAATTTTTTTTTGACAACCCGGACTGCTTTTTAGTAGTCTAAGAGTCAGGAGGTGATAGAGAATGATAAATAAATCAAACGATACACCGCCGGACAGTTTAAGCCGGTAGAACCGGTCAAACTTTTCGGATAGGTTATTATAAATCGATAAGGTTGATAACGCGGAGGTTGTTTTACAAAGAAAATGTCGGTGGTTTAAAAACGTAAATTACGTTCATTCCGGCGATTTTCAGTGACAAAGGCTAAATTATCCGACCGAATCAAAAATACAATTCAATAGAGACAGGCGACTTATCATGAGTCGCCTTTTTCGTTTTGTGTACTCAAATAGAATGGCGCGCCGACCGTTTGCGCTAAATTCGATCTCGAAACCAATCGCTTTTTGGGTCAAAACCCGTAAATCACCGAAAAATTCGAACGTGGCATAAAAATCGCTTATAAAGTCTGCGAGAGGGAGGATTTTATGAATATAAAGAAATTAACACGAAAAATTAGAATAGCCGGGTCGGTTTTCTCTTTGTTACTCGGCATCGGGATTTTGTCGGCGACGAGCGCGCACGCGCAAAACGACCGACGCGACAATCGGGACAACCGTCGAAACGACCGTCGTGATAATGACGACCGCAATCGCGATTACGATAATCGGCGCGACGACGACCGCTACGACAACGACGACCGGTATGACGATGAGGATCGTTACGATGACGATCGCGATTACGACAACGGCGGCGGTTCGTTTTTGCAGCGAGCCTATCGCAACGGTTTCAGTCAGGGCATTAATGACGCTCGCAGCGGACGCCGCCTAAATGCGCAGCGCGCCGCCGGACAGGCGATGCGCGGCATGAACAACGGCAGTAATTCCCGCTCCGGCAATCAGCGAAATTTTCGTCAGGAATATCGTCAAGCGTTTATTCGCGGCTATCAGGAAGGCTACAATCGGGGCGACGACCGCGACTACCGACGAAATAACAACCGCAACCGACGCAACGGCTATTAAATAGGCGTCTCTCAAAAGAAATGCAAAGCGGGGCTTTAATAAAGCCCCGCTTTTTGCATTAAACGGACAATTTTTTCCACGAAAACCTACCTGATTACGTAGGGATTTCGGTTTAGCGCTCGTTTATTATCGCAACGGCTGGCAAAAACCGCCGAGCTCAAAGGTCAGTATAAATATTATGAATCAGAGCGTTTTCCGTCAAAACTACACCGCCGCGCACCTGCCCCTGCAATTCTGCTTTAAATGCCGCTGGGAAGGACGAACCGAAATTCCGGCCTGCCCGCGCTGCGGGCGCGGCTTGTTTTCGCAGACGAACGTTCGCTGGCGCGGCGTCGCGCTCGTTTTTCTCGGTTTGTTTTTGAGCGGATTGATGTCGGGCGTCGCAATTTTCGTCACGCTGATGCTCGCCGCCGCGGCAGAGGATCCGCGCAACCGCGTCAATCTTAACGGCGCCGAACATTTACTGATTCTCGGCTATCTGATTTTCGCGGGCTTCATCGGCATCGGCGTGACGATGATCGCCGCCGGATTGTGGCAGATTATTTTCGGCAGGCGCAATATGGTATTGATCTGGGTATTTTTCGCTTTGATATTCATCACCTTTTTTATCGGCAGCGTTTTTCGCGGCTTGGCGGAGTAAGTTCTCGAAATTTCATTTGATCGATTTATGAAAACCGCAGTTTTGATCGCCTTTTTAGCTTTAACCGCGAGCCTTTCCTTCGGACAAACTCCGGTCGAACCGGCGTATAAAGTGCGCGCGAGAAAAGGCGGCGTCGCCGTAACTTTCCAGCGCAAAGCGCACCGGCTCGATCTCGCCGGGCGCATCGACGCCGCGAAAGTGAAAAGCGTCGAGCTTATATTCGGCGGCGAAAAGGACGGCTTTCGCTATCTGCTCATCGACGTCAGCGGCGATTCGCGCGACGGCAATTACGACCGGCAGTGCGGCGCCGGCACCGAATCGAATCTGATCTGGCTGAAGCTCGACGCGGCGTGGGCGATTTCGGACGCGAAATCGGTCCGTTATCAATCCTGCTGGTCGGGAATCGAGTTGAACGAACCCATAAAAATCACGAAAACGACGCTCGCCATGACGTTCGACAATGTCCGCGAAGACGTGACGGTTACGCTTTTCTATAATGCCGAGGAACCGGAGCAGGGTTTGCGGATCGCGGAAGCGCCGACCAAAGCTCAATAAACGGAAGAAAATTCTCCGGCCTTGTGCGGCGCGATCGCCGCCGTTGTCCGCTTGATAAAGACGGTTTTTTACCGTGCTCATTCGATGCCTTTGAGTTTGTAAAATTTCCTGACCGACATCGTTTTCGTCGACGTCCGCCATTTTCCGTTGACGCGTCTTTCGGTCGTGAGCGAGACGGTTTTGCCGTCAGTTTCGAATTCGGTCGTGAAAACGTAAAACTTCTGCAAGCGATTATTGACGAACCGGAAACGCTCTTTCTCGCTCCAGCAGCAGCCGGCTTTCGTTTCGGTTTCGATGATTCTCAGCTTTCGGTTCACTCTGACCGACATTTTTTCGGTTTCGAGCGCCGACAATGCCTTGTTTTTGACGAATCTGCGCTGCCGTTTCGAATAAAGAAAAACGTCGTACGAAACGCCGTTGTAAGGCAGGTAATTGCCGTTGCTGACGGCGAGGTCGTCGACGCCGTCGAAATTGTAGTCGCTGAAATAAATCCCGCCGTGTTCGTCGCCGAAAAGTTCGGTGACGTCGCCGTTTTTTCGTTTATCGCCGCCGATCGTCAAATAAGTTTCCTCGATTTCGATCGTCTGCAAAACCTCGGCGCGGTTCTTTTTCATCAGGTAAACGACGGCGGCTGCGTTGCAGATCGTCTCCCTTTCGCCGTCGTCGCAGCTTTCGACGCGCACCTTGACGTCGTAGATTTTCGATTCGCTTTTAAAGATAAATGTTTCTTCGCCGAAAACATTCGCCGCGCAAAGGACCGACAGCAAAATTATAAAAAAATATTCACGCATGATCGATATAAAATGAACGGAAAGTTAAACGATTTCTTTGACTTGTTCCGTTCCTCGCCGAAATATTATAAAATAACCAGCAATAGACAGAATTTCGACGTTTTTTTGCATCCAATCAACAACCTTTTTTAAGGAGAATTATGGAAAACTATACAACTACATTCGGAAATTCGGCGGCGGACGCCGCACCGCAGGAACGCGCATCGTTCATCCGCAAGACTTATCTGCATCTGGCGGCGGCGATCCTCGCGTTCATCGGTTTGGAAGTCATTTTGTTTTCATCCGGTATCGCGCAGACGATCGCTTCGGCGATGTTCGGATTTTCGTGGTTCATCGTGCTCGCGCTCTTTATGGGCGTTTCGTTCCTGGCGAACTGGTGGGCGAACTCGTCGACCTCGAAGGCGATGCAGTATCTCGGCCTCGCGCTTTACGTGGTCGCGGAAGCGGTGATCTTCATCCCGCTGCTTTACATCGCGGCGTATTACAGCGGCAACGAAAACACGATCTTGAAAGCCGGCGTCGTCTCGCTCGGGCTGTTCGCCGGCCTGACCGCGACCGTGTTCATCACGCGCAAGGATTTCTCGTTTCTCGGCCCGATCCTCGCGATCGGCGGCTTCATCGCGCTCGGCTTTATCGCGGCGAGCCTTCTGTTCGGCTTTTCCCTGGGCGGCGTCTTCGCCTTCATCATGGTCGGCTTCGCGGCGACGGCGATCCTTTTCAGCACCTCGAACGTGCTGCATCAGTACCATCCGTCGCAGCACGTCGCGGCTTCGCTTTCGCTGTTCGCGAGCGTCGCGCTGCTCTTCTGGTACATTTTGAGCATTTTCAGCAGTTCGGACGATTAATTTAAGAAAAGCCTTTAATTGGATTTTGGCGGCCGGCAGTAGTAATCTATTGCCGGCCGCCATTTTTATTTCGGAGGACAAAACATATGAAAAAACTTATTTTAAGCGTCATTTTTTTGTGCGCGTGCGCGGCGAGCGCTTTCGCGCAAACGCCGCAGACGCCGCAGACGAAACTGAAGGTCGGCGACGCGGCGCCGGATTTTACGTTGACCGATACCGAAGGCAACAAGGTTAAACTGAGCGACTTCAAGGGCAAGAAAAACGTCGTGTTGGCATTTTACGTGCTCGCCTTTACCGGCGGCTGAACCAAGGAACTTCAGGCGTATCAGGCTGATATCGCCAAATTCGACGCGACCGAAACGCAAATTCTCGGAATTTCCATGGACAGTTTTGCCTCCAATAAAGCCTTCGCCGAAAAAATCGGCGTCAAATTCCCGCTGCTCAGCGACTGGAAACGCACCGCTTCCAAAGAATACGGACTCTACAACGAAGAAACCGGCTACGGCGCGCGCGCCACGTTCGTGATCGACAAGGACGGGAAAATTCAGAGCGTCGAGGTCGGACGCACGGCGATCGATCCGACCGGCGCGTATCAGGTCTGCGATCTTTTGCAGAAGAAGAAGAAATCCTGATTTAGTGATTTAGTGGTCGGTGATCGGTGGTCGGTGAACTGTTTTAAGTTGATTGCGGTCTAAATTTTTGGATTAAATTCAAGCAACCGACCACCGACCGCCGACCACCGATCACTTTTTTTAACAAACTGCATGAAAAGGATTTACCTTTTCGCGTTTTCGTCATAAAATTATTTCACCCTGAAGCAACTACTTGTCGGAGGTGGCTCATCATAAACAGCGAAGATTTACTGAATTCAGAAAGCAATTTTTTAGGAGCAGATATGGACTTAACCTCGGCAATAGAGCGTGATGCCGCATTTGGGGTTGAGGAAAGCACGGGCGTTCCTTTTGTAAACACTCCTTCAATCGAAGCCAATCGACCTGTTTCCGCCGACGCAAACGATTTTAGTTTGTGCCAGCTCGCCGCGTCCGGCAATCTCGCCGCGTTCGAGATGCTGTACCAGCGTTATCACCGCCGCACTTATTCGCTGTGTCTGAGGATGACCAACAGCCAGACGGAAGCCGAAGATCTGACGCAGGAAGTGTTTATCCAACTCTTTCGCAAAATCGGCAGCTTTCGCGGCGACTCGGCGTTTTCGACGTGGCTGCATCGCCTTACCGTCAACCAGGTTTTGATGCATTTTCGCCGCCGCAGCGTGAAAAACGAAAAGACGTCGGAGGACGGCGAAATCCCCGAACAAACCGTTTCCGGCACGGAAAATCCGAACAAAATGCCCGTCATCGACCGGCTCGCGCTCAACAAAGCGATCGAACAGCTGCCGCCCGGCTACAAAAAAGTTTTCTGGCTGCACGACGTCGAAGGTTATGAACACGAAGAGATCGCCCGCATGCTGAAACTTTCGGTCGGCACGTCGAAATCGCAGCTCCACAAAGCGCGGCTCAAACTGCGCGGACTTCTCATCAAGACCAACGATTAAAATCTTTTTGCCGCGACAGGCAACTTATTGATTTATCGTGCAATCTATAAAGACGGAAGTCATATTTGGCGGAAGGTTTGAGCAAAACCGATATTAAAATTTTAAGTAAAATCAGATGAACTGTGAACATTGTCAAGAATTGATAAGTGTGTTCCTGGACAACGAGCTCGATGGATCGAGTTCGGCCGAAGTCCGCGAACATCTTGCCCTTTGCGAACCGTGTTCGAAAGTCTGCGAGGATTTGGCGATGATTATCGATTTCTGCCAGCTCGACGCCGACGAAGCAGTCGTTCCGCCTAATCCGCAGGCGCTCTGGTGCCGCATCAACAACGTCATCGAATCGGAAGTTCAAGCCGAGATCATCAAGGAAAACAAAGAAAAAGCCGCGCGCGCCGAAGTCGCCGCGCAAGCCGCAAATACGGGCTGGCTTCCGCGCCGCTGGAATTTTTCCTTCATGCAGGTCGCGTCCGCCGTTTTGTTCGTCGCGCTGGTCAGCTCGGTCTTGACGATCATCGGCATCCGCAATTATTCGGGCGCGAACAATGACATTGCGGGCATCAACGCGCAGCCGACGCTTTTCGAAAAAATTCTCGGCAAAGTCGGTTTAATGGAAACTCCGCAGCAGAAGCGCGAAAGAATTTTAAAAGAACGCGAAGCGGCGATTGAATACTGGAACAAACGGGTCGAAGCCCGGCGCGCACAGTGGAACGCGAATCTGCGCGACGCTTTCGACCGCAATCTGAACGAAATCAATCAGGCCGTCAGCGAATATTCTCAGATATTGCAGGAAAATCCGCAGGACGAACTTTCGGGCGAGATGCTCGATTCGGCGCTCGACGATAAAATGGAGCTGCTGCGCGAATTTTCCGAACTTTAAGTAATGAATGTAAAGTTGGACAAATTTCTCAGGTCTTCCGCAACAATCAAAACTACGATTCTGCTGAGCGTAGTTTTTTTCTTTGCGTCTTTTGCGGCGCCGCAGATACACGCGCAGAAACGTTTTTCCAAAGCGTATTCGGCGAGCAAAAACGTTCGCCTGCAGCTTCTTAATCGCACCGGCACGGTGACGGTCGAAGGCTGGGATAAAGATCAGATCCAGATTTCGGCGTACCTTGAAGCGCCGGCGGCGAACATCGTTCCGGTCAGTTTGAGCGGCACGATTTTGATCAACGTCGTCAAAGACAATCAAGGCCGATACGAAGTCGGCAACGTTAATTTTCTGGTGCGCGTGCCGTACACCTCGACCGTCGACATCGAAACGCGCATGGGCAATCTGAACGTCAGCAACGTACGCGGCACGCTCGTCCGCGCGCATATTTCGAGCGAGGGCGACATCACATTGACGAACATCGGCGCGCCGAACGTTTCGGCGGAAAACGTGATCGGCGACATTTTCTACGACGGCGACGTGCAGAATCAGGGCAGCTACCGCTTCATCTCGACGCGCGGCAACATCAATTTGCGAATCCCGTTCACCGCCGGTTTCAAGTTGGTCGCGACCGCGCCTTCGACGCGCAACATTTCGCTCGGCGCGTTCTCGAACGGCAGCATGAAATTCGTCGGCGACGGGCGCCGTGTCATCGGGCAGTCCGGCGACGGCAGCGCGACGCTGACCGTCACGAATCAGCGCGGCAGCATCTCCTTCATTCAAAGATAATCGATGAAATTTTCCCGCCCTCATTTCAGAATCTTCCTAGTGATGTTCGCCCTCGGATTATCATCCGTTTCATTCTTCGATGCTCCGTATGCAAAAAGAAGCGAAATGCCGGCGGAGCCGCCGTCAGCGGAATCGGAAACTCCCATTTACGTTTTTCCTAAATACAAAAAGGAAATGGCTTGCACGGTTAATCACTGCGAGAATTTCGGGCAGGCGAATTGCAAATTACACAATAAATAACTTTTTCTGAATTTACCGGCCTTCAGTCGTCAAGCTTCAAATTCCCGACGTTTTCGGTCTCCCGGTTCCCGTAAAAATCTTTGACCGATTAATTTTTAACGGTTAAACTAAATGCGGTAAAAGAACGGTTTTTACATTTCCCTTCTTCTTTTCGCTTCCCGCGCGCATCCAAACACTTTAAATCCGATGAAAAACAAAATAACAGTCCAGACGCTTTTTCTCGCCGCGGCGTTTTTCGCGCTCTCGCTCGCGTGTCACGCGCAGACCGCTCAACTGATCAAGAAAACGACCTACCGGACCGAAACGATCGAATTCGGCGCGGGCGGCACGCTCTCGGTGACCGGCGCGCCCGCCGGTTCGATTTCGATTGAGGGCTGGAACAAGCCGGAAGTCGAAATTTCGGCGGAAGTCGAAATACAGGCCCCGACCGAAGCCGATCTCGCGCTGCTCGCGACGCTCAACACGTTCGTCATCGATCAGGGTTTCAATCACACGCGCATCGTCAGCGTCGGGACTTTCGACCGGGATTTCATGAAGCGGACGGCGAAGAAGTTTCCGAAAGCGCTCGTCGACATGCCGTTCAAGATCGATTACAAAATAAAGGTGCCGCGCTTTTGCGATTTAAACATCACGGGCGGCAGCGGCGATTTTTCGCTCGTCGGAGTCGACGGCGAAATTTTCGTTAAATATCTGAATTCAAACGCGAAAATGAATTTGATCGGCGGCTCGCTGCAGGCGACGTTCGGCGGCGGCACGGTCGACGTGACGATCCCGACGCGCAGCTGGCGCGGGCGTTTCGCCGACGTCCAGCTCGCGAGCGGCACGATGAACGTTCAGCTGCCCCTGAGCTTCAACGCCGAAGTCGAAGCCGCCGTGCTGCGCACCGGGCAGATCGAAAACTCTTTCGCCGAGCTCAAACCGAAAACGAAAAACGCCCAGTTTACCGAGAGATCGATTTCCGCGAAGGCGGGCAACGGCGGCGTGCCGCTAAGATTCACGGTCGGCGACGGCGCGCTGAAAATCTCCGAGGTGAAATAAAAAGAATAACGCGCCGCGGTTGAAGGGGCGAATCGCCCGCGAAAATCGGGCCCCATTTTTTTCGCGTTTTGAATTTTGCGAGCGGAAAGTGTTAAGCTATCGTTTCTTTAGCACTTTCCGTTTTCATCTTTAAAGCGAATTCTATGACGATTAAATCTGACCTTTGGCTGCGCAGAATGGCTGAAGAACACCAAATGATTACGCCGTTTCTGCCGGAACTCGTCCGCGAGCGCGACGGCAACAAGATCATCTCGGCGGGCGCGTCGAGTTACGGTTACGACATGCGGCTCGCCGATGACGGGTTTCGCATCTTTTCGTCCGTTTACGGGCAGGAAATCGACCCGAAGCGCTTCGACGAAAATTCTCTGATCGAGCCGGTCATTTACACGGCCGACGACGGCGCGCAGTATTACCTGCTGCCGCCGCATCATTACGGTCTCGGCGTGACGGTCGAAACCTTCAAAATGCCGCGCAACGTGACCGGCGTCGCGCTCGGCAAATCCACTTACGCGCGCGCCGGACTGCTCGTCAACACGACGCCGCTCGAAGCCGGCTGGACCGGCAGACTGGTCGTCGAAATCGCCAATCTCGCCAATCTGCCCCTGCGCGTCTACATCAACGAGGGCATCGGACAGATTTTATTTTTCGAATCCGACGAAGACTGCGGCGTCTCCTACGAAGACCGCGGCGGCAAATACCAGGGTCAAACCGGTCTGACTTTCGCCAAAGTCTGAGCGCACAACCTCGGAACAAAAAAGACGCGAGCCGTCCGCCGCGGGAAGCTCGCGCTTTCAAAAACGAAACCGTTTTCGGTTATTCGCCTTCCCTGCCGGAATCAAACAATCGATCAGTTTTTCGACGCCCGTAAACTGCGCCGTTTCGGTCAAAAACGCGACCGAAAAATGATCTTCCTCGTGGCGGTTCGCGAGCCTCAGCCGCTCGTGAACCGAGATGACGACGAGCGGCGTGTTTTTGAGTCCGATTTCGCGGCTTACGCGGTAAGCGAAAAGCAGGCTTTGCGGCGGCGGAAGGTCGCTGTCCAGCAAAATCAAATCGAAAACGCCGCGTTCTGCGGCGCGCGTCGCCTCGCGCTCGTCGGCGGCGGTCGTCACCGAATAACCGTTCATTTCCAGCAGTCTTTTCATGCCCTCGCGGGTCGCCGCGTCCTGTTCGATGACCAACAGGCGGCGTTCGGTTCGGTTTTTGGGTTGTCGCGCGCACATATTTTCAATCGTTCGCATTATTAACAAAGTAGCAAAAGCGGCTTTCGCGCTCAGTCCTTTTTTTAACGTTGAATCGTTTCGCGAAGAGAAAGCTCGCGTCGATTTTATCGAAAAACGCGGGCTTTCTCGCAATGCGGATGGACGGCGGTCAGTGACGCGGCGCGGCGCGGCGCGAATTCATGGCGGCGAATTCTTCCCGGATGATTTCGTAACATTCACAGCAGCAGTTTTCGAGCGCGCCCCGATCGAGAATGCGGATCGCTCCGCGACCGCATTTGATGATGCCCTGTTTTTGGAGAATGCCGGCGGCGGTCGTCACATACGGGCGGCGCGTGCCGAGCATTTCGGCGATGAACTCCTGCGTGACGCGCAGCTCGTCCGATTTATTGCGGTCGTGCATCATCAAAAGCCAACGGCAGAGCCGCCCTTCCATTTTGTGGTGACGATTGCACGCCCCGGTTTGCGAAATCTGCACGTAGAGCGCGTGAAAATAACGCAAAATCAAATCGTGCAGCGCGCCGCCCGCGTCGAACTCCTCCTTCAAAAACTCGGCCCGAATCCGCACGGCTTTGTTTTTCGTCAAAGCCCGCGCCTCGCACGTCGAGGTTTTCGCGCCGAGCACGCTCGAAATGCCGACGACGCCCTCCGAACCGACGACGCCGGTTTCGATCGTCGCGCCGTCTTCCATCGTCGTGAAAAGCCAGAACACCGCGTCGAGCGGGAAATAAACGTGACGAATCCGGTCGCCGCAATTGTATAAATTCTGCCCGGCGCGCAGACTCACCGTTTCGAAATGCGGCTGCAGATGACGGTACTCGCGGCAGGATAAAGAGGCGAGGATGGCGTTTTGTTCATAAGATCGTGCATTCGGCTCCAGATTCATAATTCCCCCTGTTCGTGATGCCTTCATCCGCGTTGCTGATACATTCAGTTTAATTTTTGTAAATTCTTTTTATGTCTTTCAGCCGACATTCGGCGCAATCTTTACCGCTCAAATCCACCCGGCGAGCCGCGCCGCCGTCGCGGTCAGCAGGCAGACCGCGACGCCGAGCGCAACCGGCAAAAGCGCCGCGACCGCCGTCCATTTCAGGCTTCGCGTCTCCTGCCAAATCGTCAAAACCGTCGTGCTGCACGGGTTATGCAAAAGACTGAAGAGCATCAAATTCACGCCCGTCAGCAGCGTCCAGCCGCCGACGCCGGTTAAAAGCTCCTGAATTTTCGCGTCTTCGAGCTCGATCATCACGCCGTTCTGCGCCGCGCCGGGTGCTAAAAGATTGAGCGTCAGCATCAAGATCGTCGGCACCACGATCTCGTTCGCCGGGATCGCGACGAGGTAGGCGAGCAGAATGACGCCGTTCAGTCCGATCAAAACGCCGAACGGATTTAAGAACGCGATGATCTGCGCCGCCGCCGATTCGCCGCCGACGTAGACATTGCTGACGAGCCAGATGACGGCGCCCGCCGGAGCCGCCATCAGCACGGCGCGCCTTAAAACCACCAGCGTGCGTTCGATGACCGAGCGGTAAAGCGTCTGCCAGATCTGGGGCGGTCGGTAGGGCGGCAATTCGAGACTGAAATTCGACGCTTCGCCCTTCAAAACCGTCCGCGATAAGCCGGCGGAAACCAGCAGCGTGAAAAACACGCCCAGAATCGTGATCGCGACGACGCTCAGAGCCGCGATAAAACCCGCCAGAAACGGCGGCGCGGCGGCGGCGATAAAGATCGTGCCGACCAGTATCAACGTCGGGAATCGACCGTTGCAAACCGAAAAATTGTTGGTGATGATCGCAATCAGGCGTTCGCGCGGGCTGTCGATGATGCGCGTCGAGACGACGCCCGCCGCATTGCATCCGTAGCCCATCATCATCGTCAGCGACTGTTTGCCGTGCGCGCCGAATTTTTTAAAGAGCCGGTCCAGATTGAACGCGACGCGCGGCAGATAGCCGAAATCTTCGAGCAGCGTGAAAAGCGGAAAGAAAATCGCCATCGGCGGCAGCATCACGCTGACAACCCACGCGGTCGCCAGGTAGACGCCGTCGATCAAAAAACCTTCGAGCCAGCGCGGCGCGCCCGCCGCTTGCGCCGCGCCGTGAAGCGCGTTGTAAACCGTTCCCTGCAAAAAATCGGCGAGCAGCGCCGACGGCACGTTCGCGCCGGCAATCGTCAGCCACAAAACCGCCGTGAGCAGCAGCACCATCAGCGGAAATCCCCAAACGCGGCTCGTTAAAACGCGGTCGAGCCTTTGGTCGAAGCCGCTTTCCGGCTCGCTTTCGCCTTCCGGGCGATGAACCGCGCGCGCCGCGATGTCGCTCGCCCGCGCGTAAACGGCAGCCGTCAATTCGTCGTGCAGGTTCGGTTTGAGCGCGCCGCGCAGCGCCGCCGCTTGTTCGAGAATATTTTCGTTCGTCATCGCGCCTCCGCCAGCGCCAACTGCGTCAAGTGACTGCCGGATTTTTCGGCGCCGAGAGAATTCGCGCGCACGGCGCGAATGATGTTTTCGTCGCCTTCGAGCAATCGCAGCGCGATCCAGCGCGCGTTCGGCAATTCGCCGAAGTTGGCGCGCAGATTAGCCGCCAGCGTTTCGACGGCGTTTTCCAGCTCTTTATCCGCGTAGGAGATCCGGCGCGCCGACGCTGAAAAATCACGGCGCGCCGTCTCGGAAACCGCTTCGAGCAGTTCGGAAACGCCTTCGCCGCGCCGCGCCGCCATCGCGACAACCGGCACGTTCAGGTCGCGGGCGAGCTGCCGCGCGTCGATCCGTATACGGGCGCGTCTGGCTTCGTCCATCAAATTGAGCGCGAAAACGACGCGCGTGGTGATTTCCAGAATTTGCAGAACCAGATGCAGGCTGCGTTCGAGCCGCATCGCGTCCCCCACGACGACCGTCACGTCGGGCTTTCCGAAAAGCAGGAAGTCGCGCGCGATTTCCTCGTCGGGGCTCGTCGAGAGCAGCGAGTAGGTGCCGGGCAAATCGATCAGTTTGAACTTTTTGCCGCCGGTTTCGAACGCGCCTTCCGCGCGCGCGACGGTTTTCCCCGCCCAGTTGCCGACGTGCTGGCGGAGCCCGGTCAAGGCATTGAAAATCGTGCTCTTGCCGGTGTTCGGATTGCCCGCGAGCGCGGCGACCGCGTCGAATTTGCGGACGCGCGCGCCGAGCTTCGTCAGCCTTTTCGGCGCGCAGCCGGACGCGCAGTCGCCGCATTTTCCGGTTTCAGCGGTAAAAGCCTTCATGGCGCTCCTCCTCGACTTCGATCAGATTCGCCTGTTCGCGGCGCAGCGCCACGACCGAATTGCGCACGCGGTAGGCGACCGGGTCGCCGAGCGGGCTCGCCATCACGCTTTCAATGCGCGTGCCGGGCAAAATTCCGAGATCGAAAAGGCGGCGACGCTCGGCGTTTTCGCTAAAGATTTGGACGATCGTCGCGCTGCGTCCCCGTTCGAGTTTATCGAGAGTCATCGTTTTTTTCTTCCCCGTGTCGCCGGTCAAAAGCGGGGCGGAAGCTTTCCGGTAAAAAAAGGCTTCCCGCCCCGCTTTTCGCTTCATTCGCCGAGAATCGTGTCCTTGATGTTTTCGATGATGCCGCCGCCCTCGTCGCCGGGTTTATTGGCCGCGCCGGGCTGCGTTCGGTCGATTTTGTTCTGGTGCATCGCCGCGCGCCGGCGTCCGCCTTCCATTTCTTCGGTCTGCGCGTAAGCTTGCGGAACCGGCGGCGTGAGCTGCGGTTCGCCGCCGAGCGGCTGCGCGCGTTCGAGGTGAAACTCGCCCTTGCCGTCGAGCGTCGCGCCCTGCGTGAACCGGCCTTCGGGAACCGGCGCGCCGTCGATGCCGGTCGCGACGAACGCGTAGGAAAATTCCTGCTGTTCCTGCGATTGCGGAAAACTGTTCGGAATCGGTAAAACGCCCTCGTAGCCGCCGAGCTCTTCGAGCACGGCGAGCCATTGCTGCTGGTGCATCGCGTCGCGCGCGATCAGAAACGAGAGCATGTCGCGCATGCCCGCGTCGTCCGTCATTTCGTAAAGCCGGCACGCGAGCACGCGACCGGTCGATTCGGCGGCGACGTTCGCGTACATGTCGGCGGCGATGTTACCGGAAGCGTAAACGTGCGACGCGTTAAACGGCACGCCGTTACAGTTTTCCGGCGTCGCGGCGAGCCCGGTCGAAAGAAAATGGCGCATGTTCATGCCGCCCATGATCGCCGCGACCATCGGATTCGCTTCCGCCGCTTCTTCCTTGACCGTCATCGGCGAGCCTTCGAGATTCATCGCCACGGCGGTCGCGAGCATTTCGATGTGCGCGATTTCCTCGGTGCCGGTGTTGAGCAGCATGTCGCGGTATTTCTGCGGTCCGCGCGAGCCCCACGCCTGAAAAAGGTACTGCATCATGACCCGGATCTCGCCTTCGACGCCGCCGATCGCCTGTTGCAGCGCGCGCGCGAAAAGCGGGCTGGGGTTCTCGCACCGCACTCTGAATTGTAATTTGCCGTCCTGATAAAACATACGTTTCTCCTTGATAAATCGAATTAAATTTCCCTGTTTTCCCGGCGAAAATCTGCTTCTCGCGTAAAAAGTATTTAGTTTTAACTTAGCCTGCGGCGCGCGGCCGATCAGTCTTTTTTTGAACACAAGTTAAATTTCGGAAAGTTTACGGCCTTCGCTCGCGGCGTTTTTTTGAAAAATGAACGGTCGCCGAACAAGCTGCATTTAAAACCGGAAAGCATGAGTCTTACTGCCGAAGCAGCAATCCTCATGCTTTCCGGTTTAGGGGTCTACGAGAAAATTTATTCGGTTTCGCCCTGTTCTTTACGCCGGCCGTTTCGGCGCGAGTAGATCGCCATCCAGAGGGCGAAGCCGAAGAACAGAAGCGTTCCGGTCAATACTACGAATAATGCGCTCAATTCCATAAAAATCTCCTTTGCTGAAAAAACTGATCCGTTACTTAAAAAAACTCATCCTGACAATTACCAGATTAAATGAATCTCCGCGGCGCCGTAACCGTAACAACACCCGGGTTTCGCAGGTATTTCCACGTGGGCGCGAATCGCCGGGAATTTCTATAACCGGCGGCGAATTTGTATAATCGAAGAGTTCGCATGTGATCGCTTCTAACGCGCGCCGGACGGAAAAAATATGCCCGTGAATGCCGTTAAAATCACCAGACGCTACGCGCTCGCCGTCGGTTCGGTGGCGGCGGTTTTCGTTTTGACGATGCTGCTCACGAAATTCGTGCCGACGGACGTTTCGACGCTTTATCTGGCGGCGGTGATGTTCGCGGCGTGGCGCGGCGGGCTCGCGGCGGGACTGATCGCGACGGTGCTGTCGGTCGCGATCGCGACGTTCTTTTTCCTGCCGCCGATCTATTCCTTCTCGCTCAAGGCCGAAGGCGTCGTCGAGCTCGTCGTTTTCGCGCTGACGGCGGTCGTCATCAATTCGCTGAATGCGGCGCGCGCGCAGGCGCTGCGGCTCGAACGATCGGCGCGGCGCGAAGCCGAAACGGCGAACAGTCTGAAGGACGAATTCCTCGCCGCCGTTTCGCACGAGCTGCGCACGCCGCTGACGACGATTAAAACATTGACGCGGCTGCTGCTTCGAAAAAATCTGCCGGAAACCGAACGGCGCGAGCATCTCGAGGACATCGCTTCGGAATGCGAGCGGCAGATCGATTTCGTCCATAATCTGCTCGATCTTTCGCGCATCCGCGCCGGCGGCGTGCAGATCAATCTGACCCGCGTCGACGTCGGCGAAGTTTTGCGGGCGTGCGAAAACGTCGAACGCGTAAACGCCGCCGAGCACGATCATGAGTTAGCCGTCGAGCTCGCGCCGGAGCTGCCGTTTGTCCGGGCGGACCAAAACGCTCTGCGCCGGGCGGTTTGCGCGATCGCGGAAAACGCCATTAAATACACGCCCGACGGCGGACGAATTTTTTTCCGCGCGCGGCGCGACGGCGCCGCGCACGTCGTGATCGAAATCGCCGATAACGGTCCCGGCATCGACGCCGCGGATTTGCCGCATCTTTTCGAGCGTTTTTACCGCGGGCAAACGACCGGCAAAAACGATAACCCCGACGCGCAGAAGATCTCGGGCGTCGGTCTCGGACTCAATCTCGCGCGCGGGCTCATCGACGGCATGAACGGCACGATTTCCGTCGATAGCCGTCCGGGCGCGGGCAGCATTTTTACGGTGCGGCTTCCGGTCTGGCGCGAATCGGCCGAACCGGCTGAAACGGAATCGAATCCGGCCGTCGAAAAAGCGAACCGCGCCGCCTCGATCAAACAGGAGAAAATAATTTGATGGCCCGAAGACTGCTGGTTGTAGACGATGAAGCGAAACTGCTGAAAGCCGTCGCCGCGACGCTCCGCGCGGAGGATTACGAAGTATTGACCGCGCGCAGCGGCGCCGAAGCGCTCGTCAACGTCAGCCGGATGATTCCCGATTTGATCATCTCCGACATCCGGATGCCGGGCATGGACGGATTCGAGCTCGCGCGCGTGCTGCGCGCGAATCCGCGGACCGCCTTGATTCCGATCATTTTTCTGACCGCGAAGGGCGAGCGCAAAGACCGCATCGCCGGTTTGCGGACGGGCGTCGACGCCTATCTCGCGAAACCGTTCGACCCGGACGAACTGCTCGCGGTCGTGTCCGGCATCCTGAGCCGCATCGAACGCACCGGCGCGGAAATCGCCCGGCTCGTCAGCAGCGTCAAGGGCGAGGACGCCGATCCGCACGAACTCAATTTCGACGTAGATTTCACCGAAGCCGAACGGCGCGTCGCGGCGCTCGTCGCCGACGGGCTCAGCAACAAGGAAGCCGCCGCCGCGCTCGGCGTCAGCGTCCGCACGGTCGAAGGCCACATCAGCAATATCCTCTCGAAAAAAGGCTGGAGCAACCGCGTCGAAATCGCCCGCCACATCATCAAACGCCGCCCGTCCGCGTAAAATCACCTGCCGAAAACCCGTAATGTCACGGTTATTTTCCGCTCTCGACCCTTGTAAGGTTAAGAGGGTAAACAATTTGCTTACTTTGCAGCGAAAGGAGGAAATAACGCGATGAACAGACGAATGCGAGCGATGTTCGCCTACGACGGCTCGCCGTCGGCAAACGGGGCGATCAAGGATTTGCGGCGCGCCGGATTGCCGCCGCGCGGCGAAGCTTTGATCGCGCTCGTCGCGGATATTTCCAAAACCGCGATCGCCGGCCCGCGCGAACTCGGCGTTTTGGGAAAATACGTTTCGGCGCGGCTTTTAAAGGAAACGATCGCGCTGACCGCGCGCGAAACGGCGCGCGCCGTAAACGACGCCAAAATGCTCGCGCTCGCCGGCGGCGAACGGATTCGGGCGATGCTGCCCGGCTGGCGCGTCGGCGTTCGAACGGCGATCGGCGACCCGGCGGAAGAACTGCTGCGGACGGCGCGGAACTGGAAACCGGATTTAATTATCGCCGGCTCGCACGGGCGGGGCGCGGTCCGACGCTTTTTTCTCGGCAGCGTTTCGAAAAAACTCGCCGAAAAAGCTCTCTCCCCGGTTCGCATCGAGCGCGGCGGCTTTGCGAAGACCGGCGACGCGCCGGTGAAAATCATCATCGGCGCGAAAACCTTGCCGGACGCCGAAAAACTGATCGGAGCGGTCGGCGAACGCGTCTGGCTCGAAGAGACGAAAATCCGTCTCGTCAAAGTCGACGACGGAAATTCGGCCGGCCGGATTTCCGCCGTCTACCCGTATGCCGGCGCGATTCTCGATCAGGCGGTGGAGGATCTGCGCGCCGGCGGATTACGAGTTTCGACGCGCCTCGAAAGCGGCGACTTAAAATCCGCGCTGCTCGACGAAGCCGCGAACTGGGAAGCCGACTCGGTTTTCGTGACCGCCGGCGAAGGAATTGAAGGAGGTTTAAGCGAAACGGCGGCCGGATTAGTGACCGCCGCTCCGTGCGCCGTCGAAGTCGTCCGTTGAGAATCGCGAAATGCGGCTCGGCAAAAAGCGCGCGGAAGATTTTAACGAAAAAAGAAATATTATGATGCCAACAATCAGTGAATCGAATCTGCCCGGCGTCGGGCGGAAATTTCAAATCGAAACCCTCAGGGGCGACCGCCTCGTCGTCGTGATCCACGACAACGGCGACCGCGAACTTTACTTTTTCGAACGCCGGAAGATGGAGCGCCCCGCCTGCGTCATCGCGCTGACCGACGGCGAGGCCCGGCAGATCGCCGGCATCGTCGGCGGTTTGAGCTACGTGCCGAAAGCGCTGCCGACGGCGGAAGTCGTGCTCGACGACCTCGTGCTCGAATGGTTCACGATCGAAGAGGGCGCGGCGAGCGTCGGCAAAACGATCCGCGATCTGCAGGCGCGCACGCGCACCGGCGCGTCGATCGTCTCGATCATCGAGCCGGACAATTCGAAACGCACGAACCCGGAAGCCGACACGCTCATCAATCGGGGCGCGACGCTGATCCTCGCGGGCGACCGCCGCAACATCAGCGCTTTAAAAAAGCTTTTAATGATCGGAAATCTAATGAACGGAAATAATTAAAGAATGGATAATTTTGTTTTAGAAATCGGCTTGGCGCTCGGGCTGATCGCCTTTGCCGTCCTCGTCGCCAACAAGCTCGGACTGTCGAACATTCCGTTTTTAATCATCGTCGGGATGCTCGTCGGACCGCACGCGCCGCAAATCGGCGTGTTCGATTTCCGTTTCATCGAAACCGGCTCGCTCATCTCGTTTATGGGGCGCGTCGGCGTGCTGTTTCTGCTGTTTTATCTCGGGCTCGAATCGAACCTGACGCGGCTCATCAAAGCCGGTCGCTCGATTTTAACGGGCGGCTCGATCTACGTCGGCATCAATTTCACGGTCGGTTTTCTCTACGGTTACCTGATGGGCTTTCCGCCGCGCGAAATGCTCGTCATGGCGGGCATCACGACGATCTCGTCGAGCGCGATCGTCGCGAAAATCCTCTTCGATTACCGCCGCACGGCGAATCCGGAAACCGGTTTGATCCTCGGCGTGACGATGTTCGAGGACGTCTTTTTAGCCGTTTATCTCTCGCTGATTTCCGGCATCGTCCTCAGCGGCGCGACTTCGTTCGCCGGCGTCGCTTCGTCGGGCGGCGTCGCGCTCGGCTTCATCGTCGGGCTCGTCGTCATCGGCAGATGGACGACGCCGCTTTTGAACCGGCTTTTCAGAATCTCGTCGAACGAGATTTTCGTGCTCGTCGTCTTCGCCTGTCTCTTCCTGCTCGCCGGCTTGGGCGAAACGATCCACGTCGCCGAATCGATCGGCGCGCTGCTTTTGGGCTTGATCCTCGGCGAGACCGAACACAGCGAGCGGATGGAACGGCTCGTCGTTCCGTTCCGCGATTTCTTCGGCGCGATCTTCTTTTTCGGGTTCGGTCTTTCGATCGATCCGTTTACGCTCGGCAGCGCGGCGTGGCTCGCGGTCGGCGCGGCGGCGCTGTCTTTGATCGGCGTGACGATCGCCGGTTTGATCGTCGGCAGGCGTTCCGGCCTGTCGACAATCGGCTCGCTGAACACCGGATTCACATTGCTCGCGCGCGGCGAATTTTCGATCATCATCGTCAATCTCGCGCTCGCCGGCGGGCTGATGGCGGTGCTGCAGCCGTTCGCGGCGCTTTACGTGCTGATCCTGGCGAGCGTCTCGCCGCTGCTCGCGAAAGAGTCCGAGCGCATCTACGGCTTGGTTTCGTGGCTCTTTACCCGCCCGGTCGAAACGCACGAAGAGCATGTCGAAGCAGTCCGGGAATGAAAGCGTCATTTTGAGTTTTAACGACCTTTGAAGATTTGCACATTATTGAGCGCTGAAAGCGCCTGGCAATACGTCTCGAAGAATCGTTATCTTTTACGGAAATTTTATCAGATCAGTCTCGTTTTTTAATTTCGCGCCTTTTTGAATTCAGGGTTGAGCTCGATGGCGCGCTCGAAATGCTTTTCCGCCGGCTCAAACATGCCGGCGTTCTGCAGGCGGAGTCCGAGAATCCAGTGAAAAAGCGGGTCGGTCGGCGTGGAGCGGTCGGCTTGCTGCATGAAAGCGACGGCTTCCGGTTGCCCGGCGAGCGCGGCGGCGAGGTAATTGTTCGCGAGCGGCAGCGCCGGATTGCGCTCGACGGCTTCGCGCCAGGCGGCGGCCGCTTCCGCGCGGCGACCGAGCTGCCAGAGCGCTTCGCCCCGCTCTTCGCGCGCCGAATTTAAGTCGGCGCGCTCGACAAGCGCCGCGTCCAAATCCGCGAGCGCCTCCTCATATCGCCGCAAACGGTTCAAAATCGCGCCGCGGTAATAAAGACTTAGTGCCCTGCCCTGCCCGTCCTGATGCGCCGCCGCGCGCGCGAGCCGGCGCACCGCTTCTTCATTGTTTCCGGCGAGATATTCGAGCCACGCCAGCTTCGAAAGCGCTTCTTTGTTCGTAAATAACGCCGCGCCGAACGCCGCGCCGAAATGCTTTTTCCCGCGGTCGATGTTTTCACGGTCGGCGGCGCTCAGCCAGCGCGCCGGATTGGCGCGCGCGAGCGCGAGTTCGTCCGGAATCTTCACGCCTTCAAAGGCACGCGCGCCGGCGCGTTCGTGATAACGCACGAAGCCGCTGTGCGCGTTCAAACCGATCCACAGTGCAGCGAAGCTTAAGAAAATCCAGCCCGCCCGGCGCATCGCGCCCGCCGATTTCAGATTGTAATGATAAAACGACGAATCGTTCGCCGTGAATAACCTGAAAACGCGCAGCGCGAGAAACGTCGTGACCGTCGCGACGCCGAGCGCCATCAGCATCGGCACGAGCTGGTAAACGTCCCAAACCGCCAGAAAACTCAGCAGAAAAACGAACGCCCCGACCGTTTCCTCCGTCCAGCTCAGCGAATAGTTTTTCCGAAGCGTTCGTTTGACGCCGACCGCCGGCTTTCCGAAACCGAAATAAAGCGCGTCGTTCGGGCAGACGCTGACGCAGTCCATGCACTTCATGCAGTTCTGATCGACGACCGCGCCGTACGCTTTCACCTCGGCGTGCACGAGCACGTTCGAAGTGCACGCCGCGGTGCAGTGCCCGCAGCCGTTGCAGGCGTCGGTCACGCGAATTCTGCCCGGCGCGATGCGGTCGGCGAGGCTGAAAAATCCGCCGTACGGGCAGGCGTAGGTGCAGAATCCTTTCGAGCCTAAAAAATAGACGGTCATAAACCCGCAGACGAAAAGAAAGGGCACGGCGACCCAGACCGGCGGAAACGTCGTCCAGAAATCGTTCGTCACGAGATGATTGGTGAACTGCGGAAACAGCGGTTCGCTCGCCGGCTTCGCGAAAAACCGGTAAACGGTCGGGTAAACGAACATATAGAGCGCGACCGCGAGCGGCACGAAAACCAACAGGCGCGAGCGAAACGGCTTCGGTTTGAGCCCGATTTTTACGAGCAGCCACGCGCAGAAGTCCTGCAGCGCCAGCACGTGGCAGCCCCAGCCGCAGACGAAGCGCCCGAAGACGAGCGTCGCGACGATCGCCAGCGAGAAAAAGACGAACCCGGCGTTGATCGCGCCGCGCTGCAGCGTGTGCATCGCTTCGGACGGTTCGATCGGCGAGACGGTTTGCCCCGTCAAACGCCACTGAACGACGTGCGCGATCATCAGCAGCGTCAGCGCGATCAGCGCGCCGGCGCGCCAGCGGCTCGCCCGCGAGCCGCGAATTTCGTTTTTTTCGGGAGCCGGATTCGGCAGCACGGGAAGCGCGATCGAACGCTTTTTATCCGTTGTTTGTGAGCTTTCGCAACCATTCTTCATAAATCGATTTTCGTTCCGGAACCGAGACGCGCGGCAGAATTAAATATTATACCGAACTTGATAAAACCGCCTAAACGGTGTATAAGAAAAGTCTAAATCTACCGCGACTCGACAGTTAACTCCTAGATAACTGAGAAGTTAAAAATCTTTGCTACCATGAAAAATCAGCGTTAGAAACCATACACGGTCCAAGGGAGGGTGGAAACCGAAAATATGTTAAAAACAATTCTTGCCGCACTGCTTTCTTTAAATGTGTTTTTGAGCGGTGGCCCGGTGAATTTCGTCGCGGGGCACAGCCAAAACAAAGCGGAAGGCGATACCGGAACGCTCGAAAAAATGATCGTCGCGAAAGGCGGCGTCGCGCTGGCGCTCGATCTCGATTTTCTGAACGGCGACCGCGTCCGGACGAAGCGGACGAATTTAAGCGAGCTGCGGTTCGACGTCGAACCGAACGCCTTTTTTACAGTGGTTGTTTTTAACGACGAGCTGCGCGGACCGCTGCCCGGCGCGATGGACTTGATCGCCCGCAACTCGCCGGCGCTGCCCGCTAAATTGAAAGCTTCGTACGGGCGGCTGGCGCTCGAAAATACCGGTTGGGGCGGACAGTTCGAGCTCGTCGTGCGCGACGCGCAAACGGGCTTTGTTTTCTTCAACGTCGAAGCGCCTGAATTCGATTACAACGCCGGCGCGCGCGAGTTTTCGATCGGCGCGGGCAGGCTTCTCCTCGCCAAAGACTTTGCGAACGCGCTCGGGCGGCCGGCCGATGCCGGCGCGCCGGTCGGCAGCCTCTCGGTTTCCGCGACGATGCGCCCGATCGAGGTGTCGCAGGTCGTGGACGGCGAAGTGCAGTCCGACAGCCTGCCGGCGCTGAACAGCCCCGCAAACGGAAGCGTTCCCGGGCCGGACGTGGTGGTCGGCGATTTGTCCGGTCTCGCACAGTTCGGCAGCAGCAGCGGCTCGCAGGTCGGGCTCGCCGTCGGCACCGATTCGTGCAACTTCGGCACGGTCGATCTGAACTGGTTCGCGAACCCGTCGAACGATCATCCGGTCATCCCGCAAAACCTTTACCGCATGAGCGGCGGCGCGGGCGGCGATGAACGCTTCGAACAGATCGGGCAATCGCACGTCAAACACGCCTTCACGGCGCTCGCGCAGGACCTGTGCGAGCTCGGCTGCAACGGCATCAACGGTTCGAGGCTCGGTTCGGGCTGTTCCGATCCGTACTCGGCGACGCTCAACGCCGGACCGAATCTCGGCTCGCGCGCCTGGATCAATCCGTTCACCGGCTTTTTTCCGCGCGGCGATTCCGCGACGCCGAACAACAATCACAGCGGACATATACACACCGGCACGTCGCACCGCATCCTGACCGAGATTAAGGACCTCAGCACTTTGGTCAACCCCGGCGCGACCTATTACGCCGAAGCGCAGTACGTGACGCCGCACGAATACGCCTGGTGTCAGCAAAACCCGGGGCAGTGCAACATGTATAACAACGTCTCGTACCGCCAGTACAACGTCAGCGGAACCGGCAGCCCGTTCAGCTTTTCGCCGGCGGCGCCGACGGTTCGTTCGAAACCCGCGATCACCGCCTGGAGCGGTTCGTCGGCGGTCGACATCCGCCCCGATCCCGGCAACGACGGCATCGGCATGATCGCTTATAAGGTCACGAACCCGTCGCCCGGCGTCTGGCACTACGAGTACGCCGTCTATAATCAAAACCTCGACCGCGGCATTCAATCCTTCAGCGTCCCGCTCGGGAACGGCGTCACTTTGAGCAGCATCGGTTTTCGCGCGCCGCCGCAGCATCCCGGCTGGTCGGGCGACGGCACGGCGGGCAACGCCGGTTACAGCAGCGCGCCGTGGACGCAGACGCAGAACGCCAATTTGCTGACCTGGAGCACGGAGACCTTTGCCCAGAACCCGAACGCGAACGCGATTCGGTGGGGGACGATGTACAACTTCCGGTTCGACTCGAACCGCCCGCCCGAAGTCCGGGACGCGACAATCGGGTTTTTCAAGACCGGCGCGCCGATCACGTTGCCGGTGCAGGTGCCGAGCGCGGTTCCGCTCGCGAACGTCTCGATCACGGGACGCGTCCTGACCAAGAGCGGCAGAGGAATCTATAACGCCGTGCTGACGCTCGCGGACGCGGGCGGCAATCAGATCGGCTACGCGCGCAGCAATTCGAGCGGCTACTATCGCTTTCAAAACGTCGCGCCCGGCGTCAATTACACGATCCAGCCCGCTTCCAAGCGCTACCGCTTCACGCCGCAAACGCTGTCGGTCGGCAACAACATTGCGGATTTGAATTTCGTCGCGAATCCGAAGTGAAGATCGGGAATATCCTCGAAAGCTCATCGCGAGAAGTAAAAAAGCTGATAGACAAGAATCTATCAGCTTTTTTACTTCCCGCTTCGCGCCCGCCGCTAAAACAATTTCGCGAGCGAGGCGCGGCTCGCGTCGATCGTTTTGTCCAAATCCTCGCGGCTGTGCGCGACCGAGACGAAGCAGGCTTCGAACTGCGACGGCGGCAGGTAAACGCCGCTTTCGAGCATCGCGCCGAAATAGCCGGCGAACTTTGCGGTGTCCGACTGTTTTGCCGTGTCGAAATCGACGACTTCCGCCTCGGTGAAAAAGAGCGTGAACATCGAGCCCACGCGGTTGATCGTGTAATTCAAGCCGGATTCTTTCAAGGCGTCCGCGATACCGTCGGCGAGATACGCGCTTTTTTCTTCCAGTCGCGCGTAAAAATCCGGCGTTTCGTCGATGATGCTCAAGGTTTCGAAACCGGCGGTCATCGCCAAGGGATTGCCCGAAAGCGTGCCCGCCTGGTAAACCGGACCCGCCGGCGCGATCATTTTCATGATCTCCGCGCGCCCGCCGTACGCGCCGACCGGCAGACCGCCGCCGATGATCTTGCCGAACGTCGTCAAATCCGGCGTCACGCCGTAAATTTCCTGCGCGCCGCCCTTCGCGAGGCGGAAACCGGTCATCACTTCGTCGAAAATGAGCAGGATTTTTTCCGCCGTGCACGCGTCGCGCAAAGCCCGCAAAAACTCGCTTTTCGCCGGCACGCAGCCCATGTTGCCGCCGACCGGCTCGATGAAAACGGCGGCGATTTCGCCTTTGTTCGATTCGATCAGTTCGTAAACCGATTCGATGTCGTTGTAGCGCGCCGTGAGCGTGTCTTTCGCGGTCGATTTCGTGACGCCGGGGCTGTCGGGCAAACCGAGCGTCGCGACGCCCGAACCCGCCTTGATCAGAAACGAATCGCCGTGACCGTGATAACAGCCCTCGAACTTGATGATCTTGTCGCGCCCCGTGTGGCCGCGCGCGAGCCGCATCGCGCTCATCGTCGCCTCGGTGCCGGAATTGACCATCCGCACGATCTCGATCGACGGCACGAACTTTTTGATGAGCCGCGCCAGGTCGATTTCTTTCGCGTTCGACGCGCCGAAGCTCGTGCCCGAAAGCGCCGTTTCGCGAATCGCCTCGATCACTCTTTCATGCACGTGCCCGACGATCATCGGTCCCCACGAGCCGATGTAATCGATGAACTCGTTGCCGTCGGCGTCCCACATCTTCGAGCCCTTCGCGCGCTCGATATAAAGCGGGTCGCGACCGACCGATTTGAACGCCCTGACCGGTGAATTCACGCCGCCCGGCATATGAAGCTGTGCTTCCGCAAATAATTCGCTGCTTTTCGTTGTGTTCATTTTTTATAGAAAGTTTTTTTATTTTCTCAACATCAATCTAGTTGGTTATATAGTCAGCAACCTCAAATTTTGAGATAGCGACGGGCGGTTTTATAGCAGTCCCGGTTTCTTTCCAAGATTTCTCGGGGTTCTGCTTGTCGAAAGTATTTATGTCTATTTTGGTGAGAAAAAATTGATGATCCTGACATTCAAAATTGAATCGCTTTTGGTAATAAATTCTCGAGCCATATTCAATTGTGATTTCAAAGCCGCGCTCCGTTTTCTTTGCCGAGTTCAGGGCAAAACCATTCTGACTTTGCCCGGTGGGCAATTTTATCAACTCAACAACTTTTTTATCCTGAACAATTTTTACCAGATTAAATTCATCATCCCTGTCCTTTGCTATCTGATAGCCGCCGGCTTCGGAACAATCGAATAATTTCGACTCGTCATTTTTAGATACCGGCGCTTCGTTTTGCGCACTACCGATTTCTGATTTCTCATTAATACTTTTATCCGATGAAGATTTAATCGCCGAACAAACAGTAAGGAAAAACATGATCGGAATGAGAACGTATTTGCTCATAATTCTTTAAATTAACTTTACCGCTTCTTTCGCGAAATAAGTGATAATCACGTCCGCGCCGGCGCGTTTGATCGCCGTCAGAGATTCCATCATCACGCGCTCGCCGTCGATCCATCCTTTCTCTGCCGCCGCTTTGACCATCGAATATTCGCCCGAAACGTTGTACGCCGCGACCGGCAGATTAAAATTTTCTTTCGCGCGGCGGATGATGTCGAGGTAAGCGAGCGCCGGTTTGACCATCACGACGTCCGCGCCTTCCGAGATGTCGAGCGCGATCTCGCGCATCGCTTCCGAAGGATTGCCGAAATCCATCTGGTAGGATTTGCGGTCGCCGAACTGCGGCGCGCTTTCCGCCGCTTCGCGAAACGGTCCGTAAAAAGCGGACGCGAATTTCGCCGAATACGCCATGATCGGCGTTTCGCTGAAGCCGTTCTCGTCCAATTTGCGCCGAATCGCGCCGATTCTGCCGTCCATCATGTCGGACGGCGCGATGATGTCGGCGCCGTTCTGCGCGTGCGTCAGCGCTTGTTTCGCCAGCAGTTCGAGCGTCGCGTCGTTTTGCACGTACTCGTTTTCGATCACGCCGCAGTGCCCGTGCGACGTGTATTCGCACAGGCAAACGTCGGTGACGACGAGCATTTCGGGAAAGTTTTTCTTGATCTCGCGCGAAGCCTTCTGCACGACGCCGTCCGCGGCGTAACCGCTCGATCCGACTTCGTCCTTAAAATCCGGAATGCCGAACAATAAAACCGCGTTGATGCCTAAGCTTAAAAGCTCTTCGCACTCGCGCAAAATATTGTCGACCGACATTTGAAAAACGTCCGGCATCGAACCGATCGGACGCCGGAAATTATCGCCTTCCGCGACGAACAGCGGGTAAATAAAATCGTTTTTCGTCAGATGCGTTTCGCGAAACATATCGCGCAAGGCCGGAGTTTTGCGCAGACGACGCAGCCGCGAAACGGGAAAATCGGGTAAATTAAAATTGCTCATTTTGTTTTTTTCGCCACGAACGGACACGAAATTCCACGAAATTTAATTTAACTTAACTTTGGTGTTTGTTCGTGTTCGTTCGCGGCTAAATGTTCTTCAATATTTGCGGCCGTCTCGAACGCGTTTTTCACGCAGTCGCCCATCGAGATGCCGCGGTAAAAATTGCTGCAAAAATAGATTCCGGCATAACGGTTTTCGAACTCGCGAATCGCGTTTTCCGTTTTTTCGTAGCCCAGAAGATACTGCGGAATCGCTTTTCGCCAGCGTTTGACGTGCTTAAAATCGGGTTCGGCGCGCAACCCCAAAACGCCGCGCAATTCCTCGAACACGATCTCGAACAGTTCTTCGTCCGATTTTTCAAAAACTTCCGGGCTGCGCGCGCCGCCGACAAAACTCGTCAATAAATCGTAACCCGCGGGCGCGCGATTCTCAAAAACGGCGGAATTCCAGATCGTGCCTAAAATTTCCCGCTTTTCCGCGCTCGGCACGAGAAAGCCGAACCCGTCGAGCGGGTGCGCGACCGATTCTTTTTTGACGCCGAAATAAACCATCGCGATCGGCGGATAATAAATTCCCCGTAAGCGATCGGCTAAAACGGCGTCGAGTCGTTCGACGAGATCGGCGGCGGGCGCGGCGGGCATCGCGATGACGAGCGCGTCGAAAACGCGTTTCGAGCGTTCGGTTCTGACCGACCATTTGCCGCCCGAAAGCCGTTCGAGCGACCAGACCGGCGCGTTGATTTTGACCGAATCGCCCAATTCTTCGGCGAGCCGGTCGGTCAAGGTCTGCACGCCTTTTTCAAACGAAAAAGTGCGCGGAAAGTCTTTATCCGCCCTTTCCGCCTTCGAGCGCAGCGCGCCGAAGAACAAACTGCCGTGTTTTTTTTCCAATTCGAATAGGCGCGGAAACGCGGCTTTGACGCTTAACTTTTCCGGGCTTCCGGCGTAAATTCCGGCGATGAACGGGTCGGCGGCGCGCGCGACGATTTCGCCGCCGAGACGCCGTTCGAAAAATGCGGCGACCGATTCCGTCTCGTCGGACTTCGACTTGATGAACGGTTCCTTTAAAAGCCGCAGCTTCGCGCGTCCCGAAAAATAATCGCTCCAGACCATCTTCCAAACGCTCATCGGCAGCGCTTTCAATTTCCCGTCGCGCAGCACGTAGCGTTTTTTATTCGCCGCGCGCGCCGGCAAAACTTCCTTTTCAAGATCGAGCAAACGAATCAGATCGACGAGCCGCGGCGATTTCAAAAGGCTGTTCGGCGCGTATTCGACCCTGAAACCGGCAATGTCGACCGTTTCGACATTGCCGCCGGCGCGCTCGCGCTTCTCGAAAAGCGTCACTTCGAAGCCTTTCTTTTTCAGCAAAAAAGCGGTCGCCAAACCGGAAATCCCGCCGCCGACGATGCCGATTTTTTTAGTCATATTTACTCAGCCACGGACGAACACGAAATTTCGCGAAAATCTCAAATCAAAATTCTCAAAATCTCGCTTCAAAATAAAAGGCGCGCCGCTCTACTTCGTCGCTGTTTTTGTTTCGTTTTTCGCGTCCTTTCGTGTTTGTTCGTGGCTAAAAACAAGCTGCGCGAGCGCGTCGATGAATTTTTCCGAGTAATTCAGGCCTTCCGTCACCTCGAACTGCTCGACGCCCGCCGTTTCGGCTAAGTGCCGGAATTCGATGCCGACTTCGAAAAGCGTTTCGAGATGATCGGACGCGAACGCGATCGGCACGGCCAGCATCCGTTTGACGCCTTTGCGCGCCAAATCCCCGATCGTGTCGGGCGTCGACGGCGTGAGCCATTTCTGCGGTCCGACCTTCGATTGAAAGCACAAGTGATGCGGATTCGTCCAGCCGCCGCGCTTCATCACCGCCGAGACGGTTTCGCAGATGTGACCGGAATACGGATCGCCCGCGCGGACGAGCTTCATCGGCGTGCCGTGCGCCGAAAATAAAATATCGACCTGCGCGCGCAATTCCTTCGGAAACTTTTCCAAGCCCTGCTCGACGCGTTCGACGCAGGCGTCGATGTACGGCGGAAAATCGTAATAATGCTCGATTAAAGTCCATTCGATCGTGTTATCGCCGCGTTTCGCGAGCTGTTTTTTCCACTCCTTAACGCTCGATTCGGTCGTCGCCATCGAATACTGCGGGTAAAGCGGCAGCAGGATAACCTTTTTGATGTTTTCCCTTTCGAGTTCGTCGAGAACTTCTTCGGTGAACGGATGCCAGTAACGCATCGCCGCGAACACGCGCGCCGGAAATTTTTCGTTGAGCCGCTTTTCGAGCATCGCCGCCTGCCCGAGCGTGAAATCCTTGAGCGGCGATTTGCCGCCGATCTTTTTGTACTGTTCCTGAATGCGCGGGTGGCGTTTCGACGAGATCAGGCGCGCGAGCCATTTGCGTACGAGAAAACTGCCCGGAAAATCGATGATGTCCGGATCGACGAACAGGTTATAAAGAAACGGCTCGACCGCTTCCAAAGAATCCGGCCCGCCCAAGTTTAATAAAACCACCCCGATTTTTTCCTGCATAAATTAATTTTGCCACGAACAAACACGAAATTTCACGAAAGGATTTAATAAATATGGCTAATCCTGATTTTAATCAGGATTTATTTCGTGTTTTTTTGTGTCTGTTCGTGGCTGATTTATTCTACACCGTTTTCGAGAAAACCGGCTTGTCCTTCGTCATTTTCGCCAGATACGCGTCGAAACACATCGCGATGTTACGGATGACCAAAATCCCCGAACCGACGACCCGGATTTTATCGGGCGTGATTTCGAGCAGCCCGTCCTCGACGAAAACGTTCAATTTCGGCAGGTCGGCGGCGAAATAATCCTCGAACCGGATGCCGAATTTCGCCTCGATCGCGCGTTTATCGATTTCGAGATTGCACATCAACTGGTTGATCGTTTCCTTGCGCACGTGGTCGTCGGCGGTCATCCGGTAGCCGACGAGCGTCGCCGGCTGGTTTTCGCCGACGCGTTTGTAATAATCCGGCAGGCGCTTGATGTTTTGCGCGTAAATGTTCTGAAACTGCGAGATCGCCGAGAGCCCGAACGCGTAAACGTCGCAGCCCGCCTTCGTCGAATAGCCCTGAAAATTGCGGTAGAGCGTGCCGTTTTTCTGCGCGATCGCCAGCTCGTCCGTCGGCTTCGCAAAATGATCCATGCCGATGTATTCGTAGCCCGCCGCCGACAGTTTTTCGATCGTCATCTTGAGGATTTGCAGGCGTTCGTCGGCGCTCGGCAGGTCTTCGGCGTTGATCATGACCTGGTGCTTTTTGAGCCACGGCACGTGCGCGTAATTGAAAACCGCGATGCGGTCTGGGGAGATGTCGATGATCTTGTCGATCGTTTCGGTGAACGATTCAAGCGTCTGGTGCGGCAGACCGTAAATTAAATCGAGATTGATGCTCTGAAAGCCGAGTTCGCGCGCCCACGCGACCGTCTGACGCGTCAGCTCTTCCGACTGGATGCGGTTGACCGCTTCCTGCACTTTCAAATTAAAATCCTGCACGCCGAAGCTCGTCCGGTTAAAGCCGACGTCGCGCAGCGCCTGCATGTGCTCGCGCGTCAATCCGCGCGGGTCGATCTCGACGCTCGCTTCGATGTCGTCGGCGAAATCGAATCTTTCTTTGATATAAAAACCGATGTCGCGGATTTCGTCGGGCGTAAGATATGTCGGCGTGCCGCCGCCCCAGTGCATCTGCTCGACTTTGCGCCCTTTTTTAATGAGCGGCACGATCAGGTCGATGTCTTTTTTGAGATATTCGTTATACTCGGCGATCTGCGCGCGCTTCTGCGTGACCATCATGTTGCAGCCGCAGAAATAGCAGAGCGTGTCGCAGAACGGAAAGTGGAAATACAGCGACAGATCGGTCGGCGCGGCTTCCGAATTCGTTTCGCGAATCTCGCGCTCGAAATCTTCCGCCGTAAATCGGTCGCTGAAAACCGGCGCGGTCGGGTAAGACGTGTAACGGGGTCCCGGCTGGTTGAATTTCTTCAGGATATCGACGTCTAAATATTTAACACTGCTCATTTTTACTTACTTCTCCGCGCTTTGAGATTTCAAATCCAAAATCCAAAACCTAAAATCCAAAATCAAACGTGGTATTTTGCGCTCAATTCTTTGATGCATTCGACGAAGTATTGGGTGTTCTCGACCGGCGTTTTCGGCAAAATCCCGTGACCGAGATTGAAAACGTGTCCCGCGCCGCTGCCGTAACTTTTTAAAACGCGCTCGGTTTCCGCGCGTATCTTTTCCTTCGGCGCGAACAGCACGGTCGGATCCAAATTTCCCTGCAAGGCTTTCGCCGAATCAATTTCTTTGCGCACCGCGCCGATCTCTTTCGTCCAGTCGACGCCGAGCGCGTCGCATTTCAGTTCCGCCAAAGCTTTATACGAGCTGACGCCCTTCGCGAAAACGATCACCGGCGCGCCGCGTGTTTCAAGATTGTCGCAGATATAACGGATGTATTTCAGCGAAAATTCCTCGAAATCCGACGGGGACAAAATTCCGCCCCAAGTATCGAAAATCTGCACGGCGTCGCAGCCGGCACGGATTTTCGCGTTCAAATATTCGACGACCGCTTCCGCCAAGATTTGTAAAAGCCTGTGCGCCGCCGCCGGTTCGTTGTAAACGAAGCTTTTGACGACGTCGAAGTTTTTCGAGCCCCTGCCCTCGACCATGTAACAGGCGAGCGTCCACGGGCTTCCGGAAAAACCGATCAAAGGCACGCGCCCGGCCAGTTTTTCCTTCGTCGCTTTGACGGCTTCGAGCACGTAATTCAGACGCTCGACAACGCCTTCGGTTTGTAAATTCTCGATCGCCCGAACGTCGCGCACCGGCGAATCGAAAACCGGTCCTTTCGATTCGACGAGTTCGAGATGCATGCCCATCGCTTCCGGAATCACGAGAATATCGGAAAAAAGAATCGCCGCGTCGGTTTTGATGATGTCGATCGGCTGGACGGTCACTTCCGCCGCGAGCTCGGGCGTTTTGCACGTCGTCAGAAAATCGTACTTTTCGCGGATCGCGCGGTATTCGGGCAGGTAGCGTCCGGCTTGCCGCATGATCCAGACCGGCGTTCTTTCGGTCGCCTGCCGCTTGCAGGCTCTGATAAATAATGAATCTTCGCTCAAAATAATTTCCCTTTAATTTCCTTTCAAATAATCGATCAACTCCGCGGCGAAATCCTCCGCCGTCGCTTTCGCGGCGACGAAGTTCGCTTTCAGATTTCGTCGCTCCAGAAAATCGGCGGTCGTTTTTCCGATCGCCGCGGTCTTCGTGCGGCGCAAACTTTGCGCGCCGAACTGCGCGAGAAAACTTTCCGCGCCGCTCGGGCTGAAAAAACACGCCGCCGCGATTTCGCCGGCGCGCAGGCGCGTTTCGATTTTCGCTTTCAAATCTTCTTCGACCGCGACGCGGCGCGTTTCATAAACCACCGCTTCGTCGACTGCCGCGATTTTACCCAGAAATTCCGGCACCGCGCGCAGCGATTTTTCGCCGCGCACGAACAGAAAACGTTTGTTGCGCAAATCCTCAAGCGGAATCGACGCGAGCATTTCGCCGGCAGTGTTCGCCGATTCGCTGAAAAACAAATCGAGATTTTTGTCTTTGAGCAGTTCGAAACTCCTTTTGCCCAACACGTAAACTTTACCGGCGTAGGCAAAACCGTTCGAAAATATTTCGCGCGCCGCGATCGCGGTCGCCTGCCGGCTCGTGAGAAAAACGCCGTCGTACCGGCGGGCGGAAACTTTCGCGGCCAAATCCGGCGAATCGCCGCTTTCGACCGTTTCGATCGTCGGGCAGTTGATCACCTTAAAATCATTTTCGGTTAAAATCCGGCTGAACTCATCGAATTTTCTGAGGACTAAAACCGGCGTCATCAAACCACCTCGCCCGCCGACTGCGCCGCGTCCGCGCGCGCTTCTCTCAAAATTTCCGCCGCGCCCGCCGCCAAAACTTTTTCGGCTAAATCGTCGCCCAAACTCGCCGCCGCCGCCGCCGCGCCGCGAATCGAATCGCGGAGAACTTTCGCGCCCTTCGTATCGCCGACGAAACCCTGCAAAAAAATCTCGTCGTTTTCAAGACGCGCGAGCGCGCCGATCGGCACCTGGCAGCCGCCTTCGAGCCGCCGCAAAAACGCGCGTTCCGCCGTGACGCAGCTCCGCGCCGCGCGGTCGTCGATCTCGGCGAGCATCGCGGCGATCTCCGCGTCCGCGGCGCGAATTTCGACCGCCATCACGCCCTGCCCGACCGCCGGCAATAAAATTTCGGTCGGAACGATTTGTCTGATGTGCGCGTCCAGGCCGAGACGGTGAACGCCGGCGAAAGCGAGAATCATGCCGTCCAAGTCGGACGCGAAAAGTTTTTCGAGGCGTGTCGGCACGTTGCCGCGGATCTCGACGATTTCGAGATCGGGGCGATACGCCAAAAGCTGGCTGCGGCGGCGCAGGCTGCCGGTCGCGACGCGCGCGCCTTCGGGCAATTCGTCGAGCGAAGCGAAGTTTTTCGAGATGAACGCGTCGTTCGGCGTTTCGCGTTCGGAAACCGCGCCGATCTTTAACCCTGCGGGCTGCGTGGTCGGCAGATCCTTGAGGCTGTGCACGGCGAGATCGATTTCGCCGCCGAGCAGCGCGTTTTCGATTTCCTTGGTGAAAAGTCCTTTGTCGCCGATTTTCGAGAGCGCCGTGTCGAGAATTTTATCGCCTTTGGTGTGGATGATGCGGATTTCGAACCGATGCTGCGGAAAACGCGCTTCGAGCGCGGCTTTCGTCGATTTCGTCTGCCATAAAGCCAGCCGGCTGCCTCTCGAACCGATGATGAATTTACGCCGCAACTTCGAACCTCGCTTCGGCAAAAGCCGCTTCCTTCATCGCGGTCAACTGATTGATGGCTTCGATTTGCCCGGCAAAATCCGTCCCGTTATCGACCGCGAGCCGGTGCAGATACGGCAGGTTGCCGAGCAGAAAATCCTTGACGCGCACGATCTCCCGTTGCGTTTCGGCGTCGGGCTTCGCGCCGCCCCGCATTTTCGCCGGCAGCAGCGGCTGCGAAAAATACCAGATCAGAAAATCCGACATCTCTTCCATGACGATCTGGTTGACGAGCGGCAAATCCGCCATCCGGCGCTGGTGATTGCGGTCGACGATCGCGTTCAGGTCGTCGATGTTTTTGAGCGAAACCGGTCCGCATTCCGCCGCCTCGGGCGCGATGTCGCGCGGCACGGCGATGTCGATCAGCAAAATCTCGTTTTCCTGCCCGGCGAAATCCGCCTTTTCGAGGATCGGCGCCGGCGCGCTGGTCGAACTGATGACGAGATCGATTTCGTTGAGCTTCTGCTTGAACTGCGTAAAATCGAGCGCTTCGCCGTCGAAAGCGCTCTCGGCTCCGGTCTTTAAGTTTTCGAGCAGTTCGTCGGCGCGGACGCGCGTGCGGTTGGCGATGTAGATTTTGCCGATGCCCTTTTTCAGCAAACACTCCGCCGAAAGCCGCGCCATGCTGCCCGCGCCGATGATGAGCGCGGTTTTGCCGGCAAAAGCGCCGAGCGATTGCTGCGCCAGCTCGACGGCCGCCGAGCTGATCGAGACGGCGCCCTTATGCAGATTGGTTTCGGTGCGCACCTGTTTGCCGACCTTAAAGCTGCGCTGAAACATCTGGTTCAGAATCTTGCCGGTCGATTTGTGTTTTTCGGCGAGCTGAAAAGCGTCGCGCACCTGTCCGAGAATCTGCATGTCGCCGACGATCTTCGAATCGAGGCTCGTCGTCACGCGAAAGAGCTGCTGGCAGGCGGCGCACGAAACCAGCCCGAAAAAATCGTCGCGGCTCAAAAACGGGCGCGCGTTCTTAAAATCGATGACCAAATCCTTGTAAAAATCCAGATCGAGATCGGTGCGCGACGTGACGCCGTAAATTTCGAGGCGGTTGCAGGTCGAAATGACGACCGCTTCGTCGAGCGTTTTTCGCAGTACGGCGAGCAGCGCGGGAATTTCCGCGTCCTGCACGTAGATTCGCTCGCGGAACTCGACCGGCGCGGTTTTATGATTGATGCCGACGGCAAATAAAATTGATTGGTTCGTTGTACTTTCCAAGGTTTTCCCAAATAAACTCTTTGCTTGATACAAGTTTAATAGTTTATCGCCTCATATAAAAGTTAAATTCTATCAAAAAGCGCCCCGAATCCGTGAAATCGCAACTATTAACGCAACTAATAACATAAATTAGCGGCGCGCCCGTTCGAATAAACCGCTCAAAGCCCGAAGTTTAAGCGAAAAATCGATTTTCAAACCGAATCGCGTAAAATACGCTTCCGATCTTTAACGCGAATTTTAAAGGCGAAAAATATCGTCGGCTGATAATTCGAACGACGCTTTGCGAACGCTCGCCGGGACGAAGCGCGGGCCTTTTGATTTTTGAACGACGCCGAAGCCGTCCGCCGGCGGTTTTATTTATGAGGGCTTGAAAATCTGGTATTTTAAGATATTAATTTCAGTAATTTTTCGAATGTTCAACGTCATCGGCATCGGCGAAATTTTATGGGATCTGCTGCCCGGCGGAAAAACCCCGGGCGGCGCGCCGGCCAATTTCGCGTACGTGGCCAACGCGCTCGGCGATCGCGGGCTGGTTTTGAGCCGCGTCGGCGACGACCCGTTAGGAAACGCGCTCGCGCGCGAGCTGGAATCCAAGAATCTCGCGCGCGATTTTTTGCAGATCGACCCGGCGAATCCGACCGGCGTCGTGAAGGTCCGGTTCGAAAACGATCAGCCGCGCTACGAGATCGTCGCGCCGAGCGCGTGGGATTTTCTGGAATTGTCCGCCGGTTGGCGCGCGCTCGCCGCCCGCGCGGACGCGGTCTGTTTCGGCTCGCTCGCGCAGCGCAGTCCGGTTTCGCGGGCGGCGATTCTCGAATTCGTCGGGCTGACGCGCGGGCTGCGGATTTTCGACGTTAACCTGCGGCAGGATTTTTACTCGCCGGAGATTTTACGAAAATCGTTCGAAGCGGCGCACGTCGCGAAGCTCAACGACGAAGAATTGCCGATCGTCGCCGGAATGTTCGATATAAAAAAGCCGGACGCGGTCGAAACGGCGCGCGCGCTGCGCGCGAAATTCGATTTGCGTTTGATCTCGGTGACGCGCGGCGCTTCGGGAAGCTTGCTCGTCACGGACGAAGACGTTTCCGAAAACGAAGGGCTGAAAACGAAAGTCGCCGACCCGATCGGCGCGGGCGACGCGTTTACCGCCGCGCTCGCGCACGGTCTTCTGCGCGGCCGGAAACTGGATAAAACAAACGAGTTCGCCAACCGCGTCGGCGCGTTCGTCGCGTCGCGCGCCGGCGCGATGCCCGCATTTCCGGCTGAATTAGCGCCGAACGAACACGAAATTTCACGGTGATTCAGTTAGAGTCATTTCGTGACCGTTCGTGTTTCTCCGAGGTTTACTAAAAAAAGAGGAGTTCCAGAGATGAAAAAATTAACTTTACTGCTCGTTATTTTGCTTTTCGCGGTTCCCGTCCTTTCGCAGAATTTAACGTCGCCGAACGGAAATTTGTCGCTGTCTTTCAGGCTAAACGAAAAGGGCGAGCCTATTTACCAGCTTTCCTACAAAGGCAAGGCCGTGATTAAAGAAAGCAAAATGGGGTTCGTTCTGAAAGACCAACCGCCGCTGCAGTATTACTTTAAAATCGTCGACACCAAGACCGACCGGCGCGACGAATCGTGGAATCCGGTCTGGGGCGAAGTCAAAACGATTCGTAATAATTACCGCGAATTAGCCGTCACCTTACAGCAGGACATCGGTTTTTCCTCGAGTAAAAATCCACCGGCGAAACGGCGGACGAGCCGCATCGTCGTTCGTTTCCGCCTGTTCGACGACGGGCTCGGTTTTCGATACGAGTTCCCCGTGCAGAACGAACTTAAATATTTCACCGTGGCGGACGAAAAAACCGAATTCAACCTCGCGGGCGATCACAAAACCTTCTGGATTCCGGGCGACTACGACTCGAACGAGTACGTTTACACGACCTCGAGGCTCAGCGAAATCAAGCCGGACGTCGAAAAAACCGGCAGCGGCATCTCCTTACGGACGCCGTTCGCCGACAACGCCGTGCAGACGCCCCTGATGATGAAAACCGACGAAGGGCTTTACATCAACATCCACGAAGCCGCGCTCGTGAATTACCCGGCGATGTACATGACGATCGACCGCCGAAATTTTAATTTAACGTCGCACCTGGCGCCGAACGCCGTCGGCAGCGCCGCTTTTCTGCAGACGCCCGCGCGCACGCCGTGGCGCACCGTGATCGTTTCCGACCAGGCGGCGGAAATTCTCGCCTCGAAGACGATCCTGAATCTCAACGAGCCGTCGAAAATCGCAGATGCGAGCTGGATCAAGCCGCAAAAGTTCGTCGGCGTCTGGTGGGGCATGCACGTCGGCACTCAAAGCTGGAATTACTCGGACGCGAACAATATCGTTCTCGCCGAAACCGATTGGAAGTCCCTGAAACCGAACGGCAGACACGGCGCGAACACGGCGAACGTCAAACGCCACGTCGATTTCGCCGCCGCCAACAAGATCGACGCCGTGCTCGTCGAAGGCTGGAACGTCGGCTGGGAAGACTGGTTCGGCAACTGGAAGGAAGAAGTTTTCGACTTTCTGACGCCGTACCCGGATTTCGACGTGAAAGAGCTGCAAAATTACGCGGCGGCCAAAAAAGTCAAACTCATCATGCACCACGAAACTTCCGGTTCCGTCGCCAATTACGAGCGGCGGCTGGACGAAGCGTTTCGGTTCATGAAGGCGCACGGCTACGACGCGGTCAAAACCGGTTACGTCGGCAGGATCATTCCGCGCGGCGAATATCACGACGGGCAGGCGATGGTCAATCATTACAACCACGTCGCCGCGACCGCCGCGCGGTATAAGATCATGATCGATTCGCACGAATCCGTGCGCCCGACCGGATTGTCGAGAACCTATCCGAACTGGCTCGCGTCGGAAGCGGCGCGCGGCAACGAGTTCAACGCGTGGAGCGCCGGCAATCCGCCCGAACACGAAACGATTCTGCCGTTCACGCGCCTGATGGGCGGACCGATGGATTACACGCCCGGCATTTTCGAGATCAAAATGAGCTTTTACGACCCGAACAAAAAGGAACAGGTGCACACGACGCTCGCCAAACAGCTCGCGCTTTACGTGACGATGTACAGCCCGCTGCAGATGGCGGCGGATCTGCCCGAAAATTACGCGAAACGGATGGACGCGTTTCAGTTCATCCGCGACGTCGCGGTCGATTGGGACGACACCCGGATCATCGAAGCCGAGCCGGGCGATTTCGTGACGATCGCGCGCAAGGCGAAAAACAAAAACGAATGGTTCGTCGGCGCGATCACGGACGAAAACGCGCGCACGGCGCGGGCGCCGCTCGATTTTCTCGCCGCCGACACGACCTACGTCGCGAGCGTTTACGCCGACGCGCCGGGCGCGGACTGGCAAAGGAATCCGACGGCTTACGAAATCAGAAGCTATCTCGTCAACAATAAGACCGCTTTGAAGTTGGCGCTCGCCCCGGGCGGCGGCGCGGCGGTCAGCATCAAAGCGGCGGCGGCGAGCGATTTGCGGAAATACCCGAAATACTAGAAGAGGCGGCGAGGAGAGAAGGAGAAAAGGGGAACAATTCTTTTTTTGATCTTGAAGATTTCGATTCGACGCACAAGAATAATTGCCCTCTAAATCGCCCCCTTCTCGCCTTCTCGCCTTTTCTTATTTTCTTCATTTTTCTTTTCAAAAAATAATATTTTTTCCTTTGGGGCAAGTTCTTCTTTTTTTGTCTGGAAAAACTTTTGCTAGAATGTATTTTCCGGTCTGAGACCGTGCGGCTCGATGGTTTTGAAGCCGATTTTGAAAAATCGTGTTTGTTAAAAGTTGCGTGAACGCTTGAAAATCCACAAAACTGCTCGCCTCACATCACGAAATTTCGGAGAATATATCTGTACCAAGGGATGGAAAATGTCGATGACCGGCAATGAAACGAGCGGCTTTGTCGCACTGAGCCGTTTTGTAATCAAAAACGAAATGCAAAAGGAAGTCCGCGAGGCTTTTTTGAAACGCCCGCATCTGGTCGACGAAGCGCCCGGCTTCGTCCGGATGGAAGTCCTCAGCCCGCTCGAAAACGCTCACGAAATCTGGCTGATGACGTTTTGGACGAACGAGGAAAGTTTTCGCGAATGGCACCACAGCCATCTTTACCGCGAATCGCACAAAGGCATCCCGAAGGGATTAAAACTCGTCCCGAAAAGCGTCGAACTAAGGTTTTTCGAGCATATTTGTTCGTGAGCATAAATTTTTCAAGGGGGATTTAGTGAACAGCGCAACAGCAGAACTCGGCCGGCAGAGCGGCGCGGAAATCGACATGATCCGCACCGAGCTCGCCGAAATAATCACGGTCAAGCATTTCGAACTGAAACCGGAACTCGAAGCGCGCTACGGCGCGATCGGGCGCACGAAATGCCGGCAGGACGCGGCGTATCATCTTTCGTACCTCTCCGAAGCCCTGCAGAATTCCGAGCCGGCGCTCTTTTCCGACTACATCCGCTGGGCGAAAACGATGCTCGCCGAGCGCGGCATCCCCGAAAACGACCTCGCCGACAATCTGCGCGTGCTGCGCGAATCGCTCGCCGAAGTTTTGCCGAAAAATTTCCGCCAAATCGCGTGCCGGTACGTCGATTTGGGCATCGATCAGCTCGCGCGAAACGACGAACATTCGGCATCGCTCATCGGCGCCGAAATTCCGCTCAAAACTTTAGCCGACGATTACCTCGACGCGCTTCTGCGCGGTCGGCGCGACCGGGCGAGCCGGTTGGTCATCGAGGCGGTCGAAAACGGCACCGGCATCAAGGAGCTTTATCTGCAGGTCTTTCAAAACGCCCAGCACGAAATCGGGCGGCTCTGGCAAACGAACCGCATCAGCGTCGCGCAGGAGCATTACTGCACCGCGGCGACGCAGATGATCATGTCGCAGCTTTACCCGTATATTTTCTCGTCCGAGCGAAACGGCCGAACTTTGGTCGCGACGTGCGTTTCCGGCGATCTGCACGAAATCGGCGTGCGCATGGTTTCCGATTTTTTCGAGATGGAAGGCTGGGACACGTTTTACCTCGGCGCGAACACGCCCGCCCGCGATCTGCTGCAGGCGATCAAGGAACGCGGCGCCGATCTCGCGCTGCTCTCGGCGACGATGACGTTTCACCTGCGCGCGGTGCGCGAAATGATCAATCTGATTCGCGCCGACGAGCAAACCAGACGCGTGAAAATCATGGTCGGCGGTTATCCGTTCAACGTCGCGCCGAACGTCTGGCGCGAAATCGGCGCCGACGCTTTTGCGGCGGACGCCGAAAGCGCGGTCGAAACGGCGGAAAATCTTTTACGGGGAGCGGACTCGAAATGACGGCCACCGAATCGATGCGCGAAGCGGCCGGTTTCGCGGTGCGCTGCGCGGCGGACGGGCGCGTGCTCGAAATCGTCAGCCACGAAGCGCCGATGAACAAAGAGATTTCGGTCGGCGCGTCGTTCTTCGAGCTGGTCGACCCAGCTTCCCGGCAGAAAGCCGAGGCGTTCTGGTCGTTGCTGCGCGCGCGGAAAGCCGCGTTCGGATGGGAACTTAACGTCGCCGGCGGACGCGGCGCGGTCGAATCGATGCATTTCGCCGGCGCGTCGGCGAATGATCCCGCCGCCGCGTCGGACGAAACCTACCTTATCGTCGCCGCCCGTTCGCGCGCCGCGGTTTCGCGCGTTTACAACGACCTGATGCGGCTCAACAACGAGCAGACCAATTCCCTGCGCGCCGCGCTCAAGGATTTATCGCTGCAGATGCGCGAGCAGACCGAACGCGATCATTATTTTTACGACGAGCTGAGCCGTCTGAACAACGAGCTGACGACCGCGCAGCGCGAGCTCGCCAAGAAGAACGCCGAACTCGCGCGGCTCAACGAGCAGAAAAATCAGTTTCTCGGCATCGCCTCGCACGATCTCCGCAACCCGCTCGAAGTGATTCGCACTTACAGCGAATTTCTGCTCGAAGACGCGGCGCAAGTTTTGGAGGAAGAACAAATCGGTTTCGTTCGCAAAATTCATTCGTCGAGCGATTACATGCTGAACCTCGTCAACGATTTTCTCGATTTCTCGAAGATCGAAGCCGGGCGGCTCGAACTCGATCTGGCGCCGGTCGATTTGGTTGAATTAAGCGAAAAAGTCATCGAACGAAGCCGCGTGATCGCCGACAAAAAGCAAATCGAGATCGCGTTCCGCGCCGCGGAAGATTCGCCGGAAATGTCGGCGGACGAATCGAAAATCGAACAGGTTTTGAGCAACCTCGTCGGCAACGCGATCAAGTTTTCGCCGGCCGGCGGACGCGTCGAGGTGACGATCGAAACGAACGGCGACCGAATCGTGCTCGCCGTCAAGGACGGCGGTCCGGGCATTTCCCGCGAAGAAGCCGAAACGATTTTCGCGCCGTTCGTGAAAGGAAGAAACAAGGCGACCGCCGGCGAAAAAAGCGCCGGGCTCGGCCTGGCGATCGTCAAGAAAATCGTCGAAGGTCACGGCGGCGCGATTTCGGTCGAAACCGAAACGAATCGGGGCACGACGTTTTACGTTTCGCTTCCTTTGAAGATTTAGAAACTATGAGAAAGAAACGGAACGCGGATCATCGCTGATCGGTACGGATCTTCACGGATTTGTTATAAAATTTTTCAAACATCAGCGAAAATCTGCCGAAACCCGCGTCCCGTTTCTTTTCTTAAAAGGAACAGTAACCGTTTTCTTAACCAATGGAAAGTATAGTGGAAGACTCAAAAATATTGATCGTCGAGGATAATCCGGATTTGCTGGCCGCCTATAAACGCATCATCGGCCGCGCCGGTTATCGCGTTTACGAAGCGACGACCGGCGCGGACGCTTTGCGGATGTGCTCCGAAGTGATGCCGGATCTCGTCCTGCTCGACGCCGTGCTGCCCGACGCCGACGGCGCCGATATCTGCCGCCGGATCAAAGCCGGGCAGGAATTCCGAACGATTTTCGTGGTGATGGTATCGGGGCAGAAAAACTCGCCCGAATATCAGGCGCTGTTTCTCGAACAGGGCGCCGACGGTTTTATGCAGAAACCGATCGATCAGAAGGTGCTGCTCGCGAATATCCGCGCGATTCTCAGGCTGAAAAAAGCCGAAAAGGATCTCGAAGCGAGCAAGGACGAATACCGCGAGCTCGCCGAGCGGCTGCAGGCGACCAACCTGCGGCTCGAAGAATACAACCGTCTGAAAGCCGAGTTTATCGCCAACATGTCGCACGAGCTGCGAACGCCTTTAACGGCGATCATCGGTTTCGCGCAGCTCGCGCAGATGAAAACGCCCGGCGCGGCGCTGCCGCCCGACTGCGCGGTCGCTTTCGAGCGTATTCTGTTGAACGGCAGGCATCTTTTGACGCTGATCGACGAAGTGCTCGACATCGCGAAGATCGAAGCCGGGCGCATGAAGCTGCATCCGGATCATTTCGAAGTCGCCGATCTCGCGCAGGACGCTTTTAACGAACTGCAGTCTTTAGCGATTCAAAAGGGTTTGGATTACCGCCTGCACGTTTCCGAGCATCTGCCGTTCGCCTTCACCGACCCGGTGCGCGTCCGGCAGGTGATGATCAACCTGCTTTCGAACGCGATCAAATTCACCGAAAAGGGCGCGGTCGAGGTTTCGCTGATGCCGTACGGCGAGCGGCAGTTTCGCTTCGTCGTCCGCGACACCGGCATCGGCATCGACGACGCGGCGATCAAATTCATTTTCGAAAGATTCCGGCAGGCGGACGGCGCGATGACGCGCGTCGCCGGCGGAACCGGGCTCGGTCTGTCGATCGTCAAGCAGATCGTCGCGCTGCTCGGCGGCGAGATCGACGTTACTTCCGAGCCGGGCAAAGGTTCGAAGTTTACCGTGACCCTGCCGCTGTCGCTTTCCGATGAAAGACAGGCGGCGGAACGCGCCCGCACCGATAAGGAAGCCGGACGCATTAAGTCCGAGGAGAACGCCGGCGATCTCGCGGCGCAGCTTTCGAGCGTCACTCAAAGCGACGGCGGAAGGGCGTCCGAAGCCGTAAAACCGCTCGTCCTGATCATCGAAGACGACCCTGACATGGCGGATCTGCTCTCGCAAACCGTCGCGAAAGCCGGTTACCGGACGCTGACCGCCGACGCCGGTAAGCCGGGCTTGCAGATTGCGCGCGAAAAAGAGGTCGCGGCGATCCTGCTGGACGTCATGATGCCGGGCATGGACGGCTGGAAGGTGCTGCAGGCTTTGAAATCCGATAACCGCACGGCGCAGATTCCGGTGATCGTCTGTTCGATCGTCGACAACCGCCCGCTCGGCTATCGTCTCGGCGCGTCGCATTACTTTGTCAAACCGGTCGAGCCGCGCCAGCTGACCGCCGTGCTGCAGGACATCGTGCCGAACGACATCCACAAAAGCGACAATTACGTTTTGGTCGTCGACGACGAGCACGGCATCCGCGAGCTTCTGGCGAGCGCGCTGCGGAAAGCCGGTTTTAACGTCCGCGCGGCGGCGAGCGGCGAAATCGCGCTGAAAATGCTGTCGAGCCACGTTCCGCAGGCGGTGCTCTCGGATTTGATGATGCCCGGCGGCATGAGCGGGTTCGAACTCATCGCCCGCGTGCGCTCGAACCCGCAGACCGAGAACCTGCCGATCATCGTCATCACCGGCAAAGACATGACGCCCGACGACAAACTTTTTATCAGCAACGAGATCGCCGACGTTATCCGGAAAGGCGATCTGATGATGTCCGACCTTGAAACGCGCCTCCGGCAAACCCTCGAAGAAATTGGAGTAAAACCTAACGAATGGCAAAAATATTAATTGTTGAAGACCACCCCGACACGCGCGAACTGCTGCGCCTGATGCTCGAAATGGACGGCTACGAAATAGCGGAGGCCCGCGACGGCGAAGAAGGCGTGCGCAAAGCCCACGAAGCCGTCCCGAATTTGATTTTGATGGACATCTCGCTCGCCGGCGAGATCAGCGGCTGGGAGGCGACGCAGCGGCTGCGCGCCGATTCGAAATTCGACGACACGATCATCGTCGCGCTCACCGCGCACGCGATGAAGGACGACCGCGACACGACTTTCGCCTACGGGTGCGACGAATACTGGACCAAACCGATCCTCGATTTTCCCGAATTCCAGCGGTCGATCCGCGAAATGGTCGCGCTCGGTCGCCGCAGCCTCGTCAAAAACGATTCGACCAATTCCTAAAACAATCGAATTTCGAGCGGGCGCGAAAACGAAAGCGCGCGCGGCTCGAATCGCTCGTTTTTTGTCCGAATACGGCAAATTCCGGGGCACGGTCGTCGTCTTTAGTCGGGAAACATAAATCCCGCGGCTTCGGTTCGGAAACCGGCGCGGGATTTATGTTTCCGCCGTTTTTTGAAGGGCGAAGAAGATGATTCAAAATACCGTTCGAATTTCGTTTATACTGCTGTTTTTCCTGGCGTTTGCGGCTGAAAATTTCGCGCAGAAAGCGATGATCTGTAAACCGACGGCGCTCGCCGCGCTCGTGCCGCTGCCCGAATTGAAATACGACTGCGATGAAGATTCGGACGAGTCAGAAGACGCGGTTTTGTCGCAGCCGAACCGCCGCCAAGCGCTCGCCTTTTACGCGCGGACGCTCGAAAAATTGACCGACGCCGAGTGGTGGCGAACGCCGGTCGAAGATCTCGCCGTCTGCGATTTTCTGAAAAAAACCGGCGCGTTGACGGACGAGCAAAGGCAGGATTACGAGTTCAGCGATTATTTGTACCGTCTGCGCGGCAACGGGCGGTTCCGCGTCGTCGTCGCGAAGGATCCGTGCTATCAAACCGGCTTTAACGGCGCGAACGTCTTTCTGCTGAACCGCGTGCGGGGCGAGGTTTTCGCGGCGGAGGTAATCGACGGATTTTACACGCGCGCCGATTTCCCGCTCGGATTCGAGACGGCTTCGCGCGAGCAGGAAACGATCATCGAAATCGCCACGACGAGCGGCGGGCTTTACCCGTCCGAAACTTACTACTATTTTACGATCGATCCAACCACAAAACGCGCGGTGCCGAAAAAATTGTTCAAAGAAAAAGGCGGATTCGCGAATCAGATTTCCTCGAAAGCGATTTTGGGCGAACCGGAAGAATACGGACTGCCGCCCCGATCCGAAGCGCTGCGAATCATTGTAAACGGGCGGCTCGCGAGAAGCTTTTACGTTTTCGAAGACACCGGCGAAAAATTCGGCGACAATTCTAAATTCGTCCGCCGCGTTTACAAGTGGAACGGACGATTTTACGAATAATTCAGCCGCTCGAGGTCAGCACCGCGTTTATCCGCAGTAAAAAAAATAATGTAAAATCTTCCTGATGCTGAAAATCGAAAATTATATCGACGGCGAACTCGCCGCGCCCGTTTCAGGCGGTTATCTCGACAACTTCAATCCCGCGACCGGCGCGGTTTATTCCCTGATCCCCGATTCGGACGAACGCGACGTCGCGCGCGCGGTCGCGGCGGCGAAGCGCGCTTTTCCTCTCTGGTCGAAATTGTCTCCGGAAGCGCGCCACGACCATTTAATGCGCGTTTCGGCGCTGATCGAGCGCGATCTCGATTCGCTCGCCGAAGCCGAAAGCGTCGACAACGGCAAGCCGAAAACGCTCGCGAAGTCGGTCGACATTCCGCGCGCCGTCGCGAATTTCAAGTTTTACGCGACCGCCGCGATGCACGCCGCTTCGGAAGCGCACGAAACGGCCGGGCAGGCGATCAATTATACGCTTCGTCAGCCCGTGGGCGTGGCGGGCTGCATTTCGCCGTGGAATCTGCCGCTTTATCTTTTCACCTGGAAAATCGCGCCGGCGCTCGCCGCCGGCTGCACGGTCGTCGCGAAACCTTCGGAAATCACGCCGATGACGGCTTATCTCTTGTCGAAATTATGCCTCGAAGCGGGATTGCCGGCGGGCGTTTTGAACATCGTGCACGGGCTCGGCGGCAAGACGGGCGCGGCGATCGTCACGCACAGGGACGTAAAAGCGATTTCGTTCACCGGCGGCACGCGCACGGGCGAATGGATCGCGCGCGAAGCCGCGCCGAAGTTCAAGAAACTCTCGCTCGAACTCGGCGGCAAAAACCCGAACGTCATTTTCGCCGACTGCGATTACGCGGCGGCGCTCGAAACTACCGTCAGATCGTCGTTTTCGAATCAGGGACAGATCTGCCTGTGCGGCTCGCGCATCTTCGTCGAGCGCCCGCTGTACGAAAAATTCAAGACGGATTTCGTCGAGCGCGTTTCGCGCCTCAAAATCGGCGACCCGCTCAACGAATTGACGGACATCGGCGCGGTCGTTTCGAAACAGCATCTCGAAAAGGTTCTTTCCTACATCGAGCTCGCCAAAGAAGAGGGCGGACGAATCCTGCTCGGCGGAAAACGGGCGGAAATCCCCGGAAGCTGCGAAAACGGGTGGTTCGTCGAACCGACGATCATCGAGAATCTCGCCTTCGACTGCCGCACGAACCAGGAAGAAATCTTCGGCGCGGTCGTCACGATCCAGCCGTTCGACGCGGAAGAGGAAGTTCTCGCTTACGCCAACTCGGTCGAATACGGTCTCTCGGCGACCATCTGGACGGAAAATTTGTCGCGCGCGCACCGCGTCGCCGAGCGAATCGAATCGGGCATCGTCTGGGTCAACTGCTGGCTCTTAAGGGATTTGCGCACGCCGTTCGGCGGCATGAAAAATTCCGGCGTCGGTCGCGAAGGCGGCTTCGAAGCGCTGCGTTTTTTCACGGAAGAGAAAAACGTTTGTATTAAGATTTACTAAAATGAGCGTCGATTACTGTCCGATTTGTTACTTAAAGCTGGAAACTGCCGAAGTCGCCCCGTGTCATGAATGCGGGCATCTTGAAACAGAGGTCGAACACGCGAAGCAAAATATTCACAGTTACGCCGAAATGAGGATTTTCGGTGATTTAAGCTTAATACTCTGCGATTTTTGCCAGGTCGATTTCGGTTCCTATCATCCGGAGTTTTTCGGACTTCCGCCTAAAACAAAAATCGGTTTCCGCAAAATGCAGTTCCTGCGTTCGGTCGATGATCACTCGATCAAATGGGATAAAGTTTGTCCTAATTGTCATCATCGCGTCCAATTTCTCGAGTTTGTTAATCGAGCTAGAGAACTGCATCAGCAAATGAACGAAGAAACAAGAAAACCATAGTTTTATGCTCGGTTTGGAAAGAGGCATCGTTAAACTGCTCCCGCACGACGAACGCTGGCACGAACTATTCGCCGAAGAAAAAGCGCGCATTTCGGACGTCGTCGGCGATTTCGTCGTTTCGATCGAACATATCGGAAGCACGTCCGTGTGCGGCCTCGCGGCGAAGCCGATTTTAGATATTGCGATTGCGATTGAAGATAAAGCGAGCGGCAAACATTGCGTCGCGCCGCTCGAAAACATCGGTTACGTTTACCGCGGCGAAAACGGCATTCCGGGACGTTTTTATTTCGTCAAGGGCAAAGCCGAACGCCGGACGCATCATCTGCACGTGCTTTTGGAAGGCAGCGAAGAGTTGAAAAACCATCTCGCGTTTCGCGATCATCTGCGGACAAATCGGGACGCCGCAGCCGAATATGACCGTATAAAGACGGAGCTGGCGGAAAAATACCCGCACGACCGCGACTCGTACCTCGACGGCAAAACCGAATTTATCGAAAAGATTCTGAAAGCCGCGCGTTGATTACGAAAACGTTTGAAAAACTAAAAAACCGGGGCGCGCATAAAAGCTGATCGAAACGGATTTTCACGGATTCAATTCAAAACGGCTCTAAACAATTTACCGGAAATCCGTTTTCGCTCCGCGCTCATGCGCGTCCGTTTCCGAAGCTGTTTATCGGAAAACCGGTTTTCTCTTTCAAACTTTTTGCAATAATAATTTCTTGTAGCTTTTTAATTGACAATAAGCCTAATTGATAGTTAAACTTCCAAGCAGTAACGAACGAAGGGAAGTCATTTGGAGATTGAAGAAACCGAGCGCGTTTCTGCAAAATTCCCTTTCCGTTACCGAAAAATCCAAATCAAAATTATCAAGAGGTCAACATGCAAAAGTCCAGTCTTTGCCTTTTGAAGGCAGCTTCCGCGTTTTTTTCGCTTTTTCTGTTTTTGGTCTTATCCGTTGTTCCCGTCGCGGCGCAGACGGGCGAATACCGCGCGTATTGGGTCGACACGTTCAACACGACGCTCAATAATCACGCCGACATCGTGACGGTCGTCAGCAACGCCAAAAACTCCAACGCCAACATGATCTTGGCGCAGGTTCGCCGGCGCGGCGACGCGTGGTATTTGAATTCGCTCGAACCGAAACCGGATTTCACGCCGATCGCTCAAGGCTTCGACCCGCTCGCCGATTTGATCGCGACCGCGCACGCCGAAGGCATCGAGGTTCACGCTTTCGTCATCATGGGCGCCGTCTGGAACAAAAATCCTAATTTCGCGCCGACCGCGACGCTCGGACCCCCGACCAATCCGAATCACGTTTTCAACCTGCACGGCGGCTATAATCCGGCGACGCAGCAGATCGTGCCGGGTCCGAACAACTGGCTGACGCGCTCGTTGCTGCCGGACGGCACGGGCGGCATCACGTTTCAGGGACACCGTTTCGGCTCGGATTTCTGGCTCGATTTCGGTCACCCGGACGCCGCCGCCTATTCGGTCGACGTCGTCATGCAGCTCGTCCGAAATTACAACATCGACGGTTTGCATCTCGACCGCATCCGCTACCCGGAATTTTCCGTTCCTGGACAAACGCCGACGAGCGGCACGAACGTCGGCTACAACCAGCGCAGCATCGAGCGCTTTCAGATCAGAAACAACATTCCGGTCGGCGCGCCCGCGCCGCTGCCCGGCGATCCGGCGTGGTCGCAGTGGCGGCGCGACCAGGTTTCGAACGTCGTGCGCCGCATTTACTTAAACGCCGTCGCGGAACGCCCGAATATCAAAATCAGCGCCGCGCTGATCGCCTTCGGCGGCGGTCCGTCGAACTGGAATTCGGCGGAAGCTTACTGGCGCGTTTACCAGGACTGGCGCTCGTGGACCGAGGAAGGGATCCTCGACATCGCGATCCCGATGAATTACAAAAACGACGTCACGCAGCAAAATCTTTTCGATACCTGGAACACATGGATCAAGGACCACCAGTATAATCGCGCGGCGATGATCGGGCTCGGCGTTTATCTCAACTCGATCGAAGGCAGTCTGCGACAGGTTCGGCGCTCGCTCGCGCCGTCGGCGAACGGAAACTCGGTGCTCGGCGTGTCGCTTTATTCGATGGCGACAACCAACGCCGCGATCGCGAACAACCCGTTTTCGATCCCGCCCGGACAATCGACGCCGGTTCGACCGTTCAGCGAATTCGCTTCCGGTTTGACGACCGGCAAATCCGTCAACGGGCAGATACTCTATGAAGACCCGATCGCGAATCCGGTTCCGGTCTTCGCGCAGCCCGCCGCGATTCCAATTCTGCCGTGGAAAGCCGCGCCGACGAAAGGTCATCTGAAGGGCTTCGCGCGGCGCGCCGACAACACGATCCTCGACGCGGCGACCGTCACGATCACGAATCTCGACACGAACCAGGTCGCGCGCACGACGGCGACCGACGGCGGCGGCTTTTACGGCGGCGTCGATCTCGCGCCGGGCAATTACCTCGTCAAAGCCGTTTTGAACAACGACACGGTTTATTCGTGCGCGGCGGTCGTTACCGCCGGCAGCGTGACGACCGCCGATCTGAGTCCCGAAACGGTCGCCCCGACCACGATGGCGACGGCCAACCCGCTGACGCCGAACGGCGCGAACGGCTGGTTTACGACGGACGTCGGCGTGACGCTCGCGGCCTCCGACAACTGCTCGGGCGTCGCGGCCACCGAATACTCGCTCGACGGCGCGACGTGGATTCCCTACACGGGCGGCTTCACGGTTTCGGCGGAAGGCGCGACGACCGTTCGTTACCGCTCGACTGATAATGCCGGCAACACGGAAGCGACGAAAACGCTGCTCGTGTTGATCGACAAGACGGCGCCGACCGGCTCGATCGCGGCTAATCCGAACCGCATCTTCCCGCCGAACGGGAAAATGGTTCCCGTCACGCTGACCTTCAGCGGCGCGGACGCGGTTTCCGGTTTGGCCTCGGTGAGCTACGTCGTGACGGACGAATACGGCGCGATTCTCGCGATTCCGACCCGCGCTTTGAGCGGCGGCGCGGCTTCGTGGACGGAAAGGCTCGAAGTCGAAGCGCGGCGCGAGGGAAGCGATCGCGACGGGCGGGTTTACACCGTCACGGCGACGATTACGGACATCGCCGGCAACGCATCGACGGTAACGACGAATATCGTCGTCGCACGACCAGCGCAACCGTTAAATTAAACGGCAGAGATTTTAGCCACGAACAAACACGAAATTTCACGAAATTAATTTAAAGATTTTTCGTGTTTGTTCGTGTTTGTTCGTGGCTAATTCGTATTCCGGTTGTAAGATATTGAATTATGAGCATCGAAACACAACCCGTCAGAATCGAAACCGGCGAAGAAGTGGCGTTTGAATTGATGAAATTCATCGCCGAAAAGGAAAACAAACAATTAGCGCCCGAAGAAGTGCGCGATTATTATCTCGATTTGTTCATCGAATGCGCGGCGGCCGTGTACGACGGCGAACGCGCTTCGGACGAGGAATAAAAATTTTATTCAGCCACGAACTAACACGAATAAACGCGGAAAGAAATACAAAATAATTTTTCGTGAATTTTCGTGCACCTTCGCGGCAAAAATCTCTTTAATTTAAGGAAAATTATGAAAAATTTTTACGCAATTTTTATCGGATTGCTGCTTTTCGGCGCGTCTTTCGCGCAGACGAAGCCGCCGCAGGAAGCCGTTCTCGACCGGTTTTTGCGGTACGTGAAAATCGACACGCAGTCGGCGGAAGATCAAACCAGCGTCCCGAGCACGAAAAAGCAGTTCGATCTCGCCAATCTTTTAGCGGACGAGCTCAAAAAACTCGGCGTCGAACGCGTCCGCGTCAGCGAATTTTCGATCGTTTACGGCATGATTCCGGGAAACCTCGCGGACAATTCGAAAGTGCCGACGATCGGCTTCATCTCGCACATGGACACTTCGCCGGCGGTTTCGGGCGCGAACGTTAATCCGATCATTCATAAAAATTATCAGGGCGGCGACATCACGCTGCCGAACGATAAAACGCAAATCATTTCGGTCGAGAAGAACCCGATCTTGAAGGAACTGATCGGCGACGACGTCATCACGGCGGACGGCACGACGCTGCTCGGTTCGGACGACAAGGCGGGCATCGCCGAGATCATGACGATGATCGACGTTTTGCGCCAGAATCCGCAGATCAAGCACGGCAACATCGCCGTCGCGTTCACGCCCGACGAAGAAGTCGGCGGCGGCATCGACAAATTCGACGTCGAAGGCTTCGGCGCGAAATTCGCGTACACGGTCGACGGCGAGGAACTCGGCGAGATCTCGAACGAAACATGGAGCGCGCGCACGGCGACCGTCACCTTCAAGGGCAAATCGACGCATCCCGGCACGGCGAAAGGCATCATGATCAATTCGGCGTACGCGGCGGCTGATTTTCTGACGCGCTTTCCGAAAGACATGCTGCCCGAAACGACCGAAGGGCGCGTCGGCTTCGTGCATCCGTATTCGAATACGCTCGACGTCGAAGAGTCGACCGTCAAAATCCTTTTGCGCGATTTCGACGTGAGCGGTCTCGAAGCGAAGGAAGCGATTTTGAAAAAAATGATCGGCGAAACGCAGGCGAAATTTCCGGACGTGAAAATTTCGATGGACGTGCGCGTCGGTTACCTGAACATGAAGGAAGTTTTGAAAAATTACCCGCAGCTGACCGATTACGCGATCGAAGCGGCGAAACGCGCCGGCATCACCGCGCGGCTCAAACCGATCCGCGGCGGTACCGACGGCTCGAATTTGACGTTCCGCAACCTGCCGACGCCGAACCTTTTCACCGGCGGCAGCAATTTTCACGGCAAATTGGAGTTCAATTCGCGCAGAGGCTTGGAAAAATCGACCGAAACGCTCGTCAATCTCGTGCAGGTCTGGGCTGAAAAATCTAAATAATTCTTAATTTTCTTATGTTCCGGGAGCCGCAAATGGTTCGCTGTTCGATGCGCGGATTCGAGCCGGATTGGTTTATCGCCGGCGGCCGGGCGATCGATCTCTTTCTCGGCGGAACGACCAGAACGCACGCGGACATTGAAATCGCGATTTTTCGCTGAGACCAGTTCGCGCTTCGAAACCATTTGAATGGCTGGAATCTGCGAGTCGCCGGGAGCGGAAAATTGTCCGAGTGAGAACCGGGGCAATTTTTAGCACCGCCCGTGTATGAGATTCATGGCTTTAACGAAAAGGCGGAGCCTTCATCGCTGGAAGCTGTATTAAACGAAAGCGCGGGCGGGTGAAATCAAGAAACATTGTTATCCGCGTCGGCGGGTATAATTTATAATTTATGTCGGATTTTATTCCCGGGCTGAAATTAAGCGGGATGTTTTACGCGGAAGCGGTGAAACCGGTTCTCGACGAGCATTTTCCGCATCTTCGGTACAGCGCCGCGCTGATCGGCGACGGGTCCGAGGTTATAGGATTCGACACGGAAATGTCCGCCGATCACGATTGGGGACCGCGCTTGATGATATTTCTCGCGGAAACGGATTACGCCGCGCGCGCCGGGACGATCCGCGAGGCTCTGAGCCGCCGGTTGCCCTTTGATTTTCGCGGGTACTCGACCAATTTCAGCCCGCCGGATCCGAACGACAACGGCACTCAGCTGCAGGAAAAAATCGATCGCGGGACGGTCAATCACCGCGTCGAAGTTCTGACGATTCGCGGTTTTTTGCTTGAATTTCTTGATTTCGATCCGCGCCGGCCGGTCGAAATCGTCGATTGGCTGACATTTCCCGAACAAAAACTGCGGACGATCACCGCCGGCGCGGTTTATCGCGACGAAACGGGCTTGCGCGAAACGCTCGGGAAATTCGGTTATTACCCTCACGACGTGTGGCTTTACCTGCTCGCTTCGCAGTGGAACAGGATAGGTCAGGAGGAGCATTTGATGGGGCGCGCCGGCAGCGTCGGCGACGAAATCGGTTCGGCGATCATCGCCGCCCGGCTCGTGCGCGATTTGATGCGGCTCTGTTTTTTGATGGAAAAACAATACGCGCCGTACCCGAAATGGTTCGGCAGCGGTTTCGCGCAATTGAAATGCGCCGCCGACCTCGCGCCGGCTTTGAGAAAAGCGCTGTCGGCGGAAAATTGGCGAGAGCGAGAGAAATTTTTGGTCGCCGCCTACGAACGCGTCGCCGAAATGCACAACGGGCTGAAAATCACCGTGCCGCTCGCCGCCCGCGCCGGCAGTTTTTTCGGTCGTCCGTTTCAGGTGATTCACCTGCAGGGAAAATTCGCCGACGAAATTTGCGGGCGCATTACCGATCCGGCCGTCAAACGGCTGATCGAAAAGCCGCTTATCGGTAGTCTCGACCAGATCAGCGACAATACGGATATTCTGTCCGACTCGCGATGGCGGGCAACGCTGCGAAAATTATATGAAAGAGGGTAAAATCATCAATTCATCGAAAGCGCCCGAACCGGTCGGGCTTTACCCGCACGCCCGGCGCGTCGGCAATCTTTTATTCCTGTCGGGCGTCGGTCCGCGCGAGAGAGGAACGAAAGTCATACCCGGCGTCGAGCTCGGCGACGACGGCGAAATTCTCTCCTACGACATCGAAACGCAGTGCCGTTCGGTTTTTCAGAACGTGCGGTATGTTCTGGAAGACGCCGGATCGAGCTGGGAGAAAATCGTCGACGTGACGGTTTTCCTGACGAACATGAAGGACGATTTTTCGATTTACAACCGCGTTTACGCCGAGTATTTCAAGGATAATCTGCCGTGCCGGACGACGGTCGAAATCAACCGACTGCCGACGCCGATCGCGATCGAGCTGAAAGTGATCGCAACCGTAGAATAGTGGTCGGTGATCGGTGGTCGGTGGTCAGTAGTTCGGTTTTGAACCGACCATCGACCACCGATCACCGACCACCGACAACTGACTACTGTGCTTCCCCTGTTTATGAAGATAACGAGGACCGTAAATCTTTCGAGCGAGCAGAAACAGCGCATCGTTGAACTCTGGAACAATGAATACCCGGTGCGGCTGCGGCATTCCGGCACGGCGTCGCTCGATGAATATTTAAGTAAGCTCGGAAATCCCGAACATTATCTGCTGACGGACGACGCCGGAAACATCAAAGGGTGGCTCGCCTGTTTCGTGCGCGACGAGGAAAAATGGTTCGCGATGATCGTCGACACGAGCGAACAGAAAAAAGGCTACGGCTCGCGGCTGCTCGACGCGGTCAAGGAGTTCGAAACCGAAATCAGCGGCTGGGCGATCGACCACGAAACGGACGTCAAGGCGAACGGCGAAGCATACCGCTCGCCGCTCGGCTTTTACGAGAAAAACGGTTTCGAGATTTTGAGCGACATCCGTCTCGAAACCGACGCGATGTCCGCCGTCCGAATAAAATGGCGCGTAAAATGAATTTCACGATTCGAAAAGCGACTTTTGACGACCAGCCGGCGATCGAAAAATTGATCGCCGACTCGGTGCGCGGTTTAAGCCGCGACGATTACGACGAGCGGCAGATCGAGCTTTCGATCAGAACGGTTTTCGGCGTCGACACGGAGCTGATCGCGGACGAAACGTATTTCGTCGTCGAAACGGAAAACGGCGCTTTGGCGGGCTGCGGAGGCTGGAGCAAACGCCGCACGCTCTACGGCGCTTCGCGCTACGAGCGAAGCCGCGATTCCGAACTGCTCGATCCGGAACGCGAGGCGGCGAAAATCCGCGCGTTTTTCATTCATCCCGACTACGCCCGCCGCGGCGTCGGCACTTTGATTTTGGAAAACTGCGAGCGCGCGGCGCGCGCGCACGGCTTTCATTCGGCGGAAATGATGGCGACGCTGCCCGGCGTCAAACTTTACGCCGCGCGCGGCTACGAAGGCGGCGAAGAAGTGAAAGTTCCGGTCGGCGAAAACGTTTCGATCATCTGCATCAAAATGAGGAAAAATCTGTTATGAAATACGCGGCTTTCCTGCGCGGCATCAACGTCGGCGGGCGCACTTCCGTGAAGATGGAAAACTTGCGGGCGGTCGTCGCCGGTTTGGGCTTCGAAAACGTCAAAACTTATATCCAGAGCGGCAACGTCGTCTTCGAAACGAACGAAACCGACGATCGGAAGCTCGCCGAACTGCTCGAAGCGGCGATCGAAAAAGAGTTTTTCAAAACGCCGGTGATGGTGCGCGCGCTCGGCGAAATCGAGAAAATCGTCGAAAACAACCCGTTTGCCGGCGAGCAGTTCGAAGACAAGCTTTTTCACGTCGTTTTCCTGCGGGAAAAACTGTCCGATGAAAAGGCGGAAATGCTGCTCGCGCAGAATCGCGACGAGGAACGATTCTTCGTCCGCGGGCGCGAAGTCTACTGTCTGCTGAAAAGCGGCGTGGCGGACAGCCTTTTGGGGAAAAAATACATCGACAACAAACTGAAAACGCCCGCGACGGCGCGCAACTGGCGCACGATCAGGAAGATTCTGGAGTTGTAAAATTTCAGCCGCGGATGCCACGAATTATTTTTATTCTTTAATTATTCGTGTCATTTGTGTCATTCGTGGCTAATTACAATTTCGGGGTAAAAATATGAAGAAATCAGTTTTACTGCTTTTCCTATGCGCTTTTTTCTGTCTGAACGCCGCGGCGCAGCGCAGGACCGAGAACGTGATTTTGATCACGCTCGACGGCGCGCGCGGGCGGGAGATTTTCGGCGGCATGGACACCGAGCTTTTCAAAAAGATCGACGCGGACGCCGAAAACAAAGAGGTTTTCAAGACCTTCGCGGCGCCGACGCCCGAAGCCCGGCGCGAAATACTGATGCCGTTTTTCTGGCAAGTCTGGATGAAAAACCACGGCTCGATCGCCGGCAACCGCGCGCTCGGCAGCGAAGCGCGAACGACGAACAATTTGTTTTTCTCCTATCCGGGCTACTCGGAAATTCTGACCGGCGAAGCGCGCGACGACGTCATCAAAAGCAACGCTTTCGTGCAGAATCGATTCCCTTCCGTGCTGCAGTTTCTGCAAAAAAAGCTCAGACTCGATTCGAACCGGGTCGCCGCGTTCGCTTCGTGGCGCGTGATGAACGCGATCGCCGCGAGCGAGCCGGACGCGTTTCTGATCAACGCCGGTCACGAGATTTACGCGAACGCCGACCGCGAAACCGAGCGCCTGAGCGCGGCGCAGTTCGAAACCCTGCTGCCGTCCGAAGCCGTGCGGCACGATTACTACACTTTCCGCCTCGCGCTGGCGCATCTCAAAAAACACCGCCCGCGCGTCCTGCAGATCAGTTTCGGCGAAACCGACTCGTGGGCGCATTCGCGGCGCTACGACATGGTTTTAAAAGCGCTCCGCCGCACCGACGATTACTTCAAAGAATTATGGCGTTTTCTCGAAACGGACGGGCAGTACCGCGGTAAAACGACGATTCTCGTGACGGTCGATCACGGGCGCGGCGCCGGCGCAGACGACTGGAACAATCACAACGCGAGCATCGCGGAAGCGCGTTACATCTGGGCGGCGTTCATCTCGCCCGACACGTCCTTGAGAGGCGAATGGAAAGCCGCGCCGCCCGTTTATCAAAACCAGATCGCCGCGACGCTCTCGAAATATCTCGGTTTCGATTACCTGGAACAAAACCCGAACGCCGGCAGACCGATCGAGGCGCTTTTCGCCAAATAATTTTTATTGGCAAGGATTTGAGTCGGGGTTAAAATAAACCGATGCCCTTCAAAAATATGCTCAAGAAACTCTTTTACCCGATGCTCGTCGCGGCGTTTCTGACGATCGCGGCCGCCGCGCAGACCGCCGCCGAGGAATACCTCAAACGCGGCATCGCGCTTAAGGAAAAATACAATTACTACGAAGCCGAAAAGGAATTCACCGCCGCCGTCGAGCTCGCTCCGAATATGGCGGAAGCTTATTTCTGGCGCGCCCAGGTTCGGCTCGACGACGAAAAAGCGTTCGCCGATTACGAACGCGCCATCGCTCTGAAACCCGATTACGCGATGGCTTATTACAAACGCGGCTTGAAAAAATCGTTTACCGACAACAAAGCCGCGCTCGCCGATTACAACCGGGCGATCGAGCTCGATTCGAAGATCGCGGAGGCTTATCTGTCGCGCGCGCTCGTCTTTCTGCTCGGAGGCAACTACAAACTGGCGATCGCCGATTATACGAAACTGATCGAACTCAAGCCCGACGGCGCGAGTTATTACGTGCGCGGCACGGCGTATCTCGACAGCGGCGATAACGCGCGCGCCGTCGCCGATCTCACGAAGTCGATCGCGCTCGACCCCAATTATTACTGGACGTACAAACAGCGCGCGCGGGCTTACCGAAATCTGGGAAAATTCCGGGAAGCGGGCGCCGACGAAGCCAAAGCAGCCGAAATCGGTTTGCCGAAAGTCGATTAGAAAATTTACGGAGAAAACTTTTTATGCGGATCAGAAGACCTTTTAATTTCAGGCGGCGTTATGAAAAATAAATCGGCGTTGCTTTTGTCGGGCGCGGTCGTCGCGGTCGGCGGGCTTTTTTTTTACACACTGTTTCTGGCATTAAAGGCCGACGACTTCGGAAAATACGACTTTTCTTATCTCGTTTTGACGAGTTCGCTGATTCGAAACTTCCCGCAGCCGGAGCTCGCCGCCGAACCGGTGTTTTTTTACCGAATGCATGAAGGCACGGCGCCGGAAAGCTTCGGCGTGAGATACTGCAGCAATTCCGCGAAAGAAGAAATTTTCGCAGCGATCGACGAATATTTATCGAACGGCGGTTATAAGCGGGAAATTCGGCAGGCCGGCTTTGACGACTTTTCCTACACCAGAGCGGAACGCCGTTTCGAGTTTTCGATCGCTGACGATGCAGGCAATAAACGCTGCGTGGTCGCCCGCGACGATGAATTTTAGTTAAAATACAAATATTATGCCAATCAGAAGACCTTTTAACTTCAGGCAGTGGATCGACGAGCACCGCCATCTCCTGAAACCGCCGGTCGGCAATAAATGCGTGTACGAAGACGCCGAATTTATCGTGATGGTCGTCGGCGGACCGAATTCGCGCAAGGATTATCACTTCGACGAGGGCGAGGAATTTTTTTATCAGCTCGAAGGCGATATTCTCGTAAAAATTCAGGAAGACGGGCGCGCGGTCGACGTGCCGGTGCGCGAAGGCGAAATCTTCCTCCTTCCGCCGAGAGTGCCGCACAATCCGGTGCGCGGCGCCGACACGGTCGGGCTCGTGATCGAACGCAAACGCCGCGCGGGCGAGCTCGACGGGCTGTTATGGTTCTGCGAAAACTGCAACGCCAAGCTCTACGAGGAATATTTCGAACTCGAAGACATCACGACGCAGTTTCAGGGCGTTTTCAGGAAATTTTACGGCGACTTGGAATTGCGAACCTGCAAAAACTGCGGCGCGGTGATGCAGCCGCCGCCGGTTGTGAGTTAAAGATATAATTCCGAAATAAAGGTGGTCCTTAATCGCTAAAATAACTTGTCAATGAATAACGAATTAGAATTTAAGCTTTTCGAAAATTCGATTTTCTCCGGAAATAATGGAAAAGCGGAGGAAATGATTAAATCCGGAATTGATTTGAACCAACCCGGCTCGAATGGAATGACGCCGTTAATATTGGCGATTGAAGGCGATCAACCTCGAATTTTAGAATTACTTTTGAAAAGTGGCGCCAACCCGAACAAACAGTGTGGTTTTGGCGACGGATATGCGCCGTTACACTGGGCGGTCGATTACGCCATTGATGGAATGATTCAAAGCAACAAAAGTACTCCGTTCCCGGAGCCGCTCGAATGTATCAAAATACTTTTGAATCACGGAGCCGACGCGGAATTAAAAAATAATGCGGGCAAAACAGCTCTGGACTGCGCTTTGGATTATACAACGTCAAAAGAAATTTTGAATGACGTATTACCCGAAGAAATTCTGAATAAATTACAGACAATCGAAACAGATAAAAATGGCGACGCTTTTAGATGAATTGTCCAAGTTTGATTTCAGCGCTCAACGAAAAGGGCGTCGACTATTTGCGGCAGGAGCTTAGAAAATGAAGAAAGTTGATATGTCGAGCGAAGCAATCACAAAGCGTTTAAGGCAAGTTGACCGGCTGCGCGCGCTTTGTCTTTCGCTGCTGAAAGCCAAAAATGAAGCGGACGCGAAAAAGGAACGCGCCGAGAAAAAGGCGAAGTCCGAAAATCAGTTATGAGCGTCGGAAATTCGATCATCTGGCGGCGGCTTGATTGTCCCGGACACGAATTCGCGCGGATTTTTCCGGCGGGAAACGGCTTTCGCATCGAAGGCGCGGCGATTTTCATCGAGGAATCCGAGCTTTGCAAACTCGATTACGCGATCGAATGCGATGCGGGCTGGCGAACCGAATCGGCGAAAGTTTCGGGTTTCGTCGGCGCGGAGAAAATCGAAATCGAAATCACGGTCGACGCGGAAAAAAATTGGCGGTTAAACGGCGAAACGATTTTCGAAGCCGGCGGCTGCACGGACATCGATCTGAATTTCAGCCCGGTGACGAACACGCTGCCGATTCGCCGTCTGAATTTGGCGAGCGGCGAAAAAGCCGACGTCCGCGCCGCGTGGCTCAGGTTTCCGAGCTTCCGGCTCGAAACGCTCGCCCAAGTTTACGAACGAACCGGCGAAAACACGTACCGTTACGAAAGCGGCGGCGGAAGTTTTGCGAGCGAACTGGCGTTAAACGGCGCGGGTTTCGTCGTCAATTACGGCGGTCTCTGGGAAATCGAAACCGACAAATCTTAATGCGTTTTTTGTCGCGAACGAACACGAGTAACACGAATAATTAAAAAACAATTCGTGCGATTCGTGTTCGTTCGCGCCGCGCGAAGATATTTAACGAATGGAAATCGTTTATCGAAAATTAAAACCGTCCGAAGCGCGCGATTACCGGCGCGTGCGGCTCGCGTGTCTCGAAAATTACCCAGACAGTTTCGGCACGCTTTACGAGAATGAAGTCGGCAAAACGAAGCTTTATTTCGAAGAAGCGATCGAACGCGCCGCGCCGGACGTTTTCTTCTTCGGCGCGTTTGCCGATAATAATTTAATCGGCATCGCCGGTTTCGTGCGCGGCGACCGCACGAAGACGAGGCATCGCGGCGAGCTCGTTTCGATGTACGTCGATCCCGCATTTCACGGGCGAAGAGTCGGCGAAGGGCTTGTGCGCGCGCTCGCCGAGGCGGTTTTCGCGATCGACGGCATCGAGCAGATTCATCTGACGGTCGTCGCCGACAACCGGGCCGCCGTGCGGCTTTACGAAAGGATCGGTTTCGAAACTTTCGGCGTCCAGAAAAATTATTTCAAACTCGGCGAAAAGCGCTGGGATCAATGTTTCATGCAGTTGGAAAGAAAGAGTTTTTTCGACGAAAATGTGATCGAAACAAAATTCAAAGACTAAATTTGCCCGCTATTTTCGCCGATCTTCGCCGATCGTTGTTATTTCATTCGCGTAAAACAGCGACGGTTCGCGGGCTCGCTTTGGTTTTGTTCGAAGATTAAACGACACTTATAAAATGAAAATCTGGACGAATCACGGTTTTACGGAAGGCGCGGAAGGCGAGTTGAAGGATTTGCGCGAACATTTGGGCGCGCACGAATTGTTCGTGTTCCCGCCGGCGGAAAACGGCGCCGTCGGCGAAGCGGCGGAAAAGCTTCGCGCCGCCGACGTCGCGTTCGGCACGCCCGACGCGGACGCGGTTTTAGCCGCCGAAAATATCAAATGGTTTCAGGTCAATCTCGCCGGCTACACGCCGTACGACCGCGCGGATTTTCGCGAAAAGTTCAAAGCGGCGGTCAGGATCATGACGAACAGCTCCTCCGTTTACGTCGAACCGTGCTCGCAGCACGTTCTGGCGATGATGATGGCGCTCGCGCGAAGACTTCCCGAATCGCTCGACGACCAGCGCGGCGCGCGCGGGTGGCATTACGACGAAACGCGCGCGAACTCGTATCTTTTGAACGGCCAGACCGCTTTGATCCTCGGTTTCGGCACGATCGGGCGGCGGCTCGCGGAACTTCTAACGCCTTTAAAGATGAACCTGATCGGCTTCAAACGCACGATCCGCGGCGACGAGCCGGTGAAAACGATCGCCGAAACGGAGCTCGACGAATATTTGCCGCGCGCCGATCACGTCATCAACATTCTGCCGGCGAACGAGGCGACCCGAAATTTTCTGAACGCCGAACGCTTTTCCAAAATGAAAAAAGGCGCGCTTCTTTACAACATCGGGCGCGGCGTGACCCTGGATCAAAACGCGCTGCTCGCGGAAGTGCGCAGCGGAAGAGTCGCCGCCGCCTATCTCGACGTCACCGATCCCGAGCCGCTGCCGCCGGATCATCCGTTGTGGACGACGCCGAATGTTTACATCACGCCGCATTCGGCGGGCGGCTTTTCGCTCGAAAAACGTCGCCACGTCGAGCATTTTCTGGAAAACCTGGGTCGTTTTGAACGCCGCCAAGCGATGCTTGACCGAATTTATTGAATGCCGTTTTTTAACGCCGGGACGCAAACCGATTCTCGGTTTGGGATTCGAAATCTCGATTTAACTTTCAGCGACCGACAAATCCGAGACCCCCAATCCCGAATCCGAAATCGAAATGTCTCGGCGTTAAAATTCCACTTTTGACGTAAATGCTGAAAATAGATATTCACACGCATATTTTGCCCCGGAATATTCCGCGCTGGAAGGAAAAATTCGGTTACGGCGGATTCATCGCGCTCGATCATCACCAGGCGTGCGGCGCGCGGATGCTCAAAGACGACGGGCATTTTTTCCGCGAGATCGGGGACAACTGCTGGTCGGCGGAAAAACGCCTCGCCGAGTGCGACGCGCGCGGCGTCGCGGCGCAGGCGCTCTCGACCGTGCCGGTGATGTTCTCGTACTGGACGAAGCCCGCGGACGGCGCCGAAATCGCCGCGTTTTTAAATGACGGGATCGCCGAAATCGTCGACCGATTTCCGAAACGTTTTATCGGTCTCGGCACGGTGCCGCTGCAGGACACGGCGCTCGCGATCAAGGAACTGGAACGCTGCCGCGCAAGCGGTTTCGCCGGCGTCGAGATCGGTTCGAACGTCAATCAGGAGAATTTGGGCGAGCCGCGTTTTTACGAATTTTTCGCGGCGTGCGAAGCGCTCTCGATGGCGGTTTTCGTGCATCCGTGGGAGATGATGGGCGAGCGCGAAATTCAAAAATACTGGCTGCCGTGGCTCGTCGGCATGCCGGCGGAAACGTGCCGCGCGATTTGTTCGCTGATTTTTTCCGGCACGCTCGAACGACTGCCCGGTCTGAGAATCTGTTTCGCGCACGGCGGCGGCTCGTTTCCCTATAATCTCGGCAGAATCGCGCACGGCTTCGAAGCGCGCCCCGATCTGGTCGCCGTCGACAACCCGCGAGATCCGCGCGATTATTTGGGCAAATTCTGGGTCGATTCGCTCGTGCACGACCCGCTCGCGCTCGAATATCTCGTCCGGCTCGTCGGCGCCGAGAAAATCGCGCTCGGCACCGATTACCCGTTCCCGCTCGGCGAAGCGGAGCCCGGAAAATTGATCGAATCCGCCGGTTTCGACGACGCGGCGAAAGCCGCGATGCTGCACGGCGCGGCATTATCTTGGCTCGGTCTGAACGCGGAACGGTTTCTCGATTAATTTCGCCGCTTCTTTCATAAAATGATAAATTTTCTGGAAATCGAAGGGCAGCCCGCGCCTGAAACGGTCGAAAAACTTGAAGCGCTGTACGCTTCCGTTTTCGGCGACGAGGAGCTCGACCGGTTCGCCGAAAGACTCGCCGCCGCCGATAACCCGCTGACGGTGCTGGCGTTGCGCGGAGATAAACCCGTCGGTTTCAAGATCGGCTACCGGCTCGCGCCGAAAAAATTCTACAGCTGGATCGGCGGCGTGACGGAAGGTTTTCGATACCACGGCATCGCCGCCGAACTCATGCGACGCCAACACGCGTGGTGCACCGCCAAACGCTTCGAGACGATTCAGACGAAAACCATGAACCGTTTCAAATCGATGCTGATCCTGAATCTGAAAAACGGTTTCGACATCACCGAGGTTTACCGCGACGAACGCGGCGAAATAAAAATCGTGCTCGAAAAAAATCTGCGCGGATAAAACTTTTCGATTTTTCCGGGTGAATATGATCGGCGCGCCGCGGGTTCGTTTTCGGGCAAAAGCCCCGAGTTTTTGTCCGAACCGGCCGGCGCGGCCGCCGTTTATTCGTCGGTTACGGCGACCGCGACCGCTGCCTGCCATTAATCGGCGAATTTACCCCCCGCGCGACCGATTTTTCCCAAAAGCGTCCGCACGGAAAAGCGGGGCTAATTTCTCGCCGGCACTATTTTTCCTCGAAATATGTTTTCAAACAGCCGTCCGGCGAGCGCCGGGTTCGTTTTTTTCAAAAACGAATACTGCCTGAGCGCCGCCGTTTTGTTTTTGGCGGCGAGCTCGGCGATCGCCAGGTTATAGCGCATCGCTTCGTTGCCGGGTTCGATTTCGAGCGCGCGCGCGAGCGACTCGGCCGCTTCCCGGAAACGGCGCAGTTCGAGCAGCGCGACGCCGAGATTATTGAAAGTTTCGGCGCGCGGCGGAAAGCGCGCGAGGTTTTCCGCAAAAACGGACGCGGCTTCATCGAAACGCCGCGCGCCGAGCAGCGCGACGCCGTAATTCGAATGCGACTGCGCGTCGCCGGGCGTGAGCGCCAGAAGTTTTTCATAACAAACCGCGGCGTCGCCCACCCGTTCGGCGGCGAGGTAAACGTCGCAGAGCTTGGCGCGCGCCGGGTAATGACGGGGCGCGAGCGCGACCGCTTTTTCGAGCGCTTCGACGGATTCCGCGTAACGCTTCAGATGCCAGTAAACCGTGCCGAGATTAAAATACGCCCGTTCATTCCCCGGATCGAGCGCGATCGATTTTTGAAGCGCCGCGACGGCTTCCCCGTGGCGGCGGAGTTCGAAAAAATTCGCGCCGAGATTATTGTAGACGGCGGCGCTTTCGGGAAACCTTTTTAAATACTGAAGGTAGGAATCCGCCGCGGCGGTGTAATCACCGGCGCGCTCGAAACGAACGGCGCGGTCGATCAACGCGTGCTTATGCTCATCCTGCGCCGCGATTAGCGACGGAAGCGAAATTAATACGAAAACGATACTCAAAATCTGCTTGCGATGCATAGTTTTTATCCTTAAATGAATGAAATGAATGCCGAAAATATATTTGGTAAACGCCGCCGATTGTGGGCTATAATTGTTTTTTGCCAGCAATCAGAACCCGAAACCGGCGGCGATCGCCCGCGCGGGCTGTAAGATAAATTTAAGTGCGGGAAGGAGCGAAAATCTTTGGAAAAATCTCCTGTTTTTTTCCTGAAATTTTCGTATAGCATGCATTATGAGCAGTAATCATCAGTATTCTTACAAGTTCAAGGATTTTCGGCTCGACGTTGCGGAGCGGCGGCTGCTGCGCGATGAGACGTCCGTGCCTTTAATGCCGAAGATGTTCGACGTGCTGGCGATGCTCGTCGAGCGGGGCGGACATCTGGTTGAAAAAGAAGAACTTTTGCGCGCCGTCTGGGAAGACGCGTTCGTCGAAGAATCGAACGTCGCGCGCGTCGTCCACAGCCTCCGGAAAATTTTGGGCGAAAGCTCGGCCGACAAATTCATCGAAACCGTACCGAAAAAGGGTTATCGTTTCGTCGCCGAAGTCGAGAAAGTCAACGCCGGCGCGGAGCCGGCGACGCGCGATTTTTTCGCGCCGCGCCGCGATGAACGCATCAATTACATTCTGCAGACCGGCGACGATTTAATCAGAAAAGGAGAATTGCCGGAGAAATCGGAAGGGGCGGAAGACGTGGTTTCCCCGGCGCGCGCCGCGCGCGGCAATTCCGGGTATCTCGCCGCGCTCGCGATCGCGGCGCTGCTCGCGACCGGCGCGCTGGTGTATAAATTTCTGCCGGCGGCGAAACCGTCCGGCAGCCCGCCGCCGAACAAATCGATCGCCGTGCTGCCGGTCAAGCCGCTACAGAACCAGAACGGCGACTCGCTCTACGAGCTCGGCATCGCCGAATCGCTGATCTTAAAATTGAGCGCGGGCAAACACCTCACCGTGCGCCCCTTGAGCGCGACGCGCAAGTATCTGGAGCTCGAACAAAATCCGACCGACGCCGGGCGCGAACAGCAGGTCGATTACGTGCTTTCGTCGAATTACCAGATCGCGAACGGCGTGATCCGCGTCACGGCGCAGCTCATCAACACCGAAAACGGCACGGTCGAGGAAATTTTCAAAAGCGAAGAAGATTCGGCGAACGTTTTTTCGATGCAGGACGCGATCGCCGACGACATCGGCGAGGCGTTGCTGGCGCGGTTCGGAGCCGGCAAAGGAAAGTCGAACGCGCGGCGCGGAACGTCGAACGAGGAAGCCTACCGGCTTTACCTGCAGGCGGCGTTCATCTTCGACCAGTGGAACAAAACGGAAATCGGCAAAGCGATCGGCTTTCTCGAACGCGCCGTCGAACTGGACCCGGATTACGCCGCCGCCCACACGATGCTCGCTTACGCCTACCGCTATTTTTCGCATAAAGACCTCGCGCCGCGCGAGCAGCAGTTCAAAGCAAATCAGGCGATCGGCAAAGCGCTCGCGCTTGACCCGGAATCGCCGGACGCGCGCGCCGTGCTCGGCTTGCTGAAATTCAGCTACGAAAACGACTTCGCCGGCGCGGAAAAAGAATTCCGGCAAGCCGTCGCGCTCGATCCCGACGCGCCGATGCCGCGGGCGCTTTACGCGTATTTTCTGATGAGCCGCGGGCGGTTCGACGAGGCGATCGCCGAAAACAAAAAAGCGATGGAGATCGATCCGGCATCGTACGCGCACCAGATCACCTACGGCATGATCCTTTATTACGCGCACCGCTTCCGCGAAGCCGAAGCGCATTACCGGAAACTGCTCGACCGCGACCGCAATTTCGCCTACGCCTATTTCTGGATGTGGCTGCTCGCCGATCTGCAGGGCGACGAGGCGCGCGCCTTCGACTGGTTCATGCAGCACCAGACGCAGATCAAAGCCGCGCCGGAGGTCGTGCAGGCTTACCAGGCGGCTTACCGGAGAACGGGCTGGAAAGGAATCTTGCGCGAAAACATCGAGCGCGACGAAAAAAGGCTGGTGACCGACGATTACGCCGGGCTTTACTACGAAATCGCCTGTTTCAGCGCCCGGCTCGGCGACCGTGAAAAGGCGCTCGCGAATCTCGACAAAGCGTATCGGGCGAGCAGCTCGTCGATACTTTTCATCAAAGTCGATCCGTATCTCGATTCCCTGCACGGCGATCCGCGCTTCGAAACGCTCGCCGACCGCATCCAAACTAATTGAATAATGACTTTGCGCCTCTGCGGCCGGGCGGGAATCTTTTCGCTTCTCCGGCAAAGCCGCTTAGCCGATGAGAAAAACCGTACCGGATCGTTTCGGTTTGAGCGCCCGATATTTCTTTGCCCTCCCCGATTGGTTTTGCCGCTAAATATTCAGTAATATAGAGATAATTTTTAATAATCACTATGAAAGCAATCGTAAAAAGCAAAGCCGAGGAAGGATTGTGGCTCGAAGACGTGCCGGAACCGACGATCGGCATCAACGACGTACTGATCAAGATCAAAAAAACCGGCATTTGCGGCACCGACGTGCATATTTACAACTGGGACGCGTGGGCGCAGCAGACGATCAAAGTCCCGACCGTCCTCGGGCACGAAATCGTCGGCGAAATCGTCGAAGTCGGCGATAACGTCAACGATTTTTACGTCGGCGACATCGTTTCGGTCGAAGGACATCTCGTGTGCGGGCGCTGCCGCAACTGCATGGCCGGTCGGCGCTTCAAATGCGCGAACACGCTCGGCGTCGGCGTTAATACCGACGGCGGTTTCGCCGAATACATGGCGGTGCCGATGACGAACATCTGGAAGCACGACAAGGACATCGACCTCGAAGTCGCGGCGATTTTCGACCCGTTCGGCAACGCCGTGCACACGGCGCTCGCGTTCGAAGTTTTCGGCGAGGACGTTTTGATCACCGGCGCGGGACCGATCGGCATCATGGCGGCGGCGGTCGCCAAACACGCCGGCGCGCGCCACGTCGTCATCACCGACGTCAATCCGGCGCGGCTCGAACTCGCGAACAAGTTCGACGTCACCCTAGCCGTCAACACGCGCGAAACCTCGCTCGCCGACGTGCAGCGGCAGCTCGGCATGAAGGAAGGCTTCGACGTCGGCATGGAAATGTCGGGCAATCCGCACGCGTTTCGCGAAATGCTCGCCAACATGACGCACGGCGGCAGCATCGCGTTCTTGGGCATTCCGTCCGACGAGTTCGCGATCAACTGGAAAACGGTCGTCTTCAACATGCTGACCGTCAAAGGCATCTACGGGCGCGAGATGTACGAAACGTGGTATCAGATGAGCGTTTTGCTCGAATCCGGCTTGAACATCGCGCCCGTCATCACGCACCGCTTTTCCTACCAGGATTTCGAAAAGGGCTTCGAAGTCATGCGTGAAGGAAATTCGGGCAAAGTGATTTTGGATTGGAGCGAGATTTAACCTGACGCATGAAAAGCGCGGTTCTTTTATTTTTCGTTTTCGGCTTTTGCCACTTCGGGCTTTTCGCGCAGTCGGCGGTGACGGGCGAAGAGTACGCGGTTTACGCGAGCCTTTTGAAAATCATCGATCGTGAGAATTTAAAGGAATATAAAGTTCGGTATTCTTTCGTGATACAAGACAAAACGCTCGCAGCCGGATTCGTTAATAATTTTAACTCGCTCCGAATGAAGGGATTGGCGGAAGATTTCAAACTGAAGAACCAGAACGCGGGGCAATTAAAGCGCTTGATTCCGGTCGATCTGAGATATGAAATCGTCGCGGATCTCGAAATCGACGAGCTTCTAAAAACGGGCAGGAACGAATTGGCGAAAATCGAAGCGGATTACAAGGAACGAAATCTCGGAATCGGTTTCGGTGCAAGCGAAATCGTGTGGGAGCCATTTTACCAAAAGTACCCGAAAACGAACGGTTATTACCGTTTTTCGAGAGTCGGCTTCAGCGCCAGCCGGCAATTCGCTTTGGTCGAGTTGGAAAGAGTGAGCGCGGGCAGCGGAGATTCGGCGCAATACGTACTGCAAAAAGCCAAAGGCGACTGGCGATTTTATGCCAGCGCAGGCAATCATTGGGTAGAGTAAGTATTTTCAAGTCTTTCAAATAAAAAAAGAATTAAATATGTACGGCACAGTTCAAAAACAAATCGAAAACACGATCAGCGAAATCAAGGAAGCGGGGCTTTATAAATCGGAAAGAATCATCGAGAGCCCGCAGGAAGCGCATATCAAAGTCGCGACGGGCGAAGTCCTTAATATGTGCGCGAACAATTACCTCGGGTTGTCGGACGACAGCCGAATCGTCGAAGCGGCGCATAAAGCGCTCGACGAATGGGGTTACGGTCTTTCGTCCGTGCGGTTCATTTGCGGCACGCAGACGATTCATAAAGAACTCGAAGCCAAAATCAGCGACTTTCTCGGCATGGAAGACACGATTCTTTACACGTCGTGCTTCGACGCGAACGGCGGGCTTTTCGAAACGATTTTAGGGGAAGAGGACGCCGTCATTTCCGACGAACTGAATCACGCGAGCATCATCGACGGCATCCGCCTCTGCAAGGCGCAGCGTTTCCGCTATAAAAACGGCGACATGAACGACCTCGAAGCGAAACTCAAAGAAGCGAGCGGCGCGCGCACGAGACTGATCGCGACCGACGGCGTTTTTTCGATGGACGGCTTCATCGCCAAACTCGACGAAATCTGCGATCTGGCGGAAAAATACGATGCGCTCGTGATGGTCGACGATTCGCACGCGGTCGGCTTCGTCGGCAAAACCGGCAGAGGAACGCACGAACACCACAACGTGATGGACCGCGTCGACATCATTACCGGAACGCTCGGTAAAGCCTTGGGCGGCGCGTCGGGCGGCTACACTTCGGCGCGCAGAGAAATCGTCGAGCTTCTGCGCCAGCGTTCGCGCCCGTATCTTTTTTCAAACTCGGTCGCCCCGTCGATCGTCGGCGCGTCGATCAAGGCGCTCGATCTTTTGACCGAGTCGACCGCGCTGCGCGACAAGCTGCAGGAAAACACGCGCTTTTTCCGTGAGGAATTATCGAAAATCGGGCTCGAAATCCTGCCGGGCGAACACCCGATCGTGCCGGTCATGTTCGGCGACGCGCAGCCGGCGGTCAAAATGGCGGAATCGCTTTTGCAGAAAGGCGTCTACGTGATCCCCTTCTCGTTCCCGGTCGTTCCGAAAGGCAAAGCGAGGATTCGCACGCAGGTCTCGGCGGCGCATTCGCGCGCGGATCTGCAGTTCGCGGTCGAAAAATTCGCCGAGAGCAAAGCGGAGCTCGGAATTTGAGAGATTAGCCGCGAACAAACACGAAGGAACACGAAATACATTTAAATAATTTTCGTGAATTTTCGTGTTTGTTCGCGGCTAAAATTATTTTCGAAACTTTCGCCGTCTGTTCGCCGGCTTTCGCCCGTTTCTTTCCGGTCGTTTCACAAAAACTTCCGCGCGCCGATCTTGGCCGGAATCTGTTAAATTAAAGCCAATGAAAGATCTGAATTTAAAGTTCGAAAACTCGGCGGAATTCGCCGCGCGGATGGATGAATGCGACGCGCTGCGGCGTTTTCGCGAGAGATTTTATATCCCGAAACGGGAATCGGGCGAAGACGTGCTTTATTTTACGGGCAATTCGCTCGGTCTGCAGCCGAAAACCGTTCGCGCGTACATCGAACAGGAACTCGAAGACTGGGAAACTCACGGCGTCGAAGGGCATTTTCACGCGCGCAATCCGTGGATGCCGTACCACGAATTTCTGACCGAACCGATGGCGCGCGTCGTCGGCGCGCTGCCGGTCGAAACGGTCGTCATGAACTCACTGACCGTCAACCTGCATCTTCTGATGGTTTCGTTCTACCGCCCGCGCGGTAAAAGACGCAAAATCGCGATCGAAAAAAACGCGTTTCCGTCGGATCAATACGCCGTCAAATCGCAAATCGATTTTCACCGCTCGATTTCAAATAAAAATCCGCAATCCGCAGTCCCGGACCCCGAATCGGAATGGCTGATCGAGCTCGCGCCGCGCGCCGGGGAAAATCACCTGCGGACGGAGGACATCGAAAAAGCGATTGCCGAAAACGGCGAGGAAATCGCGCTCGTGCTGCTCGGCGGCGTCAATTATTACACCGGTCAGGCGTTCGAGATCGAACGCGTCACGCGCGCGGGACACGCGGCGGGCGCGGTCGTCGGCTTCGATCTGGCGCACGCCGCGGGCAACCTCTTATTAAAACTTCATGATTGGAACGTCGATTTCGCGGCGTGGTGCTCGTACAAATACTTAAACGCCGGACCGGGCGGCGCGGCGGGCGTTTTCGTCCACGAACGGCACGCGGAAAGTTTCGATCTGCCGCGTTTCGCCGGCTGGTGGGGACACGATAAGGATAAGCGTTTTTTGATGGACGATGAATTCGTGCCGATGCGCGGCGCGGAGGGCTGGCAGTTGTCGAACCCGCCGATACTCCAGCTCGCGGCGCTGCGCGCGAGCCTCGAAATCTTTGACGAAGCCGGCATGGAAAACCTGCGCGAAAAGTCGGTCGCGCTTACGAATTACCTGGAATTCCTGCTCGGCGAAATTCGCGACGAACGAATCGAGGTCATCACGCCCCAAAATTCTGAAGAACGCGGCTGCCAGCTTTCGATCCGCGTCGTAAATTCGGACAAAAGCCTCTTCGGCGCGCTCGCGAAACGCGGCGTCGTCGCCGACTGGCGCGAACCGGACGTCATCCGCGTCGCGCCCGTGCCGCTTTACAATACATTTGCCGACGTTTACAAATTCGCCGGAATCTTACGCGATTGTCTGAAAATATGATGGAAAATGTTTCGTTTCGATTCACTCCGGAATTGTCGCCGAACAAAGAAAAAGACGCATCGAAACGCGTCTTTTTCAAAGCTTCAGTTTTATTACCTGTTATCAGCGCATAAAGAATCCGAGCAGCCAATAAAGCACTAAGAAGATCAGAATCGTACTGATGAGCCCGCCGCCTAATTTCCAAGCGCCTGCCGCTGCTAATCCACCTCTTAATAAACCCATTGTTTTTTCCTCCTTGTCCTTTTTTCGTGCATCTTTTTGATGCTTGCCCTGTATATTGCACGCCGCGTGCCAAACCGTGAAGGCGCTTTTTTGCGTCGCGTGAAATGTTTTGCGAAAATAATTTTCAAAGGTTATGTCAAAAGAAAAAGTCATCATCATCGGCGCCGGATTGTCGGGTTCGCTGCTCGCGATTTACCTCGCGAAACGCGGCGTCGAATGCGAAATCTACGAAGCGCGCGGCGATATGCGGAAAGAAGAAATGTCCGCCGGGCGTTCGATCAACCTCGCGCTGTCGAATCGCGGCATCGCCGCTTTGCGCGAAGTCGGTTTGGACGAATACATGCTCGCGGAAGCCGTGCCGATGTACGGGCGGATGGTTCACGCCGCGGACGGCGCGACGAAGCTTCTGCCTTATTCGGGCAGAAAGGGCGAATACATCAACTCGGTGTCGCGCGCCGGTCTGAACGTCGCGCTGATGAACGAAGCCGAAAAATACGACGGCGTAAAATTTCATTTCAATGAGCGGTGCGTTGATTTCGACGTTCGCTCGGGCGAAGCGCGTTTCGAATCAGGCGCAATCACGAAGGGCGCGACCGTCATCGCGACCGACGGCGCCGGTTCCGCCGTGAGAAACGCGATGCTGCACGGCGGCGTTCCGCGATTCGATTTTTCGCAGGCGTGGCTCGCGCACGGCTACAAGGAGCTGCACATTCCGCCGGGCGATGACGGCGCGTTTTTGATGGAGAAAAACGCGCTGCACATCTGGGCGCGGCATTCTTTTATGATGATCGCGCTGCCGAATTTCGACGGCAGCTTCACCTGTACGCTGTTTCTCGCGCACGCGGGCGAGAACAGCTTCGAGCGGTTAAAAGACGAAAACGCGCTGATGGATTTTTTCCGCGCCAATTTCGCGGACGCGATTCCCTTGATGCCGACGCTCACGGAAGATTTTTTCGCCAATCCGGTCGGCAATCTCGGCACGGTCAAATGTTTCCCGTGGAACGCGGGCGGCAAATCGCTGCTGCTCGGCGATTCGGCGCACGCCGTCGTGCCGTTTTACGGGCAGGGCATGAACGCGTCGTTCGAAGACTGCCGCATTCTCAATCTGTTGATCGAGTATCATGGCACGGACTGGGACACGGTTTTTAACGAATTCGCGGCCAACCGCAAACCGAACACCGACGCGATCGCCGACATGGCGGAGGAAAATTTCTACGAAATGCGCGACGCCGTCGCCGATCCGGTTTTCCAGCGCAAACGCGATTTGGAAACCAAACTGGAACAAACTTTTCCCGATTATTTCTCGAAATACTCGATGGTCACGTTTCGCGAAGATTTGCCGTACGCGGTCGCGAAAGCGAAAGGCAACGCGCAGGATAAGTTTTTGATGGAAATCTGTTCGAAAACCGAAGATGTAGCCGAGATAGATTTGAATGATGTAATGGAAAGAGTAAAAAAATTATGACTTCAAAAGAATTTGTCGAACTTTTTTATCACGAGAAAACCGATTATTTCAAAAGCTGTTTTGATGAAAACGCCGGAACACTCATCTCTCAAAAAATAAAAGAGCTCAATCTTTCCGCCGAACAGAAAGAAGCATTGAAAGAAATTGTTGACGGCGTTTTAACTGACACTTATTACACGATTCTTTTGGGGGGCGACGGCAGCGCCAACATTGGCGGTCGGCAAATCAGTTATAAAATCTACGACGAAGAAGAAAACCTGCTGACGGGTTTCGGAGAAATCGGAGCCGAAGCTTGGAAATTTTTTCAGAATGACGAGAATGATTTTTTGTCGTACTAAGTGAAATTTAAAGAAAAAAAACCGGATTTGCAGTATTTTTGATCTGTATTCAGATGCCGCGAATCCGGTCTTTTTATGTTTATTTAATTTGTTTTCACACCGCTGCCGCGAATTGTCCCGGCTGATAACTTCCCGCTTCGGTGCGGAACGCGATGTTGAGCCGGTTCCAACCGTTGATCGCGACGACGCACATCGTCAGATCGATCAGTTCCTGTTCGGAAAACTGTTTGCGCGCTTCCTCGTAAACCGCGTCGGAAACCTGCCCGCCGTCGAGCTTCGTGACCGCTTCCGCCCAGGCGAACGCGGCGCGTTCCCGGTCAGTATAAAAAGGCGCTTCGCGCCACGCGTCGAGCACGAACAGGCGCTGTTCGGTTTCGCCGCCGGCGCGCAAATCCTTCGAGTGCATGTCGAGACAATACGCGCAGCCGTTGAGCTGCGAAACGCGGTATTCGATGAGATGCTGCAGGGGTTTTTCGATCGTGCTTTTCGCCAAATATTTTCCCAGACCGAACATCGCCCCGAGCGCGCCCTGCGCTTTTTCCATCGCATTAATTCTCTGTGTCATATAATTTATAATCTCCTTATGATTTTGAGCCGTCTTTTTCCGGCTTTCATAAACCAAGACGAACGAGCTTTCGTTTTGTGACCGGAGATTTGAAAAAAAATTAAGCCCCGGACGAACACGAAAGGACAGGAAAATCTTAAAAGTTATTTCGTGAAATTTCGTGTCTGTTCGGGGCCGGTAAAAATAAGAGAATGAATTGTTATTGCTGTTCGAATCGAAAATTTGAGGATTGCTGCGCGCCGTTCATCGGCGGAATGAAAAAGCCTTCGACCGCCGAGGAATTGATGCGCTCGCGTTATTCGGCTTACGCGGCCGCGGCGGTCGAATACCTTTTCAAAACGACGCATCCTTCGACGCGCAAATTTTATGAGCCGGAAGCGATCGAACGGTGGGCGAAAACGAGCCGCTGGCAAAAGCTGGAAATCGTCGCGACTGACAAAGGCGCTTTTGCCGACAAAACCGGCACGGTCGAGTTTAAGGCGCATTACACGGACGCCGAAGGTATTTCGCACGTACATCACGAAAAATCGAACTTTCGCAAGGAGCTCGGAAAATGGTTTTTCGTCGACGGCAGGATTCTTTAGTATTCAGCCGCGAACAGACACGCATGAACACAAAAAATTTCACAATTTAATTTCGCGTTCATGCGTGTCTGTTCGCGGCGGGAAACGTCTTGTCGCTTATAGCGGCGAGGGCTTTTAATTTGTCGGGATTCATCACGCGGTACATCGCCGCGATTTTGCCGTCCGCGATTTCGAAGGCGGTCGCCGAGAAGATTTTTCCTTCATGAAAAGTCAAAAGCCCGAGTTCGCCGTTGATCCGGTAAAGCTTGTTCGTCAAAGACGCGCCGGCTTTCGCGCCGAACATCGCGAGCGCGTGCGCGAGTTTGCGTTTGCCGGTCACGATCTTGCGCGCCGCCGTCACCTTGCCGCCGCCGTCCGACGTCATCGAGATTTCGTCCGCGAACAGCGCGAGCAGCGCCGCCTCGTCGCCGGCATACGAAGCGGCGGAGAATTTTTTGATGAGTTTCGCGCGCTCGTTTTCGTTCGCCTCGAAACGCGGTTTATCCGCGCGGACGCGCTCGCGGGCGCGATGGATGAGCTGGCGCGAAGCGGTTTCGGTTTTCCCGACGATGCGCGCGATTTCCGTATAGCCGAGATCGAAAATGTCGTGCAGCAGAAAAGCCGCGCGCTCGACCGGCGACAGCCTTTCGAGCAAAACCATAAACGCCATCGAAAGATTCGAAGCGAGCTCCATTTCTTCTTCCGGCGTCGGCGCCGGCGAGGCGGCGAGCGGTTCGGGAAGCCACGGGCCGATATAGGTTTCGCGCGCGTTCGCGGCTTTGCGCAGACGGTCGATCGAAAGTCTGGTTACGATTGTGACGAGCCAGGCCTCCGGCGTTTCGATGCCTGCCGAATCGGCCTGATGCCATTTAATGTATGCTTCCTGCAGAATGTCTTCCGCGTCCGACTGCGTGCCGAGCATGCGGTAGGCGATGCCGAACAGCCGCGCCCGGTGCCGCCGGAAGACCTCCACTTTTTCTTCGTCGCTGGTCATAAATTCGCGCATAAATAACAGACGAACCGAGCCGAAATTTGTGACACCTCAAGAGCCGGTATTTTATAAATTCTTTTTCGGGAAAACGAGCGTTCGCTGCCAGGCGTCCTGCGCCGCCTCGGCGTTGTAGCGGTCGCCGGCGTCGTTGAAGACAGCGCGCCCCGCGCCGGGATAAATTTTATACTCGTGAACCTTTTTCAAACGCTTCGTTTCCGCGTCGGCCTCCGGCACTTTCGAAGCGATGCGCGTGTCGGTTCCGCCGTCGACGCCGAACACCGGCGCGCGTGTTTTGGCGAGCTGTTCGTTGGTCGACGCGGCGCCGTAGAAAACGATCGGCGCCTTTAATTCATTCGGCCCGGTCGCGAGCAGAAACGAACGCGCGCCGCCCCGGCAGAAACCGATCGAGGCGCGCTTGTCTTCGTTGACGTTCGGGTGCTCGTTCAGATAATCCAAACTCGCGTTGAGATCGCTCATCATGTCCTTCATGTCGAGCTTGCCGTGATTTACATAAATTATGAAATTTTACGCCCCATAATTCAATTTACTTTATTTAATATATTTCCGCTTTTTCGTCCGCCAAGTTAAAATCTTTCACAGATGCTCATTTCAATCGAATTCGACAACCAATCTTTCGAAGTCGACGCCTCGAACCCGCTGAACATCGCCGTGCCGCTGCGCTTCGGCGGCGCGCAGCCGAACGCTTACGGCGTCGAACCGGCGACTTCAAGACCGTGCGAAGCGGGCGCGCTCGTCGGCGACACCAGACGCGGCGGAAGCTGTAATTTCGAGCAGTATAAATTTATCCCGCACTGCAACGGCACGCACACCGAATCGATCGGTCACATCACGCACGAGCGAATTTCCGTTCAAGATTGTCTGAAAGACGCGTTTATGCCGGCGGCGCTGATTTCGATCGCGCCCGAAAATGCGGCGAATTCAAGCGAAACCTACCCGGTCGCCTTAAACGAAAAAGACTGGCTGCTGACGCGCCGCGCGATCGAGCGCGCGATTTCAAATTTCAGATTCCAAATTTCGGATTTCAAATCGAAAGATTTTCCGAAAGCGCTGGTCGTGCGGACGCTGCCGAACGATGAAGGCAAGCTGACGAAAACTTACCTCGACAAGGTTCCGCCTTTTTTCTCGACCGAGGCGATGCTTTTCATGCGCGAGATCGGCGTCCGGCATCTGCTCGTCGATCTGCCGTCGATCGACCGGATTTTCGACGAGGGGAAACTTTCGAATCACCGGATTTTCTGGCAGGTCGAACAAGGCGCGTTCGAAACTTCGCCGGAAAGCCTGCTCGACAACACGATCACCGAACTGATTTACGTCGGAAACGACGTTTCCGACGGCGAATATTTATTAAATCTGCAGATCGCGCCGTTCGCGGCGGACGCGAGCCCGAGCCGCCCGCTGCTTTTCGCCCTCCGATAAAAAACGCGCGCCCGAATTCGGCGCGCGTTTTTCGATTTTAAGTTTCAACCGACTTAGTTGACCGGAATTTTCACTTCGCGTCCGGCGGCGAGCGCGGCGTTGATCGAAGTAAAGCCGTTCAGGTTCGCCACGTCGACCGGGTTCGCGCCGTTGCGCTGCGCGATTTTCGCGACCGTGTCGCCGGAAATCGCTTTGACGACGCGCACGCCGCCGTTCGTCGGGACGCTGGTCGGCTGGTTCGTCGGGCGCTGGTACGAGGTGTTCGTCACGTTGTTGCCCATCGGAAGAATGACTTTTCCGGTCGGCGTTTTCATGCCCGGATTCGCCGCCATCAAATCGGCGACCGAAATTCCCGTGCGGTTCGAGATATTCTGCCAGGTTTCGCCCGTCACGCTTTTCGCGAGCGCCGCGTTGCTGACTTTCGTGTTCGGCAGGCGTCTGAAGACCGCGACGACTTCGTTGCCTTTGCCCGGCGGAACGCGCACGTTGTACGGTTCGGGCGGCGTCATGTTGGTGCGGAATTCCGGATTCAGATAACGCAAATACTCGACCGTCGTATCGGAAGCCTGCGCGAGCAGCGCGAGCGAGGTCGAAGACGGCACGCGCACCGTATCGTAAACGAGCGCCGGCGCCGGACGAACCTGGCCGAAACCGTACTGCTGCGGATTGTTGGCGATCAGGATCGTCGCCAAAATATTCGGCACGTAATTGCGCGTTTCTTTCGGCAGATACGGATAAGCCGCCCAGAAATTCGCCACCCCGGCGCGCGCGATCGCGCGGTCGACGTTGCCTTCGCCGCAGTTATAAGCCGCGATGCCCAATTCCCAGTTGCCGCCGTAGCGGTTGGCGAGGAATTTCAGGTAACGCGCCGACGCGCGGGTCGCCGCTTCGAAACTGTTGCGCTCGTCCACGTAAGCGGTTTTGCGCAAGCCGAAACGAGCGCCGGTGCCGGGAATAAACTGCCACAAACCGGAAGCCGCCGCCCACGACATCGCGGTCGGTTTCCACATGCTTTCGACCTGTCCGAGCCACGCGACGTTTTCGGGAATTCCTTCCTCGCGGAAAATGCGGCGCGCCATGCGCATGAACATGCCCGAGCGGTAAAGACCGGTCTCCATCGTCGAGCGCCCGCGTCCCTGGTAATAGTTGAGATACTGCTGAATCATCGGATGCACCTGAAAAGTAAATCCGAGCGATTTATTGGCGACCGCGACCTGCACCAACTGGTACTGCTGCTGCGCGACCGGATTGTTTTCGACCTGCTGTTCTTCGGGCGTCAGTTCGAGCTTCGACAGTTCGTCGAGCGGCGACGGCTCGAACTTCTGTTCGGTGAAACCGACCGTCGCGTCGCTCGGCTGGTTCGTGTTCGGAACGACCGCCGCGAGCATCGAATTGCTCGTCGTCGCCGGCGTCTGCTGAGTCGGAGCGGTCAAAACCAGCTTCGCGACTTTATCCGCCAGATCGTTTTCGACGTTCCAGCCGCAGGTCGCCGACAGCGAACGAATCTGCGGCACCTGCGCCCCGTTCGGAAACTCCATGCGGTAGACGGTTTCGATCAGCTGATTGTAGCAGTCGCGCGCCTTGGCGTTGTTGTTCGAAGTCAGGTTGATGCCCGAAATCAAAAAGACTTCGAGCGATTTGTCGAAATCTTCGCGCGCCTGCGGGCGCTTGTTGTTCTGCAGATTCAACAAACCTTGTTTGAAAAATTTTCCGGCGTCGGACGTGATCTGCTGAAGGCGCGCTTCGGCTTCGACGGCCTGCGCGGGTTTGGCGTTGTTCCGGCCGTCGGCGGTTACGGAAGTGACCTGCGCCGAAACGACGGAACCGAGAGCAAAAGATATAATTGCAGTAAAATTGAAAACCTTAAAAAGGCGTTTATTCATCAATTTCGTCTATACTCCTTACGATAAATTTTTTCAGGGTTAGGGCGAATCGCTGAAACGACCTAAATTGGGAGAGCGTTGTAAATGCTAACGCTCTGAAATCCAAAAAGTTTCCTTTTGTCGCTATTTGCTATAAAGACAGCCAAAAACTTCTCCAAAATAACACAGTGAAATCGCCGTTGTCAAAACTTATAATTCCGATAAACATTAGCTTTCGGGCGATTTACCCGGCAAAACGGCGATTTCTGCCGATGATTGCTACTGCTTGGCTTTCGCGGTCTGCGCTTTGGCTTTCGCTGCCGGAGCCGCTTTTTCGCGCAAAGCCTCGCGAAAAACTTCGCGCACGTTCTCGACATATACAAACGTCAAATCGTTGATGACTTCCGGCGGCAAATCTTCGAGATCGCGCTTGTTCGGCGCCGGAATAATGACCGTCTTGATATGTGCTCGGCGTGCCGCGAGAATCTTTTCTTTGACTCCGCCGATCGGCAGGACGTTGCCTCTTAAAGTGATCTCGCCGGTCATCGCCACGTCCTTTTTCACGAGGCGCTGCGAAAGCACCGAAACGATGGCGGTCGCCATCGTGATGCCGGCGGAAGGTCCGTCTTTCGGAATCGCGCCTTCGGGAATGTGAACGTGGATGTCGTAATTTTCGAAATCCTCTTCGTTGATGCCGAGTTCCGACGCGCGCGCCTTCGCGTAGGAATACGCCGCCTGCGCCGATTCCTGCATCACGTCGCCCAATTGTCCGGTCAGTTTGAGATTGCCCTTCCCGCGCGTCTTTAAGGCTTCGATAAACAGAATATCGCCGCCGACGGCGGTCCACGCCAAGCCGGTGACGGTGCCGATCGAATCTTTTTTCAACGCTTCTTCCGGAAAAATCTTCGGCGCGCGCAGGTAATCCTTGACCGTGTTGGCGATGATTTTGACAGGTTCGAAATTTTCTTCCTCTTCGGCTTTTTTGCGCGCGACTTTGCGGCAGACTTTGCCGATTTCGCGTTCGAGCTGCCGGAGTCCGGCTTCCTGCGTGTACTCGCCGATGATTTTCGCGAGCGCTTTGCGTTCGAATTTCACGTCCGCCGGTTCGAGCCCGTTTTCTTCGACCTGTTTCGGGACGAGATGACGGCGCGCGATTTCGAGCTTTTCTTCTTCCGTGTAGCCGGACAGCGAAATGATTTCCATGCGGTCGCGAAGGGCGGGCTGAATCGTGTCGAGAACGTTCGCCGTCGTCATGAACATCGCGTTCGAAAGGTCGAACGTGACGTTCAAGTAATTGTCGCGAAACGTGTGATTCTGTTCCGGATCGAGCACTTCGAGCAGCGCCGACGACGGATCGCCGCGAAAATCGGCGCCGACTTTGTCGATTTCGTCGAGCATCAAAAGCGGGTTGTTCGTTTCCGCCTGCTGGATCGCCTGGATGATCCTGCCCGGCATCGCGCCGACGTAGGTGCGGCGATGACCGCGGATTTCGGCTTCGTCGTGCAGCCCGCCCAGGGAAATGCGCACGAATTTGCGGTTCAGCGCGCGCGCGATCGAGCGCCCCAAGCTGGTTTTCCCGACGCCCGGCGGTCCGACGAGGCACAGGATCGAGCCCTTCGGCTTTTCGCGCAGCTTGCGCACGGCGAGCGCTTCGATGATTCGTTCCTTGACGCGTTCGAGCCCGTAGTGGTCTTCGTCGAGGATTCGTTCCGCCTTTCGCAGATTCAGGTTGTCTTTCGACGACTTCGCCCACGGCAGCTCGGTCATGATGTCGAGCCAGTTCCGCAACGTCGCGGTCTCCGCCGTGTCCGGGTGCATGCGTTCGAGTTTTTTCAACTGGCGCAGGGCTTCTTCTTCGGCGTGCGAGGGCATTTTCGCCTTGAGGATTTTGTCGCGGTATTGCTCGATTTCCTCGAAAAGCTCGTTGCCTTCGCCGAGTTCCGACTGGATTGCCTTAAGCTGCTGGCGCAGAAAATACTCGCGCTGCGAGCGGTCGATGTCGGCGCGCGCCTGCGTGTTGATTTCCTGCTGCACGGTCAGCACGTCGATCTCTTTGCTGAGCAGTTCGTTGACGCGGCGCAGACGCAGCACGGGATCGAAAATGTCGAGCACGCTCTGCGCGTCTTCGACTTTCAGTTCGAGATTCGAGGCGGACAAATCCGCCAATCTTCCGGCGTCGTCGAGGTTTGAAATGATCGCGAGCACTTCCGGCGAGATGTTTTTGCCGAGGTTCGCGGCGCGCTCCATCGAGGCGCGCACGTTCCTCACCAAAGCTTCGACCTCCAGTGAATTCGGCGGCGGCAGCGGTTCCGGAATCGGCGTGAGCTGCGCTTTGATGTAATCGCCGCTTGAATTAACCGACTCGACGTGCGCGCGCGAAAGCCCCTGAATCAGGATGCGGATTCGACCGTCGGGCAGCTTCAGCATGCGCATGATGACGGCGACCGTGCCGACTTTATACAAATCTTCCTGCGCCGGTTCTTCCTTGTCGACGTCCTTTTGCGAGACGAGCATGATCATCCGGTTCTGGCTCAAAGCCTCATCGACGGCTTTGATCGAGCGGTCGCGCGAAACGAAAAGCGGGACGATCATGAACGGATAAATCACGATGTCGCGTAAAGGCAGCACCGGCAGTTCCGACGGGATCTGCATTTGCTGAGGGTCGTTGATATCGGGTTCGACCAACTTCTCAGAGAAATCTTCTATTTCTTCCATGCTTAATATGGTAAAAAACGGAAAGTAAAAAGTAAAAAGTAGAAAGGCAAAATCAAGCCGATCCCCGCTCGAATCGGCCCGTTTTGCCTGGCGTCCCGACTTTTGATTTAGACTTCTTACGTCTTACTTTTACTCTTTCCCTTTTTCTCGAATTCCCGGTCGCGCGAGCGCACGAGGTATTTGAGCTCGGTCATGAATTCCGAAACGTCCTCGAATTCGAGATAAACCGAGGCGAAGCGAACATAGGCGACTTTATCGAGCGCTTTTAAGCGATGCATGATGAGTTTGCCGATGTCGTTTGTCGAAAGCTCGCGGTCGGGCGTGTCCTGCACGCTCTTTTCGACCTCGTTGACGATCGCTTCGAGCTGCGCGCCGGAAATCGGGCGTTTTTCGCAGGCGCGCAGCAGGCCGTTCATGATCTTGCCGCGTTCGAAAATCTCGCGCCGGCCGTCTTTTTTGACGACCATGTACGGAATTTCGTCGATGCGCTCGTAGGACGTGAAACGGCGCCCGCAAAGGATGCACTCGCGCCGGCGCCGAATAGAATCGCCGTCTTTCGACTCGCGCGAATCGACGACTTTATCTTCAAGATGACCGCAGAATGGACAACGCATATATTCAATTGAAAACGAAAAACGGAAAATTGGAAATCAATTCTTCATTGGAAATCAATTCTTCAAAGGAAACTTTTATGCCCGGTCGGCGGCTCGACGCTTTCGACCTGGCTTTTTTCGCTTTCCATTTTCCATTTCCCGTTTTTCGTTTTTTCGCCTTCCTCAATTTCTTCGACCGCGTGTTCGCTCGATAAAAGGCTGCGAAAACGCGCGATCGAAATGTCGCCGTGGAAAAGGTAGTAAAACCCGAAAATCAGCGCCGGCGCGAAATAAACCAGATGCATGATGATCGAAATCGCCGCCGCGTCGTTCGAATCGACGCCCAAAAAGATCAAGCCGCCGGCCGTGACGGCGTGAAACGCGCCCGCCGCGCCGCCCGGCGTCGGGATCAGGGAGCCCATCGCCGCCCAGAACATCACGAACATCGCGCCGGCGAGCGGAATATGAAACGGGACGTTAAAGGCCAGAATCACGAGCCAGGTCGGCACGGCGATCGAAAACCAGAGCGCGATTGTCCAGAATACGACCCAGAAGATCTCGCGCGCGTTTTTCAGTATTTTAAGCGACGCGGCGAGCTGCCGCATGAGGCTCAGCAAAAGCCGGCGAATCCGGCGCGGAAAGAATTTTCGATCGCTTACTCGTTCGACCCAGGCGATGATCGGAGCGGAATATTTCTGGTAAATGAACAGACTTAAAAACCCGACGACGACGCCCGCGAGCATGAGATTGCCGAGCATTCTCACGAGCGCGTATTGCGTCGCGTACAGCCGCTGGCTTTCGGCGGGCGGATCGAAGAACAAAAGCGTCACCGAGAAAAAGCAGATCAGCGCCGCCAAATCGAAGATGCGCTCGAGTCCGAGCGTGACCAGCGCGGCGGACGGGCGGACGCGCTTATCGCGCATCGGCAGCCACATCGGACGGACGATCTCGCCGGCTCTGCCGACGAAAAACACGGCCGCGAAGCCGACGGTCGTCGTCGCGAAAAGCTCCTTCAAAGAGGACGGCGTGATCGGAGCGAGCAGCACCCTCCATCGAAAGGCGCGCAGCAGGTAACCGAGGCTGATCACCGAAACCGCCAGAAAAATATAAAGGATATTAGCTTTGCGCAAGGAATCGCTGACTTCCTGCCAATTCAGATTGCGTCCGAAAAACCAGAGGATGAGGACGGCAAACAAACAAAGTAGAATAAATTTAATGGACTTTTGCAAAGCGTTATTTTCCAGCCTTGAAGTAAAATTTCTTTCGTTTCAAAATATTTGTATGAAAGTCTGCATACCGGACCTTTAAGTCAAATATGCAATAAAGACAAAAGATTATCGTATTTTCGAGTAAAAAGTAAAAAGTAAAACCGCCGTGTCGCAAAAGTATTGAACTTTTCGCCCGAGCGGTTCGTAGTTAGACTTTGACAAGGCGCAGATTTCGGGCTTTGTTGCTTTTGGCAAAAAGGATTTGCTTGGATTGGAGAAAGAGCGTTGGAAGCATTAAAAGTAGCTTCGGAAAATAATGGAGCCGAGCTTGTCAGGCGTTGTCGTGCCGGCGACGGCGCGGCGTGGGAAGAAATCGTGTCGCTGTATTCGCGGCGGATTTTCAATCTCGCCTTCCGCTTCACGTCGTCGGTCGAAGCGGCGGAGGATTTGACGCAGGAAGTCTTTATCAGGATTTACCGGACGCTGGAACAATACGACGCCAAACAGGGCGATCTGTCGAACTGGCTGATGCGTCTGGCCCGAAATTTGATAATCGACGATTATCGTCATCGCCAGCGAAACCCGCAGGATTCGATGGCGGACGACGTGGAAGATCACACGTTTCACCTGCGTTCGATCGGCGGTTCGGCGCAGAAGGAAATCGAGCGCAAGGAGCTCGCGGCGCAGGTGCAGGAAGGCATCGACAAACTGCCGGCGGATTTGCGAACGTGCGTCATTTTGCGCGACATCGAGGAATTGAGTTATCAGGAGATCGTCGATGTTTTGAAAATTCCGGAAGGCACGGTCAAATCGCGCATCAATCGCGGACGCATCGAGCTGGCGAAGATTCTCAGAAGAATGAGGGTCGTTACTATCTAAAGCATTCTTTGAATGCGATTGCATATTTCAGCTTACAAATTCGGGCGGTTTGGAATTTGTACTGAAAAATCTTGAAGTTTTGACGTATGAAAGGCAAAAAATTTGAAATTTGTAATCTGAAATATGTAATCGGCGCGACGCGCCCAGTAATTGACGCAAAGCGTCGGATTTGAAACAAGGGGTTTTTAGGTTTTTATGAATTACACGGACGAAAGAGTTATCGAATGCGCACAGTTCGAGGAGCTTCTGACCGATTATCTGGACGGAACGCTCGAGCGCGCCACTCACAAAGCGGTCGCCGCGCACGCGCTGAAATGCCCGCTGTGCCACGCGCTCTTAAACGAAGTCAAGGACGCGCTTTCGGTATGCCACGAAATTTCCGCGCCGAAACATTCGATGACGCATCTCGAAGCGCGAATTCTTTCAATGACGATGCCCGAAACGGCGATGTCGTGCGAACAGTTCGAGGAACATTTAACGGATTATCTGGACGGCTTTCTGCCGGCGACGCTTTTCCACCGCTGGGAACGCCACGCGGTTTTATGCGACCAGTGCACGGATCTGCCCGGCGCGGTCGTGCGCTCGATCGCCGCCTGCTACACCTATAAGATGGACGAGCTTTGCGTCCCGGCCGGCTTGCACGACAAGATTCTGCAGGCGACGATCGGCACGACCGAAGCTAAGACGGTCAAGGCTTCGTGGACCGCGCAAGTCGTCGAATGGATGCGCGGCCTGAGTTTCCCGATCGGCGTCCCGCAGTTCGCGTCGGTGGCGATGATGCTGATTTTCGCGGCGTTTATTTTCAGTCAGACGGTTTCGGCGGACGGCTCGCAGATATTCCAGCTCGCCGAACAAACCTATAAGCAGAGCGCCGACGTCGTTTTGGGCGGGCAGAATCAGGCGGCGACGAGTAATCCGAACCAAACGCCGGTTCAGGGAACGTACGTCAATAACGAGGAAAGTAAATAAAATGAATTGTGCTTATCACAGCCACAATGGCGCGACAGTCAGCTGCAACGGGTGCGGAAAACCGCTCTGCGCGGCGTGCGACCACCGCATTAAAGGCTTTCCTTATTGTCAGGACTGTATCGTTCTGGGCGTCGACCTGCTGCGCAGCCACTATCAATCGTCGAATTCCTCCTACGTTAAGACGCAGACCTCGCCGTTTGCGGCGCTCGTTTTGTCGTTCATTTGTCCCGGTTTGGGCGCCGCCTACAACGGGCAGACGCATAAAGCGCTGATTCATTTCGCCGTTTCGGTCGGGCTTTTTCAGCTCGCGATCATCATGAAAATGCCGCTTTTCGTTTTCGGCGTGCTCGGCATGTGGCTTTATTCGGCGGTCGACGCGTGGAAAACCGCGCGGCTCATCCGTTCGGGCGCGAAACCGGATTTGGCGGAGGATTTGCTCGTTCAGAGATTTTCGGGCAACCCGAAACTGTGGGGCGTGCTTCTAACCGTACTTGGCACGACGTTTTTGCTGCAAATGGCTTTGGGCAGGGATTTTTCGCGAATGATGAATTTTCTGCTGCCGGTTTTCTTGATCGGTCTGGGGCTTTACATTCTGCGGAATTACATTTTCAAAACCGATACGAATGCGCCGAGCAGCACTGATTTTTCCCGACGCGCCGAAGCGCCGAATTTTATCAGCGCGATGAGCGATGCCCGCTACGGCGGCGAAAACTTCGATGCCGACGGCGAGTATCCGACCCGGGTCAGAGCCAAGAGTTGGAAAAATCGCCGATAAATGTTTAATATGGAAGCGGAACGGTTTTAATCGTATTTTTATATTAGAGCCGTCCTGCTGATTAACGAAAGTTGAAAGGAAATTAAAATTATGCCGATCGCAATTAAATCCCTGGCAGGAATCATTGGAAGCATTATGGCGATTCTCGCATTGATTATCGCCGTTTTGAAAGGCGTTCTCGGGTTGATCAGTTTTTTGACGCTGGTCATCAAAGTCGCCGTCATCGGCTTATTCGTGGCAGTTTTCATTATCGTCGGCTTGATGGTTTTCAGAACTTTAAGAGACAACCGCAAGTCGAAAGAGTAATAGAGCTAAACTCTTAAAATAAAGTGGTTTAGCAGACCGCTTTTGCATGAAAAGCCGCCCCCGGCTTGCTTTATGCATTTGCGTATGTTAGTTTTTTACTTTCCGTTTACTTTAACAGAAACAACGATTTACAATTTTTCCCCCTAAAGAGAGTTTTCTTTTGGAAAACTCTGTAATAAGGATTCGCGTTAGTCGCTCGCGGCTGTTCTTGCGTGATTCCGTGCGTCGAAAAGCTGGATTTTCGGCTCACAATCATTAAAAGGAGCTTTTAAAGCGTAATGCAAAATAACAAAAAGAATTACACGTTTTTATTATCGCATACTACAAAATCAAAAATTTATATCAGACGAATTGAAGTTTCCAAGAAACTCGTTCAAACCACGGCAGCCGGTTTACTGCTTTCCTTAGGACTCGCTTCGGTCGGGGTGTTCGGTTTAATCAAAACAAACGTTTTAGCCGAAAATGACTCTCCCGCCGCCGAAATCGCCGCCCTTTCCCAAAACAATCCGATCAACGAACCGAAATCAATCAATTACAGCCGTCCGGCGGGCAGCGAAAATTTTTCGATGAACAGCGGCGGACCGGTTTTGGACCTGCAGCTGACGAAAGAAGAATTGGACGAAGCGGAAAGCGGCACGGTGCAGGACAAAATCCGCGCGCTCGCGAACGCCTCGAACCCTTCTTTTCTGCCAACGATGTGGGCGAAACTCGGCAAAATCAACAACGAATTCGGGTTCCGCCGCAATCCGTTCGGCGGACGCAACTATGAGTTTCACGCCGGCATGGACATCGACGGCGAACGCGGCGATTCGGTGATCGCGCCGGCGAACGGCACGATCGTCAAAGCCGGCTGGCAGGGCGGCTACGGCAACATGATCGAGATCGACCACGGCAACGGCCTGACGACGCGCTACGGTCACCTTTCGAAAATCGAGATTCAGGTCGGCGATCTGGTTTCGCGCGGACAGCTGATCGGTCTGGTCGGTTCGACCGGACGCTCGACCGGACCGCACCTGCACTACGAACTGCGTTTGAACGACAAATCGATCAACCCGCGGCTGCTCTTGCCGCCCGAACCGACCGAGATCAACCAGTAGAATCAACTAAAATTACGGGGAACCGAAAAAAGCGAGCCAGTCCAGCGGCTCGCTTTTTATTTTCCCATCCGAACGGAAAACTTCAAAGCAAAGATTGCGCCCGCGCCGTCATCTATTGACCTTATGAATCGTGCGGAAAGAAAAAAACTCGATCAGACGCTGCGCGAAGTTTTCGGGCACAGCCGTCTTCGTCCCGGTCAGCGCGAAATCATCGAATTCGTTCTCGGCGGCGAAGACGTGCTCGCGATCATGCCGACCGGCGCCGGAAAATCGCTCTGTTACCAGCTTCCCGGCCTGCAGCTCGAAGGCATGACGATCGTCGTTTCGCCGCTGATTTCCCTGATGAAGGATCAGGCCGACAAGCTCGACGAAAAGGGCTTGGAAGTCGCGAACCTGAACAGCAGCGTTTCGGAGAGCGAACAAAGGGAGGCGCTCGAGGAAATGAAACGCGAGCGGAGCGATTTTATTTTCACGACGCCGGAACGCTTGACCGACCCGGATTTTTTGGCGACGCTCGCCGGCAAAACGATCGATTTCGTCGTCGTCGACGAGGCGCACTGCATCTCGAACTGGGGGCACGATTTTCGTCCCGCCTTTTTGCAGCTCCGCGAAGCCTTTCGCGAGCTCGGCGCGCCGCCCGTGCTGGCGTTGACCGCGACCGCCACGCCGGAAGTCGTCGAGGACATCAAAAGACAGCTCGACCGCCCGGCGATGCGCGTCGTCAACGGCGGGATTTTTCGTTCTAATCTGCGTTTCGAGGTCGTGCACGCGACGAGCGACGCGGAGAAACGAAAGGAACTGACTCGGCTTTTAAGAGAAGTCGAAGGCTCGAAAATCGTATATTGCGCGACCGTCAAGGCGGTCGACGAAGTGACCGAAACGCTGAAAGCGGCGGGTTACGACGCGGAAAGCTATCACGGGCGGCTGCCCGCCAAAAAACGCAACGACGTTCAGAACCGTTTTATGGCGGGCGAGATCGAAACGATCGTCGCGACGAACGCTTTCGGAATGGGCGTCGACAAGCCGGACATCCGCGCCGTCGTGCACTGGCAGATTCCCGGCTCGCTCGAAGCTTATTATCAGGAAGCGGGGCGCGCCGGGCGCGACGGCGAAGATGCGCGCTGCGTCCTGCTTTACGACACGCGCGACCGGCGCGTGCAGCAGTTTTTCCTCGGCGGGCGCTATCCTTCGGCCGACGACTGCCGGCTGATTTACGAAACGCTCGAAAAGCTCGGCGCGGCTGAAGAGGCGGTCGGTTATGAACGAATCAAGGAAACCGTCGGCGACGAAATATCTCAAAACAAATTGCGCGTCGGGCTCAATCTGCTGAAGGACGAAAAGGTTCTGCGCGAGCGGCGCGGCGCCAAATTCGAGCTTTTGAAAGCGGATTTGAGCGGCGACCGAATAAAACAAATCGCCGAAACCTATGTCGAGCGCGGCATGTCGGATCGAGAAAAGCTCGAACGCATGATGCTTTACGCGCAAGCCGCCTTTTGCCGCTGGCAGATTTTATCGAAATATTTCGGCGGCGAAGGCGAGGCGATCGAGCGCTGCGAAACCTGCGACAACTGCGCGCATCCGGTCGCCGAACGCCTCGTATTGGAAACTCCGGAGAAAAAGCCGTCGAAAGCGGAAGAAAAGGAACTTTTGGAAAAACTGCGCGCGGAAAACGAAGCGCCGGAATTCGCCGTCGGCGAGCTCGTCAAATTGCCGAAAATCGGCGAAGCGCAGATCGCCGAAATCGCGGGCGACAAAATCGAGGTCGTGCTGCCGGACGGCGCGCGTAAGACCTTTAAGGCCGAATATGTGCGAAAGATAAATTGAAAACCAAACCGGGGAGGAAGGTCATCTAATAAAAACAGATTATCGGCTCATTCTGATTTTTTATTCGCTTTGAGTTAGAATTTCTTTTTATTCTATTTGCTATGTTCTTTACACTTTTCAAACAAGGGAATTTAAATATGCGCTTAAAAGCAAAATTTTTGACATCTTTTATCCTGACTACCGCCGTTTTGCTGTCGTCATTTTCATTTGTCGCGGCGTTCGACGAAGGAATGTACACGCCCGACCAGATCGCCAAACTGCCCTTGCGGCAGCGCGGCTTAAAAATCAATCCGAACGAATTATACAATCCGAACGGCGTCGACATTTCGGACGCCGTCATTCGCCTCAGCATCGGCTGCACGGCGGAATTCGTTTCGCCGAAAGGGCTGATCCTGACGAATCACCACTGCGGCTTCGACGCGCTCGTTTCGGCTTCGACGCCGCAGACCGATTACGTCGAAAACGGCTTCAAAGCCGATTCGATGGCGCAGGAAATGCCGGCGAAAGATTATTCGATCTTTATCACGAACCGCGTCGAAGACGTGACGGCGCGCATCGCGCGCGGCACGGAAAATTTGACCGGCGACGCGTTCAGCGCCGCGATCAAAAAGAACATCGAGGAGTTGACCGCGTCCGAACAGGCGAAAGCGCCGAAAGGCGCCGCGATCCGCGTTCAGGCATTAAACAGCGGCTATTATTATTATCTTTACGAAACGCAGCAGATTCAGGACGTGCGCGTCGTCTACGCGCCGCCGCGCAACATCGGCGTGTTCGGCGGCGACCCGGACAACTTCGAGTGGACGCGCCACACCGGCGATTTCACCTTTCTGCGCGCGTACGTCGCGCCGGACGGCTCTTCGGCGCCGTATTCGACGAGCAACGTGCCGTACGCGCCGAAAAAGCATCTGACGGTCAACCTCGGCGGCGTCAAGGAAAACGATTTCGTGTTCGTGATGGGTTATCCGGGCAGCACGACGCGCTACCGCGAAAGCCAGGCGATCGATTTCGCGGAAAAAGTCAACTTCCCTTTTCTCGCCGCATACCTGAAAGCGCGCTCGGACGCGCTGCGCAAAGTCGGCGAAACCGACGAGCAAAAACGCATCCGTTATCAATCGGACATCGCCAATCTCGATAACTACCGCAAAGTTTACGGAGGCAGCAGCCTCGCGGTGCGCCGCGGCGAAACGGTCGCCGCCCGCCGCGCGGAAGAAACGAAATTCGCGACATGGGTCAATGCCGACGCGGCGCGGCGCGCCAAATACGGCGAAGTTTTGCCGAGCCTGAGCCGCGTTTCCGGCGAGTATTACACGACTTCGCAGCGCGATCTGCTGGTGCGCACGCTGCCGCCGGCGGCGCTCGTCACCTTCCGCCAGCTTTACGACGCTTTCGCGTCCGTTCTTTCCGGCAAAAAAATGACCGACGCCGAAGAAAAACAAAAGCTCGCCGACGTGCAGAAAGCCTGGGCGGCGCGCGAACCGATCTTCGAGCGCGAAATCATCAAATTCTTCCTCGAACAGATGGCCGAGCTGCCCGCCGATCAGAAGTTCGCGGCCGCCGAAAGCCTTTTCGGCAGCCAGACCGGCAGACAGCGCCGCGCGGCGGAAGAAGCGTTCGCCGTTTCGATCGCCGAAAATAACGATTTCGACACGCCCGAGGAAATCGTCGATCTGTACGACAAATCCGCGAACGATCTGCGCAAGGATTACCCGAATCTGTTCGCTTTCATGTCCGCCTTTATTCAGGAAAAACAGGCGGTCGCGACGCGCACCGGCAAATTCGGCTCGGAAATCGACCGCCTGCGCCGGCTTTATCTCGAAGGAATGGCGGAAATGAAGGGCGTGCGTCCCTACCCGGACGCCAATTCGACGCTGCGTTTCACGTACGGCAACATCAAGGGCTACGCGCCGCGCGAAGCCGTGCGCTACACGCCGTTTACGACCATTAAGGGCATGATCGAAAAAGACACCGGCGTCAATCCGTTCGACGTGCCGGAGAAGCTGAAAGAACTACAGCGCAACCGCGATTTCGGCAGGTACGGGCAGGGCGATTCGGTCGTCGTTAATTTTCTCGCTTCGACCGACATCATCGGCGGCAATTCGGGAAGTCCGGTGTTGAACGCTTACGGCGAACAGGTCGGACTGGTTTTCGACGGCAATTACGAAGGCTTGGGAAATGACATTTTCTACAGCGCCGATTACGGTCGAACGATCGCCGTCGACATTCGCTACGTATTGTTCGTCACCGAAAAATTCGGCGACGCGAAATGGGTCGTCGACGAGATGACGATCAAAGGCGGCGCTTCGCGCGCCGTCGCCGCGCGCTAGTTGAAAACCGGTCGCGAAAAGCAGAAGGGGAGCAGGATTAATTTCTTGTCTCCCCTTCTGCCTTTCTTACGCGAATCAGTAAGCGAGCTTTACCGATCCCATGCCGCGGAGGATCGCTTTTTGCCGGCGCGCGACGCGCTTCGGGTTTTTCTTCGGGTTAAAGACGTTGAGCGGCGAAGGAATCATCGCCGAGAGATAAGCGGCTTCCTGCGGCGAAAGGTTCGAGGCGGATTTGTTGAAGTATACGCGCGCCGCGGCTTCCGCGCCGTAAATGCCGTCGCCCCATTCGATGACGTTCAGGTAAATTTCGAGAATCCGCTTTTTGTTCAGATTTCGTTCCAGAAAATACGTGTAGGCGGCTTCGCGCCCTTTGCGCAGAAAATTGCGGTCTTCCGACAGGTAAAGGTTTTTAGCGAGCTGCTGCGTGATCGTCGAAGCGCCGCGCTTGAACGACGGCATCGGCGGAATCCAGTCGTTCGGATCGTAATCGCCTTCGGCCTTCGCTTCCTTCTCGCCTTCCTTGACGGCTTCGTCCCAAGCCTTGTTGATCGCTTCCCAGTCGAAGCCTTTGTGCTCGAAAAACCTGGCGTCCTCGCCGGCGAGGACGGCTTTCGCGAGATTCGGCGAGATCTGCTCGATCGGCTGCCAGACCATGTATTTGCGCGGCTCGCGGTTTTCCTCGCGCGCCTGCTGCAGCCGGTACTCGATCATCGAACTCGTCTGCGGGTTTTCCGTGCGGAGTTTGGAGATCGACGGAAAGGTGACGAATTCGTAGCCGATCCAAACCAGAACGGCGCCGATTAACACTAAAAACAAAACTTTTGTCCAATACCACATAACGACTTTAGATTTCGGATTTCGGATTTTGGATTGCCCTTATTCTAAACGGCGATCTTTGTCATTATGTTCCAATCGGTCGAACAATCCAAAATCCGAAATATAAAAGCCGTTTCAGCGTTCTTTTCCTCAATCATTTTTTGGCGGCTGACGGCTTTTATAAAAAGGAGCGCGATAAAAGAAACCGCCAATATAGACAGACTCTGTTTTTCCCGGATTCCGCAAAATTCGGAACTGTTTTATTTTTGAAGTTTTACGCTGATTTGCCGATCATGTTGCCGACGATCTTGCCGCTCGAAATGACGCCCGGCAGCCCCGCGCCGGGATGCGTTCCCGCACCGACGAAATACAGATTCGCTATGTCCTCGGAAACGTTGTGCGGGCGAAGGTAAGCCGACTGCATGAGGGTCGGCGCGACCGAAAACGCGCTTCCGAGGTAACTGTTGAGCGTGCCTTCGAAATGCAGCGGATCGATGTAATGCTCGGAAACGATGTGCTTCGAGAGTTCGGGCATGTAATGCTTTTCGAGGTATTTGATAATCACGTCGCGATACTTTGGGGCTTGCGATTTCCAGTCGATATTTCCGCCGAGGTTCGGCACCGGCGAAAGCACGTACCAACTGTCGCAGCCTTCCGGCGCGAGGCTCGGGTCGGTCGCGGTCGGGCGATGCAGGTAGAGCGAAAAATCGTCCGCCAGGATTTTCCGGTCGAATATATCCTCGAGCAATCCTTTATAACGCCTGCCCATCAGAATCTCGTGATGCGCCATGTTCTCGTATTTGATGTCCGTTCCGAAATAAATCACGAACAAAGACATCGAGTAATCGAGCTTCTTCAAATACCTGTCGGTATTTTTGGCGCGGTATTTTTCGGGAACGAGATTCAGGTACGTGAAAGAAATATCGCCGTTGCTGACGACCGCGTCCGCCGTCAGGATTTCGCCCGATTTTAGGCGGACGCCGGTCGCGCGGCGCGTCGCCTCATCGATCAGGATTTCGTCGACTTCCGATTCGAGGTGAATCTCGCCGCCGATGTCGGTAAAAAGGCGCCCGAGCGCGGCGACGAGCGCGCCCGTTCCGCCCATCGCGAACCAGACGCCGAATTTTTGTTCGAGCTCGTGAATCATCGCGTAAATCGACGTCGAAGTAAACGGATTTCCGCCGATCAGGAGCGGGTGAAAACTGAAAGCTTCGCGCAGTTTTTCGTCCTTAAAATATTTCGCGGCGAATTTATAAACCGAACGGTCCGAGCGCAGCTTGACCATTTGCGGAATGACCCGCACCATGTCCCAGACGCTCGAAAACGGTTTGTCGATCAGATCGAAACCGACGCGGTAGATTTCGTCGAGGCTGCGCGCGAATTTTTTGTAGCTTTCGATCTCCTTCGGATTTATTTTGGCGATTTGCGCGAAGAGATTCTGTTTGTCGTCGTTGTAGTTAAAAACCGTGCCGTCTTCCCAGCGAATGTTGTAAAAGGGATCGATCTTGACGAGTTTGACGTAATCGCCCGTTTTTTTTCCGGCGAGCGTGAAAAGCTCGTCGATCAGCCACGGCGCGGTGATGATCGTCGGACCGCCGTCGAATTTGAATCCGTCCTGCTCGTAGACGTACGCGCGCCCGCCGAGTTTGTTTCGCTTTTCGACGATCGCGACGTCGTGCCCCTGCGCCTGCAGGCGGATGGCGCAGGCGAGTCCCCCGAAGCCGCTCCCGATGACAACTATTTTCATTTGTTCGAAATTCCCCGCCGCACTAAAGATTTGAGAAATTACAGATTAAAAAAGCGGGCGGAAAAATTCAAACCCAAAGCGCTCTTCGAGACGGTTAAATTATTATTTTCCGATAATTTATATTTCGAAAACCGCGGCGCGAATTTCAAAACCGGCGATGTTTTAAAGAAAGGGAAGCGCCGACTTTAAGATAATCGGCGCTTCCCCGTCTCGATTAAATTCCTCGCGGAAGCCGACCGTTTCGCTCAAACGCGCTCGCCGATCGCGAACCTGACGGCGGCCTCGGCGATTAATTCCGTCGGATTGAGAAGGTCGGCTTCGCCGAGGCTTTCGCGGAGCAGCACCGGCAATTCAGTGCAGCCGAGAATGACGCCGTCGACCTTTTTCGCGCGAAGCGTTTTGATCGCCGCCTGCCCGACGCCGACTAATTCGGCATCATTTCGCCCTTCCATGACTTTAAAGATCGCGCGGTCGAGTCGCGAGCGCAGCTCGCCGTCGATGATTTCGCTCGCGATTCGCATGGCTTCGAGCGGTTTCGTGTAAACGAACGGCTCGCCGAGCCCGAGCACGCCGACCTTTTTCCAGCCGCGCCGTTTGATTTCGGCGAGCGTCACGTCGATCATGCTTAAAACTTTCCGGTCGGCGGCGCGTTCGATTTCCGCCTGCAGCGCGTGCGCGCCGTTCGACGTGACGACCAAAAAATCGGCGGTCGCGCCGACTCGCTTCGCGGCTTCGAGAAAACGCGGGTCGGGCTGGATGGGCAGTTTCGCCATAAAATTTTCGTCGACGAGCACCGGCGGGTGCCGGTGGTAATAGACGATCATCGGCGGATAACCCGCGTTTTGTTGCGGCGGAATGAGCCGCTGCGCCGCCGCGTGCGCGCGCAGCTCGAACTCCATCGTCGCCTGCGGACCGATGCCGCCGAGCACGCCGATCGTTTTGAATTTCGTATTCCCGCGCGCGGCGACTTTTCCGCTCGACGTTTCCAAAGCCGCCGCCTCGAATTCGCGCTTGTTGAAATTTAAGCCGAAAACGTCGGTGCCGGCGATGCCCGTTAAACCGGCGGCGCCGAGCAACGCGATCATCTTCCGCCTGTTAAACCGATTATCCGTACTGCCTTCCATGAAAATATAACTCCTTAAAATGTATGTTTTTCGGGCGAAACTCGTCGCCGTCCATCGAATATAAACGCGGACGAGCGGATGAATCTTTAAGAAGTTCTGAAGTTTTTCTGAAATAGAGCAGTTTTCAGCTAAATGAAATACGTTTACTAACAGGTAATATTTCAGAAGTAAAGATTAGCTATGCCTGCCAGGCAAATGGAACGTCTCCGGCGTACGATTCTAAACGAGGATCTTTTGCCAGAACAAACTCTTTA
>DATCMK010000021.1:0-462328 GCA_036563455.1 Pyrinomonadaceae bacterium | reverse complement strand
CGGCGAGGCGGTCACGCCGGCCTCGGACGTTTACAGCCTCGGCGTTTGTCTGTACGAGCTTTTAACGGGCGAGCGCCCGTATAAATTCGCGTCGCGCGCGCCGCACGAAATCGCCCGCGTCGTCTGCGAAGAACCCGTGCGGGTGCCGCGATCGGCGACGGGCAGCGTTTTGCCGGACGATTTGCGATTCATCGTTTTGAAAGCGCTCGCCAAAAAGCCCGCCGAACGTTACGCCGCCGTGCGCGATTTCGAACGCGACGTCGAACGGTTTTTAGACGGTTTGCCGGTTCTCAATGCCGAGGCGCGGATCAGATTTTCCGAAAGCGCGGCGCCGGACGCCGACGGGGCGGCGGTCTCGGTGGCGGTCGCCGCGTTTCAGGTGCTGCCGGTCGAAAAGCCGGATGCGAATCCTTCGGGCGGCGATTTTCTCGGCATCGGACTGGCGGACGCCGTGACGACGCGACTCTCCGGCGTGCGGCAAATCGCGGTGCGCCCGACGAGCTCCGTTTTGCGTTTGTCCGGGCTCGGCGCGGACGCGCTCGGCAAAACTCTCAACACCGATTTCGTGTTGACCGGTCGCATCATGCGCGCCGACAATTCGCTGCGCGTCGTCGTTCAATTGCTCAAGGTCGACGATAACAGCGTTTTATGGGCGCATTCGTTCGACGAACCGGAAACTGACATCTTTCGCCTTCAGGATTCGATCGCCGAACGCGTTGCCGCGTCGCTCGTTCCGCAATTGAGGCTCGAAGCGCCGGAATCCCTGCCTTTTCAGGGAACCGAAAACGCGGCGGCCTACCGGGCTTACCTGCGCGGCCGGGTGTTTTTCCATAAATACACTTTCGAGGGGATGAGCGCGGCGGAAAACTGCTTTCAGCAGGCGATCGCGCACGACCCGGATTACGCGCTCGCGCACTGCGGGCTGGCTGATTTTTATAATTGGCAGACCATCTACGGTTCAGTGCCGAGCGCGGAAGGCTTCGCCCGCGCGAAACGGGCGGCGCTCAAAGCCGTCGAGCTCGATCCGAATTTGGCCGAAGCTTACGCGGCGCTCGCGTTCACGACGTGGGCTTACGACTGGGACTTCGAAAGGGCGGAATGGTTTTTCCGAAAATCGCTCGGCCTGAATCCGAATTACGCCAGCGCGCGCGAATGGTACGCTTTCATGCTGAGCGTCGGCGAGCGGCACGACGAAGCGGCCGCCGAAATCCGCCGCGCCGAACTCCTCGATCCGAATTCTCCGGCGATCGTCTCGATGCATTCGCTGGTTTTATACAACGCCCGCCGCTACGAGGAAAGTTACGAAAAAGCGCGCCTCGCGCTCGACCTCGACCCGGATTATTACATCGCGCTGCAGAGCCTCGGCTGGATCTGCCCGCGACTGGGACGGTTCGACGAAGCGATCGAAAGCTGCCGCCGCGCGGTGCGCATCTGTGACGAGCAGGCCCTCAACAAATTTTCGCTCGCGCTCGCGCTCATCGATGCCGGTCAGACGGCGGAAGCGCGCCGGCTCGCGGCGGAACTCGAAGCGCGCCGGGAAAACGAAGCCGTCCCGGCTTATTACCCGGCGCTGATTTACGCGCAGCTCGGCGAAGACGAAAGGGCGTTCGAATGGTTCGACCGGGCCATCGCCGAACGCGGTTATTACGCTCTGCGGATACGCGTCGAGCCGCGGCTCGATCGTCTGCGCGGCGACGCGCGCTTCGGCCCCCTTCTCGAACGCCTCGCGCCTTCGCGCGAAACGCCGACGAATCCCGGCGCGGCGCCCGGTACCGCTGACGAGAATATCCCGCGGCGCCCGCGTAAATTAAAGGCTTTCGGTGTCGCCGCCGGCGTCGCGGTTTTGATTTTGGCCGGCGTTTACGTCTGGTCAAGCTTCGGATTCTCGAATGAGCCGCTGCTCGCAGGAAATAAGTCTCTATTGGTCGAGGTGCCGCCGGGCGGTTTTCAGCGGACCGGTAAGCCGCGCGCCGGCGATCCGGTCGCCGAGGAATTTTATCAAGCCGGAAAGAAACAGCTCGAAACGCGCTCGATCGACGGAATCAACCGCGCGCTCAAGCTGTTCGCCGAAGCCGCCGGCCGCGACCCGAATTTCGCGCTGGCATTTTCCGGTCTGGCGGACGCGCACATCGTGCTTGCCGACAAGGACCGGAAAGCCGCCGCGACGGCGTATCGCGCCGCCGAGGAACACGCTCTGAAAGCGCTCACGCTCGACCCGGACCTCGCCGAAGCGCGCACCTCGCTGGCGATGGCGATTTACAAAAATACGGGAAACACGGCGGCGGCGGAGAGGCATTTTTTGCGGGCGATCGAAATCGATCCCGGCCTGGCGCGCGCGCATCACTGGTATTCGCAGATTTTAAGGGCGAGCGAGCGCGAAGAGGACGCGCTGCGCGAAATAAAAATCGCCGCCGAGCTCGATCCGCGTTCGGCGGTCATTCATTACAATGTCGGGCTGGCTTACATGTCGCTCAAGCGCTACGAAGAAGCGCTTTTGTATTTCGACAAAACGCTCGAACTCGACGGCAGCTATTCCACTACTTACCTGCCGAAAGCGATCGTGCAGCAGCTCCTCGGCGATTTCGACGGCGCGGTCGAAACTTACCGGATCGGGCGGATTTACACCGGAAAAAACGAGAACGAACCGCACTGGCTCATCTTTCAGGCGCAGGCGCACGCGGCGAACGGGCGGCGTGGAGAAGCGCTGGCGCTGCTCAATCGGCTTCTCGTCAAACCGGCCGAGCGCGATGAAAAATCGGCGGGGGATTTGCCTTTCGACGTCGCGATGGTTTACGCGCTGCTCGGCGATTCGGAACGGGCTTGCGAGTGGCTCGGGAAGATCCAAGCGAAAAAAAAGAAAGAAGTCGACGTCGTCAGCCAGGACCCGCGATTGGCGAAGCTTCGCGGAACCGCCTGTTTCGCGCGTCAGATCGAAAAATGGCGCAGCCAGTTGGCGCCGCCGAACAAATAAGGAAATCAAAGCGAGCCGATCCGCCGGTTTCCCCGGTTTGAAGCCCGGCGCTCCGTTCCGGAAACGACCGCCGCGCGGCGCACGGATCGAACCGAAACAAGAGAAAAGGCTTTCAAAAGTTCGCGGAAACTCTTTGAAAGCCTTTTCGTCAATATTTTGGCTGGGAGACAGGGATTCGAACCCCGATAGGCAGATCCAGAGACTGCAGTCCTACCATTAGACGATCTCCCAACGCCACCTATAAATTTAAAAAGCTTGAGCGAGATTGTCAAATGAATATGTTGAAGTTTTACTTGCCACATTGATAAATGCTTGGCAAAATAAATGTTTATGTCAGTTGACGGAAAGGAGATAGTGAATAACCGCCACGCTTTTCACGAATATCATATTCTGGATAAATACGAAGCCGGCATCGTTCTCAAGGGAACCGAAGTCAAAAGCGTGATGAGCGGGCGCATTCAGCTCAAAGATTCTTACGTTTCGGTGCGCGACGGCGAGGTCTGGCTGCTGAACGCGCATATTTCGCCGTACTCGCACGGCAATCGCGAAAATCACGATCCGCTCCGCACGCGCAAGCTGCTTTTGCATAAGCGCGAGATCCTGAAACTCGAAAAAGAGACGACCGTCAAGGGCATGACGCTCGTCATTACGCGCATTTATTTGAAGAACGGGCGCGTCAAGTTCGAGGTCGGCGTCGCGAAAGGCAAAAAACTCTACGATAAGCGCGAAACGGAAATGAAGCGGACGATCGAAAAAGAAACGCGCCAACAGTTGAAAGAACGGACGAGATAAGATATAGATTGAAGGAAGTTTTGCAGGCATAATTTTTTTTAATACGAGGAACTTTAATGAAAACTCAGGCAATAACGGAAAATTTTCAGGAAGCCAATGTCGACGCGTTTGCGGTCGCGGTTTTTAAGGACGAAAAGGCGTCGAGCGGCATTTTGAAGGATTTGGACAAATTAACCGGCGGGATCGTCGCGTCGGTCATCAAGAACGAGGAATTCAAAGGCGAAGTCAACGAAACGGCGCTCGTCCGTTTCGCGGCGAAAGGCAAGGTCAAGGCGTCGATGCTGCTCCTGATCGGCGTCGGCGATAAAGCGGACTACACGACCGCGAGCGTCGCCAACGTGGCGGGCGCCGCGACGCGCTTTTTGCGCAAACGCAACGTGAAGAGCTTCGCACTGCTTCCGCGCAGCGAAGGCGACGCGCGCGAAATCGCGCAGAACGCGGCGACCGGTTTCGCGACGAGCCAGTTCGAGCTCGACAAATACCGGACGAAGGACAAAAACGGCAAAACCGTCGAAAATCTGGTGCTGTGCGTCGAGGGCGCCGACGCGGCGGTTTTGGAAGACGGTTTGAAGCGCGGTCAAATCATCGGCGAATCGATGAATTTCACGCGCGATCTGGCGAACGAGCCGCCGAACGTGCTGCACCCGACCGAATTCGCGCGCCGCGCGCAGGCGATGGCGAAGGAAGCCGGGCTGAAATGCGAAATTCTCGATGAAGCGAAAATGCAAAAGCTCGGCATGGGCTCGCTGCTCAGCGTGTCGATCGGTTCGGAACAGCCTGCACAATTGATCGTTTTAAGATACGAACCGAAAAAATCCACGGCGCGCGACGGCGAGCTGCTCGCGCTCGTCGGCAAGGGGATCACGTTCGACACCGGCGGCATCTCGCTCAAACCCGGCGAAGGCATGGACGCGATGAAATACGATATGTCGGGCGGCGCGTCGGTCGTCGGCGCGATGCGCGCGATCGGTCTTTTGAAACCGTCGGTGCCGGTCATCGGCGTCGTCGCGGCGGTCGAAAACATGCCGGACGGCAAAGCGACGCGCCCGTCCGACATCGTCACGGCGATGAACGGGAAAACCATCGAAATCCTCAACACCGACGCCGAAGGACGCTTGATTTTGGCGGACGCGGTCGCTTACGCCGAACAGCAGGGCGCGACCAAAATCATCGACATGGCGACGCTGACCGGCGCGGTGATCATCGCGCTCGGCGACGTCAATACGGCGGTGCTCGGCAACGATCAGGAACTCGTCGACGAAATCATCGAGTGCGGCAGAGAAGTCGGCGAAAATTACTGGCAGCTGCCCGTCGGCAGAGAATACAGCAAAGGCATTAAATCCGACATCGCCGACATCAAAAACATCGGTCCGTCGCGCAAAGCCGGCACGATCATCGGCGCGGTCTTCATCCAGGAATTCGTCGAAAAGGCGAAATGGGCGCACCTCGATATCGCCGGCACGGCGTGGGCGGACAGCGAACGACCGCACCAGGCGAAGGGTCCGACGGCGGTCGCCGTGCGCACTCTGGTCCAGCTGGTTGAAAAATCGCAGTAAATTCAAGTGCCGATAACCGGGGGCGCAGGCCGAAGGTTATTTGCTTAAATATTCGGCCCGAAACCATAAAACGGCCGGCGAAAATCGTTTCGCCGGCCGTTTTCTTTTGCAAAAAGACTGTTATAATGGCGTCAATTCCGGAGCGAGCCCGAACGGGAAATCTTCAAAAATAAATGCTGTTTCAGAAGAATCAGAGGCTTTGCGAAAGCCGAAATTTTATTAATCTCATTTTAATTTCAGCCGTTTGGCTGTTTGTTTCGGCGTGCGTATTCAGTACCGCAAAAGAGCCGCCCCCGGCGCCCTTATCCAATTCGCAGACCGACGGCGCGGACGATCCGATTGTCGCGACCGATCAGAAATCGGACCGCGAAAACGCGTCGAAAAAAGAAGACAGAGGCGATTTCATCGTCGAACACGCGGCGGTCAGAAACGCGCGTTTCGCCGAGCTGGACGAAAAAATCAAAAAGGAAAAACTGCTCGAAAAAGCCGCCGACGATCTGAACAAGGCGCTGATTCTGCCCGCCGACATATACCTTCGTTCGCGCGACTGCGGCGAACCGAACGCGGAATTCGACCCGAAAACGCAGGCGATCACGGTTTGCTACGAGCTGATGGAACATTTTTCGAACCTTTTTAAAAGCGACGGAATGAAGGCCGAGGAAGCCGATAAAAAAATGTTCGACGCCGTCCGTTTCGCGTTCCTGCACGAAGTCGGGCACGCGCTGATTCACAATTACGATTTGCCGATCGCCGCGAACGAGGAAGACGCGGCCGATCGGTGTTCTTCATACATCAACATCGAGGAGCTGGGAGACGCGGGTGTCGACGCCGTGCTCGCCGTGTCCGAAGCATTCCGCATCGAATCGCAGCAGAAATCAACGAGCAAGCGCGACATGGCGGACGAACATCTGCTTCAGGAACAGCGTTTCTATAATTCGCTGTGCATGATTTACGGATCGAACGACGAGAAATATTCGTACCTCGTCAGCGACGGGCATCTGCCGAAGGAGCGCGCCGCGCGCTGTCCGGGAGAATATCAGCGGACGGTCGACGGCTGGACGAATCTGCTGCAGCCGTGGCGGAAAAATTAACGGTTTTCAAATTTGTTCAGAGAGAAAATAAAAGGGAAAAACTATGAAAAAACTTCTAAATGACATACTTTTCGGAAAAAATTCAATGGTCAGCGGATTGATCGCGATCGCGGTCGTCTCCGCGATCGGTCTCGGCTGTTTCTGCAACAAGGATAAGTTCGAGGGACTGTCGAACACGGGACCGGCGACGTCGCCTTCGACGGCGGCGAGCCCGAGCCCGGCGGCGACGAAATCCTATACGAAAGCCGACGCTTCGAAAGCCGAAGTTCCGTCGGACGACGAAATGCAGGACATGGTGAAACGGACGATGCTCGACTTTAACGCCGCCCTGCAGAAAGAAGATTTCAACGATTTTCATAAATCCGTTTCGAAGGTCTGGCAAAAACAAATCACGCCCGAAAAATTCAAGGAAAGCTTCCAGGATTTCATCAACGGCGAAGCGGATTTCGGCGAGATCAGCTCGATGCAGGCGAAATTCACGAGCCCGGCGTCGATCACCAAGAGCACGGGCGTAAAAACGCTCGAATCGCGCGGCGAATACGCGACCTCGCCGAACGCGACCGAATTCGAGCTGAAATACATCGCCGAAGGCAAGGATTGGAAGCTGATCGGGCTGAAGGTTTACACGAACGTCAAAAGGCAGTACTGATTCGTCTTTGACGAGAGGAAACGCTTTCGAAAGGCAGCCTTTAACGGGCTGCCTTTGCTTTTTGCGGCGTTGAAAGCTAAACTTTTTGAAGTCTTAAAACGCAACCGAATTTTTCTAAATTTATGAAAATACACGAATATCAAGGAAAGGAACTGTTAAAGAATTACGGCGTTCCGGTGCCGCGCGGGATCGTGGCGCGCACGCCCGAGGAAGCCGAAGCGGCGGCGCGCGAGCTCGGCACGGACGTCGTGGTCGTCAAAGCGCAGATTCACGCCGGCGGCCGCGGCAAAGGCGGCGGCGTGAAACTCGCCAAATCGCCCGAAGAAGCCAGAGAGATTGCCGCGCAGATGCTCGGCATGATGCTCGTCACGCACCAGACCGGCCCGGAAGGTCGCGAAGTGAAAACGCTGCTCATCGAAGAAGGCTTGCCGATCGACAGGGAATTTTATCTTGGGCTAACGCTCGACCGCACGACCGGCCGAAACGTTTTCATGGCGTCGAGCGCGGGCGGCATGGACATCGAAAAAGTCGCCGAGGAAACGCCGGAACTGATTTTGAAGGAAACGATCGACCCGTCGGTCGGCTTGCGCCCGTTTCAGGCGCGCAATCTGGCGTTCGGTCTCGGACTGCCGGGAGAACTCGTCAACCAAGCCGCGAAATTCATGCTCGCGCTCTATGAAGCGTACGAGAAAATGGACGCGTCGCTCGTCGAAATCAACCCGTTTCTGCTGACGAAAGACAATCGCCTGATCGCGCTCGACGCGAAGGTCAATTTCGACGACAACGCGCTCGGACGGCACAAGGATTACGCCGCCCTGCGCGATCTCGACGAAGAAGAACCGCTCGAAATCGAAGCCTCGAAATACGATTTGAACTACATCAAGCTCGACGGCAACATCGGCTGCATGGTGAACGGCGCGGGGCTCGCGATGGCGACGATGGACATCATCAAACTGCACGGCGGCGAGCCGGCGAACTTTTTGGACGTCGGCGGCGGCGCTTCGCAGGAACGCGTCGAACAGGCGTTTCGAATCCTGCTCGCTGACGAAAACGTGAAAGCCGTGCTCGTCAACATTTTCGGCGGGATCGTCAGAACCGACATGGTCGCGCGCGGCGTTGTCGAAGCCGGCAGAAACCTGAACGTCCAGATTCCGATCGTCGTCCGCCTCGAAGGCACGAACGTCGAAGAGGGCAACCGCGTGATCGCCGAATCGGGCATGAATTTTCTGGTCGCGAACGGCATGTCGGACGCCGCGGAAAAGGTCGTTTCGGCCGCTAATTCGCAGAACTAAAGCGAATTCCGGAATAAGCGGCGAACGGGGAGTGAAAAGCGAAAGGGTTCTTTTCACCGGTTCCGTTTCGCTTATTCCAAAGCTATCGTTGCTGACAATCTGTTAACTGCCGTAAGTACGGCGGCCGGCCGCTTAAAGGGAACTGAATCGTCAGTTCCCTTTTTCATTGCTCCTTTTCCTCGTCGCGCACCTTCTGCGCGAATTCGCTTTGCGGGTATTTTTTCTTCAGCACATCGCCGAGCTGCTGGCGCAGTTCGACATTGTTGCCGCAGCCGTATTTCGTCCAGCCGTTGGCTTCCCAAGCGATGAAAAGCAGTTCGGGAACGCGCTTGTCGGCGGGCGCGAGCCGCGTCCATTCGAGCGTTTTCTCGCCGAAGAATTTCGGCGCGTCGCCGATTTCCGCGAGCTTTTTGCGTTCGTCCTGCGCGGCGCCGGACTGCGCGGCGGAAAGAAACCGCGGTTTCGGCGGCGGTTTGACTTTGACGTCCGTGCCGGTCGTCGCGTCGTATTCGGTATCATACGGCGCGCACCACCAATCGTTGGCGTCCCAGGAGTTGAATTCGTTGTCCGCTTTACCGAGACCGTCTTCGAGATACGGGCTGAACATCGGATTTTTCAGGATCAGATAAAAGGCGGCGCGCTGTTTGCCGGTCGGCGTTTTCGCCAGATTGACCTTTCCGATGGATTCTTCCAATGCGGGGTGAAATTTGACGACTTCCGGCGAAATTTTCGCGGCAATCGCGTAATCGCCGAGCAGCACGGCGCGCGTCCATGCGGCGATCGCGAAACGTTCGCGCAGATAATCGGGCAGCGCCGGCGACTGTTCGGCTTCGACGAGCAGCGCCAGCGGAAAATGATTGTTCATGACGTTGATCGTGCCGGAATCGAACATTTCGCGGTCCTGCCAGAGCCTTTCGTTTTTGAAATTTTCCTCGACTTCCTGTTCGTACTGCGCGCGCGTTTGGTTCGGATAACTTTCCGGCGTGTACCAGGATTTCTGCTGTTTGATGAAATCGTCGATCGTGCCGCTCGTGCCGTCCCAATCGAACGCGAACGGTTTGAGCCGCGCGAACCGCAAAAAATCGTCGAGCGTTTCCGAAATCTGCGCGCGTTGCAGCAAAAACTTATTGCGCGACGAAACCGGCAGATCCAGTCCGGAATCCAGAATGTCGTCGAGCAGTTTTCGGGCTTCGGCGGTTTTGCCCGCTTCGATCAAAATGCGCGCGCGGTGATAAGCGATCGTCGGGTAGGCGGGCGAATTGCGGTCGACTTTGTCCGCCGCTTCGAGCAAACGGTTCAATTCCGCGGACGATTTCTCCGCCTTTGAAACGGCGGTCAAAAGCCATAAATTCGAGCCCGTCTCACGGAACCGCGAAATGGCGTAAAGATACGCTTCGCTGCCGGCGGTCTGAAACGTGAAAAGCCAGTTCGTCAAATCGTCGTTTCTCAAAAAATCGGGCAGAATCGAAAGCGAGAGTTTTTCCGAACCGTAATAGCCGCCCTGATATTCACCGCCGCCGTTGCCGTCGAAACGCCCGCGGTAGGCTTCGCGGCGCGCGCTGCGCACCAGTTCCCGCATTTTGTCGCTCAGCGGTCGGCCGACGATCTGCTCGGCTTTCGCGATCGCTTCGTCGTCGGTCGCGTCCGGCTCGACGAAAAACGTCCAGTTTTCCTTGTAATCGTCCGAGTAAATATAAATGCGGAGCTGCGCGTCGTTCTGCGGCTGCTCGAACGTCGAATTCGCGTTCGTCGCCGCCGAATTCGATGACGCGACGACCGTCGAAGCGGTGTTCGAATCGCTCGAACCGGCGCCGTCGTTTAACGGCGCCGCATTGACGTTGTTCGAATTTTCGAGTTGTTTGATTTGCTCCCGGCGTTTATCCTCCGCTTCGAGCGTTTCCTTTTCGAATTTATCGAGCAGCCAGTTGTAGTCGATCAAATCCTGCCGAAAGTTGGCGTCGCCCTGCGTCGCGACGATTTGCGCCAGCTCGCGGACGCGCTCCTGCGGTCGCAGCCGGTATTTGATGAGTCCGAGCATTTTATTCGCCGAATTCGAAAATTTACTGCCCTTCGCGGCGACGTTCGAGAAATTTTGTTCGGCTTCGGCGTAAAGCATCTCCGAATTCGTTTTGTTCTTGATCAGACTCGCCTGCCTGATCAGCGTTCGCGCGACCAGGTATTCGGCGGTTTCCTGCCACGGCGAATCGTAATCCTGGGCGATTTCGGCGAAATGCCGCCGCGCCGAATCGTAATCGAGCGCGTAAAATTCCGACGCCGCGAGCTGGTAGGCGCGGTCTTTTCGGAGCCATTCGGGCATCGCTTCGGTGAGCGGGGCGGGCGTCGCTTTGCCGCTGGCGCAGTTTTCGAACACCTTGTCCTGCCCCGCCACCCAATCCCTGACGAACGGGTCTTCCGAACCGTGCGACGCGGCGCGATCGGAGAGCGTCTCGATGGCGGTTTCGAACGCGCTTTTCGTGCAGTTCGGAAAAAAATCGTAATTGCCGTATTCGCGCTCGACGTAAATTTCGGGCGTTTTCTCCTCTTTGCCGACGACCGATTTGCGCTTCTCGATCCACTGCTTGACGGTTTCGCCGACGTCGTCTTCCTCGTACGGCCGGTTGTTGAATTCCGCGTTCCAGACCTCGACCAGCGCTTTTTGTTCGGGCGCGGAAAAGCCGCCGCCGTTCAGATACCGATACGCGGCGAGCAAAACGATTCGTCGCTGCGAAGGCTTCAAAACACCGATTTTGCCCGCCGCGAAGTTTTCGTACGGGTTTTCCGGAGCGTAATCGTACTCGAAGACCGGCGAAACGTACGACGGACCGCACGGCAAGGCATTCGTCAGAAACGCAAAAATCAAAAGAACGGCGGCGCCGAAACGGATCAAGTTCTTCATATCTTTTGTTTGAAGAGCGGCCGTCCCGGCGGCGCTCCCATCATTGCAATCTTTCCAAATCGCCCTTCTCCCAAGCCTTCGATTTGAAATAATAACGACGGCGGTCCGGTTTCAGACGGACGTTGACGAGCGGGTCGTCGACGGAAATGCCGTAACTGCCGCGGCAGAGCGGTTCGTTCCAGTCGTTGCCCTTCGCCAGGAAATCGCGAATCCGCTCGGAATCGGCGCCCATTTCGAACGCCATCGGCACGGCTTCGTCGACCGGGAAATCGTTGAACCAGTGATCGCCGACGCACCACGAAGCGAGCGACGTGATCGTGAAAGGCGTTTCGGCGGGCAGTTCCTTTTTCAAATCGTTCGCCAGCGCGCGATAAAATTGCCGCTCCGATAAACGGACGTCGAAGTCGGTCTGAATTGCCTTGACGTTCGGCAAATCGAGCGTTTTTTTGATTAAATTTGTGATCTTTTCGCGCTGCGCGGCGGACAGCGCCGGGCGTTTCGATTTTTCGGGAAAAGTTTCGATGCGCGTGACGGCGATGAGGTAGATGTCTTCGGGCAGTTCGAGCGGCTGGCGGCGCGGGCGGAAAACGACGTCGTCGTTCTGCAAAATCAAAGTCTGCGCGAGAAACGCGACGCCGAACTGGCGCGCGTCGAGAAACCGCAGATCTTCGGGTCGCTCCCAAGCCCAGACGATTTTTTTCGGCATTTCCGCGTTCAGGTCGGCATTGACCGCGTTTTTTTTTTGACAGGCGGCGGCGAACACGAAAAGTGCGAAGATCGCGAGCGTCGTTTTGAAATTTTGACGAAACATCGGACGCAAGGATTATAATGTAAAAACAATAAAATCTAAAGATTTATGTTTTGGAAGCGAGCGACAAAATTGTTATACTTGCATAAACTGAATGACCATTCATTTTTAAGGAAAAAAATATGAATATCGAACGCGAACAACTCGAGATGGACGTGGTTTTCGTCGGCGCCGGTCCGGCAAATTTAGCGGCGGCGCTGCATCTGAAAAAGAAAATCGCCGAGCACGACGAATTCGTCGAAAAAGGCATCAAAAAGGGGCGCAAGATCGGCGAGCTCGAAATCGCGATCGTCGAAAAAGGCTCGTTCGTCGGCGCGCATATCCTGTCGGGCGCGGTGATGGACCCGATCGCGATCCGCGAGCTGATGCCGGATTTTCTCGAACAGGGCTGCCCGGTCGATTCGGCGGTCACGTCGGACGCGTTCTGGTACCTGACGCAGTCGCGCGGCATCGACGCTCCGGTAGTTCCGCCGCCGCTCAAAAACAAGGGCAAATACATCGTCAGTTTGAGCAAGGTCTGCGAATGGCTCGCCGAAAAATGCGAGGAGGCCGGCATCAACATCTTCCCGGAATTTCCGGCAGCCGAAATTCTTTACGACGAAAACGACCGCGTGATCGGCGTCCGCACCGGCGACAAGGGAATCGACCGGGAAGGGCACACGAAGGGCAATTTCGAGCCGGGCGTCGATCTGCTCGCGAAAGTGACCGTCCTCGGCGAAGGCTCGCGCGGCAGTCTCGCGAAACACCTGATGCAGCGGCTCAATCTGATGGAAGACAAAGAGCCGCAGATTTTCTCGCTCGGCGTCAAAGAACTCTGGGAAGTTCCGGCGGGCAATTTCGAGGAAGGGAAGGTCGTGCACACGCTCGGTTTTCCGTCGGATACCGACACGTACGGCGGCGGTTGGATTTACGGCATGAAAAACAACGTCGTGTCGATCGGCTACGTCACCGGGCTCGATTATAAAGACCCGAACATCGACCCGCACGCCGAGTTTCAAAAATTCAAAACGCATCCGAAAGTCGCCGAAGTTTTAGCCGGCGGGAAAATGCTCAAATACGGCGCGAAAACGATCAATGCCGGCGGCTACTGGACGATGCCGAAACTGTACGCGGACGGCGTTTTGATCGTCGGCGATTCGGGATCGTTCCTAAACGGGCAGCGCATCAAGGGCATTCACACGGCGATGAAATCCGGCATGCTCGCGGCGGAAACGATCGTCGGCGCGTTCGAGCACGAAAATTACACTTCCGAAACGCTCCGGCATTTCGAGGAAAAAGTCAGCATGAGCTGGATTTACGACGAGCTGCACCCGGTCAGGAATTTTCACGCTTCCTTCCAGTCGGGACGCTGGTCGGCGCTCATCAATTCCGGCTTGCAGTTCGTCACCGGCGGGTTGGCGTGGGGCTTTATGCCGAAGGAACATCACGTCGCCGGGCACGAACGCATGGAAAGGATCGCGGAGCACCAGAACGGGCACCGGTATGAAAACGTCAAATTCGATAAACAATTGACGTTCGATAAAATCACGGACGTGTTTCACGCCGGCGTCGCGCACAACGAAGATCAGCCGTCGCATCTGCACGTGCTCGATACGGAAATCTGCGCGACGCGCTGCGCCGAAGAATACGGCAATCCGTGTCAAAGATTTTGTCCGGCGGCGGTTTATGAAATGGAATACAACTCGAAAACCGAGCGCAAGGAATTAAAAGTCAATTTTTCGAACTGCGTGCACTGCAAAACGTGCGACATCGCCGACCCGTACCAGATCATCAACTGGGTCACGCCGGAAGGCGGCGGCGGACCGAATTACAAGGGAATGTAGTTCGATTTCGGACTTCGGACTTTGGACTTTGGATTTAATTTTTGGGAATGGCAATTGCTTTTATTAATAATTAAGTATGAAATTGAATTAAATTCATACGTAATTTAACAAGGAGGAAAGGTATTAATTGTCGCGGAGCGATCCGAAATCGGCAATCTAAAATCCAAAATAGAATTATGGGAATTCCGAATAACGACGAAATGGAAGGAAAATGGGAACAGGTTAAAGGCTCGGTCAAAAACACCGTCGGCGAAGTGACCGGCGACCGTGATTTGGAAGCCGAGGGCGAAATTCAGAACGCCGAAGGCGAAACGCAGGAAACCTGGGGCAAATTCAAACGCGGCGTGGGCGAAACGATCGACGCCGTCGGCGACGCGATCAGCAACGCCGGCGACCGGATCAACCGGTAATTTATATAAAACTTTTTCCATGCAAAAGCCGTCTAAAAAGACGGCTTTTTTTGTATGAAACTTTCAGAAAAATCACGTCAGAAAATCGAGGCTTTTTTCCGCGAGTATCTCGATGACCGGCAGTTTGTCCTGCCCGAAATCAATTTCTACGGCGGCAGATTAACGCATTATTTGACGAGGGCTTTGAAGATCGAAGGCTTGACCGTCGGCCGGCGGATTTATATTTTCCCCGAAAACTTCTGGCTGAGCGAAAATCAAAAATTAAGGCTCGACGAAGAACTCGTCGTTCATGAAATCGCGCACGTTCTGCAGTACGACCGCGAGGGCTTTTTCCGGTTCCTGAGGCTTTACGTCAAAAGCTACTATGCCAACTTGAGACGGAAAGAAAAGCGCGATTTAGCGGCGCGTTCGCAGGCTTATCTCGATATTCCATACGAAATCGAGGCGCGGCGAGCCGCCTCCGATTTCATGATCTGGAGTGAAAATCGAAAATTTAAGTAAACCTTTTTACTGTTTAGTCGAAAACTGCGATTCGGTCAGGGTTTCAAAGTTCACCTTACCGTGTTCGAGTTCCCGCATCGCGATGCGGGTCGGCTTCGTTTTGCGCGGATCGGCTTCGATGCGCGGCGTCGCGCCGCGTTGAAGCTGTTTGCTGCGCTGCGCGGCAAGGATTATCATGCGGTATTTCGAATCGATTTCGCCCTGCGTGCGCGGGGCTTTTTCTTCGGAATTTTCCGTGATTTCTTCGGTTTCGTCGATCATTTCTTCTGCCATAATTTCTATTGATCTCCAACTCTTTTAAATTTGGAAATATCGAAACTATCAAGAATACCCTGAATCGCACCGGTTTGTCTATCGCGCTTTAATCTTTCCGCCAAAATTATCGTCTGCAGGTCGCCGGTCGCCTTCGTTTTTTCGTCGTTGACGACGACGTATCGAAAATCTTTGAATTTCTGCACCTCGCCGAACGAGTTTTTTAAGCGAAGCGCCAGATTTTCGTGCGTTTCGGTGGCGCGCGCCGTCAGTCTTTCGCGCAAAACCTCGAAACTCGGCGGCAGAATGAATATGCTGACCGCTTCCGGAAAATTTTTGATGATGTTTTCCGCGCCCTGCACGTCGATTTCCAAAATCACGTCGCGCCCGTTTTCGATTTCGTGGTCGACGCGCGTTTTCGAGGTGCCGTAAAAATTCCCGTGAACTTCGGCGTATTCGAGAAATTCGCCCCGTTTGATGAGATCGGAAAATTCCTGGTACGACACGAAGAAATAATCGCGCCCGTTTTCTTCGCCGGCGCGCGCCTCGCGCGTCGTGTAAGAAACCGAGTAACCGATCGCCGGCGTCTGTTTCAAAATTTCCTTGATTAAAGTTCCTTTGCCGCCGCCCGACGGCGAGCTGATGATGATTAAATTCCCCTTCATAGTGGTCGGTGGCCGGTGGTCGGTGAGCGGTCGGTTTTATCTGAACACTGACCACCGACCGCTATTCTACATTCTGGACTTGTTCCCGGATCTTCTCGATTTCGGATTTGATCGCGAGCGCGTTCTCTTTAACGATCAGATTCGTCGTTTTCGAGGCGATCGTGTTCGCCTCGCGGTTTAGTTCCTGCGTCAGAAAATCGAGTCGTTTGCCGACTTCTTTTTCCTGCGACATGATTTGCCGGAAATGTTCGATGTGACTTTTTAACCGCTGGATTTCCTCGGAAATGTCGCTGCGGTCGGCAAGATACGCGACTTCCTGCGCCAATCTGCCCTGGTCGATTTCGATTTGCGAATCGGATTTCGCGAGAAAATCGGCGATTTTTTTCGAGAGCCGCACCCGGTATTCCTCGGCGACCGTCGCGGATTCCGATTCGACGGGCGGCAGCCGGTTTTCGATTTCCGAAAGGCGGAAATTCAGTTCGCCCGCGAGCATTTCGCCCTCGTTTTCGCGCATTTTCTCAAGATCGTCGAGCGCCGTTATTAAAGCTCTTTCGACGCCGACGATGAAATCGACGCCCAAATCGTCCTTTTTCGGCAGCAAAACGTTCGGCAATCGCGCGATCACGTTGATGTCCGGTTCGCCCGAAAGCGCGAACTCGTCCTGCATCTGTTTCATCGCGGCGAGATAGCCGGTAATCATCGGGCGGTTGAGCTCGTAGTTGATTTCCGTCGTGCGCTCGTAAGTCAAATTGACGTCGACGCGGCCGCGCGAAAGGCGATTGCCGATCTGGCGCTTGATCGTCGCTTCGAGCGGCTGCAGCTCGCCCGAAAGCCGCACGCTGATGTCCAAAAAACGATTGTTTACGGTTTTTAATTCGATCGTCACGGCGAAATCCGCTTCCTGCACGACGCCGCGCCCGAATCCGGTCATTGATTTCATAAAAAGAATTTTGCCATGAATGGCATGAATAACACGAATTTTAAAGTATTAATCATAAATTCGCGAGCCCATCAAAATATCTGCAAAAACTTTCCAAGATGCTTGATCGGCATCGACGTTTTGATTTGTATTGTTGTAATAACCCTGTATATCTTCGGTGTAGGATTCCATCGCTTCCAAAAAGTCTTCGAGCGTAATGTTTCCCCATTCTTCTGAATTAATAGTCAAATCCTTTCTTAAAAGACTCAAAAAATTTATAAACGAAGCACGATTTTCGATGTTGGTATTCACGAGATCATCGATCATATTTTCAATTCGCGGTGTTCGCGTAACCCGCGGCTAAATCTTCTTCGGCGAACTGCAATTCATAGAGCCGTTTGTAAGTGCCGCCTTTTTCTAAAAGCTCGTCGTGCGTGCCGGTCTGGATGATTTTGCCGCGTTCCATGACGACGATTTTATCGGCGCGCCGGACGGTCGAAAGGCGGTGCGCGATGACGATCGAGGTTTTGTTTTGCATCAGGTTCGCCAGAGCCTTCTGCACGAGCCGTTCGCTTTCCGTGTCGAGCGCCGAGGTCGCTTCGTCCAAAATCAAAACCGGCGCGTTCACCAGCACGGCGCGGGCGATCGCGATGCGCTGGCGCTGTCCGCCGGACAGGAAAATTCCGCGCTCGCCGACGAGCGTGTCGTAACCGTTCGGCAGCTCTTTGATAAAATCGGCGGCGAACGCGATCCGCGCGGCTTCCGCGATGTCGTCGTCGGTCGCCTGCGGGTTGCCGTAGGAAATGTTGTAGCGGATCGTGTCGTTAAACAAAACCGTTTCCTGCGTGACGAGCGCGATTTGTTTTTTCAGGCTTAAAACCCGCGCGTCGCGCAGATCGGCCGCGTCCCAGAAAATCGCGCCGCCCGTCGGATCGTAAAGCCTTTGGATCAGTTTGATTAACGAAGATTTGCCGCCGCCCGATTCGCCGACGAGCGCGATCATCGAGCCCTTCGGGATTTCGAGGTCGATGTTCTGCAGAATTTTTTTATCGTCGGTTTGGTATTTGAAAGAGACGTTTCTGAGCTCGATTTTGTCCCGCAAGGGTTTCAATTCGACCGCGTCCGGTTTTTCGGGCAGAATCTCGTCCTCGTCGAGAATTTCCCAGACGTCGCGCGCGGCGGCGAACGCCTTCGTCAATTCGTTATGCTGGCGCGATATTTTGCGCATCGGGTCGTAGGAGCGGAAAAGAAAAAACAAAAACGTGAAAAACTGCTGCGCGTTGATGGTGCCGGCGTTGATTTCGCGCAAGCCGAAGTAGAAAAATATCACGACCGCGACGACGCCGATCAGCTCGATCGTCGGCGGCGAGGTCGCGGCGATCTGCCCGGAACGCAAATTCGCGCGGGCGATCAACTGCGCGACCTTCAGAAAGCGCGATTTTTCGCGTTCCTCCGCCGCATAGGCTTTGACGATCGTCTGATTGGCGAGCGTTTCCTGCGCCGTGTCGGTCAGAAGTTTGTTGCCCTCGAACGATTCTTCCGCCAATTTCCTGAGCGATTTGCTGAATTTCGCCGTCAGGCCGCCGATGACCGGCGCGATGATCAAGGCGCCGAGCGTCAATTTCGGGTTGTAATAAAAGGCGGCGGAAAGAAAAGCGACGAGCATGAAAGCCTCGCGCAGCACGTCGCGCAAATTCGAGGAAACCGAAAGCTCGATCGCCGCGCACGAATTGACGAGCCGCGAAACGAGGTAATTCGTGCGGTGGCGCTCGAAAAACGTCGCCGACTGCTGCAAAAGATGCTCGTAAAGCTCGCGCCGCAAATCCAAAACCGCCGATTGTCCGATCTTCGCCATCAGGTACGAGGAAAAATACTCGGCGATGCCTTTCGCGATCGTGAAACCGAGCAAAAGCACGGTGATCATAATCCACGCGCGAAACCAGTCGTCGCGCGGGATCAGGCTGTGCAGATCGAAAAGCGTTTTCGATTCTTGTCCGGGAACGCCGATGAACTGGTCGAAGATCGGCACGAGCAGCGCGCCGGTCGCCGTTTCGAACGCCGCGCCGAAAAGCATCGCGAAAGCGGCGACGACGAAAATCAGCCAGTACGGGCGCAGGTATTTTAAGAGTCGTTTGAAATCTTTCATTAATTTTGCGGACACGACAACAAACTACATATTACAGAGTTTTTATTTGAAATTTGAAATTTGAAATTTGAAATGTCAGTTTCGCGCCGCGAATTTGGCGCGAACAGGGACCAAATTTGCAACTTTAAAATGACTTGTGGCATCTTTCTAAAAGCATCGCGCTTTGGGGGAAAATATGCACAATTCAAAATTTTTCAAATATCTGGCTACATTTCTATTCATTTTTTCAACCGCAATTTTCACTTTCGGACAGGTCGACATTTCGCGGCAGACGACGGCGATCACCTATCCTTTGGACGAGTTAGTCATCACGCAGTTTCGCGGCACGACGCGGTTTCCGCGCATGAAGGGCGAGGGACGCATCAAGCGCACCAACAAAAACGGTACGGAAATCGAGGTCACGGTTTCGAAAATGCCGCGCCCCTTCGAGCTCGGCGCCGGCTACGCGACCTACGTTTTGTGGGCGGTTTCGCCCGAAGGTCAGATCGACAACCTCGGCGAAATCAAGCGGCGCGGAACCTTCGAGTTCGATTCGAAAATCTCCGTGACGACGCCGCTCCAGACCTTCGCGCTGATCATCACGGCGGAACCGCATTTTCTCGTCCGCCGTCCGAGCCAGGCGATCATGCTCGAAAATTTGAGCCCGTATTCGCCGACCGGCAAAACCATCGCGACGACGCGCGCGATTCAGTATTTCGGCAATTCGTCTGACTTTTTCCGCGACGCGCGCACGCCGGAAATCGCCGAAGTCGATTACCAGAAAACGCCTTCGACGATTTTGCAGGCGAAGCAGGCGGTCGCGCTGGCGCGATTTGCCGGCGCGCAGCGCGACGCGGCGGATGAGCTGCAGCAAGCCGAAGCGCTGCTGAAAGGGGCGGAAGACGCGTGGCGCGCGAGCCGTCCGGAAGAATCGATCGACATCGCGGCGCGGCAGGCGATTTCCGCCGCCGTCAAAGCCGAACAGACCGCCGTCGCCCGCAAAGAAGCGCGCGAACGCCGCAACGAAAAGACCAAACAGGACGCGGAAATTCGCCAGTCGGAAGAAAAATACACCGACGCGCTCAACCAAGTCGCCGATTTGAAAGCCGAACTCGCGCGCGAAACGCGCAACCGCGAACTCGCCGAACGCGACTCGGCGAATTACGCGAATCAGGTCAGGGAACTGCGCGAAGAGCTCGGGCGCGTGCGCGAGGAACTCGGCAGGATCAAAGTCGAGCAGCAAAACGACAAACAGAAAATCCAGCAGTTCGAAAATGAAAAAATCGCCGCCCAGCAGCAAATCGAGCAGCAGAACCGGGTCGCGCAGTTTCAGGCGAACCAGGGCGCTCTGCTCCAAAATCTGCGGCAGTTCGGCACGGTTCGCCAGAACGAGCGCGGCATCGTTTTGACTTTGCCGGAAAACTTCTGGACGAGCGCCCGCGTCAGCAGTTTCGCGCCGACCGCGCAGACGAAACTGACCTCGCTCGCGCAGCTGCTGGCGAGCAATCCGGATTACAGAATCGCGATCGAATCGCATACCGATAATCGCGGAACGCCCGAGGAGCTGCAGACTTTAACGCAGGAACGCGCGCAGGCGATCGCCGACATGATCGTCAGCTCCGGCGCGAATCAGGACCGCGTCGAAGCGAAAGGCTTGGGCGCGACGCTGCCGATCGCCGCCAACACGACGGTCGCGAACCGCGCCAAAAACCGCCGCGTCGAAATCGTTCTGACGCCGCAGCTTTAGACGAAATTTTCAATTTTCGAAAGCGAAAGCCGCATTTCATTGAAGAATGAAATGCGGCTTTTTTTCTCCGGCTAGCCGGCGCGAGATTCCTCGGGAAAATGGCTCGGCTAGAAAACGGTCAACTGCTCTTTTCCCCGAGCGGTTCGTCCGAAATTTCCGCAAGCTTTTTGATCGCGAGATTGGTGCCCGGTTTGTCGCTCAGGTTTTCCGCGCCCTGCCGGCAGATTTTCGAATGAATTTCGAATTCAACCCACTTTTCCTGTTTGGCGAGAACGAAGGGGAGTTTGCACTCGTTGGCGATGATCGGGAATTTTTCCGTTTTGTAATGGCGGCGAAAAAGCGGCAGGGCTTCGCGGAGCATCTTTTCGGCGATTTCGAAATTGTTTTCGGCGGTCGCCGGACTTACGGCGCGCCGGTAAGCCTCGTGCCGTTGCTCGTTCTCACCGGGCAGCATCATTAAGACCAACAACTGCGGAAGATCATTCTTTAAGGCAATTTCGGCGCTGACGTTGCCGGCGATCGGCGCAAAGCGCGACCGTCCGATCGGCGTCTGTTTCGTTCTCCAATAAAAATCGACCGCGAAAAAGGGCTTCACCGCACGAACCGACGAAGCCCTTTTATTAATGCTTGAAAACCAGAATGCGGTCGGGCGGAAGTCCGACCACGCATTCCTCGCCGACGTTCAGTCCGACCAGGCGCAAGACCAGCGCGTCGAGCTTCAGTCCGCCCGCGTCGAGCTCGACGAGCGTCGTCGCGCCCTGAAAACTGACGTTCGTGATGCGGGCTTTGAGCAGATTGTCCTCGGGAAACGAAGCGCCGAACGAAATCGAGATGTGTTCGGGGCGAATCGTCAGAATGTTGTTCTGATTGATCGGCGCGAAACGCGATTTGTCGGTTTTGCTGGCGAAGAGCCGATGCTCGCCGCGGATGGTTTGAAATTCGGGCGTTTCGGTTTTGTTCGACGTCAGACGCCGCGCTTCGATCAGATTATTTCTGCCCGAAACGTAGGCCGCGCGCGAATTGGCGGGATTGAGGTAAATCTCGCCGGGCTCGTCCGTCTGCAGCGCCGCGCCGCGATCGAGCACCAGCACGCGGTCGCAGAGCAGCATCGCTTCGTCGAAATCGTTGGTCGCGATCACGACGATCAGATTTTTCGCGCGCGCCGCGCGTTTTAATTTTTCGTAATTATCGCGGCGCAGGAATTCGTCCATGTAGCAGAACGAATCGTCGAGCAGCAATACGCTGCCGGCGTTTTCGAGCGCCTCGTTCAACGCCAGAACCTGACCTTCGCCGTCGGCTAAGGCGGATTTCCGGTCGGTTTTGAACAGCTTCTGCCAGAACGAGTCGTTCGTGACGCGCGGGAAATGAAAATCGCGTTCGCTGCAGGAAAACAGCGTCACGTCGTCGCTGTTGTGATAAATCTTGCCGCCGCTGCATTGTTCGGCGCCGCTGAGGAGCCGGATCAAAGTCGATTTGCCGGCGCCGGTGACGCCGAAGATTCCGAAAACCTCGCCTTCCGCGACCTCGAATGAAACGTCTCTCAGAGCCCAGTTATTCTCGTATCTTTTGGAAAGGTTCTCGACTTTCAGCGGCATAGTTTTGCGAAATTTTGGAACTTTTATCTGGAAAATCCGTGCAAATTTAGAGTATTCTTTTAGCATCGAAAAATGCAAGCGATTGTTTGGGTTAAAAGAATATGGCTGAAAATAAAAAAACTTTGAAACGAAAGGCGGCCGAGGCCGGCGGCTGGATGCTCGCGAAACGCATCGGCAAATCGATTCCGTACGTCGGCACGGCGATGGCGATCGGGTTCGTCGGCTACGACATTCGGCGCAAAGGTCTCGTGAAAGGCGTCATCAATTCGGGGCTCGACGCGATTCCGTTCGTCGGCGCGGGCAAAAACATCATCGAGTATTTTACCGGCGACCTTTTGCCCGATAAAAGAGATGTCTCGAAAAACGGGAAATAATATTATGAAAAACACGACTGACAGATTTTACGGCGCGGCGCTTTGCCTTTTGCTGCTCGGATTGATCGGGTTCGCCGGAGCGGCGGACGCGCAGACGAAAAAACGAACGAAAAGGCAGGCCACGACTTCGATTCCGCAGCCGGTGCGGCAACCGACCGAACCGACCGTCGTCAGTCAGGCTGATTACACGAACCAGAATCAGCAGATCATCACCGGAAACTTGGAAACCACCACGCCGCAGCCGGAAGTCGAGACGCCGACCGAGCCCGAAACCTTCGACCAGAAGCTCGACCGCATCAGCAGCCGGATGAAGGAAATGAACACGCGCATGCGGTCGCTCGAGTCCTCGAAACAAAACCAGTATGACGAAAGACAGCGCCGTCTGCTGCTTAATCTCGACATTTTGACGCGCGCCGAACAGCGCGCCGAATCCCTGCGCAAACAGCTTTTCGAAATCGTCGAAAAAGAAAACACGCTGAAAACGAAGCTCGAAACGCTCGAATACGAAGCGCGTCCCGACGTGATCGACCGTCAGGTCGCCTTCGCCGGCAGCCTGCGGCCGGAAGAGCTGCGCGAGGCGAAAAGAAAAAATCTCGACGCCGAAAAGAGAAACCTTTCGAACCTTTTGAACGACATTCAAAACACGCGCTCCGGGCTCGAACAAAACGTGCAGAAAGCCGACCAGTTGGTCGAAAAGCTGCGCGCCGTCCTCGAAAAGGACATCGACGACGCGCTCAACGAACAATCGGAAGAAAAAACGTCGAGCCGGGAATCCAAAGACCAGTAATCCGGCGGCACTTTAACCAAAAGGGCCTTGATTCGACCTCGATTTTTCGAGCCGAATCGTGGCCCTTTTTATCTTTCAACCCGCGGCGTTCGAAAATAAATTAAATTTCAAAAAATCTGCAAGCCGGAGCAACTTGCCCCGTTCTTTAAAACGTCAAAAAAGCGTAAGTTATCCAACATCCGCGCTGAAACTCTGGTTTACAGGAGATTTTTTATGAAAATCAAATTTTACGCACTGGCGGTCTGCGCGCTCGCGGCCGGCTTTTTTTCCGCGCCCGACGTCGACGCGCAGGGCGTCATCGTGCCGATCATCTGCGAGCGCCGCCCGTGCGTTCCGCGTCCGCCGATTCCGCGACCCCAACCGCTGCCGAACGTGCTGCCCGTCAAATCGATCTCGATCGACACGCGCATCAACGGGCAGGTCGCGACCACGCGCCTCGAACAGGTTTTTCGAAACGACACTCCCTACACGCTCGAAGGGACTTATTTTTTCCCGATTCCGGAAACGGCGTCGATCGTCGAATTCGCGATCTGGGAGAACGGCAAAAAGCTCGTCGGCGAAGTGCGCTCGCGCGAGGAAGCGCGGCGCATTTACGACGAAATCGTGCGCCGCCAACGCGATCCGGGTCTGCTCGAATACGCCGGCAAGGATTTGTTTCAGGCGTCGATTTTCCCGATCCCGCCGAATTCCGACAAAAAACTGGAAATGACTTACACCGAAGCTTTAAAGGCCGAATCGGGCACCGTCGCTTACCGTTACCCGCTCGGCACCGGCAGAAATTTATGGAATCGCCCGTTTTCGACGAACGAAGACGTGCGGCGCAATCTGCCGGCGCAGAAGTTCGGCACCGTTTCGGGCAGGATCGAGATCGTCGGCAAGGAAGCGCTGCGGAATATTTATTCGCCGTCGCACCAGGTCGAGGTCAAACGCAAAAACGAGACGACCGCGGCGGTTTCGTTCGAAACTTCGAACAACGACAACGATTTTCAGCTTTTCTACGGGCTTTCGGACAAGGATTTCGGCGTGTCGCTTCTCACTTATCGCGAACCGGGCAAAGACGGCTATTTTCTGTTGATGCTCTCGCCGAAAGAAAATTTAGCCGAACGCGAGCTGGTCAACAAGGACATCGTTTTCGTGCTCGACACGTCCGGTTCGATGGCGGACGAAGGCAAGATGGAAAAGGCGCGCAACGCGCTATTGTTCGGCGTGCGGACTTTGCGCGACGGCGACCGTTTCAACGTCGTCAATTTCGCGGGCGAAGAACATTTGATGGAATCCGGATTGATCGCGGCGGACGCGAACGGCAAAAAGCGCGGCGAGGAATTCATCAAACGGCTTCAGCCGACCGGCGGCACGAACATCAACGATTCGCTGATCGCTTCATTGAAACAGTTCGAGAAAAACGAGCGCCCGAAAATGCTGGTCTTTATGACCGACGGCTTGCCGACGGTCGGCGAAACGAGCGCCGAAAGAATCGTTTCGAATCTGAAAGCCGCGAAAAACGTCGACGTGCGCATTTTCCCGTTCGGTTTCGGCTACGACGTGAACACCGCGCTGCTCGATAAAATCGGCGCGGAAAACGCGGGCGTGTCCGATTACGTGCAGCCGAAAGAAGACCTCGAAATCAAGGTCTCGAACTTTTTCGGACGCGTCAGCTCGCCCGTCCTTTCGGATTTGGAAATCGACTTCGGCGGCGTCGAGACCGATTTCATGTACCCGCGAAAATTGACCGATCTGTTCAAGGGCATGCAACTCGCAATCATCGGCAGGTATAAAAATTCGAGCGATTTGCGAAACGTCACGCTGCGCCTTTCGGGAAAATCGGGCAGGCAGACGCAAAGCTTCAATTACGCGAATCTCGATTTTCCGGTTCGTGCGCAGGACAACGACTTTTTGCCGCGCCTGTGGGCGAGCCGCCGCGTCGGCTGGCTTTTGGAGCAGATTCGCGCGAACGGCGATACGAAAGAACTGCGCGACGAAATCACCGAACTCGGCACGCGCTACGGCATCGTTACGCCGTATACGTCGTATCTCGCGACCGACGGCACCTTCGCCGCCGCGCCGCGCGACGACCGTCAAATGCTCGAGCTGCAGAAACGAGCCGCCAAATCGGTCAGCGAAAAAAGCGGCGCCGGCGCGGTGCAGATGAGCGTGCAGCAGAATTCGATGCAGGCGAATGTTTCCGTCAGCGCCGACGCCGGCAAGGACGATGAACAGATTTTGATTCGAAACACGACCCTGAATCAGTTCGTCGCGAACAAAAATTTCTTTAATCAAAACAATGCCTGGATCGATTCGGAATTCAAGGAAGAAGCGAAGCTGCCGGAAATCAGAGTCAGATTCGCGAGCGAGGAATACTTTAATTTGATAAATTCAGAAAAGGATTTAGCGCCGTATTTCGCGCTCGGCGAACAGGTCGTAATTGTCTGGAAAGGCAAGGTTTACCGGATTACCGATTAAAACGCCGCGGCGGCGGCGAACGCGCCCGCGGCCGGGTCGAAGGTGATTTTTGATGAAAAAAAGGTTAATCTTATTTCATCAAAAATCACCTTTTATCTTTAATCTGGGAGAATTATCGACAGTGGCTTTAATGAAGAAAACGGCTTTTTTGTTATTTTCTGTTTTTTTATTCGCGGGGCTCGCCGCCGCGCAGACCATCTGGACGCTCAACCGCAGCCAACCGGGCGGGGATTTGATCGCGGTCTATTTCACGTCGGCCGAAAAGGGCTGGATCGCCGGCGATAACGGCTATCTGGCGTGGACCGGCGACGGCGGCCGCAACTGGACGAAACAGGATCTCGGCACGACCGAAAGCATCAACGAAATTTATTTTCGCAACGACGACAACGGCTACCTCGTCGCCGGCAAAAAGCTGTTTATCACGCGCGACGGCGGCCGCACGTGGCGCGAAACGCAGATTTACCGCACTGGCGAATTCGGCAAAAACTCGCCGGAATTTCTGAGCATCCGGTTCGCCGATAAAAAACGCGGCATCGTCATCGGTTCGGTGCTCAACGCGCAGGAACGCGTCGTCGATTCGCTCGTCATGCGCACGGAAGACGGCGGCGAAACCTGGCAGCGCGTCATCGTGCCGTCGAAAAAAGAGCTTTATCACCTGGATTTCGTCGGCAGCTCGCGCTGCTGGATCGTCGGCGACGACGGTCTCGTGCTCGCTTCCGCGAACGGCGGCGCGAGTTTCCAAACGCAGCGGTCGGGCGTCGCGCTCGATTTATACAACGTCGATTTTCGCGACGAAAGCGAAGGTTACATCGTCGGCAGCAAGGGCACGATCCTGCGCACGGAAAACGGCGGCGAGAATTGGGAACTCGTCAAAACGGCTTTTCCGATGACGTTCATGCGCGTCGATTTCGCCGACGACAAAAACGGAGTGATCGTCGGTTACGACGGCACGATTCTGCGTTCGAACGATAAGGGAAGAACGTGGTCGCGGCAGCCGAGCGGCACCAAAGAACATCTCTACGGGCTGTTTTTCGCCAGGAAATACGGCTGGGCGGTCGGGGCGAACGGCGTGGTCATTCAAAACCAGCGGTGAAATTTAAAAATTTCAATTTCATCCAATTTTTCTTAACACTTTTGCAAAGAAGTGTGCTATCTTACATCATCAAATCTTTTCGATAATTGATTTTTCATCAGGCATTATTATCAAAAATTTATTTTTGGAGGAGAAAATGGGCAAAAACCCGTCTTTGTTTGCATTTACGCTTTTTCTTTTGCTGTTCGCCTCGAGCGGTTTGGTGTTTGCACAGGGAACGACTTCGCGCGTCACCGGAAACGTCTCGGACGCTTCCGGCGCGGCGGTCGCCGGCGCCACGGTGACTTTGACCAATGAAGGCACGAACACTTCTTTGACCACTCAGACGAGCGACAGCGGCGCTTATACTTTTGACCTCATTCAGCCTGGTAATTACACGGTGACGGTCGAAAGGCAGGGCTTTAAAAGATTTGTTTCGAAAGGCAATCCGGCGCTCATCAATCAGCCGGCGACCGTCAACGTCGCGCTCGAGGTCGGCGACGTTTCGGCGACGATCACGGTCGAATCGACCGCCGAACAGGTTCAGACCAGCTCGTCGGGCAATATCGGCAGCACGGTCGAGCAGCGGACGCTCGAAAGCCTGCCGATCGTCGGCACGCGCGGCAGAAATCCTTTGGATTTGCTGAACTACCAGCCGGGCGTCGTCAGCGGCGCGAACACCGGCGGCGGCGTGCACGTCAACGGTTCGCGCGACCGTTCCTTTAACTTTACGCTTGATGGAATCGATATCAACGAATCGAGCGCCGGCGGTTCGAACTTCACGCCGCTCCGGCCGAACCCGGATTCAATTCAGGAGTTTCAGGTCGTCACCTCGGGTTTCACCGCGGAACTCGGACGCAGCAGCGGCGCGCAGGTGACGTTCGTCACGCGCTCCGGAACCAACGATTTTCGGGGAAACCTCTTCGAATATTACCAGACCCCGCGCTTTAACGCCCGCAGTTACGCGGCGAACGTCAACAACGCCGTCAAAGAGCAGTTCGTGCAGCACATCTACGGCGGAAGTTTCGGCGGACCGCTTTTTAATCCCGGTTTCGGCGAAGGCACGAAATGGGGTTTATTGAAAGACAAAGCGTTTTTCTTCGTCAATCTGCAGCTGCTGCGCGCTTCCGACACGGCGGTCGTGACGCGCACGGTCTACACGCAATCCGCCCGGCAGGGAATCTTTCGCTGGGTTCGCGGCGGCACGAACGGTCCCGGACTGGTCGATTCGTCCGGCAATCCGACACTGCCCAACTGTTCGGCGTCGGTGACCACGCAGTGCATCGATTCCTATAACATCGTCCAGCGCACCGGCACTACGCTCGACCCGCTCCTGTTGGGCTACGTAAATGCGATGCCGCTGCCGAACAATTTCTCGGCGGGCGGCGACGGTCTGAACACTTCGGCGTTTGTTTTTTCGTCGCCGCAGAGGGAAAAGCAGTACGATTTCTCCTCGAAATTCGACTTCAAACTCAACGAAACGAACTCGTTCTATTTCCGCTACTCCCAAGGCGAGCAGAATTCGTTCGGCGACTCGGGCAACGGCGGACGACCGCGCTTTCCGGACGCGCCGAATTTCGTCGATACCTTCCGGACGCCGAAAAATTTCGCCTTCAACTGGCGCTGGTCGCCGACGGCGAGATTTACGAACGAATTCATCGTCGGTCAGAACCGATTCGCGTTCGATTTTCTGACGCCGGAACCGGATCCGAACTACCCGTTCATTTTCAACAATCCGACCGACATCAACACGAACTTTTCGTATAACGCGCGCCGTCTGCGCACCTGGCAGTTCGTCGACAACCTGACGTTCGATCTTTCGCCGCACATCATCAAAGCCGGCGTCAATATCCGGCTCGGGCGGCAAATCGACGACCGCGCCTCGGTTGCCGGCACGAACATCGAACCGACGGTCAATTTCAGCCGCACCACCAATCCGGTGCCGGTCGAATGGCTGAATAATCTGACGGGCATCAACTCGACCGACCGGAACCGGCTGGAAAGCACCATCAACGATCTGCTCGGTCGCGTCGGCGGCTATTCGCGCGCGTTCGTGTCGGACCCGACCGATCCGAGCCGGTTCGCGCCGGTCGGAACGCGCTGGATTTTCACCGCCGACTACCCGGAACTCGATTTTTACGTTCAGGACACGTGGAAATGGAGACCGAATTTTACGGTCGATCTCGGCGTCCGCATGGAAGCCAAGCTCTCGCCTTCGTCAGCCGACGGCAGACCGGTGTTGGTTCCGAATAAATCGGTGACCCTCGGTTCCGCGCCGGCGAACGACATCCGCTGGACGGAAGGGAAATTGTTCGACGACGATTACGTCTTTATGCCGTCGGTCGGTTTCGCGTGGGATCCGTTCAAAAAAGGCAAAACCTCGATCCGCATGAACTACCGTCTGGCTTCCGACCGTTTCGGAACGCAGTTGTTCGCCTCCGCCATTTGGCAGAACGCGCCGGGCAACACGTTCTTAGGGGCGAACGATGCTTTCGGGCTGTTGCGCAACGGACTTCCGCCGGTCAATCCGACGAGCACGCCCGATCAATTGAGACAGCCCGGGGCTTTCGGAACGGGCTCGATCAACGTCATCGACCCGGATCTGGTTTTTCCGCGCATTCATTCGTGGACGGCGAGCTTCCAGCAGGAAGTCTGGGGCGACAACGTAATCGAGGTCAATTACATCGGCAAAAAGGGCACGCACCTGTTCGGCGGCTACGACGCCAATCAGGTCAACATTTACGCCACTCTGCCGGGCATCAGTCAGAACTTTTTGGAGGCTTTTAATAGCGTCAGAGCGGGAAGCAACGACGTTCCGTTTTTTAATCTTCTGTTCACCGGAAGCGCCACGGACAGCAGGGGAACCGCTCGGTTCCGCGCGCTGAATACGACCGGCATCACGCAGGGCAGCGTCGCGACGCTCGCGCTGCAGGCTTCGCAAAAAACCTGCAGCGCGCAGGCGGACGTGACCGCCGGGATATGCACCGCTCAGCAATTGGCGGCAACCGTCAAACCGCGGATCATTGATCTGCGCGGGTTCAGCAACGTCCTGCAGCCGTATTCGCAGTTTACGGGCGGTTTATTCGTCATCGACAGCAACGATTATTCGTTCTACAACGGCTTCGAGTTCATCTTCAAACGCCGCATCAAAGACGGCTTGGGCTTCGAGCTCGGTTACACGTGGTCGGTATCGAAGGACACGCGTTCGTTCGACCCGGTCTTCACGACCGTCGGCACCGGCACGACGCAAACCGCCGCCAACACGCCGTTCGACAATCGCGACCGCCGCCTGAATTACAGCTGGTCGGATTTCGATCGCCGCCACTCGCTTGTCGGCACCTACGTTTTCGAGCTGCCGTTCGGCAGGGGCAAATGGCTCGCTTCGGAATCGCCCAAATACGTCGATTTCCTGATCGGCGGCTGGCAATTGGCGGGCAACGTCAGACTGCAGTCCGGCAGACCCTTCACGGTTTTCTCGGGGCTCAACACCTTCAGCAACGTGATCGGGTCGACCGCCAACTGCGATAATTGTCCGCGCGATCTGGGAAAAATCGTCCAGGCCGATTACGATGCGGTCGGAAAGGGACTGCGCAACTGGTTCTTCGACGACGCGTCACGGCACCTGTTCAGTCAGCCGCTTCCGGGCGAGCAGGGCAACACGCCGCGAAACTACTTTATCGGACCGTCGTTCTTCGAAACCGACGTTTCGCTCAGCAAGCGTTTCCGCTTTACCGAAACCTTGAGTTTCGATTTACGCGTCGACGTCAAAAACCTGACGAACACGCCGAACTTCAACGCGCCGTCGGCGGTTTACCCGGCAGCCGGTTTGACGAACGGCAGCTTCGGCAGCTCGCTTTTCGGGCGCATCAACGCCGACGTCACGAACAACAACCGGAGAATCCAATTTTCGGGCAAGCTTAACTTCTGATCCTGAATCAGCCGAAAAATAACTGCGTCCCGGCATTCTAAAAAAATGTCGGGACATTTTTTTTCGCAAAGCAACTCGCGAAAATATTCACGCATCAGTCAATATGGATACGAAGTCGGGCAAGACTGTTGAAAGAGCAATTTAGCAAGGCTTCTGATTCCTCCTGTTTCTTTTTTACACTCGCCGAGGACGCGACTCGGCGAGTTTTTTTTTCACAGAAAACCGAAGGAAGTAAGATTGGTTTTGGGCTTTGGGGTTTTGGTTTTGGGTTTAATTTTGATGTTAAACGCTTTAAGTAAGCAAATGCCAAAAAGCCAAAACCAAAACCCCAAACCTATTTTTGTCTTTGCCGGGCTTTGCTGGCCAGCTGGGCGAGCTGCTGGGCGCGCGGAAGGCTGTCGAGGGCTTTGGCGACCTGTTTGTCTTCTTCGATCAATACCTGATTCGCCGAAACCGTGCCGAAGGCGGCGGTGATCAGGTTGTAGCGGATGCGCGTTTTGATGAAAACCTTGTCGGTTTCGATTTTCGCCGCCAGTGGTTTCCATTCGTTCGACTGTTCGAGAAATCCTTTGAAAGCTTTGAGAATTTCGTCGCCGACCGGGTAATCGCTCGGACGGATGCGGCTGGAGTATTTGACGGCGCCGTCGATTTTATAATTTTCTAACCCGGCGATTTCGCCGCTCGCGAGCGCGGTCGCGAAAAAGAATACGGGATCGAGAAACTCGGCTTCCGAATCGGTCAAATCTTGGTTTTTGACGATTTCGTCCGGCGTGATGCCGTCGCCGCCGAAAACGCGTCTGCCGGTCAGGGTTTTGGCTTCCGATTTATCCTGCGTCCGGATCGCGGCTTTATGATTGAAATAATCGTAGAGGCTTCTGTTCGCGTAATCGCGCTGGATCGAGCGTCCCGACGGCGTGTAGTATTTGGCGGTCGTCAACGTCAAACCGGAACCGTGCGGCAAATCGATGATGCTCTGCACCAAGCCCTTGCCGAACGTGTTTTCGCCGATAATCAGCGCGCGGTCGTAATCCTGCATCGCGCCCGACACGATTTCCGAGGCGGAGGCGGTCGAATCGTTGACCAGCACGACCATCGGCATCGTTTCGGGCGTCCGGTTCAGCGAGCGCCAGACGCGATTGTCGAGCGCGAACCGCCCGCGCTGCGTGACGATCACGCTGCCGGCGGGCAGAAATTTTTCGGCGACTTTGACGGCCTGATCCAAAATCCCGCCCGTGTTTTCGCGCAGATCGAGAATCAGCGAGCGCATGCCTTTTTTATGCAGCTCGGCGAGCGCGTTGTTCAGTTCTTGCGCGGTCGTGTAGTTGAATCCTTCGGACAAATCGATGTAGCCGATCTGGTCGCGGATGATATAGGCGTCGGGAATCGTCGGCTGCGGCACGCGGTTGCGGCGGATTTCGATCGTTTCCTGCCGTCCGGTTTCGGCGCGTTCGATCAGAACGCGCACGAGCGTGCCTTTTTTGCCGCGCACTTTATCGCGGACGACCGAGGAGTTTTTACCGGTCATGCTCTCGCCGTTGACGGCGAGTATTTTGTCGCCGAACCGCAGATCGGCGCGCGCGGCGGGCGAATCGGGAAAAGTCGCGATGACGAAAGTATTGATTTCGTTATTTTTTCGGTAATTGGCGATCGTCGCGCCGATGCCGAAGTATTCGCTCTGCTGGTCGGTCAGTAGATCCTGGTATTCCGCGGCGTCGTAATAATTCGAATGCGGGTCGAGCACGTGCAGCATCGAATCGATCGCCGTTTTGGTCAGTTCGTTGTAATCGACGTCCTTACCGTCGACGTAATTCTGGCGGACGAGTTCGAGCGCTTCGGCGAAATCGCGCGTTACGGACTGATTCGGCATCGGCAGCGCTTCGTTTGATTTTTGCGCCGCCTGCGGGTTCGGGCGAGAAGCGGAAGCCGAAAATGAAGAGCCCTTTTTTATTTTGAACGGTTCGATCTCTTCGAGCTGCGAAACGGGTTTCGTCGTCGCCTGCGGCAAAGCGGCGAAAGCGGCGAAAGACAAAATTAAAAGTAATGAAACAACTCTCCTCATAGCCCCAAAAGACCTCGAAAGGCGTGCCGACAACGCGTTAAAAAAATTAATCGTTAGCGCGAATGTTACAAAAATAAACGTGCCGAACGCAAGCCGAAAGCGCGTGTCGCGTACCGAAATTAAATTTAAGATGCCTCTGTAAAGTTTTAAAGGGCGAAAGTTTCCAGCGAAATTTTATCGATAGGTAGACGGTAGACAGTAGTCGGTAGCCAGAAATAAAATTTCCCGTCTTAATAAACCGATTCGATTAATACTAAACTTGAACCTACCTTCTACCATCTACCTTCTACTGTCTACCGTCTACCTTTTACTTCCGACCTTCTGCCAAAATAAAAAAGTATTTATTTGCTTCAAAACGCGTTTTGGGTAAAATCTATGATATGTCCGAGACAGCCGAAAGTAATTTGGAGAAAAAGCTCCGAAATTTGATCGAAACGATTGACGTAGCAAACGCTTTGACCGAGCCTTTGACGGCTTCAATCGAAAATCTCTTGAGGGTAACGGCTTCGGAAATGAATTCCGAGGAAGCGTCGGTTTTAATCCGCGAGGGCGACAAAGGCGATCTGCGTTTTTTATCGGCGATCGGCAAGGTCGCCGACCAATTGAAGAATCTGCGCGTGCCGGCGGGCAAGGGCATCGCCGGCTTCGTTTTTTCGTCGGGGCAGCCGATGGCGGTCGCCGACGCGGGCGAGGAAGAAACCTTTTACGCCGAGGTCGATAAGCAGACCGGCTATTCGACGCAGACGATTTTGGCGACGCCCCTCAGGCATAACGGCGAGGTGATCGGCGTGCTCGAATACATCAACCGCATCGGCGAGCCGCCGTATGAAGCCTTCACGCCGAACGAGATGGACAAAGCCGCGCTTTTCGCCGAGGCGGTCGCCTCGCTCGTCAACGCTTACGAATTGGCGAAACTTTTCCGTGAATTGGGCGATAAAATGGTCGAGGACGAAAAGATCGCCATTTATTCGGAGGTTCGCGAATGGCTCGGCAATCTGCGCAGCGCCGCCGAGCACCGCGAAATGCTCGATCTGGCGATCCTGATTCGCGAAATCGCGTCGCGCGGCGAAGCCGAACGCGAATTGTGCCGCGAGCTTCTCGAAGCGATCGTAAAATTTTCCGACAGTAAGAACGAAACTAGTTTTTTGAGCTATTGATAAAAGGGGGTCGGTTTTCGGGATTTGGTTTTCCAAAACCCAAATCCCGAAACCGAAAACCTAATTGAATTATGACAGCGGTTACCGGTTACGAACAGGGCAAATTCGGGACAATTTCAACGTATTTTCAGATCGACGACAGTTGGAAACAGCGGACGGGTAAGGGGGTCAGCGTGGCGATCATAGACAGCGGCATCGACCTTACGCATCCCGATCTGCAGGGCAAGGTTCTCGAATCGGTCGAAGCGCGCAACGAAAATAAGAGGGTCGTGTTCGTGCCGTCCGACGTCGGCGACACCGCCGGGCACGGCACGGCGTGCGCCGGCATCATCGCGCGCATCGCGCCCGACGCGCATTTTCACAGCATCCGCGTGCTCGGCGCCGGCGGGCTCGGCGACGGGCAATCGTTTTTAGCCGGTCTCGAATACGCCATCAAAAAACGTTACCGGCTCATTAATTTAAGCCTCGGCACGACGAAGCCGCAGTTTTTCGCCCCGCTGCACGATCTGCTCGATCGGGCCTACCAGGCGGGCTGCATCGTCGTCGCGGCGGCGAATAATCTGCCGCAGCCGTCTTTTCCGTCGGTTTTTTCGTCGAGCCTGATTTCCGTTTCCAAAAGCGAGGAAACCGATCCGTTTCATTTCGGGTTTCGTTACGGCGAGGTGATCGAGCTGACCGCGCCGGGCGTCAACGTCCGCACGGCGTGGCTCGGCGGCGGTTACAAAAGCCTGACCGGAAACAGTTTCGCCTGCCCGCACATCGTCGGCATCATCGCGCTCCTGCTCGAAACGTACCCGAATCTGACGCCCTTTCAGGTCAAGTCGGCGCTTTACGCCATCGCCGCCGAAAACGTTCAGGAAGACCAATCAACGAGCGGGGAAAAATGAATAACTAAAAATTCGAGTGAAAGTTTTTCGCTCTTCATTGTTCACTTTTCGTTTTCCGCTGCGCACTGACAAAACTACCCATACAGGTGGTGAAGCGCCCGTTTTTCTTTAGTAAATTGAAATCATCGCGCAAGGCGGTGATATTTAATTTTTGAGGAAGAACATGAAAGGCATCATCGATTTTATCGGAGCAGACAAAAAAATACGTATTTTAGGATTAATTTTACTGGCGATCGCCGCCGTCTCCGCCGGCTGCGCGACGAGAGCGGAAACGGCGCGGCCGACCGCGCCCGAAAAAGAGACGGCGGCGACCACCGAAACTCCCGGTTTCCGGTATAATCGCGATCCGTATTCGGACCGGGAATTCGACGGCGATTTTGAGTATTCGACTCCGCCGAAACCGGCGGTCATTTTGACAAAGGCCTCGTTCGCCAAAATCCAAACCGGGATGACGCTCGCGGAAGTCGAAAAAACGCTCGGCGGCGAGGGACTACTCGTTTCGATGATGAACGTTAACGGCAGAAAAACTCAAATCTACAAATGGAGCAACCATAATTTTACGAGCTACATCGACGTCACGATCGAAAACGGAAAGGTCGTCGAGAAAAAAGACAAAGGGTTAAAATAGGGCGTTTTCGATTAAACGAAAAGGGTTGGTTTTGGGTTTTGGACTTTCGGCGGATCGAAATTTCGGCATCGGAATCAAAACAAAAACCGAAAACCCGATAAGGGCAAAACTACTGCGGGGCGGCGGGAATTTACCCGGCGTCCCGTATTTTTCGTTTGATTTCTGAAGGGGTAAAAACTCGCGCGCGCCGCGTTCAAGACTCGTCGGGATACTCGCGGATAAACATCACGACCCGGCGGGCTTCGTCTTTCGTCAAAACGAACGAAGACCTGTCCTTCAACACCAGATACGGCGGAATATATTCATTCCCGCCGTCGGAGACGAGAAAAATTCCCTCGTTGATAAATTTGTCGATCTCATTTCGCGCGATGCTCCGACCCTTGATAACAATTGTCGGTTGTTCTTCTGTATTCATTCCCGGGATCGTTTAAAACGGAAGTCCAATTCATGATAGCTCATTCGCGATGCCGGCGCACTCGCGGAAATTAACTTTTCGGAGCGCCGGTAAATCGGAAATAGCCAGCCGATAAACGCCCGGTTCGCGCGGCTTAAGCGATGCGATTTGATAGGCGGCAGGCGCCGAGCGAAAAAAAACAGCGGCATCAAAGCTCCGCGAAATCGCGCCGAATAAAGATTCGCCCCGCTCGCCGGCCGTTCAGTCTGTTTTGTTGATTACCGCTATGACCGCTTCGATCAATTCCGACGGCTCGACCGGTTTCGGCAGATACATATCGAAACCGGCTTCGAGCACCTGCCGGCCGTCTTCTTCGCGGGCGTACGCCGTCAGCGCGATCGTCGGCATACCGGAAGCGGCCGAAACGTTTTGGCGGGCCTTGATCTCGCGAATCAGTTCCAGACCGTCCTTTTCGGGCATGCCGATGTCGGAAATCAACGCGTCCAGTTTTTCGGCGGCGAAAATCCGCAGGGCGTCGTCGACCGAGGAGGCCGTGAACACCTCGGCGCTTTGTTCGGCGAGAATAAAAGCGGTCAGTTCGAGCGCGTCCGGCTGATCGTCGACGATCAGAATCTTCATGCCGGTGAGCCGTCGCCGTGATGATTCTTCGGCGCTCGCTGCCGCCTTCGACGCGTCATCGACGCCTTCGGAGCCGTTTCGGGCAGCGTCCGCGCCGCGCGTTTTGAGCGGAAACCGCAGCGTGAAACCGGCGCCCCGGCCCGGACCGGCGCTTTCGGCGAAAACGGTGCCGCCGTGCAGTTCCGTTAAATGACGAACGATCGCCAAACCCAGACCGAGGCCGCCGTGCCGCCGGTTCATGCGTCCGTCAGCCTGCCGGAAACGGTCGAAGACGTACGGCAGGAAATCCTGTTCGATGCCGATGCCGTTGTCCGAAACCGTGATTTCCGCCGCGTCCTTTCCGTAGCGCAGGGCGATTTCGATGCTGCCGCCTTCGGGCGTGAATTTGACGGCGTTCGAGAGCACGTTCCAGACGATTTGCTGCAGCCGGTCGGCGTCGCCGACGATCGTTTCCGCGTCCGGGTCGAGGCGCGTCGCGAGCCGGATGCCCTTCGCTTCGATCGCGGGGCGCACCGTGTCGACGGCGGCGAGGACGGCGCTCGAAAGCTCGACCGGTTGGAGATTCAGATTTAATTTTCCGGTGATGACGCGCGAGACGTCGAGAATGTCCGAAATGATCTGGTTCTGGTTGCGCGCGTTGCGTTCGACGACCTCGAAGGCGCGCCGCATGATCTCCGGGTTGTAATTATTCTGCCGGACGGTCGAAGCCCAGCCGAGGATCGAATTGAGCGGCGTGCGCAATTCGTGGCTGACGGTCGCTAAAAATTCGTCCTTGAGGCGGTTGGCGTTTTCGGCTTCGGCGCGCAGCAGCTGTTCGCGCGCGAGCAGCCGTTCGCGCTCCTGTTCGGCGAGTTTTCTTTCGGTGATGTCGATCACCGAGCCGATGTAGCCCAGAAACTCGCCGTTTTCGCCGAACCGCGGCTGCGCCGAATCGATCGCCCACGCGTATTCGCCGTCACGGCGCCGCAGGCGATACTCCAGGCGGAACGATTCGTGTTCTTTGTTGGCGGCGACGAATTCTTCCTCCGTCCGCCCCAGGTCGTCCGGGTGCGTCGCGTCGAGCCAGCCGAAGCCGAGTCCGGTTTCGGGCGTCTGACCGGTAAAATCGAACCACGACTGGCTTAAATACTGACAATAGCCCGTGGCGTCCGTGACCCAGATCATGACCGGCGCGTGATCCGCCATATTGCGGAATCTTTTTTCGGATTCGCGCAGCGCCGCGTCGATGCGCAGTTTCTCGACGACCGCCCAGACCTGTTCGGCGATGAATTCGAGCAGGCTGACCTCGTCTTTGCTCCAGCGGCGCGGTTTGTCGTCGCTGACCCAGAGCGAGGCGACCCATCGATTTTCGCGCAGCAGCGGCACGGCGACGTACGCGCGTTCGCCGTTTTGGGCGTAGATTTTCTCGTACGAGGCCGCCGTGCGCGGGTCGGTTTTGGAATCCTCGTTGACGATCGTTTTGCCGGCGATCATTTCGGCGGTCGTCACCGCGCTGTAATCGGAAATTTTGTGTTTGCCGGCGACCGATTCGACGCCGCGGCAGTAATCGCGGTGCACGATCTCGAGATCGTTTTCGAGTTCGATTTCGTTGAACAGACAGCGCCGCACTTCGAGATGCTGGCCGACGGCTTTCGCCGCCGCGAACAAAAGGTCGACGGGGTTTTCGAACTGCCGTCCGAGCTGGCTGATTTCGGCCATCAAAACCGCGCGGTTTTCCGCCGACTTGTTGACGGTGATGTCGGTCGACGTGCCGAACCACTTGACGATTTTTCCGGCGCCGTCGCGAAACGGCTCGCTGCGCATCAGAAACCAATGATAATCGCCGGTGCGGTGATCGCGGATGCGTCCCTCAACTTCGAAAGGCGTGCCGGATTCGAGCGCCCGCTGCCACACTTCATAAATTTGCTGCCGGTCGTCGGGATGATAAATCGCGGCGACGCCCGGATCGAGCGTTTCGGTTAAACCAAAACCGGTAAATTCCGTCCACTGCTCGTTGATATAAGTGACCCTGCCGTCGCCGTCGGCGACCCAGACGATCTGCGGCACGGAATCGGCAAGCCGCCGGAATTCGGTTTCGGATTTTCGCAGCGCGGCGGCGGAGCGCGCGCGCTCGATCGCGATGCCGGCGATCCGGGCGGCGGCATCGAGCAGCGCCAATTCTTTCGCCTGCGGTACGCGCGGCGCGGCGAAGTACGCCGCGAAGGTGCCGTACAATTTGCCGGACGGCGAAATGATCGGATGCGACCAGCAGGCGCGTAGGTTATGCGAAAGCGCCAAACCGCCGAAATCCGTCCAGAGCGGATCGTTGGCGATGTCGGAGACGACCACCGTTTCGCGCCGGGACGCCGCCGTTCCGCAGCTGCCGCAAGCGTCGCCGATGCTCATGCCGTCGATCGCCGCGTTGTAGGCGGGCGGAAAGCTTTGCGCCGAACCGCAAAAGAGCTGCGTTTCGGTTTCGTTCGCGAGCAAAACCGAGGCGAGCGCGCCCGGTATCTGACTTTCCAATTCGACCGTCGTCATGTGCAGGATTTCTTCGAGCGGTTTGCCGAGCGCGACCGCTTCGAGAATTTCGTTCTGCCCGGCGATCTGCCGTTCGGCGAACTTTCGCTCGTTGATGTCGCGGAAATAAACGAGCAGCAGTTCGCGGGTCGGCGAGGCGTGAACTTCGACCCAGTTATGCGAATACGGCGACAGAACCTCAAATTCGACCGGCCTGTTTTCGAGGAAAGCACGTTCGTATTCGGTCTCAAACATCGAGCCCGCGGAGGCCGGAAAAACCTCCCAGATTTTTCGACCGATGACGTCTTCGCGCTTCACGTTAAAGTACTGTTCGGCGCGGTCGTTGAGAAACGTGAACCGAAAATCGCGGTCGAGCGCGTAAAAGGCGTCGGCGATGGTTTGCAGAATCGCATAGGATTTTTCCTTTTCCGCCTCGAAAGCGCGCCGCATTTTCGCCAGTTCGATCACCGAATTGACGCGCGCGAGCAGCTCGCGCGCGGAAAACGGTTTGATCAGGTAATCGTCGGCGCCCGCTTCGAAGCCCTCGATCTTCGCTTCCTCGCCGGCACGCGCCGAAAGCATGATGACGGGAATTTCGCGCAGCCGCGCGTCTTTGCGGATTTCGGCGAGAAATTCAAAACCGTCCATCAGCGGCATCATCACGTCGGTGATGACGAGGTCGGGCGCGGCGGCCCCCGGCGCGCGGAGTTTTTCGAGCGCCGCGCGCCCGTCCCCGGCGTGTTCGACCGAGTAGCCGTTCTGCACGAGGAGCCGGGAAATATAACCGCGCATGTCGGCGTTGTCGTCGGCGAGCAAAATCCGCGCGGACGGGTAAAACTCCAGCCGCGCCGCGCCGTCGAAGGAACCTTCTTCGAAATCCTTTGCGGCTTCCGGCGCGAAAACGTGCCTTTGCCATTCCGGGCCAATGACGGGGCGGGCGGCGGGCGCGGCGGAAAGGTTTTCCCCGGCTTGCGGCGCGTCGTGCGGCGCGTCGGCGGCGCGTTTCGGAATGCTGACGGTAAAGGTCGAGCCCTGGCGGGGTTCGCTTTCGACCCGAATCGTTCCGTCGTGCAGGTCGACCAGTTCGCGGACGAGCGAAAGCCCGATGCCGGTGCCTTCGTGCGTGCGCCCCGGCGCGCTCCGAACACGGTGGAAACGTTCGAAGATCGCGGGCAGTTCCTCTTTCGCGATACCGATTCCGGTGTCGCGAACGATCAACTCGACCGAGGATTCCGTTTCGCCGAGCGCGACGTCGATCGCGCCGCGCATCGTGAATTTGAAGGCGTTCGAAAGCAGATTGAGCACGATCTTTTCCCACATTTCGCGGTCGATCGAAACTTTCCGGGCGAGCGGCGGGCAATCGACGTTCAGCGCGATTCCGCTGTTTTCGATGCCGGAGCGAAAGCCGCTGGCGAGCTCCGCCGTGTACCGCGCGAGATCGGTCGGCTCGAAATGCGCGTGCGTTTTTCCCGCTTCGAGGCGCGAAAAATCGAGCAGATTGTTGACGAGCTTGAGCAGCCGCAGCGAATTGCGGTGCGCCGTTTCGATCTGTTCGCGTTCGGCGGCGGGAACCTCGCCGTCTCTGCGTAAAACTTCTTCGAGATTGCCGAGCATCAGGGTCAGCGGAGTGCGGAATTCGTGCGAGACGTTCGAAAAAAACTCGGTCTTGGCGCGGTCGAGTTCGGCGAGCGCGGCGGCGCGCTGCCGTTCTTCATCGAGCGCGCGCGCGTTCGAAATCGCGGTCGCGATATGCCCGGCGACGAGTTCCGTGAATTTCCGGTATTCGTCGTCGAAGATCAGATTCGGACTGAGCGCCGCGACCAGGAATCCGGCGAGCGCGTCGCCCGTACCGGCGCGGGCGAGCGGCAGCACGATCGCCTGCTGCGGCTTTTCATGCAACGTGCCGGCGGGCAGATTCGCGTATTTTCCCGGCAGATCGTCGATCAGGAGGCTTTTGCCGGTCAGAAGAATCCGCCCGAAACCCCAAACGTCCGATTCCGATCCGGTTTCGACCGAACGCGGCGCCGGCACGCTTCCTTTCGCGATGCGGACGGCTTCGCATAAAGCGGCTCGTTCGTTCGTCTGATCGAGCAGATAAACGGCGGCGAACGGCAGGTCCGCCGGGTTTTCGGCTAAGGTCTGCGCGGCAAAGCGGCAGGCCTGCTCAGCCGTTTCGGCTTCCGCCGTCCGCTCGCCGAGCGCGCTCAAAGTCTGCAGCCGGCGCCGGCCGACGACCTTCGCCGTGTCCTCGGTGCAAACGCAAAAAACGCCGCCGACGCGCCCCGCGTCGTCGATGATCGGACTGTACGAAAAAGTGAAATAAGTCTCTTCGGTAAAATCGTTGCGCTCCATTACGAGCAGCACTTCCTCGTTCCAGGTCGAGCGCGCTTCGTTGATGACCAGTTCGCTCTGCGGTCCGACGACGTTCCAGATATCCGCCCACGTTTCGCGCGCCGAGACGCCTAAAGCCTCGGGGTGGCGTTTGCCGAGAATTGGAACGTAGGCGTCGTTATAAAGATTGATCAAATTCTCGCCCCACCAGACGAACATCGGGTAGCGCGAATTGAGCATGATGCGCACGGCGGTTTTGAGCGATTGTTCCCAGCCGCCGATCGCGCCGAGCGGCGTTCGCGTCCAATCGAGCGCGCGGATGCGGGCGCCCATTTCGCCGCCGCCCGCAAAGACATTCGCCGTCGATTCGTTGGTGTTGTCGGAGTCCGTCTGAGCCATAAACCCTGTTCGTTAAAATACAAGCCGCCGCGTTTGCGCGTGAGGCGCAAACGTATCGCTGAATTTTCGCATAAGCGTCCGCGGCTGATTCCGGGGCGAAAAAAGAATCGTTTGCAGGTAAAGAGATTTTTTGCTGACCTTTACTTGACTGCCTGTCGAAGAACCAAATTGTTTCGCTGTTTGTGCAACAACGATGATATCGTTTTACGAGCCGTTTGACAAAAAAAAACAAGCGTTGAAATTCGGGGTGAATCGAGAAGGATTTTACCGAATTCGACGAAGAATTACGAATCGCCGCGGGCGTTTTCGACTCGTAATTCTTCATTCGGAAACGGTAATTTTCTAGCGCACGACTTCGCTGACCAGCCGCCCGTTGATGATCGTGCCGGTGCAGTGCGTGACGTATTCGAACGGATCGCCGTCGAACAGGGCGAGATCGGCGTCCTTGCCGGCGGCGAGCGAGCCGATGCGGTCGTCGAGTCCGAGGATTTTCGCGGCGTCGATCGTGACGCTTCCGAACGCGTCGCGGCGGCTCATGCCGTTGGCGGCCGCGAGCGCCGCTTCGAAAAGCACGATGCGCGTCTTCGGAACATAGCCTTCGTAACCGCTCTGCAAAGCGACCGGGATGCCGGCGGCTTTCAGCTTCGCGGCGGTTTCCATCGAGAGGCTTTCGGTTTCGCCGCCCGCGCGGTACATCGTCGGGTGCACGATCACGGGAAAGCCCGACGCTTTGATTTCGCTCAAAACCAGCGGCGCTTCCGAAACGCCGTCGAGCACGATTTTGATGTTGAATTCCCTGGCGAGCCGCAAAACGTTCATGATGTCGATCGCGCGGTGCGCCGTGACGAGCAGCGGCGTTTCGCGTTTTAAGACCTTTTGCCACATTTCCTGTTTCAAATCGCGCGGCTCGCCCTTGTAGTTGCCCGCTTTGATCAGCTCGGCGCGTAGCATCGCGATCTGTTTGGCGCGCGTGCCGGGCGAGCGGCCCTGTCCGGCGAGCGCGCTTTCGCCCAAAGTGACGTTGATCATCGCGCTCGCGACGAGCGTCGCCTCGTCGACCGTGTCGCCGAAGGTTTTCGCGATCATCGTCTGTCCGGGCACGAGCGCCGAGGGCTGGTGACCGGTGTGAATCGTCGTCACGCCGTAGCCGCGCACCCATTCGACGAGCCTTTCCTGCGCGTTGTAGGAATCGATCGCGCGCAGTTCGGGCTGGATCGGCGAGCCGGGGTCGACGCCCATCTGGTCGTGCGGCTGATTGAGATAGCCGTTCAGACCGATGACCGTGTGCGCGTCGATCAAACCGGGCGTCACGACTTTCGCCGAGATGACGCGGTAATTCGCCGGAATTTTGATTTGCGCCGCCGCGCCGACCGCTTCGATTTTGCCGTTATTGATCAAAACCACGCCGTTCGCGATCGGCTCTCCGGTCATCGTCCAGAGCGTTTCCGCCTGCACCGCGATTTGCGCGCTCGCCGATAAAACGAAAATCAGGCCGAGCGAAAACAAAGCACACAGGGAAATAAAATATCGAAGAGTTTTTGAGTTTTGAGTTTTGAATTTTGAATTTCGCATTATTCCTGACCTCCTTCCATGTCGCCGTCGAAGCAGTCGAGATGCACGAGCCGGTCGGTCGTCGCGCCGAAACCGCCGACCCCCGTCAGATAATCGGCCGGATTGCTGCGGTTAAAAACATTCTTGCCTTCGACCCAGGTTTGTTCGACGTGCGTGTAGACGCTCAACGGATCGCCGCTCAGGACGATGAAATCGGCGTCCTTGCCGGCTTCGAGCGAACCGATCCGGTCCTGCATTTCGAGCATGATCGCGCCGGCCAGAGTCATGCCGTAAAGCGCTTTTTCGCGGCTCATGCCGGCGCGCACGGCGAGCCCCGCCGAACGCAGAAAATGACGCGAGTCGGTGATGTAGTCGTCGGTGTGAAAACCGACGAGCGCGCCGGCCTTTTCGAGCGCCGGCGCGTTCGTGTAGCTGACGTCCATCGTTTCGAGCTTGCCGCCGGGAGCGTCGATCATGATGATCGACGCGGGCAGTTTTGATTTCGCGATCTCGTCCGCCACTTTCCACGCTTCCGAGACGTGCTGCAAAACGACTTTGAAGCCGAATTCCTTCTGCAGCCGGATGACCGTCAAAATGTCGTCGTGCCGGTGCGTGTGAAAATGCACGATTCGTTTGCCATCGAGCGCTTCGGCGAGCGCTTCCATCGCGAGATCGCGCGGCGGCAGTTTCGATTTGTCGCTGCCGGCTTTCGCGATTTTCGCCCGGTATTCCTGTGCCTTGATGAATTGTTCGCGCACGAGCGCCGCGGATTTCGCGCGCGTGCCGGGAAAATTTCCGCCGCCGGTGCGCAGCGCGTTCGTGCCGTTGGCGAATTTGATGCCGCCGGCGTATCGGCCGTCCGCGAGGTAAATCAGCAGATCGTCGATTTTGTTGGCGCCGTCGCGCAGTTTCAAATAGAGCGTCTGACCGCTGTCGAGATGACCGGAACCGGGCATCACGTTGACGGTCGTGATGCCGCCCGACTGCGCGCGCTGCAGGCTCGACGCGCGCGGATTGAGGCTGTCCAGAATGCGCACGTCCGGCTGGATCGGCGCCGAGCCGTCCGCGCCCGAGCCTTCGCCGACGTGGCTGTGCGTATCGATCAGACCGGGCATGATGACCTTGCCCTTCAGATCGACGATCTGCACGTTCGAGGCCAGACGCACGGCGCGCGCGTCGCCGATCGCCGAAATTTTTCCGTTCTGCACGAGCAAAACGCCCTCTTCGATCGGCTGCCCGACGATCGGGATGATGCGCGCGTTGATGAACGCGGTGGGCTGCGTCTGCGCCGCCAGCGAGCCGCAGAGCGAGACCAGAACCAAAAAGCTACACAGATATCTTTTCATTTATAAAAGTTCCTTTTTGTTGGATTTGAAAAAAGAGATGTAAAAACTAAATTGCAACGAAACCGCGCGCGGTGTCAAGAAACCATTTCAGATAATGACCCGAGGCGCATTCCGCCTCGAAAACCACGCCTGTCGGGAACGATTCGGCGGCGGGGAATCAGGCATTTTCTTCGACCGGGGCGGCGGCTCAAACGCGCCTTTATTTGAAATATCGAATCCGGGTTTTCAAAGGTCAAATTTCGGGTTCCGAATATTCCCGACCAAACAATAGTTCTCTCGAACCGGATTTCAGGCCAAAACAATAAAAAAAGGGGCCGGCCCGGCGGAAGAATTTACGCGGCGGTTTCGCGGAAATCGAATTCGCGGGCGAGCTGCCAGGGGCCGTCGCGGTAATGCCAGAGCTCGAGCGCGATCGCCGTGCCGGCGCGCGGTTTCCAGGCGGCACTTAAATTTTCGTACAAAAGCCGGGCTTTTTCCGGATCGGTTTTGTTCTGGATCGTGACGTGCGGCGCGAATTTTTGGGCGTCCTGGCGCGTCAGATCGGCGCTCCAGCGGCGGGCCAGCGCATCTCGAAGCGCGATCAGCGGCGGCGAGTTTATCGCGGCGATCGTGCCGCGCCCGATAAATTTCAAGTCGGAAAAGTGCAGATCGATGCCGGCTTGCCGGGCGGCAACGGTTTCAAGCTGCGCTTCGATTTCTTCGCGGCGCTCGCCGGGCAAATGGTGAAACAGCGTGACGTGCGCCGCTAAATGGTTTCGTTCGCGGGGGAAGTGCGCCCGCCGCAGGCGGTCGAAAAATTCAAAAGTTTCCCGATCCATCTTCGCCGTCAAAATTAAGGGTGCTTTTTCCATCTCAGTTTAACCCCCGATTCGCGCCGCGCCCCTTAAAGATCGTAGTCCCGAATCCGGCCTCGCGCTTGACGGTTTTTCCGGCGAGCGAAAACGAAATCGACCGCTCCTTATTTAAAAGGGCAGTCTCAAATTTAATTTAACGGCGACCACGCGCAGCAGAAACGTCACGGCGATGCAGAAGATCAGCGCCGGCTCGGACGGAAAGCCGAGACGATGCAGCAGGATCGAAGTCCACGCCCCGGCGAAGGCGCAGGTCGCGTAAATCGGTTCGGTCGGCTGAAAAAGCTGCGGCGCGCGGTTGCATAAGACGTCGCGCAAAACGCCGCCGAATGTCGCCGTCACGACGCCGATCAAAGCGGCGGGCAAAACCGGCGTGTTAAGCGCGACCGCGATGCCGACGCCGGAGGCGCAGAACAGACCGAGACCGAGCGCGTCGATCAATAATAAGGTCTTGTGGCTCGAAAAATCCTTGTTGAAGCGCAGCAGAACGAGTTCGACCGTCGAAAAGGCGAAAATGTAGACGAGAAATTCCCAGTGCTCGATCCAGTAGAGCGGATGACGGTCGAGCAGCACGTCGCGCAGCGTGCCGCCGCCGAACGCCGTCACGAAGGCGACCGTGAAAACGCCGACGTAGTCGAAACCGCTGCGGCGCGCTTCGACGACGCCCGAATAAGCGAACGCCAAAACCGCCAGAATTTCGATGATGTGTAAAAACGACGCCATTTCGCTGCCGTTACAAAATTAACGGTTTTTCCGCTCAAACGAAAGCCCGCGCCTCAAATTTAAAGTGAACCGAAGATTAAGCCGGATTCCGATGATTGATGTCCGGACGAGCTTTGCGCCGTTCAGCCGTTGCGCGCCGCGCGCTGTCCGATAAGCGTAAACACCTGCCGTTTTAAGGTGTTTACGCTCTGTCTCGCCGCGCGCCGTTCGGCTAAATTTAATGTACCGACAAGTCGGATCGGCGATTTACGGTTCGATTTTTTGAAAGGAGTAAGTGGTTATGAGAAAAATCTACATTTGGGCCTGGGCTTTGACGACCGCCGCGGTTTCGATTTCGGTTTTAACCGGCACTTTCGACGCCACGGCGATGATCGTTTTCGGTCTCGTCGGTTTGGGACTGATCTACCTGCCGGCGTTGTGGACGGTCGCGGCCGCCGCGCGGCGCTTCGCATCAATGACGCGCCGGACGAAACATATTAAAAGAATGAAATTTTATTAAAGGGAGGAAAAGTTATGTTGTTTATTATTTACGCTTTGGTTTCGCTTTTGACGGCGGCCTCGGCCGGTTTTTTATATTTCGCCGGCTATTTCGGCGAGCTGACTTTGACGATTTTCGGGTTCGTTTTTTCGACGCTGCTGTTTACGGGAATCGTCGCGGTGTTGCCCTGGTGGGTCGACAGAAAATATTCGCCGCGGCACTGAGCCGCGGTCAAGCGCCGCGGCTTTCTCGCCTTCGATCAGTGATCCGGCGGTCTTTTCGGCGCGGAACAAAAACAAAAGCCGGCCGCCGAACTCTCCCCGGAGTCGATATTTTTTTGTCTTAAAATTCGACCGGAATCATTTCCGGCCCGCCCGCGCCGTCCGCCCGGCCGATGCCGAAGGCCGCCCGCCCGCCGTAAATCCCTTTAAACATAACCCCGCCGGTGATCGAAAAATTTCATGGCCCCGGCGAGGATTTTCGAGCGGCTCAAAAAACGTTTGCCTGCGCCGCGAAATTGAAATATTTTTAAGTGACGTAAAAAAAAAATCTTTTCGTTGTTAATAATTCGCCGCCGCGCACGTTTATGTTTATGGAAGACGATTCAAAGGAGACAAACGTGAGCACCACCGCCAGCCATATGTTATTTACAAGCGAGCCGATCGAATCCGCGAAAAGCGCGACTCCGCCCGAGGCGGTCGCGGAAAACGCGGAGCTCGAGGAGCTCGGCGTTCTTTTTCGCGCGCATCATAAAACGATCTTTCGGATTGCGTACCGCATCACGGGCAGCCGCAGCGACGCCGAGGACGTTTTGCAGACGATTTTCCTGCGGCTCACGCCGCACCGGCGCGATTTGTCGCCGAACGCGGAGGGCTATCTGCACCGCGCGGCGGTCAACGCCTCGCTCGATCTGATCCGGCGGCGCACGCGCGCCAACATGGTCGCGCTCGACGCCGTGGATTTGGATCAAAGTCCGAAGCACTCGCATCCGAGTCCCGAAAAAGAAGTGGCGGACGCCGAACTGCGCGAGCTGATCCGGCATGCCGTCGCGAAGCTCGAAGGCAATGCGGCGACCGCGTTTGCGCTCCGCTATTTCGAAGGTTACGACAACGCCCGCATCGCGCGCGTGCTCGGCACGTCCCAGATGGTCGTCGCCGTGACGCTGCACCGCGCCCGCGCGCGTCTGCGCAAAGAAATCGGCAATTATTTGGAGAAACATCATGAAGCATAAAAAACAAGATTTGGACGCGATCATCGACGACGCGGCGCGCGCCGTGCGCGACGAGCGGATCGACGAGCAGGGCATCGAGCAATCGGCGGCGCGCGTGTGGGCGCGAATCGGTCAGCAGATGGCGGACGAAGACTTCGCCGCGGCGGGCAGTTTCGCGGCGGAAAAATCCTTGTCCGCGGCTTCGCAGACGGCAAACACGAATACCATGAAAACTAACAACACCCCCGAACAAATCGACGGATGCGCGGATTTTCAAACGCTCATCCCGGCGTATCTCGACAATCAGCTTTCGACGGCGCGCACGCTGCTTTTGGAGGATCATACGAACGAGTGCATTCCGTGCCGCCGCGCGCTCAAAACCGAACGCGCCAACCGGATCACGAAAGCGCCGACGTATGCCCTGCGCCCGCCGGCGCGTCGTCCGAATCAGGAAAAGCCGCGCGCCTTTTTGGGCGGATGGAACAAAACCAACCTGGTGCGCTGGAGCGCCGCCGCCGCGTTTGCGGTCTGCGTCGCATTGGCGGGAATGTTCGCCTACGAACGCCTCGATTTATCGGGACGCTCGATGGCGGCGACGCTCGAAAACGCGGACGGCGTGGTTTTCGTGCTGTCCGACGAACAGTTCCGGCAAATGGCGCCGGGCGAACAGCTTCTAAAAGGCGAGCGCGTGCGCACGGCGAAAGACTCGTCGGCGGTGCTGCGGCTCGCCGACGGTTCGACCGTCGAGATGCGCGAACGCTCCGAGTTTTCGGTGAGCGAAAACATGCGCGGCGTCACCGTGCGGCTCGATCGCGGCGACGTCATCGTCGAAGCGGCCAAGCAGCACAACGGTCGGCTTTACGTGCAGACGCCCGACTCGCTCGTTTCCGTCAAAGGCACGATCTTCGCGGTCGAAAGCGGCACGAAGGGCTCGCGCGTTTCGGTCGTCGAAGGCGAGGTCGAGGTCAATCAGCCCGGCAAAAAGGAAACTTTGCTGCCCGGCGATCAGACGACCACGAACCGCAGTCTCGATAAAACGACCGTGCCGCAAACGGTCGCTTGGAGCCGCAACGCCGCGCGCTACGCGAATCTCGTTTCGGAACTGGCGCAGCTGCGGCGCGACGTCAATCAGCGTGTCCAGCTGCCCGGCGTGCGCTACGCTTCGAAATTCGTCGGGCTCGTGCCGGAAAACACGGTGTTCTACGCGGCGCTGCCGAATTTCAGCGAATCGCTCGCCGAATCCGAACGCGTCATGCGGGAACGCATCAGCCAAAATCCGGCGCTCGCCGAATGGTGGAAAGGAAATCGCGGCGACGGTCTCAACGAACAGACGCTCGCGCGCGTGCGGGAATTCGGCTCGCAGCTCGGCGACGAAATCGTCGTCACCGCCGCGATGGACGAAAAAGGCGAACCGAACGGCGTGCTCGTGCTCGGCGAAGTGAAAAACGCGGCGAATTTCCGCGCGTATCTCGACGGGCAGCTCGCGCGCCTCGCGAACGAATCGGGCGACGCGCCGAAACTGCGCGTCATCGACGATCCGCTGACGGCGACCGTCGCCACGCCCCCCGTCTCGAAAACCGCGGGGCCGAACGTGGCGGACCTGAAAAAGAACGAAACTAAATCCGAAGAGCTGTTCTTCTGGATTCACAACGACATCTTTGCCGCGTCGCCCCAAATCGAACGACTGCGCGCGCTCGAAACGACGCTGAACGCGCCGGGCGCGAACGGTTTCGCGGAATCGGCGTTTTACCAGCGCATCAACGACGTCTACCGCGAAGGCGCGGGGCTCGTCGTCGCCGCCGATCTCGAAAAGATCGTCGCCAAAGCGCTCAGCGAAGATAAAGAACCGGGCGCGGAACGCCGGCAAGCCGGTTTCAAACAACTCGGCGTCATGAATCTGCGGCATTTCGTCGCCGAACAGAAGGACGTGAACGGCAAGACTTTGAGCCGCGCCGCGCTGACGTTCAGCGAATCGAATCGCGGCATCGCGTCGTGGCTCGCCGCGCCGGGTTCGATGGGGGCGCTCGAATTCGTCTCGCCGAACGCGAACGTCGCGACCGCGTTCGTCGTCAAGGAACCGGCGCTTCTGGTCGACGATCTGCTCGTCTTTTTGGAAACGGTCGATCCCGATATGCGGCGCAGTTTGGACGACATTCAAAAGTCGCAGGGCATCGACATCCGCAACGATTTCGCGGCGCCGCTCGGCGGCGAGTTCGCCTTCGCGATCGACGGCCCGGTGCTGCCGACGCCGTCGTGGAAAATCGTGCTCGAAGTCTACGATCAGGCGAAACTGCAGGGCGCGTTCGAACGCGCGCTCGAAAAGCTGAATCAATTCGCGATGCTGCACGGCAAAGGCAAACTGGTTCTGGAGAGCGCGACCGCGGGCGACCGCACATTCTACGCGATCAAGGCGGCGGACGCCGGCGCGGAAGTTCATTATATGTTCGCGAACGGATACCTCGTCGCCGCGCCGAGCCGCGCGCTCCTTGAACAGTCGCTCAACAACCGCGACGCCGGTCAGACGCTCGTCCGCTCGCCGCGCTTCATGAGCGCGTTGCCTCAGGACGGCAACGCGAATTTCTCGGCGATTCTTTATCACGACCTCGCGCCGCTCATGCAGCCGCTCGCGGAAAAGATGAAGACCTCGGGCGGCGAGGGCCTGACCGACGAGCAGCGTCAAAAATTCGGCGCGATCGACGCGAACGCGCCGCCGACGCTCGCCTACGCTTACTCGCAGGGCGACCGCATCACGATCGCGGCGAACACCGAGGGCGGCGCGTTCGGTTTGAGCCCGGCGAGCCTCATCGGTCTGCCGAACTCGTTCGAAATGCAGAACATTCTGATGAACGCGATGGGCGATAAGAACGCAGAGAAGAAGAGTGAATAAAAGCCACGCGAGTTAGAACGAACGCCGGCGGACGATTTCGATCGTCCGTCGGTTTTCGTCGTGTTATGATATAGCGTTTTCAACCGGTATTATATGGTGATTGCAGCATGACCAGTGTCATCGAACTCGAACAACTGAGCGTGACGTTCGGCAAGCGTCCGATTTTGAAATCCCTGAGCGGCGCGCTTTCGGGGCGCGCGATCGGCTTGCTCGGACCGAACGGCGCCGGTAAAACTTCGCTCATCCACACGCTGCTCGGTTTTCACCCGCCGACGTCCGGCACGGCGCGGATTCTCGGGCGCGACATTGTGCGCGACGCCCGGGAAGTGCGCGCGACGGTCGGTTATATGCCCGAACGCGACGCGTTTATCGCGAAAATGTCGTGCGTGCAGTTCGTGCGGCTGATGGCGGAACTCTCCGGCATTCCGGCGCGTCACGCATTGGAGCGCGCGCACGAAGCGCTTTTTTATGTCGGCCTGGGCGAAGCGCGTTACCGCCCGATCGACAGCTATTCGCTCGGCATGAAGCAGCTCGCGAAACTGGCGCAGGCGATCGTGCACGGACCGAAACTGATTATTCTGGACGAGCCGACGAACGGGCTCGATCCGCCGACGCGCAGCCGTATGATCTCTTTGATCCGCCAGATTCGCGACGGCGGGCGCGCGCGCATCCTTTTGTCGTCGCACCTTCTGCGTGACGTCGAAGAGTGCTGCGACGAGATTCTCGTCCTCAAGGACGGTTCGGTCGCCGCGAACTGCAATCTCGAAGAAGAGCGCAAAGCGAACCGTAAATTCATCGAACTCGAAACGCGCGGCGGCGACCGGGCCGCGTTCGTCGAAGCGCTCGGCAATTTGGGCTGCGAGTACGCGCTCTCGGGCGAGCGGCGCGTGAAATTGATCATGCAGGACGGAATCGAAATCAGCGATCTGTACCGGTTCGCGCTCGCGCACGAAGTGCAGATCAGGCGCCTCAATTTCAAGCGCGACTCGCTCGAGGACATTTTTCTGAAGGCGATGGAAAACGGCGCGCCGATGACGAACAATTCAACGCCGCAAACTGTTGAAGGAAAAAAGGCCGGCAACGGCAACGGGAGAACGGACGATGGCGGTTTATGAACATTTATACGGCGCGTACGAAGGCGAGTCGCAATCGGCGCTCTCGCGGTTTTTCGTCATTCCGCGCTACGCGCTGCGCGAAGTTTTCAAATCGAAACTGCTCGTGACGATCTTCTGCTTGTGCTTTATCTACCCGCTCGTCGCGACGATCCTCGTGTATCTGCACCACAACGCGAACGCGCTCGCGGTGCTCGAAATCAACGTGCGCGAGCTCGTGCCGATCGACGCTTCGTTTTTCCGCACTTTTCTCGAAGTGCAGGGCGCGTTCGCGTTCATCCTGACGGTGCTCGTCGCGCCGCCGCTGATCTCGCGCGATCTTTCGAACAACGCGCTGCCGCTTTATTTGTGCCGCCCGCTTTCGCGCGCCGATTACGTGCTCGGCAAGATGGCGGTCGTCGTGGTTCTGATATCGCTCATAACGTGGATTCCGGGCTGGCTGATCTTTTTTTTTCAGGCGTCGCTGGGCGGTTTGGCCTGGCTGTGGGCGAATCTATGGATGCTCGGCGCGCTCTTTTTCGGCTCGATAATCTGGACCGCGCTGCTGTCGCTGCTCGCGCTCGCCGTTTCGTCGATCCTCAAGTGGCGCGTGGTGGCGAGCGGCGCGCTGCTCGGACTGTTTTTCGTGCCGAGCGCGTTCGGCGCGATCGTCAACGAGCTGTTCCTGACGCGCGCGGGAAATCTGCTCAGTTTGTGGTCGATGATGAACAACATCTGGTACGGATTGTTCGGGCTTTTCGACCGGCAGACCGGACAGATTCGCGGCACGGTGACCAATCCGATTTACAATGAGCAGTATTTCGACATCGTCCTGCTGGAGCCGCCGCTCTGGGCGGCGTGGCTATTAATCGCGGCGGTCTGCGCCGTCTGTGTTTGGCTGCTCGCCCGCCGGGTGCGCGCTTACGAGGTGATCCAATGACGCCGACAACCACGACCACCACCGCAAAATCGCCGGCGACGCCCGCCCCGCGTCCGGCGCCGGGTTCAACCGCCGCGAACGTCGCTTCCGATCAATTGATCGTTTTCGAGGAAGTGTCGAAATTTTACGGCGAGATCCTCGGCGTCAATCGCGTGAATCTGCGGGTCGCGCCGGGCATTACGAGCCTCGTCGGTCCGAACGGCTCGGGCAAAACGACCCTCATGAACCTGATGACCGGGCTGCTCAAACCGACGCGCGGGCGGATCAGCGTGCTCGGCACGTCGCCCGACGACCCGGAAACGCTGTTCCGAAAACTCGGTTACTGTTCGCAGTTCGATTCGTTTCCGCGCGGCGCGACGGCGCGCGAATTTATCGAGTTTTACCTGCGCGTTCACGGTCACGCGAAACGCGAAGCGCGCGAGATGGCGCAGGCGGCGCTCGAACGCGTCTCGCTGACGGACGCGGCGGATCGTAAAATTTCGGCCTTTTCAAAAGGCATGCGGCAGCGCGTCCGGCTCGCGCAGTCGATCGCGCACGAACCGTCGGTGCTCGTTCTCGACGAACCTTTGAACGGGCTCGACCCGATGGCGCGCGCCGAGATCATCCGTCTGTTTCGCGAACTGGCCGACGCCGGCATGTACCTGATCGTTTCGAGCCACATTCTGCACGAAGTCGACATGATGAGCGACAGCGTCGTGCTGCTGCATAACGGTTACGTCGTCGCCGAAGGCGAAGTGCACGGCGTGCGCGGCGAGATCGAAGAGCATCCGATTCAGATTCTGATCCGCTGCGACCGCCCGCAGGCGTTGGCCGCGCGGCTTTTCGAAAGCGAGCACACCATCGAAGCGCGCATCCACGACGACCGGCGCGGCCTGTTCGTGAGAACGCGCCGACCCGACGATTTCTACCTGTTTCTCAACCGGGCGATCACCGGGCTGAATCTTCAAATCGAATCGGTCGGGCCGGTCGACGACGATCTGAACGCCGTTTATCAATACCTGATCACTTCCGACGGAGGGCAAACAAGATGAGTTCGATGTCTGAAATCGGCGAACGAGCCGCAGCCGCAGAAATCAAACCGCCGGAGACGAGCCGAAGGGGCGCGTCTTGGCGGTCGCTCTGGGCGCGGCAGACCCTCGCGGTCATGAGCCTCGAAATCAGGAAAAACTTTCTGAGCCGCCGCGCGCTGCTGCTTTACCTGATCGCGGCGGCGCCGCTCGCGTTGCTGTCGCTGTTCGCGGTCTTCCGGCTGCCCGACGACGAGGCGCTCACCTTCAGCAGTTTAAGCCCCGGTTTTGCCGCTATTTACGGCGGGCTGATTCTGCGCACGCTCGTGTTTTTCGGCTGCGCGTGGGTATTTATGAATCTGTTTCGCGGCGAGGTGGTCGATCGAAGTTTGCATTATTATTTTCTCGCGCCGGTCCGGCGCGAAATACTGGTCGTCGGCAAATACCTGTCGGGACTCGTCGCGACCGTCGCCTTGTTCAGCGTCACCACGATCGGCTCGATGCTGCTGCTATACTTTTCGATCTTCCCGGCGGAATCCGGCAGATTTTTCGCGGGCGGCGCGGGCGCGGGCCAACTGCTCGCCTACCTCGGCGTCACGATCCTGGCGTGCGTCGGCTACGGCGCGGTCTTTCTGCTCGTCGGACTGCGTTTCCGCAACCCGATCATTCCGGCGCTGCTGCTGTACGGCTGGGAATGGCTCAACTTTCTGCTGCCGCCGCTGCTTAAAAAGATAAGCGTCATTCATTACCTGCAATCGCTCATGCCGGTGCCGATGTCCGAAGGACCGTTTGCGGTGCTCGTCGAACCGACTCCCGCCTGGATCGCCGTGCCGAGCTTATTGCTCTTTACCGGCGTCGTGCTCTTTCTCGCGAGCCGCTATATTCGCCGCATGGAGGTCAGTTATGCGGGCGACTGACACGGGAAATATGAGTCTCAACGAATTATTACCGGGTTTCATGAAATTTCGGCGTTCGCCGCGCCGGTTGCTTTTGCTTTCATCGTTTCTGGCGCTCGCGCTGCTGTTGGCCGGCGCGACGGGCTGCGCGCCGAATTCTTCGCCGGGAGCCGGCACACAGAGCTCATCCGATTCGCCGCCGAGCGATCTGCCGGAACTCGGCGACGAGGTGATTCGCGAGCGGATCAACGACGCTTGGCTCAGAGAAGTGCCCGAAGATTCCGGCAGCGCCGAGCCGATCAGCTGGCGGTTCGATGCGGACGAGCCGAAGGAAATCACCGTTGTCGAGAAAAAGATGAACGGCAAGCGCGCGACGATCGTTTTGGACATCAAAACCCAGACGGGGCCTAATCGGCGCAACCCGCGTGCCCTCGCCGGACAGATCCGCACCGAATGGGAGCTCAAAACCGGCTGGGCGCTGCGCAGGTGGGAAATAGTCGAGACCGAGAACATCTCGATGAAGTATCGAAATATTCCGAAACCGCCCGCGAACGATTCAAACCGTTGATTTTTTCCCGCATGGCTTTCGGTTAAAGGCGGCGCGAAAATCCGTTTTTGTTAGAATTTCAACACCGGATTCGCAGAACCCGACACGGCTTCCCGTTTTTTATCACATAATCCTGTCAACCGGCGATCTTGTTCGGCGTACAATCGAAGAACCGACGCGATCCCGTTTTTTCAAAGTAAATCGAATCGAAGGAATCGTTGAAACGACGAATCGGCGGAATTTTTTGTATGTTGAAGCCGGAAAGGGAAATCGTTCCGCTGAGGACGACCAAAGGAAATCGGTTATTTCATTCGACGCTGGTGTTGATTTGCTTGCTGCTGGCCGTTTTCAATCTCCGGGCGCAAAGCGGTCCCGCCGGGCTGATGAACGAGGCGGAAGCCGTTCGCGCGGCGCTCTTCAAACTCGTCGACGGCTTTAATAAGCGCGACGCGAAAGCCGTTTTGTCGTCGTTCACCGAAGACGCGTACATCGTCAATCCGACGCGCGGCGTCGGCGATTACAAAAATCTCACCGAAAGTTTAACGAAGGCGTACGCCGTGCCGGCGAAAAATACCTTTGCGATTTTGATTCGGGTCGAGGAAATTCAAACCGCGGGCGATTTGGCGTTCGTCCGCCTGGTGTGGCTGCGCGAAAGGAATTCCGACAAGGCGATCATTTCCAGAGAAAAGGATTTGGAGATCTGGCGGCGTGAACGCGACGGCGGCTGGCGGCTGGCGCGCGGCTACAGCTATTATTTCAAGGAAGATTACCCGCCCGCAACGCTCGTCCTCGCCGCCCCGGCGAAATCGAAACGGGACAAAATCAAACGAAACGGAAAACCGCCGAACGAAGCGAAGGACGTCGCGGCGGTCGAAGCGGCGCTCGAACGGCTCGCCGCCGCCTACAACCGGCGCGATTTGAAAGGCACGATGTCGCTTTACGCCGCGGACGCGCTGCTCAGCCGCGAGGGCGGCGCCGACGCGGATCGCGAAGAATCGCGCCGCGCGTATTCAGAAAGGTTCAAAAATGCCCCGCCGTTTCCGGCGCGAATTTCTTACCGGATCGAAGAGCTTCAAATTTCCGGGGAGTTCGCTTTCGCGCGGTTGAGTTGGCTGGTCGAACGGAGCTCGGACCGGAAAATTCTTTCGCGGAGCAGGGATTTGGAAATATGGCGGCGGCAAAAGAACGGGAACTGGAAGCTCGTTCGCGGCATCGGCTTTTATCTGCCGGTCGAATAAGCTGACTTCGTAAAACCGAAGCGCCGCGATCGGCCGCCCGGGGCTTAAACCGTCACGGTCGTCGCCGGCAGGACGATGCTGAAAGCCGTGCCCTTTGAATCGTTCGGCGCGACCTCGATTTTTCCGCCGTGCGCGGTGATGATGCCGTAGCAGACCGCCAAACCGAGCCCGGTGCCTTTGCCGGTCGGTTTGGTCGTGAAGAACGGGTCGAAGATCTTTTGCACGTCCTCGGTTTTGATGCCGGTGCCGTTGTCCTTGATGACGATCTGCACTGCCGAAGCTTCCGCGGCGGTCTGAATCGTCAGCGCGCCGCCGGCGGGCAGCGCGTCGCGGGCGTTGAGAAAAAGGTTAAGGAAAACCTGCTGCAGCTGGTCGCCGTCGGCGAGCACCGGCGGCAGGTTTTCGGAAAATTCGCGTTCGATTCGGATTCGTTGAAAAGATTTGTCGAAGCTCGCCAGGCGCAGGCTTTTTTCGATCAGAGCGTTGACGTCGACCATGCTTTTCGCCGCCGGTCGAACGCGCGCGAAATCCATCATATCTTTCGTGACCTGCGTGATGCGCTGAATCTGCGTTTGAATCAGTTTCAGGTTCTCCTTCGTTTTGTCGTCGAGATCGTTTTTCGACTGCATCATCTGAATCAAGGACGAAATCGACGCGAGCGGATTATTGACTTCATGCGCGACGCCCGCCGCCAAAGTTCCCATCGCGGCGAGCTTCTCGGTGCGCGTGAGCTGTTCGTTGAGCTGCTGCATTTGGAGGATGTCGTCCGCCATTTTGCGGCTCATCTCGTTGAAGCTGTCCGCCAGCAGCCCGATCTCGTCGTTGCTTTTGCGCAGATCGACTTCCGTGCCGTACTCGCCTTCGGTGACCTGCACCGCCGCGAGCGTGATTCTTTGCAGCGGGCGCGAGATCGTGCGCACGACCAGCAGCAGCAGCAACAGATTCGGCACGAGCGCCGAAATCACGCTGAAGACCAGATATTTGCGCCAGGCTTCAAAGCTCGTGCCGTCCTGAAATGCCCACCAGACGATCGGAATCTGAAAAAGGATGAAACTGATGATCGCGACCGAAGCGATCGAAAGCGCGATTTTGTAGGCGATCGGAAAAAGGCGAAACTGGTCGAGCGCGTTTTCGAGCGAAAAGAGACGGAAATTCGAAATCGCGTAAGCGTAAATCAAAACGCCGGGCAAAACGAAAATCGAGCTGTACGGCAACATCGAATAAAGTCCGAAATACGGGAAAATGATGTTCGCGAGCGTTTTTAAGACGCCGGTGATGAAAAGCGCCCACAAAATCGCGCCGACCTGCTGACCTTTCTGCGTTTTGCGGTACTTCCAGTATTTTCGAAAAAGGATCAGCGCGCCGTAGCCGAAGACGAAATAGACGTAGACGACGAACGCGTAAGCGAGCGGCGCGAGGTCGATTTCGAAGCGGCCGTTTTCGAACCCGACGCGCCGCCACAAAAGCCCGAGCAGCGCCGCCGGGATCAAAACGAGGCTCGGCGCGAAGATGATCGCCGCCCGTTTGCGCGGCGTGCGCGCGTTCTCCGGAAAGACCCACGCGAACACGACGAGCGCGCACTGCATCAGCAGCGCGATGATGAAACTCGACGCCGCCCACCAGCCGCTCGAAATGTTTTGCGTCGGGAAATTCCAGAAAATTAAATCCTTGATCGTCCAGAGCGCGAGGAACGAGATGAACGCCGCGAAGGTTTGGTGCGCGCGGTTTCGCGGATTCGCGACGAACACGTAAAATCCGAGCAGCACGAGCAGGAAGAGCGCGAATAAATGAAGCAGCACGAGCATGGCGTCGAAGAGATTTTAACGCTTAATCGTTCAATTGGCTACCGGTTGAAATCACCAGCTCATCGAGCCCAAAATGAATCCGCAGATCACGAAAGTGACGCCGAAGGCGATCGGCAGAAAGTGTTTGAGTTCGATCGCTTCGCCTTTTTTGAGCAGGCGGTGAAAGATCGTAAACGCGGGAAGCGCGGCGGCGCCGACCGCGCCGCCCAAAATCGCGCCGAAAAAGGCGCCGAAGAAAAAGACGATCACGCCGCCCGCGGCGCCGGTGACCGCGCCCCAAAGCAAGCCGACGAGCGGCAGGATCAGAAGCATCGCCGACCAGCTGTTTTTTTCGATCTGGCGCAACATTTTCGCGACGATTTTGCCGGAGAAGAACCCGACGACCGCCGAAATGAGATTGATGATCAGCATGACGCCGAAAACCCATCCGTCGAGGCGGGCTTCCAATGCGAAACGGAGGAAAAAAGCGGCGGGCGGAAACGCGCCGAGCAACAGACCGAAATAAGCGAAGGTTTGTTCGAGCGTAAGCGGATTTTTCATCAATTGGGCTTCGAGTTCTTCGCGGTCGGTGCGATACATCGCCTTCTCGCGCGCCGTTTCGGCGTTGACGGCGAGCAGCGCGGTCAGTCTTTGTTTGACAAGTTCGCCGTCGCGGTCAAAACCTGCAAATTGGTCGAGATTGTGCTGTCGCTGAGCGGTTTGTGTTGGTCTGGCATCCATATTTCTTTCCCCGTGTTTTTGACGCTGATTCGGTCGGCGATTTGCGTTGATTCGGCGGCAAGTTCGGCGATCGCTCGTTCGGCTTCCGCGTCGCCGACGAGAACGGCGAGCCGCGCCGCGCGCTCGAAAATATCCCGCGCCGACTCGGACCGATCGACGAATTTACCGAGAATCTCAAAAAAATCCCGTCGCGCAAGGTTTTGATGAAATGAAAGCCGTTTGCGGTTGCGCCTGTTCAAACAAACTGCGGCGAGTTTTTTGTTGGCGTGATTGGTGATGCGGTAAATCTCGTTTTCGGAGGGCGCGATTTCCGAAGCGTCGCTGCGCACTTCGAGACTGAGCCCGACGTAGCGTTCGAATGTTTCGCGCAGTTCGTAAATCGAAAAGGCGCGGCTCGGCAGTTTCCTTTCGAAAAACCTTCGGATTTCATCGATTTCGCGCGCCTCGTTGGCATCCGTTTCCGGCGCGAGGGCGAAGGCATGATGGTAAAGATTTGTCAGAAGACCCGTGCGGACAACTTTTTGAACGGCGAACGGTACCCAAAAAACGAATCTGAAAAGCGTTTTCAGCCACAGAAATTTGGCGGCCGCGCGATTCCGGTTTTGTAAAAAGTACGCCACGGCGAACGGCGCGCCGCACGCCAGGTAAATAATAAAAATGTCGCGTAGATTCATTCCGCGCCGGAATTTGCAACCGATATGCCAGCCGCGACGCAAGCCGGACGAAGCGGATCGTTCATAAATAAAAGGCTGGAAAAAAAGGCGTTAAATAAAAATAACGGGAACAAATCGCGGGTCGAAAGCGTTAAGGGATTTAGCAATTCGCAAAAATAAAAAACAGCCTTTGCAAGTTGCAAAAAAAATCGCCCGACATGTAAATAATAAAAAAATAGTCTGCAAAAAAAAAATGTACCCCCGTCTTACGAGTGGCACTCGGATTGCAGGTCGGGAAATCAAGAAATAAATAAAATTTCTTAGGGATTAATAAATAAAAAATACATAAAGCATTCAAAGAGGGAATTATGACAGCTAAGGCAAAAATTAAAGTTATCAAGAAAGGTGAATTAAAAGCGGCGGACAAGTCAGCTAAGCCCGCCGTTGTCGAGAAAAATTCAACAAAAACGGCAGCCCGCGAAATGGTTTCGACGGTGACGAACTGGGTGACCGATTTTCAGCAGCGCAAGCGCGAAGAAACGCGGCAGGCGATCGAGACGTTTTTCTCGCAAAACCCGCAAAAATGCGGCGCGTAACGTTTCGATACAAGCGATTCGAAATCGTATCAGTCTTATTCAAAACGATACAATCTTCTTAAACAAAAACGGCGGCTTTTCGAAAAGCCGCCGTTTTTGTTTGGTGGCGCATGGTAAAACGCGCCGGCAATTTTGTTTTCACGGGACAATCATTTAGACTCGAAAAATATTTTTTGTGCTAAACTGCAAAAAAGTCGGGAATTTCACATCATAAAATATGACGGGAAAAGTGGTTATTGTGACGGGCGCGAGCAGCGGAATCGGACGTGCGACGGCACTTCTCTTCGCAAAAAACGGCGCGCAGGTGATCGCCGTCGGCAGAAACGCCAAAGAGCTCGGCGCGCTGCGCGACGAAGCGCAGGGCGCGGACGGCGCGGTGAAAATCAATCTCGCCGACATCCGCGAACATTCACAAGTCGAGAGGCTGGTCAACGATACCGTGCAAAACTTCGGGCAGATTGACGTTTTGGTGAATTCCGCCGGCATCATTATGAACGGCACGATCGAAAACACGACGCTCGATGACTGGGACAAAATGTTCGACATAAACTTGCGCTCGCTGTTTTTCATGATGCAGAAATGCATTCCGCAGCTCGAAAAAACAAAGGGCAACATCGTCAACGTGTCGAGCGTCGCCGGCACGCGCTCGTTTCCGAACGTGCTCGCTTACTGCGTTTCCAAAGCCGGCGTCGATCAATTGACGCGCTGCACGGCGCTCGAACTGGCGCCGAAGGGCATCCGGGTAAACGCCGTCAATCCGGGCGTCGTAGTGTCGAATTTGCACAAGCGTGGCGGAATGGCGGACGAGGATTATCAAAATTTCCTGAAAAATTCGGAGACGACGCATCCCTTGGGGCGCGTCGGCGAAGCCTCGGAAGTCGCGGATCTGATTTATTTTCTGGCGTCGGAAAAAGCATCGTGGATCACGGGCGCGACTTATGAAATCGATGGCGGACGTGCGCAGACTTGTGCCCGATAAATGGGTTAATTGTTAATGGTTGATTGTGGATCGGTGTTTCGTCATAAAGATAAACAATCAACTATTAACCATTTACGATTAACGAATCGATGAAATTTCAACTGCTTCCGAGCACTTTTGACGAACGCGGGCGCGCCTCGAAGCGACAGCATCTGCCGTGCTTCGTGGTGGACGATTTGATCGCTTTCGACGCGGGCAGCCTCGCGATGGCAACCACCGACGTTCAGAAAAAACAAATCCGCGACGTGGTTTTATCGCACGCGCATCTCGATCACATCGCCGGTCTGCCGCTTTATATCGACGATCTGTTCGCGACCGTCAAGCGCCCGATTCAAATTCACGCGACGGCGGAGGTGATCGAAATTCTCGAACGCGACATCTTTAACTGGTCGATTTACCCGCGCTTTTCCGAGCTCCGGAATGAGTACGGAGTGGTTTTGGAGTACCGCCCGTTCGAGGTCGAAAATGAATTTAAGGTCAAGCATCTGACGGTTAAAGCCGTCAACGTCAACCATAAAGTGCCCTCGGTCGGCTTTATCGTTTCCGATGAAAGATCCGGCTTCGCGCTGACCAGCGACACCGCCGCCGTCAGCCGTTTCTGGGACGTCATCAACGAAACGGAAAACCTCTCGGCCGTCCTGGTCGAGTGCGCTTTTCCGAACGAACTCAGCGATTTAGCTTGTAATTCGCATCATCTGACGCCGCGCGTTCTGGAAAGGGAATTGCAAAAACTGAAACAGAACTGCCCGATCTACGTCGTCAATATCAAGCCGATGTATGTGGAACAGGTGAGCCGGCAGATCGACGAGTTGGCGATCGCGAATCTGGAGATTTTGGAAGTCGGCAAAGTTTACGAATTTTGAGGGGTTTTCCGCCCGCCGCCATACATTTACGAATCAAAGAAAAGGGCGCTGCGGCGGATGAACCTAAGGGTTTTCGCGTTTGAAATTGATCGGCTCGAACGAACTCTGGCGGTGCTCGCCCGTAAAATCGTACAAAACGACGCGCCCGTTCGCCAACACTTCCTTGATGCGGAAGGTGCGTTCCTGGCGGCTTTTGCCGGGCATGATCTCGGCGCGGAACGTGACCGACATTTCGGGTCGCGCCCAGACGCTTTCGCGCACGATTTTACGATAAAAATTTTTGAAAAATCCCATATTCAGTCGGAAGTCGCGGGGCTTTTTTTATGTTTCGTTTTGCGCGCCGCCGGGCGCGCCTTCTCTTCGGGTTTGGGGGCGCCGAATTTTTTACTCGGCGGAGCGGTCGGCTTGCGGATCGAGTCGAAGACGGGAAGCTCGGGTTTTTTCTTTTTTCTGCCGCTCATACGTTTACCAACATACAACACTTTAGAGAATGTTTCACGAAGCGGGCGGTATTTTATTGACAAGCGAGCCGGAAAACCTCACTATTAGTAAAAATTTGGCTTTTAGTTTTAAAATATTTAACATACAGTTGAGGAGTAATCTTGACTGAAAGACCAAATCGAACAAATCAGATCAGGCGCGTTCCGCCACCGATAAATAATAAGCAGGCTAAATACCGTCGCCCGTTTTGGCTCCCGGCGTCGAATTATTATATTTTGGCGGCGGCGGTCGCGATCGCCTCTTTCTTCTTGATCTGGGGGATTTTGCACGACGGCGCCGAGCAGGCGCCCTGGATTCCGGCGGGCATCGTCGCGAGTCTGGTTCTGATCGGCGCGGTTTTTTTGCGCGAGATCGTGCTGCGCAAAGCCCGCAACCGCTATTTGCTCGTGCAAAAAAGGCTCGACTACACGCTTGATTACGCCTCGCTTCATACGAAACCGGCAGCGGCGGAAAAGAAATTGACGCTCGCGAAAAACTCCGAGATTATCAAGCAAATTCAAATCAAAAGCGAGGCGGCGAAGGTTTTGATGAAGCTTTCGGAGGGGCATGAGGAAGTCTTTAAACTCTGCAGCGAATACCTTGAAATAAACCGCCGCGAGCTGGAAACCGTCGGCGCCGGTTCGCCGCGTCTCGCCGGTCTGCTGCGCGGCAAGGAGGTCGTCAAAGAACTGCATAAATTTCATTTGATGGCGTGGGCGGAGATCGAGGCGCGGCAGTTGACCCAGGATGCCAGGAATCGTGCTACAATAGATGAAAAAACCGAAGCAGCGCAGCGGGCGCTGCACGTCATCGAAACCGCACTGCAGAACTATCCGGCAGATCCGCGTTTGATCGAATCCGAAGCAGCGATCAAAGAGTTCGTGACTTCGATCAAGGTTTCGCATTTTATCGAACAGGCCGAGCGGTCGGCTTTCAAAGGGAATTATAAACGGGCGGTCAGTCATTATAAGGATGCGCTTTTTTTTCTGGCGAGGGAAAATAAACCGAGCGAAGCGACCGAGTCACTGGCGGCGCGGATAAATTCGGAAATCGAAAAATTACAGGGTTTTCCCGCCCCGAAAAAGAATCTCAGCAGTAAAAGGAGTAAGAATTCTCGCTAATAAAAATTTTAATGATTAGTCAAAGATGTCCAAAATGCTTCAGCCGCCGAATCCGCCGCGGTTATCGACCGACACCGCTCTGGTCGAAATTTTTGTTTCGCTACAATTTGCTGTGCGACAACTGCAACTGGGAATTTAAGGGCTTCGCGGTTCCGGGCACGGTGTCGGCGAAACCGACGAAAAACCCGAAAAAAAAGACTTCGACGAAAGAATCTGACGATTTCGCGGCGGACTCGTCGGTTCATGAAAAAAACGGGCTGCCGAAAGGCAACGGCGCGCCCGCCGTCGCGTTCGACAATTTGGCGGGTCAGCACGGACCCGCCGAAAAAAACGGTCGACGTAAAAAATCGGGTGTTTGATCGATGAAAGCCGGGAAGACATGGCGAATTTTTGGAGTGCTTGCTTGCGTTTTTCTATGGCAAAACACTTCTTTTGCTCAAACCCCGGGGCCGACGCCGGCGGCGGCAACCGAATTAAATTTGATCCACCTGGGCGACGAAATCGATGTCGACGTGCTCGGCAGCCTCGATTACGACTGGCGCGGTATGATCACGCCGGAAGGATTTCTGCGCGGGCTCAACGAGTTGGAAGAACAGATTTTCGGTTTGTGCCGTACCGAGGATGAAGTGGCTGCCGAAATCGCTAAAGCCTACAGTAAAATTCTGCGCGACCCGCGCGTGGTCGTCAGAATCGTCGACCGCTCGAACCGTCCGCATTCGACGCTTTACGGCGCCGTCAAAATCCCGCAGCGATTTCAGATCAAACGCCCGGTTTATCTCAACGAATTGATAATCCTAGCCGGTGGCTTTACTGATCAGGCGAGCGGCGAAATTCAGGTTTTCCGCCCGGCGAGCCTGAGCTGCGCCGAAGCGGCGCCGCTCAAAAACGAAAGCACGGAAGCGATTGAAAAAGCTCCGGAACGTTTCATCGCCGCGCGTCAGGACAACGGTTCGCAAATCATCAACATTCGGATCGCGGATTTATTAAGCGGCCGAGCGAACCTGCAAATCCTCGCCGGCGACGTCGTCACTGTGCTCGAAGCCAAGCCGATTTACGTGATCGGCGGGGTCAACACGCCGCGGCAGATCGCGACGCGCGCGCAGATGACCGTCACGCGCGCGGTTGCCGGCGCCGGCGGGCTCGCCAAGAACGGCGATGCGAGCCGCGTTACGATTTTCAGGCGCGCCGGCAACGAAACCCGCATCATCGAAGCGGATTTGGATAAAATAAAATCGAATCAGGCGCAGGACGTTCTGCTGCAGCCGTTCGATATCGTCGAAGTGACGGAAAAGGGCGGCGAAAGGCGAAAATACCCGCCGCTTTTGCAAACCGAGGATACGACTTCCGACAATTCGAAAAAACTCCCGCTGCGGATCGTTGATTAAGGATCCGTTTTGTGAAACAATCTAAGCTTTTTGATTGTTAGAAAACGAAAAATTTGGTATCAATAATAAAATCGGCTTTCGGCACGCGAAAGCCCGCACTTAAATTATATGGCAGTAAAAAATTCGAAATACAGCCGCCGTTCGGTCGCGCTTTTCTGGCTTGCGATGGTGGCGGTCGTGATCGGCGTTCTGATTTATTTTCAGCAAATCGCGCTTTTGTACGTGTTGGCGACCATCGCGCTGGTGGGTTTGCTTTTGATTGTCGGCTTCGCGGATTTGGAAAACATCCAGATCGAAAACCTCGATTAAGTTTGCGGTTCCCAGCTAATTCGAGCGGTTAATGAAACATCGGGCGAAATTTTTATCGGCGATTTTCGCGTTATTGATTTTTTCGGTAACGGCGTATTCGGATGCTTCGGCCTCGGCGGAAGCGTCGCTCGCGCCGGGTCTGCGCTGGAAGAGAGTTTCGATTCCGATCACCTTTTCGAATTCGCTTTTGAAGCCCAACCCGGCGCTGCGCCCCGACAGCGATATTCAGGGCGCGATCCGCCGCAGTCTGGACGCTTGGGAAACGGCGGCGAACATCGAGTTTCAGGTGAACTGGTCCGATAAACTTTCGGTCAGCCCGGCGGGCAACGCCGGCGACGGCACGAGCCTCGTGACGATCGCGCAAACGCCGGAAAACCTGCTCATTTTCGGCGGCGACGCGGCCGATGTGTCCGCCCGCACGCGCGTTTTCTTTAATCGCCGCAACGAAATTTCCGAAGCCGACGTCGTGCTCAACCCGTACCAGCAGTTCTCGACCGACGGCGCGCCCGGCACCTTCGATTTCGAATCGACCCTGACGCACGAAATCGGGCATCTGCTCGGTCTCGAACATTCGACCGTGCTCGGCGCGACGATGAGCGAACAGCAGGGCAAAAACGGAACGTTTAATCTTTCGAATTTTAGTGCGCGCACGCTCAGCGAAGACGACGTTTCGCAAATCCGCGCGATCTACGGCGCGAAAGACGACGCGGACTGCTGCGGCGCGCTCGACGGAAAGATCTCGCTCGCCAATCTCAAGTCCGCCAAATCGTTTAAAGTCTGGCTGGAAGAAGCGGAAACGGGACGCGTCGCGGCCGGCGGCCGGTTGGGCACGGACGGGAGCTTCATTTTCAAAGGTTTGAGACCGGGCGGCTACCTGCTTTACGCGCAGGACGGCGCCGGGAATTTTTCCGGACAATTCCTGGGCGACGTCGAAATCGCGAAAGGCAAGACGTCCTCCGTTCTCAGAAAAATCACGCCCGCCGCAAAAGACTTCGACGTTCAATTCACGGGCCTAAACGGGCAGCTTTCGAAATTGGCGCTGCCTTTGAGCGGCGGCAAAACCTACCAGATATACATCGGCGGAAAAAATCTAAGCCCGGAAGACTTTAAGATCGGCGCCACCTCTCCCTACATCAGCGTTTCGAGCGGCAACGCGACGAAATACGATTACGGCAGGGAAGTTTCGGTCTTCAGCGTCGAAATCCGATCGCTGCCGGAAACGCCCGCCGGCGAGTATACTCTTTACCTGCAAAAATCCGACGGCAGAATCGAATTTTTGAACGGTCGCTTAGCGGTTGAAAAAATCGCCGGTCCCGGGAATCCCGCGAGCTTCGAATAATCAAGCGCCCGCCTCCTAAATTGGTAAAAAATTGCAAACGTTCGGTTTTTGTGTTCTATTTAGGGTGTTCACCTCCCGGTGAACTTTGGTCGCGAGGGGTGAGGACTCGCGGCCGGCGGGCGACGGTGTGGAAGACGTCGCCTTTTTAGTTTCTGAAATCGAGGGCTAAACGGTTTTCCTGCTTGACGTTAATGTAAATAGTCGTAAAATTTGAAATTGTTCTATTTTTGAATTGACTTAAGAATTTTGCCTCTATATTTTTGTGGCATCAACCGGAAATAATTTAATTTTTGCTTTTGTGAAAGACCGTGAACAGTTTGTCTGGCGGTCTTTCAGCACTTTAAAGTGAATATGAAAAAAAGCTGGCTTAGGAAATGGCTTTATAAGGGCGTTGAGGAAATCGAAGGACCGCACGAGCCCGAAGGCAGGCATCAGCAGCATCCGTGGTGGAAAGTGATGTGTTTGACGGGCGTCGATTATTTCTCGACGCTCGGTTACCAGCCCGGCATCGCCTTTCTCGCCGCCGGAGCTTTATCGCCGATCGCGACGCTCGTGCTGGTGCTGCTCACGCTGTTCGGCGCGCTGCCGATGTATAAACGCGTCGCCGAGGAGAGCCCGCACGGCGACGGCTCGATTTCGATGCTCGAAAATCTGCTCTCGCGCTGGAAGGGAAAGATGTTCGTGCTCGCGCTTTTAGGCTTCGTGGCAACGAGTTTTATCATCACGATCACGCTTTCGGCGGCGGACGCGACGGCGCATATCATCGAAAACCCGTTCGTCGAAAACAACCTTAAATTCCTGCATCACGAAGTGATCGTCACGCTGATTCTGATCGGCTTTCTCGGCGCTGTTTTTCTGAAAGGGTTTAACGAAGCGATCGGCATCGCGGTCGTGATCGTCGCCGCGTATTTGATATTGAACACGATTTTGATCGGGGTCGGCGTTTATCAGATCCTGTTCGTGCAGCCCGAGGTGTTGGCGAATTGGAAATCGTTGCTCTGGCAGCACCCGCAGGTCAACGGCAGCACGATCATGATCGCGATCGCCGCTTTATCATTGTTCCCGAAGCTGGCGCTCGGTTTGTCGGGTTTCGAAACCGGCGTCGTCGTCATGCCGCTCGTCAAGAGCGACGCCGAACTGGATAAAGACGATCTGGACGCGGTGCACGTCTCGAAAATCAGCGAGAAGGAAAACACGCCCGAGGCCCGGAAATTTTTGGCGGGCAGAATCAAAAACGGCAAAAAGCTGCTCGGCGGCGCGGCGATCATCATGAGCTTCATGCTGATCGGCAGCAGCTTCGTGACGACGATGCTCATCCCGGCGAAGGAATTCGAAAAGGGCGGACTCGCGAACGGGCGCGCGCTGGCATACGTCGCGCACGAGAAATTCGCGGAGATTTTCAGTCCCGGTTTCGCTAATATTTTCGGCACGATTTACGACGTTTCGACGATCGCGATTCTCTGGTTCGCGGGCGCCTCGGCGATGGCGGGGCTCTTGAATATCGTGCCGCGCTATCTGCCGCGTTACGGAATGGCGCCCGACTGGGCGCGGGCGACGCGGCCGCTGACCATCGTTTTTACGGTGATTTGCTTCGCCGTCACGATCTCGTTTCAGGCGGACGTCAACGCGCAGGGCGGCGCTTACGCGACCGGCGTGCTGGCTTTGATGACGTCGGCCGCCGTCGCCGTCACGATCTCGGCGCGGCGCAAGGGCGAAAAAAAATGGCTCGGCTTTTTGATAATCACGCTCGTATTCATTTACACGACGATCGTCAACATCGTCGAGCAGCCGGAAGGCATAAAAATCGCGTCGCTGTTTATATTGTTCATCATCGCCGCTTCGTTCGTCTCGCGCGCGCTGCGGTCGACCGAAATCAGAATCGACAACATCGAACTCGACGAAAAAGCCGAAGAGTTTATCCGTGATTTGGAAATCGGCGACATCCGCATCGTCACGAACCGCCGCGAAAAGGGCGACGTCACCGAGTACCGCTTCAAGGAGCACGAAAAACGCATCGACAATCATATTCCGTCGACCGATCCGGTTTTGTTTTATGAAATCGACCTCGGCGACGCTTCGGAATTCAAGGGCAAACTGAAAATTCGCGGCTTCGACGTCGAGGGTTACCGCATTTTGCGGACCGAATCGCCGGCGGTGCCGAACGCGATCGCGGCGTTTTTGATGTACCTGCGCGACCGCACCGGCAAGATCCCGCACGTTTACTTCGGCTGGAGCGAGGGAAATCCGATTATGTACCTAATCAGATACGTGATTTTCGGCGAAGGCGATACGGCGCCCGTCACGAGGGAAATCCTCAGGCAAGCCGAAGATGACCCCGAGCTGCGTCCGAACGTGCATGTTGGCGGTTAAATTATTTGTTGAAGTTTACTTCGATCAACTCGGGATGTTTTTCGAGATAACAACTGCGACAAAGTACGGGGCGTCCCTGTGACGGATAAAATGGAACGGTCGTGTATGACTGGCATTTGGCGCAGTGGACGGCGACTTCGATGCGCTGCTTGACGCCGGCTTCCTGCGCGGCGGCGATCGCGGCGATGCGTTCGTTTTTCGCGTGCTTGCAGTTTTTGCAGCGTTTCGGCGGATTGGTCAGCCCCTTGTCGCGAAAAAAGGTCTGTTCGCCGATCGACCAGACGAACTCCTGGCCGCAATCGATGCAATTTATATTTTTATCTTTGAATTCCAATTCGTCGGCAAAGGTTTTTTCGTTAAATTCTTTCAAGTTATTTAACTCAGCTTGTGTTTTCATTTTCCCTCCTTGCTTTCGCTAATACTTTCGTTCCAATACTTTGAATGAGAGAGCGGTTGGGTGCGAACAACCCGATCTGACAGAAAAGACGTTGCGAAGTAAATATTTACAAACACGAAGGGGCAAGCCTTTTCAACAAAACTAAAAGCGATTACACAGTTCCCATTTTATTATATAATCGAGTGAATCTTTGTTGAAATTATATCTAAAGATTTTTACTGTCAAGTACGCTTATCACAAAATTAAAACATTTTGTTGGGAAACACAACTTACTTTCAAAAAATATATAAAATTGACGGTGCCGGTGGACTGAAAAGGCGGTTTTTGAGATAAATAAGGCTATGAAAATTCTGGTGGTCGGCGCGGGCGGCCGCGAGCACGCGCTGTGTTATTCGTTCAAAAAGAGCGACCGGGTTGAAAGGTTATTTTGCGCCAACGGCAACGCCGGAATCGGGGAAATCGCCGAACTCGTCGACGTCAAACCGGACGAAATCGGCGCGCTCGCCGATTTCGCCGAAAAAGAAGCGATCGATCTGACTTTCGTCGGCGGCGAAACGTCGCTCGCGCTCGGCATCGCGGACGAATTCGAGCGGCGCGGGCTGCGAATCGTCGGCGTCAGTCAAAAAGCGGCGCGGCTCGAAGCGAGTAAGTCGTTCGCGAAGGATTTTATGGCGCGGCACGACGTTCCGACCGCTAAATACCAAACGGCGGGCTCCGCCGCCGAAGCGCGCGAAATCCTCGAAAGCGGCTTTTTCGGCGATGAGACTTTCCCGACGGTCGTCAAGGCCGACGGGCTCGCCGCCGGCAAAGGCGTCGTCGTCGCCGCAAACCGCCGCGAAGCGATCGCCGCGATCGAAGAACTCGAAGCGATCGCCGGCAAGGCGGCGGCGCAAAAAATCGTGCTCGAAGAACGCCTCGCCGGCAGGGAAGTTTCGCTGATTTTGTTCGCCGATGGCGAGAATTTCGCGCCGATGCCGCCGGTGCGCGACCACAAGCGCATCGGCGAGGGCGACACGGGCGCGAACACCGGCGGCATGGGCACGATTTCCGATACGGATCTGCTGACTCCGGAGCAGAGCGCCGAAATCAACGAAAAAATCATCCTGCCGACGCTCGAAGGCGCGCGCCGCGACGGTTTCCCGGTGCGCGGAATTTTGTTTCTCGGGCTGATGATGACGGACGCCGGCGCCCGGGTCATCGAATACAACGTCCGTTTCGGCGACCCGGAAGCGCAGGTCATCCTCGTGCAGCTGAAAACCGATCTGGTCGAAATCTGCGAGGCGCTGCTGGCGGGAGCGCTCGACCGGATCTCGATCGAATGGCAGGCGGGCAGCGCGGCGTGCGTCGTTTTGGCGGCGCGCGGTTACCCGCAAAAGGCGCAGACGGGCGACGCGATCCGCGGTCTGGAAACGGCGAAACAGTTCAAAAGAACCGAAATCTTTCACGCCGGCACGACGCGGAACGAAGCGGGGAAATTCGTCACCGCCGGAGGTCGCGTGCTCGGCGTCACGGCGACCGGCGAAAACCTGCCGGAAGCTCTGCGCCGCGCCTATAAAGCGGTCGACGAAATTTCATGGAACGGCATGCAGTACCGCAACGACATCGGCAAATAAAAGGGCGCGCAAAGGAAAGCGCATTCTCCCCGGCCGGGATTTATCCGAAAAAAACCGGTAATATTACCGAATCATTGCGTTTTACGCCTCGTTTCGGTCAATTGCCGGAAAATCTGGTACACTGCCACTGACTTATTAACTCGATGCTCGGTAAAATTTTGTGCGGGAAAAAAGAACATACAAATATTACGATTTGATCATGGCGGCGTTCGTCGCCGTGCTTTTGTGCTCGAATCTGATCGGCGTGCAGAAGGTTTCTTCGATCAGTCTGCCTTTTTACGGCGACTATATTTACGGCGCCGGCGTGCTTTTTTTTCCGATAAGTTATCTTTTCGGCGATATTCTGACGGAAGTTTACGGCTACGCGCGGTCGCGCAAAGTGATCTGGGCGGGCTTCGGGGCGCTGATTTTCGCGTCGCTGATGTCGTTCGTCGTGACTTATCTGCCGCTGCCCGCCGGCGTTCCGCCCGAACAAATGCAGGGCAATCTCGAAAAACAGCGCGCGATCGAGATGATCTTCGGGCAGACTCCGCGCATCGTCGCCGCGTCGCTGACGGCATTCTGGCTCGGAGAGTTCGTCAACTCGTTCGTGCTCGCGAAAATCAAGCTCTGGATGGCGGGCCGGCTGTTGTTTGTGCGGACGATCGCGTCGACCGTGGTCGGCGAGCTGTTCGATTCGCTGCTTTTTTATCCGATCGCTTTTTACGCGGCGCCCGGCTGGACGAACGAGCAGCTCGTCAGCGTGATGATCGGCAATTACTTCATCAAAGTCATGTGGGAAGTCGCGGCGACGCCGTTTACCTACCTGATCGTCGGTTTCCTCAAGCGCGCGGAAAACGAAGATTACTTCGACAAAAACACCGACTTCAATCCGTTCAGTCTGGAAACCTGAGATTCGGTTCCGCCGACTTTTACCGGTTCGTCGCGTGTTTCCGTGAATTTTCTTGAATTTGCCGGACTTCCGCCAGCCCATCGCCGCGCGCGTTCGAATCGCCGGCGGCGGGCCTCTTCTATCCGAGCAGGATCGCGGAGCAGAACGCCGCAAACAGCAGTGCGCACAGTAAAAGCATTAATTCCTTCATAAATTTTCGATTTGTTTTTATTTGGCGAGGGGGATTTTCCTCAAAGACGCTTTAGAAGTTATCATAAATTAATCATTTCGTCATCAAATTTCTGAAAAAAATATGAAACGTATCGTTAAATCTCCGACGGGCACCGAACTAACCTGTAAAAACTGGCTCGCGGAAGCCGCCTACCGCATGATCCAGAACAATCTCGACCCCGATGTCGCGTTCGACCCCGACAATCTGATCGTTTACGGCGGGCGCGGGCGCGCGGCGCGCGACTGGGAATCGTTCGACGCGATTCTCGAATCTTTGAAAAATCTCGAACCGGACGAAACTTTGCTCGTTCAATCGGGCAAACCGGTCGCCGTTTTTCGGACGCACGCGGACGCGCCGCGCGTCCTGCTCGCCAATTCGAACATCGTGCCGCACTGGGCGACGCAGGAACAGTTCGATAAATACGAACGCGAAGGGCTCATGATGTACGGGCAGATGACCGCCGGCAGCTGGATTTACATCGGCACGCAGGGCATTTTGCAGGGCACGTACGAAACCTTCGGCTCGCTGGCGCGGCAGAACAATTGGGGAAGTTTAGCCGGAAAGTTCGTGCTGACGGCGGGCTTGGGGGAAATGGGCGGCGCGCAGGCGCAGGCGATCACTTTTAACGGCGGCGTCGGGCTGCTCGTCGACGTCGACCGCCGGCGCATCGATCGTCGCCTGCAATTGAAACAAGTCGATCTCGCGACCGAAGACCTGAACGAAGCTTTGCGGCTCGTTGCGGAATTCAAAGAGAAAAGGGAGGCGAAATCGATCGCGCTTTTAGGCAACGCGGCGGAGATTCACTGGCAGATTTTGGAACGCGGCATCCTCCCGGACGCCGTCACGGACCAGACTTCGGCGCACGACGTGCTTTACGGTTACATTCCGCAGCGGCTTTCGATCGAGGAAGCCGCCGAATTGAGAAAATCGAATCAGGCGGAATACGAACGCCGGGCGATGGATTCGATGGCGCGGCACGTCGAGGCGATGCTGGAGTTTCAAAAACGCGGGGCGGTCGTTTTCGATTACGGCAACAATCTGCGCCAGCGCGCGAAAGACAACGGCGTCGCGAACGCCTTCGATTACCCGGGTTTCGTGCCCGCCTATATTCGCCCGCTCTTTTGCGAAGGCAAAGGCCCTTTCCGCTGGGTCGCGCTTTCGGGCGAAAAAGAAGACATTTACAAAACCGACGAAGCGATCATGAACCTTTTTCCCGACAACGATCATCTCGCGCGCTGGTTGACGATGGCGCAGGAACAGGTCGAATTTCAGGGCTTGCCGGCGCGCATCTGCTGGCTCGGCTACGGCGAGCGCGCGAAAGCCGGTTTGAAATTGAACGAAATGGTCGCGAGCGGAGAATTGAAAGCGCCGATCGTGATCGGGCGCGATCATTTGGATTGCGGCTCGGTCGCTTCGCCGAACCGCGAAACCGAAGCGATGAAAGACGGCTCGGACGCGATCGCCGACTGGGTTTATCTGAACGCGATGATCAACGCCGTCGGCGGCGCGACGTGGGTCAGCCTGCATCACGGCGGCGGCGTCGGCATCGGTTACAGCCTGCACGCCGGGCAGGTCATCGTCGCCGACGGCACGTCCGAGGCGGCGAAACGCATCGAACGCGTCCTCACGACCGATCCCGGCATGGGCATCGTCCGCCACGCCGATGCCGGCTACGAGGAAGCGCTCGAATTCGCGCGCGAAAACGACGTCAAAATCCCGATGATGAAATAAAACCGGTCAAGCGAAATTCGACTTCTCGGATTCTGGTTTCGCGAGCGCCGCCAGCAAAGGAACGAACCCGATAAAACACACCGCGCCGCGAATCATGCTGAGATACAGCCAGCGATGCCCGCGCGCCAACCATTCCGAGGCCGGCAGATTCGATTCCGGACTTTTCGCGAACGCCAGCAGCTCGGGCAGGAAATAGACTGCGGTGACCGCCAGCACGCAAACGTAAATTACGCAGGTCAAAGCGATCAGCCGCCGGCGCGCCTCGAATTTCCAGTTCAGCGCGAGCGCCGCGATCAGCGATAAAATCAGGAGCGGATGAATCGTCTGCCAAAAGGGCGCTTCGTTGACCGCGTATTTCCCGGTCACAACGATCGCCGAATTCGGCAGATCGGAAAGATACGCCGGCAGAAAAGCCGTGTGCGAATAAACGATCGCGCCGATCAGGGTGCCCCAAAAAATAATAGCCGGAAAAAGCGAATACGTCCCAAATCCTGATTTCGTCATAAAATTAAATAAAAATCGTCGAAAAATTAAATTTCTCTGTAAATCTGAAAATACCGTAAAAACCGCTGCGGCTTGATTCGATTGATTTACGAGCCCGTTCTTAAACGCGCGGAAGTTTCGGCAAACGTATCATCACGGTTAAAGGGAAGTGATCGGGTAACCGGTATTAACGACGATCAGCCGCGCATTGACATGAGTTTGGCGGAGCGTGAACAGAGATTTGTTAATTTGCACGGCAAAGATGATCCGCCGCCGAGCCATTTATAAGCGTCGCCTCGCGGCTCGAATTTACAGGAAACCTTTTCGGATTATTATTCGGGATTGTCCTTGATGAATTTTTCTAATTTTTTCCGTTCGGGGTGGTTCGGAACTTTTTCGAGAAACGTTCTGTATTCGCGCGCGGCGAGGTTTTTCGCGCCGGCAAGCGCGTAAAGATGCGCTAATTGAAGATGGATTTCCGCCATGCCGAGCGGGTCGAGCCGGAGCGCTTCGTTGAGCGCCGCGGCGCCGAGCGTGCCCTGCCGCGTCAGCAGATAAGCCTCGCCTAAATTTTGGTAAGCGCTCGCCGATTGCGGATCGAGCGCCGCGGCGTGTTTGAAAATCTCGATCGCCGCTTCGTATTGTTTCTGAGCCATCCGCAGTTTCCCGACATTGATCCACGCGGGCGTATATTCGGCTTTCAATTCGAGCGATTTGCGGAACGCGGCGTCGGCTTCCGCCAGCGAATTCAACCCGAAATAAACGACGCCGAGCTTCGCCCAGGCGATAAAATCCGCCGCGTCGACGGCGACGATTTCTTCGAGCAGTTCGATCGTTTTTTTCGGGTTTTTCTCGGTTTCGGCGGCGACGGCTTTTTTATAAAGTTCGACGGTTTGCGGGTTCGGCGGGTGCGAAAATTTGGCGGAAATCACGCCCGGAGCCGTCTGATTGCCGGTCTGCGGCGCGTAGATTTCAAAATCTTCGCGCTGCTGCGCCGGTCCGAAACTCGAAAGCGTGCGCTGGGCGGCCTGCACGCCGTCGACGTCGACCGTCAGCGTTCCGACGCCGGCCCTCCGTTTGAAGCAGTAATTCCCGGATTTATTGATCGTCCGGCGCTCCGGGCTGCTCGAACTGTCGGTCAGCGTGACGGTTACCTTGGGAAATTTCGCGCCCGGATCGAAGCCCCTTAAAGTTACCTTTCCGAAAACGTAGGGCACGCGCGCGAACGGCGATTCGAGCGACGGAAGCAAGCCCGATTCCGCGCAAATGTCGTCGATCTGCGCCCGCGCTTGAAAGCCGAAGAGAAGCAGTGCCAGAATAACCCACGCGTGTTTGATTTTCGGGTTCATAACGGATCTCGCGTTCGAAGTTTCGAACAGAAAAGCGAATACCGTCAAAAATATGCCAAAGCGGGAAGGAAGTCAATAAAAATAACCGCCGCCGCGGCGCGCCGGTCTTGCTCGCCGGACAGCCGACAAAGTAAACTAAACGCACTTCTATTCTAAATAATCGGGAGAAATCTATGAAACGATTTTTAGCCGCGCTGACGGCGGCTGCCATTCTCTTTACATTTTCCGGCGTCGGCGCGAACGCCCAGACCGATGACGCGGCGCTCGTCGAAAGGGCTCGCAAAATTCACGCCGAAGTCATTACGCTCGACACGCACAACGACATCGACCCGGCGAATTTTACCGAAACCGTTAATTACACGCAGGAGCTGCCGACGCAGGTCAATCTGCCGAAGATGAAACGCGGCGGGCTCGACGTGTCGTGGATGATCGTTTATACCGGGCAGGCCGAGCTCAACGACGAAGGTTATAAAAAGGCGTACGAAAACGCGCTCGGCAAATTCGACGCGATCGACCGCCTGACGAGAAAAATCGCGCCCGGCGAGATCGAGCTCGCGCTGACGTCGAAAGACGTGCGCAGAATTTCCAAAGCCGGAAAACTCGTCGCGATGATCGGCGTCGAAAACGCTTACCCGATCGGCACGGATCTATCGCGCATCAAATACTTCGCCGAGCGCGGCGCTCGCTATATGTCGCTCGCGCACAACGGTCACAGCCAGCTCGCGGATTCCAATACCGGCGAGCGCGACAACGTCTGGCTGCACAACGGCTTGAGCGACCTCGGCAAAAAGGCGATCGCCGAGATGAACAAATGGGGCATCATGGTCGACGTCTCGCATCCTTCGAAACGGGCGAACGTCCAGGCGATTCAATTATCGAAAGCGCCGGTCATCGCCTCGCATTCGTCGGCGCGCGCGCTGTGCGATCACAGCCGCAACCTCGACGACGAACTGCTCGCGCTCATCAAACAGAACGGCGGCGTCGTGCAGGCGGTCGCGTTTCGCGGCTACGTCAATAAGGAAAAAAGCGAGCAGCGCGCGAAAATGGCGACGGAGATTTTAAAAGAACTCGCCGCCGGCGAAGACTTCACGATTCTCGAACGCGCCGACGTTCTGAAAATGCCGGAAAACGAACGCGCCGAGTACGTGAAAAAACTGACGGCTTTTCGCGCCAAACACCGCGCGGCGATCGGCGAGCGACTGAAAACGAGCGCGCCGGACGTGAACGTCAAGGATTTCGTCGATCACATCGATTACCTCGTCAAAAAGATCGGCGTCGATCACGTCGGCATCAGCTCGGATTTCGACGGCGGCGGCGGCGTCGAAGGCTGGGACGACGCTTCGGAAACGTTCAACGTGACGCTCGAACTCGTGCGGCGCGGCTACACGAAAAAGCAAATCGCCAAACTCTGGAGCGGCAACCTGCTGCGCGTGCTCGACGAAACGCAGAAAGTCGCGAAAGAACTGCAGAAAAAAGCCTGATTCATGCGTAAGTGACGGCTCTGGACAAAAATAAATTTCATGTTTATATTTATTTTCGTCCGGAGCCCTTGATTGATCCAAAACCAAACAGCGCGGCGCGGCGTATAAAGAAACGTCCTAAAGCCACGGGAATTTATATTCGGCGGCGAATTTCAACGAACTCGTTCAAAACCAAATGAAAAATGCCAGCAAAAAACGAATCGCGGCGACGCGCCCGACGATTTACGCCCTCTTGCTTCTGCTCTTAACGTTCGCCGCCGTCTGGCGCGCCGGCGACGCGGCGGCGCAGCCCGAACCTGCGACGGACGTCGAAAAAGCCGCCGAGTCCGAAATTTTCGGGCGGTTTGACGACTGGGTCGCGCAATATCTGAGCGGCGATTTCCCGGGCGACCGCGAATTTCTGCAGGCGGGCGTCGCGCTCGCCGAACGGCGCCGCGAAATTTTCAGGCAGTTGATCCGTACGAATCCGCGCGCCGCGGTCGAAAAAGCGATTAAGGCGGAAACGCAAAGCCTTTTGCCGGCTGAAATCAATCGGTTACTGGAAAAAAGCGTCGCCGGGCGCGGCGCTTTCGACGTGCTGGTCGTCGACGAGCTGGACCCGGCGGGCGCGGAAAGGCACCGGATCGAACGCGAAGTCGTGATCGACGGCGCGCGGTTCGAGGCGTTCGTGTTCGGCAGACGCGCCGCGATGACCACAAAAATCGACATTCCGCTGCGCGGCGTTTACCTCGACGGTTTGATCGCGGTCGACGAAACGGCGGTCAGGCGGCTCGCGCCGGCGGAAATACCCGCCCGCCGCGCCGACGGCTCGAAAATCGCCGGGGAGACGGTCGTCGCGGAAGTCGGCGCCGAGCTCGCATATTTTAAGGACGAGAGCGAATTTGAAGGTTTCGTGCGCGAACTCGAAGCGCGCGAAGCGGAGCGCGCGCCGAGCGCCGAGCCCCAGCCGTGGACGATCGGCACGAAACGCCTGCTTTTCATCCGCGTCGATTTCCCGGATCGGAAGGGCGTCCCGGTCGACCGCAACGGAATCGTTTTGACCGAACAGTTTTCCCAGAACCTGCTCGACGGTCCGGTCAACGATTTTTATTATCAAAACTCCTACGGAAAAACATCGCTCCGGGCGACCGTCACGCCGGTCGTCAGAATGCCGCTGCCGCAGACGGCTTACCCGCGCGAAAGTCTCTTCGCGCTGCTCACCGACGCGCGCAACGCCGCGCGCGCCGCCGGGTACGAAACGAACGATTACGAGCTCGACATGGTCGCGTTCGCGCGCAGCGATCTGCTCGATTTTTCCGGCATCTCGCCGATCGCCAACAAGGGCGCGCTGATCAACGGCAATTTTACGTTCAAGGTCGTCACGCACGAGCTCGGTCACGCCTTCGGGCTGCTGCACGCCAATCTCTGGCGCACCTTCGACGGCTCGATCACCGGCAGCGGCGCGAACGTCGAATACGGCGACGATTTCGACATGATGGGCAGGGGCGCGACGCTCGCCACGCATTTTAACGCCAATTACAAACGAAGCCTCGACTGGCTGACGGACGAAAACGTCCAGACCGTGACGCGCCCCGGCGTCTACCGCGTGTTCGCGCACGACACGGTCGGGGCGGGCGCGCCGCAGGGCGTCCGCGCGCTGAAAATCAAAAAAGACACGGCGAAAAATTACTGGGTCGAATTTCGACAGCTTTTAACGCATTTGCCGGACCTTTCGAACGGCGCGACGATTCGCTGGGATTATCCGCTCGACGTATTGCGGCAGACGCAGATCCTCGATATGAAACCGGCGACGACGAGCCTCGAGGACTCCGCGCTGACGATCGGGCAGACGTTTTCAGACGAAGCGACCGGCTTGAAAATCACGATTCTCGGAAAAGGGGGCACGACGCCGGAAAGCCTCGACGTCAAAGTCGATTTCAATTTCTCGGTCGTTCGGGGCGCGCCGTTCGATTTCGACGGCGATCGCAAATCCGACGTCGGCGTCTTTCGTCCCGCCGACGGCTCGTGGTGGTATGCGCGCAGTTCCGCCAGCGATTTCCGCGTCTTCAGTTTCGGCGCGGGCACGGACGTCATCGCGCCGGGCGATTACACCGGCGACGGGAAAGCCGATTTAGCGGTCTGGCGACCTTCGACCGGCGAATGGTACATTCAGCGCTCGGAAAATAATTCCTATTTTTCGTTTCCGTTCGGGCAGGCGGGCGACATTCCCGCGCCTTCGGATTACGACGGCGACGGTAAAACCGACGCCGCCGTGTATCGACCGGCGACGGGCACCTGGTTCATCTTAAATTCCGGCGGCTCGGGCACGTCGATCGTCGGTTTCGGCGCGGCGGAAGATAAGCCCGTGGCGGCGGACTACGACGGCGACGGCAGAACCGATGTCGCGATTTTCCGACCTTCCGACGGCAGCTGGTGGTACCTGCAATCGTCGAATCTGCAGTACCGGGTCTTCCGGTTCGGCGTCGGAACGGATGTTCCGGTTCCGGGCGATTACACCGGCGACGGCGCCGCGGACCTCGCCGTTTTCCGGCCCTCGACCGGCGAATGGTATTTTCAGCGCAGCGAGGACAATTCGTATTTCGCGGTGCCGTTCGGCGCGGCGGGCGATTTGCCCGCACCGGGCGATTACGACGGCGACGGGCGGTTCGACACCGCCGTTTTCCGCCCGTCGACCGGCGAATGGTTCGTCGAGCGTTCGGGCGCCGGCACGATGATCACGAATTTCGGCGCAGGCGGCGATCGTCCGATTCCGGGGGCTTTTGTCCGTTAGGTCGATTCGTGCGCCGGCGCATTGAAGCGGCGGCGCATGGTTTCAATAATTTATCGTGCTCGATCGGGGCATTTCGGAAGATTGTTGCTAGACCGTGCAAAAGTTTTGTAGTAAAATTCTTGTCACTATCCGGTTTAATAGTTTATTACCGACAATTTATTGTTCAGTCACGCTCAGTTGGTTTTGAATGGATCGCAGCCTTTGCCACATCTTTTCACGAGATCAGCTGTTTGACGGTAAATCACAAAAATGAAGTATTCAGTATTCAGTCGGTTTTTTGCGCTCTGGCGAGCTGCCATCGCACTGCTGATTATGTGCGCCGTCGGGCACGTCTCGGCTTTTCGAGTCGCCGCGCAAAGCAGCGGCAACGATCAGGCGACGAAGGAAAAAAACGCCGACGTCGCGCGGCTCGAAACGATCGAAGAACTCTCGGAATCGTTGGCGAATGACATTTTGGAGCTGTCGGTCGCCGCGCGCGACAAGAACGTCGATCAGGTCGCGCTTTATTTTCCGCCGCAATTGACCGCCAAGCCTTTTCCGGCGCGTCCGACCGCGATTAAAAATCAGATCAAGTGGGTCGGCGGTCACAACTGGGAAACCGCGCCCGCCGATGTTAAAAAAGAAGCCGCGCCGCTCGCGCGCCAGGAATTTTTGAAGGGCTGGAGGGATTTCCTCGCGCATTTTTCAGAAATCGAAGATGCCCGGTTTAAGGTCAAAGAAGCGAATTTCGACGAAACCGCGAAGGCGATTCTCGGCGCCGAGCAGCCGACGGCGGTCGTCGGCGCGAAGGGCCGGGCGCGCATCGCTTTTTACGCGATCGGGCGGGACGTCGACGGCAAGCGCGAATGGGCGCGCGGCACTTTCTGGGCGAACGTCCGCTACGATCAAAACCAACACTGGCAATTCGACACCTTCGAACTGGTCGCGTTCGATTCGCTCGTCGCCGAAAAGGACATCTTCTCGGAAGTCGCCGTCCCGGCCGGCGTCGGCGCGACGCTGCCCGGTTTCGGCACGCCGGAAAACAGCGGTTTTGTGTGGCACGGCGCGGCGGCGGCCGATTTTAACAAAGACGGCTGGATCGATCTTTTCGTGATCGGCGGCAACCGCAATTTTTTATATCTCAACGACCAGAAGGGCGGATTTCGCGACGCGTCGGACGAAACCGGCGTCAAAATCACGTCCGCCGGCACCGCGCCGCTCGTTTTCGATTACGACAACGACGGCGACGACGACGTTTTTCTTTCGGCGGTCGGGCAGCAGGTTCTGCTCCAAAACACGTTAAAGCAGAACGGCAAACTCGAATTCACCGACGTTTCCTTGGAAACCGGCGTCGCGAAGGACGCGATCGGTTTTTCCGCCGTGACGGGCGACGTCAACGGCGACGGGCGGCTCGACGTTTACGTCACGTCCTATAATCGTTACGGGCAGATCACGCCGAATTCGTGGTTTCGCGCGACGAACGGCACGCCGAATCTTTTATTTATCAGCCAGAAAGACGGCACCTTCCGCGAGGAAGCCGCCAAATGGGGCGTCGACGACCGCCGCTGGAGTTACGCGGCGGAATTCGCCGACATCAACGCGGACGGTCGAATCGACCTTTACCTCGCCAACGATTTCGGCGAAAAGGCTTTGTACATCAATAAGGGCGACCGTTTCGTCGACGAGGCGGCCGAGCGCGGCGTGCTCGATCCGGGCAACGGCATGGGCGTTTCGTTCGGCGATTACAACAACGACGGGCGGCTCGACATCCACGCGTCGAACATGAGCTCGACGGCCGGCAACCGCATTTTGACGAGGCTTTTTCCGAACGCCGGTCCGCAGGACAACGTGCTGAAAAAACTCGCCGCCGGCAACAATCTTTTCGAAAACACCGGCGACGGAAAATTCAAGGACGTCACCGCGCAGGTCGGCGGTTTTTCGGGCGGCTGGGCGTGGGGCGGAGGTTTTATCGACTTTGATAACGACGGCTGGGAGGATATATACACGCCGAACGGATTTATCTCCGGAAAGTCGATGAAGGACACCTGAAGTCAGTTCTGGCGTCAAGTTGTGACGCAATCGAACGACGGAAAAGATGAAAAGGGAGCGCTTCGTTCCGACCAGAACCAGTTGATGTTCGGTCAGGGATTTTCTTTCAGCGGCTACGAACGCGACCCGCTGTATTTGAACCTGGAAGGCAAGAAATTCACCGATATTTCGGGCGTTTCGGGCATCGACTCGATCACCGACGGGCGCGCCGGCGTGTTCGCCGATTTCGATAACGACGGCGATCTGGACGTTTTCTCGACGACGATTCAAAACGAAGCGCATCTATTGTTCCGCAACAACGTCGGGCAGGACAATAAATTCCTGCGCGTCGTGCTCGAAGGCGCGGACGCGACCGGGCGCGACGCCTACGGCTCGGTCGTCCGTTTGAAAACGAGCGCCGGCACTTTAACGAAGATCAAATCCGGCGGCTCCGGGTTTATCTCGCAGCACGATCCGCGGCTGCTTTTCGGTTTGGGCAAAGACGAATCGGCGCGATCGATCGAAGTGACGTGGCCGAACGGCAGGATCGAAGCGTTCGACGGCGATTTGCGCGCCGGTTCGACGCTCGTTTTGAAAGAAGGCGCCGGCAAAATCGAATCGGTCAACCTGGGGCGGGCGAATTTGCCGGATCCCCTGACGAAAGCCGAGATCTTCGCGCGCACTTTGAAAATAAAAATCGGACAGCCGCTGCCGGATTTCGCGCTCAAAACGCTCGCCGGCGCGGCCGGCACGATCCGCAAACAATTGAAAGCGGGTCGCAAAACCCTGATCAACGTCTGGGCGACCTGGTGCGTTCCGTGCGCGACGGAAATGCCGGAGCTCGAAAAGCTGCGTCCGCGCTTCGCCGCGCAGGGCGTCGATCTGATCGGGCTCAACGTCGATACCGAAAAAAGCGCCAACATTCGCGGCTACGTCGCGCAAAAACGCGTGACTTACCCGAATTACGTCGGCGGCGTCGCGGCGATCGAAAGGCTTTACGCGACCGACGAATTGAGCGTGCCGCTGACGATTCTGGTCGACGAAAACGGCGTCGTCAGCGACTTGATCCCGGGCTGGTCGGCGCAGACGCAGTCGAAATTCGCGGCGCTGGCCGGCGAAACCGGAACCAGTGGAGGCGTGAAGGAAAAAATTTCTGAAAAGCCGAAATAAAAAAGAATGAATCGATTCTTTTAGTCATTGATTGATCGCTTCATTTTCTGAATGAAAATCATTCGATTAACAAATGAACAAACGAATCAACAAACCAATGTTTCTATGAAAATCTCAAAGTTTTCCATCGTTTCCTTGTTAGTTTTCGCAATCGCTTTACCGATTGCGCTTTCCGCTCAAACAATCACGCAGACCGCGCCGAAGTCGGCGGCTTATGAATGGCTCGAAGTCGCGCTCGAGGCGACGGCGCGCGAGCACGAACGGGTCGGCGCGCGCCCGACGATCGGGTCGCGCTATCTGATGATCATCACGACCGCGATGTACGACGCGTGGGCGGCATACGACGAAAAGGCGGTCGGCACGCGGCTCGGCGGCAAGCTGCGCCGGCCGAAATCCGAGCACACCGAAGCGAACAAGCGCGTCGCCATCGCGTACGCGACTTACCGCGCGATGATCGATCAATTTCCCGAAGACAAGGCCTGGATCGACGAGCAGATGAAGAAACGCGGCTACGATCCGAACGACAACACCACGGACGTCGCCACGGCGCGCGGCGTCGGCAACGTCGCCGCGGCGGCGCTGCTCGAATACCGCCATCACGACGGCGCGAATCAGCTCGGCGACGAACTCGGATCGAACGGCAAACCTTACTCCGATTACACTTTTTACCGCCCGGTCAATCCCTGGAACAAGATCATCGACCCCGACTGCTGGCAGCCGATCGAGTTTACGCTGCTCGACGGCAAAAAGGCGACGCCCGGATTTTTGACGCCGCACTGGTATCGCGTCAAACCGGTCGCGCTCGAACGCAGCGACATGTTTCGTCCCGGCCCGCCGCCGAAGGTCGGCTCGGAACAGCTGAAAAAAGAAGTCGACGAGGTTTTGATGTATAACGGCAGCCTCAACCTCGAACAAAAAGCGATCGTCGAGTTCATGCGCGACGGTCCGCGTTCGACCGGACAGTCCGGGCACTGGCTGAAATTCGCGCAAGCCGTTTCGATGCGCGATAAAAACGATGTCGACAAGGACGTTAAAATGTTTTTCGCGGTCGGCGCCGTCGCGTTCGACGCTTTCATAACCGCGTGGGAATCCAAGCGTTATTACGATTCGGCGCGCCCGTGGACGCTTATCCGCTATTATTACAAGGGACAAAAAGTGCGCGGCTGGGGCGGCGTCGGCAAAGGCGTCACGGAGCTGCCGGCGGAAGACTGGCACCCGTATTCGCCGCTCTCGTTCATCACGCCGCCTTTTCCGGGCTACGTTTCCGGGCACAGCACCGTCAGCGCGGCGTCGGCGAAGATGCTTGAACTGTACACCGGCAGCGACGATTTCGGCGCGACCGAAACGCGCCACGCCGGCGAGCTGACCGAACCGAACATTTCGTGCGAGGTCAAGCAGATGGTCGACGGCAAAGCCGCGACCGGCATCACCGGCGACGGCGTGATCGTCCTGCAGCTCCCGACCTTTACGAAAACGGCGGAGATGGCGGGCATTTCGCGCGTCATGGGCGGCTATCATATTCAGGCCGACAACGTCGCCGGGCTGGAGCTCGGACGGAAAGTGGCGGTGCATATTTACCCGAAGATCAAAAGCTATTTCGACGGCACGGCGGTCGTCAATTAAACGTTTTTCAAAGCGGGATCGAAAAAATCGGCCGGCGAAACCGAAAGCGGCGGGCGCACGAATTAATAGTATGAAATAATACCTTTAAATCGTGCGCTTTCTTTATGTCGACCCGCTCGTTTGCGCACCGGGCAAACTGTTATCATTATTTTATGAAGGAAAAATTGCGGTTTTTGTTTTTCGGCCTGATCCTCACCGCCGGCCTGGCCGGCGTGTCGCATCTTTATTTTCGCGCGGAAACGTCGATCGCCGCGGCGCAAACGGCGGACGACAAAAATTTATTCGCCAAACGCGAGGCCGCCTACCGCGCCAACAACGTCGGCGTCGCGCGGCTCGAACAGTTCAATCATAAGGAAGGCGCCGAGGATTTCCGCCGCGCGCTGGAACTCGCTCCGGACTTGAAAATCGCGCGCATCAATCTCGCGATCTCGCTTTTTAACACGCAAGACATGGAAGCGGCGCGCGCGGCGGCGAAAACGGCGGCCGAGATCGCGCCGGAAAGCCCGCAGCCGTTTTACGTGCTCGGCATGATCGCGCGCAACGAAAACCGCGTCGAGGAGGCGGTCGCGAATTTCGAGCGCGTCATCGCTTTCGACGCCGGTGACGTCGGCGCGAACGTCAACCTCGGCCAGCTGCTTATTCAGCAGCGCAAATACAAGGAATCCGCCGTTTATTTCCGCCGCGCGCTCGACGCCGAGCCGTACAACGTGACGGCGATGTACAATCTCGCGACCGCGCTTTTGCGCAGCGAAGCGCGAGAGGAAGGCTTGCAGCTCATGAAGCGCTTCCAGGCTTTGCGCGAAAGCGGCGCGGCGACCAACATCGGGCTCAATTACCTCGAACAGGGGCGTTACGCCGAAGCCTTGACATCGACCGGCGCGGAAGGCGATCTGGTCGACAAAACCGCGCCGGCAATCGTTTTCCAACCGGTGAACGTCGGGTTGAGCGACGTGTCGGCGCGCGTGCCGAAAACCGCCCCGACCGAAAAAAATCTGCCCATCGATTTGTCGCCGCGCGGCGCGGCGCTGTTCGATTTCGACAACGACGGCGATCTGGACGTCGCGCAGATCTCGACCGGAATCACGAAAGTGCGGCTTTACCGCAATAACGGCGGCGTTTTTTCCAACATCACCCCGATCGCCGGCGATTTGAACAAAATCTTCAAAACGGATGGCCTCGGCATCGTCGCCGGCGATTTCGATAACGATTTGTTCGCCGATCTTTTGATTTTCGGCAAAGGGCAGCCGGTTCTTTTCCGCGGCAACGGCAAAGGCGTTTTTCAAAACGTCACGTTGGCGGCGAAAATTCCGGCGGCGACCATGGTTTCGGCTGCCGGCGCGTTCGTCGACGCCGACCACGACGGCGATTTGGATATTTTTCTCGGCGGTTTGGCCGACAACAAAAACGCGGCGCTCGCGGCCGCCAATCAGTTGCTAAGGAACAACGGCGACGGCACTTTCGCGGACGTTTCGCACGACGCCGAAATCACTTTACCGGCGCGCGCCGCGGCGGTCGTGCCGACCGATTACGACAACCGGCGCGACGTCGATATTCTCGTCGTCAACGCGGGCGAAAAACCGCAGCTTTTTCGAAATTTGCGGAACGGCAGTTTTCAGGACGTCGCCGCGGAGGTCGGGTTAGACCGGAAGGCGAATTGGACGTGCGCGGCGGCGGGCGATTTCAACAAGGACACTTACACCGATTTCTTTTTTGGGAATTCGGACGGCGCGGGCGTTTTCGCCGTTTCCGACGGGCGCGGCAAATTCGTGTCGAAAGATGCACCGGCGGGCACGGAAAACGCTGCGGCTGCGCAGTTCATCGATTACGACAACGACGGTCTGCTCGATTTGCTGGTCAGCGCGAAGCAGGGACTGGCGATCGCCCGGAACCTCGGCGAAAACTGGTCGAAGGCGGAAACGTCGATTTTTCAAATCAAACCCGCCGCGGACGGCGCGCTGATTCCGGCGCGGCAGATTTTATCGGGCGACCTCGACGGCGACGGCGACCTCGATCTGCTCGGTTTCGCCAAAAACGGAAGCCTTCAATTTCTCCGAAATTCCGGCGGCACGAACCGCTCGGAGATCATTCACTTGCAGGGACGCGTTTCGAACCGCACGGGCGTCGGCGCAAAGATCGATCTGCGGGCGGGCAGCCTTTCGCAAAAAATGGAAACCTACGCCGCCAGCCCGATGCCGGCGCCTTCCGAAGTTCATTTCGGCCTCGGAAAGCGCGAAAAACCCGACGCCGTGCGCGTCATCTGGTCGTCGGGCGTCGTGCAGGCCGAAATCGATTTTCCGGGCGTCGGCCAAACGAACACGGCGAAAAATTTTCAGCCGTTCAAGATCGAAGAGCTCGACCGCAAACCGTCGTCGTGCCCGTACCTTTACGCCTGGAACGGCGAGCGGTTCGAATTCGTGACCGATTTCCTCGGCGGCGGCGAAATGGGCAACTGGCAGGAAAAGGGCGTTTATCATTACCCGGATTCCGACGAATTCGTGCGCCTCACCTCCGAGCAGCTGAAGCCGAAAAACGGCAAATACGAAATCCGCGTGACGAACGAGCTCGAAGAAGTCTTGTTTCTCGATCATCTGAAACTCGTCGCCGTCGAACACGACCGCGACGCGGAAGTCTATCCGAACGAAGGTTTGGGCATTCCGAGCGCCGGCCAGCGGATTTTATACACCACCCGAAAGGAACGGGCGCCGCTTTCGGCCGTCGGTACGGACGGCAAAAGCGTGCTCGCGAAAATCGAAAAACTCGATCGCGCCTTTTACGACGATTTCACTCATCAGAAAATTCGCGGCTACGCGGAAACGCATCATTTAACCCTCAATCTCGACGATCGAAAAGGCTACCGGGGCAGAACGCTGCTGCTTTTGACGGGCTGGACGGATTACGCGTTTTCGTCGGACAATCTCGCGGCTTCGCAGAGCGGAAAATCGCTGTTTTTGCCGAAACTGCAGGTGAAAAACCGGCGCGGTGAATGGGAAACCGTTATCGACAGCATCGGAGTTTCGGTCGGGCGCCCGCAGACGATCGTCGTCGATCTGACCGGAAAATTTTTGACCGACTCGCGCGAAGTGCGCATCGAGACGAACTTTAAAACCTACTGGGACAAAATCGCGGTCGATACTTCCGCGCCGGAAAACCTTAAAACCTTCGAGCTGAAACCGGCCAAAGCCGAACTCGCCGAGCGCGGTTATTCGGAGGAAATTAAGTTCGGCGAGATGATCGCGGCGAATTACGAACGCGTCCTCAACGACAATCGCTGGAAATATTTTTCCGGCAGGTTCACCCGCACCGGCGCGGTCGGCGAACTGCTCGCCGGCATCGACGACGTGTTTGTGATTTCGAAAACCGGCGACGAATTGATTTTGAGCTTCGACGCGCTTCCGGAACTTCCCGCAAACAAAAAATACACGTTTCTGCTTTACGCCGACGGTTACAGCAAGGAAATGGACATCAATTCAGGCAGCCCCGATGCGGTTCTGCCGCTGCCGTTCAAGGGCATGAGAAAATACCCGTACGGCGCGGACGAGCAGTACCCGATGACCGGAGAAAAACAACGCCTTTACGACGAATACACGACGCGCACGGTCAAAGGCTTTCTGCCGCGCATCGAAGCGTCGTTGTTAAAATGAAACAGAACCATTGAAAATAGCCGCGAAAAAAACCGAAACGACACGAAAAATCATTCGAATTCTTTTCGTGAGATTTGGCGTTTGTTCGCGGCTAAATCAACTCAGATTTTATGGAACACATTCGATACTCAGCCGCCGCCTGCCAGACCGATTTGGCGAATCCCGTTCACCGTTCGGAAATGCGGCGCAATACCGACCGCATAATTTCGATGATCGATTCGGCGGTCGCCGGCAGCGCTCCTTTTCTGCCGGTCAAACTCGTCGTTTTTCCGGAATTCGCGCACGCCGCGCCCGTCTTTGCGAGCGCTTCGGAACTGATCGAAAAACTCGCCGTCGAGATCCCGAACGAGCACACCGCGCGGATTTGGGAAAAGGCTCGCGAATACGACATTTATATTCAGACCGGCTCGATGCTCGAAATCGACCGGAAATATAAAAACGCCGTTTTCAATACGACCTGCCTGATCGGACCCGAAGGCATTTTGTATAAATACCGAAAGGTCAATACCTGGATTCCGTACGAGGTGCACACGAGCCCGCACGACCTCGAAGGTTACGAGGAACCGCTTTTTCCGGTCGCCGACACGCCGCTCGGCAAGCTCGGGACGGCGATCTGTTACGATTGGCTGTTTCCGGAGGTTTTGCGGCAGCTCGCCGCGAACGGCGCGGAGGTTCTGATCCGCGTTTCGGCGTACATGGACCCGTGGAACGCGACCGCGCCGATGGATTGGTGGACGATCGTCAACCGCTGCCGCGCGCTCGAAAACACGGCTTACGTCGTCGCCGCCAACCAGGCCGCGAAACTCAAACATTACCCGCCTTACTCGTGGTCGGGCGGCAGCCAGATCGTCGATTTCGAAGGAAGAATGCTCGCCGACGCTTCGCCCGGTCCGGGCGAGCGCATCGTCGTCGCGCCGATCGACGTTTCGGCGTTGCGCCACGAACGCGAAATCCGCCGCGGGCATTCGTTTCTCGCGCACCTGAGGACCGAAGCTTACCCGGTTTACAAAAATCATATCTATCCGCCGAAAGCAGAGGACGCGGATGATTTTCTGTCGTACGAGAAAAATAACGAACTGATCGATCTCGCGAAAAAACAAATCGACGGCGGGAAAGATTGAATCCACTATTTTTTGTCGGGCCGAAAACGATTCCTGAAAAACAAACCAAAAAAATTATGCCGCGAATTATTATTTTGATTTTGATCGGACTTTTACTGGTTCTGCCGCCGGCGGTTGCCGCGCAGGACGAATCCTTTGATAAAAAGGTCGACAAGCTGCAGAAAATCGACGGGTTTATGCCGCTTCACTGGGACGCGAAAAACGGCAAAATGTATCTCGAAATCGCGCGTTTTAACCGCGAGTTTCTCTATCAGGTCAGTTTGCCGGCCGGACTCGGGTCGAATCCGATCGGCTTGGACCGCGGGCAACTGGGGCGCACGTTCGTCGTTTCTTTCGAGCGCGTCGGAAATAAAGTCTTGATGATGCAGCCGAATTACCGCTACCGCGCGTTGTCGGCGGACGAAGCGGAACGCCGCGCGGTCGCCGATTCATTCGCGCGTTCGGTGATTTTCGGTTTTAAGGTCGAAGCCGAAAAGGACGACCGCGTGCTGGTCGACGCGACCGCTTTTCTTCTGCGCGACGCGCACGGCGTCGCCGATCGCATCAAACAGGCGCGGCAGGGAAATTACCGCGTCGACGATTCGCGCAGCGCTTTTTATCTCGAACGGACGAAAGGATTTCCGAAAAACACCGAGATCGAAACTACGCTCACCTTCGCCGGCGAGGAACCGGGAAGGCTGGTCGGTTCGGTCACGCCGACCGCCAATTCCGTGACGGTGCGCGAGCATCACTCGTTCGTCGAGCTGCCCGACAACGGTTACGCGCCGCGCCGGTTCGATCCGCGCGTCAATTCATTCGGCATCACGTTTTACGATTACGCGTCGCCGTTCACCGAAGCGATCGAAAAACGCTGGATCGCGCGCCATCGTCTGAGAAAAAAAGATACGGAAAAGGCCGTATCGGAAGCGGTCGAGCCGATCGTTTACTACGTCGACAACGGCGCGCCGGAGCCGATCCGCTCGGCTTTGGTCGAAGGCGCGGCGTGGTGGAATCAGGCGTTCGAAGCCGCCGGCTTCAAGGACGCCTTCCAGGTCAGGGTCTTGCCGAAAGACGCCGATCCGATGGACATCCGCTACAACATGATCAACTGGGTGCACCGTTCGACGCGCGGCTGGTCGTACGGCTCTTCGGTCGTCGACCCGCGCACCGGCGAGATCATCAAGGGCAACGTCTCGCTCGGCTCTTTGAGAATCAGGCAGGATTTCATGCTCGCGACCGGCATGATTCCGGCTTACGCGAGCACGGACGAAAACAACTTCTGCCAGTTCGGCGATGCGCCGGAATTGTCCTATTTGCCGAGCTCGGAAAAGGATTCGGCGGAAATGTCGCTCGCGCGCATCCGGCAGCTGGCGGCGCACGAGGTCGGTCATACTTTGGGCTTTTCACATAATTTCGCGGCGAGCTCGTACGATCGCGGGTCGGTTATGGATTATCCGGCGCCGCTGGTCGAAATCAAGAACGGCAAACTCGATTTGTCGAACGCCTACGCGGTCGGCATCGGCGAATTCGATAAATATTCGGTGAAATTCGCTTACTCGGAATTCGCGAAAAACGCGAACGAAGCGGACGAACTCGAAAGGATCATCGTTCAGGGCATGCGCGACGGCATGCTTTTCATCAACGATTCCGACGCGCGCGGCATCGAAACGGCGCATCCGCTGGCGAGCATCTGGGACAACGGCACCGACATGATCGCGACTCTGCGCCACGAAATGCAGGTGCGGCGCATCGGTTTAACGCGGTTCGGGCTGCAGAGCATACCGGCGGGAACGCCGCTTTCCGAACTCGAAGCGAAACTGATCCCGCTTTATCTGCATCACCGCTACCAGCTCGTTTCGGCGCTCAAATCGGTCGGCGGCTTGTATTTTACGTACGCGGTGAAAACGAACGCCGGCGTTTCGCCCCAAAAGTTTCGGGAAATCGTCGCGCCAGCCCGCCAGCGCGAAGCCCTGAGCGCGGTGCTCGACACGATCAAGCCCGAAGAACTGGCGATGCCCGCGAACATCCTCGAACTGATGCCGCCGCGCGCCGACGGTTACGATAACGGAACCGGCGAATACTTTCAAAAGCGCACCGAACCGGTCTTCGATTCGGTCGGCGCGGCGATGATCGCGGCGGATCTGGCGATTTCGGGCTTGCTCGAACCGAACCGCGCGGCGCGGATGATCGAGTTCAACGCGCAGGACAAAAAATACCCGCATTTTCGCGAAGTCACGGACGCGCTCCTTGCGAGGATCTGGAAAACGCCGCCTGCGGACAATTATCACGCCGCGATTTTGGCTGCCGAACAAAGTCTGCTCGCCCAGCGCCTGATGGATCTGACCGCGAACGCGGAGGCCTCGGCGCAGGTGCGCGCCGTCTCCAACGAAGCGCTCTTTCAATTGAATGAAAACTTAAAAAACGAGCTTCGGTTGAAAGCGGATGCCAATAAGCGGCTGATTCAGCAGGACATCGAACGCTTTCTGACGCGCCCCGACGCGCCGCGCCAGCGCACGCCCGCGCTGCCGATCCCGCCCGGCGAGCCGATCGGCGAATAAAAAGATCGACGTTCAAAGTTCAAAGTCCGAAGTCGGTTTCATATTGACTTCGGACTTTGAACTTTTGTTTTTAAGTTAAAAGATTACTGCTGCGCCGGCGTGTTTTCCGCGAAGTATTCGTGGCTGTCGGCGTTTTTGATGGCGCGTTTCGGATTGGTCTGCGCGAGCCGTTTGGCGGCGGTTTGACCGTAAGCGTAATCGCCGGTGCCGGCGACGACCGAGAAGTGGCTCATTTCGTGAACCAACGTGCCCGCCTTCGAATCGGTGCCGGTTGCCGGCGCGCTCCAGAAAGCGTTGCAGAGATAAATCGTGTACGGCTGGTTCGAGTAAACGTAAGCGTACGCGCTGTCGGTGCAGCTGCAGTTGAACGTCACGGCGGCGCTGTTCATCGCGCTTTGAATCGCCGAGAAATTGTTGCGCACCGTCGAGTAATTCGACGACGTGTATTTCCCGAACCAGGTCGTGTAACGCGGTCCGACCGTGCCGGTGTTCAGGTAATTCAAAGCGTTCAGCGAATAAGTGTAGGCGTTGTCGCGCGCCGTCACCAACTGCGTCTGACGCGTCGAAGTGCAGCCCGAAAAACCGGTCGAGCCGGCGACCGAATCGACCGGCGGCTGCGCCGGCGCTTTGGAATCGCGTCCCGAAACCCAAAACTGCACGCCTTTCGAAGAGAGCGCATCTGAACCGGCGAGCAAATTCACTTCGCGGGAAAAGATTTGCAAGCCCTCGACGTTGTAGCTGATTTCGTAATAACCGCTCTCGGAAAAATCGTAAAAGCCCGCCAGATCGATCGTCGTTTCGAGCGTTTCGCCCGATTTGAGCATGATGTAGTCCTTTTCGGTCGGTTCCGGGCGCTTGTAATCGGCGCCGGTGTATTCGACCGCCTTGCCGTTGACCGTGACGGCGAATAAATCTTCCTTGACGCCGTCAAACGGCGTGTACCAGCGCAGGATGCGGATGGTGTTGCGGTTCGGATTCGTAATGGCGACGTTGACGAGCACGCTGTCGTCCGAGGCGAAGGCATCTTTCGCCGGTGTGATGGTCACTTCCGCCGCGCCGCGCGCCGCGAAGATGCTGTTCGCGAAGCCGAGAATCATCACGAACGCCGAAATAAAAATGATGTTTTTTTTGAACACTTTAACTTGTCCTCCTAGGAAATATGTAAAAATCGATTGCCCGTTCGAGCAAATCCTTCAATCGAAAAGATTGCGAAAAAAGAAGACGTATGATTAAAGTAAGTTTATTAAATACTTAAAGTTTTTTTATAAAAAGGGTTTTTCAAGTATCGTTTTCGGGGTCTGAATTGTCAAGCGAAATAAAGGGTTGAAAAAACGAAAAGCGCGAAAGTTTGCATCTTTCGCGCTTTTCGTTTTTTGAAAAAGAACATTCGCTTAGTAGCGGCGAATTTTTCTGTATTTTCTGCGTTTTTTGTTCAGTTTGTAGGTGTAGAGAGCCGAACTGCCCGCGCCGACGCCGGCGCCGATCAAAGCGCCTTTGCCGCCGCCGAGGAGCCCGCCGATCAGCGCGCCGCCGCCGGTTCCGATCGCCATGTTAATGCGGTTGCGGTGCCGGCGGTAATAACTCGGTTTCGCCACGCGTACGTAACGCGTGCGCCCGTAACGGTCTCTGACCTTTCTCACATAATAACTGCGCTGGGCCGACGCTTCGACCGGCAGGATCGCCGGAACGAGTCCGATGATCAATGCCGCGACGACGAATGCCCAAATAGATTTCCTCATTTTCCAAATCTCCCCTAATAATTTTTTAATGCAAAATAAATTTTTCTGCGTTACGGCGTTTGTAAAAAGCAACTGGGGTGCCACAAGGGATTTTTCATAAATAAAAAAAATAAATGTATGTTTTCGATGCAAAAATGTCAGGTTTTTGTGCAAAATAAACGCTTTACATTCGAACAAAACGGAAAAATCCGGCGGTGGAGTTTCGCATCGACTCGTGGTTAAATATAGATTTTTAGCGAAGCGAAAATATTTATGACGAACAGAATTACGGCGAAATTCGAGCGGCTGAGAAGCGAGAAACGGGGCGGTTTTATTCCTTTTGTGGTCGCCGGCGATCCGAATCTACACGTTACGGGGCAAATAATTTCAGAACTTGCACGAAATGGTGCAAGCCTCATCGAATTGGGCGTGCCGTTCAGTGATCCGGTCGCCGACGGCGTGACGATCCAGGCGGCCGCCGAACGGGCGTTGAAAAGTCCGGTTTCGGTCGAAGCGATTCTCGCGGTCGTCGCCGACGCGCGCCGCGCGGGTTGCGAGGTCCCAATAATTTTGTTCAGCTATTTCAATCCGATTTTGCAGTTCGGTCTGGAGAAATTCGCCGAAACGGCGGTCGCCGCCGGCATCGACGGGATTTTGATCACCGACCTCGTGCCGGAAGAAGCCGCCGAATTTCGCCGGATTCTCGCCGCGAAAAATCTGGCGCTCATCATGCTCGCGGCGCCGACCTCGTCGGACGAACGGCTGCGCAAGATCTGCGCCGAGGCAAGCGGCTTCATTTACGCCGTTTCGCGCGCCGGCGTGACCGGCGCGCGCCAAGCCTTGAGCGACGACGCCGAAAACCTCGTCGGGCGGCTCAGAAAATACACGGATCTGCCGATCGCCGTCGGTTTCGGGATTTCCAGCGCCGAACAGGTCGCGGCGACTTGGCGTTACGCCGAGGCGGCGGTCGTCGGCTCGGCGATCGTCGCCGAAATCGCGCGCCTCGGGCACGTCGCGGACGAAAACGCGGCGGAATTCGTCGAAAAAATCGGCGCGTTCGCCGCCGGTCTGCTGCCGACCGCGGACTCCCGCGCCAACCCCGACCGCGAAAATCGTCCCGAACATTAAAGCCTCGAACCGGGCGAAAATTGTGCTAAAATTTGTGATCAATGAAAGTTTCCCTGACGACGCCCTTAATCGATTTACATAAATTTGAGGTCGCCAATTTATCGAGCGCGATGGCGCGCAAATTGGCGATGGCGGTCGCCGGTTTCGCATACAAAAACGATTTGACGGAGGCGACCGTCGAGGACCTTCTGAATTATTTTCCGATGCGTTATGAAGACCGCTCGAATTTTATTCAGATCGATGAGCTGATCACCGATACGGAAGCCTCGGTCGAACTTTACGTGCGCGTTTCCGGCGGCTTCAAGGTCGGCAAAAACCGTTCGCCGAAAGCGCCGCCGCTCTACATTTTCGAAATCACGGCGGGCGATCTGGAGCGCACGCGCAAACCGGTCGTCGTTTGGTGGTTCGTTTCCGGCAAACAGGCGCACCGCATCATCAATTACTACCAATCGCGTTTCGCTCGCGGCACGCGCTTCGTCGCCTACGGCAATTGGGAATACGACGCGCGCCGCAACACGTTTTCTTTGAGATTGAACAAACCGGACGAGCTCGAAATCCTGCCGAACCTCGAAGACGCGGAAACCTACGGCTTGTTAAAAAATCTGGAAGAGGCCGCGATAAATCCCGAATCCGAAATCCGAATTCCGAAATCCGAAGACGATGATGATTTGTTGGAAGACACGGAAAATCCCGAATTCGCGATGATTCACAGCGGGCGGCACGTTCCCGTTTACCGGAAACTCGGACCGTTTCAGACCAAACGGCTGCGCGAGATAATCTTCGCGGTGCTCGAAAATCTCGATCCGGCTTCGGTCGCCGACAAATTGCCGAAGGATTTGATCGCCCGGCAAAAACTCATTTCGCGTTTCGAGGCGATTCGGGAAATTCATTTTCCGCCGGAAGACGCGCTGGTCAGCGAGTACGCCGCGGCGCGCAGCCGGGCGCATCTGCGGTTGATTTTCGAGGAGTTTTTCTGGGTCTCGTTCGCGCTTCAGTTAAAGCGCGGCGAACGGACGAAAGAGCCGAAAGGCACGGTCATCGAGATCTCGCCGAAAACGTTCGACCGCATCGAGGCGCTTTTGCCGTTTACGTTAACGGGCGCGCAGCAGCGCGTGATCGACCGCATCTTCGACGATATGCAGTCGAACGCGCCGATGAACCGGCTCGTGCAGGGCGACGTCGGCAGCGGCAAAACGATCGTCGCTTTTCTGGCGATGTTCGCGGCGATGGAAAACGGTTACCAGACGGCGCTCATGGCGCCGACCGAAATTCTCGCCGAACAGCACGCGCGCAACGCGAAAAAACTCTTCGACCAAACGCCGTATAAAGTGGATTTGCTGACCGGCAGCCTCAAAGCGGCGGAAAAGCGAAAGGTGCAGAAAATGATCGGCGACGGCGAAATCCACGCCGTGATCGGAACTCACGCGCTTATTCAGGAGGCGGTCGAATTCGAAAAACTGGGGCTCGCGGTCGTCGACGAACAGCACCGTTTCGGCGTTCTGCAGCGCGCGGAACTGCGGGCGCGCGGATACAATCCGGATATATTGGTGATGACCGCGACGCCGATCCCGCGCAGCCTCGCGATGACGGTGTACGGCGACCTCGACGTGTCGGTGATCGACGAGCTGCCGCCCGGCAGAACGCCGATCAAAACGGTCGTCGTCGGCGACGACAAGCGCGAGGGCGTTTACAAAGGCATCGAACGCGAAATAAATCTTGGCAGACAGGTCTATGTGGTGTATCCTTTGATTGAAGAATCAGAAAAAATGGATTTGAAAGCCGCGACGAAGATGTTTGAGGAGTTGCGCGATCAGGTTTTCCCGCAGTACGGGGTCGGTCTTCTGCACGGCAAAATGAAGCCGTCGGAAAAAGAAGCGATCATGCAGGAATTCATCGCCGGCCGTTTAAACATCCTCGTTTCGACGACCGTCATCGAAGTCGGAGTCGACGTGCCGAACGCGAGTTTGATGATTATCGAACACGCCGAGCGCTTCGGTCTCTCGCAGCTGCACCAGCTTCGCGGACGCGTCGGGCGCGGCGCCGAGCAGTCGTTCTGCGTGCTTTTGACCGGAGATAAAAAAACGGCGGTCGCCCGCGAGCGGCTCGGCATCATGGAAGAAACGACCGACGGTTTCCGGATCGCCGAAAAGGATTTGGAAATTCGCGGGCAGGGCGAAATCCTCGGAACGCGACAGTCGGGCGTGCAGACCTTTAAAATCGGCAATATCATTCGTGATTTAGAAATCCTCGAAACGGCGCGTAAAGAAGCGGAGTTTTATTTAACGCAAAAACGCTTAACGCACGAAACGTCCGGGCTGATCGAAACGGCGAGAGCCGACGCCCGGTTCCGTTTGGCGGGAATCGGGTGAAAGTGGATTGTTTTAGGACAAAAAAACGAAAATTTTCACAATTTAAATATTGTAATTTTCAGCTAAATGAGGTTATAGTTTTACATAAGACTTCTGGCATATAAGATTTTTTTGTAGGAAACGATTTTTTCATTGGGATAAATTAAAATAAACAAACGGAATTGATTTCATTTTTTGAAATCAATCTTTCTGCGTATTCCCTTTTTCGGATTCGCAGAGTCGTTCAAGGGGGCAGTTTTGGCTCCAAGAGGGTCTTAAAACTCATTCTAAATTGAAGGAAACGTAAAAAAATGGAAAACCGACGACAAACAACAAACACTCCAAATACTTTTAACCGTAACAAAAATTTCCGCAAGGAAGGTGAAAAATCATTTGGATACGGAAAATATCAGAATCGAGACCGAAAATTTCAGCCCCGCGGTGAGAATAAGTTTCAAAAGCCGGACGGCTTTCAACCTCGAGACGGAAGGTTCGTCAAACGCGGCGACAGTAAATTCTTTCCCAAGACGGACAAATTTCAACCGAAAAGAAATTTCCCTCAAAAGGGCAAGAAATTTCAGCCGTGGAACAAGGAAAACAACATTCGGATCGTTTCGGACATGCAGGTGACCGACGGCAAGCACAAGGGAAAATATTTGCAGAACACGGATTCGCCGAAAGTGCGACCGACCGCACGGCGGATTCGTGAAGTTGCGTTTAAGATTCTCTACCGCCGGATTCGCGCCAAACGGTTCCTCGATTTGTGCGCCGGCAGCGGCACGGTCGGCATCGAAGCGATCTCGCGCGGCGCGATCATTTCGACCTTCGTCGAGCGTTCGGCGAGAATGTGCAGCTTCATCAAGAAAAACCTCGAAGTCTGCGGCATCAAGGAAGGTCACGGGGAAGTCTGCGAAATGGAAGTGGCGCCTTTTCTGAAAAAAATGTGGAAGCGCCGCCGTTTCTGGGACGTGGTTTATTTCGATCCGCCGTATAACGAAAATTACGACGAAGCGCTCAAATACTTCAGCCGCGGAGCGACCGTCACGCCGGGCGGCGTGCTCGTCATCGAACATCATTCGGAAATGTTTTTCCCCGAAAAAATCGGCGTCATGAAACGCTTCCGGGTGGTCGTTCAGGGCGAAACGACTTTGAGCTTTTACGAACGAAAAGCCTAAATTAGCGGTCGGCGGTCAGTGGCCGGTGATCAGATCAGATAAATTCTGACCACTGACCGCCGACCACCGATCACTGAACTTATGCGAATCATCTCCGGCACGTATCGCGGGCGTGTTCTCAAAAGTCCGTCCGGCGTTAAAACGCGCCCGACTTCCGACCGTCTGCGCGAAACCCTCTTCAACGTTCTCCAAACAAAAATCGGGTCCGAAACGCGTTTTCTGGACTTGTGCGCGGGCACCGGCGCGATCGGCATCGAGGCGCTTTCGCGCGGCGCGCGGTTTACGACCTTCGTCGATAAATCGCGGCGCGCGTGCGCGCTGATCGAGGAAAATCTCGATCTGTTGGAAGTTCCCGAAAACCAAACCGCAGTGTTTCAAAGCGCGGCGAACGATTTTCTGCGGCGCGTCGGCGGCGAAACGGAAGGTTGGGACATCGTGTTTTTCGACCCGCCGTACAGCGACGATTACCTGCCGGTCATCCGTCTGATCGCCGACGATGAAAGCTCGCTTCTCAATCCCGACGGCATTTTTATCGCCGAGCATCACGCGAAAAACATGCTGCCCGACGCGCTCGGCCAACTGCGCCGCTGGCGCATCTTGAAGCAGGGTGAGACGAATTTGAGTTTTTACGAGAAAAATTAGAAGATTGGTCGGTGGTCAGTGATCGGTGATCGGTGGTCGGAAAACTTTTGTTTCTAACTGACCACCGACCACCGATCACCGACCACTATTATATGAAACCGCTGCTCGTCTGGTTACTGTTGTGCGTCGTTTGGGGATCAACGTGGATATTTATCAAACTCGGGCTCGAAGATTTGCCGCCCGTCAGTTTCGCGGCGCTCAGGTTTACGGTCGCCTGCCTGATCCTGCTGCCGGTTTTGCTGATTCGAAACATCGAGCTTCCGAAAGGCAAACGGATTTGGCTGATTATTTTAATCACCGGGCTGCTGCAGTTTTTCTTTAACTACGGGCTGCTTTTCTGGGGCGAACAACACATCAGTTCCGGGCTCGCGGCGGTGCTGCAGGCGACGATTCCGGCGTTCGGGCTGGTTCTGGCGCGGATTTACGTCGGCGAACAAATCACGGGCTTGAAAATTTTTTCGCTGCTTTTGGGACTTGCCGGCGTCGCCGTGATCTTTCGCGAACAATTGTTCCTGAACGGCCGCATGGCGTTTCTCGGCAGCCTCGCGGTCGTCGTCGGCGCGTTCGGCGCGGCGTACGCCAGCGTTCTGACGAAAGCCAAAGGCGGCGGCGTCAATCCGGCGAGCCTCGTTTTCGGGCAGATGCTCGTCGGGCAGATTCCGCTCTGGCTGGTCGGCTTGCTAACCGAAGGCAGCCCGCTCGGTTTTCCCTGGACCCGGCAGGCGCTGGTCTGCGTCGTTTTTCTCGCCGTCGTCGGCTCGATCGTCGCGTTTTGGCTTTATTACTGGCTTTTGACTAAAATTGACGTGAGCCGGGCGATGATGATTTCGTTCGTAACGCCGCTCGTCGCGGTTCTGATCGGCAGTTTTTTCGGCGAAGAATTGAACTACCAAACGCTTTGGGGCGGCGTCTTGATTTTGCTGAGCGTTCTGCTGATCGTCATTCGCCCCATTTTAAAAAGAACCCGTTTTGAGTCCCGCTTTTAGGCGGAAATTCGACTTTTTTGAAACTTAAAAATAAAGCGGGTAAGCGGCCTCAGGGCGGACTCAAAAACCTAAGATTATGAACTTTAAATTCACGACCGCCGGCGAATCGCACGGCAAGGCGCTGGTCGCGATCGTCGAGGGCTTGCCGGCGGGCCTCGAAATCGACATCGAGAAAATCAATCACGAACTCTGGCGGCGTCAGCAGGGCTACGGGCGCGGCGGGCGCATGAAAATCGAAACCGACCGGGTCGAATTTTTATCGGGCGTCAGGCACGGCAAAACGTTGGGGTCGCCGATCACTTTATTGATCGAAAACCGCGATTTCGTGCACTGGACGGAAGTGATGTCGAGCGAAAAGCTCGACGCGCAGCCGAAGAATCCGCGCGTCGTCTCGCGCCCGCGTCCCGGTCACGCCGATCTGGCCGGCGGGCAGAAATTCGGCGCGCGCGATCTGCGCGACATTCTCGAACGCGCGTCGGCCCGCGAAACGGCGGCGCGCGTCGCGTGCGGCGCGCTCGCGAAACAATTTCTAAACGTGTTCGGAATCGAAATCAAAAGCCACGTCATCAAGCTCGGCAACGTACCGGAAACGCCGCTCGAAAAAACGTGGGAGGAAATCAGCCGCATCGCCGGCGACGCACCGCTCAACTGCGCCGACGAGGAAGCGCAAAACGCGATGGTCGCGCACATCGACGAGGCGAAAGCGAACGGCGACACGCTCGGCGGCGTCTTCGAGGTCGTCGCGAAAAACGTCGTCCCCGGTTTGGGCTCGCATACGTCTTGGGCGGAAAAGCTCGACGGGCGGATCGCGCAGGCGTTGATGTCGATTCAGGCGGTCAAGGCGGTCGAACTCGGCGAGGGCGTCGCGAACGCCGGGCGTTTCGGCTCCGAGGTGCACGACGAAATTTATTTCGACGAAACGAATTACCGCCGCAAAACGAACCGCGCCGGCGGGCTCGAAGGCGGCATCACGAACGGCGAGGAGCTGCGCGTGCGCGGTTATTTGAAGCCGATCGCGACGCTCCGCAAGGCGCTGCATTCGGTCGACATCGAAACGAAACAGGAAGAATTAGCCGCCTTCGAGCGCTCGGACATTACGGCGGTGCCGGCCGCCGGCGTGATCGGCGAAGCGATGCTCGCGATCGTGCTCGCCAACAGCCTGCGCGAAAAATTCGGCGGCGATTCGATCGAGGAAGCGCGGCGCAATTTCGAAAGTTACCGCGATTCGCTGCAAAAATATTGATCCCGCGATCCCGGAACCTTTGTCCGCACGGCGGCATCAAAAGAGACAGCTTTACCATCATTTCCGTTAGGTCTGGAGAAAACATGAGAAAAATTTTACTTTCGCTTCTACTGAGCGGTTTATTTTGCGCTTCGATCGCCGCGCAGAAAATATCGAAGCCGACACTGACCGCGTCCGAGGCGACCGCGGCCCAAAAAAGCGTGATCCAGGAGGGAATCGCGCTTCACGATTCGAAAAAATACGGCGAAGCCGCTAAAAAATACCGCGAGGTTTTGCAGGAAAATCCCGATTGCACTTTCGCGATGTACGAACTGGCGCTGACTTATTACGCCAACCTCGATTATCAAAACGCGCTCGAGGTCGCTTTCAAGGGGACGAAGTACAAATCAAAGGAGCTTTCGCTCTTTTACGGCATCATCGCCAATGTCTGGGACGATAAAGGACAATCCGACGAGGCGATCAAGCTTTATCAGGACGGCATTAAAATGCTGAGAGACGAGAAGGATTCCGATGAACACCTTTCGAGCCTTTACTTTAATCTCGGCGTGACGTACACGCGCCTGAAAAAATATTCGGAAGCCCGCGAGGCGTTAAAAAAAGCGGTCGAATATAATTTCGGCTACGCGAGTCCGAGCTATGTTTTGGCGGAAATTTTTTCCGGCACGAAATACAAGGTTCCGGGACTTTTGGCGGCCGCCCGTCTGATCTCGCTCGAAACGAACACGCCGCGCGCCGCGCGGTCGGTGAAAATATTTCTCGATGCTTTAAATTCCGCCCAAAAAGACGAAAAAACGGGCAATATCAATATTTTCATGGACATTAATGCGCCGAAAGACGAGGGCGATTTCGCGATGTACGATTTGCTTTTGGGAACGCTCACGGCCGTCAAAACCGACGAGGACAAAAATAAAACCGACGAGGAAATTTTCGCGGGCGCCGTCGATACGCTGATCGCCATGCTGTCCGAAGATAAAAAGATTTCCAAAACCTTTGTCGGCAAAACTTACATTCCTTTTATGGCGGAGATGAAAAAACAGGGTTTTTCCAAAATATTTGCGTACCTTGTTTTGCAAAAAAACGGCAACAAAGCCGCCGAAAAGTGGCTGGTCGAAAACGAAAGGAAAACGCTCGATTTTTTTAGCTGGGCGAAGAGCTATAAGGCGGCGAAGCGGGATTAAACCGCCAAAATCGGGCGGTTTCTCGACGGATCTACGCTTCGCCGACGAACATCGTGCCGGTGCCCTCGTCGGTGAACACTTCCGAGAGCAGCGCGTTCCTTTTCGTGCCGCTGATGATGTGCGCCGATTTGACGCCGCTTTTTAAGAGCGACATCAAACTCTGCAGTTTCGGAATCATGCCGCCGGTCGCGCGTCCGGATTCGATCAAAATTTCGGCTTCGAGGATCGTGAGGCGCGAAAGTTTCGTTTTTTCATCCTCGGGATTGAGATAAATGCCGTTCACGTCCGAGAGCAGGACGAGCTTTTCGGCTTTTAATTGAACGGCGATTTCGGCGGCGATCGTGTCGGCGTTGATGTTGAAGACGCTGCCTTCGTCGTCCGCGCCCAGCGATGACACGACCGGCAAATAATCGGCGTCGAGCAGCAGGCTCAAAAGATTCGCGTTTATTTCCAGAACGTCGCCGACGTTGCCGAAATCGACGGTTTCGGTGACGCCGGTTTCCTTGTTCGTGATTTGCCGCGGCGGACGACGGACGGCATGCACGATGTTGCCGTCGACGCCCGAAAGCCCGACGGCGTTGATGCCGCGCTGCCTGAGCGCCGCCAGAATGTCGGTGTTGATCTTGCCGGCGAAGATCATTTTCGCCAGTTCGAGCGTGTCGTCGTCGGTCACGCGCCGCCCCTCGATGACGGTCTGCGCGACGCCGAGTTTTTTGGCGAGCTCGGACAATTGTTTGCCGCCGCCGTGGATCACGCAGATGCGGATGCCGACCTGCTGCAGCAGCGCGAGCTCTTCGGCGAGCGAGGCGAGATTGTCCAGGTCTTCCGTCACTTTGCCGGAAAACTTGACGACGAAGGTCTTGCCCTTGAATTTTTGGATGTAAGGCAGCGCCTCGCGCAGCAACTCTAATTTCGTGTCGTTCATAAAAACTTTTTCACCGTTTCGGCGGTTTCTTTCGATTCGGCGACCGCGGTGATTTCAAAATCCGCCAGATCGCTCCAGCTTAAAATCCATTCCTGCAGCCGCGAAACGTCGTCGCATTCCATCAGCTGAAAACAGCGTTCGAAGTTCGCTTCGATCCAACTGCCGCGATAATTCAAGCCGTCGGGCATCATTCGCCCGGTCTCAAAAAATCGCCGGTAAACGGGTTTCGCGTCGCGATTTTTGAATCGCTCAATCACCATGAAAAGCATAACCGTCAATCAGTTTGATCACGCAAAGCACAAATTGAATATTTCTTCATCGATTCAACGACTCATTTTGAAAATGATCAAATGAATCGATGAAGAAATGATTCAAAAAATCTTCGCAAATTCAAACAATCAATTTTGCCATAATCGCCTTCTGGACGTGAAGCCGGTTTTCAGCTTCGTCGATGACGACCGAACGCGGCGAATCGATGACCGCATCGGTGACGATGACGTTGCGGCGCACCGGCAGGCAGTGCATGAAAATCGCCTCCTTTGAGCGCGCCATTTTCGCTTCGTCGACGATCCAGCGCTGCCGGTAAACCTCGCGTTCGCGCATGTCCTGATGCGGGCTGCCGTAAAAATTCTTGCTGCCCCACGACTTGGCGTAGACGACCTCCGCGTCGTCGAACGCCGCGCGCGCGTCGTTCGTGACTTCCAGGCTTCCGCCGTTAGACTGCGCCTGCCGTTCGATTTCCATTAAAAGTTCGTCGTCGAGCTCGTAGCCCTTAGGATGAGCGATGCGCAGATCGTGTCCGAACTGCGCGGCAGCGAGCGCGAAACTGTTCGGCACCGCCATCGGCAGTGGTTTCGGGTGCCACGCCCACGTCAGCAGGACTCTTTTCTTTTTTTTGCCGAACCGCTCGCGAATCGTCATCATATCCGCCATCGACTGGCACGGATGATGCATCGCCGATTCGAGATTGATCAACGGTTTCGCCGAGTAGCGCGCGAACGCCGACAGGATCGGTTCGGCGCGCTCCAATTCCCAATCTTTCAGTTCGGCGAAAGTCCGCACGCCGATCGCGGCGACATAGCGTTCCAGAACGCGCACGAACTCCGCCAGATGTTCGGTCTTGTCGCCGTCCATCACGACGCCGTCGCGGTGTTCGAGCGTCCAGGAAGTGCCGCCGGGTTCGAGGATGACGGCGTTGCCGCCGAGTTCGTAAACGCCGACCTGCATCGACGCGCGCGTTCTCAAAGAAGGATTGAAAAATACGAGCGCGACGGATTTGCCGGCGAGCGGTTTGTCGTCGATTTCGCCGCTTTTGAAGCGCATCGCCGACCCGATGATTTCGTCAAGTTCGGCGCGCGAAAAATCCGATGTTTTTAGAAAATTTTTTTCCATAATCTTGACACGAAGTTTTGTAATTTTAACGTTTCATCGTTGAAGAATAAACCCGGCTTGCGGGTTCAAAAGATCGCCGATTCTTTCGACCGTAAAATCAGCCGCCGGATATTCGGCAACCGCCTTTTCGTCCAGCGCGTAATGGCCCTGCCGCGGAAAAACGGTCGTCACGCGTTCGCCCCAAATTTTTTTGATCGCGGTCAGGATTCTTATTTTATCGTCGACCAGCACGTATCTTTTCGCCGGGTAGCGGCGTTCGACGTCCGCCAGCTCCAGCTCCTTGTGAATGTAAATCAGGATATTGCCGTCGACCGCTTCGAAAAGTCCGGAGCGCTCGATCTTGCGCGGCTGAAAAACCACGTCGCCGTCGGTTAGAATCACGACTTGGCCGAATTTTCGACAATGTTCGATGACGTCCAGGGAGTTCGGGTAGAGCCGGTTCGCGAAATGGTAATTGACGAGGTAGGTCGAAATCGCCAGCACGTGCGAATAGTAAGGGTTTTCGACGCGGTAGCGCTGCAGCGCGCCGAGATAATCCGCGTAGCCGAGCTCGGCGCGCAGTTCTTCGAAAATCTGCCAGTAACGCTCGCACCGGTCATGGCCGACCTCCTTGGCGAGAAAGCGGTGCAGATCGCTCGTCACGCGGTCGTTATCGAGCAGTGTGTTGTCGACGTCGAAGAGAAAAACCGTTTCCGTCATCATTTTGATTATTTGAATTTCACTCCTTCCGAATTTATTTCCGAGACGTGAATATTGAAATCGATTCCGCTCGGCAGGTAAATTTCATGCATCGCCGATTTTACTTTTTCGGCTGCCGGAAGGTCTTCCGAAAGCATGAAGACGCTCGGCCCGGAACCGGAAATTCCGCCGCCGATCGCGCCCGCGCGCAGGCTCGCGGCTTTGAGTTCGTCGAAATGCGGTATCAGTTTACTGCGCACCGGTTCGACGATTCCGTCTTCGAGACTGCGCGCGAGCAGCTCATAATCGCCCTTCGCAAGCGCGGCGACCAGCGCGCCGACGTTCGACCACGCGCGGACGGCGTTTTTGAGCGGGATTTCCGACGGCAGGATTTTACGAGCGTCCGATGTTTTAATTTCGATCTGCGGATGAATGACCGTCACGAAAAGCGGCGGGTGTTCGAGACGAACGACGTCGAGCGGCTCGACCGAGCGCACGAGCGTAAAGCCGCCGAACAGACACGGCGCGACGTTGTCGGCGTGCCGACCCTGCGAGGCGATCTGTTCGCCTTGCATCGCGAACTCGGCGAGTTCGAGCGGCGCAAACATATCTCCGAGAAAACGATTGGCGGCCGCGACCGCGCCGACCGCGCTCGCCGCGGACGATCCGATGCCGCTGCCGGGCTTGATGCGTTTGGCGATCTCGATTTCAAACCCGAAATTGACCTTGATCGCGTCGTGAAATGCCCGCAGGGCGACGCCGGCGATGTTTTTTTCCGGTTCCGTCGGCAAGCCGAAATCGTCCGCGTGTTTGACCCGCACCGTTTTTTCGTCGATGATCCGCAGCGTCATCTCGTCGCACGGATTTTCGAGCGCGAAGCCGAGGCAATCGAAGCCGCAGACGACGTTGGCGACCGTGGCGGGCGCGAGAACGGTAATTTCTTTCATAAATCTTGATTATTCAATTTTGGCAAAAACTAAAATTCTATTATGATAAATCGTTCGGGGCGGCTTCTCAAAAAAGAAACCCGAAAACGACAAAGAATTTGAATGAAATACTTTAGCACAAACCGCAAATCGGTTCCCGTCGGTTTCCGCGAAGCGACTCTGAACGGACAGCCCGACGACAAAGGTTTATATTTCCCCGAACGAATTCCCGCATTGGCGGCGGATTTCTGGCGCGGTTTCGACGAGAAATCGCAGGCGCAAATCGCTTTCGAGGTCATCGCGCCCTACGCCGGCGGCGACATCGAAGCCGAGACGCTTTTTCGAATCTGCGCCGAAACGGTAGATTTCGATTTTCCGCTGGTTCCGGTCAACGAAGATATCTCGGCGCTCGAACTTTTTCACGGCTCGACGCTCGCGTTCAAGGACGTCGGCGCGCGATTCATGAGCCGTTGCCTCGGTCATTTCACCAGCGATAAAAAGGAAAAAACGGTCGTCATCGTCGCCACTTCGGGCGACACCGGCGGCGCGGTCGCCAACGGGTTTTACGGCGTCGAAAACACCGAGGTCGTGATTCTTTACCCGCGCGGGAAAGTTTCGCGCGTGCAGGAACTGCAGCTCACGACTTTGGGGAAAAACATCACCGCGCTCGAAGTCGCGGGAACTTTCGACGATTGTCAAAGGCTCGCGAAAACGGCGCTCGCCGACGAAGGGTTAAAGCGCGAAGTCTTTCTCACGTCGGCCAATTCGATCAACATCGCGCGCTGGCTGCCGCAGCAGTTTTATTATTTTTACGCTTACCGGCAATGGATCGATAAAATCAGAAATCAGAAATCCGAAATCAGAAATCCGGTGGTTTGCGTTCCGAGCGGCAATTTCGGCAATCTCGCGGCGGGAATTCTCGCGCATATTTCCGGTTTGCCGTGCGAAAAATTCATCGCCGCGACGAACGCCAACGACGTGATTCCGCAATTCCTGCAGACCGGAAATATGAAAGTCAAGCCGTCCGTGGCGACGCTTTCGAACGCGATGGACGTTGCGAATCCTTCGAATTTCGTGCGGATTCTGGAGATTTTCGACAACGATCATTTGAACCTGAAGGATAAAATGGAAGCCGAAAGCGTGTCGGACGAAACCACGTCGGCGACGATGCGCGCGGTTTACGAAAAATACGGCTACGTTTTGGACCCGCACGGCGCGGTCGGATTTTACGCGCTTTCGCGGTATCTCGAAAAAAATCCGGGGCAGAAAGGCTTTTTTCTCGAAACGGCGCACCCGGTAAAATTCGATTCGGTCGAGGCGCTCCTCGGAACGGCGGGCGACGTTCCGGATTCAGTCAAAAAATTGTCCTCGCGCGCCAAACGAAGCGTCGAAATCGAAGCGAATTACCAAGATCTGAAAGAAGTTTTGTTGAAGAGGATTTAAGTATAATTGCCCGCGAAACGCACGAAAAAAACGAAAAAAAGAAATCGGGGTTGAGTTAATTCGTTTCTTTCGGGCGTTTCGCGGACAAAACAAATATATGAAAGTTCTGAAATTTGGCGGCTCTTCGGTCGGAAGCGCCGAAAATATCGAAAAGGTCGTCGCGATCGTCCGCAACGCGGTCGAAAAAGACTCGTGCGCGGTCGTTTTGTCCGCGATGCAGGGCACGACCGATAAATTGATCGACGCGGCGAAAACCGCCGAACGCGGCGACGATTCGTTTCGCGCGAAAATCAGGGAAATCGAAACCGATCACCTAGCGACCGCCCGCCGATTGCTCGGCGAAAATTCGCGCGAAGACGGCGTTTTCGACTTTATCGAAAACCGCTTCAACGAGCTCAGAAACATCTGCGAAGGCGTCTACCTGCTGCGCGAGCTGTCGGCGCGCACGCTCGACCGGATCGTCAGTTTCGGCGAAATCCTCTCGACCAAAATCGTCTCGGCGAGGTTCAACGCGCTCGGCGTCGAAAACGTGTGGAAGGATTCACGCCAGCTGATCCGCACGGATTCGAATTACGGTTTCGCGGCGGTCGACTTCGAAAAAACAAACGCGCGAATCAAAGAGTTTTTTGACAATCAAATCCGAAATCTTGTGGTTCTGCCGGGTTTTATCGCCGCCGACGCCGAAGGAATCACGACCACTCTGGGCCGCGGCGGTTCGGATTACACCGGCGCGATCCTCGCGGCGGCCCTCAAAGCGGATGTGCTCGAAATCTGGACCGACGTATCCGGCATGATGACGGCCGATCCGCGCATCGTGCGCAACATCCGGCAGATACCGCGCATCACTTACCGCGAGGCGATGGAATTGTCGCATTTCGGCGCGAAGGTCATTTACCCGCCGACGATCCAGCCGGTTTTGCAGAAAAACATCCCGATCTTCATCAAAAACACGTTCGCGCCCGACGATTACGGCACGCTCATCGAAGCGGAAGTGGCGGACGAAAAGGAAATCATCCGCGGCATCACGAGCATCGATAAAATTTCGGTTCTGAGCCTCGAAGGCGCGGGCATGGTCGGCGTTCCCGGGTTTTCGAAACGGCTGTTCGACGCGCTCTCGCGCCACGCGATCAACGTCATCCTCATCACGCAGAGCTCTTCGGAGCATTCGATCTGCGTTGCGATCGAGGAAAAATCCGGCGCGCTCGCGAAATCGGTCGTCGACCGGGAATTCGAATACGAAATCGCGGTCGGGAAAATCGAGCCTTTGCAGGTCGAAAACGGACTTTCGATCCTCGCGCTGGTCGGCGACAACATGCGCAATCACACCGGCATTTCCGGTAAAATGTTTCACGCGCTCGGCGCGCAGGGCGTCAACATCCGCGCGATCGCGCAGGGCTCGTCGGAGAGAAACATCTCGGCGATCATCGAATCGAAAAACGTCCGCAAAGCCGTCAACACGCTGCACGAAGAATTTTTCTCGGACGGGAAACGGCAAATCAATCTCTTCGTCGTCGGGGTCGGCACGGTCGGCAGCCGCCTGCTCGCGCAGCTCGAACAGCAGAAAGATTTCATCGCCGAGCAAATGAAACTGAACCTGCGCGTCGTCGGTCTGGCGAACAGTAAAAAATCGGTTTTCGACGAGAACGGTATCGATTTAAGCAATTACAAATCCCTTCTGGAACGTTCGGGAAATAATTCGGACGCGCACGAATTCGCCGAACTGATCGTCGAAAAAAATCTGCGCAACTCGATCTTCGTCGACGTGACGGCGAGCGCCGAAACGGTCGAGATTTATCCGCGGCTGCTCGAAAAATCGGTTTCCGTGATCGCCTGCAACAAGGTCGCGGCCTCGAGCGCTTACGAAAATTACCGGAATTTGAAAAACCTGGCGCGCGAGTACAACGCGAATTTCCTATTCGAAACGAACGTCGGCGCGGGGCTGCCGATCATCAACACGCTCAACGATTTAACCCGCAGCGGCGACCAGATCGACCGCATCGACGCGGTTTTGTCGGGAACCTTAAATTTCGTATTCAATAATTACGACGGCGCGCGTTCTTTTTCCGAGGTCGTGCGGCAGGCCCAAACCGAAGGCTACACCGAACCCGACCCGCGCCTCGATCTGAGCGGAACGGACGTCGCGCGCAAAATCCTGATCCTCGCGCGCGAAGCCGGTTATAAACTAGAAATGGCGGATATCGAAAACGTCGGATTTCTGCCCGAATCGTGTTTGCGGGGCGGCGTCGAGGATTTTTACGCCGAGATGGAAAAGCACGAAAGCTATTTTCGCGAGCTGCTCGAAAACGCGAAAAGCAAGGGGCTGACGCTGAAATACATCGCAACTTTCGCCGGCGGAAAGGCGTCGGTCGGTCTGCAGAGCATCGACGCCGCCCATAATTTCGCGAATCTTTCCGGCAAAGACAACGCCGTCCTCTTTTACACGAACCGCTACGCCGAACAGCCGCTCGTCGTCAAAGGCGCGGGCGCGGGCGCGGACGTGACGGCGGCCGGAGTGTTCGCCGACATCATTCGCGCCGCGAAAATTTAAGCAGCTTTTTTAGCCACGGACAAACACGAAAGCACACGAAGCGACTTTAAGTAAAATAAAATTTCGTGAAATTTCGTGAAATTTCGTGAAATTCCGCGGCTGTTATCTTTTGTCGAAACATAAAATATATGTTATAAAAATATGCACTTCATAATTTTAAAGCATATAATTGAATTTCGATGAAAAGCGGCTTATACGATTCAAGTTTTGAACATGATTCCTGCGGCGTCGGGTTTGTGGCTGATTTGAAGGGCGCGAAATCGCACCGCATCCTGAAAATCGCCGTCGAATGCCTCGTCCGCATGCATCATCGCGGCGCGAGCGGGGCGGAAGAAGCGACCGGCGACGGCGCGGGCATTTTGACGCAGATCCCGCACAAATTTTTCGCGCGGGAATGCGAAAGACTGCGCATCGCTTTGCCCGGCGCGGGCGAATACGCCGTCGGCATGCTTTTTCTGCCGACCGATTCCGACCAAAGAAAACATTGCGAAACCGTTTTCGAGCGCGTCGCCGCCGAGCACGATCTGCGCGTGCTGGGCTGGCGCGACGTGCCGGTCAACGACTGGAACCTCGGCGAAAAGGCCAAGCGCGCGCGGCCGTTTATCCGTCAGGTGTTTATCGGCAAAACCGAAAAAATCACGGACGCCGCGCATTTCGAACGCAAGCTGTACGTGACGCGCCGCTGGACGAAGGAACTTTTAACGCGCGAAAACGCCGCGTTCGACGAAACCTTCTACGTGCCTTCGCTGTCGACGAAAACGATCATCTACAAAGGGATGCTGACGACCGATCAGCTCGCGACGTTTTATCTCGACCTGAGCGATCTCGCGTTCGAAACCGGACTCGCCGTCGTCCATTCGCGTTTTTCGACGAATACTTTCCCGAACTGGAACCGCGCGCAGCCGCTCCGCTACATCGCGCACAACGGCGAGATCAACACCTTGCGCGGCAACGTCAACTGGATGTACGCGCGCGAGCAGCGTCTCGAATCGAGCCTTTTCGGCGAGGATTTTTCGAAGACTTTAAGCATCCTCGACGCCTACGTTTCCGACTCCGGCGCGTTCGACAACGCGCTCGAAATGCTGCACCTCGCCGGTCGCAGCTTGCCGCACGGCGTCATGATGATGATTCCCGAACCGCTTTCCGAGGAAAATAAAATGTCGGACGCGAAGCGCGCCTTCTATGAATTTCATTCGGCGCTGATGGAGCCGTGGGACGGTCCGGCGTCGATCACGTTCACGAACGGCGAGATCATCGGCGCGGTGCTCGACCGCAACGGTCTGCGCCCGTCGCGCTACACGGTGACGAAAGACGGGCTCGTCGTGATGGCGTCGGAAGTCGGAGTTTTCGACGTCGCGCCGGAAAACGTTCTGCAAAAGGGCAGGCTGCGGCCCGGAAAGATGTTTCTCGTCGACACGAAGTCGGGCCGGATCGTCGCGGACGAGGAAATCAAGGAAAAGATCGCGGCGGAAAATCCGTACCGCGAATGGATCGACGAACACCAGCTGCACATCAACGATCTGCCGAAGCCGTTTTTCACGCACCAGCCGAACCACGAAACGATTTTGCAGCGCCAGCGCGCGTTCGGCTACACGGAAGAAGAACTGCGCATGATTTTGCAGCCGATGGCGGTCGGCGGCGCGGAAGCGACCGGCTCGATGGGCAACGACACGCCGCTCGCGGTCTTATCCGAAAGACCGCAGCTGCTCTACAATTATTTCAAACAGCTTTTCGCGCAGGTCACGAACCCGCCGATCGACGCGATCCGCGAGGAACTCGTCACCTCGACCGACACGATGATCGGGCGCGACGACAATCTATTCGAGCCGTCTCCGGCGGCCGCGCACCACATCCGGCTGAATTCGTTTATTTTGACCAACGAAGAGCTCGAAAAGCTTCGGTATTTAGGCGATTCGGACAGCGTTTGGGGAAAATCGAAGTTTCGCTCGATCACGATACCGATGCTGTTCGACCGCGAGCACGGCGCGCAGGGCTTGGAATGGGCGCTCGAAACGCTCTGCCACCAGACGAGCCAGGCGGTCAGAGACGGCTACGACCTTTTTATTTTGTCCGACCGGCAGATGAGCGAATACCGCGTGCCGATCCCGGCACTGCTCGCGGTTTCGGCGATTCATCATCACCTGACGCGGGAAGGCACGCGCACGCAGGTCGGTTTCGTTCTGGAATCGGGCGAGCCGCGGGAGGTGCATCACTTTGCGCTGCTATTGGGATACGGCGCGACGGCGATCAACCCGTATCTCGCGTTCGAAACCATCGCGGATGAAATAAAGCGGGGAATCTGGGAAACCGACGCCGAAAAGGCAATCAAAAACTACGTTAAGTCGGTCAATAAAGGCGTCATCAAGATCTGTTCGAAGATGGGCATCTCGACGATTCGCAGTTATACCGGCGCGCAAATCTTTGAGGCTTTGGGCATCGCCGAAGACGTCGTCGAAAAATATTTTACGCGCACGCCGAGCCGGATCGGCGGAATCGGGCTGCCGGAAATCGCCGCCGAATCGATCGCGCGGCACGAAAAAGCGTTTTTCCCGACGCGCGAAACCGACCGGCTCGAAACCGGCGGCGAATATCAATGGCGTAAGACCGGCGAGTTTCATCTTTTCAATCCCGAAACCGTGCACACGCTGCAAAAAGCGACGCGCACCGGCGATTACGAGTTGTTCAAAAAATACAGCCGGCTGATCGACGAACGGGAATCGAATCAGTCGACCTTACGCTCGCTTTTGAAATTCAAAACGGGTCGTGAAAGCGTGCCGCTCGAAGAGGTCGAACCGATCGGGGAGATCGTCAAGCGGTTCAAAACCGGCGCGATTTCTTACGGCTCGATTTCGCGGGAGGCGCACGAAACGCTGGCGATCGCGATGAACCGTCTCGGCGGCAAAAGCAATACCGGCGAGGGCGGCGAGGACGCCGAAAGGTTCGAGCCCCTGCCGCACGGCGACAGCCGAAAAAGCAAGATCAAACAGGTCGCGAGCGGGCGTTTCGGCGTCACGAGCCATTATCTGGTCAACGCCGAGGAAATCCAGATCAAGATCGCGCAGGGCGCGAAACCGGGCGAAGGCGGGCAATTGCCCGGCAATAAAATCTACCCGTGGATCGCGAAAACGCGCCACTCGACGCCGGGCGTCGGATTGATCTCGCCGCCGCCGCACCACGACATTTATTCGATCGAGGATCTGGCGCAGCTGATTTTCGATCTGAAGAACGCGAACGACCGGGCGCGCATCTCAGTAAAGCTCGTCGCGGAAGCCGGCGTCGGCACGATCGCGGCGGGCGTCGCGAAAGCGAAAGCCGACGTGATTCTGATCAGCGGCTGCGACGGCGGAACCGGCGCGTCGCCGCTGACGAGCCTCAAACACGCCGGCACGCCGTGGGAAATCGGTTTGGCGGAAACGCATCAAACGCTGATTTTGAACAATTTGCGCAGCCGCGTGCGGCTCGAAACCGACGGGCAGCTCAAAACCGGGCGCGACGTGGTCGTCGCCGCGCTTCTGGGCGCCGAGGAGTTCGGATTTTCGACCGCGCCGCTCGTCAGCCTCGGCTGCATCATGATGCGCGTCTGTCATCTCAATACCTGCCCGGTCGGAGTCGCCACGCAGAACCCGCAGCTGCGCGAAAAATACACCGGAAGCGCCGATTTCGTCGTTAATTTCATGCGCTTCGTCGCGACGGAAGTCCGCGAATTGATGGCTGAATTAGGGTTTCGCCGAATCGACGAAATGGTCGGACGAACCGACGTTTTGGAGGCGGTCGAGAACGTTTCCGGAAAGGCCGGAAAAATCGATCTTTCGGCGATTCTGCATCGGCCGGACGTGCCCGCCGATCACGGGCGTTTTCAGACGGCACGGCAGAACCACGAGCTCGAAAAAACGCTCGATAAACGCGTGCTGCTCGAAATCTGCCGCCCCGCGCTCGAAAAATGGCAGACCGTGCGGGCGGAATTAGAGATCAAAAACACCGACCGCGCGGTCGGCACGATTCTCGGCAGCGAGATTTCCCGCAATTTCGGCGCGGAGGGCTTGCCGTGCGGTACGATCAATCTGAAATTCAAAGGCTCCGCCGGACAAAGCTTCGGCGCTTTTCTGCCGCGCGGCGTCAATCTGACGCTCGAAGGCGACGCGAACGATTACCTCGGGAAGGGTCTTTCCGGCGGCCGGATCGTCGTTCATCCGCCGCCGGCGGCGAGCTTCGCCGCGCACGAAAACGTCATCATCGGAAACACCGCGTTTTACGGCGCGACGAGCGGCGAGGCGTTCGTTTCCGGCATCGGCGGCGAACGATTCGCGGTGCGCAACAGCGGCATCGACGCGATCGTCGAGGGCGTCGGCGACCACGGCTGCGAGTACATGACCGGCGGGCGCGTCGTCGTGCTCGGCAAAACCGGCAAAAACTTCGCCGCCGGGATGTCGGGCGGCATCGCTTATGTTTTCGATGAAACGGGCGGTTTTCCGGCGCTTTGCAACCGGGAAATGGTGCGGATCGGCGTGATCGAAAACGAAACGGAGATCGAATTCGTCAAAAATCTGATTTTCCGCCACATCGAACTGACCGAAAGCCGCTTCGCGACGCAGATTCTGCTGAACTGGGAAGAAAACCTGCCGAAATTCGTGCGCGTGATTCCGGTCGATTACGAAAAAATGATGCTCGCGCAGAGCCGTTTTCTGACCGAGGGCTTCACGAAAGAGGAAGCCGAATTGTCGGCGTTTTCGGAGGTCGCCGCTTAGGATTCGATTTCGGATTTAAAGTTTGAGATTTAAGATCGATATGGGAAAAACGACCGGATTTATCGAGTTTTCACGGAGTCTTCCGATTTTGAAAACGCCCGCCGAGCGGATTTCGAACTGGGACGAGTTTCACGCGCCGCTGCCCGAATCCGAACTCAAAAGACAGGGCGCGCGCTGCATGAACTGCGGAATCCCTTTTTGTCATACCGGTGCGACGTTCGAGGGCGCGAGCGTCGGCTGCCCGCTCGGCAATCTGATTCCGGAATGGAACGATCTGGTCTATCGCGGCAAATGGTTCGAAGCGTATAAATCCTTATCGGCGACCAATAATTTTCCGGAATTTACCGGCAGAGTATGTCCCGCGCCGTGCGAATCGTCGTGCGTGCTCGGCATCAACGAGCAGCCGGTCATGATCAAGGAAATCGAAGTCTCGATCGTCGACCGCGCGTTCGCCGAGGGCTGGATCGCGCCGAATCCGCCGACGCGCCGCACGGGGAAAAAAATCGCCGTGATCGGCTCGGGCCCGGCCGGGCTCGCGTGCGCGGACGAGCTCAACCGGTTCGGTCACAGCGTCACCGTTTTCGAGCGCGACGACCGCGCCGGCGGGCTTTTGATGTACGGCATTCCGAACATGAAGCTCGATAAACGGCTCGTCGCGCGCCGCGTGTCGCTGATGCGGGACGAGGGCGTCGATTTTCGCACCGGCGTAAACGTCGGAATCGATATTTCGGCAGCGGATTTAAAGGGCGATTTCGACGCGGTCGTGCTCGCTTTAGGCGCGGCCGCGCCGCGCGATTTGCCGGTCGAAGGCAGAAGTTTGCGGGGAATCCATTTCGCGATGGAGTTTCTGCTCAAAAATACGAAAAGCCTGCTCGACTGCCGCCACGCCGACGGCGAATTCATCGACGTAAAAAATAAAAACGTGATCGTCATCGGCGGCGGCGATACCGGAACCGACTGCATCGCGACCTCGATCCGCCACGGCTGCCGGAGCGTCACGCAGTTCGAAATTCTGCCGCCGCCCGCCGAGAAAAGATACACGCACGATCAATGGCTCGCGCGCGCCCGAACCTTCCAAATCGATTACGGGCAGGAGGAAGCCGCCGCGGTTTTCGGCGCCGACCCGCGCGAGTATTGCGTTATGACGAGAAGATTCGTCGGCGACGAACGGGGAAATCTGCGCGGTCTGGAAACCGTCGAAGTCGAATGGAACGACGGCGTTTTGACCGAAATAGAGGAAACGGCAAAATTTTGGGCAGCCGACGCGGCATTTCTCGCGATGGGCTTTACCGGCGTCGAAAAAGCGCGTTTGTTCGAGGATCTGGGCGTTTCCCTCACGCCGCGCGGCGCGATCGCGGTCGACGACGACAAACAAACTTCCGCGCCGGGAATTTTCGCCGCCGGCGACTGCGAGCGCGGTCAGTCGCTCGTCGTCTGGGCGATCGCCGACGGGCGAAAAGCCGCGCTCGGCGTCGATAAATACCTTCATTCGGCAGTCAAAAATTAGGGCGATCAGGGCGAAAAAACGGGTTCGAAAAATTCCTCGACAAAGGAAACAAAAGCCCGAGTTGATTCTGTAATAAAATCCTCGGGCTCGAATTAAAGACTTTCAAAAAAACAAAGCGGGCTGATTCGAGCGGGTTCGCTCAATTTTCCGCTAAAATCGAGTAAACGTCGCGCCGGGCGCGATTGAGGATCTCGTTGATTTTCTTGACCGTTTCTTCGTCGCCGTCGCGCACGCCGTCCCGAACCGCCGCGCCGAGCTTCATCAGGGATTTTCTGACTTCGACCGCCCGCGCCATCTTCGGATTCGCTTCGAAACGGGTCGCACCGCGTTCTTCCAGAAGCTTTAATCCCGCTTCGGTGATCGTGTAGACCTTTTTCCCGTCGACCTGCTCGCTCGTCAAAAAATTGCCTTCTTCAAGCATTTGGAGCGTCGGGTAAACCGACCCCGGAGATGGACGATACCCGCCGCTTCGCTGTTCGAGCTCGCTCATGATCTCGTAACCGTGCCGCGGAGTGTCTTTTAAGATCTCCAACAGATGAAACTTGATGTCGCCGCGCCGCATTCGCATGAATTCACCCTTAAAAACCGGACCGCAGCCGCCGGGTCCGAACTTAAAACCATGTCTTCCAAACATTTATTTGTACCTCATTTAAATTTAATTTTCAATGAAATAAACATCTCATCGTGATAGGGTAATTTATATCACGATATATCGGAACATTACAAGAAATATTTCTCCAAAGTTGAAAAAAACTTTCGGGCGACCCGGGATTAAACAAAAAAAAGCCCGAAGATTTTGCGTTGAACACCGATTTTCGCGAAATCTTCGAGCGTTTTTGGGCTGTCTGCCGGGTTGGGTTATTTTACCTCAATGCCTCGATCAGAAGGTCGATTTCCTCTTTTTTCACGCAGAGCGGCGGCAATAATCTGAGAACTTTCGCGCTGCTCGACGTGCCGGTGATGATCTTGTTTTCGAGCAGTTTGGCGTGAAACGGCTTGCAGTTTTCGGCGAATTCGAGGCCGATCAATCCGCCCTTGCCGTGCACGGAGACGACTTCTTCTATTTCCCTGAGACGCTCGCGCAGATAACTTTCGATTTCCGCGATGTTTTCGCGCATGCCGTCGCTTTCGATCGCTTCGAGCGTCGCCAAAACGGCAGCCATCGCGAGCATGCCGCCGCCGAACGTCGTGCCGAGATCGTTGGTTTTGATATTCGCCGACACTTTTTCGTTGACCAGACACGCGCCGACCGGCACTCCGCTGCCCAATGATTTGGCGAGCGTGATGATGTCCGGTTCGACGCCGCCGGCGAGCGCGCTGCCGCCGAAAAACCAATTGCCCGTGCGCCCGACTCCGGTCTGCACCTCGTCGAAAATTAAAACGATGCCGCGCTCGTCGCAGATTTCGCGCAGTCCCTGAAAAAATTCCGGCGCGGCTTCGGCAACGCCCGCCATCGACTGGATCGGTTCGAGCATGATCGCGGCGGTATCGGTGTCGGCGACAGCGCGCACGGATTCGAGATCGCCGAATTCCGCGGCGACGTGTCCGGGAACGTTCGGTTTGCCGATTTCGCGGTATTTGCCTAAAAAGGTCGCCGAAATCGAATCCGCCGTCCGGCCGTGAAAACCGCCGGTAAACGTGACGATTTTTTCGCGCCCGGTCGCGAACCGCGCCATTCGCATCGCGTTTTCGTTCGCTTCGGTTCCGGAATTGCAGAAAAAGGCCTTGGTTAGTGATTCCGGCGCGATCGAAACCAGCTTTTCCGCGGCTTTCGCGCGGATTTCCGAATAAACCAAATTCGAGTAGAATAAAACCCTTTCGGCTTGTTCCCGAATCGCCCCGACGACGTGCGGGTGCGAATGACCGGTCGCGCAGACGGCGTGCCCGCCGTAAAGGTCGAGATATTTTTCGCCGTCGCTCGTCCAAACCCACGAACCGCGACCGCGTTCGATCGCGATGTTCATTTTCGCGTAAGTCGCGACCTGAAACCGTTCTTCGAGATTTTCTATTTCCGTAAAATTCATATCATTTTTTGCCGCGAACAAAAACGAACAAGCGCGAAATCAGCCTAAATAAATTTTCGTGAGATTTCGGGTTTGTTCGCGGCTAAATTTCTCTTTCGTAAACCCAATCGGTCTGCGGGTCCGAGCCGAGCTGGAAAACGTGCTCGCCGCGTTTTTCGAAACCGAATTTTTTGTAAAAATCCTGCGCGCGGTAGTTGTATTCCCAGACGCCGAGCCACATCGAGTCGTTGCCGTTTTCGCGGGCGAACTCCAAACACTTCAGCATCAATGACTTGCCGATGCCCTTGCCGATGTATTCGCTGAGCGAATAAAGCCGGCAAAGCTCGATCGGATTGACGCCCGAAACGCAGTCTTCGCGTGAATTGCGTTGCAATTTCGCGTAGCCGACCATCTCGCCGCCGAGTTCGGCGACGAAATAAATTCCGTCCGCGTCTTTGAGATCAGCCGAGATCGACGCGACCGAAAACGCTTCGTCCATATAAGCCTGCATGTCTTCGGGCGCGTTTTTCGGGTGATCGGCGAACGCGTCGAAAAAGCTTTTCCGCGCGATTTGCGCCAAAGTTTCCGCGTCCGAATGGTCCGCCAATCTGATTTTGAGAACGTCTTCCATTTATTTTCGATTGACGAACTGCAGCGCGTCGTTGTAATTCAATACCGCGTCGGAATTGGTCTGCAGCGCGTTTTGAAATTTTTCGTTGAAATTCTCGTCGGCGTCCTTAAAATTCAGCAGGATCAGCGCTTCGTTTTCCAAACCCTTCGCTTCCGCTTCGGTCGCCGGGCGGCGTATCGAGACCGCTTCGTCGATCAGCGCGATGAGCGACGAGATTTTGCGCAGCCACGCGAAATGCGGGTCGTCGATGACGAGTTGAAAATAAAGATTGACGTTCGCGATCTTGCCGTTTTTCGTTTCGTATTCGATTTTCGCCGCGTCGAGCAATGTTTTATGAAGCCGCAGCATCGCCTTGCTCAGGCTTTTCAGGTTCGCGCGCGTCGCGTCCTGCAGCGTGTCCGTTCCGTTTTCGAATTCTGTACTCATAAACCTATATTAGCGAAAATTACGCCCCGGATAAACGCCGGTCGTTTTTTTTACTTTGCCCGCGAATCGACGCGAATTAACGCGAATAAAACCGACGATTTATATTAAAAAATCATTAAAAATTCGCGTCGATTCGCGGGCAAAAAAGTGTTAAGGATTCGTTCCCACCATTTTCAAGCCGGTCGTTTCGTCGAGCCCGAACATCAAGTTCATGTTCTGCACGGCTTGCCCGGCGGCGCCTTTGACGAGATTGTCGAGCGCCGCGAAAACCGCGATCTGCGTGCCGTTCGAATGCGCGGCGAGGTCGCAGAAATTCGTGGTTTTGACCCAGTTAATATCGGGCGAACCGTCGACGATGCGGACGAAAAACGAATCGGGTTGATCGTCGCCTTTCGGGTGGTAAAAATGCTCGTAAATGTTGCGCACGTCCTCGTTCGCGAGATTCAGTTTCGTTTCGAGATAACAGGACGCGAAAATGCCGCGCGCGACCGGCAAACTGTGCGTCATGAAAACGAAATCGTGCGGAAAATCGCCGACTTCGCCGAGATGCTGTTCGATTTCCGGCACGTGTTGATGCGTGAACGGTTTGTAGGCGTAAAACGAGTTCATACGCTGCGGGTGATGCGTGTTCGCCGCCGCCTTCGCGCCCGAACCGGATGAACCGGTCTTCGCGTCGACGATGATTTTGCCGGTCAAAAGACCGCTTTTCACCATCGGCGCGAGCGCGAGCAACGTCGCCGTCGCGAAACAGCCGGGATTGGCGACGTAGTGCGCCCGTTTGATCGCTTCGCGGTTGGTTTCCGTCAATCCGTAAACGAACTGTTTCTGCAAATCCAAAGCGGTGTGTTCGAGCTTGTAGAATTTCTTGAAGAGGTCCGCGTCGTTGATGCGGAAATCGCCCGACAAATCGACGACTTTGACGTTTTCCGGGAGTTGCGGAATCAAACCCAAAGCCTGCCCGTGCGGCAGGCCGAAAAACGCCACGTCGACCTTTTCAAGCGCCGATAAGTCTTCCGGCGCTTTCTCGAACCGCAGTTCCGTCAAACCGTACAAGTTTTTATGCACTTCGCCGACCGCCTTGCCGGCGTGCTCGTTCGCCGTCACCAAAACGATTTCGGCGTTCGGATGAAACAATAAAATCCGTAAAAGCTCGCTGCCGCCGTAGCCCGAGCCGCCAAAAATTGCGATTTTAATTTTCATATTCTTTTGTCTCAGTATCGAAAGTCCGGTTCGACGGCGCGCGCAAAATACCGATTTGCGGGGCATCGACCGACGCAATTTCAACGATGTGATTCAGCGCGGCGATTTCGTAATGTTTAAATTCGCCCGGATAATCCTTCGATGCAAAGGTCGCTGATTTTAAGTATTCCAAAAAGTTTGATTTGGAATAAACGCGAAACAGGTTTCCCGAATAAATCTCTGACTCGTCAACGCAGGCGAAAGATTCGTTCAGGACGGAATAAGCAATATAACTCTCAAAAATGATTTCATAGGCGTAACAAGTTTCGTCGGAAACAATGTCACGGAACCCCGAAACCGTCGTTTCGCCGATCAACAAGTCACGTTCTTCAACACCGGCCGAGGCCTGTTCGACGACCATTCTCAGAACGTTGTCGGCCGGTTCGCCGATGTCCGTCAGATATAGATATTTATGATCGTTAATTTGATCGATCAAATTCATTTTTTACTAAACTGGATCAAATCCCAGAGATTGCCGTAAAGGTCGGCGAAAACGGCGACCGTGCCGTAATCTTCGGTTTTCGGTTCGCGGACGAACTTCACGCCTTTCGACAAATACTCGTTATAATCGCGCCAGAAATCGTCGGTTCGCAGAAACAGAAAAACCCGCCCGCCGGTCTGGTTGCCGATGCGGCTCCGCTGCTCGTCGCCGACGCCTTTGGCGAGCAACAATTGACAGCCGTCCGAATTTTTCGGCGCGACCAAAACCCAGCGTTTCGTTTCCGACTGCGGCGTGTCCTCGATCAGTTCGAAGCCGAGTTTTTGCGTGTAAAATTCGATCGCTTCGTCGTAATCGGCGACGACCAGCGCGATGTGCGCGATTGCCTGTTTCATAATTTACGATACCAGAATAACGCGATTTCCTTCATTTCTTCCGGATACGCGTGCAGATTGAATCCGCCGAGGCGACAGCCCCGCCGCTCGTAAAACCGGCACGCCGGGACGTTGACGTTCTGCGTCTCGATCTTTAACAAACGGCAATTTCGGCTTTTTGCCCAATCGACCGCTTTTTCAAACAACAGTTTCCCGACGCCTCGACCGCGATGTTCCGGAGCGACGCGCAAATCCCAGAGACAGGCTAAAGTTACCTCGCCTTCGAGCATGAAAACCGCCGGCGTGTTCCACGCGATGACCGCGCCGCCGACTCGTTTTCCGCCGTCGAAAGCCGACAAGATTCCCCAGTTCGAAAGATCGAATCGTTCAGCCCATTCCGAAGGCTTTTCGTAATCGTCGTAATCTTTAACGAACGGCTTGGAAACCGGTTCTTCCGTTAATGCGAAGCCGCCCAAACCGTTTTCGATTAAATCGACGCGAAAAACCGTCTCGACGCGGAAAGCCATCGGAACTTTTCCGTAATCGGGTAAAACTTTCGGCGTTTCCTCGACGATCAGGATTTGCATGAATTTCTGGAACGCCGTCATCCTGACGGCAAAGCGTTTGAAAAACGCTCAATGTCTTCGATTTTTGAAAATTCATCAAAAAAGCAGTTTCGAAGCCGGTTCCCGCGATCTGTGCCGTCAGGATGACGGCGTTCCGTTACCAAATTGTCGCGGCTCGTTTTATTTTAAGCAAACGCCGGTTCGGCGGAACCGGCGTAATCGATCAATTCGAACAGGCGTTTGCCGTTGCGCCGCGCGTTGCCGGCTTTTAAGCCGTATTGGCGTTCGACGAAATCCTCGCCCATCTGCGAATCGGTGACCGAACCGGCGACGACGTCGATCTCGATGCCCATGTTTTTCAAAACCGCCATGCCGCCGACGACGCCGACGTAATCCGACGCGCAGAAGACGAACGCGGAAATCGCGTTTTTGATTGCCGAATCCTTCAAAACCGAGTCGACCGCGTAACCGCCGACGATGCCGTCGCCGAGCTCGACGACGATCAAATCCGGCTCGAACGAGTTGAGGTGATTCAGGATCGCCTTCGCGACCGGCGCGAGATCGCCGTAATCGACCGTCGACGGCAGCCCGCAGTCGAGAAAGCTCGCCGTCTGAAAAGCGCCGTGATCTTCCATGTTCAAAGTGTCGCGCAAAGCGGCGACGCCCGACATTTTCGCGCCGCAGACCCGCAGCCCGGCGTGATGCGCCTGCTTGATGATTTCCGTCGCGGCGACCGTTTTGCCGGAATTCATGCAGGTTCCGGCGACCACGACGATCGGCGCGGATTTTTTCAGAAAATCTGAAGGTTTCAGGGCGTTGTCGGCGATGTTCAGAATTTTTCCTTTTTCGTCGGCCGCAATTCCGAGAACCTCGACCTCGATCGCGTCGGAAAGCGAAGAATGATGACCCTTGCAGAGGCCGATCACGCCGCCCATATTTAAAAGATGCAGCCGGTCGCCCGCTTTCACCGAATCGGGAACGTCGCCGACGAAACCTTTGAGCGCGCGCCGTTTGCCTAAAACGCCGATCAAAACGTCGTGGCGGTTGATCTTCGCGAGCCGCCCGTTCGGCAGTTCGAGATTGCCGTACGTGACCGATTCGCTCAGCGCGCGCACGACGACCACGTCGCCGGCTTTCGGCTCATCGTTTTCCGCGACGACCGCGATTGTTTTCTTTAAGTGCAGCGGCGAAGTCGCCGAACCGATTTTGTCCGCTTCTAACATCATCATTTTAATTACCTCAGATTTTTTGCCGCGAACAAACACGAAATTTCACGAAAGAAACTTTAAATATTTTTTGTGTTTATTCGTGTTTGTTCGTGGCTAATCTCCTAATCCATTTTTCGAAGGCGCAAACGCAACGCCTGCAGCTTGATAAAACCCTCCGCGTCGTATTGGTTATACGCGCCGGCGTCATCCTCGAACGTCACGACACGTTCCTTGTACAGTGATTGCGGCGATTTGCGTCCCGTCACCGTGACGTTGCCTTTATAGAGTTTGAGGCGCACGTCGCCCGAAACGGTTTCCTGCGTCTGTTCGATCATCGAGCGCAGGATTTCGAATTCCGGCGCGAACCAGAATCCGTAATAAACCGACTCGGCGAATTTGACGCCCAAACCGTCGCGCAAACGCATCACTTCGCGGTCCATCGTGATCGATTCGAGCGCGCGGTGCGCCGTCTGCAAAATCGTCACGCCCGGCGTTTCATAGACGCCGCGCGATTTCATGCCGACGAAACGGTTTTCGACCAGATCGACGCGCCCGATGCCGTGCTCGCCGCCGAGGTAATTCAATTTCGCTAACATATCGACCGCGCCGTATTTTTCACCGTCGATCGCGACCGGCTCGCCCTTTTCGAACGTCAAAACGATTTCCGCCGCTTTTTCCGCAGCTTTCTCGGGCGATTTCGTCAGCAGAAAAATATCTTCCGGCGGCGCCGCCCACGGGTCTTCCAAAATTCCGCCTTCGTAGGAGACGTGCATCAGGTTCCGGTCCATCGAATACGGCTTTTCGGCGGTCGCCGTGACGTTGATGTCGTGTTTCGCACAATACGCGATCAAATCCGCGCGGCCCTTAAAATCCCAGTGCCGCCACGGCGCGACGACTTTGATGTCCGGCTGCAGCGCGTAATAAGTCAGCTCGAAACGAACCTGGTCGTTGCCCTTGCCGGTCGCGCCGTGCGCGACGGCGTCAGCGCCTTCCTTCTGCGCGATTTCGATCTGCCGCTTGGCGATCACCGGGCGCGCCAGGGAAGTTCCGAGCAGATAAACGCCTTCGTAAAGCGCGTTCGCTTTGACGGCGGTCCAGACGAAATCCTTCACGAATTCCTCGCGCAAATCTTCCGTGTAAAGTTTCGAAGCGCCGGTTTTCAGGGCTTTTTCTTCCAGACCGTCGAGCTCTTCGCCCTGCCCGACATCCGCCGTGAAGCAAACGACCTCGCAGCCGTAAGTCTCCTTGAGCCACAACAGCATCGCCGACGTGTCGAGCCCGCCCGAATACGCTAAAACCACTTTTTTAATATCTTTTGTCATTTTTTTTTCAGTGGTCGGTGATCGGTGGTCGGTGGTCACAAAAAATTTCAACTCACCACCGACCACCGATCACCGACCACTATTTCTCAAATAATTCCCAAACCTTTTTTAAAACCGCCTTTTGTTCTTTCGCGCCGCGCACGGCGATGAAAATCGTGTCGTCGCCCGCGATCGTGCCGACGATTTCCTCGATGCCGGCCGAATCGATGCGCACCGCGCACGCGGACGCCAAACCCGCCTCGGTTTTCGCGACGACCATATTTTCGCCCGCGATTTCCAGTTTCACGAGCCCGAACACCAAATCGCTTTTCGGTTTTTGCGGCAACGCGTAAAAACCGCCGACCTTGACGATGCCGAGCTCCAGCAGGTCGCGCGAAACGCTCGACTGCGTGACGGAAAAGCCTTTTTTCTCCAGAATCTCGGCGAGCTCCTCCTGCCGCCCGATCTGGTTGGCGGTGATCAATTTCAAAATCGTCGTCTTTCGCTGCTCCTTCTGCATAAAAATAAAAAGTTATGCAGTAAATTTGCATAACAAAAGCATAGATGCATAAAATATCGTATCGGTTGCCGGAAGTCAAAGCGGGATTTATGAAAAAAAAATTTAAGTTATAATCTCAGAAGACGATTACCGGGTTAATTTTTTGGAAAAAAGATGACGAAATCAAAAAATCTGTGGGGCGGACGTTTTACCGAGGGCGCGGACGAAACCTTCGCCGAGTTCAATAATTCTTTCAAATTCGACCGGCGTTTGTTCGCGGCGGACGTGCGCGCGTCGATCGCGCACTGCGACGGGCTATTTCACGCCGGCGTGCTCACGCGGCTCGAAGCCGAGCGCATCAAGAACGGCTTGATCACGCTTTTGAAACGCGCCGATTTCGATAAGAACTATTTCGACGACCCGGCGGAAGACGTGCATTCGTTCATCGAATCGAAGCTCGTCCAGCTGATCGGCGACGCCGGCCGGAAGCTTCACACCGGCCGGAGCCGCAACGATCAGGTCGCGACCGCCTTTCGCCTCTGGCTGCGCGAAGAAATCGCGGCGCTCTCGCGGCTCGCGCGGGCGCTGCAGAAAGCGCTCGTCGAGCTGACCGAAAAAAACAGGGACGCGGTTCTGCCCGGCTACACGCATCTGCAGCGCGCGCAGCCAGTGCTCTGGGCGCACTGGTGCCTGGCGTATTTCGAAATGCTCGCGCGCGACCGCGAAAGGCTCGACGAAGTCTGGCGGCGCGTCAACGTGCTGCCGCTCGGTTCGGCGGCGCTCGCCGGCACGAGTTACGAGATCGACCGCGAAGCCGTGGCGAAGGATTTGGGCTTTGACGGCGTCACGGCGAACAGTCTCGACGCGGTCAGCGACCGCGATTTCGCGATCGAGTTTACCGGCGCCTGCTCGGTCATGATGATGCATCTTTCGCGGCTCGCCGAGGATTTGATCATTTATTCGTCGAACGAATTCGGTTTTATCGAGCTCGGCGACCGGATTTCGACCGGTTCGAGCCTCATGCCGCAAAAGAAAAATCCGGACGCGCTCGAACTGATCCGCGGCAAAGCGGCGCGCGTTTTCGGGCATCAAACGGCGTTGCTGACGATGATGAAGGGCTTGCCGCTCGCCTACAACAAGGACATGCAGGAAGACAAGGAGGCGGTTTTCGACACGGTCGACACGGTCGCGCAAACGCTGCGCGTCACGGAAATCGTGCTCCGCAACATCAAGATAAACGTCGAAAAATCGCGGCTCGCCGCGACGCGCGGCTACTTGAACGCGACCGAATTGGCCGATTATCTCGTGCAGAAAGACATACCGTTTCGAAGCGCGCACGACATGGTCGGCGGGATCGTTCTGTTCGCGATCTCGAAAGGGAAAGAGCTGAACGAATTGAGCCTCGAAGAGATGCGCGAATTTTCGCCGAAAATCGAAAGGGACGTGTTCGATGCATTGAGCCTCGAAAAAACGCTCGCCGCAAAAAATCAGATCGGCGGAACGTCGCCCGAGAGGGTTGCGGACGCGCTCGAAGCCGCGAAAAAAGATTTGGAGCTCGACGCGCACTAACGATTCCGGATCTGGAATTTCGGATTTGTTATTTATTTAAAACCGATGGAAATCGAAGAAATTCTCGAACAAACCAGGCAGAGCGAGCTGCTGAAAATATTTGACGTCGAAATCGAACGCGCGGAAAAAGGTTTGGTCGTGCTGACGATGCCGGTGACACCGAAAGTACATCAGTACATCGGCATCATGAACGGCGGAATTTCGTTGCTTTTGGCGGAAACCGCCGCTTCGCTCGGCGCGGTCATCGGCAGCGACCTGACGCGCGTCACGCCGGTCGGCGTCGAGATCAACGCCAATCATCTGCGCGCGGTGAGTAAGGGAATCTTACGCGTCGAGGCGAAGAGCATTTATCACGGGCGTACCTTGAGCGTCTGGCAAATCGAGATCACGAACGAGCGCGGCAAGCTCGTTTGCGTTTCGCGCTGCACGATCAGTCTGAAAAAGGGCGCGGCATTTCCGGAGTAAAGGTTTTAAAACGCAAAGGAGCAAAGCGGCGAAGCCGCAAAGAGTTTTTACTCGGGTTTTAGATTTGAGCACGAATGAGTTCCGCAAGAAAGCTTTGAAACTTTAATGACTCGCGTCTTTTCGGCTTCGCTGCTTTGCGCTGAAAATTTAAAAAATGCACAAGTTCGTCCGAAATCTGCTGACCGAGTGGCGAAAATTGGAACTCCCGTTTGCGGGCGAAACCTTCGTCGTCGCGGTTTCGGGCGGCGCCGATTCGGTCAGTCTGGCGCTCGCGCTCGATGATTTACGCCGCGGGCAAAAATTGGATTTGCGTTTCGTGCTCGCGCATTTCAATCACGATCTGCGCGGCGCGGAAAGCGCGCGCGACGCCGAATTCGTCAAGGACTTAGCCGAAAAAGTCGATTTCGAACTCGTTTACGGCAAAGGGAATATCGCAAAACCGGGAAATCTCGAACAAAACGCGCGGTTCGCGCGCTACGAGTTTTTAACCGAAACCGCCCGCAAACTAAGTGCTTTCGGGATTTTGACCGCGCACACCGTCAACGACCAAGCCGAAACGTTTTTGCTGAATCTGATTCGCGGCAGCGGAATCGACGGGCTTTCGGCGATGAAGCCGGTAACTTCGGATTTTCGATTTCAGATTTCAGATTCAAGAGAAAAAAACGAAATCCCGAATCCCCAAATCCGAATCGCGCTCGTTCGCCCGCTTTTGAACTGGGCGATGCGCGATGCGACGGAAAATTACTGTCATGCGCGGCGAATCGAATACCGCCGCGACGCGATGAACGACGATTTGAATTTCAAACGCGTCCGCATCAGGAAAATACTGCTTCCGCTGCTCCGTGAGTTTAACCCGAAAATCGTCGGAACGCTGGCGAAAACCGCGGCGCTGCTGCGGCTCGAAAACGCGGAACGAATTGTTCAGCCCGCCGCGCGGTTTCTGACTGTGCGCGAATTGAAGGAACTTTCCAAAACCGATTTTTACCGGACTTTGCGCGGGTGGCTCGAAGCGAACCGCGGCAGCCTGAGACAAATCGAATCAAAACATCTCGAAGCGATCGAACGCCTCGTCTTCACCCGGAAAAGCGGCAGAACGGTCGAACTGCCCGGCGGCGAGACCGTCGTCAAAGAAGGCGGAAAACTGTATTGGAAAAATAATATTGAAAATATGGGTTAACCGACATACAATCGATGTTCAATAAAAAGTCGAGGTTAATCAATGAAATCAAACCGAATTATCGTTGGAATCGCCGGCGTTCTGCTCTTTTTGTCGATCGTTCTGACATTTGTGGTTTTGACGCCCAAAAACGCAACCGACGCGAATGAAATCGGTGTTGACGAAGCGATGGTAAAGATTCGGAACCAAGAAATAACCGAAGTTATTTTTAATAGGGATTTTTTTCAATTAGTGGACAAAAATAAACAAAGATACTTCGTAAAACCCGACCCAACCGATACGGCATGGGAAAGGTTACTTAATCCGATTGAACAGATAAACGCCGCCAAACCCGGCACGATAAAAACGACGCTGGAGCAAAATTCCTACGGCTGGGGCTGGATCATACTGCTCAATTCATTATCTTTTTTTATCTTGGGCGCGCTGACATTAGGGGTAATCGTATATGCCGTAAAGGCTTTATCTCGAAATAAAAGTTGAAAAAAGCGGTTCGGCAAACTAAAATCGAAATTGCGCGTTTACCGACGCATTTGAAAACAACTGAACAGTTGAAACTTTCATCAGAAGATCATTAAAGATTAAAAACTTTCAGTGGTGAAAGTTAAATTTTTGGAGGCTATAAATTGAGTTCTAAAGCAAAACAAGTTTTATTGTGGTTGATGATCATCTCCAGCGCGATGCTTTTCGTCTGGTTTTTGCAGAGCAAACAGGGGAAAACGCCGGGGGATTTAAGCTACGATGAAGCGCTAACCCGTATCAGAAATAAAGATATTGCGGAAGTCACGATCAAGCAGGATTCGCTTGAATTGATTAATAAAGACAAGGAAAAATTCCTGACCAAACTCGACGCGAGCGACGCGACTCGCGAAAAACTGCTCGGCACGATCGACCAGATCAACACCGAAAAACCGGGGAGCATCAAAACCAATCTCGAACAAACCTCATCGGGTTGGGGCTGGATCGTTTTGATCAACGCGCTGCCGTTTTTGCTGCTGATCGGATTTCTCGCCTTCACGCTGCGTCAAATGCAGGCGGGCGGCAATAAAGCCTTGAGCTTCGGTAAATCGCGCGCCAAACTGCTCAACAACCAGCAAAAACGCGTCACCTTCAAGGACGTCGCCGGCGTCGAGGAGGCCAAAGAAGAACTTCAGGAAATCATCGAATTCCTCAAAGACCCGCAAAAATTCCAGAAACTCGGCGGACGCATTCCGAAGGGCGTTTTGATGGTCGGACCTCCGGGAACGGGCAAAACGCTGCTCGCGAAGGCGGTTGCCGGCGAAGCGAACGTGCCGTTTTTCTCGATTTCCGGTTCGGATTTCGTCGAAATGTTCGTCGGCGTCGGCGCTTCGCGCGTACGCGATCTGTTTGAACAGGGCAAGAAGAACGCGCCGTGCATCATTTTCATCGACGAAATCGACGCGGTCGGACGCCACCGCGGCGCGGGCCTGGGCGGCGGACACGATGAACGCGAACAAACCTTAAACCAACTGCTCGTCGAAATGGACGGCTTCGAATCGAACGACGGCGTGATTTTGATGGCTTCGACGAACCGGCCGGACGTGCTCGATCCGGCGCTGCTCAGACCGGGACGTTTCGACCGCCGCGTGGTCGTCGGTCGCCCGGACGTGAAGGGTCGCGAAGGCATCCTCAAAGTTCACACGCGCAAGATTCCGCTCGACGAAGCGGTCGACATCAGCATCATCGCGCGCGGAACTCCGGGATTCACCGGCGCCGATCTCGCGAACATCGTCAACGAAGCGGCACTAAACGCGGCGCGCTTCAACAAAAAAGTCGTCACGATGTCGGATTTCGAGATCGCGAAGGACAAGGTTTTGATGGGCGCGGAGCGCCGCTCGATGGTTCTTTCGGATCACGAAAAGAAATTGACGGCGTACCACGAAGCCGGTCACACGCTCGTCGGGCTGAAGGTTCCGTCGGCCGATCCGGTGCACAAGGTCTCGATCATTCCGCGCGGCATGGCGCTCGGCGTCACGCAACAATTGCCGGAAGCCGATCGTCACAGCTATACGAAGGAGTATATCCTGAGCCAGATTTCGATTTTGATGGGCGGACGCCTCGCTGAAGAAATCTATTTCGGCGCGGACAAGATCACGACCGGCGCGTCGAACGACATCGAGCGGGCGACCGAACTGGCGCGTTCGATGGTCTGCGAATACGGCATGTCCGATCTCGGACCGCTGACGTTCGGTAAAAAGGACGAGCAGATTTTCCTCGGCCGCGAAATCAACCAGCACCGCGATTATTCGGAAGATACGGCGATCATGATCGACAAGGAAGTCAAGAAAATCATCGCCGACCAGTACGAAACAGCGCGTCGCATCTTGGAAGAAAACGCCGATGCGATGGTTCGTCTTTCCGAAGCTTTGCTCGAACTCGAAACTTTGGACAGCGTGCAGATTCGCCGGGTCGTCGCCGGACTTCCGCTCGACGGCAGCGAAAGCTCGCCTTCGACCAACGACGGCGGCAACGCGCCGGCAACGGAAGAAACGCCGCAGAAAGGGTTAAGAAAACCGATTCTGCCGCCGATCACTCCGAATAACCCGGCAACGGCTTAAATCGCTGAACTCTGTTAAATAAAAATGCGAAACCGATGTTTTTCGGTTTCGCATTTTCTTTTCCGTCCAGCGTTTTTGATGGACGCCGCCTTACTTTTTTCCCATAATGTAGGTCTTTCTGCCGCGGATTTCATATTGCCGGTAATTCGGCAGTTTGATGCTTATGTTTCGCCTTTTCCCGTCGCGGTTTTGGTTGGTCGGGTAATAACCGATCAAATACCGCACGTTCATCTTTGAAAGAATTTCAGAATAAATCATTTCCGCCTGATCGGGAGTTTCCAGATGAAAGGCCGAGCCGCTCGTTTTTCGGGCGATCACCGTCAATGCCGATTGCTGGCGAAGCCGGGCGGCGGCGATCGATTTCAAATATTTCGCGGTCAGCTTCAAGTCTTTCGGGTCGAAAGGCTTCTCGTGCAGTGCGGCGTAAGCCGTTTCGATATTGACGGCTTCCGTTTTCGCCCGTTCGAAGACGCGGTCCTGCGGAATTCCTACGAAACGAACGCCCGGTATGATCGAATAAAGCGTCGCGCCCGTTGTTTCGACTGCTTTCAAAACGTCGGCGAAACGAAAATCGGCCGCTCCGTTTTCGACGGTGTAACCGTTAGAAAGCGCGTCTTTCAGTTTAATCAGTTCGTCGCCGTCGGTTTGAAAAATAATGATCGGGCGGCGACTTGTATTCGCCGCCGTTTCGTTTAAAACCTTCATCAGGGCGCTGTACTGCCGGCTCTGACCGTGCCTGCCGGCTAAAGCGTCTGTTTTCAACGATTCGAGCCGCGTCTTAAGCAGGCTCTTGTCGCCGGTAAAATCCTGTATCAGCTGGACGTCGTCGGTGACGACCGCCATGCGGTCTTGCGGCGGCAGCTTGTCGACCAGCAATTTCGCCGCCTCGATGCTGGTTTTGATATAGGGCAGCTGGCTGCCGCTGTAATCGATTATGAGAATGATCGAGCGCGGGACGACTTCGGAAGAGCTGAAGGAAAACACGGTAATCTGTTGCAGTTTATCGTCTTCTTTCACGATGAAGTCGTTGGGGCGCAAGCCTGTGACGGGCTCGCCCCGCTCGTCGAGAACCAAAACTTCGCTGACGATCAGATTCGTTTCGACGCGAACCATGTCGTCGAGTTCGGTTTTACCGGAGATGCGTTCTTCAGGTATTTTCTCCCGCTTCCGTAGGCGGGCGTTCTCCGGTTTCGCCGGCTGGGCCAAACCAAAATTACAAAAGACCAAAAACAAGCAGGCGAAAAAAACGGACGGCATCAAATAAAAATTCAATTTGTTCCGCATAAGAGACCTCCCGTAATCCCTTAAAACAAAAAATCCGCAAACTAAACGGCGGCGCGGTAATTCTTTCGAAAACACGCGCCCCCGCTGTCGTTCGCCGACGGCTGATTGGAAGTCTGTAAAAGATTATGCGTTCATATTACATCAAAATCGCCCGCGGACCCAAAGTTTTTTGACCCTCGCAGCGCAGCGCGGAAAAACCGTGTCGAGAAAAAACAGGAAACGCCGAATTGATTTTGACGGCCCGTTAATTTTTAATACTGAGAAAGGCCCGGGCGGTCGTTTTCGGTTCGCGAAAAAAACGCCGGGCGGGTGGCGATCGAATTATGTTGTGGCAAACATCGCGCCGTGCGATTTCGTTCGAAAAAACATTGGTCATGGCGATTCTCAACGTGACGCCCGACAGTTTTTCCGACGGCGGAAAATACCGGCGCGAAACGGAAGCCTTAAAACAAGCGGAAACGTTGATCGAGGCGGGCGCCGACATTCTCGACGTCGGCGGGGAATCGACGCGTCCGAACAGCGCGCGCGTTTCGGCGGAAGAGGAAATCGGCCGGGTCGCGCCCGTCATCGAGGCGGTTTCCAAACGGTTCGACATTCCCGTTTCGATCGACACCACGAAAAGCGAAGTGGCGGCAAAATCGGTCGAGGCCGGCGCGGAAATCATCAACGACGTTTCCGGTCTGCGGTTCGACGAAAAAGTCGGCGAAATCGCCGGAAAATACCGAACCGGCTTGGTTTTGATGCATCTGCGCGGCACGTTCGAGACGATGCACCGGCAGGAGCCGGTCGGCGACATTTTGAGCGAGGTCGCGAGTGATTTTCGTGAAGGCATCGAGAAAGCTCAGAAGTTCGGCGTGCCGCCCGAAAACGTCGCGCTCGACGTCGGCATCGGCTTCAGCAAAACCTTCGAGCAGAACCTGGAATTGCTGGCGCGGCTCGATCGATTGGCGCAGGAATTTCCGAATTGCCCGCTGCTCGTCGGCGCCTCGCGCAAATCGTTTCTCGGCAAAATCCTCGGCGGCGCGCCCGCCGATCGAAGATTGCCGGGAAGTCTGGCGAGCGCGGCGATCGCCGTTTGGAACGGTGCGCAAATTTTGCGCGTTCATGATGTCAAAGAAACGGTCGAATTTTTAAAGGTCGTCGATGCAATCAAAAAATGGAGAAATTTTGATGAATAAATATTTGGTTCTGATCACCGCAATTCTTTTATTTTTTTCTTTCGGCGTCAAAGCGGACGTGCCGCCCGATCCGGGCTACACGCGCGTCGGCATCGATCTCGTCACGGAAACGAGCGAGGATTTGGCGGATTATCGATTTTTTATCGATTTTTACGGCGATTTAAGGGAGGTCGGGATCAACAGCAAAGGGCGCACGTCGATTTCGCCGATGGGCGGCGGCGCGCGTTACAGCAGCGGGGTTTTATGGGCGGTGCCGAAAAAGAGCCTGAAAGACCTGGAAGAAAAACCCGATTACCAAAAGCTGGAAGCCCTCGGCAGATCGATCAAAAACAAAGAGATCGACGGCGCGGTCGAGCTCGCCAAGCATCGTTTCAGCGCCGACGTGCCGAAAGGCACGAAGCCCGCCGAGGTTTATTACGTCATCAAACGCGCCGAGAACACGCTCTTGGCCGAACGCGTCGAAAAGGAAGCGCCGAAATCGGATTCAGCGCCGCTGGCGGTCGGTTCGGGCGCGCGGACGCCGCTCGTGATGGGCGGGCTTTTCATGACCCTGGCGATCCTCGCGATCGGCGTCCTGGCGTTTCGTAAAGCGTCGAAAAAAGTCTAAGATAGAAGCATGAAGTTACTTCGCTTTTTTTCGCTCCTGACGGTTTTTATCGCGGTTTCCGGCTTTACCGAATGCTACAAGCCGGTCACGAATTCGGGTTTGCCGAACAATATCAAAACCATCGCCGTGCCGGCGTTCCAGTTCGAAGTGCGCGGCGCGCGTTACCGCGTCGAATCGCGTTTCACCGAAGCCGTCGCGCGCGAAATCATACGGCGCGGGCGCGGTCTGAAAGTGCAGGGCACGCGCGATAATGCCGACGCGGTCGTCGAAGGCACGATCCGCGATTTCAATTTTTCGGGCGTGCTGCTCGACCGCGAAGGCCGCGCGCGCGTTTATGAAGTGACGATCACCGCCGCCGTCACGGTGCGCGATCTGAAAGCGAACCAGATTCTCTACGACAATCAAAATTTCATCTTTCGCGATTCGTTCGAATTTTCGTCCGACCCGCGCTCGTTTTTCAACGAAGAAGATCCGGCAGTCGAACGCATGGCGCGCGCTTTTGCCGAGTCGGTCGTCTCGACGATCGTCAACGGCATGGGCGTCAGAGAAGAAAAGAAATAATCCTTAAAAGGTAAAAATATGCCGGTCATTTCGAGAGACGAATTACGGACTCAATTGCGCAAGCGCGATTTCGCGCCGGTTTACGTGTTGTTCGGCGCGGAAAACTACCTGCGCGATCTGGCGGCGAAAACGATCGCCAACATGGTTCTGGACGAAAATTCGCTGCGCGAATTCAACGAGAACGAATTTTCACTAAATCAAGCCGACAATTTGAGTTACGCGCTGGCGGCCGCCGAGCAGTTGCCGATGATCGCCGCGCGCCGCGTCGTCCGGATAACGGAGGTAAGGGTCTCCGCGACCGGCGGGAAGGACACGCTCAAGGAAGATTTCGAACAGCTTTTGACTGCGTATTTGTCGCGTCCGTCGGAATCGTCGGTCGTGATTTTCGTCGCCGACGAATTGGACAAACGCCGGAAAATGTCGAAGGTTCTGCTCGAAAAAGCGGCGGCGGTCGAATTCGCTAAATTCACGGATCAGGAGCTTGTCACCTGGGCGCGCAAGGAAATAAAGGATTCGGGATTCGACGCCGAAGAAAAGGCGCTGCATCAACTGGTCGGGCTCGTCGGCGACAATCTGCGCAAGCTCGCCAACGAAATAAAAAAAATCACGACCGCCGCGCTGCCGGATAAAATCGTGACTTACGAGCTGGTCGAGGCGCTCGTTCCGAACACGCGCGAAATTTCGAATTTCGATCTGACCGACCAACTTTTCGGCAAAGACCGGCGGAAGCCCTTGCAGACGCTCAAAAAAATTCTCGACGACGGCGCGGAACCTTTGATGCTGCTCGGTTTGATCGCGCACAATCTGCGGCGCACGCTGATGGCGAAAGAATTGATGAATCAGGGCGTCGAGCGCACCGAAGTCGTGCGCGTCATGAAGCTTCACCCGAAATATCACGAGGATTTTTTGCAGACGGCGCGGCGGACGGACGCGCACAAGCTGCGGCGGATGCTCGAACGCATCGCCGCGACCGATCTCGCCATCAAGACCTCGAAGGGCGGCGGCGGAAACGCCGGCGCGCGGATGCAGCTCGAAATGCTGGTTTGCGAAATCGTCAATCTCTAGCGGGCAAAAAAGCGCTGACACAAAACTAAATACAGCCGTCAACGGACACGAATTTTCACGGAAATATTAACGGCTTCGGGTTTTTTCGGGTTCTTTCGCCGCTGATTCCGGAAAAAATAGCCCCGCCGACAGAAATTATCGGTCAGGCCCGGAAAATTTAAAAAAAAATAGAAGCAAGCTTGCTTAAGGCTTGCTTCCGTTCCATTCAAAGGAGAAAAACTATGAATGAATTTGTGAGGTAAACTGTTTATTGCCCTAAATCGTTGACGTGCGACGTCAACCGCGATTTGTAGCGCGCCGCCGTATTTCTATGCAAAATTCCTTTGTTGACCGCTTTGTCGATCGTCGAGATCGTCGGCGTCAAAAGCTCCTGGCTCTGGGCTTTATCGCCGGCGGCGAGCGCCGCACGAAGTTTTTTGATTTGCGTGCGGAGACGGCTCTTGTTGCGGGTGTTAACTTCATTGCGCTTAACTGTTTGTCGGACGCGCTTTTCTGCTGATTTATGATTCGGCATAATTATTCTGTTCTACTCAAGTGAAAATCTTCTCAAATAAGAGAAATTACAGAGTATAAAATTTGAAAAAGGGAATGTCAAGCCGGCTTTTACTCAAATTTCGAGGCGAACGAATGCATCAGGTCGACGCAGAGGACGACGATCGGCGGGTAAAAGATGAATTCGAACCGGAAAGTGTGCGAATAAACCGAAGGCATCGTCGCGCCGATGAACAGTTCGAGGTAATTGCCGATAATGAGCCCGATGCCGAGGCTCAGGAAAAACCCGACCACGATAAACGCGATGCCGGTAAAGCGGGAATAAGGTTTTTGCTCCGGTTCCTGCAGTTCGAAAATCGAATCGTGGATCGTTTCGTCGTAAGTGTAACGGTCGAAAGCGGCTTTCAGCCGGCTGAAAAGATGGATCACGCCGACGACGAACAGCGACAGCACGACGATTTTTCCGATCATCGGCGAGCGCGTGAAAAAGGCGGGCTTGAAAACCGCGACCGCGAAGGTCGAAACGAACAGCCCGACCATCGGAAAAATAATTTTTTGAAGGGCGACCGATTCACGGCGCTCGTCGGCGATCATCCGGTCGATAATTTCGTTGTAACGGCGCTCGTAAGCCATTTGCCGCCAACGGCGCGCGTATTCGTTCTCCGAGGAAAAAACCGTCTCGCCGTTCGCCGAGATTTTATATTCCGCCTGCAGCATATGACGGTCGTAATCGGCGCGGTGTTTCGGGTCGCCGAGCACGGAGTAAGCCTTCGCGACTTTTGCGAATTCGCGCGCTTTTTCTTCCGAGCCTTCGTTTTTGTCGGGATGGAGCTTGCGCGCAAGACGCCGGTATGCCGACTTTATCTCGGCATTTGTTGCTTTTGGTGAAACCTTTAAGATTTCGTAATAATTCACCATTTGCGACGCGGTCGGAAGAGTTTTTTGAGTTATAATTCGAACAGAACCTTGTTTTAACCCGGAAAATTATAGCATAAAACGCCCTTCAGCCGAAAAGATTTTCGGACCCGAAATCGATGCTGCAAATGTTCGGAACGTCGTCAACCGTAAACCCCGAGCGAATTCGTCGGGCACTAGGGCAAATCATCGAGCTGCAAACCGATCGGTTCGGCGCCGGAAAGCTTGACTGCGTCGACGACTTTAGCGACGCTTCCGTAATTAATATTTTTCGGCGCTTTGATAAAGACGGTTTTCTCGATTTCGTTGGTTCCGGGGCGGAAAATTCCTTCCTGTTCGCGCTGTCTGAAAACGGTCCGTAAGGTTTCGATCAGTCTTTCGGATTCCTCGACGGTGCCCATATCGTCCTCGCGGTTGAGCCGCAGCGAGGAGTCGTTTTTGACCGCGACGATCAGAGCGTTCGTAGACGGCGGCGGATCCGCGCCCCTGATTGGTTCAGCCGGCACTTTCGCCTTAAAGGCGGTCGGTTTGGCCGGCGCGATGACCATGAAAATTATCAGCAGCACGAGCAGGACGTCGATCAAAGGCGTCACGTTGATATTCGGTTTCATCTAAAACTTTCACTCCCAAAAATAAAAATCGAAAGCCGCAGGTCAAAAGATTCGGCAGGATTCTGAAATTTGAACTGGGGCTTTCGACCTTTTCGTTTGATTAGACGCCGGGGCGGGAGTTTTGTTCCTTGAGCGAGTTAAAAAATTCCGTTGATCGAATTGAGCAGGGCTTTGGCTTTGGTGAGCGTTTCTTCGTATTCGTCCTCGGGATCGCTGTCGATCACGATGCCGCCGCCGACATTGAAAACCGCCCGGCGATTTTTGATGACCATCGTGCGAATCGCGACCGATAAATCGAAATAACGGTCGGCGGTCGGCCCGCGTTGGTCGGTTAAATTCGTGTTCTGATCACCGATCGCCGACCACTGACTGCTGTAAAAGCCGATCGCGCCCATCGACAGACCGCGCGCCGCCGGTTCGAGCGCTTCGATGATCCGCATCGTGCGGATTTTCGGCGCGCCGGTGATCGATCCGCACGGAAAAACGGCGCGGAGAATCTCGGAGAATTCGGTGTTCGAACGCAGCGTTCCGGTGACGGTCGAGACGAGATGAAAAAGCGTCGGGTGCGATTCGAGATCGCAGAGTTTTTCGACGCGCACCGAACCGAATTCGCAGATTCTGCCCAAATCGTTGCGCAGCAAATCGACGATCATCACGTTTTCGGCGCGGTCTTTTTCCGAAGACAAAAGCTCGTTTCGCAGCCGCTCGTCTTCGGCGGCCGTTTCGCCGCGCGGCCGCGTGCCCTTGATCGGACTCGTGGTTATTTGCGGTTTCGGATTTCCCGTTTCGGAGTTAACCCGAAAAAACCTTTCCGGCGAAGCGGAAACGACCGTCGAATCTTTTCTTCTGAGAAAAGCGGCGAAAGGCGCGGGATGATGTTTTCTTAGATTCAGAAATACCTGCTGGGGCGTCAAACCTTCCGGCAGCTCGGCGGTGAACTGCTGCGTCAGGTTCGTTTGATAAGTGTCGCCGCGCCGGATGAAGTTTTTTATTTCCTCGATCTTCGTGAGGTATTCCGTTTTCGTGAAATTCGATTTTACTTTTGACGCGCCGAATTGGCACTCGGGCGCCCGCGCGAAAGCGGGTTTCGCCGAAAAGATCATGTCCTCGATCCGGGAAAATTCCCTTTCGTTTCCGAGCAGGAAAGTTTCGCCCGCCTCGTAGTCGTGAATGATCACGGAATCGAAAATCGCGAGGTAAACGTCCGGTTCTTCGCGCGAATCCGTTCGTTTTTGCGGAGTGATTTTTTCGAGCTTCAGACCGAAATCGTAAGAAATAGTAAAAAAAGCGAAAACGTCGGGCGTTTCCAGTTTCTCGTCGAGGAAACGAAGCGTTTCGTGCGGGTCGGCGGAGGTTATTTCGAAAGTTTCGAGCGGGTCGAGCCCGCCGATCAGAAAACGCGATTTCAGGTGCGAGACGCCGCAGCTGTCGAGCAGGGAAACCGGTAGGCGCTCCGACAAAAAAAGCATTTTTCCGACCAGCTCGGCGGCGGCGACCTGATTTTTGAGCAATCGCTTCGCGTGTTTCACAAAGCGAAAATCATAGCACACCGAATCCGTCGAGATAAACCGGCGGCAGACGGCCGCGGAAACGCGCGTTCGCCGCGAAAGCGGCCGATAGCGCGGGCGGTCAGGAAAATGCCCAACCGCTCAGCGTTTCTTGTCGCTCTCGGCGGTCTGCGTGAAGGCGGAATTGATTTTTTCCGGCACCGAGAAATTCTTCTCGAAAAAGGTAAATTCGTCCTGCGCCTGCTGGTATTCCTCGGCCGGGCACCACGAGTGCAGCACGTAAAACGTCAGTTCGTCGTAGGTGATGATCAAATGCCCCTTCGATTTTTCGCCGCCGGCGGTGCGTTCGAAAACCACCAGTTTGGCGGGATGCTTGCCGATGTATATGCTCATGCGCGTGATTTCGTTCGCCGTTTTGGCGCCGAAACCGCCGCTGTTTTGCACTTCTTCTTTGAGCCCGGCGATGACGCCGTCGGCTAGTTGATCGAGAATGAGGGACGAATTCTGGCGCTTCATGTCGAGGTTCCCGGGCACCGGCACGACTTCGAGCATCGTCAGGCGGTTGCCGGCGCGGTCGAGGGCGATCATCCGCGCGTCCGGCGACTGGATCAGCGGGTTATCGAGCCGGATCATCGTCCATCCGTCCGGCAAAACGACCTTCGCGCCGGTGGTTTTATCTTCGAACTCTTTGCCTTCGACCCGGTATTTTTCGATTTGCGAGTTTTTGATGTCGAATTTGGCGATTTCGGGGGCGAGGCTGCCGAGCACGCCCAGGGAAGTCGTGCCGAACATGACGATGAAATAAATCGCGAACGTCGCGATGCCGACCATGATGCGGCTCGGCGAAGGATTATTTTTGCCGTGCAGCACGAGCGCGAGGCTCAAAAAGTACAAAACGGCCGACGCGAAACTGAAAACGCCGAGAAAAGCAGCGCCGGATTTGACGGTCGCGACCGGAACGATGATGCCGAAAACGATAAATCCGAGGTAAGCGCGCACGAGCACCCATTTGCGCGCGGACTCGACGTTGTCGAGTTTCCAAAGTTTAATCGCCAAAATCAAATCGATGATGAGCGGAATGATCGACCGACCGACCCCGAAACCGAATTTTTCGGCTTCGTCGGCGCCGCTCGCGGGAAAGAAAGCCGACGCGATGATATTCGAAATGACGAAGAAAAACGCGTTGACGATGATAAAGACCGCCGCCGGTCTGGCGCCGCGCCTCGTCTCGGTAAAAGGCTGAAAGTCGGGCGCGTATTGATATGAATTTGCCGGATTGCTGTATTTGCTCGGCGCGAAGTTTGCCTGATTATTTTGGAAGTTATAGTTCGTTTGGTTTGTTTCCGCTTGATAATAAGTTTCGGTTTGATTATTTTGTGAATAACCCTGTGCGGCGCTTTGCGTAAACGGATTTTCTGACTGGCTCGGCGGATCGGGCGGAAATTGGTTAAAAGTGATCGGCGGCGGTGCGGTCGAAACGGCTGGTTCAGCCGCCGGCCGGTCGGTCGCAAAAGGATTGTTCGCGAGCGTTTCCGGCTGCCCGTGCGGCGTCGCGGAAACGCCCGCCGGCATCCACGGCGCGAGGTCGAAGGCGCGCTTCAGCATTTGCCATTTGCCGTCCTCGGCCGAGCAAACGAGCGAATCTTGATTTATCTGTCGATTGAAAAACAAATTCTGAACTTCTTCGAGCGTCAGGCAATGCAGCTCGTTTCCGTCGAGCAGGACCACTGAATAGAACATATCTTTTCGGTAAAATGGGCTGGTTTTTTCTTTGGTGAATTTGCGAGAAAGCGTCTTTCGCGGGAAAGAGAGATTTTCTCCAGGGAAAATTATAGTCGACCGAACGGGCAGAATACAACAAAAATTTTTAACGAAATTTGACTCTTCCGTCATAAAATATGCAAAAACAAACAATCACGCTGGTGCGCGGACTCGGACTGCTGGCAGCGATTTCCATCATCATCGGCAACGTCGTCGGCACCGGGGTTTTCCTCAAAGCGCGCGTCATGACCTGTAATATCGGTTCGCCCGAATGGGTTTTGATCGTCTGGATCGCGGCGGGGATTTTGAGCCTGGCCGGCGCGCTGACTTACGCCGAACTGGCGGCGATGAAGCCGGAAGCGGGCGGCGAGTATGTTTTCCTGCGCGATGCGTACGGGCGCGTATCGAGCTTTTTATACGGCTGGATGCTGATTTTCGTCGGCAAAACCGGCGCGCAGGCTTCGGTCGCCGTGGTTTTTGCGATCGGATTGAACGACTTTTTGGACGGAAAATTAAAACAGACGCTCGTCAAAACGGAAATCTTCGGCTACCCGTACGAGCTGACCTCGCTGCAAATCATCGCCGTCATGCTGATCGTCATATTCACGACGATCAACTGCGCGTCGGTCGCGCTCAGCGGGCGCATCGCGACGGCGCTGACGTTCGTCAAAATCGCGCTCATCGCTTTCGTCGGCGTCGGCGCGTTCGTCTGGGCGACGGGCGGAACTTTTTCGCATTTCGGCATGATCGAGGCGGGCGGCGCGTGCGAAGGCGTCAACGACACGGTGCGTTACGGTTCGGCGTCGTACAGTTTTATCGGCGGCTTCGGCGCGGCGATGCTCGGCGCTTTGTGGGGTTATGACGGCTGGAACAATCTGACGCTCGTCGCCGGCGAAATCGAGAATCCGCAGAAAAACATCCCGATCGCGCTGATCGGCGGCACGATCGTCATCATGCTGCTTTACGTTTTCGTGCACATCGCCTATTTTTACGTGCTCGACCCGACTTCGGTCGCTTCCGTTTCGAAGGACTCCTCGGTCGCGAAAGAGGTGGTTTCGAGATTTTTCGGCGGCGACGCCGCGACCTTCGCGACCGGTTTCGGCGTTGCGCTTTTCACGGTCGGCTTGATGCTTTCGTCGATCGGCACGCTGCACACGTCGATTCTGACGGGCGCGCGCGTGCCGTACGCGATGGCGAGAGACGGTTTGATGTTCGAATCTTTCGGCAGACTTTCGGAAGGCACGCGCGTGCCGGTCATCGCCTTGATTTTTCAGGGCGCGTGGGCGATTTTGCTGGCGCTTTCCGGTTCGTTCGACACTTTGACGGACTACGTGATTTTCGGTTCGTGGATTTTTTACGCGCTCGTCACGTCGTCGGTCTTCGTTTTCCGCAGGAAGTATCCGAACGCCGAGCGACCCTATAAAGCGTTCGGTTATCCGGTCGTGCCGATTCTGTTTTTACTGGTGGCGGCGTACCTGCTGATCAATACGCTGATCACCGCCCCGACTCAATCTTTTACCGGAATTTTTCTGATTTTGCTCGGATTGCCCGTTTATTACTACCTGACGAGTAAATACAAAGGAAATTCCGAAGAAAACGAAGAACTTAAAGATGATAACAGCAATCGATAGAAGAACCGGCGGCGACCGCCGCGCCGCGCCGCGTTACGTCCTCCGCCTCGCCGTCGAATGGGAAACCGCCGGCGGCAAAAAAAGCGGCACCGTCAACGACATCAGCCGCGAAGGCTGTTTCGTGCTCTGTTCGGGAGAAGTCGACGACGGCATGCTCGTCGCGCTGTATTTTCCTTTAAATGAAGGCGGGAGGATCGAATTCATGTGCGAAGTCACTAATCACACTTACGAAATCGGTTTCGGCGTGCGCTTTTCCGGACTTAGTTTCGCGCAGCGGGAATATTTGTCGAAATTGATCGGTTCGCTGCGGTAATTCAGCCGCGAACAAACACGAAATTCCGCGAATCTAATTCAAATGATTTTTCGTGTTTTTTCGTGCTTGTTCGCGGCTGAATTTCTAATCTTCCTTCAATTTTTCGAGCGCCTCGCGCGCGATTTCGCGGTCGTCGAAGTGGTATTTGTTGTGGCCGACGATCTGATAGGTTTCGTGTCCTTTGCCGGCGATGATCACGACGTCGTTCGGTTTGGCTTTGCGGATCGCCTGGTGAATCGCTTCGCGGCGGTCGGGAATCGACTGAAACGGGCAATTAGTGTTTTTCAAACCGACTTCGATCTGCGCGATGATTTCCAGCGGGTTTTCGGTGCGCGGATTGTCCGACGTGACGATCACGAGATCGCTGTTGCGTCCCGCCACTTCGCCCATCGGCACGCGCTTGGTCTTGTCGCGGTCGCCGCCGCAGCCGAAAACCGTGATGATTCTGCCGCGCGTCAAATCGCGCGCCGTTTTCAGAGTATTCAAAAGCGCGTCGTCCGAGTGCGCGTAATCGACGACGATCGCAAAATCCCCGTCGGTCGGCACGCGTTCGAAGCGTCCCGGCGCGCCGGCGCAGGTTCGCAGCCCCTCGACGATTTTGTCCAGCTCGAAGCCGAGTTCGAGCGCCGCGGCGGTCGCCGCCAGCATGTTGTAGACGTGCGGTTTGCCGACGAGCGGCGAGCTTATTTCGCGTTCGCCGGCGGGCGTGCGCAGCCGAAAAGACGTGCCTTTGACGAGCGACACCGCAACGTTTTCCGCCGTTAAATCAGCCGCGCCGTTTTGCGCGAAGGTCAAAACGCGCTGCCCTTCGGCTTTCAAGTCGTCCGCCAGTTTTTTGCCCCACTCGTCGTCGACGTTGATGACGCACGAGGCCGGCTTTTCGCCGAGGCTGCCGTCGAACAATTTCTTTTTCGCGGCGAAATAATTTTCCATCGTGTGATGATAATCGAGGTGGTCGCGCGTCAGGTTCGTAAAGATCCCGACTTTGAACCGGAGCCAGTCGCAGCGATGCAGGTCGATCGCCTGCGAAGACGTTTCCATGACGGCGGTCGTACAGCCTTCGTCGACCGCGTCGCGCAGAAACTTGTTCGTGTCGGACGCTTCGGGCGTCGTGCGCACCGCTTCTTCAGACCGTGCGCCGATGCGGTATTCGACCGTCGTCAGCATCGCCGCTTTTTCGCCGTTCGCTTCCGCGAGGGCGAAACAAAGATAGGTCGTGGTCGTTTTGCCGTTCGTGCCGGTGATGCCGACGAGCTTCAGATCGTGCGACGGATTGCCGTAGATGACCGACGCGGCTTTGGCGAGCGACTCGCGCGCGTCTTTGACCTTCAGCCACGCGCCCGCGAAGTCCGCCGGCGCGTCGAGCTCGGAAATGACGCCGACCGCGCCGCGCCGCATCACGTCCGGGATGAAACGATGCCCGTCCATCGTCAAACCGCTGATCGCGGTGAAAAGAAAACCTTCGTGCGCCTGCCGCGAATCGTGCGTGACGTTGGAAACCCCGAGCGTTTCGTCGCCCGTAAATTCGGCGTTTAATTGCCGGGCGAGCGACCCGACATTCACATTCTGAAAAGCCAAAACTTTACCCTCGTAAAAATCGTTATCAAAATCAGGATGAATTATACGATTTTGGTTCGGAATTTGCGAAATCGGTAATTTGCCCTAAACCAAAGGGAGAAAAATGAGATGAGTTTTATCAAAATTTTATTGATCGCGTTCGGTCTGATTCTGCTCGGGATGCTCGCCTTTCCGCTAATCGGCTTTATTTATCAGGCTTTATGGTATTTGTTCTGGATCGCGGTGCTCGGCGTGATGGGGTATGTCGGCTACAAAATATTGAGCGGCAAGTCGGAAGACAAATTGCTCGAAGACAAATCGCCGATTTCGCTCGCCGGAATGAAAAACGTCGACCGGGCGTTGGAGGATTTCAGGCGCAGGCACCTGACGAAATAGCTTGGCCGGCGGTCGAGAAGCAGTCCGCCGCGGAATCATCGCCGGTTAATTTCGCGGCGGACTGCTTTATTGCCGCTTTCGGTTTTTATTTGCCGCGAAAAATTATATAAAATGACCGTAATTGCGCGAGCGACCGAAAACATGAAAATTCGTCAACGATTAACCGTTTTATTTGTAATCTCCGCGTTATTTTTATCGGTGTGCGCCGGAAATCGCGACCGGCGGTTGGCCGAGGAAGTGGTGGCGAAATACCACGAACTTTACAACGAGCAGAATTACGAGGAAATTTTCAACGCCGCGCACGAAGAGGCGCGGCGCACGAAAAGCAAGGAAGCGCTCGGGTTCGCATTGGCGCAAGCGTTTGAAAAATACGGAAAGCATCTCGGTTCCGAGCTCGTCTACACGAAAATCCAGCCGGTTGCGAATTCGCCGGAAAAACAGGTCGAATTGGCGTACCGCTCGAAATTCGAAAAAGGCGCGCGCAACGAAACCTTTCTGATCGTGACGAACGAAAAATCCGGCGCGCTGCATTCGATCGGCGAACTTTCCGACGACGAACTCGAAAAACTGAAATCGAACCGAGTCGACTGAACTGATTGAACTTGACCGAAAGTTTCGTTAAATCGGCCGGCGCGGCCAACTCGGCCGACCCGGTCACCTTCTAACGCAAAAGAGGTTTTACGCTCATGGACACAATCAAAATAATTCTTGCCGCCATCGGCGTCGTCGCGATCGTAATTCTGGCGATCTGGCTGATCGGCATCATCTCGGCGATCTTGTGGTTCGCGCTCTGGATCGGGCTCATCGCCGCGATCGGTTACGGCGGTTATAAATTGTTCTTCGCGAAGGAGAAAACGACCGCCAGACTGGAAGAAAAAACGCCGATCGCGATCGCCGATCTGAAGGACACCGACCGCGCTCTCGAAGAATACAAACGAAAATATCTCAACGAGTAATTTATCGAAAATGCCTCGCTAGACTTTCGTTTCCAAAAACGATAAATTCAAACTTGCTTGTTATTTGGCAAAAACGCGTGCTGAGATGGCGTAATCGGTAGCCGCGCTGGTCTTAGGAGCCAGTGCCGTAAGGCGTGCGAGTTCGAGTCTCGCTCTCAGCACCAAAGCGATTTGGGATTTCGGAATCGGGAGGACGGACGGAAAATCCCGAAACTATTATTATAAAACCCGAAATTAAAAAATTTTAAAGAACTTTGCTCGCTCAAATTTAATTTCAATTTGAACTTTGAAATCTGAAATTTGAAATCTTGCGGCGGGCTTTTATTTATTAAATGAAAACAGAATTAAAAGAAGTATCACCGACCCAGAGAGAGATCCATATCGAGATCGAGCCGGAAGCGGTCAAGGCGGTTTACAACAAGGTCAGTCAGAAATACGCGAAAGCCGCGACCGTTCCGGGGTTTCGGAAGGGCTTCGCGCCGCTCGACGTGATTCGCCTGCGTTACAAGGAAGAAATTCAGAACGAAGTGCTGCGCGAGCTGCTGCCCGATCAGGTGCAGCAGGCGATCGAGGAACACGGGCTGCAGCCGCTCGCCGAACCGCACCTGCATTTCGATAATCACGATAATCTGAAGCTGAACGGCTCCGAGCCGCTCGGACTGCATATTCACGTCGAGGTGATGCCCGAAATTCCGGCGCCCGAATACAAAGGTCTCGAAGCGACGCGCCGCGTCAAACCGCTGCCCGAGGGCGAGATGGAGCGGATCATCGACCAGCGCCGTCAAAGCGGCGCGACGCTGATGCCGGTGGAAAATCGGAAATCCGAAGCCGGCGACACGCTGATCGTCGATCTCGAAGGAACCTTCGCCGACGAACCGGGCGCGGATCCGATCAAAGCGGACGACCTCGAAATCACGCTCGGCGACGAAGGCATCGAAAAATCCTTCACCGAAAATCTCGTCGGGCTCGAAGCGGACGAGGAAAAAGAGTTCACGGTTTCGTACCCGGAGGATTTTTCGGCGCCGATGCTCGCCGGCAAAACCGTCAATTACAAAGCGAAAGTCAAATCGCTCGGACGCGTCGAACTGCCGGAACTCGACGACGAATGGGCGCAGAGCCTCGAAGAAGGCTACGAATCGCTCGCCGATCTGAAAGAAAGATTGGGCAAGGATTTGGAAACCGTTTCCGGTTCGGACGCCGACGCCGCCGTCCGAACCGAACTGATCAACAAACTGATCGAAGCGCACGATTTCGAGATTCCGAATTCGCTGATCGAAGCGCAGGCGCGCAATCTTTTGAATAATTTCGCGCAGGACATGCAGCAGCGCGGCGTCGACCTGAACAAGGTCGATAAGGAATTCGTGCAGATGGCGTACAACCAGATGCGCCCGCAGGCGGAACGCGACGTGAAGGGCGCGCTGCTGCTCGAAAAAATCGCGGAGCTCGAAAACATCGAGGTGTCGGACGAAGACGTCGCGAAGGAAATCGAGATGATGGCGAATTACTACGGCGTGCCGGTCGAACAGATTCGTCAATCGATCAGCGCGCAGCAGGGCGGCGAGGCGAACATCGCCAACAATCTGCGCACGCGCAAGGCGGTCGAAGCGCTCGTCAAGCACGCGAACGTGACCGAAGGCGAATGGGTCGATCCGTCGCAGGAGGCGAATCAAGCGCAGACGGAAATCGAAACCACGGAAGAAGAAAAGCCGCAGGGCAAAACGAAAAAGCCGAAAGCCGAGGCTGAAGAAACCGCCGACACGGAAGAAAAACCGAAAAAGAAATCGGCGAAAAAAGAAAAATAATTTCGGACGCGGGCAAAGGGTTTTGAATTTGCATTTTCGAGGATAAGTTGTAAAATCTTTTTCAGATGGCAATTCGGCTATCATTTCAACAACTTAACTTCTTTTAATTAAACAAATTCTTAAACAATTCGCCCGTTTAACCCTTAAAAAGAGAAGAGAGAAAAACTATGTTAGTTCCAATGGTAGTCGAGCAAACTTCGCGTGGCGAACGTGCCTTCGACATTTACTCCAGACTTTTGAAAGACAGTATCATCTTTATCGGCACGCCGATCGACGATACGATCGCCAACCTGATCGTCGCCCAGCTTCTTTTCCTCGAAGCCGAAGACCCGGAACGCGACATCAATCTTTATATCAACAGCCCCGGCGGCTCGATCACCGCCGGAATGGCGATCTACGACACGATGCAGTTCATCAAAAACGACGTCACGACGATCTGCGTCGGTCAGTGCGCTTCGATGGGCGCGCTTCTCCTGACCGCCGGCGCGAAAGGCAAACGCTTTGCGCTGCCGCATTCGCGCATTCTGATTCACCAGCCGTCCGGCGGCGCGCAGGGACAGGCGACCGACGTCCGCATCATGGCCGAAGAAATTCTGCGCATGCGCGAAATGACGTCGCGAATTTTGTCGTTCCATTCCGGACAGCCCTTCGACCAGGTCGAAAAAGACGTCGAACGCGACCGCATTCTCTCGCCGCTCCAGGCAAAAGAATACGGCTTGATCGACGAAGTTATTGAACACCGAGATAAGTAGCGAACAGTGGACGGCGGTCAGTGGTCAGTGAAAATCTGATTTCGACCGGCCACCGTCCGCCGACCACTGACCCCTGACTATGATAAGACGACCCGAAGAAATCTTACGCTGTTCGTTTTGCGGCAAATCGCAGAACGAAGTCAAAAAGTTGATCGCCGGCCCGAGCGTCTACATTTGCAATGAATGTATCGACATTTGCAACGAGATCATCAACGACGACGAACAGGCCGAAAACGCGTCGGTGCGCACGGCGCTGCCCAAACCGCAGGAAATCAAATCGTTTCTTGATGAATACGTGATCGGTCAGGACGAAACGAAAAAGCGTCTGTCGGTCGCCGTTTACCAGCATTACAAACGCATCGAATTGGCGAAGCGCCGCACCGACGTCGAGCTGCAGAAATCCAACATCCTTCTGATCGGCCCGACCGGAACCGGCAAAACGCTGCTCGCGCAGACTCTGGCGCGCGTTTTGAGCGTTCCGTTCTGCATCGTCGACGCGACTTCCTTAACGGAAGCCGGCTACGTCGGCGAGGACGTCGAAACGATTCTTTTGCGGCTTCTGCAGTCCGCCGGCGGCGACGTCGAACGCGCGCAGAACGGCATCATCTATATCGACGAAATCGACAAGATCTGCCGCAAGGACGACAATCCGTCGATCACGCGCGACGTATCCGGCGAGGGCGTGCAGCAGGCGCTGCTTAAAATCCTCGAAGGCACGGTCGCGAACGTGCCGACGCAGGGCGGGCGCAAGCATCCGCAGCAGGAATTCACGCCGGTCGACACGACCAACATTCTGTTCATCTGCGGCGGCGCGTTCATCGGGCTCGAACGCGTGGTTGAAAAACGCTTCCGCAATAAATCGCTCGGGTTTTCGGCGGACGTGAAATCCAGCAAACAGCGTCAGAACGAAGCGATTCAAAAACTCGAGCCGGAAGATTTGATTCATTACGGTCTGATTCCGGAATTCGTCGGTCGCCTGCCGGTTCTGGGAACTTTAAACGAGCTCGACGAAGAGGCTTTGATCAAAATCCTGACCGAGCCGAAAAACGCGCTCATCAAACAGTACCAGCGAAAATTCGAGTTCGATAACATTCGTCTGAAATTCACCGACGACGCCGTCCGGGCGATCGCCAATAAAGCGTTCGAGCGCAAAGTCGGCGCGCGCGGTCTGATGATGATCCTCGAAGAAGTGCTGCTCGAATCGATGTACGTTTTGCCGTCGCAGAAAAAGGTCAAGGAATTGGTCATTACCAAAGAAATGATCGAACGCCAGGCCGCGCCGCTCGAAGTTCTCAGAGAAATCGACGAAGCAGCCTGACGAATCCGGATTTGGGAATTCGGATTTCGAATTTACGCGTTGATGAACTTGAGGTTCGGTCAGCGCGTTTTTCGTAAGAATCGTTTTCAAAAAAGGCAATCCAATCCGCGATCCGAATTCTCAAATCCGAATTCGAAATAATTTTCCGAATCCGCACGAAAAAACTAGCCATCGAAGAATTAAATGTTTTAAAATTAGAATATCGAAACCAATAACACTTTATCCAAGTTGACTGATTTAATTTCCCCAATAGAGTTACAATAGATTTATGCAAGAATTTTCAGACCAGATGCCGAAGGACATTGCGCGCTTCCCGATGGTGCCGATCCGCGATGTCGTTATTTTTCCTTATACAAAGGTCGCTTTTAAAATCGGTCGACCGAGTTCCGTCCGGGCGCTCGAGCAATCGATGGTCGGCGAACGCAATATTTTCCTCGCCACGCAGCACGACGCGACGGTCGATGAACCGAATCCCGATCAAATTTACACGGTCGGCACGTTAGGCAGAATTTTGCAGGCGCAAAAACAGGATAACGGGCAGATCAAAGTCGTCGTCGAAGGCCGGGAACGCGGCGTCGCCGTCCGAGTCGAACAGGACGCCGACGGCATGTTCTACGCGCACGTCCGCAAAGTCCAATCCGTCGACGAATCCGGTTACCGCACCGACGGCCTGCTGCAGCAGATCAGCAATCTGGTCGAACAATTCCTGCGCGTTTCGCCCGACGCCTATTCGGACGCGCTGCACGCTTCCTTAAGAGGCATTTCCGCCGCGCAGATCGCCGACGCGATGAGCTCGCATTTGAGGATCGCGGTCGACGAAAAGCAAAAACTGCTGGAAACGTTTTCCGTCCAGGAAAGACTGCAAAAATTGATCGAGGTTCTGGAACAGGAAATCGAGAAAAAACAGCTCGACCGCAACATCCACGCGCGCACCAAAAAGCAGATGGACAAACATCAGCGCGAGTATTACCTGAACGAGCAGATCAAGGCGATTCACAAGGAACTCGGACGCAAGGACGACAAGGCGGAACTCGACGAACTGAAAAAGAAAATCGAGGAATCCGGCATGAGCGAAGAAGCGCGCGAAAAAGCGATGCAGGAATTCGCGCGGCTCGAAGCGATGCCGCCGATGTCGGCCGAATCGACCGTTTCGAGAACTTATCTCGATTGGCTGATCAACGTTCCGTGGCAGAAGCGCAGCGAGGAAATCAACGACCTCACGGAAGCCGAACGCGTTTTGAACGAAGATCATTACGGCTTGCATAAAATCAAGGAACGCATTCTCGAATATCTGGCCGTGCGCCAGCTCGTCAAAAACCCGAAGGGCACCATTCTTTGTTTCGTCGGCGCGCCGGGCGTCGGTAAAACCAGTTTAGGAAAATCGATCGCCAAGGCGACCGGCAGAAAATTCGTTCGTCTTGCCCTCGGCGGCGTTCATGACGAAGCCGAGATTCGCGGTCACCGGCGCACGTACATCGGCGCGCTGCCGGGACAAATCGTGCAGCTCATGAAACGCGCCGGCACGGTCAATCCCGTGATCCTGCTCGACGAGGTCGACAAACTCGGCCGCGATTTTCGGGGCGACCCGTCCGCCGCGCTTTTGGAAGTGCTCGATCCGGAACAAAATCATACTTTCCGCGATCATTATCTGGACGTCGATTACGATTTGTCCCAGGTCTTTTTTATCGCGACCGCGAACGTTCTGCACACGATTCCCGCGCCCTTGCAGGATCGCCTTGAAATCCTGACGCTTTCCGGCTACACCGAACGCGAAAAGGTCGAGATCGCCAAGCGCCATCTGCTCGCCAAACAGGCTGAAGGCAACGGGCTCGACGTCGAAAAGGTGAAATTCACCGACGACGGCATCCTCGAAGTGATCCGGCATTACACGCGCGAGGCGGGCGTTCGCAATCTCGAACGCGAGATTTCTTCGTGCCTGCGCAAGATCGCCCGCAAATACGTCGTTTCCGAAGCGAAGGACGATTTCCGGGCCGTCATCGACGCGGAAAAAGTGCGCGAACTTCTCGGCACGATTCGTTTCCGCAAACAGGACATCGCGCGCAAATCGGAAATCGGACTGGTGAACGGTTTGGCGTGGACGGAAGTCGGCGGCGACGTACTTCAGGTCGAAGCGACGCTCGTCAAGGGCAAGGGCAATCTCACGCTGACCGGAAAACTCGGCGAAGTCATGCAGGAATCGGCGCGCGCGGCGCTGACCTGCGTGCGCACGCGCGGCGAGAAGCTCGGCATCGACCACGATAATTTTACGGAAAAAGATCTGCACATCCACGTGCCCGAAGGCGCGATTCCGAAGGACGGGCCTTCGGCCGGCATCACGATCGCGACGGCGATGGTTTCGGTGCTGACCGGTAAAAAAGCCCGCCACGACGTCGCGATGACCGGCGAAATCACCCTGCGCGGCAAGGTTCTGCCGATCGGCGGCGTCAAGGAAAAACTGCTCGCGGCGCATCGCTTCGGTTTGAAAACGATTATTATGTCGAAGGACAACGAAAAGGATCTCGCCGACATTCCCGAAGAGATTCGCGAGGACTTGACGATCCACACCGTCGACACGATCGACGAGGTCTTGAAGTTTGCGCTCGAAACGGAAAAATCGGATGAACTTCTCGAAACGCCGCAAATTTGGAAAACCGACAAACCGACGACCGACGTTTCGACGGCGATCGAATAAAACAATCGATAATTATCGTGAAAGAGGCGGAGAATTTGTTTCCGCCTCTTTGTTTTTTAAGGTCTTGGAAATAATTTTTTATTTGTTAAGATAAAGAAAAACGAACAAGGGGGAAAACATGGAAAATCAATTCGAAAATAAACACACGGACGATCCGAACGCGGTCACCACCGAAGACCGGGAAGTTTTGAGCAAGAAAAACATCACGCCGACCGACGTCAAAAACGCGCTCAACGAAAACAACGTCGCCGGGACGATCGCTTCCGGCGCGCGCTTTCCCGAAACGGGACCGAGACTGATTCTCGGCATTTTGCTCGTCGTCAGCGGGATTCTGATCGCCGTCATCACTTCGGCGACCGTTTTCGGGATTATCCTCGGCGCGCTGTTCGTGATCGGCGGGATCATGCTGCCGTTCTCGAATCTCGGCGCCGGTCGCCGCCATACGGCGTAGATTTCCCGCGCGGTTTCAAATGCGGCGCGAAATTTACAGGAACGCCGGCGGTTCCTGGGAACCAGCGGCGCGCCGTCAAACATAAAAATCTTTTTCATTCGAGTGTGCGGCAGCTGACAATTCGCGAAACCGCTTCTTTGGTAAACTGAAAAATATTTTTACGTATGGTTTCGCGAACGCCGATATTTTGAGACGCGGGCGGAATTTGTATAAAAGGCCATAACCTGTTATGAATTATTTATCGCAGGTTATGAAAATCACGTCCGCCGAATTCATCAAAAGCGCGTTCAGCGAGGAGCATTGGACGACCGACGGATTGCCCGAGATCGCCTTCCTCGGACGCTCGAATGTCGGAAAATCTTCGCTCATAAATTCTTTGCTGCAACGCAAAGGTTTGGCACGAACATCGAATACCCCGGGAAGAACACAAAGCATAAATTTTTTTTTGATAAACGAGTCATTTTATTTTGTCGATTTGCCGGGTTACGGCTACGCCAAAGTTTCCAAAGCGATGCGCCAGGACTGGGGGAAAATGGCGGAAGACTATCTAATCAAACGACGCGAACTCCGTCTTTTCATACAGCTCGTCGACGCGCGACACAAACCGACCGCGCTCGATCTGGATTTGAGCGAATGGCTCGATTTTCATCAAAAAAATACTTTGGTTGTCGCGACAAAAGCTGATAAGATGTCAAATAATCAATTAACCAAAGCGATGCGCGAAATCGAAACGGCTTTTCCCGAGCGTCAAATCGTCGCGTACTCGTCGGAAACGGGAAAAGGTCGGGAGGCCGTCTGGCGCGAGATTGAAAAATCTTTGTGAAAAATTGTATTTGATATTTGATTTTTTCGGTTAAATTCTGTAATAATTAAACATTCCGAAAAACTCAAGGGTTTTAGAGAAAGCTCGCGAGGCTTAAATCGATAGCACTACAACGGAACTTTCCATAAAATTTTCAACACGAGTTTATTATTTCAAAATGGGCAAAAAGGCGTAACAACCTTTTATGACTTGAATAAGTCAGAAATAATAATCACGCGTATCCCAAGAAACAAACAAACGGAAGATAGACATGGCAACGAAAACTACAAAACCGAAGGTCACCAAAAAGAGCAAACCGGAAGAAAACGGCTCGAACGGTGCGTCGGAAGAAATCTTAGAAACTACTGAAACGGAAACTGCGGCGCCCGCTGAAGTTCCGCCGCCGTCGGCAGCCGACACGGCACCGAAATCATCGGGTCCGCCGACGACGACAACGCTTGATCTGGCAAATCTCAAAGATATGTCGATCTCGGAGCTGACGCACGTCGCGAAGGAAATGGGCGTTGAGGGCGCCTCCGGGATGCGCAAACAGGAACTGATCTTTAAGGTCCTCGCCGCGCAGACCGAAAAAAGCGGGTTGATTTTCTCGGAAGGCGTGCTCGAAACGCTGCCGGACGGCTTCGGCTTTCTGCGCGCGCCGGAATACAACTATCTGCCCGGACCGGACGACATTTACGTCAGCCCGTCGCAGATTCGCAAATTCGACCTTCGCACCGGCGACACGATTTCCGGACAGATTCGCCCGCCGAAAGAAGGCGAGCGGTATTTCGCATTGATCAAGGTCGAAGCGATCAACTTCGAAGCGCCCGAACAATCGCGCGAGAAAGTCTTTTTCGACAATCTGACGCCGCTTTACCCGGACGAGCAGCTGCGGATGGAGACGACGACCGACAATATCTCGGCGCGCGTCATCGATCTCGTCACGCCGATCGGTAAAGGTCAGCGCGCGCTGATAGTCGCGCCGCCGCGCACCGGTAAAACGATGCTTTTGCAGACGATCGCGAACTCGATCACGGAAAATCACCCGGAGGTCACGCTCATCGTTCTTTTGATCGACGAGCGACCGGAAGAAGTCACCGACATGCAGCGCTCGGTCAAGGGCGAAGTCATTTCGTCGACCTTCGACGAGCCGCCGACCAGACACGTGCAGGTCGCCGACATGGTCATCGAAAAGGCGAAACGCCTCGTCGAACATAAACGCGACGTCGTGATCCTGCTCGACTCGATCACGCGTCTCGCGCGCGCGCACAACGCGGTCGTGCCGCCGTCCGGCAAAATCCTTTCGGGCGGTATCGATTCGAACGCGCTTCAGCGCCCGAAACGCTTTTTCGGCGCGGCGCGCAATATCGAAGAAGGCGGAAGCTTGACGATCATCGCGACCGCCTTGATCGACACCGGCTCGCGCATGGACGACGTGATCTTTGAGGAATTCAAAGGCACGGGCAACTCGGAAATTCATCTCGACCGCCGCCTGTCCGACAAACGCCTCTTCCCGGCGATCGATCTGCAGCGTTCGGGTACGCGTAAAGAAGAACTGCTCATCAACAAGGAAGATTTGAACAGAATCTGGGTGATGCGCCGCGTTCTCAACCCGCTTTCGCCGGTCGAACAGATGGAAGTGGTGCTGGAACGTCTCTCGAAGACCAAAGCCAACTCGGAATTCCTGGCTTCGATGCAAAGCTAAATTTAACGTACTAACGAAAAGCGAAAAGCGATTTTTATAATCGCTTTTCGCTTTTTACGATTAATTTAAAAGAAAGCCCTAATTGTTTCCCAGGCAATTAGGGCTTGGTTATCCTCAACAGTCTTCCATTACCTGTTAAGGATAATACTTTGGAGAATCACAACGGTTTGATCAATAGACCCTTTATATCATAGTTTTTTTCAAAATCAAGACTTTTTTTACAAGTATAAAAATAAAAAATAGAGCGAAAACGTTTCCACGGCTCGCGCTCATTTCTTGATTTGAAAAAAAGCGCGAAAAAGAGAGGCTTTTCCGCCGGCGGAAAAGCCTCTCTTTTTCGTTTGAATTAAAGCGAAAGGTCGGTAACGCAAATACTCGCCCTATTCTGGACGCGCGTGACGCAGCGCCGAATATGCCGTGTTTTTGCCGCTGTACGTCCAGCCGTAACGAACGGTTTTGCCGCTCGTCGGCGTGGTTGAAGCGAAAACGTCGGCGGATTGAAAACCGGTTTTGAGAAGCTCGGCGTTTTGGGCGGAAAAGGCGAGCCGCGGTTTTTCGGGGGCGTCGAGCGCGCCGATTTTGATGCCGTTCGAAGCCTTCGCCATGAAGAATTCGACGTCTTCCAATTTGCGCGGCAGCGCTTTGCTCAGCCATTCGACGCCGGTTTCCGTAATCAGCATGTCGTCTTCGATGCGGACGCCGATGTTTTTGTATTTTTCGAACGCCGGACGGATTTTGTCGAGCCATTCTTTGACGCCCGGTTTCGACACGTCGAAGTAATCGAGCGCGTCCTCGCGGATGTAAATTCCCGGTTCGTTCGTCATGACCATGCCGGGCTGAAAAACCGTGTTGCCGCCGCCGCCGACGTCGTGCACGTTCATGCCGAGCCAATGTCCGAGCCCGTGCATGTACCAAACGAAAGATTGCGGCATGCCGACGGTGCGGGTCCCGCCTTTGCCGTCGGGAACCTGTTGTTCAGTGCCGGGAATGAACGCGCCGACCGCCGTGATCAAGCCCAATTTAACCAGGCCCTCCTCGACCGTTTTGCGCGACGCCTGGTTCGGCTCGGAAAATTTCCTGCCCGGTTTCATCGCCGCCGCCGCCGTTTCCTGCGCGTCGTAGACGATCTGATAAATTTCCGCCTGCTCCTTCGTGAATTTGCCGTTGGCGGGGAACGTGCGCGTGATGTCGGCGGTGATGTGGTCGTATTCGGCGCCGACGTCGATCAGCATCAGAGTTCCGGGTTTGACCTCGCCCTGCGATTCGACGTAATGCAGCGTCGTCGCGTTCGGACCGCAGCCGACGATCGACGGGTAGCCCCAGTAATCGGCGTTGCGGCGGCGAAAGACGTATTCGATTTCCGCCTGCGTTTCGTATTCCCATTTGACCTGTTTGACGGTCGCCATCGCGCGCATGTGCGCTTCGGTCGAAATGTCGATCGCGTGCTGCATCATGCGGATTTCGTACGGCGATTTGATCGAGCGCAGTTTTTCGAACAGCGAATTGGCGCTGACGATCTGGTAAGGGCCGGTTTTTTCGTATTTAACGGGCGACGCGTCATTGACGAGCGTCGCTTTCGACAGGTTTTGCGCTAAATCCCACTCGCGCTGGTATTCGCGCGTGTCCTGCGTTTCGTAACCGATTTCGGGAGTCAGTAAATAAAGATTTTCCGCGTTCGGCGTGAAGGAAAAGCCGCCGGATTTGGCGGCGAAAGGCTGTTTTTCCTTGAATAGGGTGAAAAATCCCTTCGTGATTTTGCCGTCTTTCGGATCTTTCCGGTCTTCGAATTCCGAAGCTTCGATAATGTTTTTGATGCCCGAAATCGCCGCGACTTCTTCGGCCGAATACATATGCCCGTTCCACGTCTCGAACTGCGGGTTGCGTTTCGGGACGAACAAAAATTCCTGCGTCGCGCCGCCGGATTTGACGAGCACGAGCGTCGCGTTCGGCTGTTTGAGATTCGTCAGGTAGTAAAGATTGTTTTCCTGACGATACAGAAAATCGACGTCGTTGGTGTAAACCTTCGGCGCGGCGCTCATCAGTATCATCACCGAGTTGTCCTTCATTTCTGAAAGGACGCGGGCGCGACGCGCGGCGAGCTCCTTCTGTCGTTCGGCGTCCGAAATTTTCGGCGCGGGCGGCGTCGGGCGGATCGCCGACGGCGGCTCGGGTTTCGGCGTTTCGGCCTTTGCGTTGAAGGGGAAAACGGTCGTCGAGATCGATATAAACGAAACGAGTGCGAAAAATTTCTTCATTTGATCCTCACAAAATATTATTTGCTGATTGTAATTTCCAGGTCTTTCGAAGCTGTGTTTCCGAAATAATCGGCGGCGTAAACCCGGATGACGTACTTGCCGTTTTCAAGCTGTGCGGCGTCGAAAAAATTTTCCGTGGCAACAGTGCCGTGCACTTGATTGGTCGCAATGTAATTAAAAATGGTTTCTCCGGTCGCGCCCGATTTGCTGCCGGGCGCGTAGACGAGGCGCACGGATTCGGGGTCGGGCAGACGGTCGAAACGAATCGTCCAAAGCAGGTCGGTAACAGGTATTCCGCCGTCGTTGAAGATTTGATAACCAACTTGAAAAACGCCCAGTCGCCGCCGTTCGGCGTTTCCGTCCATCCGGTCGAAGGCTTTCGCCACGATGCGCGTTTTTCCGCTCAGTGTTATACGCGGGTTCGCCCTTGAGGTTTCAAACTGTTTCCAGTTTTCGTCGAAAAGCGTCACTTTCTCGACGATCGGCGCGATCGCGTCGGAAATATTCGGCAGTTCGAGCGCGTCGAGCGCGTTCATCTCGGCGCCGCTCCGGCCGGCGATCAGATGCACGTGATTCATCGCGTTGAGCGTGCCGATCGCGTCGCCGGCCGCGAATTTCGCGCCGCGCGGTATGCGGACGCCGTTCGGTTTGCCGGTTTCGTCTTTTGAAAAGATAAAACGCCGGTCGTCGAAAAACCTGTCGTTTTGGTCGCGCCCGAGCCGCAGGTGGATGTAGCCCATCTGCGGAAACCGGATGAGCTCGCGGAGGGTCGCGAAATTTTCCGCCGCGACCGGGCGCAGAATTTTCTCGGAACGGATGACGCGCGCCGTCTCGCCGTAACCGCCGACGATGTCCAGGCCGTTGTGAAACCAAACATCCTGATTGTTGTCGACGACTTCGCCGCGGATTTCACCTAAAGTTCCGGCGATTTCGCGCCGCGCGTCGGGCGGGTCGTAACTCCAGCGCGGCGGCGCCGACCGCCGAAAATCCGCCGGTTTTACCCGCGAATTCTCGATCTCTTCCGCCGCCATGATTTTGCCGATTTCTTCGCCCGTGAGGACGCGCACCATTTGATTTTCCGCATCGGCGACGAAAAGATTGCCTTGTCGGTCGAACGCCAAACCGCTCGGACGATTGAAACGCGCGTCCGGTAAATTTCCGTCCACATAGCCGCGCCGTTCATTGGTGACGGTGCGGATCAAAGGCGCCGCCACGTTGTCGATCGCGCGCACGGCGTTACCGTCCGTGAAATAAATCGCGCCCGTTTCGGATGCCGCGACAGCAACCGGCTGGTAAACGGTCGTTTCGTTCAATCCGTCGAAATCATCGATTCCGCCGCCGGCGAGCGTCCGCACGCCGCCGTCCGGCGCGACGACGCGCAGACGGTGGTTGTTCGTATCGGCGACGACGAGGCTGCCGTCGGCGAGCAGCGCGATGCCGGACGGCGTATCGAAACGTGCGGCCAGACCAGCGCCGTCGGCAAACCCTTTCGCGCCGCCGGCGAGCGTCGCGACGCTGCCGTTTTCGATGACGCGGATGCGATCGTTGTAGGTGTCGGCGACGTAGATTTTATCCTCGCGGACGGCAACGCCGATCGGCGCTTGGAAGCGCGCGGATTTCGCGTCGCCGTCGGCGAAGCCCGCTTGATTTTCCGTGCCGGCGAGCGTTTCGGTCTCGCCGGTCGGTTTGATTCTTTTGATCGTGTGACTGCCGGAATCGGCGACGATCAGATCGCCGTTTTTGTCGAACGCGATGTGCGAAGGCGTGTCGAACCGGTCGGAAACGAGCGCGGCGGTTCCGGTTTTCGAAATCTTCAGAATCCCCCCGTTTTCGCCGTCCGAAACGTAAATTTCGTCGTTCCGGACCGCGATGCCGAACGGTTCGCGGATTTTTTCGGCGGATACGACAACCGTCGTGGCTTTGGAAATCGGTTTCGGTTTGGTTTGCTCCGCGGGCGGCGCGCAGGCGGTAAAAACCGCCGTCAAAATTAAGGCGAAGGCGGGGAAACGCGAAATCGGAATAGTTTTTGTAAATTTTCCTTCATCGCGAAATTTCAATCTGAATGAAGCTCTGGATTTGAAGATATGTTTGCCTTCGCGCCGCCGCGTCTCGGCGTTAAATAAATTTTTTAACATGGGTTTTTGCCTGTTTAGAATACGAAATTTGTCGGGGACAAATCAAAATTTATCTGTTAATATCACAAAAAGCCGAAAATTTATAAAAAGGAGAAAAAATATGTTTTCGTTACAGGATCTATTAGGGCAACAGCAGGGGTCGCAGGCGGTCGATCAGATCAGTCAAACGGTCAACGCCGAGCCGAATGTCGTCAACAGCGCGATCCAGATGGCTTTGCCGGCGCTGATCAACGGGCTCGCCAACAACGCGTCGACGCCGCAGGGCGCCGAAAGCCTGAACAGCGCGCTCAATCAGCACGACGGCGGGATTTTGGAAAACATGGGCGGTTTGGGAAGCCTCGCCGGCGCGATCCTCGGCGGCGGACAGCCCGCTTCGCCGCAGCTCAACGCCGGCGGAATCCTCGGACATATTTTGGGCGGAAATCAGGGGCAGGTCACGCAGCAGATCAGCAATCAGAGCGGGCTCAATATGGGGCAGGTCGCGCAGATCATGATGATTCTCGCGCCGCTCGTGATGGGTTACCTCGGGCGGCAGAAACAGCAGAACAATCTGGACGCCGGCGGCATTTCCGACATTCTCGGTCAGCAGCAGCAGGTAATCCAGCAGTCGCCGCAGGGCGGATTCCTGTCCGGGATGCTCGACGGCGACGGCGACGGCAGCATCACCGACGACATCGCCTCGATGGCGTTCAAATACATGACGAACCGTTAAAAATTAAAAATTCAAAATTCAGAAATCAAATTCAAAAGGCGAGTGTTTGAGCGGCTCGTCTTTTTCATTGCCTGGGACCGGAAACCTTCGTTTGCGGCTTAAACTTCCGGTTTTGAAACAAATCGCCGGTGCGACCGTAAAAAATACTTCGCCCGACCGTTTGATTAGCCGCCGGCGACGAAATTGAAAAACACTTTAAATTTTAGGTTATTTTATGAAAAACACATTTTGGCGCAGCAGGATTTTATCGGCGGCGATGATTTTTTCGATCGCCGCGTCGTCAGTCGTCGCTGCCCGACCGATGAACGAGTTCTTACAGCCGGACGAGACGCAGGAAGTTAAAAAACTTCCGCCCGTCCATTACGTGCGCAGCCGCGATTTCGATATGCGGCACATCGCGCTCGATTTAAGGTTCGATTGGGAAAAGGAACAGGCATACGGCGCGGCGACGATCACGCTCGCGCCGCTGATGCCGAATTTTCAGGTTGTCAACCTCGACGCCGGAGCGATGACGATCAACTCGGTCCGCTTGAACGGCAAAGATTTAAAGTTCGGCTACGACGAACCGAACGCGAACCTCGCGATCAGCCTCGACCGCGTTTATAAAATCGGCGAAGCCATGACCTTGACGATCGATTACCGCACGAAAGGGTTGGTCGTTTCGAACACGCTCGGCTTCGGCGGCGGCGGCGGTCTGAAATTTATCAAGCCCGACGCGGCGAACCCGAACCGCCGCCGGCAGATCTGGTCGCAGGGCGAATCGGATTACAACCGGTTCTGGTTTCCGTCGTTCGACAGCCCGAACGATTTCCGCACGACCGAACTGACCGCGACGGTCGAAAAACCGTTCTTCGTCGTCTCGAACGGCAAACTTTTGAGCCGCAAGGACAACAGCGACAATACCGAAACTTTTTACTGGAAGATGGACACGCCGTACGCCAATTACCTGACTTCGATCGTGGTCGGCGAATACGCCGAAATCAAGGGCGAGTACGACGGCGTTCCGGTTTCGACTTTTCTTTTCCCGAACGAGGCGAAAGAAGGCGCGGCGTCGGTCAAAAAACTGCCGGAAATGGTCAAATTTTTCTCGGAAAAGCTCGGCGTCAAATACCCGTACGTGAAATACGCGCAGACGATGGCGGAAGGATTTTCGGGCGGCATGGAAAACATCTCGGCGACGACGATGACGCCGTCGATGATTCACGACGAACGCACGCTGCTCGATTTCGACAGCGAATCGCTGCAGTCGCACGAGCTCGCGCACCAGTGGTTCGGCGATTACGTGACGTGCCGCGAATGGTCGGAAATCTGGCTCAACGAATCTTTCGCGACCTACATGCAGGCGCTCTGGGACGAACACGAAAAAGGGCGCGAATATTTTCTGTACGCGGACGTGCGCGCCAATCAGCAGCAGTATTATCAAACCTGGAATCAGGGCGTGCGCCGCCCGATCGTGACGAAATATTACACCGACGCGGACGCGCTGTTCGACACCTACGCGTACCCGCGCGGCGGCGCCGTGCTGCACATGCTCAGAAAACATCTCGGCGACGAGCTGTTCTTCAAATCGCTGAATCATTACCTCACGAAATACGCGAATCAGCCCGTGCAGACCGAACAATTGCGAATCGCGATCGAAGAGGCGACCGGGCAGTCGATGGACTGGTTTTTTGACCAGTGGCTTTACAAAATGGGGCACCCGGTTTTCGAAGTCACGCAGAATTACGACGCGGCGGCGAAAAAATTGACCCTCAACGTCAAACAGACGCAGAAAATCGATCTGCTCAACGAATACCCGCAGGCTCAATATTTTCAGGCGAAAGTCGACGTCGAAATCGACGGGCGCGTCGAGCAGGTCTGGCTCAAGCCGCAGGCCGAGAACGTTTTCGCGTTCGACGCCGCCGCGAAACCGCAGCTCGTCAATTTCGACTACGAAGGCACGCTGATCAAGGAAATCAAATTCGAAAAATCGACCGACGAGCTCATTTACCAGTTCAAAAACGATAAGGACACGCTCGGTCGCGTCTGGGCGATGAATCAACTGGCGGCGAAATTAAAACCGGGCGGCGGAAACGATTCTGAACGAACCAAAATTCTCGCGGCGATGAACCGGGCGATCGCCGCCGAGCCGGTTTGGCAGTTGCGGCGCGACGTGATCCAGGCGATCTCCCAGCCGCAGACCGCGCCGGGCGCGGCGGTCAGTCCGAATGCCGCCGTCAGCCTCGATCCGGCGACCGTCGCGGCTTTGACGGCCGCCGTGAAGGATTCCAATTCGAACGTGCGCGCGGCGGCGATCGGCGGTCTGGGGCTTTTGCGCGACGCGAAATACGCCGGCGCTTTCGCCGCGGCGCTGAACGATCGCAGCTACGCGGTCGTCGACGCGGCGGCCGCTTCGCTCGCGCTCACCGGCGACGCCTCCGCTTACGGCGCGCTCGTCAAACTCGCCGAAACCGCTTCGTGGAAAGACCGCGTGCGGCTCGCCGGTCTGAACGGTCTCGCGGCCTTGGGCGACCGGCGCGCGGTCGATTTGGGCTTCAAATACGCGGCGAAAACCAATCCGGCGGCGGTGCGCTCGGCGGCGCTGAACGTGCTCGCCGGCGCGGGCAAAGGCGACGCGCGAATTTTTCCGCTGCTCATGGAAAACTTCAAAAATAATCTGGAAAACAACAATTTTCAGGGGATTTTCAGCGGATTTCAGGGCTTCATCAAACTCGCCGACCCGCGCGGGCAGGAAGCGTTCGATCTGGCGAAAGAAAAATTCAAGGCGCAGTCGAATTTATTCGGATTTGTCAGCCAGCTCGAAGACCAATTCAAAAAAGCGGTCGGGGCTAAATAATTTTCAGGCTTTGCCGAAAACGGACAAAAAATAACAAGGGACACGGACGAGGCGGGTGAAAGAACGGATTCGCGCGGTATTTTTGAAAAAATAAAATCGGCGCGAATCGGCTTTTATCAGTGCGATCCGTGTCCCGTTTCTGTCCGCCATGATTTCGAATTCGCGTTTATTCAAGTTCGATTCGACCGTTTGCCGCTCGACAAAGAACCGCGTTTTTGTCATAACTACAAACGGAGCGATTTATATCGTATTTCGCTCACGGGATTGACAAAAATATGTGTAAACCAATCGGCTTTTTGACCATCGCGTTCGTTCTTTTCCTGCTCGTCGAAACGCGCGCGCAGCCGCTGACCGATCAAACCAAACCGATCACCCGCCAGGAAACGCTGCGCGGTTCGGTCACGCCCGAGCGCGAATGGTGGGACGTTCTTCATTATCATCTCGCCGTCGAGTTTTTCCCGGATAAAAAATCCATTAAAGGTTCGAATGCGATCACTTTCAAAACCGTCAAGGCGGGCAGTAAAATGCAGATCGATCTGCAGCCGCCGCTTGCGGTTACGAAAGTTACTCACGGCGGCGCGGAACTGAAATTCGAGCGCGAGGGCAACGTTTACTGGGTGTATTTCGCCGAGGAGCTCGCGGCGGGCGTCGAGGATAAAATCGAGGTGTTTTACGAGGGCGTGCCGGTCGAGAGCCGTAATCCGCCGTGGAGCGGCGGCATCACGTGGGGACGCGACGATCTCGGCGAGCATTTCATCACGACGACCTGCCAGGGCATCGGCGCGTCGATCTGGTGGCCGAACAAAGATCACGGCGCGGACGAACCCGACCGCGGCATGCGGACGAGCGTCACGGTGCCGGAAAATCTGGTCGCCGTCTCGAACGGTCGTTTGAAAAAGACCGATCATGATACGTCCGCCAAAACCAAAACCTACCACTGGGAAGTCGTCAACCCGATCAACAATTACGGCGTCAACGTCAATATCGGCAACTACGTCAACTGGAGCGAAAAATATCAGGGATCGGGCGGCGAGCTGGACATTAATTACTGGGTTTTGGCGCACCAGAAAGAGGCCGCCGTCCGGCAGTTCAAGGAAGTGCCGCGCATGCTCAAAGCGTTCGAGCACTGGTTCGGAAAATACCCGTTTTACGAGGACGGCTACAAACTCGTCAGCGTTTCCTACGCCGGCATGGAGCATCAAAGCTCGGTCACGTACGGCAACTATTTTCGCAACGGCTACCGCGCGCGCGATTACAGCGGCACCGGCGTCGGCTTCAAATTCGACTTCATCATCGTCCACGAATCCGGTCACGAATGGTTCGGCAACAACATTTCGATGAAAGACGCCGCCGACATGTGGATTCACGAGGGCTTTACGAATTACTCGGAAAACCTTTTCGTCGAGTACTATTTCGGCAAAAAGGACGCCGAAACTTACGTGATCGGCAGTCGCCACAATATCCAGAACGACATTCCGATCATCGGCACGTATAATTCGAACCGCGAAGGCTCGGGCGACATGTACGCGAAAGGCGGCAACATGCTGCACACGATCCGCCACGTCATCGGCGACGACGAGAAATGGCTCGCGATCCTGCGCGGTTTGAACAAGGATTTCTGGCATCAGACGGTGACGACCGGGCAAATCGAATCTTATATTTCGCAGAAAGCCGGCGTCGATCTGAGCAAAATCTTCGACCAGTATTTACGCACGACGCGCATTCCGCTTTTGCAGTATAAAACCGACGGGCGGAGCTTATCGTTCAAATACGACCGCGTCGTCGAAGGTTTCGCGATGCCGCTCCGGGTGATCGTCAACGGCAAAGCGTCCGTCATCGCCCCGAACGCGACGGCGCAAACTTTGTCTTTTCCGGAAGAGATCAAATCGGTCGAGGTCGATCCGAACTTTTACGTCGAAACGGCAAAGCTGAAGTAGATTTGGAAAATCGGCGAGGTGTTTGACTAAAACGCGCCGAAAATATAAACTTACACTTCAAACGTGGTGAGTTACAGCGACTTGCGACCACGAAAAAAATCGCTAAACAGCTACGAGTTTTCAAATTTTAATTTTTAGAAAAAAAACTCTGCGCTCGTTTGGCGCGGAGTTTTTTGATTTTAGGCATGAAAGCGGTTTATCTGAAACAATTCGGCGGCGCGGAAAATTTCGAACTGCGCGAGGTCGAGCCCGCGCCGCTCGTCGAAGGCGGCGTGCGGGTGCGGCTCAGGGCGACGGCTTTTAATCCGGTCGATTATCAGATCAGGCGCGGCGATTCGGAAAGCAAACTGCTCAAATCGCCGATTTTGGGAAGGGAAATGGCGGGCGTCGTCGCCGAAGTCGATTCTTCGGTGAAAAGTTTGCAGGTCGGCGACGAAGTCTTCAGTTACGTGACCAACCTCGGTTCGAGCGGCACTTACGCGGAGGAAATCGTGGTGCCCGAAGCGTTGGTCGTGCGAAAGCCCGCGAACCTGACTTTTAATCAATCGGCGGCCGTTCCGCTCGTCGGCTTGACCGCCGTGCAGGCGGTGCAGAGATGCCCGTTCGAGCCGGACGCGAAAATTTTCGTCGCCGGCGGCGCGGGCGGCGTCGGCAGCATGATTCTGAGGTTGCTGAAACTGCAAGACGCCCGCCACGTATTTTCGACCGCCGGCAACGAGGAAAGCCGAAATCGGCTGATTTCGATGGGTTTGGCGGACGAGCGAATTTTCGATTACAAAGATTCTCGAATCGCCGAAAATTTATTAACGGCGGCGGGCGGAAAATTCGACGTTTGTTTCGACACGGTCGGCGGAAAGATGTCGGAAATATCGGCGGAGATAATAAAGATCGAGGGCGTTTACGCCGACATCACGTTTCTGGCGACCGAACCGGCGCGCGACGCGCTTTTCGGGAAAGGCGTCACGATCCGGAATATCTCGAACTATTCGCACGCGCTCGACGGCGTCACCGAAAAGCTGAATGTTTACCGCGAAAACCTGGATTTTTTACGCGAAAAACTGGAGTCCGGCGAATTGCCGCCGTCGCCGATCGAAGTCGTCGGCGGTTTGAGCGCCGAAACGGTCGCGAAGGCGCATGAAATGCTGGAAAAGAACTTAACGCGCGGCAAAAAACTGGTCATGGAAATCGCTTGAAGGAGAGACAAAAATGTTGACGCCGCTGGGTTTAGCTTACGAAGATTCGAAGGAGTACATCAGGGTGCGAACGCGCCGCAAAGAAGATTTTCATTTCATCAACATCGATCTGGAATTGGAATCCGCCGATGATTTAACGCCGCTTATAACGGAGCTTGAAGCGGATGACCGCGCGTGGTCGATGAATCTTCACCTCTTCAAAGAAGACGAGCCGAAAACTTCGGTGACGTTCGAAATCGGTTGGTTTTCCAAAGACGATGACATTTATCGAAGTTACGATGACGGGGAAAATTTGGTCGGCGGCGTCGATGTCCTGCTGGCGGCGTTCTGCACTTTGATCGAAAACTTATCGCCCGACTCGCGGCGAATCTGGGACGATTGCCGCAAAAAAGATTTCGATGTCGGCTTTCAAACCGGAAATACGATGAAAAGCTTCCGAACGATGATCGAAGCCGAAACCATCAAAAGATGCGCCGCGCTCGGCGCGACGATCAGCATCACGGTCTATCCGCACTCGAATTACGAGATGCGGGACGTAAAGGATTTGAAGAAAAAGAGATAGAGTTTATGAAATCATTTCTCGATTTATTAAAAGAAAAAGTCGTCGTGTTCGACGGCGCGATGGGCAGCAATCTGCAGTCGCAAAACTTAACGATCGACGATTGGGGCGGACCGCAGTTCGAAAATTGCTCGGAAAATCTGCTATACACGAAACCGGAAGCGATCGAGAAAGTTCACGTCGGATTCCTCGAAGCCGGCGTCGACGTCATCGAAACGAACACGTTCGGCGGCGGCGAAGTCGTGCTCGCGGAATTCGGCATCGCCGATAAAGCGTACGACGTAAACCTGCGCGCGGCCCAGCTCGCGAAACGGCTGGCGAACGATTACACGACCGCCGATCAGCCGCGCTTCGTCGCCGGTTCGATGGGACCGGGCACGAAGCTGCCGACGCTCGGGCATATTTCGTACGAAAATTTGAAAAAATCCTACGATCAACAGGTGCGCGGTCTGTTCGACGGCGGTGTCGATCTGTTCATCGTCGAAACGTGCCAGGACATTCTGCAGACGAAGGCCGCTTTGCGCTCGATCTTCGAGTTTTTCGAGAATCGAAGGGTAAAGATTCCGGTCATCGCGCAGGTCACGATCGAAACCTTCGGCACGATGCTCAACGGCACGGAAATTTCCGCCGCTTTGACCGCGCTCGAACCTTATCCGATCGATATCATCGGCATGAACTGCGGCACCGGTCCCGACCAAATGACCGAAAACGTCAAATACCTATGCGAAAATTCGCCGGTTCCGGTGTCGGTGCTGCCGAACGCGGGTTTGCCGGAAGTTAAAGACGGTCAGCAGTTTTACACCGAAACGGCGGAAGATTTCGCGCGCAAGGTCGAGCATTTCGCCAAAGATTTCGGCGCGAACGTCGTCGGCGGCTGCTGCGGCACGTCGTTCGAACACCTGCGGCAGACGGTCGAAAAAATGCAGAACGTTTCGCCCAAAGATCGCAACGCGAAATTCACGCCGTCGGCTTCGTCGATCTATTTTTCGCAACCTTACACGCAGGACAATTCGTTTCTGATCGTCGGCGAGCGCGTCAACGCGTCGGGCTCGAAGAAAATGCGCGATCTGCTGCAGGCGGAAGACTGGGACGGGCTGATCAAACTCGCCAAGGAGCAGGAACGCGAGGGCGCGCACATTCTGGACGTCAACGTCGATTTCGTCGGGCGCGACGGCGTCGCCGACATGCACGAGCTGGTTTCAAAGCTCGTCACGAACGTCAAAATCCCGCTGATGCTCGATTCGACCGAGTGGGAAAAAATGGAAGCGGGCTTGAAGCTCGCCGGCGGCAAATGCATTTTGAATTCGACGAATTACGAGGACGGCGAGCCGCGCTTTTTGAAAGTTCTCGAATTGGCGCGCGAATATGGCGCGGCCGTCGTCATCGGTCTGATCGACGAGGAAGGCATGGCTCGTTCGGCGGAAAAGAAAATCGAGATCGCGCGCCGCGCTTTTCAGCAGGCGACCGATTTCGGCGTCGAAGCGCACGACATTTTCTTCGACCCGCTCGCTCTGCCGATCTCGACCGGCATCGAAGAAGACCGCGCGAACGCGTCCGAAACGATCAAGGCCATCGCGCGAATTCGCGAAGAGATGCCGCGAGCGAATATTATCCTCGGCGTTTCGAACATCAGTTTCGGCTTGAACCCGGCGGCGCGCGTCGTTCTGAACTCGATCTTCCTGCACGAAGCGGTCGAAGCCGGCATGAATTCGGCGATCGTCAACGCGTCGAAAATTCTGCCCTTGAACCGCTTTAACGAGCATGAAATCGAGGTTGCGCGCGAGCTGATTTACGACCGGCGCCAGTTCGAAGGCGACATCTGCACGTACGACCCGCTCGCGGAATTTACGACGATGTTCGAAGGCAAAACCGCGAAATCGATGAAGGTCGACACTTCGCACCTTTCGGTCGAGGACAAGCTCAAACATCACATCATCGACGGCGACAAGATCGGTTTGGAAGAAAATCTGAACAAAGCGCTCGAAAAATACCCGGCGCTCGACATCATCAACAACATCCTGCTCGACGGCATGAAAACGGTCGGCGATCTTTTCGGTTCGGGCCAGATGCAGCTGCCGTTCGTTCTGCAGTCGGCGGAGGTGATGAAGACGGCGGTCAAATTCCTCGAACCGTTTATGGAAAAGGTCGAGGGCGAAACCTCGAAGGGCGTGATGGTTTTGGCGACCGTCAAAGGCGACGTGCACGACATCGGCAAAAACCTCGTCGACATCATTCTCACGAACAATGGCTACCGCGTGCACAATCTCGGCATCAAGCAGACGATCGAGGACATTCTGAAATCCTACGAGGAAACGAAAGCCGACGCGATCGGCATGTCGGGCCTGCTCGTCAAATCGACGCTCATCATGCGCGACAATCTCGAACTGATGAACGAGCGCGGCATCGACGTGCCGGTAATTCTCGGCGGCGCGGCGCTCAACCGCAAATACGTCGACAACGATCTGATCCCGCTTTATCAGGGAAGATTGTTTTACGCGCGCGACGCGTTCGACGGTCTGCACGCGATGGACGCGCTGACGAATCCCGAATCCCGAGTTCCGAGTTCAAAGTCCAAAACCGTCGCGGCGGGCAACGGCGAGTCGGTACCGTCAGGGGGCTTGTCCGCCGACGCGATCGAAACGGTTGCGGACAACGAAGACCTGGTCGGCGAAGACGCTAAACTCGGGCAAATCGCGGCGCGCGTTTCCGTCCGGCGGGCGGGCGATCCGACGCACACCGTCAAATCGGATGTGGCGACCGGCGTGCCGATTCCGAAAGCGCCGTTCTACGGCTCGAAAGTAGTCGAAATCAAAGATTTGAACAAGGTTTTCGAATACGTCAACGAAACCGCGCTTTTCAAAGGGCAGTGGCAGTATAAACAGGGCCGCCGAACGAAGGAAGAATACGCCGAAATTCTGGAGAAGGAAGTTTACCCGAAATTCAAAGCGCTCAAAGCGCAGGCGATCCGCGAAAAACTGCTCGAAGCGAAATTGGTTTACGGTTATTTTCCGTGTCAATCGGAAGGCAATGATCTCGTTATTTATCACGATGATGAAAAGACCGAACGCCTGCGTTTTACGTTTCCCCGCCAGCCGCAGGAGCAGCGCGGCAGTAAAAATTTGTGTCTCGCGGATTATTTTGCGTCGCGCAATTCGGGCGTCATCGACGTGGTCGCGTTCGATCTGGTGACGATGGGCAGACGCGCCTCGGAGCATTCGCATGAGCTTTTCAAATCCGACAACTACCGCGATTATTTGCTGTTTCACGGGCTGTCGGTCGAAGCGGCGGAAGCCCTGGCCGAGCTCTGGCACAAGCGGATCCGCGAAGAACTCGGCATCGCCGGCGCGGACGCGAAGGAATTGACGAAACTTTTCCACCAGGGCTATCAGGGCTCCCGTTACAGCTTCGGTTATCCGGCGTGCCCGCGTTTAGAAGACCAGACGAAATTGTTCGAGCTTCTGCAGCCGGAACGCATCGGCGTCGAGTTGACGGAAGAGTTTCAGCTCAATCCCGAGCAGTCGACCTCGGCGATCATCGTGCATCACCCGGAGGCGAAGTATTTCAACATCGAGTGAATGTTAGAGGGGTTTGATTATTCCAAGCTTATCGGAGAACTTAACCTGCGACAAAAAGTAAAGTTCTACCAAACTTTTGCACAACGGTTGACGCTTGCTGCGCGCTATGTTTATTCGATCAATTTAACCGATGCTGAAAAAAGCAGGAAAATGTACGGTTTGAATGAAATTCAGCATCGGGTTTTGGCAAAATTGATCGGACTTTATCATGCTAAAAATGCGAGCGAGGATCATTGGTCTGAAGCGGATTTTGGGGAAATGGTAAAATCCTACGCTGGCCGTAATTCGATTGAAGATCAAGTTGAAGACTCGATCAGGGAAAGTTATGAAGATTGTATTAAAAAGAATTAAATTCTCAGAACTTTGAGTTTTACGAACATAATTTTAGTAATTACGGCAACGTTGACCGGTCTGGTGGCGGGATTGTTTTACGCGTGGTCGTGTTCGGTGATGCTCGGATTCGCGCGGCTGAAAGACCGTGAATTCGTTTCGGTGATGCAGAAAACCAACCGCGCGATTCTGAATCCGGTTTTTTTCGCCTCGTTTCTCGGCGCGCCGATCATGCTGCCGATCAGCGCGTTTTTAAGCTACGGCGCGGCGCGGTTCTGGTTCGTGCTGGCGGCGACCGTGATTTTTACGACCGGAACTTTCGGCGTCACGATGTTCGGAAATGTGCCGTTGAACAACATTCTCGACCGCTTCGATCCCGAAACGGCGACCGATGAAGAAATCTCGCGGCAGCGCGCGAATTTCGAACGGCGCTGGAACCACCTCAACACGATCCGCGCCGTTAGCTCGACGCTCGCGCTCATCCTGCTGATAATCGCCTGCCTGAATTGATTTTGGATTTTAGATTTTGGATTTCGGATTTGCCGTCGCGTAAAGCGCGGCGATGCTTTTTCGAACCCGCTTCGATATCGAAACAACTGGAAAGGTGTCGCCAGGCTTTTGAAAAAAAATCCAAAATCCAAAATCCAAAATCGAATTGATACTTTTTGCCCGAACGTTTCGCGTTTTCAAGCGGAGGGTCGTTCAATGGCAATTAATTCGAATATTCTACGTCGCCCGTCGGATCGCGGGCTGTTTTTAGCGGCGGCGATCGCATTTCCGCTGCTGGTTCTGGCGGGGTATTTCAGGTCTTATTATTTCGGGGCTTTTTTCGGCAACACCGTGCCGAACTCGCTCGTGCATTTTCACGGCGTCGTGATGACGGCGTGGGTTTTGTTTTTCACCGTGCAGATCGCGCTCGTGCGCACGAAAAACGTCCGTTTGCACATGACGATGGGCATGGTCGGCGTCGCGCACGCCGCGCTCGTCGTGGTCGTCGGCTTTCTGACCGCCTACGACTCGCACATCGTACGGGGCACCACCGCGCCGGGCATGCACCCGTACGGGTTTATGCTGATCGCGCTGACGGATTTGATAATGTTCGTCGGTTTATTCAGCGCCGCGGTCATTCTTCGCAAACGTCCGCGCGAGCATAAGCCGCTGATGCTTTTGACGGCGATCAATTTCATGCCCGCCGCGGTCGTTCGCCTTCCGTTCATTCCGCAGGAAACGATCATTTTGTGGGCTTACGGAATTCCGGATTTAATCGCGCTCACGAGCCTCATCTGGATTTCGATCAAACACCGCAAGTTCAACTGGATTTACGCCGCCGCCGTCCTGCTCCTCATCGTTTCGCATCCGGTCAGAATCATGCTCACGGGCTCGCAGACGTGGATCGACTTTGTCGCCTGGGTTGTAAAGTAAAAACTTCAGCCACGAAAGGACACGAATTTTCACGAAATTTAAATTTAATATTTTTCGTGTATTTTCGTGTTCGTTCGCCGCTGATTTAATACTCTTTGTTGTATTTATTGCGGTAATCGAACGGCGTCATGCCGGTGATTTTTTTGAAGATGCCGCGGAACGCCTTCGTGTCCGAGTAACCGACGTCGAACATGACTTCCGTGATGTTTTTGCGGCTCGTTTCGAAGCTCTTTTTGGCGGCTTCGATCTTGACGCGCTGGATGTATTCGGACACGGTGTTGTTGGTCGCTTTTTTGAAGCGCCGTTCGAGCGAGCGGCGCGACAGCGCGCACCGGGCCGAAAGGTCGTCGATCGTGAATTTCTCCTGAAAATTTTTCTCGATGAATTTCTGCGCCTTTTTCACGTCCTCGTCCGCGTGCGCGCGCTGCCCCTTAAAAATGATGAACTGCGTCTGGCTGTCGCGCTTGATGTCGATGGCGAAGATCTTCGAAGTCAAAATCGCGGTTTCGCGATCCGTGTATTTTTCGACCAGGTGCAGCAGAAGATTCCAGTAACTCGTCGCGCCGCCGCTCGTGTAAATGCCCTGTTCCTCGGTGATGATGCGGTCGGTCACGAGGCCGATCGCCGGGAACATCTTTCTGAATTCGTCCGCCGCGCGCCAGTGCGTCGAACATTTTTTGCCGTCGAGAAGCCCGGTCTCGGCGAGCAAAAAAGCGCCGACGCAGAGACTGACGACTTCCGCGCCCTTTTCGTACTGCGCGACGATCCACGGCAGAAAATCGCGGTTCGCCTCGATCGCCTTCGCCGCTTCGCCCTCAAAAGCCGGAATAAAGATCAGATCGGTTCGTTCGATATCGTCGGTTAAACAATCCGTGTGCACCGAGAAAGAACTGTTATGAAGCCGCACCTCGCGCTTCAATCCGACCAGCTTGATGTCGAAAACGGGCGCCTTGCCGTCTTTTTCGAGCAGCGTGTTGACCATCGAAAAAACATGTCGCGGGTCGTCGACGGCGGCTAAGACCGCCGATTCGGGAACCAGTATCGAAACGTGTTTCATAGTTCAAAAATAAATTAAAATTTTGTCGCAATCAACCCCGAAGATTGTCGCTTTTAGACCTCACGGGTTTACGCGCGCAGTGGTATATTTGTTTATGACAAAACGTTTCATCTGTGAAACTAATTAAATATAAAGGAGAAAAGATACAATGGCAAGAATCAATCCATACTTACATTTCAACGATAATGCGGAAGAGGCTTTTAACTTTTACAAATCGGTTTTCGGCGGCGAATTCGCGGCGGTGATGCGCTACGGCGACGGACCGGGCTGCGACGAAATGCGGCTTTCGGACGCCGACAAAGCCAAAATAATGCACATCGCGCTGCCGGTCGGAAACGATTACGTGCTGATGGCGAGCGATTCGATCGAAGCCTCGGGGCAGACCCACACGGAAGGCAATAATTTTTCGATTTCCGTCAGCGCCGACAGCCGCGACGACGCCGAACGCGTCTTCAGAGGATTGGCGGACGGCGGCAAAGAAACGATGCCGCTGCAGGACACTTTCTGGGGCGCTTATTTCGGGATGCTGCAGGACCGTTACGGCGTCAACTGGATGGTCAATTACGACGAGCGTTACGCTAAATAATTTCAAAATCAAAAGGAGAAGCAAGAAAATGGCTAAATACGTTGATGGATTCGTAATTCCGGTTCCGAAGGAAAACGTCGAAAGATACCGGGAAATGGCGCAAAGAGCGGGCGACATCTGGAAAGAATACGGCGCGCTGCAATATATCGAGGCGGTCGGCGACGATCTCGAAGCCGAAAATATGCTGTCGTTCAAGACCATCGCCGGCGCGGCGAACGACGAAACGGTGATTTTCGCCTGGATCGTTTATGAATCCCGCGAAGAGCGCGACCGGATCAACGCCGCGGTGATGGAAGATTCGCGGCTGAAAGAGGACATGGAAGCCAATAAAAACGTTTTCGACTTTAAACGCATGGCTTACGGCGGTTTTAGAACGCTGGTCGATCTTTCATAAAGCGTAAAACAAACATACCGGGGCGGCGCGCAGACGAATCGACCGCGCCGCCCCGCCGGAGATTAATTTATGACAAAAGAAATCTGGCTCAATCTGCCGGTCAAGGACGTCGGCAGATCCAGCGAGTTTTTTCAGGAAATCGGTTTTTCGCGGAACGAAAAACATTCGAACGGGGAAATGGCTTGTTTCGAGGTCGGCGAGAAAAAAATGACCGTTTTGTTTTTCGACGAAGAATCCTTCAAAGGGTTTACGAAAACGGCGGTCGCCGACACCAAAACCGGCGCGGAGGTTTTGATTTCGTTCGGCGCCGAAAGCCGCGCGGAAGTCGACGAAACGGCGAAAAAAGTCTGGGACGCGGGCGGCACGGTTTTCAGCGGGCCGGCGGAAATTCAGGGCTGGATGTACGGCTTCGCGTTCGCCGATCTCGACGGGCACCGCTGGAACATGGTTTATATGGATTTCAGCCGGATGCCGCAGTAAAGAATGAAAAATCGGAAAGAACGGCCTCCGATCTTTCCGATTCGACGAAACGAAGGCAATCGAAACGGAGAATTTATGAAAATCGCAGTCATCATCGTCCGAATACTATTGGGACTTTTATTTCTTTTCGCTTCAATTTCGGTACTTTTCAATCTGGTTCCGGCGCCGGAACTGACGGGCAACACGAAAATTTTCATGGACGGCGTCAACGCTTCGAGGTTTCTGCTGCCGCTCATCAAGATCACCGAACTTTTGTGCGGGCTCGCTTTCGTCTCGGGCTATTTCGTGCCGCTCGCGGTCGCGGCGATCGCGCCGATCGTCGCCGGCATCTTTTTGTTTCACGTTTTCGTCGATCCTTCCGGGCTGCCCGTCGCCGTCGCGCTCGTTTTCGCGCACGGCTTTCTAACCTACGCTTACCGGGAAAATTTCAAACCGCTTCTGGAGGCGAAACGATATGCGTAAACTGAAATTGCAGATGCAGACGACGCTCGACGCGTTCGTCGCCGCCGCGGACGGCGGGCTGGACTGGATGATCTGGGACTGGGACGCGGAGCTTAAAAAATACGTGACGGAGCTCACCGCGCCGGTCGATCTGATCCTGCTCGGACGCAATCTCGCCGAAGGTTTTATCGACGCCTGGACTTCGCGCCTCGATCTGCCCGCGCCGGAAAACGACGGCGCGCGGAAAATGGTCGAGACGCCGAAGATCGTGTTTTCGAAATCGCTCGCGAACAACCGCTGGGAAAATGCCGAAGTTTTCGGCGGCGACCTCGTCGAAAAAATCAACGAGCTGAAAAACCGGGACGGCGGCGACATCATCGCTTACGGCGGCGCCCGGTTCGTAAGTTCGCTGATCGAAAACGATCTGATCGACGAGTATCATTTGTTCGTCAACCCGGTCGCGCTCGGCAAAGGGATGACGATATTCGGCGCGCTGGCGGGGAAATTGAATCTGAAGCTCGCCGGTTCAAAATCGTTTCCGTGCGGCATCGCCGGTTTGTTTTATCAGCCGAAATAGGTTATTTATTTTTATCGGTGAACGGTCCGATCGAAATCAGAAAACTCGATGAAAGCGAAATCGCGCTCGCAAGATCGCTTATTTTAATGTTCGGCGGCGACGGCGGCGCAGAGTCCGAAAAAATCACGCCGCCCGCCGACGAGCATATAGCGGCGATGCTCGCGCGCGGCGATTTTCACGTCATCGCGGCGCTCGACGGAAATCGTCTGGTCGGCGGTCTTACCGCTTATGAAATGACGATGTTCAAGCGCGAAACTCGCGAAATGTTTTTATACGAAATCGAGGTCTCGGAACCATTCCGCCGGCGGGGCATCGGCAAAGCGCTGATCGAAAGCCTAAAAGCCATCTGCGAAGAAAAAAGCATCGCCGAAATGTTCGTCGGAACCTCGCGGGATAATCTGGCAGCCCGCAAATTATACGCCGCGACGGGTGGCAAAGCCGATACGAATTCGGTATGGTTTAATTATTTATTTTCTGAAAAGCAATAAATAATAAATTATGATGAACGTTCAACAAGCTTACAATGCGTGGTCGGAAACTTACGACGCGGTCGAAAACAAAACGCGCGATCTCGAAGCGCGCGCGATCCGCGAGACCGTTTCCGGCGAAAATCTCGAAATACTCGAGATCGGCTGCGGCACGGGCAAAAATACCGAGTTTTTGCGCCGCCTGGCCAAAAGTTTGATCGGCGCGGATTTTTCCGCCGAGATGCTCGAACGCGCGCGGCGCAAAATCACCGCCCCAAACGTCGAATTTCGGCGGCTCGATCTGCGCGAAGCGTGGGATTTCCCGGATGATTCCTTCGATTTAGTGACGTGTTCGCTCGCGCTCGAACATATCGAAAACATCGATTTCGTCTTTGCGGAAGCGAACCGCGTCCTGAGAACGGGCGGCGGTTTTTATTTCGGCGAGCTGCATCCCTTCAAACAGTATCAGGGCAGCAAGGCGCGTTTCGAAACCGGCGCGGGCGTTTTCGAACTCGAATGTTTCGTGCACCACGTTTCGGAATTTTTCGCGGCTGCCGTCCGCCATGATTTCGGAGTCGCGCGGCTCGCCGAATGGTTCGACGACGACGATCGAACCCAGGTTCCGCGATTGCTGACGATGGTTCTTAAAAAACAGTGAACGGTGGTCGGTGGTCAGTGGCCGGTCGTCGATTTCATATGTTTTGTCGAACGTAAAATAAACTTCCGCTGCCGCCGATCACTGATCACCGACCACCGACCACAGTTTCCCAAAGCCGGCCGGTCGTTGTAAAATTTCAGTCATGACGGAAGATATTAAAGACAAAGACGAAAACACGACGGTCGAAAAACTCGAATCGGTCGGACAGATCATCATGGGCGAGATGGAAAGAATCGGCGGAATTTTGACGGCCGATCCGGTTTCGCAGACCGAAGGCATGCTGACGGAAGACGCCGGCAGCGTTCGTTACGAAACCGCCGACGACATCGAGGAAGCCGCGGAAGAAGCGCCGCGCGAATCGACCGAACCGACCGAATAAAGCCCAGTAAAACCCAAAAAATGACAAAAAAAATTTTTATCGCCGGCGCGGGCGGAATCGGAGAAGCCGCCGCGCTGCTGCTGCGCGAATGGTCGGATGCCGAAACGAAAATTTATCTCGGCGACGTCAGCGCGGACAATTTAAAGAAGGCGCACGCCTTCGTGCTTAAAAATTCCGGAAAAACTTCGAAAGTCGAAACGGTTTTGATGCCCTTCGAAGGCCTCAATGAGGCGATGAAAACGGCTTTCGAAGCCTGCGACGCGCTGCTCGATTGTTCGCCGGGCGGACAGGCGCCGAAAATGGCGCGGTTCGCGGTCGATTTTAAGATGCATTACGCGAATCTGACCGAATACGTCGCCGAAACCGACGAAATCATCAAGCTCGCCGAACACGCTGAAACCGGATTCGTTCTCCAGACCGGTCTCGCGCCGGGTTTCATCAACGTGCTCGCGATGTCGCTCTATAAACGCTTCGTCGAGCTTTATGAAAGCGAAAAGGTCGAGAAAATCGGGATGAAAGTCGGCGCGTTGACGGCGCACGCGCACGAACCGCATTTTTACGGTTTCACGTGGTCGCCGATCGGCGTCGCGACCGAATACGTCAAAAATTCGCGCGTCATTCGCGATTACCAAATCACCGAACGACCGGCGCTGTCTTCGCGCGAAACGATCGTCATCGGCGCGCGCACGTACGAGGCCGATCTGACTTCGGGCGGCGCGGCGGATTTGCCGGATTTTTTCGCCGGCAAGGCGAAAAACCTCGATTACAAAACGCTGCGCTACGTCGGTCATTACGAATGGGTCGAGCGCCAGATCAAGAAATTGCCGAAGGACGAAAATCTGCCGCACCGGCTGCAGGAAGCGATGCTCGAAGCGATCCCGTCGGTCGAGGACGATCTCGTGCTGGCGCACGCCTCGGTCGACGGTTTCGCGGCGAACGGCCGCCGGCGCATGATCGAAAAGGCGTTTTACGCCGAACCGCTCGAAATCGACGGCAAAAGTCTGCGGGCGATCCAGACGACCACCGCCGCGCCGCTCTGCGAATCGGCGACGATGCTTTTGACGGGTAAATACAAGGGCGTCGTGCTGCAAAGCCAGCTCGATCCCGAAAATTTCATGAACGGCAATTTCGTTTCGCGAATTTACAAATCCGAATGAGGCGGTCGGGAAAATTCCAAACCCTCAATTGATTTACATTGATGAGAATCGTCTGTTTAAGCGACACGCACAACCGGCACGGAGGATTCGCGGTTCCCGAGGGCGATCTGCTGATTCATGCGGGCGACGGCACCGTCCGCGGAACGATGCCGGAAATCGAGGAATTTCTGAACTGGTTTTCGGGTCTGCCGCATCGTCATAAAATATTTGTCGCCGGCAATCACGACTGGTTTTACGAAACGGACAATCGTTTGGCGAGATTGATGACCGCTCGTTTTAATATTCGTTATCTGCAGGATTCATCAACCGAAATCGGGGGCTCGAAAATTTACGGCTCCCCCTTTCAGCCGCGCTTTTTCGATTGGGCGTTCAATCTGAACCGCGGCGCGGAGCTCGCGGCGAAATGGAAACTGATTCCCGATGACATCGACGTGCTGGTCACGCACGGACCGCCGCACAACATTCTCGACGAAGTGCCGGGTAAATACGGCGCGGAAAATGCGGGCTGCGAGGATTTGCGCCGGCGGGTTGAAGAAATCGCCGGTTTCGGTAAATTAAAACTGCACGTTTTCGGGCACATTCACGGCGGGCACGGGCGGGCGGAAAGATTCGGCGTCAAATTCGTTAATGCTTCGGTCTGCGACGAAAATTACGATTCTGTGCAGCCGCCGATCGTCGTCGAAATGTAGATGTTGAAGATAATCAAAACCGATTCCGACAATCCGGATTTTCAAACCTTGGTCAGACTGCTCGACGCCGATCTCGCGGTGCGCCACGGCGACCTGCACGGCTATTACGCGCAGTTCAATAAAATCGACGCGCTCAAAAACGTCGTCGTCGCTTATTTGGACGAAACGGCGGTCGGCTGCGGGGCGTTCAAAAAATTCGATGAGGAAAGCGTCGAAATCAAACGCATGTACGTTCGCCCGGAAAACCGCGGCGGGGGCATCGCCGTCGAAATATTGAGAGAGCTCGAACGATGGGCGGCGGAATCAGGATTCAGCTTCGCGGTGCTGGAAACCGGCAAAAAACAGCCCGAAGCGATCCGGCTTTACGAAAAATCCGGCTACGAGTCGATTCCGAATTACGGTCAGTACGAAGGTTTGGAAAACAGCGTCTGCATGAAAAAAGGCTTGAAGCGGTAAATACCGCGATAGAAAAATCGGGTAAGGGAACGGAGAGCGGTCCGGTTGACAATTATCAATTCTCGATCGTGTTTGGCCGGCGAAACTTGGTGGCCTTTTAATTTAACGAAAAATCGAAAATGCGAAATCGACGTTCTTTTTTCGACTCATCGGCTTCGACCTTTTCGCTTAAAAACAAAATTCTTGAGCCGAAATAAAAGCGGCGACCTTTATGAAATCAAAGGTCGCCGCTTTATTTTTAGCGAACGAAGGCGTTCGGCACCGAAACGTCGCCGGGCGCGCCGAACGGCGTGACGGAGGTCCCGCCGCTCGTGTAATTCGAATACCATAAGCCGGTCGAGGGGCGATAAACGGTCGTATCGAATTTGCCGTCGCCGTCGTAATCGCCGGGTGATGGTATGTCGGTCGAAGCGCCGAACGGCAGCGCGTAATAGCTGTTGTCTTCGCTTCTGACGATGAACCATTCGCCGGTCGAGGGACGCCAGAACGCGACGTCGGCTTTGCCGTCGCCCGTGTAATCGCCCTGCACCGGTTTGTCGCCGACCGCGCCGATGCGTCCCGCGACCAAGCCGGCGGAACTGCGATTCAGCCACCATTCGGAAACTTCGGGACGGTAAACGGCGATGTCGTCCATGTCGTCGCCGTCGTAATCGGCGACGACCGGTTTGTCGGTCGGCGCGCCGAACGCCTGAATCCTCGTGCCGCCGCTCGATTGGTCGATAAACCAGAGACCGCCGGCGGGCCGGAAAACCGCGATGTCGGTCTTGCCGTCGCCGTCGAAATCGCCCGGCACGGGAATGTCGCCCGCCTGACCGAACGGCACCGAATAATACGAACCGTCTTCGCTGCGCAGGATAAACCATTCGCCCGTCGCGGGGCGGAAGAAAGCGACGTCGGTTTTGCCGTCGCCCGAATAATCCGCCGGCACCAGCACATCGGTCGCCGCGCCGAACGTCGCGACCGCCGAACCGGCCGAACTGCGGTTCAGCCACCATTGCCCGTCCGCCGGACGGAAGATGGAAATATCGGTTTTGCCGTCGCCGTCGAAATCGATGAAACGGCGCGCGCTCGGCTGCGTCGAAATCGCGAAATCACGGTCGTTGATGTCGAAAAAGATATTGCCGAGCGCTTCGATTTTGATGCGCGCGGCGGTCGTTAAAGTATTCGGAACCGTAACGGTTTCCGCGCCGTCGTTCGCCGTCGAGGCCGCCAAAACGTGCGGGAAGGTATTTCCGCCGTCGGTCGAAAGCGAGATTTTGACGTTCGCCGCGTTGATCGGCGCGGCGGACGTGCCGCTCACGTTCCAGGTCACCGTGCGCGTCGAGCCGGGAAGCCAGTTGCGCGGCAAAGCGTTCTGCGTCGTGACCTTAAACGGCGTGGTCGTGTTGATCACGGTCAGAACGGTGCCGGCGTCGCTGATGCCGCCGCGCCCGTCGCGGACCGAAACGCGGAAGTTCATCGTTCGCGCGGCGGACGGCAGATCTTCGCCCGTGATGCACGCCGCCGCGCAGATCGATCCGGTCAGGGAAGTGCCGGCGAAAGTGATCGGCGCTTCGTTCGAATTGTTTAAAATATAGGGCAGACTCGGAAAAGTGCGGGTCGGGCTCGTCGTCGGCAGGTAGGAACGAAAACCGGGGCGAAAAACGAGGCTGACGTCGTCGTCGTCGGGCGTGCCCGGATAATTGGAGGCCGACGCGGCCGGATCGTTCTGCTCCCAATTGTAGGTGATCGGGTCGCCGTCGGCGTCGGTCGCGCTCGCGGTCAGCGAAAACGGCGTATTGAACGGGATCGTGTAGTTCGCCAAAGGCGCGATGACCGGCACGGAATTGCTGCCGCTCGTCGTGCCGCAGGTCGCGCCGGCGCCGTTCGTCACGAAGTTGATCGCTTCGGTCAGGCTGTAAACGTGAAACGTGTCGATCGAATTGCGCTGGACGTTCGAGGTGCTCGCGCAGATGCCGGCGTAGCCCATGATCGTGACCGCGCTGCCGGGTTCGCGGCGCGCGATCGCCGGCGCCGAGTTGCAGTCGGCGGTCGCGTTGAACGTATGATTCGCCGCGAACTGATGCCCCATCTCGTGCGCGACGTAATCGACGTCGAACGGATCGCCGACCGGGTTCGGCTGACCGGAAAGCCCGCGCGCCTTCGAGTTATTGTTGCAGACGACGCCGAGCGAGGCGATGCCGCTGTCGGTCGTCTCGAACAGGTGCGCGAGATCGTAATTGGCGGCGCCGATGATCGAATTGACGTTGGTCTGGTTGGCGCTCAGATCCGGCGAATTGCCGTCGTTCGCGTAATCGGCCGGCGACTCGGTGGCGGTCGCAAAGACCAGGTTCGTGTCCGAAACGAGCGTGAAGCTGATCGACAATTCCTTGCGGTAGACCGCGTCGATGCGGTTGATGCTCGTGACGATCTGGTTAAACGCCCGATCCTTCGCCTGCTGGTCGGTGTCGCCCGCCTGCCGAAAATGTTCGGTGTATTCGCCGGTCGTGGCGATCGCGAGCCGGTAGTTGCGGATCGACGAACCGTGCGCGAACTGGTCGAAGACGGCGGTCGTTTTGGCGAACGATTCGACGATGCCCTTTTCGCCGCTCAGCAGTTCGTCGAGCCGGCAGTGAAACTGGCGCGTCGGCGCGCCGAATTCGTGCTTGTAAAAGACCATGTAATTTTCGCGGTCGTTGGCTTGAAAAGGGTCGATCGAAAACGAGCCTTCGGGCGAGATCACGTAGGCGTGAAAGCCCGTGTCGGACCAATCGAACCGCGCCGTCGTGTTCGGCTCGTCGATGCCGTAACCCTGATAGGTTTTCCAGGCCGGAAACTGCGCGGCGACGTGCGGCGCGAGGATCGGAGATTCTTCGAGGCGAAAACGAACGATCCTGCCGTCCGGTTTCGGGATCGTCAGCACGGCCGCGTCGCCGCGCCGCGCGCCGGCGGATTCGAGCGGCGCCGCGCCTAAAGCCTTCGTCAGTTCGATCTTGTCGAGTCGGTAGAGGCGGTATTTTTCCGGATGCAGAAGGCGGTTTCCGCGCGCGGCGATCTGGTCTTCGACGACCGGCTGCCAGATTTCATCCGGCGTTTCGTAAACGTTCTGCGCCGCGACCGAAATCGCCTGCGCAATTCCGATCGTCAAAATCAAAAACAATGAAACAGGGAAAAGTTTTGCCTTCACGCAAGCAAATGTTTGCATTTCTTAATCTCCTAATTTGAAATGGGTCGGTAACTATCGGGTTAAAAGAAAATACGGCTGAAAACGGATAAGTCCGAATTAGAATACTGCTTTTCCAGCCCGAAGACCCAATAATTTTGCCCTAAAACGCCGGAGAAGTCCATAAAAAATCAATGAAATCGAAATTTATCGATTTTTGTCAAACAATTTGCAGGTGATAAACTGATTTTTTGTTTATGCCCGAGAACACTTTGATTAAAGAGGAAAATTCGCAGGTTTCGGGAACCGTCGAAACGCTCGCGCCGACCCGCGAAGAACTGGCCGTGCTCGGCGCGACCGAAAAATTCGGTTTCTGGCTCACGCACCGCATGAATCAAGGCGCGTGGAAGTCGTTTTGGACTTTTTGCCAGCGGCACGTCGGATCGCTTTGGATAAAAATCTGCACTTATAATCTGATGAACGTCTTCGGCATCGAGAACGTCGAAAAAACGGACGTTTCGAGGCCGCTGTTGCTGGTCGCGAACCACCGTTCGTTTTTCGATATGTACACGGTCTCGTCCGTGCTTTTCCGGCAGACGAAACGCCCGATGAAACTGTATTTTCCGGTGCGCGCGAAATTTTTTTACACGAACCCGGTCGGTTGGTTCGTCAATCTCGTGATGGGCTGGTTTTCGATGTACCCGCCTTTTTTTCGCGAAGCCAAAGAAGCGGAAAAACGCGAGTTCGACAAATTCAGCCTGCGCAAGCTCGTCGCGCTCGCTTCGGTCGGCGAGGCGAACGTGATCGGTTTTCACCCGGAAGGCAAACGCAACTTAAACGACGATCCGTATGAGTTTTTGGCCGCGCAGCCCGGCGTCGGGGCGGTCGTTTACAAAGCCCGCCCGCAAGTCGTGCCGGTTTTCATCGCCGGTCTGGGCAACGATCTGCCGAAACAGGTTTTGGGAAACTGGACGGGCGGCGAAAAGGTCCGCATCTGGTTCGGCGCGCCGATCGATCTGGCGGAGCATTACGAAAAAAGCGACCGGCTTCGCACGCACAAGGAAATCGCCGATTTTCTGATGTCGAAGATCGGCGAGCTCGCCGCGCGCGACCGCGAAAAATTCGCAAAAGAGACAAAATAGTCGCGAACAAGCACGAAATTTCACGAAAAGTAAAATTATATATTTTTCGTGCCCGGTCGCGTTCGTTCGCGGCTATTTCAACTTTTTGCAAGGTCAATCTTTTCAATTGTTTTCGGAAAACCTAAAATAGAAGCAGAAAAATTTCAGGGGAATAGAGAACAAGGTGGAAGCAACTTCAAACACAAACACGGCAGTCAATAAACCCTTACTCGAAATGTCGACGCGCCGCCGCTGGGCGGTGACGATCGGCGTCATGACCGGCATGTTCATCGCCGCGCTCGAAGCGACCGTCGTCGGCACGGCGATGCCGACCGTGATCGCGAGCCTCGGCGGGCTCAATCAATACAGCTGGGTGTTTTCGGCCTACCTCGTGACCTCGACCGTGACGGTGCCGGTCTGGGGAAAACTGTCGGACCTTTACGGGCGAAGGCTGCTTTACCAGATCGGCATCGCCGTCTTTTTGCTCGGCACGCTGCTTTCAGGGCTCTCGACCTCGATGACGCAGCTCATCGTCTTTCGCGCGATTCAGGGACTGGGCGCCGGCGCGCTCGTGCCGCTCGGCATGACGATCATCGGCGACATCTTCACGCTCGAAGAACGCGCGAAGATGCAGGCTTATTTCAGCGGCGTCTGGGGCCTCTCGAGCGTCGTCGGTCCGGTCGTCGGCGGATTCATCACCGACCAGATCTCGTGGCGCTGGGTTTTCTTTATCAATCTGCCGGTCGGCGTGCTCGCGGCGATCATCATCGGGCTGGCGCTGAAGGAGCCGAAACTGACCGAAAAACCGAAAATCGATTACGCCGGCGCGGCGCTTTTGATGATCGCGATCAGCCTTCTGATGCTCGCGCTCGTCGAGAGCGCGACGCTCGCGGCGCTTTTAACGTTCCAGAACCTTTTGCTGATCGGCGGCGCGATTCTGCTGCTCGGTCTGTTTTTCGTCGTCGAAAAACGCGCGTCCGACCCGATCATTCCTTTCGATTTGTTCAAGAACCGGACTGTTTCCGTGTCCGTCGCGGCGGGGTTTTTAGCCGGCGTCGCGATGTTCGGCGCGATTTCGTTCATCCCGCTCTTCGCGCAGGGCGCGCTCGGCGCGACGGCGACCGAAGCCGGCTCGCTGCTCACGCCGCTGATGCTCGCTTGGGTTTCGATGTCGGTCATCGGCGGGCGTCTGCTTTTGAAAGTCGGTTACCGCACGATCGCGATCGTCGGCTTCATCGTTTTATCGTTCGGGTTCGTGCTGCTCGCGATGTTCGAGCGCGAAACGCCGCGCGTCTGGCTGTACGTCGACCTCGTGCTGATCGGCGCCGGTCTCGGTCTGACTATGCTGACGCTTTTGATCGCCGTCCAGCAGGCGGTCGAGCGTTCGAAGCTCGGCATCGCGACTTCTCTGAATCAGTTTTCGAGAGCGATCGGCGGCGCGTTCGGCGTCGCCGTAATGGGCGCTTTCCTGACCGCCGGGCTCGCCGCCAATCTGAATGCGGCGGCGCAGAGCGGCAACGCGAATTTAACGCCGGAACAGGCGCGCGCGTTCGCCGAAAACCCGAACGCGCTGGTCGACCCGGCGGCGCAGGCGCAGATCTCGCCCGCGACGCTCGAAGTGCTGCAGCAGGCGATGGCTTCGTCGATCCACCGCGTTTTCTGGGTCGGCGCGATTTTGTCGCTGTTCGCGCTCGCCGTCACGTTTCTGCTGCCGCGAAGAAATAAAAGGGAAGAAGCGGAAATGCATCATTCGGCCGACGCCGGCGAGCGCCTGATCATGGCCGAACAAACGACGATCAATAAACGAAATCAGCCGGATGCGTTTGAATAAATAACAGGTTTTTGGTTTTTGGTTTTTGGTTTTTATTTTCGGGTTTTGGTTTTCGGGTTTTTGTGTCTTGATAATGGTTTTAACTTGTTAATGAAAAATTCTCATAACGAATCAAAAACCAAAAACCAAAACCCCTTTGCGCCTTTGCGGTTTTGCGTTAAAAAATAATCAAGATTTGTTGTCGAATCCGATCAGATTCGAAATCTGCGCCGCCGATTGTTTGACGAGTTCGACGATTTTCGGGAGCCGCGTTTCGTCGAGCCGGATGATCGTATCGGAAGTGCCGAGCGCGGCGACGATTTTGCCCTGCGCGTCGAAGATCGGCGAGGCGATGCAGCGCACGCCGTCGCTGTTTTCCTCGTCGTCGACGGCGATGCCGAACGCGCGCACCTTTTCCAGTTCTTTCAAAAAACGCTTCGGATTGATGATCGTCTTCGCGGTTTTTCTTTCCATGCCGCGCAGCTGCAGAATCTCGGTCGCTTCCGCTTCGTTCATTTGCGAAAGCAGGACCTTGCCGATCGCGGTCGAATGAACCGGCAGGCGATGCCCGATCCAGATGTCCATCTTGATGAAGCTGTTCGGGTTTTCGACCTTTTCGACGTACACGGCGCGCCCGTTGTCGAGAACCGCGAGGTGCGTCGAAAGGCTCGTGCGCTTGACGAAGCTTTCCATGATCGGTTTGGCGACCTCGCGGATGTCGGTGTGCGTCGCCGATTCGCGCGTCAGGCCCATCAGCTTCAAACCGAGCCGGTATTTGCCGGAATTCGTTTCGCGCGTCAGATAGCCGCGGTGTTCGAGGATGCGCAGGATGTAGCTCGCCGAGCTTTTCGGGAGTTTGAGACGGCGGCTGATGTCGGAATTCGTCAGACCGCCCGAACTGTGGGCGACGGTTTCGAGAATCGAAAGCGTCCGCTCGACCGTGTTTTTACTTTCAATCATTGTCCGAATATGCCTTTATTGGTTGAAATTTTTGGTGAAATGAGTCTAGCAAAATTTTAATAAATTTTTCAAGTTTTGTTCGCGATTATGAAAAATCGTTCAAGATCGCGAACGAATATCCGATTTTTCCCGCCCGCGCCGGTTTTGGGATTTAAGTTTTTTGTTTTTCACCGCATGGCTCGCCGGCGTTAATTATGAAATGCCGAAAACTATAAAACAGACTTATTCTTTTGGAAACGATTCCGGTTAAACGATATAGTAGAGTAAACCGTTTTTCTGACCACATTTCGAAAATTCTACAGGGAGAAAAAATTTCAATGTCAACATCGACACAGGATTTGGGAAATTTCTATAACGAAGAGGTCTCAAAGGGAAAAATCTGGCAGGTCATCAGCGCGTCGGCGGTCGGGACGATGATCGAATGGTACGACTTTTATATTTTCGGAAGTTTGGCAGCCGTCATCTCGCCGCTCTTTTATCCGCCGGGAAATAACACTTTCGCCTACATCGCCTATCTCGCGACGTTCGCGGTCGGCTTCATCGTGCGACCGTTCGGCGCGTTGTTTTTCGGACGGATCGGCGACGTCGTCGGGCGCAAATACGCGTTTCTCGTGACGCTTTTGATCATGGGCGGCGCGACGGCGATCATCGGCATTTTGCCGACTTATTCGCAGATCGGCATCGTCGCGCCGATCATCCTTCTCCTGACGCGCGTCATGCAGGGGCTGGCGCTCGGCGGCGAGTACGGCGGCGCGGCCGTTTACGTGGCCGAACACGTGCCGGACAACCGCCGCGGTTATTATACTTCGTTCATCCAGATCACGGCGACGCTCGGGCTTTTCATGTCGCTGGTCGTGATCCTGGTCGTGCAGAACATGATGACGCCCGAACAGTTCGCCGGCACGAGCGGCGTTTTCGCCGGTTGGCGCATCCCGTTTTTGATTTCGATCCTGCTGGTCGTCGTTTCGCTTTACATCCGCCTGAGAATGAAGGAATCGCCGATCTTTCAGCACGTCAAATCGAGCGGCATGACGTCGGCGAATCCGCTGGTCGAAGCCTTCACGAAATGGGAAAATTTGAAACGCGTGCTGATCTCGTTGTTCGGCGCGACCGCCGGACAGGGCGTCGTGTGGTACGCGGGACAGTTTTACGCGCTGTTTTTTCTCCAGTCGATTCTCAACGTCGACGCTAAATCGGCATACTACATCATCGCCGTTTCGCTGCTGCTCGCGATGCCGTTTTTCGTGTTTTTCGGTTGGCTGTCCGACCGGATCGGTCGCAAATGGATCATTATGGCGGGCCTGCTGCTCGCGGCATTGACATACATTCCGATTTATCAGGCGATGCAGGCGGCGGCCGGGTCGAACGTCGTCACGGCGATCTCGCAAAAAAATCCGGTCACCGGCGCGATTTCGCTGACGCCGCAGACGACCGACGCTAACGGCGGTCTCGTCACCGCGCCGAAGGCTTTGCCGTACACGAATTTCGGCGATTTCATCGCGAACGCGGCGGCGTGGAAGTTGATTTTGCTGATTTTCGTGCAGGTTTTCTGGGTGACGATGGTTTACGGACCGATCGCCGCGTACCTCGTCGAAGCGTTTCCGGCGAAGATCCGGTACACGGCGCTGTCGCTGCCGTACCACATCGGCAACGGCGTTTTCGGGGGGCTCTTGCCGCTCATCGGCCTGTCGGTCATCGCCGAAACCGGCAACATCTACGCCGGTCTTTATTACCCGATGATCGTCGCCGGAATCACCTTCGTCATCGGTTCGATCCTGCTGCGCGAAACGCACGGGCACCGCATCTGGGAGGAAGTGAAAGTCGAACGGGAGGAATTAAAGGCGACCAATGATGCCGGCGATGAAGCAGAGGACATGATTCCGTAAACATTTTCGAAAACGTTTCATGAAACAACTTAGTTTTTGGTAATAGAAATTTGGAGTGGATAGGAAAAATGGAACGCGGATTTACGCGGGTTAAAACGGATCTACGCGAATTTTCATTTATTATTTTTGAATAAAATCCGCGCGAATCAGTCACGATCGGCGTTGGCCCGCGTCCTATTCTTTCTTCTCAATGAAATCCGGCGGGCTTTTGAGCCGGAACCGTTCAAAATGTTATATTTTGCGTAATAGAGAAATTCAAAAAGTCATAATTCAAAGGAAAAATCTATGTCTGAACAAGCCAAGGCCATCGAATCGATTTTAAATGAAAACCGTGTTTTCCCGCCGCCGGCGGAATTCGCCGAAGCGGCGCACGTCAAGAGTTTCGAGGAATACGAACGGCTTTACGCCGAAGCCGCCGCCGATCCGGAAGCGTTCTGGGCGGAACAGGCGAAAAATCTGCAGTGGTTTAAGGAATGGGAGAAAACGCTCGAATGGAACGAGCCGTTCGCGAAATGGTTCGTCGGCGGCGAGATCAACGCGTCGGTCAACTGCCTCGACCGGCATCTCGGCACGTGGCGCAAAAACAAGGCGGCGATCATCTGGGAGGGCGAACCAGGCGAGATTCGCACTTTGACTTACCTGCAGCTTTACCGGCAGGTCTGCAAATTCGCGAACGTCCTGAAAAAACTGAACGTCAAAAAAGGCGACCGCGTCGCGCTTTACATGCCACTCGTGCCGGAACTGGCGATCGCGATGCTCGCCTGCGCGCGCATCGGCGCGACGCACACCGTGATTTTCGGCGGCTTTTCGGCCGACGCGATCCGCGACCGCGTCAACGACGGGGAATGCAAGATGATCGTCACGGCGGACGGCGGCTACCGGCGCGGCAGCGAAATAAAATTGAAGGAAGTCGTCGACAGCGCCGTCGTGCAGTGCCCGAGCGTCAAAAAGGTCGTCGTTTTCAAACGCACCGGGACGGAGCAGAAAATGCGTCCCGGCAGAGATCACTGGTGGCACGAAATGATGGAGGCCGTCAGCGACGAATGCGAGCCGGAAAGACTCGATTCCGAGCATCCTTTGTTCGTCCTTTACACGTCGGGCACGACCGGCAAGCCGAAGGGCATTCTGCACACGACCGGCGGCTATTTAACGCAGGTCGCCTACACCACGAAACTGGTTTTCGACCTCAAGGACGAGGACGTTTACTGGTGCACGGCGGACATCGGCTGGATCACCGGTCATTCTTACGTCACGTACGGTCCGCTCGCGAACGGCGCGACGGTTTTCATGTACGAGGGCGCGCCGAATCATCCCGAACCCGACCGTTTCTGGCGCCTGATCGACCGGCATAAAGTGACGATTTTCTACACCGCGCCGACCGCGATTCGCGCCTTCATCAAATGGGGCGAGCAATACCCTTTAAAACACGATCTGTCGAGTCTCAGGCTGTTGGGCACGGTCGGCGAGCCGATCAATCCGGAGGCGTGGATGTGGTATCACGAACTGATCGGCAAGGGAAATTGCCCGATCATCGACACCTGGTGGCAGACCGAAACCGGCGCGATCATGATTTCGCCGCTGCCGGGCGCGACGCCGACCGTTCCGGGCACGGCGACGCGCCCGCTGCCGGGCATCATCGTCGACGTCGTCACGAAAGCCGGCAAACCGGTGGCCGACAACGAAGGCGGTTACCTCGTCATCAAACATCCGTTTCCGTCGATGCTGCGCTCGATCTGGGGCGACGACGAACGCTACAAACAGACTTACTGGTCGGAAATCCCGCACGTTTATTTCGCCGGCGACGGCGCGAGGCGCGACGAGCGCGGTTATTACTGGATCATGGGCAGGGTCGACGACGTCATCAACGTCAGCGGTCACCGGCTCGGCACGGCAGAGATCGAGTCGGCGCTCGTTTCGCACGAAGCGGTCGCCGAAGCGGCGGTCGTCGGTCGCCCGGACGAGCTCAAAGGCCAGGCGATCGCGGCGTTCGTCACGCTCGAAGGAACGCACAAGGGCAGCGACCAGTTGAAACAGGAATTGCGCGCGCACGTCGCGAAGGAAATCGGTTCTTTGGCGAAACCCGACGACATCCGCTTCACCGACGCGCTGCCGAAAACGCGCAGCGGCAAAATCATGCGCCGTTTGCTGAGAGAACTGGCGTCAGGCGGCACCGTCGCCGGCGACGTCACGACGCTCGAAGATTTTTCGGTTTTGGAAAAGCTGCGCGAAGACGAAGAGTAAGGCAGTGGTCGGTGGTCAGAAAAGACAAAGACCGACCACCGGCCACTGCCCACCGACCACTGTTCAAAAAATATCGTCGCGCCAAAATTTTTTGCGGAATTTGTTTTCCGTCCAGAAGTTCGGGAAATGTTCGATTACCGGCGAATTTTTATCGGCTAAAATCACGCTCACGACATCGTAGCGGAAATTAAAGCCCTGCAGCCCGAATACTTTGCGGTAAATCCGCGCCGTGCGCGTGATCTGCCGCTGTTTTCTGAGATCGACCGCCGCGATCGGCGCGGCGAATTCGTCCGACGAGCGCGTTTTGACTTCGACGAAACACAATATTTCGTTTTCGAGCGCGATCAAATCGATCTCGCCGGTGACCGCCGCGCCGCGGATGTTTCTGCCGATCGGGACTTTAAAGTTGGAACAAACGAGCCGCGCGCCCCGTCTAATAAAAAAACGAGCCGCCAGTTCTTCGCCGAGCCGACCTACGCGGGCGGTGTTTGACGAAGATCGGGAGTTTAATTCAATATCGAGCGTTGTGATTTCGGGCATCGCTTTCGCATCAGTTTATCGGTTTATTGTATTTTTGGAAAGAATTTTATGAAAAAAGCGCTGAAAATCGTCGCCGTTTTGTTCGTGCTGGGTTTCGTCGTCATTCAGTTCTTCCGGCCCGATTTCGCGAATCCGCCGGTCAATCAAACCGACACGCTCGAAGCGAATGCGACAGTTCCCGAAAACGTGAAGGCGATTCTCACGCGTTCCTGCATGGATTGCCATTCGCACGAAACGAAATACCCGTGGTATTCGCGCGTTCAGCCCGGCGCGTGGTTTATGAAGGATCACATCGACGAAGGTCGGCGCGAGCTGAATCTTTCGATCTGGAAAACGTACGAACCGCGCCGGCAGCGCCGCAAACTGGCGGAAATATGCGAGCAGGCGCAGGACCGTTTGATGCCGCTGCCTTCATATTTGTGGATTCACCGGGACGCGAAAATGACGGACGAGGAAATCAAAACGCTGTGCGACTGGGCCGAAGCCGAAAGCGCGAAAGTGGTCGAATCAAAATAAACTTTAAAATTAATCCGGCGAACTGTTATAATTACCTCGCCGTCAAACGGCGCGAAACTTTCCCCCAATCCGATTTTAAGAAGTGACAATTTAGATAAATATGACCTTGAAAACCATGTTTTCGAGAATCGCGCTGTCTGCGATTCTGGCGTCGTTTTTGTTCTCGGCGTTTCCGGTTTCGGCGCAGCGCGCCCGGATTCAAAAAAGCGCGACCGGCGGCGTCGCGATTAACCGCGATCCGCGCGGCGCGTTATCGAACGACGAGCGGCAGATTCATTACCTGATCAACAACGAGCGGCGGAAACAAAATTTGAGCGATCTTTACTGGGACGAGGATTTGGCGAGAATGGCGCGCGCTTTTTCGCGGCAGATGGCGCGCGAATCGTTTTTCGATCATTACGACCGCGACGGCAATTCGGTCGTCGAACGCGCGCAGCGCTCGAACATTCGCGGCTGGAGCAAAATCGGCGAAAATCTTTTTTTCTGCGAAGGCTACGGCAATTTCGACGCCCTCGCCGTACGCGGCTGGATGAATTCGCCCGGTCACCGGCGCAACGTGCTCGACCGGCAGTTCAACACGACCGGCATCGGCATCGCCGAAACGCGCGACGGGCAAGTCTACATCACGCAGGTTTTTACGCGCAATTAGAGCGCACCGGCAAATCCTCTTCGTCGACGATTCGGAAAACGCGAGGGAAGATACGGCAAAACGAGCGGTTTGCGCCGTCAGAATTATTTCGCGCTTTCGTTATGAAAAAACGTCTTAAATCTTTGTTACAAACCGAACCGCCGGGCGGCGAAGATCGTTCAAAGTCGATAGAGGAGGAAATTTTCCGATGGAAATTCTGATTGATAATCCGCTGGCAACGATGTACGGGCCGACTTTTCTGGTGTTTTTCGGTTTGCTGATCGGCGTCGCCGTGATAGTTCTGGCGCTCGTCAAATCGCAGTTCGACCGGACCGACCGGCTCGGCGTGCCGGCGATTCCGCCGAATCTCGACCCGTACGAAATCGCTTACCTGCGCGGCGGCATCAACGAGCTCGCCAGGTCGGCGATTTTCAGCCTGACGCAAAAGGGCTTCGTCGAAATCGACGGCACCGGCGCGCAGCCGATTCTCAAAAAGGCGGCGAATCCGCCGGACGTAAGGGGTTTGCCGCCGATCGAAAAATCGGCGTTCGACTGGCTCGGCGCGTCGCGCGAACCGTCCGAAATTTTTAACGCCTTCGGTTTGATCTACGAACTCGACGCACACAAAACTTTCTACCAAACGCGGCTCGAACAGCAGCAAATGCTGACCGGGGAAGCCGACCGCCGCGTCTTCGAACCGATCAAATGGGCGGTTTACGCGCTGATTCTGAGCCTCGGCGCTTACAAGCTGCTCGCCGCCCTCGCGCACGGGCATTTCAACGTCGTCTTTCTCCTTGTCTTTACGGTCGCCGGGCTCGCGATCGCGAGGGCTGTCTCGAAGCTTCCGCGCGTGACGAAGCTCGGCAAGGCTTATCTCGAACGGCTGCAGCTCGCTTTCGATAACCTTAAATACACGTCGCAGGCCGCCTACATCCGGACCAACCAGGCGCGCGTCGCGCCGCAGACGACCTTCGCCGGCGTCGACCCGCTGCTGCTTTCGGTCGGCGTGTTCGGTTCCGGAATTCTGGCGGGAACGGTTTTCGACAGCTACAATCAGGCGTTTCATAAATCGCAACTGAACCCGGCGACCGGCGGCACGAGCTGCGGTTCGGGCTGCGGCAGCTCCTGCAGTTCCGGTTCGAGCTGCAGTTCGGGAAGCTCGTGTTCGGGCGGAAGTTCGTGCGGCGGCGGTTGCGGCGGCTGCGGCGGCGGTTGTTCGTAGGAGGTTCGACGACGCCAAGGCGGCGAGGTTTAGTGAACAATTTCTTCAAATTGTTTGAAATAAAGTAATTTATGACGGCTGGAATTTCGGCAAAACTCGGCGTCGGAATCGGTTTTCGCGAACAATTCCGGGCGGATATTTTTTTGAACCGGGAAAAAATCGATTTTCTCGAAATCACGACCGATCATTACCTCGATGCGGGCGCCGGCAAAATCGCCGAATTAAAGCTTTTGAAGGAGCATTTTCCGCTGATTCCGCATTCGCTCGAACTTTCCCTCGGAAGCGCCGAAGGCCTCGACGATGATTACCTTGAAAAGGTCGCCCGCTCGTCGAGTACGTCGAGCCGGCGTGGTTTTCCGACCATTTGTGTTTCACCGGGGCGGGCGGCGTCAAGATCGGTCATCTCGCGCCGGTGCCGTACACGAAAGAAGCCGTCAAGGTTTTCGTCCGTAATATCGAACGCGTCAAAAAGCGCATCAAAACGCCTTTGGCGCTCGAAAACATCACCTACCTCGTGCAGTTCCCGTCGTCGGAAATGTCGGAGGGCGCGTTCATCAAAACCGTGCTCGAGGAAACCGGCTGCGGCTTGCTGCTCGACGTGACGAATCTTTACATCAATTCGCGCAATTTCGGGTTCGACTGGCGCGGTTTTCTCGACGAAATCCCGCTCGATCGCGTCGTGCAGCTGCATTTCGTCGGCTCGCACCGGCACGGCAAGCGCCTGATCGACGCGCACGCCGATAAAACCGAAGCGGAAATCTGGCGGGTTTTCGCGGAAGTCGCCGCGCGGTGCGACGTGCGCGGCGCGGCGCTCGAACGCGACGGCAATTTTCCGCCGTTCGCCGAAATCCTGGAAGAGCTGGAAACCGCCAAAAAACTAATGCGATGAGTCTTAAGGAGCAGCAGAATCTGCTGGCGAAGCTCTACACCGACGCGGAATTTCGCCGCGCTTTTTTGTCCGAACCCGAAAAAATCGGCGTTGAGTCGGGTTTGAGCGCGGACGAAATCCGGGAAATCGCCGAAATCATGCCCGAAGAACTGCATTTTTTCGCCGACTCGCTCGTTTGGAAACGCCTCGGCGAGGCGGAAAAGTTTCTGCCCCTGACGCGCCGCGTTCTGGGCGAGGATTTTACCGGCAATTTTCGTGAATTTTCGCAAACCTACAATCCGCGGACCGTCAAGAAGCATTTCGAGGACGCGCTCGCCTTCTGCCGGTTTCTTCAGACGCGAAAAATACCCGGACCGGCGAAATGCGCCGCCAAATTCGAAGCCGCGAAACTCGAATTTTTCGGTTTCGAAAAACGCATCGCCGTCTGCCGCCTCGATTACGACGTGCGTTCGTTTTCCGGGGCGCACGCGAATCCGGCGGCGGAAAATCACGAAAAAACGAAAAAAATCGCGGTCTGGCTGCGGACCGGTAAACGAATTCGCCATTTCTTCATCTAAACGCTTTATTTTTGCGTTTTCGGCTTTAATTTATACAATAGGAATTTATGTCAATACTCAAAATTGTGCACTATCCCGAACCGGTCCTGCTCACGATCGGAAAACCGGTCGGCGAAGAGGAGTTTAACGAAGATCTGCGTAAACTAGTCGATGACATGTTCGAAACGATGTACGACGCGCACGGCGTCGGGCTCGCCGCGCCGCAAATCGGCGTTTCCAAACGGCTTTTCGTGATGGACGTGCCGCTCGAAGAGGGAAAGTCGAACAAAATCGCGCTCGTCAATCCCGAAATCGTCACGCAGGAAGGCGAGCAGATCGGCGACGAGGGCTGTCTGTCGTTTCCCGGAATCTACACGACCGTCCGGCGCGAGGTGCGCACGGTCGTGCGTTACCAGGACGTTTTCGGTCGCGACCAAGAGCTCGACTGCACGGATTTGTCGGCGCGCTGCGTGCTGCACGAAACCGATCATTGCGACGGCATCGTCTTTCTCGACCGCATGAGCGTCCTCAAACGCGAGCTCGCGAAACGCAAAATCAGGAAACTGCAAAAAACCGCCAAATGGGAGTAAAACCGGCGGAGCTTTGAACGGATTTCCCGGTTAGCCGCCGGATAGCCCGATAAAAACCCGGGAATTGGAGATAAAAAAAGTTCGGGAGTCGTTAAACTGACGACTCCCGAACTTTTTTTCGTGGAAGCGTTTCAACGCTTCACCGCGCCGCGTAAAAGTCCAGATTCTGCACGGCATCGTCGACGTTCAGGACGACCGGGTTAAAGGTATAACCTTTGCTCGTCGCCGTGAAAACGTAGATGCCGCCGGTTCGGACGTCGTCGAAACGGTAATAACCGAACGAGTTCGTGACCGCCCTGTGAACGGCGCCGCCGGCGTCGGTGTAGCTGACCTTCGCGCGCTGCACGCCGCGATCGCCCGCCATGACCCGGCCTTCGATCGCCACGGTCGCGGCGGTCGGCGCGAGCTCGCCGACGAGCGTCGCGAACGGCGTTTCGACGACGCCGTTGACGGCGATGTTGTCGACCAGCCAGCCGCCGGCGCCGAGCAGGTTGTCGCTGGCGGCGCGGAAGCGGAACTGGACGACCGAGCCCGGCGCGACGGCGCGCGTCAGCGAAGAGTGAATCGTGCCGCCGCTCGATCTGACGAACGCCGCACGGCCCTGCAGCGGGTTGAGATTGCCGGCGTAATTGGTGAGCGTCCCGTTGTAAGCGACGGTGCTTAAATCAGTGAAAGCGCCCCCGTTGATGCTTACTTCGACGACGCCGCCGTCGTAATTTCCGCCCGCGTCGAATTCGAACTGCCAGCTGTGGTCGAACTGCAGGTTGACCGAGCCGCTGCCGTCGACGGTCATCGCCGGCGATACGAGGTACTGGTCGGAGGGCACATCATAATCCGGCGCGTGCCAGGCGTAATTCATGCTGGCGGTCGCGCGGCGTTGGAATTTGGCCGCCGCGTCCTGCACGAGGTTGACGTTGCTGCCGACCGTCCAGGTGCTCTGCTGCGGTTCGACCGTATCGGTTTGCGTTGTCGCGGCGAGCTCGTCGCCGTTCATGTAGGTCGAATACGAAGCGTTGATCGCCGCGAGGTTGTTGGACGAGTCGTTGATCGTAAAGGTGAAATCGGCGGTGCGCAGCGTCGTGCCCATATACCCGGCTTCGACCGGCAGCGAAACCGTCACCGGAACCTGCGGCTGCAGGGTCGGGAAGCTGACGGCGGTGCCGTTCGGGAAAATGAGCGGGGCATTCGCCCACGAAACGGTCGCCGAAGCGCCGCTGATCGGCGCCATGCCGACGTTTTTGACGGTGATTTTCAGCAAACCGCGTTCGCGGCTGTCGAGGTAGCCGTCGTTGTCGGCGCTGACGATGCTGTCGTCGAGCGACGCGCCGACGTACGCCAAATTTCCGGCGAGCGTGAAGCTTTCGACCGCGCCGACGTTCGTGCTCGAATAGCGATCGGGCGAAACCGCGCCGGAACCGGCGCCGCGTTTCGCGAAAGCCTGCGCGAAGAGTTGACCGTCGAGCGGGTCGTTCGCGAAGGCCGCCGCGAGCACGGCGTCGCGCGCTTCGAGCAGCGTCGGGCTGACCGGCGTCATCTTCAAAGACGCGACAAGGTAGTTTTTCATTCTGTCCTGCGCCTGCTGGAAAGTCAGACGCGGATTCGCGCCCTGCGTATCGCGCAGGAGCGCGGCGTAGCATTCCCAGAGCATGTTCGACCAGACCTCGCCGGTATTGTGCACTTCGGCGTTGTCGGCGCCGTCGAGGCCGAATCCGGCCGGCACGCCCGGATTAAGCGCGTTGCCGTTGGCGATATGCTTGTAAGTCAGACTGTTTTTCATCAGGTCGGTCGAATACGGCATGCGGCGAATGCCCCAATAATAGCCGTGCTGGCCTTCACCGCTCGGACCGCCGCTCGTCGCGTAAGTGGCGAGCGCGTAAGCGCCGTTCCAGTTCGCGTTGCTCGGCGTCGAAACGTCGTCGGCGCGCACCGTCAAAAGCATGCCGAGAAAGTCGCCCCAGCCTTCGCCGAGACCGCCCGAAAAATTCGTGTTCAAACCGTTCGCGTTGCCGACGAGGCGGTTGCTGATAAAATGCCCCCATTCGTGGAACACGATCTGGTTGTCGATCGTGCCGTCGCGTTCGGCGCCCGCCGAGCGAAAGAATCTGACGGTCACGGTCTGCGAATTCGCCAGCGCCGTTTTGATGTTGGCGGCGTTATTGAAGCTCGTCGAGAGAAACGGGATCGTCTGCGCCGCATTAAAGCCGGTCACGTTGACCGCCGCGTTCGGGTTGCTCGGCACCCAGACCATATAGAACCCGACGGCGCCGGCGTTCTGCAGATTCGCCGTCATCGTGTTCGGCGCACAGTTGGCGGGAGTCGGATACTGCACGAGCACGATTTTGCCGGCGACCTGCGCGGCGTTCGTCAGCGGCGAACAGGCGTCGCTCGGCTGCGCGGCGACGACCTGCGCGGTCATATCGAAAGTCTGCGGACCGGACTGCGACGTGCCGACCGCGCGTTTGCCGGCGATCGCCGCCGGGGCGAGAACGTCCAGAAATTTCGGCGCGTTCGAATCGAAAAGGTACATTCGCATGCGCGGGCGGGCGCCGTCAGCCGGGGTTAACATGTTCGCGTTGTTGCGACCGGACACGTCCTGCGCCTGCGCTTTCATGCTGTCGCCTCCCAGACCGCCGCGCCCGAAATTGTCGTTTTGCGCGTTGCCCGAGGCTTCGTCGAAGCCGGCGTCGTAAAACCAGTCGTGCAGGAAGTTGAGGTTATAGAAAAGCTGCTGGATCGAGCCCTGTCTGGCGGCGGCGGAAAGCGGCGATGCGTCGGGCACGTGCGTGAACGGAAACGAAGTGCCGGAAGCGAGCGCGCGGAAATCGCCGGCCGAGGTTGTTCCGTCGTACGGCGCGGGCGCGACCGGACCGTAACCGTCGGGATTCGTCAGGTTGACGAACGCGTCGACGTTGTTGCCGTTCGTGTCGACGGCGCCGGCGGGCAGCCACGGATCGTTTTTGCTGAAGGGAAAGTTCTGCAGCGTCACGTCGTTCTGCGGTAAAAACGGATACTGCGCGCCGTCCGGAATCGGATTCGGCTTCGGATGAGCGCCGTTGCCGGCGGGCGTGTCGTAGGGAATCAGCGTTACGGGATCAGCCCAAACGCGGTACGTGTAGGCGGCGCTCGGCGCGAGCCCGGAAACGCGGTTGGGGCGTTTCTGTTCGGCCGTTAAATTATTGCGGAAAAGCACTCGACCGTCGATCGCCGATACGACGTACGAATAGCCGAGCTCTTCGTAAATCGCCGAGCCCGACGCATCGAGCACGTCAGCGGCCGGAACCATCACGCCCGTTTCGACATAATACGCCGGAACGTAGCCTTCGGGCAGGTGAAAAAACACTTTTTTGACGCGGCTCGGCTCGTCCGTAAAAGCGACGCCCGCCCGCGACGCGTTATCGGCGGTGAAAAGCTGATAGGCTTCGTCGGCGGAAATATTCTGCGCGGGCTGCAGCAGCGACGCGTCGATCGGCGCGCCGGTCAAATCCTGCACCGCCGCCGCCAGCGCGTCCGCCGGCTGAAGGTTGAAATCCGGCAGGCTTTCTCCGACCCGATCGCCGGTTAAATAGCCGGACAGCGCGACGAGCCGCAAATCGCGGTTCATGATGACGTTCACTTCGTCGCGGAAAACCTCGACGCCGTTCAACCGTTGTTTGAATTTGACGACGATCGCGCCTTTGCCGGTGTCGTGGACGGCGGCGAGCTTCGCCGTCGCGACGTCGGTCTTATTCAGGCGATAGCGCGCCGCGAACCGTCCGAGATGCGCGCGCGCCGCCGATTCCTTGTCGCCGGCGCGGCGCGAACCGTCGCCGTTCGCCGTTTCGGCTTTGGCCGGACCGTCCGCCCAAAGAAATGTCGGGACGCCGAAACGCGGTTCGGTTTGCGCGACGCGTCCGCCCTCGATCGCCGGATCGCTTTCGGCGAACCGTTCGGCGCGCGCCGGCGTTTCGGCGAGCGCGTCGAAGTTCGGCGGGTTGGGCCGCTTCGACGTTGGGTTGGATTTATTTTTTCTCGGATTCTGCTGATTTCCGGCGATGACGTTTCGGAAGGGCGACAGCAGGCTGAAAACCGCCAGCAGCGCCAGCGCGCCGCCGGACAGATAGATGCAAATTTTGCGAAATTTCATTTAATCTCCTGGGTTAACTAAATTCAAAAAGGGCGGGCGGTGCTCTCCGAAGACCGCCGTGCGGAAACAGAGATGTCTTTAGTTTTTAATCGACTAAAAACGGTTCAGAAATTCAAAATCCGTCGTCGGAAATGAATATTTGAGCTAGGTGTTCTGGGTTTGGTTAGATCGGCTCTCGAGTGTTTCGAGCCGATAGACAATCCTTGCATAAAAGTTTTCGTAAACGCAAGGCGATATTGAGGTTTTGCGCTCATTCCGGAAATATTATTTTGAAAAAGAGGAATGGTTTCGTTCGGCGGTCGCCGACGGCGAAAAATGGTTTGACAGCAATCCGCCTTTTTTTTGAAGCCGTTTCATTTTATCGAACCCGCGCGGCGGGCAAAAAAACGGAAAAACGGCCGCGCAACCGGCTTTTAAAGGCACAATTTACCAAATCCGAGACCAATGAGTTAGAATAAAAATATTGTTATCGAAGTCAACTTCAAGGGTAAAATTTATGCAGACACAAAAAAGTTTAGACGAATTTAGAAACGAACCGTTTACCGATTTTACGATCGAGGAAAACGCGGCGGCGATGCGCGCGGCGATCAAAGAGGTCAGAAGCGAACTCGGGCGCGAATACCCGCTCGTCATCAACGGCGAAAAGATCACGACCGCCAAGAAGTTCGAAAGCATCAACCCGGCGGAAAAATCGCAGGTCGTCGGCGTTTTCTCCGACGCCGACACGGACGCGGAAAATCTGACCGAAAAAGCGATCGACGCGGCGACCGAGGCTTTCAAGCTGTGGAGCCGCGTGACGCCCGCCGAACGCGCCGAATATCTGTTTCGCGCGGCGGCGATCGTTCGCGCCCGCAAACATTATTTTTCGGCTTGGATGATCTTCGAAACCGGCAAAACGTGGGCGGAAGCCGACGGCGACACGGCGGAAGCGATCGATTTTCTCGAATTCTACGGCCGCGAAATGCTGAACTGGGCGGGGCATCAGCCGGTCACGCCGTCGCCGCTGCCGGAACACAACACGTTCGAATACATTCCGCTCGGCGTCGGCGCGATCATTCCGCCGTGGAATTTCCCGCTCGCGATCATGGCGGGGATGACGATGGCGGCGGTCGTCACCGGCAACACGACCGTTTTGAAACCTTCTCCGGACGCTCCCGTGATCGCCTATAAATTCATGGAAGTGCTCGAAGAAATCGGGCTGCCGGGGGGCGTCGTCAATTTCGTTCCGGGCGCGGGCACGGCGGTCGGCGAACACTTGGTCGCCTCGCCGAAAGTGCGGTTCATTTCCTTTACCGGCTCGAAAACCGTCGGGCTTCATATTTACGAGGAAGCCGCGAAAACGCGTCCCGGTCAGAAATGGTTGAAGCGCGTCGTCGCCGAAATGGGCGGCAAGGACGCGATCATCGTCTGCGAGGACGCCGATCTCGAGGAGGCGGCGCTCGGCGTCGTCCAATCGGCGTTCGGTTTTCAGGGGCAAAAATGTTCGGCGTGCTCGCGTCTGATCGTCGACGAAAAAGTCCACGACGAGCTGATGGAAAAAATCGTCAAATTAACCGAGCAGATCACGATCGGGGTGCCGACGATGGGCGAAACGCAGATGACGGCGGTCATCAACCAGAAATCGTTCGACAAAGCGACCTCGATGATCCAAAAGGGAATCGACGAGGGCGGAAAGGTTTTGTTCGGCGGCAAAGGCGACGATTCGAACGGTTATTACGTCGAGCCGACGATCATCGACGACGTCGCGCCCGGCGCGACGATCGAACAGGAAGAAATCTTCGCGCCCGTGCTGGCGGTCATCAAGGCGAAGGATTTCGATCATGCCCTGGAAATCGCGAACGGCACCGATTACGGGCTAACCGGCGCGGTTTATTCGACGACGCAGTCGAATCTCGAACGCGCGAAACGCGAATTCCACGTCGGCAATCTTTACCTGAACCGCAAATGCACGGGCGCGCTCGTCGGCGTGCACCCGTTCGGCGGCTTCAACATGTCGGGGACGGATTCGAAAGCGGGCGGTCGCGAGTATCTTTTGCAATTCATGCAGGGCAAATCGATCGCGCAGAAAAACTAACGAAAATTAAATGTCAGCCGGGATGAACTGGGAATGCTTTTCGGGTTATTCTTAGTTCATCTTTTGTTTTCGCTTTATCAAAAAATCGAACGAATAATTGAAAGTTAGTCTTTCTTCGCGGCTTTGCGCCTTGGCGGGAGAAAAATTAGTTTTCCGTCAAGGCGCAAAGCCGCGAAGGTTGGGAAAATAATTTTTGTAATTAAGTTTCGGAGAATTTTAATGAAGTATTTTTCGAGTTTCATCAGTACTCTGGTTTTATTCGGCCTCGCGAACGCGCAAACGGTTCTGCCGCTTTTTCCCGTCAGGCGCGCCGAGTCCGCCGAAACGTGGCGGCGCGACGGCTGGGCGGCGATCGAACGCGCGAAACGCGAAAGGCTCCGCACCGGCCGGGCGAAAAACGTCATCCTCTTTATGGGCGACGGCATGGGCGTCTCGACTTTGACGGCGGCGCGGATTCTCGAAGGGCAGCGGCGCGGCGAAAGCGGCGAGGAAAACCGCCTGAGCTTCGAGGAATTTCCGTATTCGGCCTTTTCGAAAACCTACAGCGCCAATCAGCAGACTTCGGATTCCGCGCCGACGATGAGCGCGATCATTTCGGGCGTCAAAACCGACGAGGGCGTGCTGTCGGTCGACCAGAACATCATCCGCGGCGATTACCGCACCGTCAAAGGCAACGAAACGAAAACGCTGCTCGAAATGGCGGAGGAAAACGGCAAATCGACCGGCGTCGTTTCGACCGCGCGGCTCACGCACGCGACGCCCGGCGCCTGCTACGCGCACACGGCGGACCGCGATTGGGAATCGGATTACGACATTCTCTGGGCGGCGAACAACGCGGCGAGTTTGAAGAAGCCCGAAATCGCCAAAAGAATCCGCGAAGCTTACGACGCGAAATTCCCAGACATCGCGCGCCAGCTCATCGAATTCAAATACGGCGACGGGCTGGAAGTCGCGCTCGGCGGCGGCCGCGCGAAATTTTTGCCGAACGAAACGGCTGACCCCGAATATCCGGCGCTCAAGGGCGTCCGCACCGACGGGCGCGATCTGACAAGGGAATGGCTCGCTAAATACAAGGATTCGGCGTACGTCTGGAACAAGGCGGATTTCGATAAAATCGACGCCGGCAAAATAAAGCACCTGCTCGGGATTTTCGAGCCGTCGCAAATGCAATTCGAATACGACCGACCGAAAGACGCAGGGAAAGAACCGTCGCTTTCGGAAATGACCGGCAAAGCGATCGACATTTTATCGAAAGACCGCGACGGCTTTTTTCTGATGGTCGAAGCCGGAAGAATCGACCACGCGCATCACAGCGGCAACGCGTTTCGCGCGCTGACCGACACGATCGAGCTTTCAAACGCCGTGCGCGCGGCCCTCAAAAAAGTGAACCTCGACGAAACCCTGATCGTCGTGACGGCCGACCACAGTCACACTTTCAACATGATGGGCTACCCGGTGCGCGGCAACAACATTCTCGGTTTGATCCGCGAAGTCGACGATTTCGGAAACGCCGAGACGTTTTACAAAAAGGACGCTCTCGGGCTGCCGATGACGACGCTCAATTACACGAACGGCAGAGGTTTCGTCGGCGCGAACAATTTGTTTCCGGAAGGCGCGAAGCTGTGCTGCAACGAGCCGCGCACGTTTCAGCCCGTTAAAAACGGTCGCCCGGACCTGACGCTCGTCGATACGACGAATCCCGATTATCTGCAGGAAGCGATGATCCCTCTGCGGAGCGAGACGCACGGCGGCGAGGACGTCGCCGTTTTTGCCGCCGGCGCGAACGCGCATTTAATTCGCGGGTCGATGGAGGAAAACTGGATTTTTTACGTGATGGCCGACGCCTTCCGCTTTAAAAACCAGTAAAATTGTTTTTCGGCGAATCGAAAATATGAAAAAAAACAACCTGCTGAAATTTTGGCTGACACTGCTCGCGCTCGCCGCGCCGCTTTTCGCGCAGCCGGCGCGCAAACCGGTCATTTTCGCCGTGCTAAACGACGGCAAAACGTTCGAGCCGATCGCTTACCTGGAAAAGGGCAATTTAGCCGCCACGGTCGGCGGCGACGCCGAAATGCGGGAAATCGAGCTTTTCAACAAAACCTATTACCGGCCGAAAGCCGCTTACCGTTTGATCTTCGGCGGCGCGAACGCCGGAACGGCGACGGTTTTAAGCGCCAACGCGGCCGCCGAATGCTCGCGCAACATGGCGCAGATCAGCGTTTCGTCGGCGAAAGCGAAACTCGGCGGCATGGTCATGGCGCTCGCGACCGATGCGACCGTCAAAACGAACGGTTCCGGCATCCGGCGCCGACCGACGCCCGCCGAGCGCTCGGAAATCGAAGCGCTCGCGCGCGGCGAATTCGCGCGTCAGAAGGTTTCCGCGGCGGCGAGAAAAAACTTGAAGTCGCAAAATCTCACCGCGCTCGACGTGAACAACGACCGAAGCGCGGATTTCGTCGGTTCGTACTGGGTCGAAACGAGCCCGACCGAACGCGCGCTGCTGTTTTTCATCGCCGAAAAAAAGGAGGGCGGCAAATACCGTCTCACGTTCATGGAATTCAGGTTGATCAAACAATCGGACGTGATGAGCGGCGACATCAAGAGCGTCGATCAGGGCATTCTGCACGAGCTGCTGCTCGACGCTTTCGATTACGACAACGACGGCGTGAGCGAGATTTTTACCTATCTGCCGGGCTTCGAAAGTTCAAGCTTCAACGTTTACGAAAGCGCGAACGGTTCGTGGAAGTTAGCCTACGAAAGTTCGAATTACCATTGCGGTTATTAATTTCCGGCGCTTTAAACGGGGCGCGGATGAACGCGGATTGAAAATATTTTCGCGGAATATATAAAAATCGCCTAAAAATCCGCGAAAATCCGTATTGTCCGCGTTCATCCGCGCCCCGTATCCCGAAAACCGGGCGATTGATTTACGCGTTCGCGTTTTTTCTTTATCATAAATGTTTTGCCGAAAGCCATGAAGATCGTGTTTATGGGAACGCCGGCGTCGGCGGTTCCGAGTTTGGAAAAAATTTTGCGCGACGGTCACGAAGTCGCCGCCGTCTACACGCAGCCCGACCGCCCGGCGGGGCGCGGAAATAAATTGACGGCGCCGCCGGTTAAGGAGTTCGCGCTCGCCAACCGGCTGCCGGTTCATCAGCCGACCAAAATCAAAACGCCGGAAGCGCTCGGGCTTTTCCGCTCGCACGCGGCGGACGTCGCGGTCGTCGTCGCTTACGGCCGAATTCTGCCGGCGAGCTTTCTCGAAGCGTTTCCGAAGGGCGCGATCAACGTGCATTTTTCGCTGCTGCCGAAATATCGCGGCGCGGCGCCGGTCAACTGGGCGATCGTGCAGGGCGAAACCGTAACGGGCGTGACGACGATGCAGATGGACGCCGGGCTCGACACCGGCGACATTTTGCTGCAAAAGGAAACCGAAATCGGCGTGCGGGAAAACTCCGTCGAGCTGATGGGGCGTTTGTCGCTGATCGGCGCGGATTTGCTGGCGGAAACGCTTCGCGGGATCGATGAACTGGAGCCGGCGCCGCAGGATCACGAAGCGGCGACGCTCGCGCCGATCATGAAAAAGGAGGACGGCTTGATCAGCTGGATGCTCTCGGCGCGCGAAATCGCCGACCGCGTCCGCGGCTTTCAGCCGTTCCCGACCGCTTTCACTTATTTCGGCGAGAAAAAAATCACGCTCTGGCGGTGCCGGCCGGCCGACTTCGCGCATTCCCTTCGCCGGCCGGGCGAAATTATCGCGGCGAAAGGCGACGAGCTTTTGGTTTTCTGCGGCGGCGATTCGGTTCTGCAAATCGAAGAGCTGCAGATCGAGGGCAAAAAACGGATGGCAACGCGCGATTTTCTCAACGGAATCAAACTGCGGGTCGGCGAGAAATTGGGGTAGATCGATTTCGGATTTTGGATTTCGGATTTCGGAGTTTCCGTTCGCGTTGATAAGCGTTTCCTCTATCCGAGAGCGTTTCGGTAACGAAGGACTTGGATTAGAAGCGGCTTTGTCCGGATACATAATCAATCCAAAATCCAAAATCTAAAACCCGAAATCCGAAATGGAAATGTCTGAAAACAACGTTCAAATCATCACGTTTTACGAATTCAAACGGCTCGAAAATCTGCCGCAGATTCAGACGCGGCTGAAAGCGGCGATGCGCGGGCAATCCATTCTGGGCACGATCGTACTCGCGGAAGAAGGTTTCAATTCGACGGTGAGCGGCGCTCCGGAAAATATCGGAAAGTTCGTCCGCGAGGCCGAAGCGATTTTCGAAACGAAATTAAAATATAAATCTTCGTTTCACCCGGCGAGCCCGTTCCGGCGCGTGCACGTCAAAATCAAACCCGAAATCGTGACGCTGAAACGCCCGGTCGAAATCGAAAAGGGGCGCGGCACGCACGTTTCGCCGGAAAAATGGAACGAAGTAATCAAAAGCGACGACGTTTTCGTGCTCGACACGCGGAACGATTACGAATTCGAAATCGGAACTTTCCGCGGCGCGGTGAACCCGAAAACCGAAAAATTCAGCGATCTGCCGCGGTTCGTCGAGCAACGCCTCGATCCGGCGAAACACAAAAAAATCGCGATGTTCTGCACCGGCGGCATCCGCTGCGAAAAATTCGCGCCGTACCTAAAAGGAATCGGTTTCGAAAACGTCTACCAGCTCGAAGGCGGAATTTTGAAATACCTCGAAGAAATTCCCGACGCGGAAAGCCTGTGGCAGGGCGAATGTTTCGTTTTCGACGACCGCGTTTCGGTCGACGAAAATCTGCGAAAGGGAAGCGCCGAAGACGTTTCGGTCAAACTCAAAAGTGAAAAAAGATAAAAACCGCAATCCGCAATCCGCAACCCCGAAACGAAATATCGCGCCGGCGCGGCTCGCGGCGTTTCAAATTCTCTCGAAAATCGAAAGTGAAAAGGCGTTTTCGTCGGTTTTGCTGCCCGTTTACGAAGAACGGCTCGAGGCGCGCGACCGCGCTTTGTGCCACGAGATAACGCTCGGCGTGCTGCGAAAACAGATTCACCTCGACCGCCTGATCGAAAAACTGACCGGCGGGAAAAAACTCGACGCGGCGGTGCGCGTGATCCTGCGGAGCGCGCTTTATCAATTGATTTTTCTCGACAAAATTCCGCCGCACGCCGCGATCAACGACGCCGTCGAGTTGACGCGGAAAGCGAAAAAAACATCGGCCAAAGGCTTCGTCAACGCGGTCCTGCGCCGCTGCACGCGCGAAAAGATCGTTCTCGATTTCGCGGACGAGACCGACCGGCTCGCCGTCGAAACGTCGCACCCGCGCTGGCTCGTTGAAAAATGGATCGACGATTTCGGTTTCGCGGACGCCGCGCGGCTCGCAGCTTCGAATAACGAAACGCCGGCGCTCGATTACCGCTTCACGGCGAAAACCTCCGACGCGGTGGTTAAATCGCTCGGCGTCGCGGACGGCGAACCGGATAAAAACTACCTGTTCGAGCTCGCGCGCGGCGGCAAGATTTATTTTCAGGACGAAGGCTCGCAAATGGTCGGAACCGCCGTCGATTTGAAGGAAAACGAATCGTTTTTCGACGTCTGCGCCGCGCCGGGCAGCAAAACGACGCAAATCGCTTCAAAGATCAAGGGGCCGGGATCAAAGCTCTTCGCGGCGGGCGATCTGCACTGGAATCGGGTTAAAATTCTGCGTGAAAACTGCCGGAACCAGGGCGTCCGAAACGTCTTGATTCTGCAGTACGACGCCGAACAGGCGCTGCCGTTCGCGGACGAAAGCTTCGACGTCGTGCTCGTCGACGCGCCGTGTTCGGGCACGGGAACTTTGCGGCACAATCCCGAAATCCGCTATTTTCTGCAGGAAAAAGATTTCGCCGAATTATCTCGCAAACAACTCAAAATCCTGCGCGGCGCATCAAAGCTAGTCAAAAGCGGCGGTCGCATTATTTATTCAACCTGTTCATTGGAAAAAGAAGAAAACGAGCGCGTCATCGCGGAGTTTCTCGCGGCCGAAAACGGCTTCCGCTCCCGGAAGCCGAGCGTTCCGGAAAAATACGCGACCGGGGAAGGCTACGCGCGCACCTTTCCGCCGCGCGACCGGATCGACGGATTTTTTATCGCCGTGTTTGAAAAGATTTAGTTTTCTGATAAGGTTTTAAGAGACTTTTTCCGCTCGTTTTATTCAACCGTAACTGTTAGACTTCGGGTTTTAATTTGGGAGTTGTGCAAAGAAGTGAGTTTTGTAAGTAAATTAGGTTCGGCGCTTGGAAAATTGCTGATTGTCGCTTCTCTGGCGGCGGCTTTTTTATTCGGGATGGGTTATGTCGTTTACCGTTCGCTGCAGGGCTCGGAAATCACGGTCCCCGAAATCGTCGGTAAAAACTACGCCGAAAGCGAAAAAGAACTGGAAGCCCTCGGCTTACGAATCAAAAAACGCGCCGACCGTTACAGCGAAGAAGCGCCGAACACGGTGCTCGAACAGCTCCCGAAACCGGGCGACACGGTCAAAACCGGGCAGCTGATTCTCGTCGTGACGAGCAAGCCGAATCCGGAAGGCGACGAAAAGCCGACGACGATTAAAAAAGGCAACACCTCGATCGAGGAAGACGACACGGAAAAAATCGAAGAATTGATTTCCGACAAACCGAAGAAAAAATCGAACGCGAACGCGAACACCAATAAGAAGAAAGCCTCGACGAGCCGCGACGTGATCAAGGAAAATTCGAACGCCGACGCGAGCACTTCGAACAGCAATAAGGATTCCTCGGATAAAGACAAAGAGACGGCGAAAGAAAACAAAAACGGCGCGACGCCGCCGGCGGCGAAAACGCCGAACCCGACGAATTCGCCGAAACCGGCGACGAGCAGAACTCCGGCCACGAGCGGCGAAACCAGACCGCGCCGCAATCCGTAGCGCGGCGCTTGCCGGGGGCAACCGAAATATTTTTTTGTGCAACAAAGTAGAGGACAAATAACCGAAATGTTTGAATTGGCTCCTTCGCTGCTGTCAGCGGATTTTACGCGGCTCGCGGAAGAGATCCGGGCGGTCGAAGAAGGCGGCGCGCGCGTGCTGCACGTCGACGTGATGGACGGTCGCTTCGTGCCGAACATCACGATCGGGCTGCCGGTCGTCAAATCGATCCGCAAAATCACCGATCTGACGATCGACTGCCATTTGATGATCGTCGAGCCGAACCGTTACGCGGCGGAATTCGTCGAAGCGGGCGCGAACATGGTTTCGGTGCACGTCGAAGCCGATTTTCACCTGCAGCGCACTTTAACGGCGATTCGCGAAGCGGGCGGACAGGCGGGCATCGCGATCAATCCGGCGACGCCGCTCGTCGCGCTCGAAGAAGCGCTGCCGTTTGCGGATTTCGTGCTTTTGATGTCGGTCAATCCGGGCTTCGGCGGGCAGAAATTCATTCACACGTCGGTCGATAAGCTGCGGCGCCTGCGGCGCATGATCGACGAGCGCGGCTTGCCGACGAAAATCGAAATCGACGGCGGCATCGACGCCGGCAACGTTCAGAAAATCGTCGGGGCCGGCGCGGAAATCATCGTCGCGGGGTCGGCTGTTTTCGGCAAAGAAGATCCGACCGCCGCGGCGCGCGAAATGATCGAAGCGGCGACCGTTTGGGCATAGCGATTTTGGATTTTAGATTTTGGATTTTGGGTTGGGCGTTTGAGTTTATCGGCTCTTTCGGCTGAAAACGAAGTGCAATCTGAATTAAATCCAAAATCCGAAATCTAAAATCCAAAATAGAAAAGTTATGTTTTTCAGAGTAAATAAAGCAATTATCGTAAGTTTAATTCTGGTCCTGAGCTTTCCGCTCGCCGCTTTGGCGCAGCAGGCCAAGCCGAGCGACGCGACGCCGTCGCAGCGGCTCGACGTGATGCGTTCGAAACTCGAAACGATGCGTCGTTCGCTGCAGAGCGCGATTTCCGTCATCAAGGACGAAAACAAGGACGACAAGTCCAAAAAAGATGACAAGGAAAAACTCGACACGCCGCTCGGACGGCTGACGGCGCTCGAGAAGGAAACGTCGAGCCTGCAGTCGGAAGTAAACAGTCTGCGCGGCAAGATCGACCGCTCCGAAAAATATGAGATGAGCGACATCGATCAGGCGGAAGAACGCGTGCGCGAGCTGCAGACGGGCGTCGACACCGCGCTGCAGGAAACCGCCAGCTTGCGCGCCAATCCGCAGTCGACCGTCGGTCAAACGCGCGAAAAGAAGAAAAAGAAAAAATTTCTCGGCATTTTCGGCGGCGGCACCGACGAGTACGAGGAGCTGATCGGCGAAGTGCAGCCCGGACGCGACCGCGAGCTGTTTATCGTCGCGACCAGGGAAGTGCGCAAAAACAATTACGAAGTCGGACGTCTCCTGTTCCAGACGATCATCACCACCTACCCGGATTCGCAGTATCTGCCGATGGCGAAACTCGCGGTCGCCGATTCGTTCTACATCGAGGGCGGCACTAGCTCCCTGATTCAGGCGGCGGCCGGTTATCAGGAATGGCTGACGTTTTTCCCGTCGCACCCGCTCGCCGACCGCGTGCTTTTGAAAATCGCCGAATCGGAGATGCGCCGCATCGGTCTTCCGGACCGCGAAATCGCCAACGCGCGCCGAGCCGAGCAAAAGCTCAAAGCCTTTATTCAGAATTACCCGAATTCGCCGCTGCGCCCGCTCGTCGATCTGCGCCTGAAGGAAGTGCAGGACAATCTCGGTCTGCACAATCTCTATATCGGCAACTATTACTACACGCTTTCGGTCGATCAGAAAAAAGGCGGTTTGAAGGGCGCGCAGTCGCGTTACCGCGAAATTCTCGACAAATACCCGAGCTTCAGCTTCATGGACGAAGCGCTTTACAAACTCGCCGTGACTTATCTGCTCGAAGAAGAAACCGACCAGGCGGCGCGTTATTTCCAGCAGATCGTGCGCGATTATCCGAACAGCCCGTGGGTCGAAAAATCCAAGGAACAGCTCGGCATCATCGGCGCGAAAATTCCCGACCCGGATCAGGATAAAATGAAGACGGTTCTGCCGCCGGAAAAAGTCTCGTTCTTCGCCAATTTCAAAAATCAACTTTTCGGCGTTTACCCGCTGACGATCGATAAAGACGGCGTTTTGATGACGCGCGATTTCGATAAATGCAAATTCGAGCTGATCGACAAGGTCATCGAAAATCTCGGCGACGTCGCCGCGACGGACGTGCCGAAGGATTTGACGGCGGTCGTCGTGCCGTGCGAACAGCAAACGAAAAAGCCGGACGAAAATAAGGAAAAAACCGCCAGCAAATAAAGGTCGACGCTTTTACGAATGAGCGAAATTTCGAAGGAAAATCTGTCGGAAATCGATAAACGTTACCGCACCACCGTTTTTATCGTGCTCGGGCAGATTTTCTTTGTTTTACTTTTAATCGCCGCCGCCTGGATTTTGAACCTGAGGTTTCAGAACGAGCTCGCCGAAAAGGATTTGACGACGCTCTGGGTCGGCGTGCTGTTCGTCGCGGTCGGCAGCTTCCTGCTGCGGCGGATGTTTTTCAACTGGGAAAGGCTGAAAAACATCGCGCTTCTGAAAGGCGTCGCCGGACTGTTGCGCACGCTGCAGCGAAACTCGATAATATTAGGAACGTTTGCCGTCGTCGTCGCGCTTTTGGGGTTCGTAATCACGGCTTTCAGCGGCAACGGTACGGATATTATACGCGCCGGCGCGATCGCCCTGGTCGTGTTTTTGATAAATTTTCCGCGCCGGAAGGTTTGGCGGACGATCGTGTCGAATCTCGGAAAAGTTTAAGGGGTTTGTAAATGAACAATAAGTTTTTATCAGCATCGATTTTCACGATTTTGGCCCTGACGGGCGGCGTCGCGGCGCAGGACGAGGGCGCGCCGACCACCCAGCGTCCGCCGGCGCCGCCCGTGCGCACGCCGACCCCGTCGCCGTCGCCGAAACTTTCCGAAACTCTAACCAAAACGCTCGACAATTTATCGAAGGACGAAATTTCGCGCGAACGGCGCGAACAGGCGTATTCCAAACTGCTCGAAGGTCAGCGCTACATCTGGGGCATGACGCGCCAGCGCGGACAGGGCGTCGCCAGCAACGTGCGGCTCGCAAAGCAATCGCTGCAAAAGGCGGTCGAGCTGAACCCGCGGCTCGCCGAAGGCTACACGGCGCTTGCCGAACTGGCGCTCTCGACGCCGCCGACCGACATCAACGAAGCGGTGGCGCTCGCGGCGATCGCCGTCAAAATCGATAAAAACAATTTCGGGGCGCTGCGCATCCTTTCGCGCCTCTACACGATCAAAAGCGGCTTGAACGACGGCAAACTCGACGAAGCGAACACGCAGAAAGCGATCGGCGCCTGGAAGGAAATCGCACGGCTCGATCCGCGCAACGCCGAAGCCTGGGCGTTTCTAAGCGAGTATTACAAGCGCACGAACCGGCACGACGAGCGCATCGCGGCGCTGCAGAACTGGCAGAGCTCGGCGACGCCGGTCGAAACCAGATTTTACCGGACGGTTTTGGGAAATCAGGAAAATTTGTCGCCCGAGGGCGCGACCGCCAAACTCGGCGAAGCGCTTTATGACGCCGGACGGATTCCGGAATCGGTCGAAGTTCTAAATCAGGCCGTCGCCGACGACCCGGACAACCCGCAGACGGTCGATTTGCTCGGCAAAGTGCTCGATAAAGCCGACGCCGCGACCGCCGCGACGAGCGTGCAGACCCTGCAGCAGGCGATCTACGCCAATCCCGAAAACATTTCGCTCGTCACGCTGCTCGCGAAGATTCAGGCCCGCTCCGGCAACTCCACCGAAGCGACGAAGTTCATCAACGAAACGGTCGCCAAACTCGCGGAAAAAGACAAAGCGTCAGCCGCGAATCTGCAGGTTTCGCTCGGCGACATGTACAACGAGGCGAACCGAACGGACGAAGCCGTCGCCGCTTACCAGAAAGCGCTGACGATCGCCGGAATCGACCGGAACAATCTCGCGACCGACAACGAGCGCGATTTCGCGATCGGCATTTTCGATAAAATCATTCGCGCCTACAAAACCGCCAATAAATTTCCGGAAGCGAAATCGGCGATCGAAGACTCGCGCGCCGTTTTGGGCGAAGAGGATTCGTTCAGCGACCGCCAGCTCGTCGCGCTTTACCGCGAAAACGGGAAAAAGACCGAAGCTTTGCAGGCATTGAAAGCGGCGCGGCTCAGGTTTCCGGACGATTACGGATTCCTCCGGCAGGAGGCGACCGTTTTGACCGAGCTCGGCAGGGTCGACGAGGGCGTCACGATCGTCAGATCGCTGATCGGCAAAAACAAAACCGGCGTGCTTTCGCCGATGTACGACGATTTTTCGAACTACCTGTTTATCTCGACGCTCTACAGCGACGCCAAGCGCGGCAAAGAAGCCGTCGACGCCGCGAATCAGGCGATGAACATCGCCGGCAGCGAAGAGCGGAAACAGATCGCCAAGCTGACGCTCGCGACGGCGCAGCAGAACGGCGGCGATTTCAAGGGCGCGGAAACGACCCTGCGCGGCATTTTGGCGGAATCGCCGAACAATCCGATCGCGCAGAACAATCTCGGTTATTTTCTCGCCGAACGCAACGAAAAGCTCGATGAGGCTTTGAAGCTCATTCAGGAAGCCGTGAAATCCGAGCCCGAAAACCCGTCGTACCTCGACAGCCTCGGCTGGGTTTATTTCAAACAGGGGAAACTCGATTCGGCCGAAGAAAATCTGAAAAAAGCTTTGAAATACGATGCTTCTTCGGCGACGATCCACGAGCATCTCGGCGACGTTTACCAAAAGCAGGGCAGGTTCGAGCTCGCGAAAACGGCGTGGCAAAAAGCCCTGACGCTTTCCTCGGACGCCGACCAGATCAACGCGATCAAAGCGAAAATGGGCAAAAAGCCGAACAAATAGGTTTTTGGGCTAAATTATTTACCATCGAAAGGGCGGAATTTTCCGCCTTTTTTATTTTGGAAATTCAAATGCATTGAAAGTTTTTATAATCAGCAAAAGTTTACCCAAATTTTGCATTGTTGGAAAAAAAACCTTCGGGCACCGAAATCGTCCGAACCTTATCCGAAAAGGCAACTGTCGTTGTGAAGCGGCAGGCGCAAAGCTTTGAGTCTTTTACATTTAAAAAGACGGTCGAAGCCACCGAAGTGAGGTTTATGAAATTAAAATCTTTTTCATCGAAATTAATCATCGTTTCCGCTTTCGCGCTGTGCGTTTTAAGCGGCAGTCATCTCGGGCAAACCAATAAAACCGAAAACTCCATTTCCGCGGTTTCTTTCGTCCGTCGCGACGAAAGAACCGGCATTAAACCGGCTGCCGAAGAAATTCCGGAATTCGAAAAACGCGTCCTGGCGCTGATCAATCAAAAACGCGCCGAGAACAACCTGTCGCCGCTCGCTTGGAGCGACGAGGTCGCGAAGCTCGCGCGGGGTCATTCGGAAAACATGGTCAGATTCAAGTTTTTCTCTCATCAGGACGCGGACGGCAAATCGGTCGACGGGCGCGCCGCCGCGCTCGGCATCAGACGATGGACGGCGATGGGCGAAAACATCGCCTACAACCGCGATTATCAAAATCCGTGCGAAAAAGCGGTCGAGCGCTGGATGCTGTCGCCGACGCACCGCGCGAACATCCTGAACGACGTCTGGCAGGAAACCGCCATCGGAATCGCCGTCGCCGATGACGGTACGTTTTATTTCACGCAGGTTTTTCTGAAAAGACGCTAGGCCCTTGCCGCGTTGACCGTCGAAAGATGAAGCTCAATTTGCTTCATCTTTTTTCATTTTTTATGCTTAATTTATGACCGATAAACGTTTTACGCTGCCGAGCTTCGCCAAAATAAACTGGCTCTTGCGAATTCTCGGCCGGCGCGACGACGGCTTTCACGAACTCTGCACGGTGTTTCAGACGGTTTCGTTATGCGACGAGATCACCTTCGCCGAAAGCGAAGCGTTAACACTGACCTGCAATCTCGAAAAGCTGCCGGTCGACGAATCGAACCTGATCGTCCGCGCCGCGTCGCTTTTAAGAGCCGAGTACGACGTCGAAGCCGGCGCCGCGCTGCATCTCGAAAAACGGATTCCCGCGCCGGGCGGGCTCGGCGGCGGCTCGTCGAACGCGGCGGTCGCGCTGCTCGGATTGGCGAGGCTTTGGAATTTGGAAATCCCGACCGAAAAATTGACGGAAATCGGCTCTCGGCTCGGCTCGGACGTGCCTTTTTTCTTTTTCGGCGGCACCGCCTTCGGCGGCGGGCGGGGCACGGAAATAGTGCCGTTAAATGATTTGGAGGAAAAATTCCTGCTGGTCGTGACGCCGGCCGTCGAGGTGCCGACCGCCGCCGCCTTCGCGCGTGTCCGCGCGCCTCGCTTGACAAATGAAACCTCAAAAAGTATTCTCAAAATTTGCCAAAATGAAGCTCGCGGCTTCGATTTGCGGCAAAGCGAGGTTTTGAATGATTTCGAACCGAGCGTTTTTGAGTTTCAGCCCGAAATCAGACGCGTGAAAAAAACGCTGCTCGCGACGGGCGCCGAACGAGCGTTACTGAGCGGAAGCGGCGCAAGCGTTTTCGCGGTATTTGACAAAGAAGAAACACGGCAAGCGACCATTAAAGCCCTTGAGAAAGAAACCAACTGGCGAAAGTTTGCCGTAGCAACCGTCTCGCGCGAAGAATATCGCGCCGCGCTGGAAAATGCGTCTCGGTTGTTTCCGATTAGTTTCTGAAAAATTTTGTATTGGGGCGTAGCCAAGTGGTAAGGCACCGGTCTTTGGATCCGGCATTCGTAGGTTCGAGTCCTCCCGCCCCAGCCAATATTATTTTTGATCGGAGCGAGCAATCAATGACAGATTGCTCGCTATTTTATTGATTTTAGATTTTAGATTTCGGATTTTTGGTTTATTTGTCCGGCAAACATCAAACGTTTCAGCAAATGAGCTTAAATCCAAAATCCAACATCTAAAATCCAAAATCGAAATGAGCGTAACAGGCAACATCAAAATCTTTTCGGGCAACGCGCACCGTCTACTGGCGGAAGAAATCTGCCGGCATTTGAGCTGTGATCTCGGAAAAGTCAGCACGGAAAGATTTTCGGACGGCGAATTCAATTTTCAGATCGGCGAAAACGTGCGCGGCACCGACGTTTTCATCATTCAGCCGACCTGCCCGCCGACCGACCAGAATCTGATGGAGCTCTTAATCATGATCGACACGTTTGTGCGCGCTTCGGCGGAACGCGTGACGGCCGTCATCCCGTATTTCGGCTATGCGCGCTCGGATAAAAAAGACCGCCCGCGCGTGCCGATCGCCGCGAAGCTGGTCGCGAATCTTTTGACGACCGCCGGCGCGCAGCGGATTTTGACGGTCGATCTGCACGCTTCGCAGATTCAGGGATTTTTCGATATTCCGGTCGACCACTTGTACGCCGCGCCGGTGATCGTCGATTATTTTCAGACCAACCCGATCGAGAATCTGATCGTCGTGTCGCCCGACACCGGCGGCGCCGAACGCGCGCGCGCTTACGCGAAAAGACTCGATACCGGTCTGGCGCTGTGCGATAAACGCCGCGAGAAGGCGAACGTCGCCGAAGTGATGAACATCGTCGGCGATGTGGCGGGCAAGAATTGTTTGATAATCGACGACATGTGCGATACGGCGGGCACGATCTGCAAGGTCGCCGAAGCGCTGAAAGGAGAAGGCGCCAACGAAATCTACGCGTGTTTTTCGCACGCCGTCCTGTCGGGCAGAGCGATCGAAAACATCGCCTGTTCGCCGATCAAGAAAGTTGTTATCACCAATACGATTCCGCTTTGCGAAAAGGGCAGGGACTTGCAGGCCGAGGGGCGCATCGAAGTGTTGAGCGTCGGCACGCTGCTCGCCAAAGGAATCAAATCAATTCACGACGAAACCAGCGTTTCGTCATTGTTTATTTAGCAGTGGTCGGTGGTCAGTGGTCGGCGGTCAGAAAAGACAGATACCGACCACTGACCACTGATCACTGACCACTGATTAAAATTATGGCAGATAAAGTTGTAGTAAAAGCAGAAAAAAGGGAAGGCCGCGGTAAAAACGACACGCGTCGTCTTCGCGTGGAAGGCAAAATTCCCGTCTCGATTTACGGCGGCGGCGAGGAAGCGGTCGCGGCGGTTGCCGATTTGAAGGATCTGGCGGCGATTTTACGCACCGATACCGGCGTCAATACGGTGTTTTCGCTGGATATCGCCGGAGTCGGCGCGCACGACGTGATTTTCCAAGACCGGCAGATCGACGCGGTGAAAGGACGTCTGCTGCATGCGGATTTGCGTCGTCTCACGAAGGGAGAAAAACTCGAGATGACGGTTCCGATCCACATCGTCGGCGAAGCCCCCGGGCTTTCGGAAGAAGGCGCTGTGATCAATCAGCCGCTGCATGAAATCAAGATTCTGGTCGATCCGGCAAACGTTCCGGACGCGATCGAGGTCGACGTTTCGAACCTGCACGCCGGCGAATCGATTCACGTTTCTGACGTCAAATTCGGACGCGGCATCGAAGTTCACGAGCTTCCCGAAACGGTTCTGGCGTCGATCGTCATCGTTAAGGAAGAAGAACTCGAGCCGCAGACCGCCGAAGCGGGCGAGCCGGAAATCGTCGGTGGCGGCGAAGCTGAAACGGAAGGCGAATAATCGTTTTGAGTCCCGACTCCGGGCGGCTTATTCCGGCGGCACTTCGCTGACCGGTTCAGCCGCCCGGAGCAGGCACCCAAAACTTAAATTATGGATGCGCTTTCCGAAAAAAAATGGCTCGTCGTCGGACTGGGAAATCCGGGCTCGCGGTATGAAAAAACGCGTCACAATCTCGGCTTCATGCTGATCGATCGGCTGGCGCAGAAGCTTCAAACGCAGGTGCGGCGCGAAGAATGCCGGGCGCTCGTCGGGCGCGGCGAGGTCGGCGGTCAAGCGGTCGAACTCGTCAAACCGCAGACCTTTATGAATCTGAGCGGCGAAGCGGTCAGCTGTCTGGTCAAAAAAAACGACCGCGGCGTTGAAAAGTTGATTGTGATTTCGGACGATCTGGCGTTGCCGTTCGGCAAAATCCGTTTGCGGCCGAAAGGCACGCACGGCGGGCAGAACGGTTTGCGTTCGATCATCGATTGTCTGCGCACGCAGGATTTTATCCGCCTGCGCATCGGCATTCAGCCCGCGCATCCGGTCGCGAGCGCCAGCGGATTCGTGCTGGAAAATTTTTCGAAAAGCGATCTGGCGGAAGTTGAAAACATTTTAGAAACCGGTGTCCACGCGATTTTCGCCGTCATTGAAAACGGCGTCGAAAAAGCGATGGCACAATATAACTGATTTTGGATTTTAGATTTTGGATTTTGGATTTTTCGTCAAATGATTTGGGCGTTTGAATTTTAACCCGAATCGTTAAGCGGAAACAACTCGAATCCGAAATCCCAAATCCAAAATCGAAATGCCCTTCTTGCTTTATCCGAATCAGGATAAAGCTGGAAAGCCAAAAGGAGGAAAAGAAATTGGCAAATAGAGTATACGAAGTAATGTACATCGCGCAGCCTGACGCTGTGGACGATGATATTGCGAAATTAAATGAAGCAATCACGAATTTAGTGGAAAAAGACGGCGGCACGGTGTCGGTCGTCGAAGGTTGGGGACGTCGTCGTCTCGCGTATCCGATCAACAAGAAAACCGAAGGCTATTACGTTTTGTTTGAGATCGCGGGCTCCGGTCAGGAGATTGCCGAGCTCGAACGCCGTTTTCGCGTCAACGATATGATCCTGCGCTACATGACCGTGCGCGTCGACGAAGACCGCAAGGCGGCGGACAAAAAACGCTCGAAACGCGATCGCCGCAAAAACCGCAACGGCGGCGCGAACGATTCGGCGACGGCTGACGAGGCGCAAGCATAATTGAAAGGAGTTTACAGAAATGGATAGAGATAACGATTTTAACGAAAATGATTTGAATCTTGACGCGAGCATCGATTCGGAAATCGAGAAAATGCCGCGCCGTTTTCAACGACGTCGTCCGCGCCAGCTGGTTCCCGATTACATCGATTGGAAGGACGTCGATTATTTGCGGCGCTTTATTCCGGAACGCGGAAAAATCATGCCGCGCCGTATTTCGGGCGTCACGGCGAAAGATCAGCGGCGGATCGCGAAAGCGATCAAACGCGCGCGCACGATGGCACTGCTGCCGTTCGTCGCCGACTAATTGAGGGAGGATTACACAAACAATGGCAAACACGACAATTCTTTTACGAGAAGACATTGAAACCCTGGGCGGACGCGGCGAAATCGTCAAAGTCAAAGCCGGCTACGCGCGCAATTACCTGCTGCCGCAGGGATTGGCGACCCTGGCGACGAAGGGCAACGTCAAGCAGATCGAGCTCGAACGCGCCGCGCTTTTGAAAAAAGCCGCCGCCGAAAAAGCGACCGCCGAGCTGCAGGCGCAGCAGATGGGCGACATTTCGCTCGAATTCACGCGCAAAGCCGGCGAACAGGGACATCTGTTCGGTTCGGTGACCACGATGGACATCGCCGAGGCTCTGAAAGCGAAAGGGTACGACGTCGACCGCCGCAAGATCGTGCTGAAAGAAGCGATCAAGGACACCGGCGATTTCACGGTCGGCCTCAAACTGCACCGCGAAGTCACTTTGCAGGTGCCGGTCTCGGTGCGCGCCGAGGGCGGCGAAAACCCGCCCGCCCCGGCCGTCGAAGCGTCGGCTGACGCGGCGGAAGCGCCGGCGGCGGAAGAAACCGAAGGCTAAACCGGCCACTAAAAAACCGGCGAATATACTTTGGTTCTTTGCCGGTTTTGTAATAAAATCTATGACTGCAAATCCTGAGAATTGCAGTCATTTTTTTTCCGAAAAAACCGGAAAAATTCAGCCAAAAATAGGTTTTTGGTAAACTCCCCGCAATTGCGAAAAACTTCAAAAATGATGCCTGATGCTACTCGTGAGCAATATTTAGAGAAACCTCTTCCCAGCAGCCCCGAAAGCGAGCGCGTCATCCTCGGCGCGATCCTGCTTGATAATCAGTTGATTTCGCAGGCGATCGAGAAGCTGAGCGTGGACGATTTTTACTCGCCGCTGCACCGCCGGATTTACAGGGCGATGACGTCGCTCTTCGAGCGCGGCGAACGGATCGACCCGATCCTGATCGGCGAAGAACTCAAAAAGGACGGATCGATCGACTCGATCGGCGGAATCGCGACGATCACTAATCTGACTTACGGCTTGCCGCATTTTTCCGATATTTTCGATTACGCGAAGGTCGTCAAAGACAAATCTATCGTGCGGAACCTGATTAAAGTCTGCAATCAGATCACGAGCGAAGCCTTAGCCGAGGAGGACGACGCGAAAGACGTCCTCGACCATGCCGAACAGATGATTTTCGCGCTCGCCGACGAACGCACGAGGCAGGGCTTTTCGCACATTCAGCCGATTGCCGAGAACGTGCTCGCCAAAGTGCAGGAATACGCGAAGCGCGAATCGCACGCGCTGACCGGCTTATCGACCGGCTTTCGCGATCTGGACGAGAAAACTTCCGGTTTGCAGAAAACGGATTTGATTATCATCGCAGCCCGCCCGTCAATGGGCAAATGCCTCGCCGCGCATGAAACATTGGTTTTGAGCGACGGAAGCGTTGCGACGGTCGAGGAAATTTACAAGCGGAAAAATGCCGAGCTTTTGACGCTCAATAATGATCTCAAATTTGAATTTACGAAGCCGGTCGATTTTATCGACGACGGCATCAAGCCGGTTTTTGAGGTGACGACGAGGCTCGGACGCAAGATTCAAACGACGATCGCTCACCCATTTTTGACGATCAACGGTTGGAAAAAACTTGCGGAGATAAAAGTCGGCGAAAAGATCGCGGTTCCGCGCGTTCTGAATGTATTCGGGAATGCCGAAATGCGCCGATGCGAAGTCAAACTTCTGGGTTATCTTTTAGGCGACGGTTGTCTCACGAAAAATACGCCGGAATTTACGGTCGGCAAGCCATATTTGGAAAACGACTTCATCGAGGCGATCAACGAATTCGGGGGTGTCGAAACCGTCCGCGCAAATTCCGAAAACCGTACGACTTCTTACAGGATCCGTAAGATGAGCGGAAAATTCGGCAAAACGAATCCCCTCACGCTTTGGTTGAAAGCTCTCGGGATTTACGGTTGCGATTCGCATTCAAAATTTATTCCGGAGAAGGTTTTCAGACTTCGAAAGGAATTAATCTCCGTCTTTCTCAATCGTCTTTTCGCCACAGACGGCTGGGCGAGCGTTTTGACGAGCGGACAAATTCAGCTCGGATTTTCATCGGTCAGTGAAAAGATGATTCGGCAGGTTCAGCATCTGCTGTTGCGTTTCGGAGTTATCGGCAATTTGAAAAAACGCCGAGTAAGATACAAAGATTCGCGAAATACGGCATGGCAGATCGATATCACAGACGCCAAGTCGATAAAAACATTTGCCGGTGAAATTGGAATATTCGGTAAGGAACAGGTTTTAGAAGAGATTTTCGCGCGCCTCGAATCAAAAAATTATCAAACGAATAAGGATTCGATTCCGAACGAAATCTGGCAGCACCTTTCGGTCGTCAAAGGCGAGGAATCGTGGACGTCGCTTGCGAAACGCGCCGGAATAAAAGGGCATTCGAACCTTCATGTCGGAAAACGTGCGCCGTCGCGCGAAAGATTAGCGAAATTGGCGGACGCACTGGACGATAAATATCTCGAAACACTTTCGAAAAGCGAGGTTTATTGGGACGAGGTGGTTTCGGTCCAATTCGCCGGCAATAAACAGGTTTACGATCTGACGATCCCCGAAACGCACAACTTTGTCGCGAACGACATCTGCGTACATAATACCGCGCTTTGTCTGACGCTCGCGCAAAACGCAGCGATTTTAGAGGGCGCCGTGGTCGCGGTCTTTTCGCTCGAAATGTCGAAGGAGCAGCTCGTCATGCGAATGCTCTCGTCCGAGGCGAAGGTGGACGCGCATCGCTTTCGCACGGGCTACCTTACGCGCGACGAATGGGGGCGACTGGCGGAGGCGATCGGGACTTTGTCGGAGGCGAAAATCTTCATCGACGATACAGCGGGCATTTCGGTGCTCGAAATGCGCGCCAAGACGCGCCGCCTGTTCACCGAGCAAAAGCGACTCGACCTCATCGTGGTCGATTATATGCAGCTCATGTCGGGCTCGAAGAAAACCGAATCACGCCAGCAGGAAGTTTCGCAGATTTCGCGAGAACTAAAAGCGCTCGCCAAAGAGCTGCAGGTGCCGGTCATCGCTCTGTCGCAGCTGTCGCGCGCGCCCGAAGCCCGAAATCCCCCGAAACCGATGATGTCGGATCTGCGCGAATCCGGCTCGATCGAACAGGACGCCGACGTCGTGGCGTTTATTTACCGCGAAGATTATTACAAGCCGACCGAGGAAAATCAGGGCATTGCCGAGCTTTTGATTTCCAAGCAGCGCAACGGTCCGACCGGCACGGTCAGGTTGGCATTTTTGAAGGAATTTACGAGGTTCGAAAATTATTATGGAGAATACGACAGCAGCGGCGGCGAATGAGGATTTGCGGTTTCCGGTCGGTAAATTTGAAAAAACAGTCGAATCGACGCCGGAAAAAAAGGCGGAGCACGTCCGCATCATCGGCGAGCTGCCGGCCAAGCTGGCGCAGGCGGTCGATGGCCTGACTGACGAACAGCTCGACACGCCGTATCGGCCCGAAGGCTGGACAATCCGCCAGACCGTGCATCACGTCGCCGATTCGCACATCAATTCGCTGTGCCGCTTCAAACTGGCGCTGACCGAAGAAAACCCGACGATCCGCCCGTATTTCGAAGATCGCTGGGCAGAGCTCGCCGACAGCCGATTGCCGGTCGAGGTTTCGCTGAAGATCATCGACGGCGTTCACGCGCGCTGGGTCGCCGTGCTGCGGTCGCTGACCGACGACGATTATCGCAAGACTTTGGTTCATCCCGAATCCGGCGAATGGACGGTCGAACAATTTCTCGCGATGTATGCGTGGCACTGTCTTCACCACACCGCGCACATTACGCGTCTGCGCGAGCGCAACGGGTGGTGAAGACAATTAAAGGTTAAAGGTTAAAAGTTAAAAATTCAGGCGATTTTGATGCCGGAGCGGGTCAGCTCGCGGTTGATCCGGCGGGCGAATTCCAGCGCGTTGGCGCCGTCGCCGTGAATGCAGATCGTGTCGGCTTTGAGCCGGATTTTTTCGCCGTTCGTGGCCGTGACTTTTTGTTCGAAAACAATTTCCAGAACCTGCGCGACCGACTGGCTCGATTCAAGTATGAGGGCGTTCGCTGCGGTGCGCGGCGTTAAAGTGCCGTCCGGTTGGTAAGTTCGATCGGCGAAAACCTCCGACGCGGTTCGCAGCCCGATTCTTTCGGCCGCCGTGATTAAAAAACTGCCCGAAAGCCCGTAAAATACCAAATCTTTGTCGATCTTTTGAACCGCTTCGGCGACCGCCGCCGAGAGGTCCGCCGATTTGGCCGCCTGGTTGTAAAGCGCGCCGTGCGGTTTGACGTGGTTGAGCCGCGCGCCGAACGCTTCGCAGACGCCTTTCAGAGCCGCCGTTTGGTACAGCACGAGATCGAAAATCTCGGTCGGCGACATCTTCATCTCGCGGCGCCCGAAGCCCTGTAAATCGGGATACGACGGATGCGCGCCGATTTTGACGCCCTTTTCGATGGCGGTTTCGACGGTTTTACGAACGGTCGTCGGATCGCCGGCGTGAAAACCGCAGGCGACGTTGATCGAAGAAACGTAATCCATCAGCGCGGCGTCGCAGCCGAGCGTCCACGCGCCGAAACTTTCGCCCATGTCGCAGTTTAAGTCGATCGAAACCATCTCAGGAAATTATTAAACGCCGAAAGCTCGGAAGAATCAAGACCGTTCGAAAAATTAAGGAAACGCGGCGGCGATTTTCAGAAAATTCAAATCGCGTTCGAATTTCAGCGAGAGGCTTTCGGCTTCGGCGCTCGAAATCCTGTGAAACGAGACTTTGTCCAGGCCGCCGAGCTGCGCGAGCAGCGGCAAATCGACGGTCGCGACGTTGGCAATGCGCGGATATCCGCCGGTCGTTTGGTGATCCGCCATCAGGACGATCATTTGTCCGCCGGGCAGCAGCTGAATCGTGCCGTAACTGACGGCCGACGAAAGCATCGGATTATTTTCAAGCAAGGAAAGCGCCGTTCCGGCGAGCCGGAAGCCCATGCGGTCGGAATCGGGCGTGATCGTGAAATTCTCGTACGTAAAAACGCGGCGGCTTTCGGCGGTTAAAAGTTCGAATTCCGCGCCCGCCACGACGCGGACTCTCGGAAATCCGGCGTAAAAGGGAATCAGCGAGTTCGAAACGCGCCGGCCGAATTTCGGTTCGCCGTCTGGAACGTCGGATTCGAAATGAATTCGGTCGCCGGTTTGCAGTTTGCGGCCTTCGAATCCGCCGATTTTCGCTTTCAGATTGGTGCTCGCGCTGCCGAGCCAGCGACCGACCCGAAGGCCGCCCTTCACCGCCAGATACGCGCGGCTGCCGAACGATTTTCGCGCGAATTTCAGAACCGAATTTTTTTCGGCGCGAAAGATTTTCCAGTTGTCGAGTTTCGCGCCGTCAAGTTCGGCGGCAAAATCGGCGCCGCCGAGCGCGAAGCGAACCGGTTCTTCGAATAAAATCTCGGGCGCCGGAAAATGCATTTCGAGCACGGGCGCGGTTTCGTCGTTGCCGAGCAGGGAATTGATGAGCCGCGCGGCGGCGCGGTCCATCGCGCCGTTCTGATTGATGCCGAAGCGCCGGAAGCCGTTCCTGCCCGTATCCTGCACGGTCGTTAAAATTCCGGGTTTTACAAGCAGAATGCTCATTCGTTTGCCTGGTAAAATTCCACTTCGTCGCCGGCCGCGAGCGCGCAGGGATTTGCGGCGCGGGGCGTGAAAAGTTCGAAACCGGTTTTGCCGATGATCTGCCAGCCGCCCGGCGAATCGAACGGGTAAATGCCGGTTTGGCTGCCGGCGATGCCGACGCTGCCTTTCGGCACTCTCAAACGCGGCGTCGATTTGCGCGGCGTCGCGAGGCGTTCGTCGACTTCGCCCATATACGCGAATCCGGGCATAAAACCGAGCATGTAGACGCGGTAGCGGCGCGCGGTGAAGATTTCGACGACCGTTTCGGCGGTCAGCCCGCACCGGTTAGCGAGCCAAACCAAATCCGGCGCGCAATCCGGGCTGAAATCGACCGGGACGCGCACGAGCCGCGAATTTTCGGTTTTCCGGATTTCGAACGCGGCGTGGGCTTTTTCCAGCAGATTTTTGACGGCTTCAAAAGCGGTCGGGTTTTCCGGGTAAGCTCGCCGGACCGCGCGGACGTCATAAAAAACCGTCAGGGAAGAGTAAGCCGGCACCGTCTCGATCAAGCCCGGAAAAGGATTATTCTCTAGATATTGCGCGAGATTGACGGCGCGATCGTTGAGGGCGGGCGAAATTTCGCTGCCGAACTCGATCGTCAGCGCGTTGTCGCCGAGCGGAAAAATTTTGTAACGCGCGGAATTCATCGCGATTCGCCGAGACCGAAAAAAGGTCGATCGAAACCGGTCGCAAAAAAATCGTTAACGCTTGCGCTGTTTCGGGTCGAGGTATTCGCGCAGACCGTCGCCGAGGAAATTGAACGCGAGCACCGTTAAAGCGATCGCCGCGCCCGGCGCGAACAAAACGTGCGGCGCGATCTGCATGACGGTCTGAAAGCCGGTCTGCTGGGCCGAATTGATCATCGTGCCCCACGACGGCGCCGGCGCGGGGATGCCGAGCCCGAGAAACGACAGCGAGGCTTCGGACAGCACGGCGCCCGCCATGCCGAGCGACGCCTGCACGATCAAAGGCTGCACGGCGTTCGGCAGAATATGCGTGAACAAAATCCGCATGTTGCTCGCGCCGAGCGCGCGCGCCGCCTGCACGAAATCGTACTCGCGCACTTTTAAGACCTGTCCGCGCATCACGCGCGCGTAGCCGACCCAGCCGATGATGCAGAGCGCGAAAATCAGTTTGCCGAGCCCTGGTCCCAGAAACGCGACCATCGCGATCGCGAGCAGCAGGCCCGGAAACGCGAGAAAGACGTTGAAAAGATAACCCGACATAATTTTGTCGACCCAGCCGCCGTAAAAACCGGCGATCGCGCCGACGACCATGCCGACGAGCGCCGAAACGAGCGTCACGATAATCCCGACTTCGAGCGAGATGCGCGCGCCGTAAACGATCCTCGAAAACAAATCGCGCCCGAGTTCATCAGTGCCGAGAAAATGCCCGTTCGTAAAAAGCGGCGTGAATCGCTCCGCCGTGTTGGTGAGATAAATATCGTGCGTCGCGATGAGCGGCGCGAAGACCGCCGCGACGATCAAAACGCCGGCGATGAAGATTCCGATGTACGCTAATCGATTCACTGTTTAAGAAAGCCTGATGCGCGGGTCGAGCCAGCGGTAAACCAAATCGGTTAAAGAGTTTGCCAAAATATACGTGACGCTGATGACGAGCACGCAGCCCTGCACGAGCCGGTAATCGCGTTTGCCGATGCCGTCTTCGAGCAAAAGCAGCCCCAAGCCCTGCCAGCTGAAAATCTTTTCCGTGATGATCGCGCCGGCGAGCAGCACGCCGAGCTGCAGTCCGAGGATCGTGACGACCGGGATCAGGCCGTTTTTCAAAACGTGTTTGTAAACGACCTTGCGCTCGCTTAAGCCTTTCGCGCGCGCCGTCCGGACGTAATCTTCGCCGAGTTCTTCGATCACGGAGCTGCGCACCATGCGCGTCAGGATCGCCGACAGCGCCGCGCCGAGCGTCACGGCGGGCAGCACGATGTCTTCCGGGTTCGCGTTGCCGGTCGCGGCGAAAGCCCGCAATTTGACGGCGAAAACGTAAACCAGAAAAGGACCGATCACGAAACCGGGCAGCGAAATGCCGAGCAGCGCGAAAACGGACGAAAAATTATCGATTAAAGAACCTTTGTTCGTGCCCGCCAAAACGCCGAGCGGAATGGCGATCAAAATCGCGATGAACATCGCCGCGACGGCTAACGTGATCGTGTTCGGGTAGCGTTCGAAGATCATGTTCAAAACCGGTCGGTCGGTGCGAAAGGAATTGCCGAGATCGCCCGTCAGAACGCCTTTCCAGTAGTCGACGTAACGGTTTTCGAAGCCGTGCCATTTGACTTGGCCGTCCGCCATCGTGAAGAAAAATCCCGGTTTGTCGAGCCCGTGTTTGGCGCGAAAATTATTGATCTGTTCGGGCGTCGCGTTGTCGCCCAAAACGGCGATCGCCGGATCGCCCGGCACGAGTTCGATGAGCAGCGTGACGAGCGAAACGACCGTCCAGACGACGAGCAGAAGCAGGCCGAGCTGGCGCAGGAAATTCAGGATTTTATATTTCATCTAAAAGCCGGGAAAGTTACGAGCCGAAAAATTTCCGTTCGTCTAACTTTAACAAAAACCGGACGGCGTGCAAACTTTGCGGAAAATGCTAAATTTTCGTGCCGGTATGCAAAGCCGCGATGCCGCCGGTCAAATTTTTATATTCGACGCCGGTGAAGCCGGTCTGCTTCATCATTTCGACCAAGCCTTTTTGATCGGGAAAACGCGAAACCGAATCGGGCAGGTATTCATACGCGCCGCGCGAACCGCTGACCGCGCCGCCGATGCGGGGCAGAATCTGCGTGAAATAAAGGTTGAAAATCTGTTTGAACCCCGGCACGACCGGCGTCGTGAATTCGAGAATCGCGAGCCGCCCGCCCTTTTTCAAAATCCGGTGCAGCTCGACGAGCCCGTTCTCCCAGTTCGAAAAATTACGCAGCCCGAAGGCGATCGTGACGGCGTCGAAAGTGCCCTCGGCGAACGAAAGATTCATGCCGTCGGCTTCGATGTAGGGAATCGCGGTGTTGTTTTTCTGATTCTTTTCAAGCGCGATTTCGAGCATCGGACGGCAGAAATCGGTGCCGATGACTTTCGCTTTGCCGGCGGTCTGAAGTTCGACCGACAAATCGCCGGTGCCGCAGGCGACGTCCAGCACGATCGCATCCGGTCGGTCTAAAACGTCCTTGAGTTTTTTGGAAACCAACCGGCGCCAGCGTTTATCCGTGTTGACGGACAAAAAATGGTTGAGAAAATCGTATTTTTTGGCGATGCCCGAAAACATTTCGCGCACCGCGCGGGCGTGTTCTAGTTCGCGGGCGGTTCTTTCTGTCGACATTTTAGTTGTTTTGTTTTTGTTCGCTCGCTTTGACCAGCGAGACGGTGACGTTCGGCTGTTTGCGTATTTTATCGCCGACGCGCTGGACGTCGGCGGCGGTCAGCGCGTTGATTTTCAGGAGCTCGTCTTTGACGGAAGCGAGCTTGTAGGTTTCCGTGTCGAGCCATAAATCGAGCAGCGAGGACGCGTTTTGCGCGCTTTGCTGAAACTCGGCGAGCGCGGCCCTTTTGGCGGCGTCAAACTCGGCCGGCGTAAACGACTCCGGAGCGGCTTTTCCGTCGGCGGCGAGTCCGAAAAGAGCGCACGGACCGCTGTAAATCGGAAGCGATTCGCTCGGCGTTTCGTTTTTCCGAATGAAGTAAATGCCCCTTAGAAGATGCGGTTCGTAACTGAGCGCGCCGTTGCGCGAAGATTCGCTGTTAAAACAGTATTTTTGCTGCCAAATGCGGGCCAAAACCTGCGTCGCCCAGAAGTCCTTGTCGCTGCGACCGACGGTGTCGATCGCCGTCGTCACGTAAACCTTGTCGAGATTCGGCATTTCGACTTTGATCGAGCCGGCGCTCGGCGCTTCGGGCTGCGCGAAAGTCGCGGGGATTTTTTTGTCGGATTTGATCCAGCCGCCGAAAAAACGTTTCGCCGCCCGCAGCACGGAATCGGCGTTGACGTTGCCGCTCACGACCATCGTCGCGTTGTCGGCGGTGAAAAATTTTTCCTCCGCCAGCAATAAATCGGCGAAGTCGATTTTCGCGAGCGTTTCGGAACTGCCGAGCTGCGGCCGGCCGTAAGGAAAATTGCCCAAAAGCCGTTTCGCGACGGCGCGGTCCGCGACGTAGGTCGGGTTTTTTTCGAGTTCCTGAACCCGCGCGCGCAAAGCCGCGAGCGCTTTCTCGGTCGATTCCTTATTGACCGGCGGATTCGTGATGCCGGGAGCGAGCGTTTCGAGAATCGTCAGAATTTTATCCGCGTCGCCGCTCGCGTTGATCTGTATATAATCGTAGTTCGTGATTATTTCGAAATTTCCGTTGAGGTCTTCGGCGAAAAATTCACGGGTCGATTCGACCGGAAAAAGAACGTCCGAAAGCAGCTGCATGACGCCTTCCTTGCCGAGCGGGTCGAAGGCTGAACCGCTGTGAATGCGCAGCTTAACAATCGCCTTCGAGGATTTGTTATCGCTCCAGACGAGCAGCTTCATACCGTTTAACAACCGGCTTTCGCGCGGCGCCGGGATGCTCTGCGCGGGCACGCCGGAGAAGACCGCCGTTCCGAGTAAAATTAATAGGAAAAACGTCAAATTTTTGAAATAATTATTAAACTTCATTTGATTTGATATTACGGGCAAACAACTCGCTTGACTTTTAGTTGCCGAAAAGGCGTTATCGAGTTGTCAAAACAATAAAATAAAACATTTGTTAAATGCCGCCGGTAAAAAGAAAATTTTAGTGATGCATAGGCATCGCGTCAAACATAAATCGCATCTAGTAGAATGTTTCCGAACGATGTTAAAACCGACTTTTTACCCGATAAAATTTAACATCCGGAAAAATCGCGTTATAATTACAGTCGGTCGTTATTTATTTTACTTCAAAAAAGAGAAGAGTTTGAGAGGCTTGAACCATGGGAAAAGTAGTTAAGTATTGTAGCACCTGCGAGGAAGGGTTCGCCGAAAAATTCGGCTTTTGCCCGAATTGCGGGTCGAATTTACAGGCTTTTGAAATGAATCCGTTAGGCGGAAACCCGTCGGAAAACCTAAAATCCGAACCGGTTAAGAACGTCGAAGCAGCGCCGCCGGCGGTCGCAACCGCGTCGGAGCCGGTCAATCCGCCGATCGCTGAAACGCGCGCTTTTTCGGCGAACGCCGCGACCAACGAACCGAAGGAAACGGAAGAAAATTTTGATGCGAGCGGCCCTCACGTCGAAGAACCCGTCGCGGAAACGAAGCCGCTCGAACCGGTCGAAACCATTACCGCCGCGAAAGCGAGCGACGAACTGTATCAATCGACTTACTCCCAGTCAGCCAAGCCCGCCGCGGCGAACCGCGCGCCCTATTACGTTCCCGATACGGGATATTCGCCGACGATCGTCGTTGAGAAAAACGTCAAACAGCGCAATTCGCTGCTGCTCGGTTTGTTCGTCATCGGCTGCGCGCTGATGGTCGGCAGTTACGTCTATTCGATGTTTAATAAGTTTTTGGACATCGCGGCGATCGATACGCCGAACCTTCTGTCGTACATCGGCGAGGTCGAACCGCCGCCGATGGAAATCGAAGAGGAAGAAAAACCGCCCGCGCCGAAAGACGACGATGACGGCGGCGGCGGCGGCGGCGGTCGCGACGAACCCACTCCGGCTTCGAAAGGCAGAGAAGCCGCGCAGGTCAAAGACCCGTTGTTCGCCCCGTCCGTGACCTACACGAAGGTCACCAATCCGGACATCGCGATTCAGGCGGCGACCAAAAACAAAAACGAACGTCCGGCTGAAAACAGTGACCTGCCGTACGGCTTGAAAAACGGCGCCGACGGTCTTTCGGACGGTATGGGAACCGGCGGCGGACAGGGCAGCGGACGAGGCCGAGGTCAGGGCAGCGGCAACGGCGACGGTTACGGTCTCGGCAACGGCAGCGGACGCGGCAGCGGTAACGGCGACGGCGAGGGCGACGGCGACGGCGACTCGGACGGCTCGAGAATCGTGGTGAAAAAACCGCCGGTCGGTCCGACCGAAGGCGTGAAGATTCTTTCGAAACCGCGCGCCAATTATACGGACGCGGCTCGCCAGGCGCAGGTGCAGGGCAAAGTCGTTTTGCGCGTGACGTTTTCGGCGAACGGTTCGATCGGCGCGATCTCGGTCATCAGCGGTCTCGGCAACGGTCTGACGGAGCAGGCGATCGCGGCGGCGCGCGGCATTCGGTTCGAACCGGCGAAGAAAGCCGGGGTGCCCGTTTCGGTATCGAAACCGGTCGAGTACTCGTTTACGATTTATTAATTTTCATTACAATCCTCTTGTGGTGAGTCGATCAGGGTCGGCTCACTTTTTTTATGCAATGAAGGTGCCGGTCGGCCGTTAATTTCTTAACCCAAATAAAGAGCGGAAGAAATTGAGGCTCGTTGCAAAAGCGTCGACGTATCATCGCTTTTCAAAATCGTTTAATTGCAGAAACCGGGGAACTTCAACCGTAATTTCAGTGTTGAAATGTTGATTTGAGTGAAAAAAGGGGGGCTTCGGTTAAACCGAAGCCCCCCTTTTTCTTAAGGATTAAAATGAATCGACGGTTTTTTAGCGGTAAATGTGCTCACCGCGACTGTTCCGCCATTCGTTTTCGAAATAAGCGGCGTCTTCGTCGTTGCGCGGGTTGACGCCCATCACCATACCGCCGTTACGGATGCCTTCGTCGTATAATTTTGCGCGATCTTCGGGAATGCCCGAACCGATCAGCGCGCCGACCAAGCCGCCGGTCAAACCGCCCGCGCCCGCGCCTGCGAGCGCCGCCGCCAGCGGTCCGGCGACCACCAGGCCGAGACCGGGAAGAATCACGTTCGTGCCGATCGCGGCGATGCCGCCGATGATCGCGCCGAGCGTTCCGCCGATCGCCGAGCCGGCGCCCGCGCCTTCGAGCGCCTTGCTGCCGAGATCGGTCGTGTTGTCGGTGTCGTCATCCGAAAACCAGCTGCTGCGCGTCTGATCGGACATCATGACATTGACGTCGTCGTCCGTGTAGCCGCGGCTTTTTACTGAATTGTAAGCTCTTTCCGCGCTGTCGCGGTCTCTGAACATGCCGGTCAGCATTTGATTCTGACTCTGCCGCGCCGCGCCGTAATTGGCCTGCGCTTCGCCTTCTCTTTCCGTCGCCGTATCGCCGGTCACGCTGCCGTAAGCGTCTTTGACATTGCCTTCGATGCGATCGCCGAGAGCGTCGGCCTCTTCACCAACCGTTCCTTGTCTATTGTTAATCATAAAGATTTTCCTCCTTGAAATTTCTGAGCTCCATAGCCTGATTGATAATCAGCAATGGATGTGCCAAGAAAAATATTTCTATTAAATTCAATAAATAAAAGCACTCGAGAGATTTAGCCGCGGCGCGTTGTTCCAAATCGAATCAGCAAATCGTTGTGATTGTGTAATATTTTAGAACGGCTCATATCGTTAATAACATTAGGAAAAATTATGGCGAAATTAATTTCGGGCGGTTTTATGTTGAAAAAACACCGTTGTGGTAAGCTGATTTTTAAACCGAAAAAAATATGAAATTTTCAGCCGCGTTATTTGTGATTTTTATGCTGATTTTACCGAGTTACGGGCAGACCTACGAAGCAAACTACCGAATTTTTGACAATCGGGGCAATCCGGTGAGTTTCGATAAGATTTTGCAAGCCGTCAGGCGTTCAGAGGTCGTTTTTCTCGGCGAACAACACGACGACGCGATCGCGCATGCGCTGCAAATGCAGATCTTTAAGGCGGCAAACGAAAAATTCGGGAAAGAACGGAAAATCGCGCTTTCACTCGAAATGTTCGAACGCGACGTGCAAATCGTCCTCGACGAGTACCTGAACGGTCTGATTTCCGAGAATCATTTTCTGCTCAGCTCGCGCCCGTGGAACAATTACCGGCAGGATTACCGCCCGCTCGTCGAATTCGCGAAGACGGAAAAACTGCCGGTCATCGCCGCCAACGCGCCGCGGCGCTATGTAAACATGGTTTCCCGCAACGGCCGCGACGCGCTCGCGGCGCTTTCGCCGGAGGCTAAAAAATGGCTCGCGCCGCTGCCGTACAATCAGGCTTCCGAGGCTTATGCCAATAAATTCAAAGCGCTGATGGGCGGAAGCCCCGAATCGAGCATGGGGCTTAATAAAATTCTTGACTCGCAGGCGCTCTGGGACGCGACGATGGCGTTTTCGATCGGCGAATTTCTCCGCGCCCATAAAAACCCGCTCGTCGTGCATCTGAACGGCGGTTTTCATACCGAAAACCGGCTCGGCACCGCCGAACAACTCCTAAAATTTCGTCCCCGGACGAATTTTATCGTCGTCACGATGCGTTACGAAGACGAATTCACAAAATTCGATCGAACGAAACATGAAAATCTCGGCGATTTCGTGATTTTGACCGATTCTAAAGCGCCGCGCAGTTTCAATCGCTCCTGACACCTCCATCCGCTTTCTCGAACGGTAAACAGCGGTTAACGGTTTTTAAAACTTGTTGACCGTTTTTACTATTTTGTTCTAAAATACTGTTGCGGAAATAATTGCCGTCATCGTCCCAACCATTCCAAATTTTTCCTCCAATGAGAAAAAAAATCAGTCTAATCTATTTCGTCGTGCTGACGCTTTTGGCGGTCGGGCTTTTGCCGCTTTTATTAACGAGCTGGACGTTGTCCGAACGCAGCGCCAAGGAACTGCGCGCCGTCGAAGGGCGGTATCAAACGCAGCTCGTGCAGGACAAAGCGCGTCAGATCGAATTGTTCGGACAGCGTTACGCCGATCTGGTCGGAAGTTTCGCGAAGGCGCTGGAGCTGGCGAACGATTTCTCGGTGCTTTCGTCGCAGCAGACCGAAGAAAAGCTCGGCGCGACGCTGAAAGAAAATCCTTACCTGCTGGCGCTTTACATCAAGCCGGTCGGCAACGAATCGCTTTCGGTGTTTCGCGCCGAACAGGTCAAACGCGAGGAGATCGAATCTTTCGCCGGCACGATTTCGCCGAAAGCGGAAAGCCGCAAACTGGTTTTCGGGCAGCCGCAAAAGGTCAGTTCGAGCGGCGAACTCGTCCAGACGATCGCTTCGCCCGTCGTATTGAACGGCAATGTTTCGGCGTTCGTGATGGCGGTCGTGTCGGTGCGCGAAATTTCGCGCATCATGGCGGAAACCAAACCGACGAGCGAGGAAGAACTTTGGAAAGCGGGCCTGCCGATCATTTTCGTCGTCGACGAAAAGGGCAACGCGGTCTTTCATCCGGACGCCAAAATCGTCGCCAATCAGAAATCGCTGCTGAATTTGAAGATCGTGCAGGAATGGCAGGAGGCCAACCTGCAGATTCAGTCCGCGCTCGTGCCGTTTACGGCGGAATACGACAATACGCCGCACGAGATGATCGGCGCGTATTCAACCGCCAATTTTCACAATGAGATCCGGTTCGGCGTCATCGCGATGCAAGACGAAAACAAGGCGCTCGCTTCGGTCGGCGAAATGCGCCGCCAGACGTGGTTCATCTGCTTGGCGTTCGCGATGTTCGCGCTGATCGTCGGATTTCTGTTGAGCCGGCAGATGACGAATCCGCTTTTGACGCTGTCGGCGGCGGCGCAGAAAATCGCGGCGGGCGATTTTTCGACGCGCGTCGACGCCAGAGGCATTTCCGAGATCGGATCGCTCGGCGAAGCCTTTAACCTGATGAGCGACAACGTCGAAGAGCACATCGCGAAGCTCGCCAAGGCGGCCGAAGAAAACCGCGAGCTGTTCGTCGGCACCGTGAAAGCGCTCGCCGCGGCGATCGACGGCAAAGACAAATACACGCGCGGTCATTCCGAACGCGTCGCGCGCATCTCGGTCGCGATCGGCAAACGGCTCGAACTCGACGAAAAGGAACTCGAAACGCTGCGCATCAGCGCGCTGCTGCACGACGTCGGCAAAATCGCGATCGACGACGCGATCCTGAAAAAACCCTCCGCCTTAACGGACGATGAATTCGCGATCATGAAAACGCACCCGCAGCGCGGTTATAAAATCATGTCGCAGATTCCGGCGATGAAGGACTTTCTGCCCGGCATGTACATGCATCACGAAATGGTCAACGGGCAAGGCTACCCGCAGGGCTTGACCGACAAGGACATTCCGCTTCAGGCGAAGATCGTCTCGGTCGCCGACACGTTCGACGCGATGACGATCGACCGTCCATACTCGAAGGGCATGACGCTGCAGGATTCCCTGAGCCGCATCGCCGCGCTCGTCGGCACGCGCTACGACGGGCGCGTCGTGCAGGCGCTGATCGAAGCCTGCAACGACGGGCAGATCGGCATCGGCATCGTCAAACTGCGCGAAGAAGCCCGCAATTCCGACCGCAAACTCGTTTCCGCCCGCGAGCAGATCGGGCATCAGGCGGCATAGTTTTATTCCCCAATCCAGGATTCAACATTTCGGAAATTCAGTCGAAACCGTAATTTTGAAACTCGAATTTCGAATCGTGCAATTAAAGTATGAACGTCACCGATTACAAGGAAATCTGGCAGATCGACGCCGGCGGGCAGGTTTACGAAGCGCGTTTTGAAGAGATCGCGCAGTGGATCTACGAAGGTTCTCTGCTGCCGCAGGACATGGTCAGGCGCGGCAACCTGCGCTGGATCGAAGCGCGGAAAGTGCCGGCGCTGCTAAGGTTTTTTAACGCCCGCGAACAGGGCATGCCGCCGCCGGTTTTCGCCTCGGTGACCGACGGGCGCGAGGCCGCTCTACCGAATCATCAGGCGGCGCAAAACTTTGACGAACCGCCGGCGTTTTCGGCGAATCCTTTTCAATCGAGCCTCGAAAATACTTCGGCGGATTCGTTCGCCGCCGGGTCGCCGAATTCGCAGCTTCAGAATTCACGGGGCGAAAACCGGTTTTCTCGAACCGCGGCGCCGAACGAAATCCCGCCGCCTTTCGGGGAAAACGCGGGGCACGGGTTTCAAACGATGCCGGAGGCGGATTTTTGCACGATGCACCCGGACGCGACGACCGTCTTTTGGTGCGGCACCTGCGGCAGCGGCTTTTGCAAAACCTGCCCGAAATCTTACGGCGGAACCGTCAAAATCTGCCCGCTCTGCGGCGCGATGTGCAAGTCGATCAAGGAAGTTCAAGCGAAAACCAGCGCCGCCGCGCAGTTCGAAAGAGACGTTACGAAAGGATTCGGCGCGGCAGACTTTTTCAACGCGCTGGCTTATCCGTTCAAATACAAAACCAGTCTCCTCGTCGGCGCGCTGATGTTCGCGTTCTTTATGCTCGGGCAGGGCGCCGCTTCGATGGGCAGCGTTTTTCTGGTCGGCGCGGCGTTCGTCTGCTGGATGCTGGCCAACATGCTGACTTTCGGCGTGATGGCGAACACGATCGAAAACTTCGCGCAGGGCAAAATCGGCGGGAACTTTATGCCGAGCTTTGAGGATTTTTCATTGTGGGACGACGTCGTGCATCCTTTTTTCCTGAGCGTCGGCGTGTATCTGGTGAGTTTCGGACTCCTGTTCGTGATAATCATCGGCACTGTGTTCTGGGGCTTGAATCAGGTTTCCCACGAAATTTCCGGCTTAAATCAGCCGAAAAATGCCCGCGACGCGACGGATCCGAAAAGCCCGTTCGAAGACAATTCCGATTTTGAGCGGCAGAACGATTTATACGGCGACGGCGAAATGCCGGACGCGGACGAGATCGGAGGGCTGCAGAGCCGGCCGGGCGACACCGAAGAAGAAGTCCGGCGCGCCAACGAGCTAATCAACGATTACCGGAAAAAACAAGCCGAATCGATCGTCGGCAAATCGCCGGAAACGGAGGCGGCAGAGAGCCGCCGCTTTTACGGTAATCTGGCGAGTTCGCCGTTTTCGATTCTCGCGCTGCTTTTGATCGGTTTCGGCTGGGGCATATTTTACATGCCGGCGGCGTGCATGGTCGCCGGTTATACGCGTTCGTTCGTCGCGACGTTGAATCCGGCAATCGGAATCGAAACCATCAAGCTGCTCGGCTTCGATTACCTCAAAATCTGGTTGATGGGCTTCGCCCTTTTAGCCGCTTATTTCATATTCGGTTTAATCCTGAACTTGATTTTCTCGCCGTTCGATCTGCCGACTTTCGGAAACATTCCGGCGAAATCGGTCGCCGCCGTTTTCTTCTTTTACGTTTCGGTCGTGTATTCGGTCGCGCTCGGTTTTCTGCTTTACAAAAACGCCGACAAAATGAATCTCTTTAAGGGCTGAAACGGGAAAAATAGCAACCGCGAAAAGGTGAAAAAGTTTAGCTTTTTCACCTTTTCGCTTTTTTTCTCTATAATCAAACTTTTAACGAAGCGTGAATTTTTATACCGGTGGCAATAATAAAAAAGATTTGAATCGCGGACGAAACAATCCGCAATCCGAAATCTAAAATCCGAAATCGAAATATGGCATTTTTTTGGCGAAGAAAAAAAGACGAAGACAAATTTTCAACCTCAGTTTTGGGGCTCGACAAATCGATCGAGGAATTGAAAAAACAGGAAGAAGAAGCGGACCGCGCGATCGGCGTGCGGTTTTACAACGCGATCGAAAAGACGCGTTATTCCATCAACAATAAGCTCGACACGATTTTCGAAGGGCGCAAGCAGATCGACGAGCAGTTTCTCGACGAGCTCGAAGAAATGCTGATTTCGACCGACATCGGCGTCGCGACGACGATGCAGATTCTCGAAGCCGTGCGGCGCGGCGTTTCGCGGCAGGAAATCAGCGATCTCGACGCGCTCAAGCGCATCATGAAAAAAGAGTTGCTCGACATTCTGCAACATTCGGTCGAGCGCGGCGTGGCGGACGAAACGAAATACTCTTTGGACATCAAACCGTACGTTTTGATGGTCGTCGGCGTCAACGGCGTCGGCAAAACGACGACGATCGGCAAACTCGCGCAGCGCATCAAGGACGAGGGCAACGGCGTTTTGATCTGCGCCGCCGACACGTTTCGCGCCGCCGCGTCGGACCAGCTCGAAATCTGGGCGGACCGCGCCGGCGTGCAGATCGTCCAGCAAAAACAGGGCACCGATCCGGCGGCGGTGTTGTTCGACGCGCTTAAGGCCGCCAAATCGCGCAACGCCGACGTGTTGATCGTCGACACCGCCGGGCGTCTGCACAACAAGGCGAACCTGATGGCGGAGCTCGAAAAAATGAAACGCGTCGCCGCCCGCGAAGTGCCCGAAGCGCCGCACGAAACGCTGCTCGTGATCGACGCCGTGACCGGGCAGAACGGGCTCGAACAAGCCCGCCAGTTCATGAAAACCGCGGACGTGACCGGCATCGTTTTAACGAAACTCGACGGCACCGCGAAAGGCGGCATCGCCGTCGCGATCGCGAAGGAACTTAACCTCCCGATCCGCTACGTCGGCATCGGCGAGCAGGTCAGAGATTTGATGGTCTTCGACGCGGAAAGTTATGTTAACGGTTTGTTCAATTAGTGGGGAACCGCATCGGTGGCGGTCAAACGATCGGATAGAGAATTGACGAATAATTACTCGGAATTTGACGTTAAAATGACGCGGCTCGCGCTCGATCTGGCGGCGATCGGCGTCGGGCGGGTTTCGCCGAGCCCGCTCGTCGGCTGCGTCGTCGTCGCGGCGAACGGCGAGATCGCGGGCGAAGGGAGTTATCTTTACGAGAACGTGACGCACGCCGAGGTTCTGGCGCTCGAAAAAGCCGGACGCCTCGCGGTCGGCGGGACGGCGTACGTGTCTTTGGAGCCGCATTCTTATCACGGGCGGACGAAACCGTGCACGACGGCGCTGATCAACGCCGGAATCCGGCGCGTCGTCTGCCCGATCGAAGACCCGAACCCGCTCGTTTCGGGCCAGGGTTTCGAAATTCTGCGCGCCGCCGGCATCGAGGTCGTGACCGGCGTGTTGCGCGAGGAAGCGGCGCGTTTGAACGAAAAATTCTGCACGTGGCACAATCGGCGGCGACCGTTCGTGCATCTGAAGCTCGCGGTGAGCCTCGACGGCCGAATATCGCTGCGCGATTCGGTTTCGACGACGCTTTCGGGAAAGGAATCGGCGCTTCGGGTGCAGGATTTGCGGCACGAACACGACGCGATTCTCGTCGGCGGCAACACGGCGTTCGTCGACAATCCGAGTTTGACCGATCGCAGCGGCAAGCCGCGCCGCCGAAAATTGGTCCGCGTGGTTCTCGACAACCGTTTGCGCATCCCGCTCGAATCGACGCTCGTCGAAACGGCGCGCGAAACGCCGACGCTCGTCGTTTCGAATTCCGCCGACGCAGGTAAAATCGACAAACTGACCGAATGCGGCGTCGACGTCGCGCGCACCGATGCGCGCGATTTACCGGCGGTTTTGGAAGAACTCAGAAGACGCGAGCTGCAGAGCGTGCTGGTCGAGGGCGGCACGGAAATCGCGGGCGCGTTCTGCGACGCGCGGCTCGTCGATAAACTGACCTTCATCGTCGCGCCGATCGTGCTCGGCGGGCACGAGGCGCCGCTCGCGATCGGCGGAAACGGCGCTTCCTCGCTCGAAAATGCTTTAAGATTAAAGGATTTGGAAATCGCCCCGCACGGCACCGATTACGAATTTACCGGTTACCCGCAAACGACCGGAGTATAAAATTCAACCGGATGAAAAGAACTTCTTCGCGTATTCGGCGCGCCGAAACCGGAACGAAGCAATCGAGGTTTTACGCCATCAATCAAAACGAAGTCCGCTCGGCGATTCGATCGGCGGTTTTGAAAACTTTGCCGCCGCCGCGTTAGACTTTGGATGATGACGACGCAAAAAAACAGGAAAACGCCGTTCGCCAAAAAATCGTTCGGGCAGAATTTTCTCGTTGATCCGAACTACATCGACAAAATCATCGCCGCGCTCGCTCCTGAAACGGGCGAAAATATCGTCGAAATCGGCCCCGGTCGCGGCGCTTTGACCGAAAAACTGCTCGAAGCGCGGGCGCGCGTGACGGCGATCGAACTCGAACGCGACATGCTCGCGGTTTTGAACGAAAGGTTCGGCGATTCGGAAAACTTCCATTTGATCGAATCCGACGTTCTGAAGTTCGATTTTTCAGAACTTATCGGTCCGCGATCCGAAATCTCGAATCCCGGATCGAAGCTCGTCGCCAACCTGCCTTATTACATCTCGACCGCGATTCTGCAAAAGCTCATCGAAAATCGCGTATTGTTTTCCGAAATGATTCTGATGTTCCAGCGCGAGGTCGTCGAACGCATCACCGCGGAAGTCGGAAGCCGCGAACGCGGTTTTTTGACCGTCCTGACCGAAGCGTTTCTCGAAGCCGAAAAGCTTTTCGACGTGCCGCCGAACGCTTTTCGACCGGCGCCGAAGGTCTGGAGCGCGATCGTGCGCTTGAAGCCGAAGAACGAGGTCGAGATCGCCGACGAAAAGCTTTTTCGCGAGCTTATCAGCGCCGCGTTCGCGCAGAAACGCAAGACGATTTTGAACAATCTCAAAAACGCGCCGCCCGAACTGAAAGCGAAAATCGGCGACGCCGCGACACTGCTCGAACGAAGCGGAATCGAGCCGCAGCGGCGCGCCGAATCGCTCGCCATAGAAGAATGGCAAAAAATCATCGCCGCGTTTGCTTAAACGGCATTAATTCGGCGGATTTTTCCAAACCGGCATTTGAACGGCGCGCGAAGCGAACCGGCCGCGGTCAGCCCCTCGTAAATTTACGAAGGGTTTCCGCGGCCGGTTCGTTTCCTCACAGCGGCGCTATTCGATGTCGACGCTGTCGGGCGTCGAAAATTCTTCTTTCGGCGGGAAAATCAGCGAAGCGATCACCGACAGCAAAATCGTGCCGAGAATGATGGCGAGCGACCACGTGATCGGAAAATGCCCGTCGAAAAGCGGATTGAGCCAGACCATCTTCAGACCGACGAAGACCAGCACGACCGCGAGCCCGTATTTGAGCAGGTGGAATTTATTGATCACGCCGGCGAGCATAAAATACATCGAGCGCAGGCCGAGAATCGCGAAAATGTTCGACGTGAACACGATCAGCGGCTCGTCCGTGACGGCGAAAATCGCCGGCACGCTGTCGACGGCGAAGATGATGTCGGTCGCTTCCAAAAACAACAGCGCGATGAAAAGCGGCGTCGCGTGGCGCACCCCGTCTTTCATGATGAAAAAGCTCTTGCCGTCGATCTCATGCGTGACGGGCATGAATTTTTTGAAAATCCGGATCAGGAAATTTTTTTCCGGTTCGATCTCCTCGTTGCTCGAAAAGAACATCTTGATGCCGGTAATGATCAAGAATCCGCCGAAAATATAGATGATCCAGTGAAACTGCATCAGCGCCGAACCGAGCGCGATGAAGATCGCGCGGAAGATGAGCGCGCCCAAAATACCGTAAAAAAGCACGCGGTGTTTATATTTCGCGGGAATTCCGAAGTAACTGAAAACCAGCACGAAAACGAAAATGTTGTCGATCGACAGCGAATATTCGAGCACGTAGCCGGTCAAAAATTCGAGCGCCGACTGTTTGCCGATTTCCGCGCCGTATTTGGCGCTCGCGTACTGGTAAAAAATAAAGTTGAAGGTCAGCGCGAGCACGACCCAGACCACGCTCCAAACGGTCGCTTCCTTAAACGAGACGACGTGCGCCTTGCGGTTGAACACGCCGAGGTCGAGCGCGAGCATGATCAGCACGAAGATCAGAAATCCGCCGTAAAACCACCAGTAATCGGCGAAAGGGAATAAAGTCATTGAAAAAAATCCTCCGTTATAAAAAATTAAAAATTTTGCCGCAAAAGAAAAGACCTTCCGCCGGCAAATAACATTTGCTTTGGCAGAAGGTCTCGATGCTTTGCTGACAAACCGGATTTCCTTGCGGTGAATCGTATTGACGAATTCGTCAGACCTTTCGAAAAGGTTATCTACTCCCCTTCATTAAATTGTCTCTTCTAACTTACGAAATCATTATTTTGATGTCAAGATTCAATTCGCGTTGCATCTAATCTAATCGCGCGAAAGGCGTTTATTATTAGATAAATTCGTCTTTTGAAGGGGTCGGGCGACGGAGAAAACAGCGCCGACCGGGCGGCTGTGTTATACTTTAGAATTTAGAAATTAAGACAAGGGATTTTAATATTGTGAAGAAGATAGAAGTTATTCCACTGGGCGGAATCGGCGAATTCGGGATGAACTGCATGGGCATTCGCTGCGGCGACGAGATGATCGTCGTCGACGCGGGTATGGGTTTTCCCGAAGAAACGCCTTACGGGGTCGACATTTCGATTCCGAATTTTGATTTTTTGGACGATTACCGCAACCATTTGACGGCGCTCGTCCTCACGCACGGGCACGAAGACCACATCGGCGCGCTGCCGTATTTTTTAAAGAAATTCAATCTGCCGGTTTACGCCTCGCGTTTCACGATGGCGCTCGCGGAAAAAAAACTCGACGAACATAAAATGCTCGACGACGTGCTGCTGCACCGGGTGCGTCCGAACGACGTGGCCGAGATCGGCGATTTCAAAATCGAATTCATCCACGCCTCGCACTCGCTGGTCGATTGTTTCTCGCTCGCCATCAAAACGCCGCTCGGAACGCTCATTCACACGGGCGATTACAAGATCGACGACACGCCGGTGATCGGAAAGGCTTACGATCTCGACACGCTCGCGAAATACGGCGAGGAAGGCGTGCTCGCGCTGCTCGGCGATTCGACGAACGCGACGGTCGAAGGCCGCACGCCGTCCGAACAAGCCGTCATCCCGGCATTCGAAGAAATATTCGAGACGGCGCCGGGCAGGATCATCGTCTCGACGTTTTCGTCGTCGCTGCACCGTTTGCAGATCGTTTTCGATCTCGCATACGAATTCGGACGCAAACTCTGCGTGCTCGGGCGTTCGATGCAGAAAAACGTCGACATCGCCGACGAGCTCGGTCTGCTGAAAATTCCGCCCGACACGCTCGTCGATCTGGCGACTTCGCGACAGCTCCGCGACGAGGACATCGTCTACATCATCACGGGCTCGCAGGGCGAGAACCGCGCCGCGCTCTGGAACATGGCGGCGTCGAGCTACAAAGGTTTGGAGATCGAAAAGGGCGACACGGTCGTATTGTCGGCGCGCATCATTCCCGGCAACGAGAAGAACATTTCGCGGCTGATCGGCAATCTCTACAAGCGCGGCGCGAACATCATCGAGGAGAAACGCCGTTTGATCCACGTTTCCGGTCACGCCTCGCAGGAAGACATCAAGATCGTGGTCGAAACCGCGCGCCCGAAATACGTCGTGCCGATTCACGGCGAATACCGGATGCTGTTTCGCCATAAGGAATACATCAAAAATCACATCGCCGGCTACACGGACGATAACGTGATTTTGATCGAAAACGGCGACGTGCTCGAATTCGACGAGCTCGGCGCGCGCGTCGTCGAAAAACACGAACTCAACCGCACGTTCATCGACGAAGAATCCTTAGGCGAGATCGAATACGACATCATCCGCGAGCGCAAAAAGCTCGCGTACGGCGGCGCGATTTCGCTGGTCGTGAAAATCGATAAAGCCAAGCAGCAGCTCGCCGGCGAGCCGCAGATTTCTTATCAGGGCGTCGCCGGCATAGATCTGACGAACGGTTTCACGGAAGAGGCGCGCAAATCGGTCGCCGCCGCGATCTCGGCGATGACGCCGCAGGAAATCTCCGATAAACACTGGCTGCAGGAAAACGTGCGCATTCATCTGAAAAGATTTCTGCAAAAGGAAACCGGTACGAAACCGGTGATCGTGACGACGATCGTCGAAGTTTAGGCTGGTAAAAACGCATAGTGAAAACGCCGATCCCAAAGTTTGCTGATCGATGAACGACGCGCTGCAAAAGTTTCTGCAAATCGCCGCGGCGAGCTTTTGGGATCGGCAGCTTTATGTTTTCCTCATTTTTTCCGTCGTTTCGGTCGCGATGTTCGTGCTGGTCGGAAAAAAGAGCTTGAAATTCGACCCTTTCTCCGGTTTCGCCGCGAAATTTTTCGGGAAATCGGAGGCTTCGAATTACGTTTTGATCGTCGGCGTCAATTTGTTTTTGTGGGCGGCGCTGGTCTCGGTCGCCGGCGTGCCGGTTCCGCAGACGCACGACGAATTCGCGTACCTGCTCGCGGCCGATACGTTCTCGCACGGTCGCATCGTCAACCCCGCGCCCGCGTCGCCGCGCCATTTCGAGTATTTTCACATTTTGACCGAGCCGGTTTACGCCGCGAAATATCCGCCGCTGCAGGGCTTTTTTCTGGCAACCGGAAAAATTCTGACCGGCTTTCCGATCGCCGGAGTGTGGCTATCCGGCTTACTGGCGAGCTTTGCGGTTTATTGGCTGCTGCGCGGTTTTTTTGCGGCGCGCTGGTCTTTATACGGGACGCTGCTGTGGATTTGCGCGCCGCTCAATCTGGTCTGGCTCGATTCCTACTGGGGCGGGCACGCGGCCGTGATCGGCGGCGCGTTGTCGGCGGGCGCGGTGTTTCGGCTGTCAAATAACGGCGGTCGAAAATATTTCATTTTCTGGGGCGTCGGCATTTTCCTGCTCGTCAACTCGCGGCCCTTCGAGGGCGCGGTTTTGACGGCGGTCTTGTTTTTCGTCTGGGTTTATGACGCCCTTAAACGCCGGAAATTCGGCGGGCGTTTCCGCGGCGATTTGGCGATTTTCGCCGTTTTGATTGGCATCAATCTCGCCTGGACGGGGTTTTACAATTATATGGTCACAAGCGACCCGTCCGCGCTGCCTTACCGGCTCCACCACGCGCGGTATCACCGGGTGCCGCTGTTCGTTTTTGAAAAAATCGGGGAACCGAAACCGGACGTTCCGCCGATCGTCGGCAAACTCGACGAGCGCTGGACGGCGGAGTTTCAAGACGCTTACAGAAGCCCTTCGGCCGCCGTCAAATCGACGCTCGAAAGGATTCCGGCGTACCTGCTCTGGCTCACGCGGTCGCCGTTTTTGCTGATTTTATTGTGTCTGGGGCTGTCCGGCGCGGCAAGGGGGGCGGAAAACGTTCGCGCGGCAAAATCGGTCTTTATCTTCGGCGCTTTTCTCGCCGCCTTGACCCTCACGGTCTTTAAGGGCGATCGTTTCATCGCGCCGGTCGTCGGTGTGGCGTTCATGGCGGTGACGCTCGGCGCGAAAATGCTGGCGCGTAAAAACGAATTTTTGAAAGCCCTCGTTCCGGCTTTGCCTTTGATCGTCGGCGGCGCGTATCTTTCGGGCGATTCCGCGATCGAACGGCGGCGCGTTGAAACGCCGCGCGCCGAAAATCAATTTCTGAGCCGTTCCGAGATCGTCGATTTTTTGACGGCGCGCGGCGGAAAACATCTGATTTTCGTCGAAACCGGCGCGGCGCATCCCGCCGACGCGCGGTTTTACGTTTATAATGAAGCGGAAATCAAAGACGCCGCGATCGTTTGGGCGCATGATCTGAGCCCGCCGGAAAACGACTTTTTGACCGGCGAATTCGGAGGCCGGCGAATTTGGCTGCTCGAAACGGTGGACAACCGGGCGGTTTTGAGGGAATACGAAAGGAAATAAAAGAGGGGATAAGAAAATTGGAGATTACGTCATTACTGGCCAAAACGCGCGTCGAAATCGCGCCGGAAACGTTTTCGCTCGTCGCTTTGCGAAACGAACACTGGCTGAAACTGCTCGAAAACCCGGAACTCAGCCCGCGCATGACGGCGCCGTTCATGATCTTTAAAGACCGTTGGGAAGTGACTTTGCTCGTCGACGAGACGGATTTCGACCAGATGCGCGCCGGTTTGCGCGAAGCCCGCGTCGAAAAGGGCTTCCGGCTGCTGAGTTTCGACATCGAGCTGGATTTTTCGGTCGTCGGCCTGCTGGCGTTCGTCGCGGAAAAACTCGCCGAACGCGGCATCCCGGTCGTCGCGCTCGGCGCGTTTTCGCGCGATCATTTTTTGATCAAGCAGGATGATTTGGCGAAAGCGCTCAAGGTTTTGGGCGAATTCGTCGAGGAACTGTGCTGATTACCCGTTATAACCGTCGAAGAAAAAAGCAATCGAAAAAAAAGTGAATACGTTCTGGAAGGATAAGGTCGTGTTTTTAACCGGCGCGTCGAGCGGCATCGGCGAAGGATTGGCGCTCGAAATGGCGCGGCGCGGCGCGGTTCTCGGACTGCTCGCGCGACGCGAAGGACTGCTTCGGGAGATCGCCGAAAAATGCGCGCGCGCCGGCGGCGCGGCGCGCGTTTTCGCGGGCGACGTGGTCGACGCCGCTTTCGTGGAGCGCAGCGCCGAAGCCTTGCGCGCTGAATTCGGGCGGATCGATATTTTGATCGCCAACGCGGGCATCGGCGGCAACAACCGCGAAACGCGCGAGCTGCAGCCGGAATTCGTCAAAAAAGTGTTCGACATCAACGTCATGGGCGCGGTCAACGCGGTGCACGCGGTGTTGCCGGCGATGCGCGCGCGCGGGCAGGGGCAGCTCGTCGCCGTTTCGTCGCTCGCCGGATTCCGCGGCTTACCGAAATCGGCGGCTTATTCGGCGAGCAAAGGCGCGATGACGAATTTTTTCGAAAGCGTGCGGCTCGACGTGCAGGACGAGGGCGTCGCGGTGACGATCATTCAGCCCGGATTCATCAAAACGCCGCTCACGTCGGGCAGAAAAAATAAAATGCCTTTTTTGATGGAACTCGCCGACGCGCTTCCGTTATTTCTCGAAGCGATCGAAAAGCGAAAAAAATTCGCCGCCTTTCCGTGGCAGCTCGCCGCGCTCGTCCGCCTCGGCGTAATTTTTCCGGCCTGGCTCTACGACAAAATCGCGTCGGGCGCGAAATACCGCGAATAAACATTATTCGTGAGGGGCTTAATTGTTATTTGTCTTTTCAGTCATTTACAATAAAAAATTAAAAGCGTTCCGTTAACCCGAAATAACCTATGGACATTTTATCTGCAATCATACTCGGCATCGTTCAGGGGCTGACCGAATTCATTCCGATTTCGTCGACGGCGCACCTGGTTTTCGCGAGCCGCTGGACCAATATTTATAACGGCAATCCCGAACAAATCACGGCGACGATGGCGGTCATTCAGCTCGGCACGCTCGCCGCCGTTTTCGTTTATTTCGCCGGCGACATTCTCGGCATTTCCGCCGCCTTCATCCGCGATCACTGGAATTTGGTGTTTAATAAGCGAAGAATGCGCTTTTCCGGCTCGAACGGCATTCGCCCGCTCTGGATGTCGGACGAATCGTGGCTCGGCTGGCTAATCATCATCGGCTCGATTCCGATCGGCACGGTCGGTCTGTATTTCAAAAAAGTGATCGAAGGTCCGGCGACGAAAAATCTTTGGATCATCGCCGCGATGATGATCGCGGTCGCGGTGCTGCTGGCCTTCGCCGAACTCGTCGGCAGCCAGCGCAAGGAGTTGAAGGATTTCGGGATTTTCGATTCACTGGCGGTCGGTTTTTCGCAGGTGCTCGCGCTGATTCCCGGCGCGAGCCGTTCCGGTTCGACCATTATGGGCGGACTGCTCGCCGGGCAGAAGCGCGAGGCCGCGGCGCGGTTTTCGTTTCTGCTGATGATTCCGGCGATCACGGCGAGCGGGCTTCTGGAATTGAAGGAATCGATCGAGCGCCGGCTGCTCTCGACGGACGATTTCGTCGCGCTCACCGTCGGGACGATCGTCGCCGGCGTCGTCGGTTATCTCGCGATCTGGTTTCTGCTCGCTTATTTGAAAAAACACACGACCGCCGTGTTTATTATTTACCGCATCGTCGTTGGTGCTATAATTCTCGCATTGCTCTGGCAGGGCGTTTTGAACCCGTCGGTCTGAACATTTATCATTGACCATTTATCATTGACCATTTATCGAATGGTTTTTGATCTTGGCATTTTCGTTGTTTTGAAAGGCGATTTTTGGTGAATGATAAATGGTGAATGATAAATGAAAAAGCGTTGGAAGATTCAAAAACATGATCGGGATCAGGTGCTGCGGCTTGCGCGGGACTTGAACGTCTCGCCGCTGCTCGCGGCGCTGCTGATTTCGCGCGGGTTCGAAACGGCGGAAAAGGCGCATAAATTTCTCAATCCTTCTTATTCGGATCTGCATGAGCCGCTGCTGCTCAAGGACATGCAAAAGTCGGTCGAGCGCATTCAGCGCGCGGTCGCGGCGGGCGAAAAAATTCTGATCTGGGGCGATTACGACGTCGACGGCACGACCGGCACGGTCGTTTTGCGGAAAGCGCTCGAAATCCTCGGCGCGACGACCGGATTTCACGTGCCGAATCGCTTCACGGAAGGTTACGGTTTGAACATCCCGGCGCTCGAAAAGGCGCATGAGCGCGGCTACACGCTCGTCATCACGGTCGATTGCGGGTCGACGGCGTTCGAGCCGATCGCCTGGGCGCGGGAAAACGGCATGGACGTGATCGTCACCGATCATCACCTGACGAAAGACGAAGGTTTGCCGGAAGCCTTCGCGGTCGTCAACCCGAATCAGCCGGGCTGCGAATACCCGGATAAAAATTTGGCGGGCGTCGGCGTCGCCTTTAAGCTCGCGCACGCGCTTTTGCGCGAGGGCGGCCGGGAAAATCTCGTCAAGGGCTTTTTGAAAGTCGTCGCGATCGGGACGGTCGCCGACATCATGAAGCTCACGGGCGAAAACCGCGCGATCGTCAAGATCGGTCTGCAGGATTTGCCGAAAGCGCATAACTTCGGGCTCAAAGCCCTGATGGAAGTCGCCGAATGCAAATCGGAAATGACGAGTTACCATATCGGCTTCCGCATCGCGCCGCGCATCAACGCGGCCGGACGGATGGACGTCGCCAGGCACGTCGTCGAACTGTTCGAAGCCGAAACGTTCGAAAAGGCGCGCGAGCTGGCCGACGTTCTCAACAGCCGCAATCTCGAGCGGCAGAAAATCCAGCGCGAGATCACCGAGCTCGCGCTGCTCGAATATCTCGAAAAGGGCGGCAGCGAAAAACAAACGCACGTCGCGGTCGTCGCCGGCGAAGGCTGGCACCGCGGCGTGATCGGGCTCGCCGCCTCGAAAATCACCGAAAAACTGCACCGCCCGGCGATCGTCATCTCGATCGAGGACGGCGTCGGGCACGGCTCGGCGCGCTCGATCGGCAACTACCATCTATTAAACGGCCTGGATTCGTGCCGGGAGCTTTTCGAGCAGTTCGGCGGGCACGCGGCGGCGGCCGGCATGCGCATCAAAGCCGAAAACATTCAGACGCTGTGCGAAAAATTGAACGCGCATGCCGTCGAAAATTTGACCGCCGAGGATTTGATTCCCGAGCTGAAGATCGACGCGCAGGTTTCATCGCAGACGATGGATTTGTCGGTCGTCGAGGAATTGAAAATGCTAGAACCGTTCGGCGCGGGCAACCCGAAACCGGTTTTCGCGACCAAGGATTTATTTCTCGTCGACGAGCCGTACGTGATGAAGGAAAAACATTTGAAGATGCGGCTCGCCGATCAAAAGGGCAAGACCTTCGAAGCCGTCTGGTGGGACGGCGTCGACAAATCAAAGCAGCAAACTCTTAAACCCAAAGCGCGCATCGAATTAGCCTATACGCCCGAAGCGAACACCTGGCAGGGAAATACCAGACTGCAGCTTGTCGTGGAAGATTTAAGAACGGATAATTAATGTTAGTGTCAGACGCCAAACGCCCGAGTATCAAAAAATTGCAGAAACGCGCGGATTTGCCGAAGTACTTTCGCGTCGGCGCGATTTGCGCGCTGATCCTGACGATTCTGGCGATCGGCATCGGATTTTATATCGGTCGCAGCCGTTCGGAGTTTCGCCTCAAACCCGAACACGCCAAGCTTTCGAAGGACGTCACTTCCGAGATCAACGGCTACGAGCGGACGGAAACCGACGGGAACGTCAAAAAATATTACATCAAGGCCGGCAAAATGACGACGTTCGCCGACAATCACATGGAATTCGAGAACGTCTACATGCAGATTTTCGACGAGTTCGGCGACAAATCCGATCAGATCACTTCGGAAAAGGGCATTTACATTCCGGCGGAGGATAAAAATTTCACGGCGTATTTCGCCGGCAACGTCAATATCGAAACGCGCGACCGGCTGAAGGTCAAAACCGAACAAATTTTTTATAAAAAAGAAACCGAAACCGCCGAAGCCGAGCAGCTCGTCGAATTCGAGCGGCAGAACGTCGCCGGTAGGTCGACCGGCGCGTTCGTCAAAATCAGGGAAAAACAGCTCGAACTGTTAAAGGACGTCGAGATCAACGCGTTCGCGCGCGAGCCGGGCGACGAACTCGCCCGCAGCAACATTCAGAGCGCGAAGATCAGCGCCGATTACGCGATGGTCGATCAGGCGAACGAAAAAATAAACCTCTCGGAAAACGTTTTCATCGCGATCATTCCGAATCAGAACAATTCGCAGATGTCGCAGCCGACCGACATTAAATCGAGCCGCGCGGTTGCCGTTTTCGAAAACAAGGAAATCCGCCGCATCGATCTCAGCGGCAGCGTCGACGTTTATCAAAAACCGACGAGCGCGAATTCGAAATGGACGCGCACGAAAGCCGAAAAGGCGACGGCGATGATCGAAAAGGAATTGAAACGCGTCGAACTCTTCGACAACGTCGACATCGAAACGACGACGAACGACGCCAAACCGACGCGCATCAATTCCGAATACGCGCTTTATGAAAAGGACGCCGACCGCTTTCATTTAAAAAACGGAGTCCGCATCCTGACCATCGAGGACGAAAAGCCGACGAACATCAAGGCGTCGGAAGCCGTCTACGAGCAGACGAACGGCAGAATCTTTCTGAACGGCGATTCGGAGATCGACAACGGCGCGGAATACATCAAGGGCGACATCATGACGGCGCTGCTTTTCCCGAATAAAAAAGTCCGCTATTCGAACGCGAAGGGCAGCGCTTACCTGCGGCAGAATTCGCCGGAACGCGTGACGGAGGTTTCCGCCGGCGAGCTCAACGCGACCTTTAACGAGAATCAGCAATTGCTGACGGCGAACGCGGTCGGGTCGGGCAACGCGGTTTTAACGCCCGCCAAGGCGGAAGAATATTCGAAAGTGACGCTTTCCGCGCCGAACGCGATCCATCTGAATTTCCGCGGCGCCGGACTGCTCGAACAGATGAGCACCGAAGGCCGCACGACGGTTCTGTTAAACGCGCCGAACAATAAACCGGACGCGGCGAACAAAAAGCTGACGGCCGACGCCGTCAAGACGTTTTTCAACGCCAACGGCAGGGATTTAACGAGAGCGGAAGCGGTCGGCAGCGCCGAGCTTCTGGTCGAGCCGCTGCAGGCTTCTGCGGCGAATTATAAAACGATTGTCAACGCGCCGCGTTTCGACTGCGAATTTTTCCCGACCGGCAACAACGCCAGGCTCTGCGTCGGGCAAACGAAAACCAAAACCGTGCGCGTGCCGACCGTGCCGTCCGAACGGCGCGGCACGCAGACGCTGATCGCCGACAAGCTCAACGCGCAATTCAGTCAGCAAACGCAGGACGTCGAGGTTTTCGACGCGGTCGGCGACACGAAGTTCACCGAGCTCGACCGCAACGGCATCGCGGCGCAGATCAATTTCACGGCCGGCGACGAAGTCGTGCGCCTGCGCGGCGGCGAGCCGACCGTCTGGGATTCGCGCGCGCGCGCCAAGGCGAACGAGATCGATTGGGACACGCGCGGCGAAAAATCTTACTTGCGCGGCAACGCGAGCACGACTTATTACAATCAGAAACAAACCGGCGGCGCGGCGCCGTTCGGCGACACGAACAAACCGGTTTACGTGACGGCGGCGAACGCCGAGTTCGATCACGCCGAGGAAACCGGCCTCTACACCGGCAACGCGCGCGCGTGGCAGGACAATAATTACGTCCGGTCCGACAAGCTGCTGCTTAAACAGAAGGAAGGCCAGATGTTCGCCGAGGGCGCCGTGCAGAGCGTGCTCTACGACGCGAAGAAAAAGGAAAAAGGCAAAGAGACGGTCGTGCCGGTTTACGCCGCTTCGAATAAAATGTTTTACAACCGCGAAAATCGGCAATTGCGTTACGAGGAAAACGTCGATATACGGCAGGGTTCCGACCGCATTACGGCGGGCAAGGCCGATATTTTCATGGACGAGCGTAACGAAATGTCGAAAACCGTCGCCGAAACGAGCGTCGTCATCACGCAGCCGACTCGCCGCGCGCTGGGCGATTGGGCGCAGTACACCACGTCCGACGAAGTCGCGATTCTGCGCGGCAACCCGGCGCGGATCGACGACGCCGAAAACGGCTCGTCGCAGGGCGCGCAGGTCACGGTCTACATGCGCGACAACCGCGTCGTCGGCGAATCGCGCACCGAGCAGAACAACACCGGCAGAACGCGCTCGGTTTATAAAGTGAAGAAAAACGAGTAGTAAGCGATGGCAGTAATCGGCAGTAACAATGGTCAGCATTCTTCCAACGGCAAACATCAAAACGCGCTTGCCGATGCGTTGTCCGCGGCGCATCTGCAGAAATCGTACGGGCGGCGGCGCGTGGTCGACGACGTCAGTTTGTCGGTCGAGCAGGGCGAAGTGGTCGGGCTTTTGGGCGCGAACGGCGCCGGCAAAACGACGACCTTCTACATGATGGTCGGATTGGAGCGCGCCGAGACCGGCAACATTTACCTCAACGGGCAGGACGTTACGAAACTGCCGATGTACCTGCGCGCGCGGCTCGGTCTCGGTTATTTGCCGCAGGAGCCTTCGATTTTCCGCAAAATGAGCGCCGAGCAGAATATTCTCGCGGTGCTCGAAACCTTGAAAATGCCGCGCGCCGACCGCTTCGCGCGGCTCGAGGAACTGCTCGAAGAATTCGGCGTCACGCACGTCCGCAAAACGCGCGGCGACGCGCTTTCCGGCGGCGAGCGCCGCCGGGTCGAAATCGCCCGCTGCCTCGCCACCGAACCGCAGTTCATCCTGCTCGACGAACCGTTTGCGGGCATCGATCCGATCGCGATCGACGACATCCGCGAGATCATTTTATACCTCAAAAATCAGGGCATCGGCATCCTGATCACCGACCACAACGTCCGCGAAACGCTCGGCATCACCGACCGCGCCTACATCATGGCGGAAGGGAAAATCCTGAAAGCCGGTCAGCCCGCCGCGCTTGTCGAGGACGAAGCCGTCCGGCGGCTTTACCTCGGCGAAAGATTCAGCCTCTAAAAAAAATCTATTTTTCACATTTCCGCGACAAAGCGTTATAATCTAGTTGTGTTAACGATTGACTGGAGAAAAACAGAAAGGGTAAATTACAAGTAATAAATATGTCATCTTTAAGACTTCAAACATCACTCAAACAGCAGATGGTTCTGACACCGCAGCTTCGGCAAAGAATCGAAATGCTGCAGATGACATCGGTTGAACTCCAGGAACTCATCCAGCAGGAAATGGTGTCGAACCCCATTTTGGAGGAAGTTCAGCCGGATGAAGAATTCGAGGAAATCTCCGAAAAAATTCTCGACCAGAACACCGACGGGCACGACGACACCTTCGTCAACGGCGCCGATTCGGACGCCGATATTTCCGCTTACTCCGACGCGTATTCGGAAAGCGCAAATGCCGAAAAAGCGAGCGAAAACGGCTTCGACGAGCAACACAGCCTCGATTTCGAGGGCGACGGCGAAGATTTTACGGAAGTGAAATCCGACGCGTTCGAGGAAATCGATTACGGTCGTGAATTTCAGGATTATCTCGATCCGGGGTACAAAACGCAGGAAATCGAATATAAAGAGGACGCGCCGAGTTTCGAGCAGTTTTTATCGCGCTCGGAATCGCTGACCGAGCATCTCGAATGGCAGGTCAATCTGCTTCAGATCGACGAGGAAACGGAGGACGCGGCGTACGCGATCATCGGCAATCTCGATTCGGACGGGCGCCTCAACGCGACCGACGAGGAAGTCGCCGAAATGTGCGGCTGTACGCTCGAAACGGTTGAAAAAGCCCGCCAGGTCGTCTTAAAACTCGAACCGGTCGGCTGCGGCGCGCGCGACGTCAAGGAGTGCCTGCTCGCGCAGCTCGAAGCGAACGGCGAAGGGAATTCGCTCGCCGCCGAGCTGGTCGCGAATCATCTCGAGGATCTGCAGCCGCACCGCCTGCAGCACCTTTCGAAAGACACCGGCGTCGAAATTCACGCGCTCAACGAGGAAATCAACAAGATTCGCATCCTCGATCCGTATCCGGGCCGTCGTTATTCGTCGGACGAACCGATCTACGTCGCGCCGGAAGTTTATATCGAAAAGGTCGACGACGAATTCGTCGTGTATTTCACCGACGACGGCAGCCCGCGCCTGCGCATCAGCAACACGTATCAGCAGCTGCTCGGCGAAAACGAAACCTCGAAGGAAACCAAGGATTTCATCAAGGACAAAGTGCGTTCGGCGGTCGATCTGCTGCGCAACATCGAGCACCGCCGGCAGACGATTTACCGCGTCGTCGAATGCATCGTCGACCGCCAGCGGGACTTTTTGAATTACGGCGTCGAGCATCTCAAACCGATGATGCTCAAAGACGTCGCCGAAGACATCGGCATGCACCTTTCGACGATCTCGCGCGTCGTCAACCGCAAATACGCGCACACGCCGCAGGGCGTCATCGAGCTGCGCCGGTTTTTCTCGGAAGGCATGTTGAACGAAGACGGCGAAGAGGTTTCGACGCGGATTCTGAAACTCAAAATCAAAAAGATGATCGAGGATGAAGACACGAAAAAACCGCTCACGGACGACGAGATCGCGAAGATTCTGAGCAAGGAGGGCGTGAAATTATCGCGCCGGACGGTCGCCAAGTACCGTGACCAAATGCAGATTCCCGGCTCGCGCGAACGAAAAACTGTAATTTAACAGTGAACGATGGTCGGTGATCGATGTTCAGTTAAAATCCATAAAACCGACCGCCGGCCGCCGACCACCGACCAAGTTCTTTGATTTTTTGATAATACACGAGGGCAAGAATATGAAATTTGAATATACTGGCAGACATATTGAAGTTACTCCGGCACTGCGTACTCATGTTGAAGAGCATTTTCAGCGGCTCAGCCATCTCTTTGACGGAAAAGCCTTGAACGCGCACGTTATTATTGAAGTTGAAAAAGGCAGACATCGTTCGGAGATCATCGTCAAATGGCGCAATGAAGTGCTCACCGCCGACACGACTCTAGCCGACATGTATCAATCGCTCTCCAGGACAATTGACAAAATTGAAAAACAGGCTCTGAAATTAAAAAATAAAATCATCGACAAACATCATAAAGCGAAAAAAGCGTCAGCGGTCGCGACGCCGGTCGATGATGTCGCCCCGGCGCCGACGGCTCCCCGCATCGTCAGCGCGCGCCGCTACGCCGTCAAACCGATGACCGCCGAAGAAGCCGTTTTCCGGCTCAACGACGAAGAAAATCAATTTCTGGTTTTCAGAAACGCCGAGGACGAAAAAGTTTCGGTCATTTATAAGCGCAAAGACGGAAATTACGGGTTGATCCAGCCCTAAACAGCGGTCAGAAATCAGTGGTCGGTGTCCGAAAAAAACGGGCCGACCACCGACCACCGACCATCGACCACTGATGAACGATACCCCTAAAATAAGCGTCGCGAAATTCGTCGAAAAATCTCCGGAGGACCTGCAGATCGAGGTTTTAGGCGGCGGCGGCGGGCTGCCGTCGCGCTTCATCAATTCGGCGCGCATTCAAAAACTCGGACTCGCGCTCGCGGGGTTCGCGCATTACATCCACAGCGGTCGCATCCAAATCGTCGGGCAGAGCGAAATCTGGTATCTTTCGCAGCTCGAAAGCCGGCAAAAGACCGAGGCCATCAAAAACCTCAATCTCGATAAAATCAGCTGCATACTGGTCACGAAAGGGCTCGAACCGCCGACCGAACTCCTTGAAATCGCGAACGAAAGCGACGTACCGCTGCTGCGCACGAATTTGATCAGCTCGGGCGCGATCAACAAGGTCAGCGAATTCCTGCAGGAAGTTCTGGCGCCGCAAATGACGCTGCACGGCGTTTTGATGGGCATGTTCGGGATCGGCGTGCTGATTTTGGGCAATTCCGGGATCGGCAAATCCGAATGCGCGCTCGATCTGATCACGCGCGGTCATTATCTGATCGCCGACGATTCGGTGCTGATCAAAAAGGTCGGCGAAAAACTCGAAGGCAAATCGCCCGAACTGATTCAGGATTATCTCGAAATTCACGGACTCGGCATCATCAACATCCGCGAGCTGTTCGGCGTTTCGGCGATCGGCAAGGGCAGCCAGATCGAAATCTGCATCGAGCTGAAGAAATGGAGCGAATTCGAGGAGATCGACCGTCTCGGCATCACGATGATGGAGGAAGAAATTTTCGGCTTGAAAATCCCGAAATTCATACTGCCCGTCACTTCCGGCAGAAACCTCTCGACGCTGGTCGAAACGGCGGTCAGGATTCATTTGCTGAGGGTCTCCGGCTACGACGCGGCGCAGGCGTTGATCGAAAAACACCGGGCGCTGGTCAGCTATTAAAAAAATTTCATGATTAAGGATACATCCGGAAAAAAACATCTTCCGAATTTCGTCATCATCACCGGCTTGAGCGGGTCGGGCATGTCGTCGGCGACGAACGCATTCGAGGATTTGGGTTATTTTTGCGTCGATAATCTGCCGGTCACGATGCTCTCGACCTTTTCGCGCCTGCTGCTGCCGAACGCGCAGGAAGAAATCGCGATCGAAAAGGCGGCGCTCGTCATCAACATCCGCGAGCGGCATTTTTTATCGGATTTTCCGAGCGAGCTTAAAAGGCTCAAAAAAAAGGATTTGAACCCGTTCGTTCTGTTTTTCGAGGCGTCGGACGAGGTTTTGCAGCGCCGATTTTCCGAAACCCGGCGCCCGCACCCGGCGGACAACAGCCAAGGCGTGCTCGAGGCGATTCGCGCCGAAAAAAAGGAGATGGCGAACGTGCGCGAAATCGCCGATTTGATTATCGATACCTCGGAACACACGGTGCATACTTTGCGCCGCCTGCTGGTGCAGGAATTCAGCCACCGCGAAGAGGGCAATCCGCTGCACGTGCAAGTCATCAGTTTCGGACACAAACACGGCGTGCCCGGACAGGTCGATTTATTGTTCGACGTGCGGCACCTGCCGAACCCTTATTTCGTCGAGGGGCTGCGCGAGCTGCCCGGTTCGGACGCGAAGGTGACGGAATTTTTGAACCGGCAGGAGGAGGTCGGGGAAACGATCCGGCGGTTCACGGATTTGCTCGAGTATCTTTTGCCGCTCTATAAACGCGAGGGAAAGGCTTATCTGACGATCGGCGTCGGCTGCACCGGCGGTCGGCACCGCTCGGTGATGGTCGCCAACCGTCTCGGCGACGCGCTCGCCGCCGACGGGATGGAAATTTCGGTGCTGCACCGGGATATACAAAAGTAGTGATCGGTGATCAGTGATCGGTGATCAGTTTTATCTGACCACCGATCACTGATCACCGATCACCGAATCACTGTAAAGCTATGAAAAAAATAGGTGGAGTGATAATTTCGCACGGGCAGGTGGCGAACGAGCTGCTTGCGGCGGCCGAAACGGTCGTCGGCGAATTGGCGCATATCACGGCGGTCTCGATCGGCTGGCACGACGACGTCGAAATCGCCAAAAACGAGGTTGAACGCGCGATCAAAAAGGTTTCCGAAGGCAACGGCGTGTTGCTTTTGACCGATATGTTCGGCGGCACGCCGACCAACATTTCGGCGATGTTTCTCGAACAGAACGACGTCGAGATCATCACGGGCGTCAATTTACCGATGGTCATCAAAATCGCATCGCAGAACAGGGAAATGACCTTAAGCGAAATGGCGCAGGCCGTCGAAAGTCAGGGCAAACAGTCGATCTACCGCGCGAGCGAGCTTCTGATGCCGCAAAAATTGAAAAAAGATGCTTAAGGGAACCGTCGTCGTCATCAACCGGCTCGGGTTGCACGCGCGCGCCGCCGCGCAGCTCGTGCGGCTGGCGAGCGGATTTCAAAGCAAAATCAAATTGCTGCGCACCGACAACGCGGTGATCGCGGACGCGAAATCGATTTTGAGCGTGCTGACGCTCGCCGCTTCGAAAGGCGTCGAGCTCGAAATCGAAATCGAAGGCGATGACGAACGAACGGCATTCGACGCCGTACAGGAGATTTTCAGGAACGGGTTCGGCGAGCTTTAATTTCAGGCTTCGCGGACGGACGAAATCCCGTTTTTCATATATTTTATGAGTTTTTTGGAGACTTATTTTCCCGGCAAAGACAAAAAGGTCGGGATTCTCGGCGTTCCGCTCGGTTTCGGCGCGGGGCGCATGGGCAGCGAGCTCGGCACGGCGGCGATCCGCAATTCGGTGATCCGCGGAAACAATTTGACCGATCATATTAAGGGGCTCGGCTACGAAGTCAGAGATTACGGCGACGTCGAGGTGGTCAAACCGAATTACATCGCGATCGACGGCGCGAACCCGAAATACCTGCACGAAATGCTGGCGACGAGCAGAAATTCGGCGGCGGCGGTCAAAAAGATCCTGGCCGCCGACGAAATCCCGGTGATTATCGGCGGCGATCATTCGATCGCGATCGGCACGTTTTCCGGCGTTTCTTCTTTTTTCCGCGAACGGAACGAGGATATCGGATTGATCTGGTTCGACGCGCACGCCGACATCAACACGCCGGAAACTTCGCCGTCGGGCAATATCCACGGCATGCCGTTCGCGGCGATCCTCGGCTTCGGCAACGACGAACTCGTCAATTTAGAGGGTTTCGCGCCGAAACTGAATCCGCAATACTGCGCGCACGTCGGCGCGCGCGACCTCGATCTGGGCGAAAAAAGCCAGATCCGCAATCTCGGCCTGCGCGATAATTTCTTCACGATGAGCGACATCGACCGGCGCGGAATGCTCGCGTGCGTCGAAGACGCGGTTGAAATCGCGGCGGCGGCGCCGGGCGGTTTCGCGGTGACTTTCGACGTCGATATCATCGACCCGCGTTTCGCGCCCGGTTCGGGAACGCTCGTGCGCGGCGGCATCACTTACCGCGAAGCGCACCTCGCGCTCGAAGTGATCGCCGAACGGGGCGGGCTGCGTTCGTTCGAAATCGTCGAGGTCAATCCGATGCTCGACGAGCACAACATCACGGTCGAACTGGCGGTCGAATTAATCCTCTCGGCGCTCGGAAAAACAATTCTTTAAGCTTTACTTTAACGGGCGATTCCTTAAAATAAATACGACAAAATATTTACCAAACTCATTTTATGGACAAAATAAAAATCGGCGTAGTTTTCGGCGGGCGTTCGGGCGAGCATGAAATATCTATTCGTTCGGCGAAATCGGTGATCGACCAAATCGATAAGGACAAATACGAAGTCGTGCCGATCGCCATCACCAAAGAAGGGAATTGGCTCAATCCGGTCGAATCGCTCGGACTGCTCCCCCCGCAGACGCAGGAATTACTGCTCAACGACATCGGGGCCTTTCCGCGAAACTCGGTCGCTTTTACGGGCGACCCGAATTACAAGGGATTGGTCAAACTCGAAGTCGGGAAAGGCGAAGAACGGCTGGAAAAACTGGACGTCGTTTTTCCCGTCCTGCACGGCACGTTCGGCGAAGACGGCACGATTCAGGGACTTTTCGAGATGGCGGATATTCCGTACGTGGGCTGCGGCGTGCTGGCCGCCTCGACCGGCATGGACAAAGCTTTTATGAAAATCCTGTTTCGCGACGCCGGGCTGCCGATCTGCCGATACGTCTGGTTTCTGCGCAGCGAATGGGAAGCGGACAACGCCGCGACGGTCGCGCAGATCGAACAAAAGCTCGGTTATCCGTGTTTCGTAAAACCCGCCAATCTCGGCTCGTCCGTCGGCGTTTCGAAGGCGACCGACGAAGCCTCGCTGCGCGACGCGATCGCGCTGGCCGCCGAGTACGACCGGAAAATAATCGTCGAGGAATGCCTTGAAATGCGGGAAATCGAATGCGCCGTTCTGGGCAACGACGAGCCGCGCGCGAGTTTGCCGGGCGAGTACATCATCCGCGACGAATCGAAGAAATTTCTCGATTACACCGAAAAATACGCCGGCACCGGCAACAACGAATTCGTCGTGCCCGCGCCGGTTTCCGACGAACTGGCGAAAAAAATTCAGCAAATGGCGATCGCCGCATTCAAAGCGATCGACGGGGCGGGCTTTGCGCGCGTCGATTTCTTTTTGCGCCGGGATAACGGCGCCCTATTGGTGAACGAAATCAACACGATTCCGGGCTTGACCGACGCCTCCGGTTTTCCGAAAATGTGGGCGGGCAGCGGGCTCGAATTTTCCGAGGTTATCGACGCGCTCGTCGCGCTGGCGATCGAACGCCACGCCGATAAAGCCCGGAACAAGACGAGCTTCAGCTAAAGGGCGGCGAAAAAGCGATTTTGTTAAAAAAGGCGCGGACTTAAATCGCCGCGCCTTTTATTTTTGAGGAGCTTAAATTCATTGCTTCGGCGCGTGGTAGCCTTTGCGCGTTCTGATATTCAAATCGGCTCGGGCGGATTTCAGTTCGATCGCGCGCCATTTTCCGTCTTTGGCGGCGTTGGTCGGCTGATAGCCGAGCGTGTATTGGACGCCGAGCTCGTCGACGATCGATTTGAAGGCTTCCCGCATCGCGACGCCGCCGGGCGTGGCGATGAATTTTCCGCCAGATTTTTCCGCGAAATTCTTTAAAACGCCCTGATTTTGAATCCGGTCCTTTGAAATCGCGCCCGTGACCGCCGACATGTCGACCGCGTAAATCGTCGCGTTGACCGCCAGCGCGGCTTTTAAAGCCTTGTCGGCCGAGCGTTTACTGATCGTGTCGGCGCCGTCGGAAAGCACGATGATCGCGCGCCGTTTCTCGGGGCGCTTGCCGAGCTCTTCGGCGGCTTTGTAGATCGCGTCGTTGAGCACCGTCATGCCGTTCGCCTTGATGTCGAAGACGCCTTCGTAGATGTCGCGGCTGTTCGAAAAATCCTGGACGAGCGAGATTTTCGAGTCGAAATTGTAAATCGCCGTCACGTCGTCGGTCCGCAGGCGGTCGAGAAACTGGATCGCGGCCGAGCGCGCGAGGCTCACGCGCTGTTCCATGCTGCCGGACGAATCGAGCAGAATGACGGCCGCGAACGGCGTTTTTTCGGTTTCGAAAAATTCGATTTTCTGTTCTTTCCCGTCCTCGAAGATCTGAAACTGCGCCTGTTTCAAGCCCGCAACCGGTTTGCCCTTCGCGTCGGTGATCGTCGCGTTGATGACGACGAGCGACGATTCGACGCGGATCGGTTCGTCATCGTCCGTCTGCGCCGAGACGAATAGGGCGAGAAAAAGCGTCGACAAAAAAATAATTCCGAGTTTGGAAAAAGAGAAACGTGCTTTCATTTTGATAACTCTAAAACCGCCGAAAAAAAGCTTACTTGCCGAAACGAATGAATTTGACGAGTTTGAGCAGCGCGTTCGAGGTTTGGATGGCGACGACCGAGACGCTGTAGCGGGTGGATTTTTTCAGCTCGTCAAGGAGCTGCGCGGCGCTCGACTGCAAAGTTTGAAAGGCGCTGCCGATCGTCGAGGGCTTTTCCGGTTTTTCCTGGTCGATCGTTTCGGCGTCGCCGTCGTCGTCGGCGCCGAGCTCGCTTCTGATTTTTTTGACGAGTTTTTCGAGCCGGTCGAGCTTTTTCTGATCTTCGGAAGAAAGCCGATTCGAATCGGTAAAGGATTTTTCGAGTTCGCCGCTCAATTTAACGGCTTCTTCGCTGCGCTGCAAAAGTTCATCGTAATCTTTTTTCTCGCGTTCGATGCGCTGTTTGGCGAGCGTCTCCTTGATATTGGTCGGCAATTCTTCACGGCGCGGTCGGCCGCTCGGCGTCGAGGCGTCGATTTGCGAAAAAGCCGCCGTGCCCGAGAGCATCAGCAGCAAAATCGAAAAGCAAATTGCGGAAAAGCTTAAACGCATCGTTTTTAAGGGGTTTCGGTTTTCGGTTCGTCGGGCGAAACGCCCGTCACGGATTCGACGAGCCGCGCGAGGAATTCGTCCTCCGCCGCGCCGCTCGACTGCAGCGTCGTCCATTCCGACTGCAGACCGTTTTCCGAACGGCCCTCGACCTTCGCCGTCACGGAAACGTTGTTTTGAATGCCGTCGATCGACTGAATCTCGATGGTCAACGTATAGCGGCCGCGCGTCCAGGAAGCGTCCGAAGCCGGAAGAACCGCGTAACGGCTCAGTTCGTTGCGGGTGATGACCGCGCCCTTGGCGAAAACGAACGGCTGCGTGACGATGATGCCGTCCTTCGGGCGCGACGCCGCGTCGTCGACGATGATCTTCCTTTCCTGCAGCGCGCTCATGACGTTTTCGATCAACACGTCGCGCCGCGCGTTCATGCGGTAAGGATTCGCTAATTGTTCGCGGACTTTGGTTTTTCCTTCGCCCCAGTTGATCGTCTTGCCGCCGGGCGTGTTGTTGCTGTTGTTGCCGGTGGTTTGCGTCGATTTATTAGTGGTGTTTCCCTGAATTTCTCGATTCTGCGTGTCCACGCCCTTCGGCTGCTGCCCGAAAACGGCTGCGCAAAGCAGGAAAATCAGCGCGGTCTGAAAAAGAAATTTATACATAACCCAAATTCGCCCCCTTGAAAAATATAGCGCAAAACAATCCGGATACAAAGGTTTGATGTCTCGAAAAATTCGAGGGTTGTACCGACCGATTTTAGAAATCGGATTTTGGAAATTCGATTTGCTTTTGCGAAGAAAAAGCAAAACTTTACTCGATACTTGCGGCTAAGAAAGTGTTTTAAGTAAAGGAAATCAAACCGCAGACGAAAACAATCCAAAATCCCGAATCTAAAATCCGAATTCAAAATGTTTTGTATACCAATCGATCGTCTTCTTTAATCCGGTTTCCAAATCGGTCGCCGGCCGCCAGCCGAATTTATGAAATATTTTATCCGCGCCGAGATACTGCGCGTCGATTTCGCGTTCGATTTTCGTTTTCAGCATCACGACCGGTTCGAGCTCGTTTTCCTTGCCCATCAGCCGCACGATCTGCGACACCAATTCCAGCATCTGAACGGGCGCGCCCGAGCCGAAATTGAAGGCTTCGCCCTTCGCTTCGTCGATTTTTTCGGCGAGCAGCAAGTAGGCTTCGGCGATGTCGTCGGCGAAAATGAAATCGCGAAGCGGCGTGCCGTCCGAGCGAATGATCGGCCGTTCGTTCTGCAGGACCGAGATGATCGTGCCGGGAATGATGCGCGACAGATTCATGTCGCCCGGCCCGTAGATATTAGCCGAACGCGTGATCGCGACCGGCAGATCGTAGGAATGCGCGAAGGACTGCGCCAGCAAATCCGTGCAGGTTTTCGAAACGTCGTAGGGAAACCGACCCTGCAGCGCGAAATCTTCTTGATACGGCAGCGTTTTATGCGCGCCGTAGGCTTTATCGCTCGAAGCGACGACGATCCGTTTGACGGTTTCGCTGACGCGACAGGCTTCAAGAAGGCAATACGTGCCGCGGATGTTCGATTCGAACGTGGAGAGCGGCGAGCGGTTCGCGGCGCCGACGAGCGCCTGCGCGGCGAGATGAAAGACGGCGTCGATTTCGTATTCGTTGAGGACGCGCGCCATCAGCGGGTAATCTTCGACCGCGCCCTGGATGACCGTCACGCGGCGGCGCAGATCGAAGACGTCGAGCGAATTGGCGCGCACCGCGTCGCGCTGCAGACAGACGACGCGCGCGCCGCGTTCGACTAGAAAACGAACGATATGCGCGCCGACAAAACCGGATGCGCCCGTGACAAAAGCCGTGCGATTTTTCCAAAACATATTTCGATTTCGGTTTCGGGATTCGGATTTCGGATTTAATGCTTCAATCCGAAATCCGAATCCCGAATCGAGTTACCAAACTTTCCAGTCGGCTTTGTTTTCGTTCCAAAGCCGATTGAATTCCAAATTGTCCTTAAAAGTATCGACGCATTTCCAAAACCCCGAGTGCGGAAAAGCGACCAGTTCGTGCTCGCGCGCGAGGCGTTCGAGCGGTTCGCGTTCGAGAATCGAGTTTTCCTCCAAATAATCGAAAATCCGCCGGTCGAAAACAAAAAAACCGCCGTTGATCCATTCGCGCATCACCGGTTTTTCCTGAAATTCGGTGACGAAGTTGTCCTCGTCGAGCCGGATGATGCCGAAATTCGAGTGCGGATGCACCGCCGTTAGCGTCGCGACGCGCCCGTGCGAGCGATGAAATTCCACCAATTTTTTGAGATCGACGTTCGCCAGCCCGTCGCCGTAAGTGACCAGAAACGTTTCCTCGCCCGCGAGATATTTTTCGATTTTTTTGACGCGCCCGCCGGTGTTCGTTTCGAGCCCGGTTTCGGCGAAGGTCAGACGCCAATTTTCGAGCGCGCGGCGGTTTTCGAGAACCGGCAGATTCGAATCCTTTTCGAGCGTGAAATCCGCGCCGAGCCAGTTCTGCTCGACGAAGAATCGCTTGATTTCGCCGCCCAGATAACCGAGACACAGAATGAAATCGTCGAATCCGTGATGGGCGTAAATCTTCAGGAGATGCCAGATAACGGGTTTTTCGCCGATTTCGATGAGCGCCTTCGGAACGTTCGTGCCGTGCGCGCCGAGCCTCGTTCCGCGCCCGCCGCATAAAATAACAGTTTTCATTTTTTGATGTTGGTCAGCTCCCAAAGTTTCGCGTATTTGAGAAAAACGCTGTAAGCGGTCTGCATCGCGATAATCAAACCTGGAACGCCGTCGAGAAATCCTTTTTTGAGTAAATACGTGCGAAAAAACGCGGCGATCGGATAAAAAAACAAACCGGCGGCGCCGATCGTGCGATTGTTTTTGAAATGATGCTCGGCGGCGAGCGTCGTGTAGGAATCCGCGACGCGGTGGTGTTCGCTCAAATTTCTTTTCGTGTAATGCAAAAGCTCGCCGGGCAGCGTTTCGATTTTTCCGCCCACGCGCGCGGTTTCGTGCGGCGCGACGCCGTCCCAGAAACTCGCCGATTTTTTGTACAGCCGCATTTGATAATCCGGATACCAACCGGAATTCTTGATCCAGCGGTCGAGATACCACGTTTTGCGGGCGATGCGGAAACCGTCCGGCAAATCTTCCGGCGCGCGCTTTTTTATCTTTTCGATCGCCGCGAGCAGCTCCGGCGTGACGCGCTCGTCGGCGTCGATCCAGAAAATCCAGTCATAAGTCGTCTGCGCGTCGGCGAACTCGTGTTTGTCCTTGTAGCCGCGAAATTCGTGGTTGTAAACCCTGTCGGTGTAGCGGCGCGCGATCGCGGCGGTCCGATCGGTCGAATCCGAATCGACGACGACGATTTCGTCGGCCCACGAAACGGTTTCGCAGACCTGCGCGATGTTTTCCTCCTCGTTGTAAACGATCAGCGACGCCGAGATTTTCACTAGAAGATTTTAAAAAGTAAAAAGGCAAAAGTAAAAAGGCAAAAATTAAAAAACTTTCAAAAAAAAGCGACCGATTTTATTTCAGCCGCTTTTTTGCCTTTTTTACTTTTGCTTGGAAGTTTTAATTCACTGATCGTTCATCGGCGAATCGACCTGAATGTTGTTGACGCGGAACGTCGTCGAGGTGACGCGCTGCAATTCGGAAAGCGCCTTGTTGTAATCGGTTTCGGCGCGGATCTCGGCGTTGCGCGCGTTCGTCAGGGCGTTTTCGCGTTGGAAAAGAAAAAAGGTCGTCGTGCGTCCGACTTCGAACAGCCGGCGTTCGCCTTCGAGCTGGATTTCGGCGTTTTCGCGCGCGCGCCGCGCGGTCGCGATGCGCTGGCGCGCGGTTTCGACCGCCTGCACGGCGTTGCGGACTTCGGCGATGACGAGCTGCTCCTGTGAACGCGTCAGCGCGTCGATCCTTTCGGTTTCGAGCCGCGCGGTCGCGAGGTCGGCCTTCGCGGTTTTGTTGCGCAGCGGGAAGGAAAACGTCACGCCGATCGTGTAATTCGGGGCGTCGGAACGGAACAGATTCGCGAACGAACGATTAAAACCGCCGCGGTAATAACCGGGCGATCCCGGAACGGTGACGATCGGAATGCCGCCGGGGCCGCATCCGGAAGGGGCAGGCGTCGTCGTACTGTTACAAATCAAATTATAGAAATAAGAATTCGTTGTATTGGCGATCGTCGGATCGAACAGCGGCGCCTGAAAAGCATCCGTCGAAACGTTGCCGAGCGAAAGACCGTCGAGCGAGAAGGTCGAAACGAGATCGATCTGCGGCTTCGTCTGGTTCCGGTAAAATTCGAGGTCGATGCGGTTGACTTCTTTTTCGAGACGCAGGCGACTCAGCTCGGGGCGAAATTCCATCGCGTCCTTCATCGCCGCGTCGAGATTGATCGGATCGTCGCTCAGCACCGGCGCGTCGGTCGGCACGATCTGCACGGTCCATTCGCCTGCCTGCGGGTCGCGCAGGAAAAGCTGTTTGAGACGGTTTTCGGCGGTCGAAACCTGCTGGATCGCGGTTAAAAGATCGCCTTCGCGCGTCGCGAGTTCGGTTTCGACTTCCGCCTTTTGCAGCGGCGCGGCGGTGCCGGCTTCGATTTTCGCTTCGATTTGGCGCAGATTTTCACGGCTCAGGTTGACGTTGGCGACTTGATTTTGCTGATTGCGGAGCGCGAACACCAAATCCCAGTAAGCCGACTGCACCTGCGAAATGACGGTGATCGCCTGCCGCCGAAAATCGGCATCGGTCTGCGAAACGCGACGGCGTTGGATTTTAATGAGCCGGCGGTTATTGTCGATTCTGAGGTTGCGAAAAAGCGGCTGCGTGTATTGAACGCCGAGGCTCGTCGAAAAAACCGCGCCGTTGACGGTCGTCGACCCGGAAGTGACCTGCTGCTGCGCGAATTGATTTTCGGTGCGGCTGTTGTTCAGAAATCCGCGGATCGTGCCGCCGCCCGGTTTGACCTGTTGCAGAAATTCCGAATTGACGCGGAAGTCGATGGTCGCGCCGCGTCCGGTCGACGAACTGCGGTCGAGATTCGGCTGAATCGTGAAAACGCCGTCGTAAATGCCGAGCAGGGAACGCAGGTTCGATTCGGCGATGCGGACGTCGTTTTTCGCGACCTCGATGTCGTTATTATTTTCGAGCGCTTTGCTGATCGCCTCGCTTAAGGTCAGCGGCAGGGTCTGCGAACTCTGCACGCCGGCCCGCGCGAGTTTCGGAGCCGGGCGGTTGGAAAACGAAAAAGTCAGCCGATTTTCCGCCGCCGCCGGCGCCGTTTCTTCCTTTTCGAGAGTTCTTCCGGCTTCGAGTTGATTTTTGGCGATCTGCGGGGCGGGCGTCGGACTTTGGGCAAACGCCTCCGTCGCCGTCATTCCGCCGAGCGAAACGGAAACGGTAAACATTAGGGCGTAAAAGCGCAATGATTTCATTATAAAAAGTGCTCCGAGTTTTGGTCTATGAATCTGGTTTAGCGTTTAAAAACTCAATCGCTTACTACGACGCCGTTTTTCGGTTTGTTTCAAAAAAATGATTTTAGTCGGAATCTTTGAACTTTGCCGGATTTTGAGTTAAATTCAAGTTTTTGAGACATTTTATTAAATCAGGAGAAATTTATAGTAATGGCAATTAAAGTCGGCATTAACGGTTTCGGACGCATCGGGCGCAACGTCCTGCGCACCTGTCTCGGCGATAAAGATATTGATTTCGTGGCGGTTAACGATCTGACCGACACGAAGACGCTCGCGCATCTTTTGAAGTACGATTCGATCATGGGCAACCTCGAAAACGAAATCAAAGCCGAAGGCGACACGATCAGCGTCGACGGCGACCAATTTAAAGTGTTCAGCGAAAAAGACCCGGCCGCGATCGACTGGGAATCGGTCGGCGCGGAGATCGTCATCGAATCGACCGGCAGATTTACGAAGGCCGAAGACGCCGGCAAACACCTGCGCGGCTCGGTCAAGAAAGTCATCATTTCGGCGCCGGCGAAAGGCGAGGACGTGACGATCGTTTTGGGCGTCAACGAGGAAATGTACGACCCGGCGAATCACAAGATCATTTCGAACGCGTCGTGCACGACCAACTGCCTCGCGCCGGTCGCGAAAGTCATTCACGACAGGTTCGGCATCAAAAACGCGCTGATGAATACGATCCACTCGTACACGAACGACCAGCAGCTGCTCGATCTGCCGCATAAAGATTTGCGCCGCGCGCGCGCCGCCGCGCTCTCGATGATCCCGACTTCGACCGGCGCCGCGAAGGCCGTCGCGCTCGTCATTCCGGATTTGAAAGGAAAATTCGACGGCATTTCCGTCCGCGTTCCGACGCCGAACGTTTCCCTGGTCGACGTAACGATGAACGTCGAAAAATCGACGTCGGTCGAAGAAGTCAATCAGGTTTTGAAAGACGCCGCGAACGAGGAATTGAAAGGGATCTTGGCGTTTTCGGAAGAGCCGCTCGTCTCGATCGATTTTCGCGGCAATTCGAACTCGTCGATCGTCGACGCGGAAAACACGAAGGTCATCGACGGCACGTGCGTCAAAATCCTTTCGTGGTACGACAACGAATGGGGTTATTCCTGCCGCGTTCGCGATCTCGTCAAATTCATCGCCGGCAAAGGTTTGTAAAAAGCCGTTTTCAGCCGCGAACAAACACGAAAGAACACGAAAGACTTTAAAGTAATTTCGTGTTCTTTCGTGTTTGTTCGCGGCGGATTTTAATTTCTACACAATTTTCCTTTTTATTTCCGCCAAAAATCTCCGCGCTTCGTCCGCCGACATCTTCTCGACGTCGAACGCTCTGATCTCGTCGAGCACGTTTTCGTTCGAGATCGCGAAGAGCGAAAACTGCGAGGCGATTTTTGAATGTTTGGCAACGGCGACCGCCTTTTCGACGCCGTTTTGCGCGCCGTCCGAAAATACGGCGAGCTCGTATTTTTCGAGCTTCGCGAGCACGCTTTTCGCGCGCTCGATGACTTTCTGCGGCAAACCGGCGAGCTTCGCGACGGCGATGCCGTAGGATTTTGACGCCTTACCTTTTTGAAGTTTGTGCAGAAAAACCACTTCGCCGTCTTTTTCAGTTGCCAGCACTTGAAAGTTTTTCGCGCCCGGCAGATTTTCCGCGAGCTCGGTCAATTCGTGATAATGCGTCGCGAACAGCGTTTTCGCGGAATGCTCGGGCGAATTATGGATGTACTCGGCGACCGCCCACGCGATGGAAAGACCGTCGAAGGTCGAAGTTCCGCGTCCGATCTCGTCGAGGATGACGAGCGAGCGCGCCGTCGCGTTATGAAGAATCGCGGCGGTTTCGGTCATTTCGACCATAAACGTCGACCGTCCCGACGAGAGATCGTCCGACGCGCCGACGCGCGTCCAGACGCGGTCGATGATCGGCAGCCGCGCCGCCGCGGCGGGCACGAACGAGCCGATCTGCCCGAGAATTTGGATGAGCGCGATTTGCCGCAAGATCGTCGATTTACCGCCCATGTTCGGTCCGGTAATGATGAGCAGGCGGTCGGTCGAATTGTTCAGGTAAAGATCGTTCGGAATGAAATCTTCCTGCAAAAAAGCCTCGACGATCGGGTGCCGGCCGTCCCTGATCTCGATTTCGTCGCCGTCGTGCAGTGTCGGGCAGACGTAATTGCGGCGCGCGGCGGTTTCGGCGAGGCTGCCGAGCGCGTCCAAAGTCGCGAGCGCGCGGGCGGTCGACTGCAGTTTCGGCGTTTCGGCGCGGACCTGCGCGCGAATGTTCTGGAAAATTTCGGTTTCGAGCGCGATGATTCTTTCTTCCGCGCCGAGCACTTTTTCTTCCCATTCCTTGAGCTGCGGCGTCGTGTAGCGTTCCGCGTTCGTCAAGGTCTGGCGGCGCTCGTAATCGTCCGGCACGCGCGCGACATTGCCCTTGGAAATCTCGATGAAATACCCGAAGACGTTATTGAACTTGATCTTCAGGTTGGCGATGTTCGTGCGCCGCCGTTCCAGTTCCTCGAAGCCGGCGATGATCTGCTTCGCCGAACGCGAAATGTTTCGCAGCTCGTCGAGCTCGTCGTGAAAGCCCTCGCGAATGACGCCGCCGTCGTTGAAGTTGAGCGGCGGCTCGTCGGCGATCGAACGGGCGACGAGAGCGCGGACTTCCGGCAATTCGAAAATGTTTTCGGATAAAACCTGCAGCAGCAGGCTGCTCGCGTCCGACAAGGAAGCGTTGATGTTCGGCGTCTGCGAAAGCGAACGCGCGAGCGCCAGCAGATCGCGCGGCGTCGCCGTGCCGAGGTTCAATCGGCCGACGAGCCGTTCCAGATCGGAAACCTCCTTTAACAGAAAGCGGATTTTGTCGCGCAGCATCGAATCGGTCAGTTCCGACACGGCGGAAAGCCTGGTCTGAATCTCGCTGCGCTTGACCGACGGGCGCAGCAGCCACGAACGCAAGAGCCGCGCGCCCATGCCGGTGACGGTTTCGTCGAGCACGTTCAAAAGGCATTTTTTGCCGCTTTCGCCCTTCGATTCGACGATTTCGAGATTGCGCAGCGTGACGGCGTCGAGAACCATGTAATCGTTCGCTTCGAGCAGATTTATTTCGGCGATGTGTTCGGCCGAGGCCTTTTGGGTTTCGAGCGCGTAGCGCAGACAAGCGCCGGCGGCGCGGATCGCGTCGGTTTTGCCGGCGAGCCCGAAACCGGCGAGCTCGCGCACCTTCAGCTGATTTTTGAGCAGCGCGGCGCAGTCCTCGGCGTAAAAAAGCCAATCGTCGAGCGGCGTCAGCGTGGTCGAAAACTTCGACTTCTGCGGCGCGTGAATCGAAACGACGTTCGATCCGTCCGCAAGCGTTTGGTTTCTGAAATTGCCGATCGAGCTTTCGACGAGCCTGGCGAGCGATTCCGGAAACAGAAGCTCGCGCGGCGCGAAGCTTTCGAGGTCGGCGCACGCTTTCGTCCAGGCGTCTTTGCCTTTGATTTCGGTCGTGAAAAACTCGCCGGTCGACAGTTCGAGAAAGGCGAGACCGAAAGATTCGCCGGCGCCGGCGACCGCCGCGATATAAACCGACTCCTTCGCCTCGACGAGCTGCGGGTCGATCGCCGTGCCGGGCGTGATGATCCGGACGACCTCGCGTTTGACGAGTTTGACGTCCTTGCCGGCCGTTTCGGTCTGCTCGCAGATCGCGACGCGGTAGCCCTTCTTGACGAGCCGCGCGATGTAATTCGCGGCCGCGTGGTGCGGCACGCCGCACATCGGAATCGGGTTCGCCGAGTCTTTTTGGCGCGCGGTCAGCGTGATTTCGAGCTCGCGCGCGCCGACGATCGCGTCGTCGTTAAAAAGCTCGTAAAAATCGCCGAGCCGGAAAAATAAAAGCGTGCCGGGATATTGTTTCTTAATTTCCAGATATTGCCGAAGCATCGGCGTCGCGTTTTGCATAAAAATTCTATTGTGAACGATTATCGCGGAGTGTAAAAATTCTAACCCAAAACCGGGCAAATTTAAATTTTCAAACTTTGAAACTTTGTAACTGTTGATTTTGCAGGAAATTTGATAAAATCTTTTTCTTAAAAGCGATTTTGTATTAAGGCCCGTGCGGGATGAACGAACGAAGAACTGGTCCCGGTTTAAAAAATCAAAATTTAATACACCTACCTTGTTGTAAATAATTTTTTGGAGTTACTTTTATGAAAGCGGTACGATTTGTATTTATTATTTTATTGACGGTTTTATTGATTTTCGGCGTCGCGACGGCGCAGACCGTGCCGCCGGGTTCGAACTCCCAGACCGATAATGACGACGAACGCTACCGCATCGGTTTTCAGGACACGATCGACGTGCAGGTTTTCCGGCATCCGGAACTCAACCAGCGCGCGAGCGTCAACGCGGACGGCACGATCATTTTGTTCAGAGCCTCGAAACCGCTCGTCGCGATCTGCAAAACCGAGCGCGAACTGGCGAAGGACATCGAAGCCGAATACGTGAGCTTTTTAAAAAAGCCGGAAGTCAACGTCGTCGCCGTCGAGAAAAAATCGCAGTCCTACGGCGTGATCGGCGCGGTCGAAAAGGCTGGAAACTATTATTTCAGCCGGCGGATCAGGCTGCTCGAACTGCTCTCGTTCGCCGGCGGGCCGAATAAAGAAGCCGGCAGCCGCATGATCGTCGCCCGCGCCGGAAGCTCTTCGGCGTGCAAGGTCGAAAGCGACGACAGCGTCATCACCAACGATCTGGTCCTTATGAATTTCAAGGTCAAAGAGGTGCTCGAGGGCAAACAGAACCTCTGGATGCAGCCCGGCGACGTCGTGTCGGTGATGGATTCGGATTTGGTTTATGTTTACGGCAACGTCAATAAAGTCGGCTCGGTGACGATGAAAGAGCCGATCACTCTGACGCAGGCGATCGTGACGGCGGAAGGCTTGAAACCGACCGCCAAATCGCAGGTGCGGATTTTGCGGCAAAAGCCGAACAGCGCGGAACGCGAAGAATTCGTGTACGATCTGAAGGATATCGAAAAGCGAAAAGCGCAGGATCCGTTTTTGGAGCCGAACGACATCGTCGCGGTTTCGGCGGATTCGACGAAGGTCATTTTAACCGGCATCAAGGAAATAATTAAACAGGGAATTCCCGGTCTCGTTTACAGGTTCTAATATATTGAGATGAAAGAAACTCGTGAAATCATACAAAAACCGATCGCGGAGCGCGTCGAACTCGAACGCCCGTTCGAGACGCAAACGCCGCAATCCTACGGCGGCTACGGCGCGTACCGTGAGATCAACGCCCCGGAGGGCATGCAGCTCATGGATTACTGGCGGGCGATCCGCAAGCGTCTGTGGCTGGTCATCGGCGTCATGGTTTTGATCACGACTTTAACCGCCATTTATATGGCGCGCCGCCCGAACATTTACCAGGCGCGCGCGCAGGTGCAGGTCGACCTCGAACAATCGAACCCGGATTTGGTGACGAGCGATCGGCGCACCGGGATGTCGAATCCCGACCCGGCGTATTTCAACACGCAGCTCCAGCTCCTCAGCAGCGAAACGCTGCTGCGGCGCGTCGTCAAGGAACTGAGCCTCGACAGCAACAAGGAATTTCAAATCACGAAGGCGGAAGATTCCGTTTCGGCGTGGCAGTCGTTGCTGCGGTCGATCGGTTTGTCGAAAGAAGAAAAAAAGAAAAACGAGAAAGGCATCAACGACGTTTCGGTGACGGCGAGCTCGTCCGTGGCTACTTCCGAGGAAATCGCCGAAGCGATCCGGCTCGCGCCGTACGTCGATTTGGTGCGCCGCAACCTCGGCATCGAACCGGTCCGTGAAGCCCGCGCGACCTTTAAGGACACGCGCCTGATCGATATCTCGTTCCGCCATTCGAATCCCGATCTGGCGGCGTTGATCGTCAACGGCATCGCGGAGGTTTTCACCAAGCAGAATCAGGAAAAACGCACCGGCAAAAACGTCAAGACCAGCGATTTTCTGCAGGACCGGCTGGCGACGCTGCAATCCGACATCAAATCCGACGAGGTGAAACTGCAGAACCTCAAAAATCAGTCGGGCATCATCAACCTCGACGAAAATTCGACGATCGTGCTGCAGCGCCTCGAAGGCTTGAACAAACAGTTGTTAGACGCGGAAAACGCGCGTAAAAACGCCGAAGCCAATTACAATGCGGTGAAAAACGACCCGGGCAAAGTGAAGTCGCTCGCCGAGGCCGAAACGATCCGCTACACGACCGAGCGCGAGAACGCGATGCAGTCGCTGCGCAACAAAACCTTCGAAACCGTCACGCAGCTTAAAGCCGAAAGGGAAAAACTGCTGCAGGAATACCAGCCGACCGCCGAGGAAATCAAAGAAATCGACAAACGCGTCGCGACGCTCGAAGGCGGCCTCAAGGAAGCGCAGGACAAGAACGAGGGCGATCTGAAAGATTTCAGAACGCGCGTGACGAACACGATTTTAGACAATCTGAAAACGAAATATTTACAGGCGAAGGAACAGGAAGACAAGATCCGCAGCGCGTTCAACCAGCAATACAACGAGGCGCAGGCGCAGAACCAGGACGGCATCGTCATCCGCCTGCTCGAACAAAACATCGCGACGAACAAGGGTTTTCTCGATAACCTCAATAAACAGGTCAGCGAAAACGACGTCATCGCGCAAGGCACGAGCAACAATATCAGCATCGCGGAAATCGCGATCCCGCCCGATACGCCGATCGCGCCGCGCCGTCTGACGACGGTGCTCGCGGCGCTGTTTTTGTCGACGCTTTTCGGCATGGGACTCGCGCTCGTGCTCGAATACCTGGACGACACGATCCGCACGACCGAGGAGGTCGAAAACCTTCTGCGGCTGCCGGCGCTGGCGGCGATCCCGACGATCGATTCGATGCCGAAGCGGCGTCTGCTGCTCGTCGGCGGCAACGTCGAGGAGGACGCCGAGGCGAAAGCCAATTCCGAGCTTTTGATCAACAACGACCCGCGCTCGTCGCTCGCCGAGGCGTACCGTCAGCTGCGCACTTCGATTCTGCTTTCGACGGCCGGACACGCGCCGAAATCGCTGCTCATCACTTCGAGTCTGCCGTCCGAGGGCAAGACGACGACGGCGGTCAACACCGCGATCAGCCTCGCGCAGACCGGCGCGAAGGTTCTGGTGATCGACGCCGACATGCGCCGCCCGCGGCTGCACAGCGTTTTCGGCGCGAGCAACGCCGAGGGCTTGAGCACGATCCTGTCGAGCGACATGCAGGCGGAAGAGATTTTAAAGATCATTCAGTACGAAAACGATTCGAAGCTGTTCCTGCTTCCTTCGGGCCCGATTCCGCCGAATCCGGCGGAACTGATCGGTTCCGAACAAATGGCGAACCTTTTGAAATCGATGCAGGATCATTTCACGCACGTCGTCGTCGATTCGCCGCCGATCGCTTCGTTCACCGACGGCGTTTTGGTCGCGTCGATGGTCGACGGCGTGATTCTGGTCGTCAATTCCGGCAAGAGCTCGCGGCAGGTCGTGCGCCGTTCGCGCCAGCTTTTGCAGGACATCAACGCCAAGGTTTTCGGCGTCGTGCTCAACAACGTCAATTTACGGTCGCAGGATAACTACTACTATTACCAGAGTTATTACCACCGCGATTATTACCGCACGAACGAAGAAGAGTGATTCGTTTAATTTTACAAAACAAAAATCAGACAAACGGGAAAAATCAGGCTTGATAATATGAGTGAAAAGACCAGGGTTTTGGTGACGGGCGCGGGCGGTTTTATCGGCAGTCACCTGGTGAGCTTTTTAAAGGATGAAGGTTACTGGGTGCGCGGCGTCGATTTGAAATATCCGGAATTTTCGGAGACGGACGCCGACGAATTCGAAATTTTAGATTTGCGCCGTTGGGACAACTGCCTGCAGGCGACGCGCAACACGGACGAAGTTTACGCGCTGGCGGCGGATATGGGCGGCATGGGATTTATCTCGGCGCACCACGCGCAGATTCTTTACAACAATTCGCTGATCAATCTGCACACGCTCGAAGCCGCGAAAACCAACGGCGTCAAGCGTTATCTGTATACGAGCTCGGCGTGCATTTACCCGGAATATCTGCAGGAAGACGCCAACGTGACGCCGCTCAAAGAAGAGGACGCTTACCCGGCGCAGCCGCAGGACGCCTACGGGTGGGAAAAGCTCGTTTCCGAAATTTTGTGCCATCATTACCGCAACGATTACGGCATCGAAACGCGCACCGTCCGTTTTCACAATATTTTCGGCGAAAAGGGAACTTGGGACGGCGGCCGCGAAAAAGCGCCGGCGGCGATGTGCCGCAAAATCGCGAACGCGAAACTGACCGGAAACCACGAAATCGAAATCTGGGGCGACGGCGAACAGACGCGTTCGTTCTGCTACATCACCGACTGCGTCGAAGGTCTGTACCGATTGATGCGCTCGGATTTCCACGAACCGCTCAATCTCGGCCAGGACCGGATGGTGACGATCAACCAGCTCGCCGACATCGTCGCCGAAATCGCCGGCATCGCGATCTCAAAAAAGCACGTCGACGGTCCGATGGGCGTGCGCGGACGAAACTCGGACAACACAAAACTGCGCGAGGTTTTACAGTGGGAACCGGCGGTTTCGCTCGAGGAAGGCTTGCGAACGACCTACGAATGGATCGAGGAACAGGTCAGACGATCTTTAGCTCAAAAAGACGCGCAGGCGTTTAACCAGGCGGTTTAAATTTCTAAAAAAATGAGCGGCAAACCGATCAAAGTCGAACTGGTCATGCCGGTTTACAACCGGCGCGAAACGACGCTGCAGGGATTACGAAGCCTTTCGCGGATAAACCGGGCGGGCCTCGAATTTCACGTCATCGTCGTCGACGACGGTTCGACCGACGGGACGAGCGCGGCGATCGGCCGTGATTTTCCGGAAGTGCAAATCGTCGCCGGCGACGGCTCGCTGCATTACGCGGCCGGCACGAATCGCGGCATTTCGGCGGCGCTCGAAAGAAATCCGGATTACGTCGTGACGGCGAACGACGACGCGGTTTTTCACGTCGAGTTTCTGCAGCGTATGATAAAAACGGCGGAGCGAAGTCCGCGTTCGATCGTCGGCGCGCTGCTGCTCTTGTGGGACGAACCGCACAAAGTCTTTCAGGTCGGACAAGTTTGGAAGACTTTGAAAGGCGGTTGGGAAATTCCGGAAAACCTCACGGCTTTCACCGTGCCGCAGACCGCCTTCGAAGTCGAATGTCTGGTCGGAAACTGCGTTTTATTCCCGGTCGAGGCGATTCGCGAAAACGGTCTGATGGACGAAGATAAGTTTCCGCACGGCTGGGGCGACGCGCAGTATCTGATGCGCATGCGGAAAGCGGGATGGAAACTGCTGGTCGAGCCGAAAGCTTACGTTTGGTGCGAACCGAATACTTACCCTAAGCCGCTGCATCAGCAAACTTTGGCGGAAACGCTGAAAATTCTTTTCAAAAATCGCCGTCACCCGCTCAACCTGCAGCGCCAGTTCGTCGCGCGGTGGGAATCCGCGCCGACGAAATTTCAGGCGCTCGTAAGTTATTTCGTCTACCTGTTCTCGATCGCCGCTAAAACGCTGCAGTACTCCGCCCGGAAAATACTTTGACCGTCCGTTCATTCCGAGAGCGATAAAAAATCAATCAAAGCGTTAATCGAATAATCGAATCTCTTTACGTTCGGGTCGTGTTTTTGTTCTTAAATTCAGGCTCGATTCCGGGGGCGAAAAACCCGAACTCGACCGTTCTCATAAACCGGAACAAACCAATTGTTCAAGATCTTTTCGACCGGCACGTCATTTCCGTAAACGATGAGGGCGTCGATTTTGTCTTGATTTTCGCGGAGGCACGATTCGAGCTGCGACAATTTACCTTCGAAATTTCCGCCGCGATCATGAAGGGCAAAAGCGTTCGAGCGCGTCCATTCGAAGACGAACCGTTTATCGGCGGGGTTTTTGGCGACGACCGGAAAAAGGTAATGACCGATTTCGTAATTGTCCCAGACGAGGCGGTTTTCGGCGATTCCGAAATAATTGTTCAGCATCGTCGCCGGCGTCGAATTGAAGCGCCCGCCGTTTTCGACGATGACGACCGAAGCCAGACGGTCGCCGCTCCGGAGCGCGCGGCGGGCGGAAAGAAATTCCCGCGCCTGCGCGTCGGCCCGCAGCGCGTAATCCCAGAGGGCGGCGGTTTGAAAGAGCACGACGACGAGCAGCGCGAACTGCGCAAGTCTTTTCAGCCGCGGCGAATTTCGGCCCCGAAACAGCGGCACGGCGAATACCAGACCGCAAATCAGCAGGCGCTCGCGCAGAATGCTGCCGTTCGAAAGACCGAAATCGTCGGGCGCGAGCATCGCCGCCGAAACCGAACCGGTTAGCAAAAGCAAAAAAATCAAATTCGTTCTGCCGCGGAAAAACGGCGCGCCGGCTTCCCTGAAAGTCGCGACTGCCAGTAAAACAAAACCGGCGCCGATCCAGAGCAGCGGGGCGAAGGCGGCGAAGAATCCGGAAGTTCCGTCGACGAACGGGAAGGCTTTGCGGCTGATGAAAATGAACGGGTCGGCCGTACGCATCTGCTGAAGCCAATCGACGGGCGAGAACGGATTTTCCAGATTTCGCCAGACCGGGTAGAAACCGCCGCCGCTCGCGCTGACCGATTTGTAAACGACGAGCAGCGGCACGATCGGCAGCAGCGCCGCCGCGAAATAAAGGAGATTGCTTTTGAGATTTTCGCGCGGCGCCGCAAAAAGCAGCAGTAAAATACTGCCCGAAAGGACCGCGAAACTTATGATGTGGCTGAAATAGGCGAGCAGGAACAAAACGGCGAGCAAGGAAGCGCGCCGCGCGTTCAATGCGCAGTTCCAGCCGAAAAACAAACCGAGCCCGAAGACGAAGCAGGCGACGCCGATCAGAAAGTTATAAAATCCGCACAGCCACAACCAATTGAAACCGATCGCCGCGCCGAGCAGAAAGCTGGTTTTAACGCCGTCGATGCCGACCGTTTTGTAGCGCAGCCAGCCGATCAGCGCGACGAACGCGGCGAAAGTCAGCGTCGCCATGATTTTCGTCACGAGGAAGGGCGAGAAAAACGCGAGCAGCGCGGCCATCAGCCAGTGCCCGGAAGAATTGGGAACCGAAATCGAGTTGAACGCGAACGTTTCGGCGAGCCGCGGATTGCCTTTGACGAGTTCGAGTATGATAAAGGAAGAGTAAACATGCGCCGAACCGTCCTGGTTGACGAAGTATTCGACCGCCCAGACCGGAGCGCAGCAGAAAATCACCAGCAGAAGAAAAAAAAGCGTCAGGCGGTAATTTAAAGCGCGGAATGGATTCATAAAAACGCCATTATGACAACAATTGCGGAATTTGCAAAATAGCGGCGGGCGGCGTTTTTTCGAGCCGACGGACAAGACAGCGATTAGGAATTTTGTTAAAATTCAATTTCTTTTTTAATGTGACCTAAAGAAAAACTTTAATTGACGGATCGCCGACACTTAGCCAAACACTTGAAGTCTGAAATCGCCAAAAATCACATCGCGAAAAAACCTAAACAAGTTCTTTATGTTTGGGATTATCTCGAATGGGGCGGCGCGCAGATTTATTTCCTCGGGATCGCCGCGCGGATCAAGCATGAAACCGAAGTGCGCTTCGTTTTTCCGCGCGCGACCGACCGGCAGCTGGTGAATTTTTGCGCCGAACGCGGGCTCGAATATGAATTCATCGATTCGGTCGCCGATCTCAAACCGGCGCCGAGCCTGAGACGCAAAATCGAACGTCACCGCCATAAAATCAAAAGCGAGCTCGCACTGATAAATTTCCTTAAAAAGCACGACTTGAAAGATTCGGTCGTCCACGTCGAGCTTTCGCCGTGGCAGTCGGTCGTCGCGCTGAGCCGTTTATGCCGGTGCGCGGGTCAGGTTTTCGTCACCATGCACAATGCGCTGCCGGCGGTTTCGAAATGGCGCCGCCTTTTGTGGAAGTTGAAATTTTCCCTGATCGCGCGTTTCGCGAATTTTCATATTTTCCCGTCGAACGAGCACGCGAAAAAGAGCCTGGCGCCGTACGTGAGCGCCGCGTTTCTCGCGCGAACGCCGGTCACTTACACGAACGTCAATCCGGACGAAGTCGACGCCGCGCTCGCATCGGATTTCGACCGCGCCGGGGTTTTGCACCGATTCGGTTTGCCGACCGACAAAATTCTGGTGTTTTGCCTCGGACAATTCATCGATCGCAAGGGGCGCTGGGTATTTCTGGAAGCGGCGCGGGCGGTTCTGAAAAAAACGACGGACATCGCTTTCGTGTGGATCACGAACTCGGTATTGTCGAAGGAAGACGGGGCGAAAATCGAAAGCTTCGGGCTCGGCGGGCATTTTCACCTCGTACGGTCGGAAAACGTCGGCGGCGAACATCTCGATTTGATGAAATTTTTGCGCCTCGCCGACATCTACGCGCTGCCGAGCTTCGTCGAAGGCTTGCCGATTTCCTTGCTCGAAGCGATGGCGCTCGGCATTCCGAGCGTTTCGACGAACGTCAACGCGATACCGGAAGCGGTGAAAGACGGCGAAACGGGAATTTTGATCGAAGCCGGCGACGCCGCGGCGCTCGCCGCCGCGCTCGAAAAACTGAAAAATGACGCGGCTTTGCGCGTAACTCTCGGACGAAACGGACGCGCCTGGGTGCTCGCGAATTTCAACGAAAAAAAGGTCGCGGAAATCGCTCTGCGCAATTACCGCGCGAGTTTTAGCCGGCGCGGGGAAGGACTTTAGGCGATATTTTGCAATATAAATATAAAGTCCGCCGCTGATTTTTTTCTGAAACACATTTGCCTGAATGAACAATCGACCGCGAGAAAACAGTAAAAGCATCGTGCGAAACGGCATCTACGGCTTTTCGACCTGGATTCTGCCGCTGGCGCTGAGTTTTATCGCGACGCCAATCATCGTCAGATCGCTCGGTCACGAAGACTACGGGATTTACGCGCTCGTGCTCGGTTTCATCGCTTATTCGTTTAACTTCAATATCGGCCGGGCGATCACCAAATACGTCGCGGAGTACCGCGCCGGCCGCGAAAGCGGGAAAATTCGCGAAATCGTCTCGGCGACGCTCTTCATCAACCTTTCGATCGGCGGGATCGGGCTGCTGCTGATTTTCTCGACCGGGCGGATTCTGGTCGCCGACGTTTTGAAGATCGCGCCCGATTCGCAGGAAAAAACCGTTCTCGCGTTGCATATCGCCGCGCTGACGGTGTTTTTCCTGACGCTCAATCAGTTTTTCAACGCGATTTTGCAGGGCCTCCACCGTTTCGACGTCTACGCGAAAATATATAATCTGAACAATATTTTGCTGATCAGCGGCAATCTCGGGCTGGCGCTCGCGGGCTTCGGATTGTTGCCGCTTTTGAGCTGGAACCTTTTGATCACGGGGCTCTCGGTGCTGGGTTTGGCCTGGGCGGCGAAACGTCTGCTGCCCGAATTTTCGTTGAATTTGAGATTTCCGCGCGCCGTCCTGAAGCTAGTTTTGAAATACAGTTCGGGCGTCATCGCTTATCAGGTGCTCTCGAATGTTTTCCTGTTGTTCGAACGCGCGTGGATCACGAGTCGGCTCGGCGCCGAAAGCCTGACTTTTTACATCGTGCCGTTGATGCTCGCGCTTTATATACACAGCTTTATCGCGAGTTTCATGATGGTGGTTTTTCCGCTCGCGAGCGCATTGAAGGCCGGAGACGAAAAGCTTCTGCGGCTTTATCAGAAGGCGACGAAAATCGTCTGCCTGCTGGTCGTTTTCCTCGGCGCGACGCTGATCGTGGTGAGCGAGCCGTTTCTGACGGTTTGGATGGGGGCGGAGTTCGCCCGGCAGTCGGCGCCGCTGCTCGTCCTGCACGCCCTGACGATCAGTTTTATGGCGGCGCAGGTCATCGCCTGGCAGGTCGCGGAGGGCATGGGGTACCCGAGCTATAATTTTTATGCCCTTATGATATGCTTTATTATCTGCGTTTCGGGCATGGTCGGGCTGATCGGCGAATGGGGCGTTTTCGGGGTCGCGCTCGCCCGGACGGTCGGCTTCGGGGTTTTGTTCCTCTCGATCTTTTACGTGGAAAAAAGGTTTCTCGGCGGTATACAAATTCGTTTCTGGCTCAAATTGCTCGGCATCCTGAGCGCGGCGACCGTCGCGGCGGTGTTCGCGGAAACGTTTCTGCTGCAAAGGCTCGGCGCCGGCTGGGCGGCGATCGCGCTGACGGGATTTGGCGGCGCGCTGGTTTACGGCGCCGCCGCCTGGCTGCTCGGCTTCGTCAGCGAGGACGAAATCGCGACCGTGAAAGGGATTTTCAAGCGTTAAAATCAGCATGACAAAAAAATTTGAACTGGTTCAGCGGGTCGATTTCATCAAAAACGCGTGCGTCGGAAAAAAGGTTCTGCATCTCGGCTGCACGAATTACCCGTACACGCGCCAATCGATCGACAACGACATGCTGCTGCATTTCGAGCTCGAAAAAACGGCGCGCGAGCTCTACGGCTTCGATTTCGACCAGGAGGGCTTGGACGTCCTCGCCGCCGCCGGCGGAAAAAATCTCTACCGGGCCGATCTGCAGAAACTCGAAGAGGTCGCGCTCGACGAGCGGTTCGACGTGATCATCGCGGGCGAGATGATCGAACATCTTTCGAATCCGGGGCTTTTTTTGCGGGGCATCAAACGGTTCATGACGCCGGAAACCGATCTCGTGATCACGACCATCAACGCCTACTGCGCGATGCGTTTTCTGATCTACGGTCTGCGCGGGAAGGGCGGCGAAAACGAACCCGTGCATCCCGACCACGTCGCGTATTATTCGTACCGCACGCTCGGCCTGATCCTCGAGCGCGAAGACCTGCGCGTCAAAAAGTTTTATTTTTACGATCTCGGAGCCGAGCATCGACCTTTCAACCGTTGGTTTTATAACGTTTTTAACGATTTTTGTGTTAAAATTTCACCGCAGCTGAGCGACGGCATAATCGCGGTCTGCGGCATAAAATAAAAGATGTCTGAATACAAACTGCAAACTCCGGCGCTTTTCCCCGACAAAAGAGCGAATCTGCTTTTACCGGCGGCGATTTTATGGGGCGTCGCCGTCGTTTTGATCGTCGGTTACTACCTCGTCGACGCGAGTTTGAACAGCTCCGGCACGAAATACTATCTTTTGCCGTGGATCGCGGCGACCGGCGCGGTCGTGCTCGCGCCGAGCGTCTACCTGTTTTATAAAAAGAAATTCGACCTTTTTCATCCGCTCGTGCTCGCCGCCTGGTCTTACTTTTTTCCGGCGTTCTTTATCGGCGGTTTGATTTTGGCGGGCGGTTTTTCGAATCCGTATTTTTTGAACTTCATACAGAACGAAGCGGTCGATCTGCCGATGACTTTCGTTTACGTCATGCTCGGCTACGCCGGCCTGACGATCGGTTTTTACCTGCCGTTCGGGAAAAGAATCGGCGGGGCGATCGCGCGCCGGCTGCCGGTTCTGAACTGGACGCCGGAAGGGGTGATCAAGCCGGGGCTGATCCTGCTCGGCATCGGTTTGGCGAATACCATTCTCGCCTTCAGCATCGGTCTGCTCGGCTTTCAGCGGGTCGAGGAGATCGGCATGTTCGACGGCGTGATTTTTCTGCTCACGTTTTTCTGGCTCGAAGCGTCTTTTTTGCTGTGGCTTTCGATTTTTCGGAGTCATCGTCTGACCTTCAACCATTATCTGGTGATCGCCGTGCTGCTCGTCACGTCGCTGTCGAAATCGGCGTTTCAGGGCAACCGCGGCAGTTTGATTCAAATCTTCATCATGCTCGCTTTCGCGTTCGTCCTGTCGGAGAAAAAAATCCGGCTCAAGCATAAAATCTGGGGCGGAATTTTGCTTTTCGCGGCGCTTTTCGTCGGCATGATCTACGGCACGACGTTTCGCTCGATCAAGACGACCGAAGAACGGGTGGCGATGGACCGGTACGCTTCGACCGTGCTCGAAACGTTCGAGAAGATCGCCGACCAGGATTTGGGCGCGAATCTCGAACGGGGGATCATGGCGTTGGCCGAGCGTTTCGAAAACGTTTCGCAGCTCGCCGTCGTCGTCTCCAATTACGAAACGCTCGCCAGTTACGAAGCCGGCTACGGGCTCGACAACAATATCTGGAAGGACAGTCTGGCGTTCATGATCCCGCGTTTCATATGGTACGACCGGCCGGTCGCGACCGACCCCTATAAATACGGCGATTTGTATTTCAATTACGGCGAAAATTCCTTCACATTAACGCCGATGGGCGACCTTTTGAGAAATTTCGGACCGATCGGCGTGCCGCTCGGAATGATCGTGCTCGGCATATACCTGCGTCTCATTTACACGTCTTTGCGCGAAAATCAGGAATTTTCGTTCTGGCGCGCGGCGCTCTACTACATGCTTTTGACCGGGATTTCCTTCGAAGGTTCGTTCGGGTTGTTCATCCCTTACGATTTGAAGATCGGACTCGTCTCGATCCTCGGACTTTTTATCGTCTGGTTTTTGGTCCGGATTTTGGGAAATCCGGCGCCGCGTTCGGCGCGGCGTTGATTTGGAAGGAAGTTTTCGCTCGCCTTAATTTTTCGTCGCTTCCGAAACGATGAAACTGCCCATTCGCAGATGGTTCGTCAACAAGCGGCTGAAGGCGTTCGGCACCAGATCGAGCATTTTGTATTTGAAGCGACTGCCGGGAATCGGCAGAATCGATGACTTCATGCCGAGGATGCGGATGTTTTGCGCCCTTAACCCGGCGGTTTCGAGCTCCCGGCGCCATTCTGCCGGCGAATAATAACGGGCGATCGCGCCGTCGGTTATCTTCTGCACCGATTCGTGAAAGGAATTGCCCTTGAAAAAATATCCTTTTCCGAGGCCGGCCAGCAGCCCGAAAGCGTAATAGCTCCAGAAACTGCGGTAATAAACCATCGCCTTGAAAACGCCGCCGGGTTTGAGGACGCGCTCGATTTCCTTCAAAATCCGGCGCGGGTTCGCCGAGTGGTGAATCACGCCCCAGCTCCAGACGAAATCGAACGAATCGTCGGCGAACTGCAAATCTTCGGCGTTCATCTGCAGAATCCGGGCGTCATCGAGATCGAAAACGCGCATTCTTTCGGACGTCGATTTCACGCCGTAATCGGTCAGATCGATGCCGGTGAAATCCTCGGCGTAGGTCGCCAGGAGCTGCGCGTGGCTGCCGTTGCCGACGCCGATTTCGAGAACCTTTTTATCCCGCAGGCTTTCGAAATCGATGAGGCCGTCGAACGGGATTTTCCGCAGCGGCAGGTATTCGTTGGCGTTGGCGAAAAAGCGGCTGTCGATTTCGCGGTAAAATTCCCTGGAAAATTCCGGATACGGGATTTTATCGAGCTTGCCGTCGAGCCAGTCGTACCGCATCGGGTTGGTTTCCCACCATGTTTTATTGGCTTCGAGCCATTTCCGGCGTTCTTCCTGCGTTTCGGGCAGCTGCGTCGGGTTGGCGAAATTATCGGCTTTATTTTCGGCGAAAATCGACATAAAATTATGGTGGCTTTCAGTATAAACCAATCAAAACGGGCTGGCAAACTATTGATCCGAACGCGGTTGCGCGCGATTTTCAAACCTCGACGCGCAGCGAAACTTCCGGCGCCGAAACCGGCTTAAATCGATCAGCCGATTGCAAATAGTATTTCGGAATAATAAAATTTCCTTTTTGTTCCCGAATTGAACCTTTTTATGAACGAATGGTTGCAGAGCCGCCTGGTTTGTCCGCGCGATAAAGAGCCGCTGAAATTTTCCGAAAACCGTCTGACCTGTCCACGGGGCCATGTCTATCCCGTGTTCGAAGATATTCCGGTGATGCTCGTCGACGACGCCGAAATCACTCACGATTATATCAACCGGACGCTCGAAAAAATCGCCGGCGCACGATCGGCGCCGGCCGAAAATCAAAATCCGCCGAACGGTTCAGATAAAAACGAGATCGACGCTTTCGTGCAGGGCGAAGTTCCTTACACTTCGGGCAATTTATATTTTTCGGTGCAGCATAAACTGACGCGTTACCCGATTCCCGAATGCCGTCTGCCGGTGGGCCGCGGCGAGCGCCTCCTCGACATCGGGTGCAACTGGGGAAGATGGTCGATCGCCGCCGCGCGGAAAGGCTACCGCCCGATCGGCCTCGATCCGAGCCTCGACGCGGTCCTGGCCGCGCGCAGGGTTTCGCGGCAGCTCGGAATCGAAACGGACTTTCTGGTCGGCGACGCGCGCTTTCTGCCGTTCGCCGACGATTCGTTCGACGCCGTCTTCTCTTACGGCGTTTTTCAGCATTTCAGCAAGGAAAACGTCCGCACCTCGCTCGACGAGGTCGTCCGCGTCCTCAAGCCGAACGGCAAAACGCTTTTTCAAATGCCGAACAAATACGGGATTCGGCAGTACCAGCAGCATCGCCGCCGCGGATTCACCGAGGGCGAAGGCTTCGAGGTGCGCTACTGGACGCCGGCGGAGCTGATCGAAACCTTCGAGCGAAGATTCGGCGCGACCGAAATGACGACCGACTGTTATTTCGGTCTCGGGATTCAGGCAAGCGACGTCGATCTGCTGCCGCTTCATTACAAAATGGTCGTTTACTCGTCGGAGCTGCTGCGCAAAATCAGCGGCGTCATCAAACCTTTGACGAAAGTCGCCGACAGCGTCTACCTGGAATCGGAAAACCGGAAAAAATCAGAAACTAAATGAGCGTAATTTTAGGAATCAATACATTTCACGCCGGCTCGTCCGCGGCGGTCGTCGTCGACGGCGTGCCGGTCGTCGCGCTCGCCGAAGAACGCCTGAATCGCGTCAAGTATTACGCGGGTTTCCCGCGGCTCGCCGTCGCGCGCTGTCTGGAAATCGCCGGCCTCAATTTCGGAGACGTCGAGGCGGTCGCGGTCGGCCGCGATTCGTCGGCGAACCTGCACAAAAAACTCGAATTCGCGCTGAAACATCCGGCGAAACTGCTGAATCTGGCGCGGATGCGCGGCAAAAGCAAAACGTTCGACGACTTAAAGAGCCTGATCGGGAAAGAGTGCGGAATCGATCAGTCGAAACTCAAATTCAAACCCTACAACGTCGAGCATCATCTCGCGCACACGGCGAGCGCGTATTTCGCTTCCGGGTGGGAACACTGCGCCGGAATCACGATCGACGGGTCGGGCGATTTCGTGTCGTGCCTTTTGAGCGAATGCCGCGGGCACGAAATCCGCGCGCTCAAAAAGGTCTTCGTGCCGCATTCACTGGGCACTTTTTACACCGCCGTCTGCCAGTTCATCGGCTACGGCAAATACGGCGACGAAGGCAAAGTGATGGGGCTCGCGCCGCTCGGCGAAGACCGCTATCACGATTTCTTCGAAAAGGCCGTAAGACCGGCCGCGAACGGGTTCGAGCTCAATGCCGAGTATTTTCTGCCGTTCGGCGCGAATCAGGGCATGGAAATCAACGAGGCCGGCGAGATGGTCGTGCACCGGCTCTACGCGGACAAGTTCATCGAGCAATTCGGCGAACCGCGCGCCCGCCACGCGGAAATCACCAAGCGCGACATGGACATCGCGTTCGGTCTGCAGCGCGTTTTCGAAAAGTATTACATGCACCTGCTCGAATCGCTTCATAAATTGGTGCCGACCGAGAGGGTTTCGATGGCGGGCGGCTGCGCGCTCAATTCGGTCGCGAACGGAAAGCTGCTGCTCGACACGCCGTTTCGCGAAACCTGCATCCAGCCCGCCGCCGGCGACGACGGTTTGGCGCTCGGCGCGGCGCTTTACGTCAGCAATTCGGTTTTAAAGGAAGGCCGGCGTTGGGAAATGAAAAATTCGTATCTCGGCGACGAGTATTCCGACGCGATCGTCAAAGCCGAACTCGACCGTTACAAAATGTCGTACGAGCGTTTGGAACGCGAGCCTTTGCTCGAAAAAACCGCCGAGGAAATCAAAAACGGAAACGTCGTCGGCTGGTTTCAGGGCCGGATGGAATGGGGGCCGCGCGCTTTGGGCAACCGCTCGATTCTCGCGCATCCCGGTTTTCCGAACATGAAAGACATTTTGAACGCGCGCATCAAGCACCGCGAAGCGTTTCGCCCGTTCGCGCCGTCGGTCCTGCAGGAGCGCCAGAGCGAGCTGTTCGAGCAGTCGCATCCTTCGCCGTTCATGCTGCACGTTTATAAAATCCGCCCGGAATGGCGCGCGCGGCTTTCGGCGGTCAATCACGTCGACGACACGGGACGACTCCAGACGGTCGCGCGCGAGGAGAATCCGCTCTATTACGATCTGATCAGGAAATTCGAATCGAAAACCGGGATTCCGGTGATCCTCAACACGAGTTTTAACGAGAACGAGCCGATCGTCTGCGAACCGTTTCAGGCGATCGAATGTTTCCTGCGCACGAAGATGGACGTGCTCGTGATCGGCTCCTATTTTTGTAAAAAGGACGACTGAAATGGCTTTTTGAGCGGCGTTTTTCGGCGAATTCGCGCTCGCGGCGCCGCCTGAACGAGGCGGCGCGAAAAAGGAAGGGCGTATAAAATACTCGAAAATTTTATGGATTGGACGATCGAAAGCGTTCCGGAATTAAATGGATTCACGGTGGAATGGGCGGAAGAAGGCAATTTCTATCTGTCGCGCCGCAATATTCTGTATCGCTCCGAAAATCTCAAGCCGCCGTTCAAAAAAATCGCCGCCGTCGCCGCGCCGTTCTGGAAACAGGCGGCGAGCGTTTCGCGGCTCGCGCAGAGATTGTTGAGGTTTCAGGTCACGAACGTCGTCCCGCTCGAAAACGGCGATTTGTTCGTCACGTTCGATAAATCGGTGGGATTGGTGCGCGGCGGCGAATTCAAACCGCTGCCGGGCTTGAAGCGCCCGTGCCGCGTTTTGCGGGCGGCGTGCGCGCGCGACGCGCGGGGCGACATCTATTTCGGCGAGTATTTAGCCAACGACGAGCGCGGCGAGATGCGGATTTATAAATTCGCCGCGGGCGCGGACGCGCTCGAAATCGCTCATACTTTCCCGGCGAATTCGATCAAACACATTCACGGCATTTACGCCGACGAATTCACGAATTCGATGGTCTGCCTGACCGGCGACGACGAGCGGGAATGCCGGATGATTCGTTCCTTCGACGGTTTTCGGACGACCGAAGTGATCGGCGAGGGCGACGAAACCTGGCGCGCGGTCAGCATTCTTTTCGACGAAAACGCGTTTTATTACGGCATGGACGCCGAATTCCGCGCCAATCACATCTACAAAGTCGACCGGAACGGCGGCGCGCGAAAATCCTTGGGTGAGGTGAACGGCACGGTTTTCTATTCGAAACGACTCGCCGGCAGCCTGTTTTTTACGACCACCGCCGAAAACGCGCCGAGCCAGACGGAAAACGTCGCCGCGCTCTGGCGGATCGACGAAAACGAGTTCTGCCGAAAAGTGGTCTCGTTCGAAAAGGATTTCTGGCACCCGACGCTTTTTCAATTCGGCACGATTCATTTTCCGTTTCAAAACAAACTCCGGAACGAGCTTTATTTTCACCTGGTCGGCGTCAAAGAAGACAACCGAACCTTCCGCATCAGGGCGAAGGGCTGAGCATTTTTGATATAATCGCGAGAGAAATGGAAAAAATCGTCTTTACCAACGGCTGTTTCGACATACTTCATCCCGGGCACCTCGACTTGCTCGAACGCGCCAGAAATTTGGGCACCAGGCTGATCGTCGGGATCAACAGCGACGAATCGGTCAAAGCCATCAAGGGCGCCGATCGACCGTTTTTCAACGAAACCGAGCGGAAAACGATTCTGGAAGGTTTGCGGGCGGTCGACGAAGTGCGGATTTTTCACGAAAACACGCCGGAAAATCTGATCAAAGCGATCAAGCCCGACGTGCTCGTGAAGGGCGGCGACTGGAAAATCGAAGAGATCGTCGGCGCGGAGTTCGTGCAGGGAATCGGCGGCGAGGTTTATTCGCTGCCGCTCATAGACGGCTTTTCCTCGACCCGGATCGTGGAAAAAATCAGAGCGGGCGGATTTGTCGATACGCGTCCGGAGAAAAGGGGCGATGATTTGATCGTCGATTCGCTCGATCAGCATTTCGATGTTTTTCAAAGGATTTCGGCGGAAAACGTCGAAAATATCAGGGACTGCGCGCGATTGATCGCGGAGACGTTCGCGCGCGGCAACAAGGTCTTGATCTGCGGCAACGGCGGCAGCGCGGCCGACGCGCAGCACATCGCCGCCGAATTCGTCGGGCGCTACGAAACCGAACGCATCGCGCTGCCGGCGATCGCCCTGACGACCGACACGTCGGCGCTGACGGCGCTCGCGAACGATTACGATTTCGAACGGATTTTCGCGCGGCAGGTCGAAGCGCTGGCGCGCGAGGGCGATCTTTTGATCGCGATCAGCACGAGCGGCAATTCGCCGAACGTCATCTCGGCCGTCATGCGGGCGCGCCGCAAGGGCTGCATGGTTCTCGGAATGACGGGCGCGAAAGGCAAAAAGCTCGCTTCGCTGTGCGATAAATCGATTCTCGTGCCGTCCGAACGCACCGCGCGTATACAGGAAGCGCACATCACGATCGCGCACATCTGGTGCGAGCTGATCGACGAAAAATTTACGAATGTAAACGTTTAACCGCCAAAAAATTGCAATACATCAAAGAGCACATCGATAAATTTTCAAACGTAAAGGTTTTGATCGTCGGCGACGTCATGCTCGACCGTTACTGGTGGGGAAGCGTCACGCGGATTTCGCCGGAAGCGCCGGTGCCGGTCGTCAAACTCGAAAAAATGAGCGCGGCGGCGGGCGGCGCGGCGAACGTGGCGGCGAACGTCGTCGGTCTCGGGGCACGCCCTTTCATGTTCGGTCTCGTCGGAGATGACGCCGAGGGCCGGAATTTAGCGGAGATTTTGAAAAAAAACGGCATTTCCGCCGATCATCTGTTGACTTCGAGCGACCGGCAGACCTCGGTCAAAACGCGCATCGTCGCGCACAGCCAGCAAGTGGTTCGCGTCGACGACGAAACGAACGCGCCGATCTCACTGGACGAAGCCGAGCGTGTATTTCAAGCGCTCGAAAACATCCTCGAGGAAGCCGACGTCGTGATCGTTTCGGATTACGCGAAGGGATTTTTGATCGAAAACCTGCTAATGCGTCTGATAACCACTTGCCAATCCAAAGGAAAAAAAATACTTATCGATCCGAAGGGCAAAGATTACGGCAAATACCGCGGCGCGACGCTTTTGACGCCGAATCAGAAGGAAGCGACCGAAGCCTGCGGTTTTGAGGATTTCGAGGCGGATTTGGTCGAGAAAGCCGGCAAAACGCTGCTCGAAAGAATCGCGGCGGAATCGGTGCTCATCACGCAGGGCGAAAAGGGCATGTCGCTTTTCGAGAAGGACGGCACGATCCACCGGTTCGAGGCGCTCGCGCGCAAGGTGTACGACGTGACCGGAGCGGGCGATACCGTCATCGCGACGCTGGCGGTCGCGATCGGCGCGGGGCTTAATTTCTACGAGGCCGCGCGGATCGCGAACATCGCGGCGGGCCTCGTCGTCGAACAGATCGGCACGACCGCCATCACGCGCGCCGCCCTTGAAACCGCGCTCGATGAAAAATCGCTGTCAGTTACTTAAACCGCGAAAACTCAATCAGATATGAAAGCCAGAATCCTTTTCATCGAGCGGAAATTTTGGAAACAAAACTTCGCGGCGTTCAGTTTGGAAAAGGTTTTCGAACAAATCGCCAAACTTCTGCCGGCGGATGTATTCGAAACGTCGACGGTCAAGGTGCCGTTCGGCAATTCTTTTTTCGACATTCTCAAAAATCTGCTTTTTTTCAGAAAATCCGCGGCGGAAATCTACCACGTCACCGGGCAGATTCACTACCTTGCGCTCGTCCTGCCGCCGGAAAAGACGGTTTTGACGATTCACGACGTCGGTTTTATGAATCACGAGCGTCGCTTGAGTCGACTGATCATCAAAAAGCTTTTTCTGGACTTGCCGGTCCGGCGGCTCAGGTTCATCACGACGGTTTCGGAAAACACCAAAAAATCGATTTTGGAAAATACGGATTGCCCGCCCGAAAAGATCAGGGTGATCGAAAATCCGGTGCAGGAACATTATCTGAACGCCAAACGGAAGGAGTTTAATAAAAAACGCCCGACGATTTTGCAGATCGGAATCACGCCGAATAAAAACATCCCGAACCTTATCGAGGCGTTGAAGGGAATCGAGTGCCGCCTGAGAATAATCGGAAATTTGACGGACGATTTAGTCTCCGCGCTCGAAGCGGGCAAGATCGTTTACGAAAACGCGTACGGTCTCGATGATCTCGAAATGCGCGGAGAATACGAAAATGCCGATCTGGTGACGTTCTGTTCGACCTTCGAAGGGTTCGGGTTGCCGGTCATCGAAGCGCAAGCGATGCGGACGCCGGTTCTGACGAGCGATATCAGCCCGCTGCGGGAAGTCGCCGGCGGCGCGGCGTTCCTCGCCGACCCGTTCGATGTCGAAAGCATCCGCGAGGGCGTCCTGAAAATCATCGGCGACGACGAATTCAGAAACCGGATCGTCGAACGCGGTGTGGAAAATAGCAAACGATTCGAACCGCGGGCGATCGCCGCCCGATACGAAAAACTTTACCTCGAGATGCTGGGGGGCGAATGATTTTCCGGGCGTAATTCGACCGTTACAAATTTCCGTACAAATCGACCCATTTGTCGATATTCTTTTGGATATCGAATTCGCGTTCGACGAAGCCGCGGCAACGTTGCCGGTAGGTTTGATATTCGGTTTCCGGCATTTTGAAGATTTGCGTGATGGCATCGGAGAGCCGCAGGACTGAATTTTCGATCCAAAACCCGGTTTTTTCCGTTTCGAGGCTTTGCCACGGGCTGCCTTTCGAGGCGATGACCGGCGTTTCCTGCGCGAGCGATTCGAGGACGACGACGCCGAAATTTTCGGTGTGCGAGGGCATGATCGTCCAGTAGGCGTCGGCCAGCAGCCGTTGTTTTTCGGCGCCTTCGACCTGCCCGACAAAGATGATCTTTTCGCCGAGCCCGAGTTTTTGGACGAGTTGCGCGAGATCGTCTTCGAATTGCTTTTTTCCTTTGCCGGCGATTTTCAGAACATATTCCGAACTGAGAAATTCATGGTTCCGCGCGACGGCGCGAATCAAATTATCGATCGCTTTTTTCGGGTGAATCCGTCCGAGGTACAAAAGATACGGACGGGCACGGCGCTCGACTTTAGCCGGCAATTCAATATAATTCGGGATTTGCACGACGCGCGCGTCGCCGCCGAATATTGCTTTGATATACGCGGTTTCTTCGGCGCAGGTCGCGTGGAAAACCGGGTATCGCCCGATGAGTTTTTTTATCAGCCAAAGAATCGGACGTTTACGAGCGCGGGAATGTTCGAGCGCGATCGGATCGAGCTCGCCACGGGCCGACCAGACCATTTTTTTTTTGAGAAGCCGGGCGGCGAAAGCCGTGATAAAGGCCGTCGGAAAAAAAAACGAAGAGATATGAACGACGTCCGCTTTGCGGAAGTTGAAGAGCGAAAAAAAAGTCTGATAAAAAGGGAAGTGAAGAAAACGGGTTTTGACGTAGATCGCTTTCCCGCCTTCGGTGTTCACCCATTCATTGCGCGGAAAACCGGATTGAAGGCCTTTGTCGGTCGCGACGATTATCGGTTCGAACCCCTCGCTTCGCAGATTTTTGGTAATCCAGTAGATGGTATTCGCCGGCCCGCCCGCCTGTGAAGGATAAAAAACCTCGAGCGGAAAAAAAATTTTCATGACCATTAAAATTTATTGTTTTCGAGCCATTCTGTCAAAACGACCAAATGCCAGAGATGCGACCACAGAACGCCGTTTTTGCCGTTCTGAAAGTCGACCCATTTAGCCAGAAGTTTGTCCGCGTCGAAGATGCCGCGGGCGGCGAGGTTGTTGAGGCGAAGTTCGCAAAAGTCCTTCAGTTCGTTTCGCATCCAGCGGTCGAACGGCAGCACGAAGCCCATTTTTTTTCGGTGAACTATCTTCTCGGGAAGCATCGGGTAAATTGCCTCAACTAAAAGGCTTTTCGGGTATTTGGGGTATTTGATTCGGTCGGGAATGGCGAGCGCGTATTCGACCAGGCGGTAATCGAAGAAGGGTTCGCGAACTTCGAGCGCCGACGCCATGCTGTACTGATCGGCGTCCTTCAAAAGCACGTTCTGCGTGTAGCCGAACAGTTCGCCGAGGCTGAATTGGCTCAGAATGGGGAATTTTTCGATCGCCTTTTCCTTATCTTTAAGTATTTTATGAATGCCCCCTCCGCGCTGCCCGTTTTTATATAAATCCTCGACGATACGCTGAGACATCACTTGACGAAAAAGCGGGTAAATTTCGGTGATATTGATTTTATCCGCCGCGATCAAATCGCCGATGCGCTGGCGCCGCGAGTCGTTCGACCGGGAAAAAGCAAAAGCGAGCGATTTTCTGAACGGCGCCGGAATTTTGGGGAAAATCCCGTTAACGGTTTTATACCAATTCAGAAAATTAGGATAACCGGCAAAAAGCTCGTCGCCGCCGAGACCGGACAGGGCGACCTTGATGCCGGTTTGCCGCGTCGCTTTCGAAACGACGTAAGTGTTGATGCCGTCGCCGCTCGGCGAATCGGTCGCCCGCAGCGCTTCGGGAAGCTCCCGCAAGAAGTCGTCCGCCGTCAGAAAAACGTTCTGATGATTGGTTTTGTATTTTTGGGCGATCAAATTCGCATAAATCGATTCGTCGAAATCCTTTTCGCCGAAAGTCACGGAAAAGGTTTCGACGGGTTTTTCGGAAACTTCCGACATCAGCGCGACGACCGCGCTCGAATCGATACCGCCCGACAGAAAAGCGCCGAGCCTGACGTCGCTTATCATCCTTTGTTCGACAGAGTTTAGCAATAAATTCTTAATGTCCTGCTTGATGGTTCGCTCGTCTTCCGCGACCGGCGCAAGCGTTTGCTCTTCGAGGCGCCAGTAGGTTTGATTCGTCAGTTTTCCGTCCTTAAAAATTCCGAAGCCGCCGGCCGGGAGCTGAAAAACATTTTCGACGATCGTTTCCGGGGCGTAAACGGATTGATACGATAGATAATCGTAAACTCCTTGTTGGCTTAACTTATGCGGGACGAGCTGAGAATTTAGCAGAGCTCTGATTTCGGAGGCGAAAACGAACACGCCGTCCGCCTGCGCGTAATAGAACGGTTTGACGCCGAGTCGGTCGCGGGCGATGAATAATTCCCGCCGTTCGCGATCCCAGATGGCGAGAGCGAACATCCCGTTTAACAGCGAAAGACATTCGGCGCCGTGTTTTTCAAATGCGGCGAGAATTACCTCGGTGTCGGAGTCGGTGCGAAAAGGGTATTCGGGAAGCGATCTTTTTATGTCCCGGTAATTGTAGATTTCGCCGTTGAATATTATCGAAAATCGTCCTGACCGATCGAAGAACGGCTGGTTCGCCGCTTCCGAAAGATCGATGATCGAAAGCCTCAGGTGCCCGAGGGCGATGCCTTCTTCGACGAATACGCCGGTCGCGTCCGGACCGCGGTGGCGAAGGCTTTCGTTCATGACGTTCAATTTTCGGAGGGCTGTTTCGGCGTCTTTGAGCCCGACGATCCCGGCGATTCCGCACATATCTAAAATATACCAAACAAAAGATTAACAATGTAATTCGGCCGGGACGAAAAAATGTTCCGAGCGGGAAGCGCGCGCCCTTGATTATGTTGTAAAATATTATTTTTCAATGAGATGCTCTTTTCAAGTAATACATTAAGTTATGGTCAAAGCTAATTGAAAGTCTTAAATGTTTACGCCTAAACCCAGTAAAACAAATGAAAGCGGACTTAATAAAATAATTTAATCGTCGCGCTGCAGACAGTTGAAAAACATCTTTAACAAAGAAAATATGAAAATTCTGGTAATCGGTGCGAGCGGCATGCTCGGGCATAAGCTCGTCCAGTGCTGGCGCGGAAAATTCGACGTTTGGGCGACGCTCAGGGGCGGGCATGATTCGTACGCCCGGTTCGGAATATTCGAAAGTAAAAAAATTGTCGAAGAAGTCGACGCGGAGGATTTTGAAACGGTCGCCCGAGCGATCGAAAAAGTGCGGCCGGATGTCATTTTCAACGCGGTCGGCGTCATCAAGCAGCTTCCGACCTCGAAAGACGTCGTCAAAACCCTAACGATCAATTCGATCTTCCCGCACCGTCTGGCGGAGATCGCCGCGAAAAGCGCGGCGCGGCTGATAAATATCGGCACGGATTGTGTTTTTGACGGCAAAAAGGGAAATTATAAAGAGGAAGACGTTTCGGACGCGACGGACCTTTACGGGAAAAGCAAAAATTTGGGCGAGGTGGTCGAAGGAAACTGTCTGACGCTGCGGACATCGATCATCGGCCGAGAGTTGCGAAGCGAACACAGCATGGTCGAATGGTTTCTGACCAACCGCGGAAAGACCGTCAAAGGCTTTACGAACGCGATCTACACCGGTTTTCCGACCGTCGTCATGGCGGAGATCCTCGCCGACGTGATCGAAAACCGCCCGGACTTGCGCGGCTTGTACCATGTTTCATCGGCGCCGATCAACAAGTACGAATTACTGAAAATGATTAGGGAGGCGTATCGCGCGGAGATCGAAATCGAACCGTTCGACGATTTTCGGATCGACCGCAGCCTCGATTCGACCAGATTCCGGCAAGCCGTCGGCTTTCGCCCGCCCTCATGGCGGGAAATGATCGAAAAAATGGCTGCCGACCGGACACCGTACGACGAATGGAGAAAATGAAAGAACTCGAAGGAAAAAGAATTTTGGTGACCGGCGGAACCGGCTCGCTCGGCAAAACGCTCGTCCGGCGGCTTTTAACCGGCGAGATGGGGAAACCTGCAAAAATCACGGTGTTTTCGCGCGACGAAGCGAAACAGCATTATATGCGGCTCGAATACATGCACCGCGAAGCGGCGACCGACGACGTGATTTATCAAAACTCGCAGGATCTGCTTAACTTCCGGATCGGCGACGTCCGCGATTACTCCTCGCTTCTCGCGGCGATGCGCGAGGCGGACGTCGTGTTTCACGCGGCGGCTCTAAAACAGGTGCCGTCGTGCGAGTATTTTCCGTTCGAAGCGGTGATGACCAATATATTCGGCGCCGAGAACGTCGTCCGGGCGATCCGCGAAAACAATCTGCCGGTCGAAAAAGTCGTCGGCATTTCGACCGACAAGGCCTGCAAACCGATCAACGTGATGGGCATGACGAAGGCGCTGCAGGAGCGAATTTTGATCGAGGCCAACCGCGATTGTCCGAACACGGTTCTGACCTGCGTGCGCTACGGCAACGTGATCGCTTCGCGCGGTTCGATCATTCCGCTGTTCGTCGAACAAATCAGAAAAAACCAGCCGCTGACGGTCACATTGCCGGAAATGACGAGATTTTTACTGAGCCTCGACCGGGCGGTCGATACGGTTTTCGCGGCGATCCGCGACGGCGCGCGCGGCGAAACGTTCGTCCCGAAGGTGCTCGCCGCCCGAATCACGGACGTCGCGCAGGCGCTGATGGGCGACAAAGATCTGCCGATCAATTACACCGGAATCAGACCGGGGGAAAAGATCCACGAGATCATGGTGTCCGAGGAAGAGTGTTTCCGCACGGTCGAGCGCGGCGATTACTTCGTGATTCTGCCGGTGCTGCCCGAACTGCGGGGCACGGCCGAAGTTTCGAACGCGCTGGAGAACGAATATTCTTCGAAGGACGACAACATCTCGGTCGAAGAATTAAGGACGCTGCTCGGACAGGCGAACGAGGAAATCGGGCAGTTTTTGACGATCAGCAAATAGATATGAAAATAATGACGATTTTCGGCACGCGTCCCGAAATCATCCGTCTGAGCCTGGTGTTGAAGGTTTTGGACCAGCACAGCGAACAGATCACCGTCCACACCGGACAAAACTTTCAGGAAAGCCTGAGCGACATTTTTATTAGGGATTTGGGAGTGCGGACGCCGGACGAGCATTTCGGCGTTCGGGCGAAGAATTTCGCCGAGCAAATCAGCCAGATTTTGGCGAAAACCGACGAGGCGCTCGAAAAACATAAGCCCGAACGGGTCTTGATTCTCGGCGATACGAACAGCGCGCTGTCGGCGATCATCGCCGCGCGGCGCGGCGTTCCGGTTTTTCATATGGAAGCCGGCAACCGCTGTTACGACGACCGCGTTCCGGAAGAAGTCAATCGACGCATCATCGATCATTCGAGCGCGTACCTTCTGCCGTACACCGAGCGGAGCAAGGATAATCTCGTCCGCGAGGGCATCGAGCGCGAACGGATTTTCGTGACCGGAAATCCGATCTGGGAAGTTTTGGAGACGTTCAAGGGCAAAATCGAAGCGAGCGAAGCGTTGGCGCAAAACAACGTTCGACCGTTCGAATATTTTCTCGTCACGCTGCACCGCGCCGAAAACGTCGATGCGGAAGACCGTTTGCAGGAAATTTTCCGTGGATTCGAGCGGGTCGTCGAAAAGTTCGGCAAGAAGATGCTCGTCAGCGTGCACCCGCGGACGGCGGAAAAACTCGAAAAATTTTCACTGCGGCCGCGAACCGACGAAATCGAGCTCCTGCCGCCGCTCGGGTTTTTCGATTTCGTCAAACTCGAAAAAAACGCGCTCGCCGTGCTGACCGACAGCGGGACCGTGCAGGAGGAATGCGCGATTTTCGGCGTGCCGAACGTGACCGTGCGCGACGTGACCGAGCGCCCCGAAACGATCGAATGCGGAAGCAATATCCTTTCGGGCGGAGCCGCCGATTCGATCCTGCGGGCGACGGAAATCGGGATCTCGCAGCCGGCGGAATGGCTCGCGCCGAAGGAATACACGGTCGGCAACGTCGCGCAGACGGTCGCCAAAATAGTGCTCGGGCATCGGAGTTTAAGAAAACACAACAGTTAGACGAAACGTGAAAAAGCAGGAAAATTCAAAAAACGGTTCGCCGCCGCGTCCGATCCTGTGGGTCGTGACCGAACTTTATTACCCGGAGGAAACCTCGACCGGTTATTACCTGACGAAAATCGCCGAGGGCTTGACCGGCGATTTCCAGGTCAAGGTTCTCTGCGCGCAGCCGAATTATTCGGCGCGCGGCCTCAAGGCGCCGAAAAAAGAACGGCACAAAGGCGTCGAGATATTTCGCGCCGCCGGCACGACGCTCGACAAGAACGTGATATTTTTTCGGCTGATCAATATGCTGACGCACGGATTCGCCGTTTTCATAAAAGCTTTGCGGCATTTTCGAAAGGGCGACCGGGTGTTGGTCGTGACGACGCCGCCGAGCCTGCCGTTCATCACCGCCGGCGCCTCTCTGCTGAAGGGCGCCGGCTACGTTTTGCTGATTCACGACAATTACCCGGAAATCCTCGTCGCCGCCGCCAAAACCGATGAAGATTCGGCGCTCGTCAGCGGCGTCAATTTTTTCAATCGATGGCTTTATAAATACGCGTCGAAAATAATCGTCTGCGGGCGCGACATGGCGGAATTGACGGCCCGGAAAGCCGCCGGGCTCGACGTTCCGGTCGTGACGATTCAGAACTGGGCGGAACTCGAAACCGTCCGGCCATTTCCGCGCGCCGAAAACAGTCTTTTGAGAGAATTGCGGATCGAGGACCGCGTCGTTTTTTTGTATGCCGGAAATATGGGGTATCCGAACGATCTCGAAAGCATCGTTTGGTGCGCCGAAAAATTGAAGACGGACGAGCGGTTCGCGTTCGTCTTTCTCGGCGCCGGCGTGAAACGAAAATGGCTCGAGCGCGAGGTCTCGGAAAAGCGTCTCGCGAACGTCCACCTGCTCGCCCCGCGCCCGCGCAGCGAGCAAAACCTTTTCCTCAACGCGTGCGACGTCGCGATCGTGACGCTCGTCAAAAAAATGTGGGGCGTCTCGATGCCGAGCCGGACGTATAATATACTGGCTGCCGGGAAGCCGATTCTGGCTTTGACGGAGCGGGATTCGGAAATATCGAAGGTGCTGGAGGAAGATCGGGTCGGCTGGGCGGTTCCGCCGAACGAACCGGAAATGCTTCTGCGGAAAATATTCGAAATTTACGAACGGCGCGAGGAATTCGCGGAAATGGGGAAAAGGGCGCGCGCCGCCGCGCTCGAAAAATATACGCTCGAAATCGCGCTCGAGAAATACCGGGCGTCATTGAAATAGCCAAGCGCGCGCGTTATGAAAGGACCGGAAGCAAAAAGGAGAATTTTGATTACGGGGGCGAGCGGTTTCGTCGGAAAGTCGCTGGTCTGCGAGCTTTCAATGAATCCGTTGTTTCAGATCCACGGCGTGATCGGCAACGGGCGGCTGGCGGACGCTGAACGAAGATCGTTCCGGGAAGTGTTTCGGGCCGACATCGCCGACTACTCGACGCTCGGGGCTTTGGAAAAACTTCGGGAAGTGGAGACGCTCGTGCATTGCGCCGGTTTGGCGCACCAGTTCGGGCCGATCAATGCCGGAGAATTCCGCCGCGTCAATGTCGGCGGAACGGAAAACGTCCTGCATTTGGCGGAAGAAATCCGGGTCCGGCATTTCATATTGCTCAGTTCAGTCGCGGTTTACGGTAAGCACGGAAAAAGAAACGTCGCCGAAAGGGACGTTTGTCGTCCGGAAGGAAGCTACGCCGAATCGAAATTGGAGGCGGAAAACTTGGCCCTCGAATTTTGCAAAAGAAATAACATTGAGTTGACCGTTCTGCGGTTAGCGACCGTGATCGGCGAAGGCGATCGGGGCAATACTATGCGTCTGATAAGCATTATCGACCGCAACAGATTTTTATGGGTCGGAAACGGATTGAACAAAAAGAGCCTGCTTTATAAAACCGATGCGGCGAAGGGGATTCGGAAGGTTATCGAAACCCGGCAGGCGAGCCGGGCCGGTATTTATAATCTGACCGGCGAAGCCGTCGCGATGGCGGAAATCGTCGAGACCGTCGCCGCTGCCTTGCGAAGGAAAACGCCCTCGGTGCGGATTCCCGAAGGGCTCGTGCGTTTCATTTTCCGTCTGAACGGGCGGAGTTTTTCGCTCGGACGTCTGAAAAATCTGGAAAAGACATTCGAAAAATGGCTCTCTGAAGATATCTATTCCGGAGAGAAGTTCAACGAAAAATTCGGATTTAAACCGGAAACCGAAGTTCGTGAAGCATTAAAAAGACAGGTAAAATACTATTTGGATTCGAAATCGGGAAAGCAAAATTCAAACGGATAGTTGGCGGAAGTGATCGTGTATAAAATATTAGCCGTATATATCGCCGTGTTCGCCGCGACCTTCCTGGGAGTGGAAATTTTTCGCCGCTGGAGCCTGGAGAGGAACCTGCTCGACATTCCGAACGAACGCAGCTCGCACACGGTGCCGACGCCGCGCGGCGGGGGGCTTGTTATCTTCGCCGTTTCGATGGCGGCGCTGCTGATCGACTTTCTGATAAACGGCGGCAGATTTTTCTGGGGGTACTTCGGCGGGGCTTTGATCGTTGCTTCGATCAGTCTGCTCGACGACTTGCGGACGCTCTCGCCGCTGGTGCGGATCGTATGCCATTGCCTGGGCGCATTTTTATCGGTCTGGCTTCTGGGCGGGTTTCACTGGCTGCTGGTGCCGTTTTACGGAATCGTGCAGCTCGGGGTTCTGGGCGACGTCGCCGCTTTTTTATGGATCGTCTGGCTGATCAACGCCTATAATTTCATGGACGGCATCGACGGCATCGCCGCCACCCAATCGGTGACGGCGGGCGCCGGGTGGTTTCTGACCGGAGTGATTTTCGGGATCGATAATATCGGTTTCCTCGGCGGCGTCCTGGCGGCTTCGTCCTTCGGTTTTTTGCTGCTCAACTGGCAGCCGGCGAAAATCTTCATGGGCGACGTCGGAAGCGCGTTCCTCGGATATTCCTTTGCGGTGCTGCCGCTTTTGGCGATAAACGAAACGCCGAATCCTTCGATCCAGTCCGTTTTCCCGTGGATATCGGCCGTCCTGGTTTGGTTTTTTGTTTTCGATTCGGTTTACACGCTGTTCCGCAGGCTGCTGCGCGGGGCGAAAGTCTGGCAGCCGCACCGCGAGCACATCTACCAGAATCTGGTGATCGCGGGATTAACGCACGCACGGGTCACGATTCTTTACGGCGCCGCGACGCTGATTTTGATCGCCGTCCTCGCGGCGGCGCTTGTATACGGCTGGAGTTTCGAGCAGTCCGTTTTCCCGTTTGTTTTTTTAGAAACGGTTTTACTGATATTTTTTCGGCAGTTAGCGGGCTTGGGAGCCGGGCAGGCAAAAAACGATAACCGATGAAAACTCACCGTCACAAAAAAGCTTCACGCCAATTTTCGTTCGCTTTCGAATCGTTCGGCGTCAAAGTCAGGATTCAAACGTGGCACAAAGAGGTAACCGACGAGATCGAAGCGCGGCTCGACCGAATTATTCCCGCCGCGTTATACAAAAAAATCGAACCGGAAAAAGCCGCGCACGTCTTGTCGATCGGGTGCCGTCACGCGGATGAATACGTTATATACAGAGGACGCCGCCAGTTGAGTTTCGGCCAAAACTGGGAGAATGTTTTAAAGTATTTCGACTGGCAGATTCGGCTGACGATCGCCGAATTTGCGCGCGAACGCGTTTTTCTACACGCCGGAGTCGTAGGCTGGAAGGGCAAAGCGATCATCATTCCGGCAAAGAGCTTTCAGGGCAAAACGACGCTTGTTAAAACATTGACGAGAATGGGCGCGCAATATTATTCTGATGAGTACGCGGTTCTGGACGCCGAAGGGTACGTGCATCCGTTTCCGAAAATGCTTTCGATCCGCGGATTCGACGACCCGTACCGGCAGATCGATTATCCGGTCGAATCGCTCGGCGGAAAGGCCGGCACCGTGCCCCTGCCGGTCGGCCTGATTCTGCTCACCGAGTATCAATCCGGAGCCGAATGGGAGCCGCAAATTTTGAGCGACGGAAATGGGGTCATGGAGTTGTTATCTCACACAATTCCAATCAGATATAAACCTAAATTTTCATTAAAAGTCTTGAATAAAACGGTGAATCGTGCCATAATCGTCAAAACTAAAAGAGGCGAAGCCGAAGATTTTGCGACGAGCCTGTTAAGTTTTTTTGAAAATAAAGCATTATAAGGCTTTACGCTTGTTATCAAACTGTATAAAACTGAATATAATTTTTTGTCTAAACTTAGGAGGAATCAATGAAGAGTTCACAAGTCCCTGTTGCCCGTAAGGAAGGATTGGTTATACAAGAGACGACTGAAGAAGTACTGGTTTATGATTTAAACAGTAATAAAGCGCACTGTTTGAACCAAACGGCGGCGTTCGTCTGGAAATCCTGCGACGGCAACAATTCAATTCCCGAAATCACCAAATTATTCGCGAAGGAAACGGGCGCGGACGTGCATGAAGATCTGATCTGGCTGGCGATCGATCAGCTGAATGAAAAAGATCTTCTGCAGGCCGAACTGGCGACGAATCTGAGCGGTCGGTCGCGGCGCGACGTCATCAAGAAAATCGGCTTGGCGACGATGGTCGCGCTGCCGATCGTCGCTTCGCTGACGGCGCCGACGAGCGTTTTGGCTTCGACTTCCTGCTCCTGTCTTACTGACGGTGATTGCACTACGCAAGCGGGCTGTGGGTCTGCTACTTGCAATTGCCTTGCCGTCTGTGCTCCGCCGCCGTCCGATCCTAATGCATGTCCGGATCCGTTAACGCAAAAGCGGAAGAGCCGCTAGTAGGGAAAATTTGGTTGACGAATCGTTTCGTAAAGGGCACTGCCAAATCTGTTTATGGGGTAGCGAAGAACAAAAATCTTCGCTACTCTTTGTATTTTGATGGGAAGTAAATTGGTTGATCCAAGTCTGAAAGAGAGCGAAAACGACCGTCGCTGGCTGATTCTACGGGCTCGTTTGTTCGAGGAGAATATAAAAAAAGCGGTCGGCTTATTTCAAAGCCGCGGCATCGACCCGATTCTCATCAAAGGATGGGCCGCCGCCCTGGAATACCCGGAAAAGCACCAGCGGGTTTTCGGCGATATCGATTTGAGCGTGGCGCCGGAAGTTTATGAGAAAAGCCGGAGCTTAATTCGGGATGCCAGTATCGGGCACCTGAATATCGATTTACATTGCGGTTTGCGGCATCTGGATACGGCTTCGTGGGAACGTTTATTTAAGAACTCGCGGATCGTGCACATCGATGAGGTGCCCGTTCGAATTTTATGCGTCGAAGACCACCTGCGCGTGTTATGTGTTCACTGGTTGACGGACGGCGGCGCGTACCGGGAGCGGCTGCTCGATATATACCATCTGCTGGATAAAAATGCGGAAACTTTTGATTGGGACAGATGTTTGGCGCCGGTGGATGAAAACCGCCGCGACTGGATCATTAAAACCATCGGTGTGGTGAATCGTTTTCATCGACTGAATACCTCGAAGATGCCGTTTGCAAAAGAGCTGCACGATTTACCAGAATGGTTTATCAAGGCTTTAGAGAAGGAATGGTCCAGCGAAACGAGACTGCAGCCGATTCATATTTTCTTTAAAAACAAGAAAGAATTTTGGAAACAGTTAAAAAAGCGTTTGCCGCCGAATCCCATCCAGGCGACCGTCGAGATGGAAGGGAGGTTTGACGATTCGTCGAGGGTTTTTTATCAAATCGGCAGTATTTTGCAGAGAACAAAACCCTCTCTGCGGCGCACGCTGGTTTTGATAAAAAACCGGTACCGATCTAAAAATAAATAATGCATAACGTAAAAAAACGTGTAGTATTGGCATTAGAAACCGGAATTGGCGGCGGGAGCCTTTCGCTCGTCGAAGACGGAATGCCGCTGGCTTCTGCGACGGGAACCGAAAATGCTTCGAGATCGGAAGACTTGCTTTTAATATTGGAGGATTTTTTGGCGAAAAATTCGATATTAAAGCATCAAATCGGAGCGATTGCGGTTTCTGACGGGCCGGGCAGCCTAACGGGCATCAGAATCGGGCTGGCGCTTGCCAAAGGTCTCAGCGACGCTTTGTCGGTGCCGTATATAAAACTTTCGATGCTTGCGGCGATGGCGCTTTCATCTAAGAAGGAAGGCGCGATCGTTTCGGCTATATCTTATAAGGATCAAACTGTTTACTTCAAAGAATTTCGCGTTGAGCAGGGCAGGCTGGCTGACTCCGCTTCGGAGACCGAGAAGATCGGGCTGGATGATTTTCTGCTGCGTTTGCAAGCGTTCCATGAAAAAGGGGCGTTTGTGGTATTAAATAAGGAATTAAACCGCGAGGCCAGCAAAATTGCGAATCGAACCTTCAAAGTCGACAAAGGTGGAATTTACTGTGCGGGAAACGATTACGCTAAAATTTTGGGACAGATCGGAGAATTGTTAACGCGTCCGATAATGAAAACGCCAAACATACAAAAATGAAAATGAATCCCACAAACGACTCGAATTCGTTGTCCATCGGTATAAGGGAATCCCTTTCAGAGGATTTAGGAACCGTCAAAATGATAGAAATCGAAAGCGGTTTGAGTTCTTGGGGCGAAGACTCGTATGCAAGCGAACTCGAGCGATCGGACAGTCTTTTTTATGTCGCGACGGTATCCAGAAAAGAGGTTTTCGATCAAAGTTTTAGGGAAGAAGTAGTCGGATTCGTATTGGCGCGTCTGATAAGCAACATCTATTTTAACAATATCCAACTTTCTAATTCTTTAACTCAATCTGAAATAGAGATTTATAACTTAGCCGTTGCCCGACGATTTCGAAACCACAAAATCGGTAGCGGTTTACTCCAAAAAATACTCGAAACCGCATCCGAAATAGGTGCCGTTAAAATCTATCTAGAGGTGCGCAGATCAAACCTGGCAGCGATAAAACTTTATCAGCGCCATGGGTTTTCCCAGATCGGTGAACGCCGAAAATTTTATACGAACCCGACAGAGGATGCTTTGCTGATGTGCCGCACAAAGGGAGCATGCAACTTGAAACTGTCTTGATTGATGGTATAACATTCTATTCATATCGGTCTGCCGGAAAGTTTCGTCGGCCGGTGAAATATAAAATACAAGTGAGGAGAATACCGCCATGGACATGATAACAGTCGAATCTTTAAAGGAAGAACTTTTGAAGGAAAACCAAGCTTTTAGAGAACTCGCCAGCCAGCATCAGAATTATGAAAAGAGGCTGAGCGAACTAGCCGGATTAACCTACCCGAATGATGAAGAGTTATTGGAAGAATCGGTCCTTAAAAAGAAAAAACTGGCGGTTAAGGACGAGATGTACGCAATACTTCAGGAATATTCCCACGCTCATTAAGTTTTCGAAAAAAGGGGGCCTTTTCAGGCTCCCTTTTTTACGCGCAATTGGCGGCGGACGGATTCGCGTAGAAATATAATCCTTTTGAAGTCTGCATGACCAAATACCTGCCTGTTAAAACAGGCTCTCCGCTAAAGAAATTTTCGTCCTCCAGCTGAATTTGATTGACGACTTTGCCGTCGCGCAGATCGATAACGGCGGCGGAGTTGTCGCCGCTGTTGAGAACGAGCGCGTAATCGCCGAATATTTGAGGCTTGATATTGATTCGACCGGCAACTCTTTTTTTCCATCTTAATTTTCCGCTGTCTCCCGAATACAGATATATAAAATTGTCGAGGGAGGTAACGAGTACCAAATTTTGATATGCAAGGAGACCGGAAATACCGCCGCCCGCTTTTATCCTCCAGATGACATCCTCCCGCTTGCCGTTGAGCGCTATTTTGGAAGTCTCTCCGGTTTCGTATCCAAGTAAAAGGCTTTGAGTTTCGATGACCGCCGCGGTAGGAGATAATTTTTTTAAATTCAGCTCTTCAAGCACATCGCCGGTTAAAATCGAAATCGTTTGCAGGCGATCGTTCAGCAATGCGTCGATCTTTTCCGGCGTCGATTGATAAAGCGCGGTAACCGGAGCGGGGAAATGCTTGTCCCAGATAATCTGCCCGTTCAGTTTCGAGGCAGCCAGCAGGTGTTTATCGCCGGCGAGGAGAAACAAAAACTCTCCGTTCTTAATGCCGTTTAGTTTGAGGTTTGAGAAGCCCTGTATTTTTTTCTGCCAGATCGTGAGACCGGTTTTCAAACTGGCCGAGGTTAGGTTATATATCTTTGTTTTGTCCTCCGCGGGATATGAAGATAAAACGTAAAGGTTGTTTTCGTCTGTGAGCGCGAACGATTCGAGTCGGCCGCCGGTTTGCGATTTCCAACTTTCCTTGAAAACCGAGGTATTCAGAGAAATCAAAGAATAACCATCGGTGGTAAGAATTATTTCGGTACTATTATCAGATATATTAACGGTACTATTATCAGATATATTATCGGACGCAATTATTCTAGTCAGACCGTTATCGACACCGAAAGTTCGGCATTTTAGAAATGGTTCTGCGAAATTCGGCTTGCCGCCCGCCCGGATCGAGAGAGAAATCGCGTTCGCCAGAAACAGGGCTAACAGCCAGCCGAAGAGCACTGTACATTTAAAGTCATTCGTGAAAGCCTTTTTTATAAACATTGAAATCAGACCTTCCGGAGGGTCTACGAGTAAGTCTCTATTGTCGGAATTCAAAAAAATAAAATCAAACTTGACCGACACGATTGATGCGGGTAATATCCGAAAAAGTTTGCTAAAATCTTTATATAATTCGGCAATTATTATTTTTTATTTTACCAACGGAGAACAAATAAAATGTCTTTCAACAAAATTACACTTATCGGAAATCTGGGGCGCGACCCGGAACTCAGATACACGCCCCAGGGCACCGCGGTCTGCGACTTTTCGGTCGCCGTCAACGATCGCAAGCGCGACAAGGCCGGCGAGTGGCAGGATGTGACGACCTGGTTTAAGATCACTTTCTGGGGCAAACAGGCGGAAAACGCTTCCAAATACCTGACGAAGGGGCGACAGGCTTACATCGAGGGACGTTTACAAGTCGAGGAATGGACCGACCGCGACGGCAATAATCGTTACACGCTTGCCGTACAAGGCAGCGACATCCAGTTTCTCGGCGAAGGACGCGGCGAGGCCAGCGACCAATCGGCTTCCTCAGAGAGCTCCTATACATCTTCCGCCGGCTCGAACAGCGATTTCAGCGGACAAGCCTCGACGGCGACGGACGACGACATTCCGTTCTAGAGGTCTCCAATGCGGTTTAAATTTCCCGTCAAAAAAGGCTTGAGCTTTCGCCGCTCAAGCCTTTTGCGATTCGTCCCCGTCCAGCCAACTGCCCATCCGTCGAAATTTACGGTAACGCCGTTCGATTAATTCCGCGTTCGGAAGTTTTCCGAGTTCGCCGAGCCTCTCGTAAATCTTCGCGGCGAGCCGCTCCGAAATTTCGTCACCCGCTTCCTCGCTTTTTTCCAGCAGATTCACTTTCCAGCCGTAATTTTCGGGAATAATTTCATCGACGAGGCCGAATTTCTTCAGATCGTCCGCCGTCAGCCTCAATCCTTCCGCCGCCCGCGGCGCCTCGGCGGCGTCTTTCCACAAAATCGCCGCACACCCCTCGGGCGTGATGACCGAATAGACGGAGTTTTCCATCATCAGCACGCAGTCGCCCACGCCGATCGCCAGCGCGCCGCCGGAACCGCCCTCGCCGAGTATGACGACGATCGTCGGGACACGCAAATTCGCCATCTCGCGCAGATTGTAAGCGATCGCTTCGGCTTGCCCGCGCTCCTCGGCATCGATGCCCGGATAAGCGCCGGGCGTATCCACGAACGTCACCACCGGGCGCCCGAATTTCTCGGCGAGCCGCATGAGCCGCAGCGCTTTGCGGTAGCCCTCGGGCTTCGTCATCGCGAAATTGCGGTGACGCCGCTCATTGATGTCCCGCCCTTTCTGCTGCCCGATCACGGCGACCTCGAGCGCGCGCAATTTGGCGAACCCGCAGATCATCGCCGCATCGTCGGCGAAACGGCGGTCGCCATGAATTTCGACGAAATCGGTAAAAATCGTCCCGAGCAGATCCATCGTGTACGGTCGCTCGGGGTTTCTCGCTTCCTGAACTCTTTCAAACGCTGTGTTAGCCATTACTTTAAAAATCTCTTTATTTTAATGCTTTTTTTTATTATGCCTCAAAACGCTATAAAACCCATTCGACCCGGCACCCGCGCGTCTGCAGCTCGCTTTCCAGGCTTTTGGAACCCTGAATGCGCAGGGGCTGCGAATATATTCTCACCTGCAGCGCCTTTTCCAGCTCAAGATTCAGAAAAACCTCGCATTTCCCCTTATCGCGGCTCAGAAGCGTCAACAGACCGTCCAGATACGCTTCGTTATACTCGTCGAAAGGCAATGAGACCAGAAGATGCCGCGCCTTCTGCGGCACGGCATCCGCCAGCCGCTTGGCTTCCTCGAGGATGATCGTGATTTCGGTCCCGTCATGCGCCTCGACTTTACCTTCGACGATGATGATCTCGTCGTCCCTTAAAAGCTCGTTATGTTTGGCATAGCTTTCCGACCACGCGAGGCATTTGACGCCCGCCGACTGGTCTTCGAGCCGAAAAATGCAAAAGCGGTTGCCTTTCTTGCTGTGGCGCACCTGCAAGCCGGAAATAATGCCGGCGATCGACATTTTATCGCCGACGTTGATGCCTTCGCGGTCGGCGATATTAAGTATCTTCAAATCGCTGAGGACGGTCTGGTACTCGTCGAGCGGGTGGGTGGAAAGGAAGAAGCCGACCGCCGCCTTTTCGCGCTTCGAAAGCTCCGACTGCGACCACATTTCGACCGCCGGCAGCACGGCGTCCATATCGGTGTGAATCCCCCCGTCGCCGGCATCGCCGAACAAAATGCTTTGCCCGCGCTGACGGTCGTTCCAGACGCGCTGCCCGTGCGCGATGATCGAATCTATTCCCGCGAACAGCCGCGCCCGCCAGCTGTTTACGACGGTCTCCGACGGTTTCAGAGAATCGAAAGCGCCCGCCGTGATGAGGCTTTCGAAGGCCTTACGGTTTACTGTCCCCTGTTCGAGCCGTTCGGCGAAATCGAGCACCGAACCGAACCTGCCTTTGGCGCGCGCTTCGATGATCGACTGAACGCTCGCCGTGCCGATGCCTTTGATCGCGCTCAAGCCATACCGCACCGCGTCGTCGAGCGGCGTGAACCCGTGATCGGAATCGTTGATGTCGGGCGGGAGCAGGCTCAACCCGGCGGAGCGCAGCTCGTTGGAGTATTTGTAAACCTTGGCGGCGTCCTGCGATTCGTGCGATAAAACAGATGCATAAAAATAAGCAGGGTAGTGTGCTTTAAGATAAGCAGTCTGATAAGCCAGATAAGCATATGCGACGCTGTGGCTGCGATTGAAGCCGTAATCGGCGAATTGCGCCATCAGCCGAAATATCTCCTCCGCCTTTTCGCGGCCGATGCCGCGCTCGATCGCGCCCTTGATGAACTTTTCCTCGTGCTTCGCCATCTCCTCGCGCTTCTTTTTGCCCATCGCGCGGCGCATCATGTCGGCCTCGCCGAGACTGTAGCCGGCGAGTTTTTGGGCGAGCTGCATGATCTGTTCCTGGTAGACGAGAATGCCGTAGGTGTTCTGAAGGATTTCCTTCATTTCGGGCACGATGTATTGAACCCTCTTTTCGCCGCGGTGGCGCGCGATAAAGTCGTCGACCATCCCGCCGTCGAGCGGACCGGGACGATACAGCGCGTTCAGCGCCGCCAAGTCTTCGAGTTCTTTCGGTTTGAGGCGCCGGCAGATCTCTTGCATGCCCGAAGATTCGAACTGGAAGATCGCTTCCGTTTTGCCGTCGCCGAACAGCGCCATCGTCTTTTCGTCGTCGAGCGGGACCTTGCTCCAGTCGATCTCGACGCCCTTGCGCTGCTTTAGAGAGTTTAAGCAATCGCTTATGACCGTAAGCGTCGTTAAAGCCAGAAAGTCCATCTTAAGCATACCGACCTTTTCGAGGTCGGTCATCGTGTACTGGCTGGTCAATTCGTTTTTCGAGGAGATCGCGACCGGCACCAGTTCGTGCAGCGGTTTCGGCGAAATCACGACGCCGGCGGCATGCACCGAGGTATGGCGCGAACAGCCTTCGAGACGGCGCGCCAGATCGACCAGATCGCGCACCTGAGCGTCGGTCTCCATCGCTTTGCGCAGATCCGGCACCTGTTCGAGCGCCTGCGAGATGCTGACGTTGCGGCCGCGAACCGGCGGCGGAATCATTTTCGCGACTTTTTCGACGTCGCCGTAGGGCATGTTCAAAGCGCGTCCGACGTCCTTGATCGCCGCCTTCGAAGCCATCGTCCCGAACGTGATGATCTGGCAGACCGCTTCGCGACCGTAGAACTCGGTCACGTGGTTGATGACTTCGGCGCGCCCGCGCACGCAGAAATCGATATCGATATCGGGCATCGAAACGCGCTCCGGATTCAGGAAACGCTCGAACAGGAGATCGTACTGCAAAGGATCGACGTCCGTAATGCCCAGACAGTAGGCGACCAGCGACCCGGCCGCCGAACCGCGACCGGGTCCGACCGGAATGCCTTTTTCGACCGCGTACCGTATAAACTCCCAGACGATCAGAAAATAGCCGGGAAAACCCATCTGCCGGATGGTGGAGATCTCTTTCCGAATGCGCGCGTCGTATTCCTCGAACGAATATTTAAGCGTGCCGCGCTCCGCCATCGGCTGCCAGACCGTGCTTTTCCGCTCCTCGAACCCGTCGAGCACGACCTTCTCGAAATACTCGTCCGTCGTCCGGCAGTTCGCGTCGGACGGGATCGGAAATTCCGGCAAGGTCAGGTCGTCGCCCTTCGGCAGCTCGGTCCGGCACATTTCCGAAATCAAAAGCGTGTTGTTGAGCGCCGCGGGCAGCTCGCCGCCGAAAATTTCCCACATCTCCTCCGCCGAGCGCACGTGAAACTTCGTGCAGCCGAACTGCGAGCGCGTCGAATCGTGAATGGTTTTGCCCTCGCCGATGCATAACAGCAGCTCGTGCGCCTTGGCGTCCGCTTCGGTCAGATAATGCGCGTCGTTGGCGGCGACCAGCGGGAAATCGTGGTGCCGGGCGAATTCGACCAGCCGGCGGTTTATTTTTTTCTCATCCTCGAGCCCGTGGTCCTGGATTTCGATGTAAAAATTTTCACGGCCCAAAATATCCTGAAAATGCTTGGCTTTCTCCAGCGCCTTCGCCTCGTCGCCGCCGTTCAGGTAATGATGTATCGCGCCGTACCTGCCCGAGGAAAGCCCGATCAAGCCTTCGCCGTATTCGGCGAGCAGTTCGAGATCGATGCGCGGCTTGTGATGAAACCCCTCGGTAAAAGCCTTCGACGCCATATAGACCAGGTTCTGGTAACCCTTCAAATTTTTCGCCAGAAGTACCAGATGATAGAAAGGTCGCTCGCCGTGCTTGAGAGCGGACGAGCGATCGAAACGGCTCTCAAAAGTGAGGATCGATTCATACCCGATGATCGGGTGCAAACCGTTCGCCTTGAGCGTGTTGTAAAATGTCACCGCGCCGTACAAATTGCCGTAGTCGGTGATCGCGCAGGCCTGCATCTCGAGCTCCTTGAGCCGCGCCGTCAAGGGTTTGATTTGGATTGCGCTTTGCAAAAGGCTATAATCCGTATGTAAATGCAGATGCACGAAATCTTTCGCCTTGCGTGGTTTATTTTCGTCGATTGTCTGGTCCATTTTTTAAATTAAGGAAAGAAAAAATCTCTTTTTCGAAGAGTTTCTATGAAAAAAGTTTATCTCGAAACTTTCGGCTGTCAAATGAACGTCTCGGATTCCGAACGCGTCGCGACCACGCTCGAAGCCGTCGGTTATGAAATCACGCCCGACGAAGACGCGGCGGAAGTCATTTTGTTCAACACCTGCTCGGTGCGCGAAAAGGCGGAGCACAAGCTCTACACGCGCGTCGGACAGGTGCGCAAGACGAAGCAGAACCGGGCGGCGCTCGTCGGCGTGATGGGCTGCGTCGCGCAGCTCGAAGGCGAGACGCTTTTTCAGAAAAGCGAGGGCATCGATTTCGTGCTCGGCACGAAAGCCGTCGGGCGGATCTCCGACGCGATCGAACAAACTCGAAACCGCACGGAAAAATACATCGATTTGGGTGAACGAGAGGAAAACTATGATTGGTCGGTTTCCGAAAAACAGCGTCATTCGAAATCGGTCGCGTTCGTGCCCGTCATCGAAGGCTGCAACAAGTTCTGCACCTACTGTATCGTCCCGTTTTCGAGGGGCAGGGAACGCTCGCTGCCGGCTTCGACGATCGTCCGGCAGGTTTCGGAGCTGCGGCGGCAGGGCGTCCGCGAAATCCATCTAATCGGTCAAAACGTCAACAGTTATCGACCGAAGGTTGAGGCCGGACTCGAAGGTTTTTCGGGCGCGACGCCCTTTTCCAGACTGCTGCGCGCGGTCGCCGCGACCGGTCTCGAAAGAATCAAGTTCACGACCTCGTTTCCGAGAGATTTCCACCCCGACATCGTCGACGCGCTCGATGAACACGAAAACCTCTGCAACTGGGTGCATCTGCCCGTGCAGTCGGGAAGCGACCGGATCTTAAAGGCGATGCGCCGCGGCCACACGATCGACAGTTACCGCCGGCGGATCGACAAGATTCGCGCGAGCCGCCGCGACATTTCGCTGACGACCGACATCATCGTCGGCTTTCCCGGCGAAACCGTCGAGGATTTTAACGAAACCGTCAGGCTCGCCGAATACTGCCAGTTCGACGCGGCATACATTTTTAAGTACTCGCCGCGTCCCGGAACCCCGGCCTTCAATCTTCCCGACGACGTTTCCCCGGAAACCAAGACCGCTCGTTTCCTCGAACTCGAAAAAACCATTAAACAAAGTCAGCTCAAAAGTTTACAAAAGGAACTTGATAAGACGCTGAAGGTTCTGGCGGAAGGTTTTTCGAACCGCGCCGAAAGCGTTTTGAACGGCCACACGACCAGTCATAAAGTCGTCAATTTCGAGGCCGGCCAAGAGCTTCTCGGGCAAATCGTCGACGTTCGCATTACTGAATGCAAATCAAACACATTGTTTGGTAAAATGGTGTAGTATTTCTCTATAATAATTTACGAAGATGTTAGTTGAAGTAAAAATCGGCGCACTAATCATGGATCCAAACAGCAACTCCCCGATCGTTGTCTTGAAAGGGGTCGATTCGGAGACCATCCTCCCGATTTGGGTCGGAGCTTTCGAGGCCAACGCGATCGCCCTGGAAATCGAAAAGATCGTCCCGCAGCGGCCGATGACGCACGACCTGATCCGCAACCTGATCAACGAGATCGGTTACAAAGTCGTGCGCGTGATCATCACCGATCTGCGCGATAATACTTTTTACGCGCTGATCGAGCTCGCCGACGAAAACGGCAAAATCGTTTCGCTCGACGCTCGTCCGTCGGACGCGATCGCGCTCGCGCTGCGCTCGGACTGCGCCATTTTCGCCGAACAGAAAGTTCTGGATATTTCCGCCGCCTCGACGAGTTCCGAGACGCCGCTGGAAAACGACGCGCCTCAGCCCAAGGAAGACTGGCCCGACTTAATCGGCTAATTTCAAAGTTTAATCTATCGAAAATGATAATTGTCATTGCAAATCAAAAAGGCGGGGTTGGTAAAACAACAACGGCGATCAACCTTTCTGCGGCGTGCGCCCTGAAGGGAAAGCGGGTCCTCCTGATCGATCTGGACCCGCAGGGAAATAGTTCCTTGTCTTTTGTCGATTCGGAAAACATCCACGGCAGCGCTTTCGAGCTGCTCACCGAACTCGAACAGCCCTGGTCGAATTTTATCCACCGCACGAAGGTCGAAAAACTCGACCTCGTGCCTTCAAGAATCAGTCTCGCGAAGCTCGAAGCAAAACTCGTCGGCGATTTCGACGCGATCTTCCGCCTCCGCGACCGGATCGAAAAAATCAGAAAGGATTACGATCTGATCATGCTCGACACGCCGCCGACGCTCGGCATCGTCACCGTCAACGCGCTCGTCGCCGCGACGCATGTCCTGATCCCCATTCAGTCATCTTACTTCGCGCTCGAAGGCACCGACGACCTGCTCGAAACGATCGAAAAGGTCCGCGCCCGCCCGAACCCGGAATTGGACTTGCTGGGCGTGCTGGTCACGCTTTTCGATAAACGGACGGCGCTTTCCAAAGACGTCGAGGCGCACATCCGAAAAGTCTTCGGCGCGAAAGCGTTCAAGACGATCATCACGCGCAGCGTGCGGCTCGAGGAATCGCCCGCGCATAAAGAAACGATTTTCTCATACGCGCCCAATTCTTCCGGCGCCGATGAGTACCGGAAGCTCAGTGAGGAGGTTTTAAAACGTGGCTAAGAGAGGTCTTCCGACGGAAATCAAAATGCGGCACGACGCGCATTACGTTGAAGAATTTGTTAAAACGCACCGGACGATCGGGAAAATAATCCCGATCAACCAAATCGAGCCGAACCCCGAACAACCGCGCGTGGAAATCGGCGATTTGACCGAACTTTCCAATTCGATCAAACAAAAGGGCGTGCTCGAGCCGCTGCTCGTCAAACCAAACCGCGAAACCGGCGGCTGGATGATCATCGCCGGCGAACGGCGCTGGCGGGCGGCGAACCTCGCCGGGCTCAGCGAGGTGCCGTGCATCGAGCTCGACATCGACGAAAAATCGATCGCCGAAATCGCGCTGATCGAAAACCTTCAGCGTAAGGATTTGACCGTTTGGGAAGAAGCCGACGGTTTGGCCGCGCTGGCCGAGACTTACGGCTACACGCACGAGGAAATTGCCAAAAAGATTTCAAAAAGCCGTACGACCGTCACCGAATCGATGGCGATCGCCGGAATCCCTGAAGAAATCCGCGAAAAATGCCGCTCCGCCAATATTTCGGCGAAATCGACGCTGCTCGAAATCGCCCGGCAGTTCGACGACGCCGCGATGCATGTATTTGTCGAAAGCGTCGTCGCCAAGCCTTTGAATCGCGAAGAGGTGCGAAACGCCGCGCGGCCGAAATTAAAAAACCCGGAAGCGTCGCCGCGCGCCGACATGCCGGCGCGAAATGCTGCCCGAAACGTTTTCAAATTCGTTTCCGCGGAGCAGCAATTCTGTTTGGAAATAAAATTTCAGGAAAGGGACGGGTTCGCGAAAAAAGACGTTTTGCAGGCGCTTAAAGAAGCATTCGACAGCGTCAAGGCGCAGAATTAGATTTTTGCACATTCTATTAAATATCTAATACATAATCTTTATTATCGGACGCGAGATATATTTCTCTTTTCGGGCACCCGTTACATTTGACGGTTGTTCATTGGATTTTCCGCTTCCGATTCTACGACTTCCCGCCATTAATTTGTGATTTGTTTAAGCCAACGTATTATGGCGCGCTAAGTCAATGAGGCGAAATTAGGCTTGGGCTTTTTTTTTCCCGGACCCAACATTTTTTTAAAACCGGAATAAGTATGAAAAATTCCAGATCCGCAGAAGTTTGATTTAAGTAAAAAATAAGAAACCAAATGATTTTGTTCTAAAACTACTCCAAATCAAAATATGAACAAAAAAATTTACTAAATATTGGCCGAATTTGTAACAATTGGAATTAACAAACGGCGAAAAAGCATCGGAACGCCAATTGTTTGAAATTCGACAATAGGGACCAAATTTTCAACATCATCGAACATTTCATTGAAAAATCATTCGAGGATCGGAGTCAGCCGAAATCGGGTTCGCCGTGAGCTTAAAAATGTCCGGCGAAGTCATGTTCAAAAATTGCGACAATCCCGCTGTTTGCAGAGTTGGTGCCGGCTTTCGGACTTTTATGCAGAAATTTAATCAGCAACCCGAAGTAGGAGAATAACGATTAGTTTTCATTAAATTCCCTACCGCCCGGGACTCAAAACAGGCACAGAAAATAGAGTTCGACGCTCTGATTACGATTGATTTTTAACCTGTTTCTATTCAATGAATAGGTTTTTCGTGGTCGCGATGTTGCGCTTTTTCCTTGCTGATTTTCGGCGTTCCTTCCGATTCGTTCGCTATTTTGTTTTCCCGCTCGCTCGCCGCTTCCGAATCATTGTCTTTCAGCATTCCCGCCTTGGTTTCCCTCTCTTCGCCGTCCTTTTTCTTCGTCATTTTTTATAAAATCCCCTGTTGTTTCGGTTTGTATTCGATAACATTTTTAGAGAGGATGATTTTTTCGAACGGGTTGTCCCATTTTTTGTCGAACAGTATTTAAGCTAATAAGGTAATGTTGACCGAATGTGGATGTTTATATTGAAAAATGTTCGTTATTTTCGTTATCGGACTCGAGTTCTTTTCTTCCATTCTTCAAAAGCCGGCAATGAAAATACGGACTGCCGCCGAAGACCGCGCGACGTTCGATATTACGCAATTCAGATTGTGTCGGCGACCGCGTTTTCGATGTCATAACCGGGCACGCCCTCGCTTCCGACAATCTGCTGGCCGGCATTACCGAAAGCATCGGAGATTCATTTTTCAAGGTTTTCCATAGAGAGACCAATTTTTCCTTGTTCAAACCCTCCGCACCGTTCATAATATTTTCTATGGAAAAGCTGCGGATCATGCTGGCGGAAGATCATCTGACGGTGCGCGAGGGCATCAAGTTACTCATCAACTCGCAGCCCGACATGCAGGTCATCGGCGAAGTCGGCGACGGCAGCGCCGCCGTCAAAGAAGCCCAGAAACTGACTCCGGACATCGTCGTGATGGACGTTTCGATGCCGAAACTCAACGGTCTGAAAGCCACCAAGCGGCTTAAATCCGTCTCGTCGGACGTAAAGATCCTCACGCTCACGCGGCACACCGACCACGCCTATCTTCAGCAGTTGATTCAATCGGGCGCCTCCGGCTATATCCTCAAACAAAGCGCGCCGACCGAACTGATCCGCGCCATACGGACGGTCGCCGACGGCAAGAATTATCTCGACCCGGCGCTGACCGAAAAAGTTTTCGGCGGCTACGCCGGGCTACAAACGACGCTGCGCGGCGATTCGAAATCGACGCTCACCGAGCGCGAATCCGAAGTGCTGCGCTACATCGCGCTCGGATATTCGAACAAGGAAATCGCCGGCTTGATGCAGGTTTCGGTCAAAACCATCGAGGCGCATAAAGCCAACGCGATGCGCAAACTCGATATCCACAGCCGCATCGACATCGTCCGCTTCGCCATCGTGCAGGGCTGGATGGAAGAAAACTAACCTCAAAATTTATTTCATTTTCACTATTTTATTAGGGATTTTCCCTATTAATTTTTCCCCCTTTCCCAATATCATCCTTGCGCCCTGACCGCTACAATCGTGAAATTGAGTGGTAGATTTCTGTTTATTTTTGACGGTATTTCAGCGACCGTAATCGGGCTGAATCCGCCCTGAAATCCACCGCAATTAATAAGAGGCGAGAAATTATTTTAGAACTGGAAAAGGTTTTACCCCTGAAATTTCTCGAAAGTTTATGTTAAACGAAGCTATTGTTTCCGGTTCGCATCACTTTTCAATGCGCGGTCTGCCTTCCGGCGAGTCAATTTCACCGGGCAAAAAGATTCTGATTATCAGTCAGGAAAACGACGCCCGCGTCCTGTTTGAAACCCTCGTGGAAATATGGGGCTACCGCTCGACGGTCTGCGCTTCGCCGCAGGATTTTTTGCGGCGGGCTGCGCCGGAACCGCCCGCTTTGATTCTGCTCGATTCGGTTGTGCCGTTCGAAGCGCACCTCGCAAACGTCCGCCGGCTCCGGCGTCCGCGATTTTTACGGCGAATCCCGCTTTTCGTGCTTTCCGGCTTTTCGGAGCCGCGCTTCAAAAATATGTCGCTTGCCGTCGGCGCCGACGGTTTTCTCGTCAAACCGATCGATTTCGACGCGCTCGAAAATCTTCTGCGAAAAACCGCCGATGCGGCGATCGGAAATTTTCCTTTCGGGGGGAAAAATCGATGAACCTGGCGACCTGTCTCACGAGGACCAATTCCTCCGGGCTTTTCGAGCTCAACAACGACGGCACGGTCCGCTATTCGCGGCTCCGGCAGAACAACGAGCTGATCAATGCCGACCCCGAAATGGTCGGTCATAATTTTTTCGAAGAAATCGCCGGTTTTGAAAACGTCCGCGATTTGCGGCGCATATTCAACAACTTCGTCAAAAGCAACAAATTCACTGACAATTTCGTTTTCGATTGCCAGTTTCCGAACGAAACGATACGGGTCCGCGTCATGATGGTGCGGGCTTTTGAAAACAGTTACCCGAAACCAGCGGATATCGTCATCCTGGACATCCGTAACGGCGCTTATTAAATAACGGAATCATTGACAAATAGTACAGAACAAGGGGTTTTTATGATCAAACAAAACAGCACACCGCATTCGCCCAAGCGAATCGTCGAGAACATCAACTGGATCAACGGAAAATATCCGACCAGAATTTTTGAAAAAACCGTGGCGAAAAGGTTTTTAAACAACCGTCTTTTGGCCGCCCAGAGCGAAGAGATTTATGAGGAACTGATTCCGTATCTGGAAAGCGTCAGCCTGAACGGCGGCGAGTACCTGTACCAGCCGGGCGACCACGTCGACTTCGTATATTTCCCCGAAACCGCGGTCGTTTCCGAATTCTCGATCCTCGAAGACGGCCGAACCGTCGAAATCGCGATGACCGGAAACGAGGGCGTGCTCGGGCTTTTGCCGCTTTTCAACTCGGGCAACGCGCTCAATTGGACGCAGGTTTCGGTCAACGGAACGGCGGCGCGCATCAACAACCGGATTCTCGAAAAGAAAATCAGCCGGCATCCGGAATTTCAGAAAACGCTGTTCGAATACATCACCCAATACGTCCAGCAAATTTCCCAGCGCTCGGTCTGCAACAGCTACCACGTTATCGAACAGCGTTTCTGCAGCTGGCTTTTAATGATCCAGGACCGCAAAAAAAGCAATAAAATCCCGCTCACGCAGGAGCAGATCGCTCGCTCGCTCGGGGTCCACCGCCCGAGTCTGACGCACATCGCGCAGAATCTGCGTGCGAAAAAAATCATCGATTACGTGCGCGGGAAAATTTACATTCTCGACCGCGCGGAGCTCGAAAACTCCGCCTGCGCCTGTTTTTCCGAGATTTGCGGCGGCGACAAAATCCATTAACCACCGGGCGGCGGCATCCGGTTTCTCGATAAACCCGCCTTTTACCGCCCGCGCCCTTTTTTTTCGAGCAATCGCCGGGAAACGCGAACCGCGCGTCGCTTTTGGTAACGCCGAAATCCGTTTTCAGGCCTTGCGCAAACGGCTTCCGTTTTTTCGAAAGCGCCGCGCGGCGCTTTATTTTTGAGCTTCTCCGGATCTTGACGCCGCCGCCGGGTTTGCGCAATATTCGCCGCCAAAAGGCGCACGCTTTTGACACTTCAGCCACAAAAAGCTAAAATTTCCCTTTTGTTATTCTACCCGAATAAAAATCTTTCTCTATATAAGGAGTTTTCAAACATTGAGTAACGCAAATTTTCTTTTTACGTCCGAATCCGTTACGGAGGGACACCCCGATAAAATCGCCGACCAGATTTCCGACGCGGTGCTGGACGCCATCCTCGAACAGGATCCGACCGGGCGCGTCGCCTGCGAAACGCTCGTCACGACCGGTCTCGCGGTCATCGCCGGCGAAATCACGACCGACGCGCGCGTCAATTACAAACAGATCGTGCGCGAAACGATCAACGACATCGGCTACAACGACGCCACCTACGGCTACGACAGCAACACCCTGAGCGTCATGGACGCCGTCGGCACGCAGTCGCCGGACATCGCGCAGGGCGTCGACACTGGCGGCGCGGGCGACCAGGGATTGATGTTCGGGTTTGCATGCAATGAAACGCCGGAACTGATGCCGCTGCCGATTCAGCTCGCGCATAATTTGACGCGCCGTCTCTCGGAAGCGCGCCGCAGCGGCGAACTTTCCTACCTGCGACCGGACGGCAAATCGCAGGTCACGATCGAATACCGCGACGGTCAACCGTTCCGCGCCGAAGCGGTCGTCATTTCGACGCAGCACGCCGACGACGTCACGACCGAGCAATTGCGCGCCGACATTTTGGATAAAATCATCAAACCGACCGTTCCGGCCGAACTGCTCGACGAAAACACCAAGTATCACATCAACCCGACCGGTCGCTTCGTTGTCGGCGGACCGATGGGCGACGCCGGTCTGACCGGACGCAAGATCATCGTCGACACTTACGGCGGTTATGCGCCGCACGGCGGCGGCGCGTTCTCGGGCAAGGATCCGACGAAGGTCGACCGCTCGGCGGCTTACATGGCGCGCTACATCGCGAAAAACATCGTCGCCGCCGGCTTGGCTGAAAAATGCACCGTGCAGCTCGCCTACGCGATCGGCGTCGCCGAACCGGTTTCGGTTTTGGTCGACACGCACGGTACGGGCCGCGTCGACGACTCGAAGCTTTCGGAAATCGTTCGCAACAACTTTAAATTGACGCCGAAAGACATCATCGAAACGCTCGATCTGCGTCGTCCGATTTACAAGGCGACCGCCAAATTCGGTCACTTCGGACGCACGAACGACGAATTTACGTGGGAAAAAACCGACAAGGCGGAAGCGCTTCGAAACGAAGCTTTGGGAACGGCTTCGGGAATCTAATTTCTTTTAGTTCGTCGTTCGCGGTCGGTCGGTCGCTGCATTTCAAATTCAGCAAAACCGACCGCGAACGACGAACATTTTTATTATAAACATATGGCAAAAGAAGGACTTCAAATGGGATACGATATTAAAGACATCAACCTTGCGCCGCAAGGTAAACAGAGAATCGAATGGGCGGACCGCGAAATGCCCGTCCTGCGCTTGATTCGCGAGCGCTTTGAGCAGGAAAAACCGCTTGAAGGCATCAAGCTCGTCGCCTGCGCGCACATCACGACCGAAACGGCGAATTTGGCGCGCACTTTGCAAGCCGGCGGCGCGGAAGCCACGCTGATCGCATCGAATCCGCTGTCGACGCAGGACGACGTCGCTGCATCCTTAGTCGCCGACTGGAACATTCCGGTCATGGCGATCAAGGGCGAATCGATCGAAACCTACGTCAGCCACGTCCGCGCGGCGCTCGAAACCGACCCGAACATCATCATCGACGACGGTTCGGACGTGGTCGCGACGATGCTTAAGGAAAAACCGGAACTCGCGAAAAAAATCATCGGCACGACCGAAGAAACGACGACCGGCATCGTGCGTCTGAAAGCGATGGTCAAGGCGGGCGTTCTGAACTTCCCTTCGATTGCCGTCAATGACGCGCAGACCAAACATTTCTTCGATAACCGCTACGGCACCGGACAATCGACGCTCGACGGCATCATCCGCGCGACGAACATCCTGCTGGCGGGCAAAACCTTCGTCGTCGTCGGCTACGGCTGGTGCGGCAAAGGCTGCGCGATGCGCGCGCGGGGCCTGGGCGCGAACGTGGTCGTCACCGAAATCGATCCGATCAAAGCGATCGAAGCCGTGATGGACGGTTTCCGCGTGCTGCCGATGGCGGAAGCCGCGAAAATCGGCGATTTCTTCGTCACCGTGACCGGCAACCGCCACGTCATCGACAAAGAACATTTCGAAGTCATGAAAAACGGCGCGATCGTCTGCAACAGCGGTCACTTCGATCTCGAATTGAACCTCGACGCGCTCAGGGAAATGTCTTCGGAAGTCAACACGCGCCGCCCGTTCGTCGAAGAATATTCGAAGAAAGACGGCAACAGCGTCATCGTTCTCGGCGAAGGTCGCTTGATCAATCTCGCCGCGGCGGAAGGTCACCCGGCGTCCGTTATGGACATGTCGTTCGCGAACCAGGCGCTTTCGGCGGAATATCTCGTCAAAAATCAGGGCAAACTCGAAGCGGGTGTCCACGTTCTGCCGGCGGAAGTCGATCAGGAAATCGCTTCTCTGAAACTCCGATCGCTCGGCGTATCGATCGATACTTTAACGCCGGAAATGCTCGAATACATGTCGAGCTGGGAAACCGGTACTTAAAACCCTAAAGTTAATAAGTAAAAGTAAAAAAAAGCGTCCGACTTCATTGAACCTTCTCGAAGTCGGACGCTTTTTTGTTTTTCACTTTCGTTTTTTAGTAATTCGCTTCACGTTTTGACTTTTGAAAATAGATAAACGCCGATCATCGAAAAGAAAAAAAGCGGCGTCCAGACGGCGAGCGCGGGAAGGATGCTGCCGCTCGCCCCGGCCTGCTCGAAACCGCTCGAAATGCCCATAAAAACGAGCCATAAACCGACCGCGTAGCCGACCGTGATGACTTTTCCCTTGCGGCTCAGCGATAGCGCGAACGGCGCGGTGAAAAGCGCGATGATGAGCGGCAGCAAAACCGTGGTGTATTTTTTCTGAAGCGCGATTTCCAGGTTGCGCCGCTCGGTTTCGGATTCGGCTTCGAGCATTTGCGTCTTCGTTTCCGCGGAGGTCAGGTAGCTCGGCTTCTGATTCAGATTGTTGAAGGGATTCTCGGCTTCCTGCAGTTCGAAGGTTTCGAGCTGCTGCCGGCTCAATGCCTGATCGTTAAGCGTCGTTTTTTCGGTTTCGCTCAAAACGATCTTGTTCGCCTGCCAGACGGCGCTCGCGGTTTTGTAGATCGTCTCCAGCCGCTGATTGTCGTTCGAAAATTCATAAACCGTCAAATTGGCGACCTTGCGGTTCGAGCCGGTCTCCTTTTCAGCTTTGTCGAAGGAATAGATGCGGTTTTGATTGGCGACCCAGTACTTCCCTTCTTTTTGCGCCAAAATGCCCTTGTTTCGAATCTGCGCGCGAATCGTGTCCTGTTTTTGGTTCGTCTTCGGCGCGACGAGTTCCTGGATTCCAAGATTGACGAACCCGAACAGGATCATCAGCGCGAAGCACGGCGCGAGCAGCCGGTAGATGCTCTGTCCGGCGGCGGTCCAGGTGACGATTTCGTTCTGCCGCGATTTGATGACGAAAGTCGCGAGCGTCGCGATCATCACCGCCGACGGCGCGAGCTGCAGATATATAAACGGGATCAGATAAAACAGATACTTGCCGAGCAGCGACATCCCGTTCGGAGCGGAACCCGCGAATTTCCACATCTCGAAAGTCGTAAAGATCAGGTAGATCGCCGTCAAAAACCCGAGCGTCAGGAAAAAGTATTTGAGAACATTGAGAATGATGTCGAAATCTCGAATACCGGTCGTCAAATCGATGTAAAAATTACTTTTCGACGGCCGTGAAGGTTCGCCCGAAGTCGTTATTTTGAAAAAATCCCTCAGATTTTCAAGCGTATTTCGCCGGAAGAGACGCGTCGACAGCGAAAACCAGAGGATCGCCGCGGCGCTTGCCAGAACGGGCAGCAAACCGGCCAGCAGGATGTTTATTCTGCCCGAGCGCGCGAGCTGCTCGCCGACGAGCGCCACCAAATAATACCCGATCAGGCTGACGAGCGCGAGGAAAATGCCGAATCCCCTGCCGCCGCGGTTGAATCTGAGAACCAAAACCGTTCCGAGAAGCGCGAAGATGAGCGGCGTGACCGACAGCAGAAGCCTTCGCTGCCAAAGGATCTGCGCCTCGATTTTTTCTTTCCCCTCCGCCGAATTCGCCAGCCGGGCGAGCTCGCTGAGCCCCATCTCTTCCTGCGTTTCCTGACTCTGCGTGAGTTTTTTGACGATGTCGTCGCGTTTGGTCTTGATGGCGAAGCGCATTTCGCCGAAATTTTCCGAGGCGGTATTGCCCTTCACATCGGCTTTTGAATCGAGCGGCAGGGTCGTCGAGGCGGCGTTCTGCAGAACCAGTTCGGCCAGCTCCTTGTCTTTTTCGAGCGTCGAATCGATTTTCCCGCTTTTCGCGGTGATCAGGCGTATCTGGTTGGCTTTTTTATCCTCGTTATAGATGAAGATATTTTTCCAATCGCCGTCGAGCTTGTCGCCGGTTTTGACGTAAATCGTGTAACCGCCGATTTCGGTGTTGAACACGCCCGGTTCGATCGGCGATTCGAGCTTGTAGAGCGCCGTCTGCAGTGCGATGCTGCGAACGATGTTCGACGCGAGCGGGACGCCCTTCAAGTTAATAAAAAAAGCGAATAACGAAAGCAGCAATCCGAGGAAAATCACGGGCGCGGTGATCTGGAAATTGCCGACGCCGGCGGCGCGAATCGCGATCAATTCGCTGTCGCCCTGCATTTTCGAAAGGCCGATAATGACGCCTACCAAAACCGCCATCGGCGCCGTGAAAGCGATGACGTTCGGTATCAAGGCGAAGGTCAGCTGCCAGACGAGGCTTTTTGGAATGTTGACGCTGAAAAAAATGTCGGCGTAACGGCTCGCCTGCTGCACAAACAAAATGACGCTCAGCAAAAGCCACGTAAAAATGAAATACGGTAGGACATTTAGCAGTAAATACTTTGAAATCAGCCAGCTAAACTTTTTCATCGCGGGATCAATTGCCGGTCACCAAAATCTTTTCGCCCGTCGACTCGCGCCCTAAAACATTGGAGATAATACGTTTAAGGATATTTGAAACCTCGTTCACCTCCACGCCCGAATCTCTGGTCAGTTCCAGAAATCTGGTCGGCGAAACCTTTTGCGCGAACGAAAATATCTCGCGCTGTTCGGCCGGGATCGTCCATTCGCCGCGCGTTTTCCGGCACTGCAGGCAGGCGAGATGAAAATTGATCTGAAGGTTCGCCTTTTCGCCGCCCTCGAGCTCGCGTTTGCAGATGTCGCATCTTTCCCACGATGGAAGGTAGCCGCCGAGTTTCAAGAGCCACAACTCAAAATATAAAATCATTTGCGAAAGCATTTCCGGATTCGCGTCCGACGCTTCGAGACAGACCTTTGCCATCCGGTAAAGCCGCTCGTTCGGGTCGGACGGCGGCGCGAAATCATTCAAAAGCTCGACGAGATAGGCGAATTTTTGAAAGGCGTTCGGCTGGACGGCGAGTTCGAAAAAGGATCTGATGATCTCCGACTGCTGGATCGACACCAGTTCGCGGTCCTCCTTTTGAAAAAACGTCAGCCGGACGATCGAAAACGGCTCGAGGCTGCCGCCGAATTTGCTTTTCAAACGCTTCGCGCCCTTCGCCACGCCGCGCACCAGACCATGCTCCCGCGTCAGAAAAACCACGATCTTATCGGCTTCCGCCAAGCCGTAACTTTTCAATACCAAACCTTCTGTTTCGACGAGTGCCATTATTTAACCGGGAATAAAATAAAAAATCCAAGCCAGCACGAGGCTGATGATCACAAATTGTGCAAAAATTTTTAACCCGTATATGATGCGTTCCCGGTTCGTTCCGTTCGCAAAAATACTGAAGGCGATCGAAATTAAAATCGCAAAGGCGAACAAATATATAAAATGAATCATTTTTTTCTCCCGAGATGGATGTCGACCGCATCCATGACCGCCAGGTAATTTAAAAGACCGGCGACTTCCAGAAATCTGCCGCCGTATTCGAAGGTCGCCCACGCCGCGACGTTCTCCGGCGGGCTCATCGAAAAAACGAAACTGATGACGGCGCCCAAACCGCTGCCCAGACGCCCCAGGATATTTAATAGATACAACAGCGCTCCGTCGCTGAAGGAGAAACCCGGGTAATGCGCGCCGCCGCTCCAAATCGCGACGATGAACATGACCCAAAAAACCGCGGCTAACACAAATCCGCGCTTCCAGCGTTTCTGCAGCATGTGACCGCCGCCCGGAAAAATCCAGGAAATCAGACCGATTATAAATGTATTGTCCATTATTTCACCTTATATTTATTAACGCTTTACGTTAATGGTCGGCATTTCAACAGTTGAAAAATAAATAATAATTAAACCCGTAATTATTCGACTTCCATCAGTTTAGCATCTTCAAGAAATGCTTTACCTGCTAATAGAGAAGATAACCGGCGCGCGTTACCAAAAACTCCGCCACCCCGGTCCGACAAAACGCTCTCAATTCCTCGAGGCTCTCCTTTCGTTCGAACATCTCCCTGATTTTGGTCGTTCCCGCGATGACGTCGAACGGGTTGCGGTCAAAAACGTATTCGTACGGCGTCGTTTTCCAGGAAAATTCTTCCGGATATAAATCGAAAGCGGTTTTGATCATCGCCAGGCCCGTCAAAACCGGTTCGAAAGCCGCCCGATCGGTGACGTGCACGAAGACGCCGCCGCAGCCGTTTCCGGCATGTTTTTGAAACGTCGGTAAAAACTCTATCGATCTGAAGATAACGCCCGGAAGCTCAAGCGATGCGAGAGCTTCCGCGTACTGCCGGGCATCGATATACGGCGCGCCGACGATCTCGAACGGGCGGGTCGTTCCGCGTCCTTCCGAAACCTGCGTGCCTTCGAAATAGACCGTCGCCGGAAAAACGAACGCCGTTTCGACGGTCGGCATGTTCGGCGAAGGCATCACCCAAGGCGCGTCGGTTTCGTCGTAAAAATCCTCGCGCGCCCATTGATCCATCTTCACAACTTCAAGGTCGCAACCTATTGAAAATTCACGGTTAAATAATCCGGCGAGTTCGCCGACCGTCATGCCGTGACGCATCGGGATCGGGTATTGTCCGACAAACGATTCGTGCCCGGCTTCGAGCACGTTGCCTTCGACCGCGATTCCGCCGATCGGATTCGGGCGGTCCAAAACGACGAATTTTTTACCGAATTTCCGGCACGCCTGCATCGCATTCGCCATCGTATATATGAATGTATAGACGCGGCAGCCGACGTCCTGCAAGTCAAAGACCAAAACATCTATATTACGCAGCATCTCCTCGGTCGGTTCACGCGTTTCGCTGTACAACGAAAAAACCGGCAAGCCCGTATATTTATCGATCGTGTGCGACGTTTCGATCATATTGTCCTGCACGTCGCCGCGGATTCCGTGCTGCGGACCGAAAAGCGTCGTCAGGTTGATTTTCGGATGCGCGTGGAACAAATCAGCCGCATGGCGGAATTGATGGTCGACCGAAGCCGGATTGCAGATCAAACCGACCCGCAAATTCTCCAGGAGACCAACCTGTTCGTCTAAAATCTTTTCTAATCCTAATTTAATTGGTTTTCGCTCTAGTTTTGCCACAACTTAATTTTCCTGTCCTTCCTATCTATTTTTACAAGCTTCGATGAATTCCGAAAAAATCCCGCGCGACAGCGGATCTGTTTTCCAGGACAATTCCGGATGCCATTGAACGCCGAGGACGAACCGATCCGTTCGCGGATCTTCGATACATTCGACGACCCCGTCTTTTGCCCATGCCGTAGCCTTTAAGTCCCGCCCCAACTTTCCGATCGCCTGATGATGATGAGAATTAACGCGAACAGTATTTTCATTGATTATCAGACGCGCTAACAAACTTTCCCCTTCGATTTCGAGGCTGTGCGAGTTTCTCGCCAAAGGTTTTCCCTGCTCGTGCTTGACGGGATTTTCGAGGTCAGTTTCGATGTCCTGCACCAAAGTTCCGCCTCTCGAAACGTTCAGGACCTGCATGCCGAAGCAAATGCCCAGAACGTTTTTTCCTGCCTTTTCGGCTTTTTCCAGAATCATCAGATCCGTGTTTTCTTTTTCGGGGATGATTTTCTTTAAGTTCGGTCGCGGTTCTTCGCCGAAAATCAACGGGTCGACGTCCGTGTCGCTTCCCGGCAGCAGGATGCCGTCGACGTTTCTGACGACTTCCGAAATGTATTCTTCGTTCGGTATTAAACTGATATGATAAGGGATCGCGCCGAGCCCTTCCAAAGCCTCGCTGTAATCGCGTCCGAGGTAAAAGCGATCGGTTTCGAGCTCGAGCCGCATCGTCAGTCCAATAACGGGTTTTCTCTTCATAAACCTTACAATGTTCAAACAAACGCGCGCCTGCTGTCAATTTGAGCATTTCAATTTTAAGATTTATCATTGAAATTTATGATTATCGAAAAAAAGTCGACCGCGATTCGCTCAACCACTGTTTTGCTCGTGCAGCGCGACGGGCAGATCGCGATGGCCGGCGACGGTCAGGTAACTCTCGGCGACACAGTAATTAAAGGAACGGCGCGAAAGGTCCGGCGGATCCGCGAAGGACGGGTGCTGGTCGGCTTTGCCGGCGCGACCGCCGACGCTTTTACGCTGCTCACCAGATTCGAAGCGAAACTCGACCAGTTTCAAGGGCAATTAGAACGGGCCGCCATCGAACTGACCAAGGACTGGCGCACCGATAAATATTTGCGGCATCTCGAAGCGCTGCTGATCGTCGCGGACCGAAAAGACGCTTTTTTAATTTCCGGGAAAGGCGACGTGATCGCTTCGGACGACGGGCTGCTGTCGGTCGGATCCGGCAGCATGTACGCGCTTTCGGCCGCCCGTGCTTTGATGAAACACACCGCGCTTTCGGCCAAGGAAATCGCCGAGGAATCGTTGAAAATCGCCGGCGAAATTTGCATTTATACCAATTCAGAAATTTTAGTGGAAGAAATTCAGTAATTACGACATGGCTATTTTTTTAGGTGGAGAAGTAAAAGAAACGACGCCCGTTCCGAAACTCGACGATTTGACTCCGCGTCAAATCGTCGCCGAATTGGATAAATACGTGATCGGTCAGGACAGCGCGAAACGCGCGGTCGCGGTCGCCCTGCGCAACCGCATACGGCGGCAAAAACTCCCGCCCGAAATCGCGCAGGATGTGCTGCCGAAAAACATTCTGATGATCGGCTCGACCGGCGTCGGCAAAACCGAGATCGCCCGTCGGCTCGCGAGATTGGCGAATTCCCCTTTCATCAAAATCGAAGCGTCGAAATTCACCGAGGTCGGTTATGTCGGGCGCGATGTCGAAAGCATGATTCGCGAATTGACGGACGTCGCCGTCGACATGACCAAACAGGCGGCTTTTGAAGAAGTGCGCGCCCGCGGCGAGGAAAACGTCGAGGAAAAAATCCTCGACATTCTGCTGCCGGCTTCGAGTTCGTATTTCCCTCAGTCGTTCGACGAAAAAGCCGACAGCGATTTGGAAAAACAACCGAACCGAACGCGCGAGAAATTACGCGAACAGCTGCGGAACGGCGAATTCGACGAGCGCCTCATCGAAATCGAAACGCAGGACCGTTCGAACGCGATGATCGACTTTGTCGGCGGACAGGGCATGGAGGAAATGGGCGTCAACCTGCGCGACATGTTCGGCAACCTTTTTCCTTCGAAGACCGTGCGCCGCAAAATAAAGATTTCCGAAGCGCGCAGCTTCCTCCTGCGGGACGAGCTCGAAAGCCTCGTCGACATGGAGCAGATCACCCGCGCGGCGATCGAGAAAACGCAATCGTCCGGCATGATTTTTCTCGACGAAATCGACAAAATCGCCGGACGCGAATCCGGGAGCGGCAATCCGGATGTTTCCCGCGAGGGGGTGCAGCGCGATCTGTTACCGATCATCGAGGGCACGACCGTCAACACTAGGTACGGGATGGTCAATACCGAACATATTCTTTTCATTGCCGCCGGCGCTTTTCATGTCTCAAAACCGTCGGATTTAATTCCCGAGTTACAGGGCCGTTTTCCGATTCGCGTCGAACTCGAATCGCTCAGCCTCGACGATTTTAAGCGCATCCTTATACAACCTAAGAATTCGCTTATTAAGCAGTATCAAGCGCTTTTAAGCACCGAAAACGTCGACCTTCAATTTTCCGAAGAGGCGATCAACGCGCTCGCCGAGATGGCGGTCAAAATCAACCAAACGACCGAGGATATCGGCGCCCGGCGCTTACATACGCTGCTCGAAAAACTGCTTGAGGAAATCAGTTTCCTCGGCGAGGAGCTTGAAAACAAAAATCAAACGATCGACGCGCGCTACGTCGGCGAACGGCTCGACGGACTTGTTCAGGACCAGAACCTGCGGCAGTACATCTTATAATTATACGAATGTTTTATCAAAGGTTTAAGCTCATTAAACATAAACACCAAAAAGCGGCATTAGCGTTTATTTTTTGTGGTCTGCTTATTTCAGCGGGCTGCGGAAAACGCAAACCGCCCCTGCCGCCCGTCGAGCGGGTCGCGCAACGCGTCGAAATAACGGGGCTACAGCGCGGCAATAAAATTCAAATTTCCTGGACGATGGCCGCTCGCAACGCCTCGGACGGCAGTCTTTTGAACATCAGCCGGGCGGATATTTACCGCTTGACCGAAACGGCGAACTCACCTTCGACCATCTCCGAGGAGGAATTTGCTTCGCGCAGCACGCTGATTTCGACCATTCCGATCTCGGACGCTGATTTTGCCCTAAAACGGATGACGTTTGAGGACACGCTCAGTTTTGCCGGGCAGCCCGCGCGAATCCGCTACGCCATCCGTTTCGCCAACGCGACCGGACAAAAAGCCGGGTTTTCAAACTTTCTGGTGATCGAGCCGACCGCAAAAGTCGCCGAATCGGCCGCGGAACTGACTGCCGCCGTATCGCAGAATTCGATCACCGTCCGCTGGACTCCGCCGACGCGGAACGTCGACGGCTCGACGCCGGCGAACATCCTCGGTTTTAACATCTACCGGACCGAAGCGAACGGCGCGCCGAGACAGCTCAACCGCGCCCCCTTAACGGCCAATGAATTTGCCGATGCCACTTTCGAATTTGAAAAAAATTACGCTTATTTGGTCAGAACTGTTTCGCTCGGAATTAACGGCGAGCCGGTCGAAAGCGCCGATTCGAATCAGGTAAAAGTTTTGCCGAAAGACATTTTTCCGCCCGCGTCGCCCACTGCCGTCACCGTCGCCGCTTCCCCGAGCACCGTTTCCATCTTTTTTGCTTCGAATATCGAAAACGATGTTGCGGGCTACCGGGTTTACCGGTCGACCGATCCCAATATACCAAAATCAGAATGGGGCTTGGTCACGAAGCAATTACTGACCACCAATACCTTTCAGGATACAGACGTCGAATCCGGGCGGACTTACTTTTATTATTTAACCGCCGTCGATAAATTCGGAAACGCCAGCGCCCCTTCTGAAGAAGTCAACGAGACCGTGCCTTAAAAATATGAAAATCTGCCGTTTTTCACACAACAATACCGAATACGGGGGCGCTTACCGCGACGGTTTGGTTTACTCTTTCGGCGATAAAACGCTCGCTGAAGATTTCGCTTTCGAAAGGGTTGAACACAGATTCGAAATCGAAGCCGTTAAATTGTTGCCGCCGGTTTCACCTTCGAAAATAGTTTGCGTCGGCAGAAATTACGCGGCGCACGCCGCCGAACTCGGTAACGATGTCCCGAAAGCGCCTTTGCTTTTCTTAAAAGCCCCGTCGTCCGTCATTACCGACGGCGAACCGATTATCATTCCGGAACAGTCCGCGCAGGTCGAACACGAGGGCGAGCTCGGCGTCGTGATCGGCCGAAAATGCCGTAAACTGTCCGAAACCGAAAATCCGTTCCCGTATGTTCTGGGTTATATCTGTCTTAACGACGTGACGGCGCGCGACGTGCAACGAGCCGACGTGCAATTCACACGCGGGAAATCGTTCGACACATTTTGCCCGGTCGGCTCCGTAATCGAAACGGATTTAGATGTTTCCGACATTCGCGTTCAAACCAGGGTCAACGGGATTATTAAACAAGACGGAAGAACATCCCAGATGGTCTTTCCCGTGGATTTCCTGATACGATATATTTCAAACCAAATGACGCTTCTGCCCGGCGACGTTATCGCTACGGGAACGCCTTCCGGGGTGTCGAAACTGAACCCCGGTGATGTTTGCGAGGTGGTCATTGAAGGCATTGGAATTTTAAGTAATCCGGTTTCTGCATGATTTAAGAGGAAAATATGAAATTTTTTATAGATACAGCAAATTTAGATGAAATTCGCGAAGCCAACGAATTAGGCTTGATCGACGGCGTTACGACCAACCCCTCCCTCGTGGCGAAAGAAGGCGACGTCGATTTTAATGACCATATCGCCAAGATTTGCGAAATGGTTAAGGGCGACGTGTCGGCGGAAGTCACTTCGCTCGATACCGAGGGAATGCTGCGCGAGGGGCGCGAGCTGGCGAAAATCGCGCCGAATGTGGTGGTCAAATGCCCCCTCACTTTAGAGGGTTTAAAGGCGACGCGAACATTCCGCGATGAGGGCACAAAAGTCAACGTCACGCTCTGCTTTTCCGCCGCGCAGGCGCTTCTCGCCGCCAAGGCCGGGGCGACTTATATTTCGCCTTTTATCGGCAGACTCGACGACATCGGTCAGGACGGCATGCAGCTCATTCGCGACATTGTTCAGATATACGATAATTACGGTTTCGCCACCGAAGTGCTCGCCGCTTCGATTCGTCATCCGATGCACATCGTTGATGCCGCACTTGCCGGCGCCGACGTCTCGACCATTCCCTTTAAGGTCATCCAGCAGCTTGTCAAACACCCGTTGACGGATAAGGGGCTCGATTCCTTTTTAGCGGATTGGAAAAAGAGCGGACGCAGTTAAAACTAATTAAAATATAGAGTTATAAGGCGCGAAGCAATTCGCGCTTTTTTGTTTGACTAATGATTAACAAGTTAATAGAATATACTAAACTAATTAACTATAAAGTAGTTTAGTATATTCTATTAACTTGTTAAGATTATGAATTTCAATGAAACAATTCCCTATTTATTCGCTCAGATTTCGACCTTTTATAAGGTGGAAATCGAAAAGGAACTCAATGAATTCGAGCTTCATGCCGGGCAGATTTTCGTGTTGTTCGAGCTTTGGAAAACCGACGGGATGAGTCAAATCGAATTGTCCTCCAACCTTAAAATCTCCCCGCCGGCGATCAATAAAATGGTCAAGAGTTTGGCGGGTAACGGGTTCGTCGTAAGCTCTGTTTGCTCAAAAGACACTCGGGCCAAACGCGTGTATTTAACCCCCAAAGGCGCGGCGATCCGTCCGCGGGTGGAAGAGAAATGGCGTAAGCTCGAAGAGAAATTAATCGGCAATCTAACCGCGACCGAGCAGCTCGTCCTCAATCAGTTGTTCGGAAAACTGATTGAAAATCTGACGGCTCGGTAACGTTGGAGCGCCACGTCTTTGGAACTAATTTCCATCAGGCGCTTTTTACAGATTTTTAAGAGATGTAAAATATAAACAATTATGAAAGTGATTTTAGCAACCGACGGAACCGAACAAACCGCGGCGGCGATCGAAATAACGAAATCATTGAATCTCGCAGACGGCGATGTAATTATTGTAATATCGGTGGTCGACATGGCGCTTCCCTTATCCGTCGATCTTTACGCGGGTTACCAGCCTACGACCGAGGAACTCGAAAATACGGTCAAAGCGAATGCGGAGAAAATTTTGGGAACGACCGGCGATAAATTAAAGGAGATTTTTTCCGAACAAAACGTCTCCATTATCACGGAATTGCTGCACGGTTCGCCCGAAAGCCGGATCGTCGAAAAGGCTGAAGAAACGCATGCCGATTTAATCATCGTCGGATCGCACGATTACAACCGTTGGGAAAGACTTCTCCTCGGCTCGGTTTCCGATTCCGTCATTCATCACGCGCCGTGTTCGGTTTTAGTCGTTCGTAATAAATAAAACGTATATGCAAATATCTTTTACCGAAATCGGAAACGGCAAACCGGTGGTTTTGCTTCACGCCTTCCCGCTTTCCGGCAAAATGTGGCAATCGCAGGCGGAAATGCTCGCCCGAAACGGCTTTCGGGTTATTCTGCCCGATTTTCCGGGTTTTGGTGAAAATTTCAATTGCTCGAAACGATTTTCTCTCGAAGAGACGGCGCTTCAGATTTCCCGGCTAATCGATTCGTTAAAAATCGAGAAAGCGATCGTCGGCGGGCTTTCCATGGGCGGTTATGTTTTGTTCGACCTGATTCGCCTCGCCCCCGAAAAAATTTCAGCGTTGATTTTTTGTGATACGACCTTTAACGCCGACACCGAGGAGAAAAGAAATGCCCGCTTCGAATTGATTTCAAAAATCGAACGAGACGGTTCGCGCGCTCTCGTCGAAAACATGCTTTGCAATCTCATCTCCGATTACACGCGGCAAAACAATCAGAATTTAGTCGAAGAATTGAGAAAAACGTTCTTGGAGGTTTCTCCCGTTTCTGCGGTCAATGCGCTTCGAAGCATGGCGGAGAGGATTGACAATGCCGCAGCGGTCGAACATATCTCCGTCCCGGCGCTGCTTCTTTTCGGCGAGTTCGATCGAATCACCAATCTCGACAATGCCCGCAATTTGGAAGCGCTAATCCCGAATTCGCAATTGATCATCATCGAGAACGCCGGACATTATTCGAATCTCGAACAGCCCGCTCGATTTAACGAGCCGCTGCTTAATTTCTGCAATCAAATCAAATATTAATGCACAGTCAAAAAGCAATCATCAACTCTCGTAAATTCGACGGTCGAATCCATCGTTCCTGGCGAGCCGACCTCATCGAAAAACAGGATTCGCTTTTGATTTTCGTCGGCGTATTCGAAGAAGAAGTCCGGCATTCAAAATTAGGGGTTATCAGACGCGGCACTGTTTCGCACGAATATTACTGGCTCGACCGCTGGTTTAATATTTTCAAATTCCACGAACCGGAAGGCGAACTGCGAAATTTTTACTGTAATCTAAATATGCCGCCCCAGTTCGAAAACCACACGCTCGACTACATCGATTTGGATATCGACGTGTTGGTTTCAAAAAATTTCGACGTGGAGATTCTCGACCGCGATGAGTTTGACGAACATTCGAAAATATACGGCTACTCGGAGGAACTCGTCGCCAAAACGCTTCAAACCCTCGATGAAGTGTTAACGATCATCGAAGCGCGTGAATTTCCATTTGATTGAAAATGCAACCACAAGCGGGCGGCGCGTGCAAAACAAAAAAATTCAGGAGGATCAAAATGAAATTTAATTTGTTGTGTGCCTTTTTCGGCTTGGTTTTTCTTTCCAACTACTGTCTTGCCCAGACGGTTCCGGTCGCGGTCAAAAATGACGACAAAACTCAGCAAACCTTGGAAGACATCTCTAATGAGCTGAAATTTTTGTCCAAATCGCTGCAGACTTTTAACCAACGCCTCAATGAATTTTTGGAAAGCGTCAACAAATACAAGGGCGTTCAGCTCAGCGAGAAACAGCAAAAGCTTCTTTTCGGTTACGAAATCCTCAATCAAACCGAGCAATTGGCGGCGACTTTGCGCAAATCCCTGATCGAGACCGGCGAGCGCGAAGCTTCCATCAAACGCCGCATCGGGCAGATTCAAACTGAACTGCGCCCGGAAAATCTCGACCGATCAATCCAACTCCAAGGAACGGTCAAAGCCGAAGAGCTTCGCGATAGCCGGCGGCGGAACTTGGAAAATGAGCGTAACAACCTGCAAGCCCTTCTGTTCGAGATCGAAGCCAGCAACCGTCAAATTTCCGAAAACCTCCGCGAAGCCGAATTATTCGCCCAAAGTTTTCGAAAAAGCCTCTTCGCGCAAATCAGAAACGCGATGGAAGATTTTTAAATTTTCGACCTTCCAAAGTAACCGATACAATTCGATCCTCCGGTTTGAGAAATCATCCAAAATAACTAAACTTATTTGTAATATGCAACCGCAAACAAAAGAAAATTCTATGGATAAATTAAATTTATTGCAGGAAAAATCCGAACTGGCCGAGCGCGGCGGCGGCGCGGCGCGCCTTGAAAAACAACGCGCCGCCGGCAAAATGACCGCCCGCGAAAGGATCAACTTTTTTCTGGACGAAGGTTCATTTGAAGAGTTCGACAAATTTGTCGTTCACCGCTCGCACGACTTCGGATTGGAAAATCAAAAATTCCTCGGTGACGGCGTGATCACCGGTCACGGATTGGTCGAGGGTCGCGAGGTTTTCGTGTTCGCCCAGGATTTTACGGTATTCGGCGGCTCGCTCAGCGAAACCCACGCCAAAAAAATCTGCAAGGTCATGGATTTAGCGATGAAAACCGGCGCGCCGGTCATCGGTTTGAACGATTCGGGCGGCGCGCGAATCCAGGAGGGCGTCGTTTCTCTCGGCGGTTACGCCGACATTTTTTTGCGCAACACTTTGGCGAGCGGCGTCATTCCACAGATCAGCTGCATTCTCGGACCGTGTGCGGGCGGCGCGGTCTACTCGCCGGCGATCACGGATTTCAACATTATGGTCAAGGACACGTCTTACATGTTCATTACCGGCCCCGATGTCATTAAAACCGTAACGCACGAAGATGTGTCGAAAGACGAACTGGGCGGCGCGATGACGCACAACGCGAAATCAGGCGTCGCGCATTTTGCGGCTGAATCCGATGAGCATTGCCTGCGGCTCACGCGCGAGCTGCTTTCGTTTATTCCTTCCAATAATATGGAGAATCCGCCTTTTGCACCGACGGCCGACCCGTCCGACCGGGCGGATGAAAAACTCAATGCGATCGTTCCCGCGTCATCCAACCAACCCTACGACATCCGCGACATTATTAATAACGTGGTCGACGAGCATTATTTTTTCGAAGTTCAGGAACATTTCGCGCAAAACATCGTCGTCGGTTTCGCGCGTTTGGGCGGTTTCTCGGTCGGGATCGTCGCCAATCAACCGGCGTACCTCGCGGGGGTTTTGGACATCGACGCATCGGTCAAAGCCGCACGTTTCGTGCGATTTTGCGACTGCTTTAACATTCCGCTGATCACTTTTGAAGACGTTCCGGGCTTTTTGCCCGGCGTCAATCAGGAACATTTCGGCATCATCCGCCACGGGGCCAAGCTGCTTTACGCTTTCGCCGAGGCGACCGTCCCGAAAATAACCGTGATTACGCGAAAGGCATACGGGGGCGCTTACTGCGTGATGGCTTCAAAACATATCAGAACCGACATTAATTTCGCCTACCCGACCGCAGAAATCGCCGTCATGGGCGCCGAAGGGGCGGTCGGCGTGCTTTACCGGAAGGAAATCTCCGAAAATGAGGAGCAATACCGGAAAATGAAAGTCGCGGAATTCGAAGATAAATTTGCGAACCCGTACGTTGCGGCGCAACACGGATTTATCGACGAGGTGATTGAACCGAGAATGACGCGTCCGAAACTTATTCGCGCATTATCGCTCCTGCAAAATAAGCGCGATAGCAATCCGCCAAAAAAACACGGCAACATTCCGCTTTAGAAAAAGCTTTAAGTGTTGATATGCAGACACTTAAAGCTTTTATTTAACCTTCTCTTTAATTTTCATTATTTCAACAGTAATAGAGTTTATTTATATTTTGCTTTAACAAACAAAAATGGCGCAATTCGATTTCGCCCGACCGACTTGGGCGGAGGTAAACCTGGAAAATCTTGCTTTTAACTTTCGTTCCGTCAAAGATTTTATCGGGTCGCAGGTAAAATTTATGGCGGTCGTCAAAGCGGACGCCTATGGTCACGGCGCGGTTCAATGCGCTCGGCGACTCGAAGCGCTCGGCGTTGACTGGCTCGCCGTCGCCCTTCCGGAAGAAGGAATTGAATTGCGCGAGGCGGGTCTGCAAAAACCTATTCTCTGCCTCGGGGGGTTCTGGTTCGGTCAGGAGAACCTTTTGTTAGACAATGATTTAACCCCGGTCATTTACCGGATCGACAAAGCTATATCGCTCGACCGGACGGCGCGCGAACGGGGCAGAATCGTTAACGTCCACCTCAAGATCGACACCGGAATGGGAAGGCTCGGCGTGCGTTTCGACGAGGTTTCCGAATTTTCCGAGAAATTGCGCGCGCTCGCCAATCTTAATGTTGAGGGCGTCATGACGCATTTCGCTTCGGCCGACAAATTATCCGAAAATGACTTCACGAACATGCAGATAAAACGCTTTAACGATTGCGTCGATATTCTTGCAAGTAAAGGGTTTAATCCGATATTCAAAGATTTGGCCAACTCTCCCGGCGCGATCGTGCACGCGCAATCCCGCGCCGATATGGTGCGCATCGGCGGGATTTTATACGGTCTTGGCGGTGACGTTTTACCCAGCGAAGTGCCCCAACCCGAATTAAGACCGGTGATGTCGGTTTTCTCCCAAATTTCGCATCTTAAAAAGGTTCCGAAAGGCGAGACTTTAGGTTATAGCCGTTCATTTCAAACATCGAAGGATTCATTGATCGCAACCGTTCCGATCGGGTATGAAGACGGACTACCAAGGATTTTGTCGAATACGGGAAAAGCACTCGTCAATGGGCATTTTGCGCCGATCGTGGGTCGAATTTCGATGGACTGGATTATCCTCGACGTAACTGACGTCCCTCATGTTAAACTTGAGGACGAGGTCGTTATCATTGGAAAACAAAACGATTTAAAAATAACGGCCGAGGAGATCGCCGAACTTTGTTCGACGATCTCCTATGAAATCACCTGCGGGTTCAGTAAACGCATTCCTAAAAAATATGTTGGAAGCCAAAAAAAGCGCGCTATTTGAAAAGCTTTTTGCCGTCTACAACCGAAATCTGCTCAGGCGAAAATTTTATTCAATCGAGGTTTCCGGGCTCGAATTTTTATTAAATAAGAATCCTAAACTTCCGTTGATAATCTACTGCAATCACTCGAGTTGGTGGGACGGACTGGTCGCGTTTGAAATTTCCCGCAAAGCGGGTTTGCGCAGTTATATCATGATGGAGGAAAAGCAGCTGAAAAAATTGTTTTTGTTTCGCCTTCTCGGCGCCTTCTCGGTCGTCCGGGAAAAACCGCGCGAGGCGTTAAAAAGCATCGATTACGCCGTTGACCTCCTAAAAGCCGATCAGCAAAATACGCTCTGGATTTTTCCGCAGGGCAAAATAGTCCCGAACGACCGGCGACCGTTGTCGATTTATCGGGGATTGGCGAGGATTGTCGAGAGGGTCGGCGAGTGTTCGACCGCTTCCCTTTCCATGCGATATGAATTTCTCGGCGAATTCAAGCCGCGAATTTTTGTCAGGATCGATGAGCCGCAACCGATCCGCGTCGACGAAAATTTCGATTCGAAAAACCTATCGAAAACATTTTGCGCACGGCTTACTGCCGGTTTGGACGATTTGAGGAACGACGTTGCGGACGGCAGATTTTTTGATTACGAACCGATTTTCTAAATCACGGGACTCATAATTTTATCGATGCCTCTACCGTTTTACACGAATATCGAAACACCGATCCTCCATGAGCTGTCGGCGGTCGGCGGAACGGATGACGTGCGTTTTCTTTACGTTCGCTTAATTTCCTACTTCCCGGCCTTATCGGACGCGGAAATCGCCGCGATCAAGGCCGGCACTCAACGCTTTTGGAAAAAAGCCGTTCAGAAAGCCGGCAAAACGCTCGACGAGAGTCATTTAATCCGGCGTGACCGCGGCGTTTGGAGTTTGACCGAGAAAGGCAAAATTCTGGTCACTCAGGAATCGGAGGGCTTTTATTTCGCGCCGCCGGAAATCGAAAACAACACGCTTTCGCACCAGCAGGTACAGCGCATGCTGGTCGAAATCGCCGGATTTCTCGGTTATTTCGGCGAAACCGAGTTTCAATTTTATGACGTCGTTTGGCGCGAGACGGCGAAAAGTCAGCGGCTGTCGCATGTTTTTGAAGTCCAGAGCAAAGGGAATCTGGATTCGGCTTTCGCCAAATTAAAGCGCGCGCACGACGCGCAGCGGTCGAAGATTTTCCTGATTCTCGACAGTGAACGCGACGCCAATCGCGCTCAAAAATCGCTCGCGCTGGAATTCCGCGAACTCGAACATGTTTTAACGGTTATCAATTTCGCCGAGCTTCGTAAAATCCATGAAAACCTTAACGCCATCGCGAAGTTTCTTCCGGCTTTTCTGCAGGCTTAATTTTTTGCGGCTAAATGCTGTAAAATAATAATGTTTTACCCGATTACTATTCTGCAGAGGAGATCAAATGAATTTTCCCCTTAGTTTAAGCTTCAAATTACTGGCGCTCGCCAACCAGATATACATCCGCGACGCCAACGGCAATCTGCTCGGTTACGTCAAACAAAAGATGTTCAAATTAAAGGAGGACATCAATATTTTCGCGGACGAGCAGCAAACGCGCCTGCTCTTCAACATCAAAGCCGACCGCATGATCGACTGGTCGGCGAATTACAGTTTTACGGACAGCCGCGGCAGTTTTCTCGGCTCTATCAAACGACAGGGCATGCGCTCGATCTGGAAGGCGAATTACGATGTATTCGACGCGCGCGGCGCGCAGGTTTATAAAATCCACGAAGAAAACGGCTGGGTCAAAGTCGCCGACGCGCTTTTCGGCGAACTGCCGCTGGTCGGAATCCTTTCCGGCTATGTTTTCAACCCGTCTTACGTGGTGGAAAGAATGGACGGAACGCCGGTCGCGCATCTGAAAAAACAACCGGCGATGTTCGAAGGCAAGTTCATCTTGACGAACCTTTCTCCGTTTTCCACCGAGGAGGAAACCCGAATCGTCCTCGGCGTCCTGATGATGACGCTGCTCGAACGACGCCGCGGCTAAATTTTATGAAAGACGAAACTCCGATTCGTCGGCAGTATCTGGAAATCAAGGCGCATCACCAGGACGCCATTCTGCTTTTTCGGCTCGGTGATTTTTACGAGGCGTTCGACGACGACGCGCGTCTGCTGGCGCGCGAGCTGGACATCGCTCTGACTTCCAAGCCGATGGGCAAAGGCGCGCGCGTGCCGCTCGCCGGAGTTCCCTTTCATTCGCTCGAACGCCATCTCGCCACTTTGATTTCGCGCGGGCACCGCGTCGCCATCTGCGAACAGCTCACCGCTTCGCCCGTCAAAGGAAAAGACGGCAAACGCTTGATTCAACGCGACGTGACCCGCGTCGTCACCGCCGGAACGGTCATCGAACCGCAGCTTTTAACGAGCAATTCGAATAATTATCTGTGCGCCTTCGTCAGCGACGGCAGCCGTGCCGGAATCGCCTACGCCGACATTACGACCGGTGATTTCGCCGCCACGGAAATCGATAACAAAGACTCGCTCGCCGAACTCACGCGCCTCGCGCCGGCTGAAATCCTGCTCACCGAAACCCAGGAAGCCTTGAGCAATCGCGATTTGCCGCCCTTTATTACGCGTCTCGAATCCGAGTTTTTTTCCTACGAAACGGCGCGCCGTGAAATCCTCAGACATTTCAGCGCGGCCACGTTGAAACCGTTCGGATTGGACGAATCGCCGCTCGCCGTACGCGCCGCGGGCGCGGTAATTTCATATCTCAAGGCAACCCAAGCCGAGGCGGCGGATCAATTAAATCGCCTGACGAGCTACGACTTTTCCGAGTATATGCTGATCGACGGCAACACGCTGCGCAGCCTCGAGGTTTTTCAAAGCGCCACCGGCGCGAGCCTTTTGTCGATCGTCGACCGGACGCAGACGCCGATGGGCGGGCGTCTTCTGCGCCGCTGGCTGCGCCAGCCGCTCCTCGACACGGCGGAAATCTATCGCCGTCAGGAACATCTCGCATGGTTTAAGGAAAACGCCGCCGAAAGAAACGCGATTCGCGAAATCGCGGCGCAGATCAAGGATCTGGAAAGGCTTTCGAGCCGCGCGAAGGCTAATTACATAACGGCTCACGAATTGCGGGCGCTCGGAAAAAGCCTCGAATCGATTCCGTCGCTGAAACAGATTTTGCAGACGGACACGATCCGTTTCGGGCATCTTTTGGCGCATCTACCCGATTGCGAAAAAGCCGCAAAGCTGGTCGCCTCAGCGATTTCCGACGAACTTCCGACCCGAAATTCCGAACAGGTCGGGGTTATCAAGCGCGGATTTTCCGATGAATTGGACAAGCTGCGCGACAGTCTGCAAAACGGCAAAAATTTTCTCGCCGCCCTCGAACGGCGGGAGCGCGAACGCACCGGGATCAAATCGCTGCGCGTCGGGTTTAATAAAGTCTTCGGCTATTACATCGAAATCACGAAATCGAATCTGCATCTCGTTCCTTCTGATTATACGCGCAAGCAAACGCTCGTGCCGTGCGAAAGGTTCGTCACTCTGGAGTTAAAAGAGCACGAATCGCTGGTCGTGCACGCCCAGGAAAGGCTCGCCGAACTCGAAAACAACCTTTTCCGTCAGGTTTGTTTTGAAATCGGGAGAAGGCGTCCCGAAATTTTGCTGGCGGCGCAGACGATCGCTTATCTCGACACGATTTGCTCTTTGGCGGACGCGGCGGACGAAATGAACTACCGGCGCCCGAGCGTCAACGAAACCTCGCTCCTGCGCATCAAAAGCGGTCGCCACCCGGTGATCGAAAAAATAATGGGCGAGAAGGGTATTGATTTTATCGCCAACGATGCGGCGCTCGGCGGAAACGGCGCGCCGCAGATCGCCTTGATTACCGGACCGAATGCTTCCGGAAAATCGACTTACCTGCGCCAGGTCGCGCTGATCGTTCTGCTCGCGCAAATCGGTTCGTTCGTGCCGGCCGACGAAGCGGTGATCGGCGTTTGCGACCGGATTTTCACGCGCATCGGCCTTTACGACCGCATCGGCGCCGGCGAATCGACGTTTATGACCGAAATGATCGAAACGGCCGAGATTCTGCATCACGCCGGACCGCGTTCGCTCATTCTGCTCGACGAGCTCGGGCGCGGAACCTCGACCTTCGACGGGCTGGCGGTCGCGCGCGCGGTGGCGGAATTCATCCATAACCACCCGAAACTGAAAACCCGCACGCTTTTCGCCACGCATTACCACGAACTGGCCGAGCTCGAAGGGGTTTTGCCGCACCTCGAAAACCTGCACTTTTTGATCGAGGAAAACGCCGGCGAATTGATTTTCAAATACCGGCTCGAAAAGGGCACGGCGCTAAAGAGTTACGGCGTTTACGCCGCGAAGCTCGCCGGTCTGCCGCGACCGGTCATCCGGCGCGCGCAGCGGCTTTTGCAGACGTACGAAATTGCCGGCGATCGCGAAACGGCGCGCACTGCCGGCAACCGCAAATTGGAAAATATCTTAAACGAACTTGATCTCGACGCGATTTCGCCGGTCGAGGCGATGATGACGCTTTATGAACTGAAAAAACTGGCAAAAATCGGTTCAATAAGCGAGAATAAAAGCGAATTTAAACGCACGGGATAATAGTTTATGTCCGCGGAAGTCGGCGAAAAATACCACCACGTCAAAACCGTCCTTTATCGCCTTTATAATGTTTTCTGGGAAGAAGACATTCTCAGCCGTTCGGCGCAGGTCGCTTTCTACCTGTCGTTTTCACTGTTTCCGCTGCTGCTTTTTCTCGTCAACCTGTTCGGTTTGATTATCGGCGGCGCCGCCGATCTTAGATTGGAGCTCTTTTCGTACCTGCGCCAGATCATGCCTTATTCGGCTTACATTCTGGTGCAGAAAACGATTTTGGAAGTTACGGAAAGCAGTTCCGGCGGAAAACTGACCTTCGGTTTGGTGATCGCGCTCTGGTCGGCGTCCGCCGGCATGGACAGCCTTCGAATCGCCCTCAACCACGTTTACAAGGTCAGGGAGACCCGTTCCTGGTGGATGACGAAACTCGAATCGCTCGTCTTTACGCTGCTGCTGATATTTCTTTTGCTGTTCGTGCTCGGAACGGTTTTCTACGGCTGGAAATTCCTTTCCGTGTTGCTCAAACTGATAAATTTCCCGGTCGAGTCGTTCGTCGTCCTGCAAATCATTCAGTGGATAACTTTTATCGTCGTGCTGTTCGTCACCTTCGGCGTGCTATACCGGTATTTGCCGAACCAGAAGGACAAACGCTGCGGCTGGGTTTCGCCGGGTTCGCTGACCGCGATCGTTTTGTGGATTCTGGTCACCAACGGATTTCGCGTTTACCTGATGTATTTCGACAATTACGACAAAACCTACGGCTCGCTCGGAGCGGTGATCATTTTGATGCTCTGGCTTTATCTGACCGCTTTGGTTATTCTAATCGGCGGTTCTCTGAATTCGGTGATCACGGAATTAGCGAATCAAAATTCGTCGATCGATTCGCCGTGCGAAAACGACGAAAACGAATCCCGGACGGTTTCGGAAAACTGATTTTATACTTTAATTTACACCTAATAAACTACTTATGTCATTAATGTTACAGGAAATCACGGAACAGCCCGTCGTTCTCGAAAGGACGATTCAGGCGGAACGCGCCAAGCTCGAAAAGCTCGGCGATTTTTTGCGCAATCGAGACGTCGATTTGATCGTGCTGGTCGCGCGCGGCAGCTCCGACAACGCGTCCCTATTCGGTCGCTACCTGCTCGAAATCACGACCGGAATCCCGGTGTCGCTGTCGGCGCCGTCGGTTTTCACGCTCTACGGCGCCAAACTGAATTTGAAACGCGCCGTCGTGATCGGCGTTTCGCAATCCGGTGAAGGAACCGACATCAACGCGGTGCTCGAAAGCGCGAAAAACGCCGGCGCATTCACGATCGGCATCACCAACGAAGCCGATTCCTCGATGGCGAAAATCGCCGACGAAACTTTATTGATCCACGCCGGACGCGAAAAATCGGTCGCGGCGACCAAAACCTACACCGGACAGATGCTGCATTTTTATATGCTGGCGTCGGCTTTGGCGGATTCGAAAATCGAGTTCGAACGGATTCCGCACTTCAGCGCGCAGGCTCTGCAGCTCAAATCGAACGTCGAAGAACTGGTCAAACGCTACGTGTTCATGGAAAACTGCGTCGTCGTCGGGCGCGGGCTTAACTACGGCAATTCCTACGAGTTGGCGTTAAAACTGATGGAGACCTGTTACGTCGTCGCCGAACGGTTTTCGTCCGCCGATTTTTTCCACGGCCCTTTGGCGATCGTCGAGCGGCGTTTCCCCGCGATTTTGTTCGCGCCGACCGGCGTCACGCGCCAGAGCAATCTCGATCTGCTCGAGCGACTGCACGAACTGCACGCCGATTGTCTGACGATCACCAACGACGTCGAAATTTCGCGAAAAAGCCCGCGCGTCCTGCAGATGCCGGCGGAAATCGACGAGTTTCTTTCGCCGATCCCGTTCATCGTTCCGGCGCAGCTTTTCGCCGCCCTGCTCGCGCAGGAAAAAGGCATCGACGCCGACGCGCCGCGCTCGCTTTCGAAAGTCACGAAGACGGTATGAAATTCAGTTTTCAGATTTCGGTTTTCAGATTTTCTTTTTTTCTGACCGCGGTCTGCGGTCTGCTAAATTTTTCAGCGATGGCCCAAAACGCGCCCTGCCGATTCGACCCACGAACGCTGCAATTCGCCGGCACGCCGATCGAGCAGGCGCGCTGTCTTTTGCGTCCCAATAAAATCGGCGGCGTTTTGGGCGAGGCATTGAAAAAACTTCCCGCGCCGCTCGAAAATTTGATCGGCGGCGCGGTGCAGATCAAACGGGAAAAATTTCGAAAGCACCTGCAAAAAAATCAAATCGACGAGCAGACGCTCGGCGGCGATCTCGATCGCCCGCTCTCGGCCGCCGTTCTTCAGTCGGGCGAAGGCCTGCCCGCGCTTTATTTCGTCATTCACGACACGTCCTCGCCGTATCTCGGGGACGCGGCTTTTCCCTCGGACTTCGATTCGGACCGAAATTGGCGCGGAAACGATTTAACGATTTGGCGCGATCAGCCCGTGGCGCATGTTTTCGTCAACCGGCTCGGCGAATCGCTGACGACGACGCCGTTCGAAGAGCCGCCGCGCAAGGGTTGGGGCACGAAATTCGCCCGCGATTTTCTCAAGGCGGACGGCAAGGGTTTACAAATCCATATCGAATTGATTCAGCCGCGCCGGCGCGACGCGGCGAATTCCAACCCGAAAAACGACCTGATCGCGCCTTTTCCGGGTTTTACTCAACGGCAATACGAAAAACTGGCGATGCTTTACGCGGCCGCGAGCATCCGGCGCGGAACATGGCTGATCCCCGCTTATCATTCGGCGATCGACGCCGGAATCAAGGACGCGCATGACGACCCGCAAAATTTCGAGCTGCCGAAATTCGCCCGGGCGCTGAAAAAATTGGCGAACAATCTGAAATGACCTTAAAAATCTGCCGTTGGCTGTTTTTGCTTCTGATCGTCTCCCTGCCGCTCGTCCGTCCTTTCAACGTCGTCGTTTTTCGCCTGCAGGTTCCTTTCACGGATTTTATATTTCTCGTCGCATTCGTTTTTTGGGTCGCCGCCCTTTGGCGTCGCGAAACCGAATTTCGGTTCGACCGATTATATTTATTTATCGGCTTTTACGCGCTCGCTTTAACCGTTTCGACGATTTTTTCGATCGACCCGCAACGGAGTTTCTTCAAACTTTTGGGAGAATTTTACCTGTTCGGATTGGGCGTTTTGACGTTTAATCTCGTTCGCGACAAATCGTTTTTCAGATCGATCACGATCGCTTGGCTGAGCGGAACGGCGCTGACGGTTCTCGCCGCGCTCGCCGGTTTTCTCCTGTTTTACGCCGGTTATAAAACGCAGGCCGACAATTATTTTCTGTCGCATTTCGGAAGTCTTCCGGCCGGCAATTACCCGCGCATTCACGCCCTTTTCGCCAATGCCAATATGATGTGCAATTTCCTGAACGTCGGCCTGATGCTGGCGCTTTTAACGGAAAAAAATGGCTGGCTGAAAACGTCTGCGGCGCGCCTGCTTCAAATCGGCGTCTGGTTCGCTGCCTTTTTCACGTTCTCCGCCGGTTTGGGCGGAATGTTTTTAAGTTACGGAATCTGGTTCCGGGTTTCTTTTAAAACGACGAAAAAATTTACGTTCGCAAAAATCGCCCTTTCAATTTCGATTATACTGGCCGCCCTGGTTTTCGCCTCGACGCTCGTTTCCCCCTCCACGGACAACACCGCGCGTGATTTCTCGATTCCCTTTTCCGATAAAAAATTCGAGCCGTCCGTGCGGGTGCTCGTCTGGGAAAATGCGCTCGCGAATTACCGGGAATTTCCCATCCTCGGCAGGGGCACCGGATCGAACGCGGCGTCGCTTCAATACCGAACGCTTTCGGGCGACAACCAGCTCTTGCTCGACGCGCACAACGTCTGGCTCAACGTGCTCGGACAGGCGGGCCTGCCGGGATTACTGGCTTTGGTTTTACTGACCCTTTATTTATTCAGGAGATGCCGCTTCCGCTTCGATGAATTGAACGAGGCGAATGCGATTCATCTCGCGCTTTCCTGCGCCTTCGTCGGCGCGTTTTTGTACCAGGGTTTGAGCGGCTCGTTCGAAGACGCGCGGCATCTATGGATTTTGTTCGGCATGCTGGCGGGAATCGCTAATTTTTCGAAAAACGATATTTCAGAAGCGTCCAGAGAGCCTTAAAACCGTCCTTCCAACTGATTTTTTTGCCCTCGAATTTCGTGCGCGGTCGATACGAAATCGGCACTTCCCGAATGTGAAAGCCGCGGCGGGCGATCTGCGCGGTGATCTCCGGTTCGATCTCGAAGCGGTTCGCGGCGAGCGATAAATTTCCGGCGACCTCGGAGGTGAAAACTTTGTAAGCCGTTTCCATGTCGGTCAGATTCGTTCGAAACAGCACGTTCGTCACGGAAGTCAGAAAATAATTGGCGAAACGCCGGAGCGGCGCGACCGGGTTTTCGCCGAGGAACCGCGAGCCGTAAACGACCGAAGTTTCGCCCGTTAAAATCGGCGCCAGCAGCCGTTCGTACTCGTTCGGGTCGAGCTCCAGATCGGCGTCCTGAATCAATATTATTTCGCCCTTCGCGAGCGTCAGACCGATGCGCACGGCCGCGCCCTTCCCGATATTGATCGGCGTCAGATAAGTGTTGGCGACTTTGACGCTGTTCGAGCGCAGGATTTCGACCGTGCCGTCGGTCGAGCCGTCGTCGACGACGATGATCTCCTTTTCGATCGGGAGCGCGACCGCCGAAACTTTTTCGATCACTTCGGAGATTGTCGTTTTTTCGTTATAGACGGGAATTATGACCGAGAGGAGTGTAAAGGTTTCCGGCATAATTTTTACAGAAAACTAGTTCATCGCCCGCAGCAGCGCGTCGCGCATCTCGCCCGCCGAGCGCCAGCGCAGCTCGACCTGTTTGGCGATCGCCGTTTCGATCACGGAAGCGACCCGCAGCGGCACGTCCAGAGTTCGCTGCGCGATCGGAATGATCGGCTTTTCGAAAATCGCCTTGACGGTTTCGGAAATTCCGGCGCGCGGGCTGATGTCGAGCGCGTGCGCGCCGGTCAGCAAACTGTAAGCGGTCATGCCGGCGGCGTAGATATCGGACGGCGGCTGCACTTCCTTAAAATCGCGCACCTGTTCCGGCGGCATATAGGCGATCGTGCCGGCGACGTCGCCGACCATCGTCACGCCGCTCATGCCGGTTTGTTTGTAGCTTTTCGCCAAACCGAAATCCGTCAGTTTCGCGGTGTAATTCGGGTAGTTTCCGTCGACGAGGATGTTCTGTTCCTTGATGTCGCGGTGAACGAAACCGAGCGAGTGCGCGAAATCGAGCGCCGAGAGAGTTTGTTCCATGATCTTGACGACTTCCTGATACGTCAATTTCCCGCCGCGCTGTTTGGCGAGCTTCGAAGCGTCCATGCCCTGCACGAATTCGGTGACCAGATAAACGATGCCGTTGTGCGTGCCGTGTTCGAGGTAGCTGACGATGTGCGGGTGCCGCAAACTCGCCGCGACTTCGATTTCGCGCAGAAAGCGCTTTAAGGACTGTTCGCTGACGGCGACTTCCGGCAGCAGCGTTTTGATCGCCACCGGACGACCGTCGAGGACGGAGCGCGCGAGCATGACGCTGCCCATTCCGCCCTGACCGAGCACGCGGATCATCTGGTAATTCGGAATCGGCTGCGGATTCTGCTTTAGTTTTTCGCGGCAGTCGTCGCACAAAAACGTCATTTTCGCGTCCGGGCGCGAGGCTTCCGCTTCCGCCGGGATGCCGCAATTCAGACACTGCACGGTGACGAGCGACGGCACGGTCGCGTTTTTGATCGCCGGCTGACCGTAAACCGGCGTGAAAGACGCGTCGGTCGAAACTTCGACTTCCAGAACCGTTTCGCCGCCCTGAATGCGGTCGCCGCTTTTCAGATAACAGGTTTCGACTCTGATTCCGTTGACGAAGGTTCCGTTGGTCGACCCCAGATCGCGCAGAAAACATTGCGGCGGAGCGATTTCCAGGATACAGTGGTGGCGCGAAAAGTAACGATCCTGCGGCAGGCAAAAATGCGAATCTTCGCTGCGCCCGATCATGAATGTTTCGTGTTGTTCAAACGTAAATACGCGTCCCGTTTGCGGACCCGCGATCACGCGCAGTGTAACTCGCATTTGTTCAAATTTTACTTAAATTTCCGCTTTATGCAAAAGGAATAAAAAGGCTCAGGCTAAATTGCCGATAATTGCTATCAGGATAAAACCGAAACCGATCATCAAACTGATCGCGCCGGTGATGATTCCGCCGATCGCGAGCCCGCGTCCGCCGTAATTCACGGGGTCGTTTTTTTCCTGCCTCATCGCGATCGCGCCCGTAATCACCGCCGCCGTTCCCAATGGAATGCCGCCGTAACAGCAGATCGTCACGACCGCCAAAATCCCCAAAACCAGCGAGACCGTCGCCAGCGTTTGACTTTGGGAACCGATTCGCAGCGGAGAATTCAGCTGCTGCTGCTGCATGGTTTGCTGACTGCCCCAGACGGCGGGCGGCTGAAAACCCGGCTGGTCCCAGTTTGTTTGATTTGTAACCCGCGGTTGATCCATATAAACCGTCTTTGGTTCGTTTTCGGAAACCGTGGTCAGGAATGAGCCGTCCGACAAACAAAAATTCAAATCATCATCGGTATAGGTTTGCCGACAGCTAGGACAGATTTTCATAAATTACCTACAAATTTTAACCCAGACGAACTCATTATAACATTTCGATTTTGGATTTTAGATTTTGTATATTGTATTTTGGATTTGTTTTGTTTTTGAAACGATTTTTCCTTAAATCGCATCATGAATCTGAACGCTTCCATAAAAGCTGCGTTTCCCCGTCGACGCGAACGCCGGTCCGAAGTCCAAAATATAAAATCCAAAATCGTTAGAGGTTTGCGCCGCAGCGCCCGCAGAATTTGATGTTTGGAGGGAAAGACGCGCCGCAGCGGCGGCAGACCCGCTGCACGGCCTGCGGCGCGGACTGCGTACCGCCCGAATAAAACCCGAACGAGGAGGCGGTCTTGGCGCCGGACTGATTCGTGAAATTCATGCCGCAGCGCCCGCAGAATTTTGAGTTTTGCGGCAGCTGCGTCGAGCAGCGCGGGCAGACCGTGTAGCTTTTCGAGTTCATGCCGGCGCTGACGACCGTGAAAGATCGGTTCCCGCAGCGCCCGCAGAATTTAACGCCTTCGGCGAAACGCGCCTGACAATTGGTACAGGCGACGATGCCGGGCATGATGCTCGATTGCGCCACGCCGCTTTGACTCGAAAGCGACGGCGAAGGCTGGCTGGCGGTTCCCTGCATCGGTCTGAGCTGCGCCTGAATGACCTGTTCCTGTCCGCCCTCGCGCAGTTCGATGACGCGTTCGTCGTCTTTTTCGCCCGGCTTCGAGACGCGCAAAATATGTTGTCCGGCGGGGATGGTCGTGAGCACCAACTTTCCCGAACTGCCGATGCTTCCCTTGCGTTCGTCGTTGACGTAAACTTCCGCGCCGACCGGCGCGAGGATGACGAGCCGCGCCGCGCCGGTTTTGTTCTTATCGTCGACGTCCTCCGCCGCCGACTCCAGATCGGTGATCCATTCCGTCACGGTCGACGGACGCCGGTTCGGGTCGGTTTCGAGCGATCGCATGATGACCCTTTCGACGTCCGAGGGAATATCGCTTCGCAATGTCGAAAGCAGCGGCGGCGCATGCATGATTTTCTGCATGACGAGCTGCATCAGATCGCCGGTAAAGGGCGTGCGCCCGCCGAGCATCAGGTACGCGATCGTGCCGAGCGCGTAAATGTCGGCCCGCACGTCGACGCCGAGTTCGGGCTGCATCTGTTCGGGCGCCATGAATTCGGGCGTGCCGATGATGCCGCGCGACGAAGGCGTCGCGTCGGAATTGATGTCGGTCGCGGTTTGATGGACGATTTTCGCGAGACCGAAATCGCCGACCTTGATGAAGCCGTCGTCGTTCGTACGCCCGCGCGACATGATGAAAATATTGGCGGGCTTCAGATCGCGGTGCAGAATGCCGGCGTCGTGCGCGGCTTCGACGCCGTCGGCGATCTGCCGCAAAAGTTTGACGGCGCGTTTCACCGAAAGCGTGCCTTCGCGCCGCAGCAGACGATGCAGCGTTTCGCCCTCGACGTATTCCATCACGAGGTAAAAGACGCCCTCGGGCGTTTCGCCGAAATCGGTCACCGAAACCGTGTTCGGGTGCTGAATCGACGCCGCCGACTGCGCTTCGCGCTCGAACCGCGCGATCGCTTCGCCCTCCTGCAGATCTTCGCTCGAAAGCAGGTCCTGCCGAACGGTTTTGACCGCCACCTTGCGCGCTTCGAATTTTTTGTCCTTCGCCAGATAAACCTGCCCCATCGCGCCCTTGCCGAGCTGTTTTTCGAGAAAGTAACGATTCGCGAGCAGCTGCCCGCCCGGCAGGACGTGCCGCGTCGGCTTCCGGTCGTTCGGACAAACGTCCGTTTCATCGCCGTAACAGGTTTTACATTCGGGACATTCTTTCATGCACGTTATATTTTCTCTATAAGTGTATTTTTTGCAAAACAAAGAACGGTCAAATCAAAAGAAATTTGCAAATTTCCGCTTTGGATTTTTCGAAGGCAGTTGTTATAATCCAAATCGTTCACTTTTTGGGTCGTTAGCTCAGTTGGTAGAGCAGAAGACTCTTAATCTTCGGGTCGCTGGTTCGAGTCCAGCACGACTCACTTAATTCAGCAAAAAAGGTCGGAGGTAAAGTCTTACTTCTGACCTTTTTTTTATGAACAAAATCGCCTGGACAACCGACATACATCTCGACCGACTTTCGGAACGCGATTATTTGGAATACAAGGAATACCTGTTGGAGCTTAATCCCGATTGCCTTCTGATTTCGGGCGATATCGCCGAGGGCGAATTCGTATATGAGGCGCTTCGGGATTTCGACGGGTCGTTGGGTTTTCCCGTCTACTTCGTCCTCGGCAATCACGATTTTTATTTCGGCGGTTTTGCCGGAGTCGAAAAAAGGGTCGGCGCATTGGTCGAGGAATCATCGAATTTACACTGGCTGAGCGAATCCGGGATCGTCAAAATCAACGAATCTACGGCGCTGATCGGCATCGAAGGATGGGGCGATGCGGGCAACGGCGCGTTGAATTTAAGCGCGGGATTTTCCAGGGACGTTCTATCCATTGCCGACTACAAAAATTTAACGCGTGAAGAAATCGCCGGATTGATGAAAACGAGGGGCGCAAGATACGCCGAAAAACTGCGACCGGTTTTGCTGGAAGCGGTCGAAAATTATCAAAAAGTAATTTTAGTGACGCACGTTCCGCCTTTTGTTGAGGTTTGTTTCGACCGGAACCTGCGAATTATCGATGAATTCAAGCAGCCGTTTTACACCTGCAAGGCGATCGGCGACCTGCTTCTGGAAGTCATGCCGAAACATCCCGAATGCCGGATGACCGTCCTGTGCGGGCATCTCCATGAGAAGGCGGATCAAAATATTCTTGAAAATTTACGCGTCCGCGTCAAAGAATCCGGCTACGGCACCTGGTGGGACGCGACGCTGATCGATTTGGAAAAAGTATGAAGTTCGCGGCCGATCGGGTCGCCTGAAAACTTAAAGTAAAACGAAAGCGGTCGGCGTTCCAACCTTTACCGCTTTACTTTAAGTTTATCGGGTCTAAGCGACGGAAACTAAAATGATTTTTCGCTTCCGGGCTTTGAGCCCGATTCGTTTTTTTCATACAATCATAAATTTATGAGAAAACCTGTCTTGGCGGGAAACTGGAAAATGTACAAACTGCTGTCGGAGGCGGTCGAAACGGCGCTCGCGCTGAAATCTTTGGTGGCCAACGCGAATCACTGCGAAGTCGTGATCGCGCCGGTCTTCGTTCATTTAAAGACGGTCGCCGACCGGCTCGAAGGCTCGAACATCCGCATCGCCGCGCAGGATTGCGCGCCCGCCGCGAAACAATCGGCGAACACCGGCGAGGTTTCGGCGGAAATGCTGCGGGACGTCGGCGCGTCGCACGTCATCGTCGGTCATTCCGAAAGGCGGCAGTTTTACGGCGAAACGGACGAATCGGTCAATAAAAAAACGAAGGCCGCGCTCGAATCGGGTCTGACGGCGATCGTCTGCGTCGGCGAGACGCTGGCGGAGCGAGAATCGGAAAAACTTTTCGAAGTTGTCGAGCGGCAGGTCAGAGGTGGTTTAGACGGTTTGACAACTTCGGATATGGAACGTATCATAATCGCTTACGAGCCTGTTTGGGCGATTGGAACTGGTAAAACAGCCACGCCGGAACAGGCTCAAGAAATGCACGGCTTCATCCGTCGAATATTAGCCGAAACCCACGGCAGCGAGACTGCCTCAAGAGTCAGGGTTCTTTACGGCGGCTCGGTCAAACCGGAAAACATTCAGGTCTTGATGAACCAAAACGATATCGACGGCGCTCTGGTCGGCGGCGCAAGCCTCGAAGCCGAAAGCTTTGCGAAGATTGTTAATTATAAAGGTTAGTTGTTCGGGTTTCTTCATTCGTTGACCCTCAAAAATCGAGCAACGGAAAAAGAAGGACAGACAACGAACGAGATATGACTTATTTTTTATACGGACTATTTTTTCTCTCCTGCATCGTGCTGATCATCACGGTTCTGCTTCAGCCCGGAAAAACCGATGCCGGCGCGTTGTTCACGAGCAATATTTCGAGCAATGCTTTCGGTTCGCGCGGTACGGCGACGGTTTTGTCGAAAACCACGATCATCGCGGCGACGATTTTTATGCTGTCGGCGCTGATGCTTTCGATGCCCGCCCTCAACGGCGGCGTTTCGGTTCTTTCGAGCAATCCGGAAACCACCGAATCGGCTCCGGCGACGACGACCAATTCGAACGTCGACGTTAATGCGCCGTCGAACATTAGTCCGAACAGCAATTCGCCGGTGACGGTTCCGCCGATCACGAACCCGGATTTGATGACCTCGAATACTGCCACCAACACCGCGAACACGGCGACCAATACCGCCAAAAACAATTCGACGACGAACAAACCGGCGAACGCCGCGAATACGGCGAATAAAGCGGCGAATAAATAGTTTTCGCCCGGTATTGAAAATTTAATCTTGCTGAGGTGGCGTAATTGGTAGCCGCGCACGTTTGAGGGGCGTGTGGAGCAATCCGTGCGGGTTCGAGTCCCGCCCTCAGCACCAAATTTCAAAAAAGCAGGTCGTCCGCACGACCTGCTTTTTTGTTTTTATATTCAGCATTCATAAGGGTTTATTCAAAATTCTAGATAAATCCGAAAAAATGGAAAAAAGTTTGCAACCAACTTTTTTATTCCTCCGTCTAACCTAACCGTAAACACAAAATTTGTATTTGACGACCCCTTTAAAGTTAATTCGGCAATAATAATTCACAAATTAATTCAGTTCTGACCCGGTTTCGGTCGGGTTTGGATGAGGAGATATAAATGCAAAAAAATTACCTTCGTGCCCTTTTCGCGACCTTCGTTTTCGTTCTTGGTTTTTCTTTCGCCGGTTTTGCCCAGACCGCTCCGCAAACGTTCCAAAATGTTAATATCAAAAACTTCGGTCAGATGGACGAGCGGTTTTACCGCGGCGCGCAGCCGCTTCCCGGAGACTTTCAATCCCTCAAGGATTTGGGTGTGAATACGGTCATCGATCTCCGAAACGATCCGACCGATTATGAAAAATCGGCGGTCGAGTCGCTCGGCATGAAATATATAAATATTCCGATGAGCGGCTGGAAATATCCGAAATCCAAATACATCGAACAATTTCTTCAACTGATGAACGATTCGGCGACCGGCACCGTGTACGTCCACTGCAAAGCCGGAATCCATCGCACCGGAGTGGCCGGCGCCGTGTATCGGTTCACCAAGTACGGCTGGGATTACGATAAAGCCTACAAAGAAATGAAAAACTACAATTTCTCGAGCGGATTGGTTCACGGAAGTTTGAAAAGTTTTGTGAAGGATTATGCCGAAGACAAGGAAAAAGCAGACCAGGCGAAATTGCTCGAAAAGCAGAAAACATCAGCGGCGGCAGCCCAGTAAATTGCTTTCCGAAAAATAAAAAAGAGAGAAAATAAAAAAGAGAGCGGCGTCTCATTCGGCGCCGCTCTCTTTTTTATTCTTTTACTGGTAAATCGACGAATTTCCCTTCTTTTGCGCCCATTCGATTCCCTCGACGTTCTCGGCGTCAATATCGAAAATTCGCTCGCTCAAAAAATCGGTGCTCAAATTTAAGCGTAAATTCAGGTAGTACATTACGCAGCCGACCGGATTCGATTCGTCCGCCGGGTCGATCTGCCGGATTTCGCCCTCGAGTTTGTATTTGCCGAATATTTTCCGGAGCCTCTCGTTCGTAACCTCCGTGTTGCGGGTTTTGACGGTCAATTCCATCGAACGAAAAACCTTTTCCGATTCATTGTATTCGAGCACCCAGAGCAGAACGAGAGCGAAGCCGCAGAGGATCGCCCCCAAATCCCAGCGCCCGACGCCGGTCGCGAGGCCGAGCGCGAGGCTGATGAGGAGCACGGTGATTTCCTTCGGATCTTTGATGTTCGTGCGGAATCGGACGAGCGAAACCGCCGCAAAAATCGCGAACGCCCGCGCCGTATTATCGCCCACGATCAGCATCAAGGCCGCCGCGACGACGGCCAAAAGAATCTGCGTCTGCGCGACATAGAGATTTCTGCCGAAAAGCGGCACGTTTTTTCGCGGGCGAAAAGCCAAAATGCCGGCGAGCACGACCGCTAAAAAAAGCCGCCAGAGAATTTCCAGCGCGTGTATAACCTCCGATTCGGTCGTTTGGCCGGGCGACGCCGCCGGCAGGAACGGATTGTCGCCGCCGCCGGCAGGCGTTCCGCTCGCCTGCGACAGTTGCTGCGTGTTCGCGTTTTCGACGACGGCGATCGACGTGTTCGGCCGCCGCGTATACAGTAAATAGACCGCGAAGAGACTGGAAATAAGGATTGCGGTCGTGACGATCGAGATGAGAATCAATCTGAATTTTCGCATATTATCTCAGAATTGCCAGATTTTGATTCGTCGCCTCGTCCAGTTCGTTGATTTTAGATTTCACCGCCCGCGTCAGAATGTCGATATCGGTCGCCGAATAGTTCGCGGCGCGAAACGCATCCTCGATTTGTTTATCGTCGAGCTGGATCAAAAGATCCGCCAGCCACCGCCCCTGCGAAACGGTGACGTTTTTGAAAATGCCGCGCAATTTTCCCTTGTAGGACAATTCGATTCTTCCCTTTTCGACGTCGCGGATCAAAATCGATTTCGCGTAGTGTTTCGGCCGCCCGGTCGTTCTGCCGAGCCGGTAAATGATCGGCAGATTATTGTTGCCGAGCCGCCCGAAGGTGCGGCCGAGATCGCCGACGATGTAATGCAGTTCCTGACCGTTTCTGCCGATGGTTCCGAGGATATTGTTATTGACCGTGATGATGTCCCAGTTTTTGAGCAGCACCATCATGATTTTCAGTCCCTGCAGCTCATTGGTGCCCGTAAAGGGGTTGTTTCGCCAGTCCCAGTTCCCGAGCCGTTCGATGTTTTCGGGGCGCGCTTCGAGTCGCACGTTTTTGAACGTGCCCTTTCCCGGAATCGTCAGCGTCGGAGCCAGATAATTGATTTCGGTTTTATAACCCAGAGCCCATAAAAGGCGCACGGCGGCCGTTTCCGGCTGCGCTTCGCGTCCGAGCTTGGCGACCCAGACGCGTCCCTTTCCGTCGCGGATGCGGTATTTTGTGTTATGCCCGCCCGTTTCCTTTTTGATGAAAGTGATTTTGCTCAGATCGGGCAGCATTTCCCTGCCGCCCGGTCCGTAAAATAGATCGCGCTGCGGGATGTTGACTTTCTCCCACATGATGCGCTTGCCGGGCGGAATCGTTTTTTTCGATTTTTTTTGGGCTGAAACGATTGTCAGCGAAAACGTAAAAATTACTATTAAAGTTAAAAGCTTGATAAATTTACTCAAAATGGACACCCGTTTGACCCCTCCTTGAATTAATGCTTTGTGTCGATCCGGACGACTTTCGGGGCGGATTGAAACGCGAGCTGACAGTTAAACTCCATTTCGTTCGATTCGGGTTTCACCCGTTTGTAAAAGCCGTCGGGCTGCAGTTCGCGCGCCTTCACGTTGTCGCGCAGATAAGCCGCCAGATACTCGTTTTTCAGATAATTTTTCAGATTCGCGTTTTCGACCGGCGCGACGACCTCGACGCGGCGGTCGAGATTTCGCGGCATCCAGTCGGAGCTGCCGATGTAAATCTCTTCGTCGCCGCCGTTGGCGAAATAGTAAACGCGGCTGTGTTCGAGCAGCGGTCCGACGATGCTGCGCACGCGGATGTTTTCCGATAATCCCGGTATTCCCGGCCGCAGCATACAGATTCCGCGCACGATCAAATCGATTTCGACGCCGGCTTGCGACGCTTCATAAAGCGCGCGGATGATGTGCACGTCCGCCAGACGATTGAATTTCGCGATGATGCGCGCCGGCGAGCCCTGACGCGCGTTTTCCGTTTCGCGGTTGATCATTTCGAGCATTTTCTCGCGCAGATTGAGCGGCGCGACGAGCAATTTTCGAAAACCGTCGTTCTGCGAGTAGGCGGTCAGGTAATTGAACAACTCGGTCGCGTCCTCGCCGATTTCCTCGTCGACCGTCAGAAGTCCCAAATCGGTATAAACCGCCGACGTTTCGGGATTATAGTTGCCGGTCGCGAGGTGCACGTAGCGGCGCAGGCCGTCCTCCTCGCGGCGCACGATCAAGGTCGTTTTGCAGTGCGTCTTCAAACCGAGCAAGCCGTAAATGACGTGAATTCCGGCGCGCTCGAATTTTTTCGCCCATTCGATGTTGTTTTCCTCGTCGAAACGCGCTTTCAGCTCGACCAGGACGGTGACTTGTTTGCCGCGTTCGACGGCGTCGATCAGAATCGGCGGAATCGGCGAATCGGCGCCCGTCCGGTAGAGGCACATTTTGATCGCCAAAACGTCCGGGTCTTCCGCCGCTTGCTTGATAAAATCCGTGACGATGCTGTACGGCATGTACGGGTGATGTAGCAGCACGTCGCCGCGTTTGATGATGTCGAACATCGATTCTTCCGTGCTTAAATGCGGCGGGCGCGAAACGACGAGCGGCGCTTCTTTGAGTTCCGGGCGATCGAGCTTGTATAAAGCCATAAAATCGGAAAGCTTGATCGCGCCGTCGACTTTGTAAACGTCGTCCGCCGAAATTTGCAACGAATGCGTTAAATACTCGACCATTTCGACCGGCATCCCCTCGTCGACTTCCAGTCTGACCACGTCGCCGAACCTTCGCTGTTTCAAGTTTTGCTCCATCATTTCGAGCAGGTCCGAAGCTTCGGCCTCGCGCAGCTCGATGTCGGCGTCGCGCGTGATGCGAAACGGATAGCAAACCGCCTGCGTCGCGTCGGGAACCAGCATCTTAACATTCGAAGCGACCAGATCTTCGATCAAAACGTACCTGGTCGAATCTTCGCTGACCGGCACGAATCGCTTGATCGACGAAGGGATCTTGATCCGGATAAAGAACTCGTCGCATTTTATGACCTTTTCGGTGCGCCGGTTCAATTTCGGTTTGACCATCAAGCCGAGATTCAGACTGCCGCCCGAAATATACGGGAACGGGTGCGCCGGGTCGACCGCCTGCGGCGTGATGACCGGATAAATGCATTTACGGAAATACGCGGTCAATTTTTCCTGTTCTTCTTTTTTCAGCGAATTGAACTTGCAGATTTCGATGCCGTTTCGCTCGAGTTCCGGCAGGACTTCCGCGTAAAGACATTTCGTTTGTTGGGCGATCAAATCCGTCACGCGCAATTTGATTTCCGCCAGCAGTTCTTCGACGTCCGTGCCGTCCGCCGGAACTTTAACGCCGAGCGATTCCTTTAACCCCGAAACGCGGATCATAAAGAACTCGTCGAGGTTCGAAGCGAGAATCGCCAGAAATTTCAACTTTTCCAAAACGGTCTGCCTCGGATCGAGCGCTTCGTCCAAAACGCGCCGGAAGAATTCGATCAGGCTCAAATCGCGGTTAAAGAGATACTCCGAAGCTTGCGGCTGGGCGGAGGCCGAATTTTGTGAATTTTCACTTACGGCTTCCACCGGATAAATTTTTCTAGCTGTGTAAGACATATCAATCAGTCCTAAAATATTTATAAATATATTTGGATAGAGGAGAATATCCGCTTACATTTAGAAGCAAGCGCCGTTCCACAGGTTGCCGGACCGAATATTTAACAAAAAGGCTTGATTTTATTGAACTATAAGACTTTAATATGATTTATCGGCAAAATGTCTGGTATTTATATTTAATATATAATATGTATTAAAAGATTACAGACATTTATAAAGCCGAAAATAAATGAGCGGGGAGCAGGTTTATAATGCAGCATTCTGGGGCGAATCAAATCGTTAAATGTCCGAACTGCGGCGCGAACAATCGTATCTCGACGACCGCTGCGGGTGAAAAACAGGCCGTCTGCGGACGTTGCCGCCAGGCGCTTCCGAATTTTTCGAGCACGCCGGTCGTCGTGACAGACCGCAATTTCGGGGAAACCGTCGAAAAATCCGCCTTGCCGGTCCTGCTCGATTTATGGGCGGCGTGGTGCGGACCGTGCCGGATGATCGCGCCGATCGTCGAACGGCTCGCGCAGGAGCTCGCCGGCAAGGTGCTGGTCGGGAAATTGAACGTCGACGAGAATCCGTCGACCGCCGCCCGGTTCCACGTGCAGGGCATCCCGACGCTTCTGATCCTGCGAGACGGGCGCGAGGTCGACCGCATCGTCGGCGTCGAATCGAGAGAATCGATTCTCAACCGGCTGCAGCGATTCGTCTGAAGTAACGGCAAACCGGCTTTTTAAGGATTTGATAAATCGCAAACTAAAATCCGCCGTCAGAACAACCTGAATCTGATCGAAAGATATTTTTTCGGGTTCTGACGAAAATCGTACAGTAATTTGGTCGCTTCGGACGAGAACTGGTTGATGTTCGACGACGTCTGGTTCAGATTGTTGAAAAGCGTTTCGTCGGTGATGAATTTTCCGAGCGTGCCCTTGCCGCTCTGCGCGTCGGCGAGCAGAACGTCGATTCTTTCGGCGGTCGAATTGAATTTCGCGAGCGTGCTGCGCGCTTCCTCATACAGCTGTTCATCCTTCAAAAATTTCCCCGCCGTGCCTTTGCCCTCGCTGAGATCGGTCGTGATGAGCTTGAAATCGTCGGCGATGCCGTTCAGTTTCGACGCCGTCACGCGCAAATCGGCGATCGCCGCGCGCGTTTCGTTGTAAAATTCGTCGTCCGACAAAAATTTGCCGGCGGTTCCGCGTCCGGCGCGGATGTCTTTCGAGATCGCTTCGAGCTGCTGCACGGTCTGATTGAGGCTGTTGTAAAGCGCCGGGTCGTTGAGCAGTTTGCCGGCGCTGCCCTCGCCGCGGTTGACGCGGTCGATCGTGTTTTGAAGCTTCGTCATCGTCAGGCGGGTTTCGCCGACGGTCGTGTCGAGGCTGCGGTAAAGCTGGTCGTTATTGATGATTTGCCCGAGCGTGCCTTCGCCCTGATTCGCTTTGTTGAGGATTTCGTTGGCGGGCGTCGCGATTTTGTTGATTTGCTGCAAAAGCTCGTTGCCGGTCTGCGTCAGCTGATTGATCGAAATCGCCTGCGTCGAATCGAGAACGTGATTTTCGGCGACCGCCGAGCCTTTCTGCGTGCCGGGCGTGATGTTGATCATCTTGTCGTTGGCGAGAATCGAGGTCGCGACGAGCTGCGCGGTCGAATCGGTGCGGATGCGCTCGGTGATCGAACGATTGTTGAGCTCCTTATCGACCGCCATGACCGCCTCGATTTTCGCGTCCTCCGGCGAATCGGGCGGGAGCAACGAAACGGATTCGACTTTGCCGATATGCACGCCGGCGAGCTGCACTTCCGAGCCCTCGCGCAGACCGTCGGCTTGCGCGAATCGCGCTTTGAGGCGCAGTTTCTTTTCGAACGGGTTAAAATCGCCGGTCGAATTCAAAATCAAAAACGCCAGCACCAATAAACCGAAAAGAACGAAAATGCCGACCCTGAGCTGGCTTAAAGTGATGTTTTGAGTTCCTGCCATAAAATCTCCATCGATCGATTCATTTATTCATCCGTCATTTATTCATTGATCGTCAATCCGAATATGAATCGTCGTCGAAACGACCAAACGACTCAATCGAAATTATTTTCCGCGAATAAATTTTCTGATGTACTGATCTTCCGTTTTTCGCAACTGCTCGTCCTTGCCGCTGAAGATGACCTGCCCGTCGCGCAGCATGAGGACTTCCGTATTGATCAGACAAATCTTCTCGCCTTCCATTTCGTAAACCACTTCGCCGTCCTCGTTGACGGTCGCGTATTCGGACGAAAGGTATTCGAGATTGTTCATTTCGTGCGTGACGAAGATCGAGGACACGTCTTCCAAATCGCGCAGCTTGATGGCTAATTCGCAGATTGTGCGCGCCGTCGGCGGGTCGAGCCCGGCGGTCGGCTCGTCGAACATGACGATCGTCGGGTCGCCGACGAGCGCGCGCGCGATGCCGACGCGCCGCCGCATGCCGCCCGAAAGTTCGCTCGGCATTTTATCGATCGCGTCTTCGAGGTCGACGAACCGCAGCATCCGGCGTACTTCCTTTTCGGTCGTTTCGGCGTCGACGCCCTGCTCGATCAAACGGTACGCGACGTTTTCGTACACCGAAAGCGAATCGAAAAGCGCGCCTTCCTGAAAAACCATGCCGATTTTTTGCCGGACGCGCATCATTTCTTCTTCCGTGTAATGGGTGATGTCCTCGCCGTCGATCAGAATCTGCCCCGAATCCGGCTTCAGCAACCCGAGCACGAGCCGGATCGTCGTCGATTTCCCGCCGCCGCTTCTGCCGAGGATGATTTTCGTTTCGCCGCGCCGGACCGTGAAACTGACGCCGTTCAGGATTTTTTTATCGTCGAACGAGAGATGAACGTCGCGAAATTCGATCGCCGGCAAAATCCGGTCCGGTTCGTCGACCGCTTCCTGGATGTCCGCAGTCGGCGCCATTTCCGATTCGGTGATCGTGATTTCGGGTTGTTCGAGTTCGGAAGCGAGCATAATAATTTTTCGTTAATTATAAGTTTTAAATGTGTCCGATGTCGAGAATTGACGCGATCGCCTTCGAGAGGAAAAAGTCGAAAATGATGACGACGATCGACGACAACACGACCGCCGAAGTCGTCGAACGCCCGACGCCGACCGTGCCGCCCGTCGTGCTCAAACCTTTGAAACAGGCGATGCTTCCGATTATAAGGCCGAAAAACAAAGGCTTGATGATGCCGCCGACGAGGTCTTCGGTCGTGATGCCGTTTCTGACCGACGTGATGAAAACGTTCAGGTCCTGATTGAAAAGACTGGTCGCGACGACCGCGCCGCCGATGATGCCGAAGATATCCGCGGCGACCGTTAAAAGCGGCAGCATGAAAATCAAAGCGAGCAGGCGCGGCGAAACGAGCTTTTTCGTCGGATCGGTGCCGAGCGCGCGCATCGCGTCGATCTGTTGCGAAACGACCATCGAACCGAGCTCCGCCGAAATCGCCGAACCGATTCTGCCCGAAACCATCAGCGCCGTCAAAACCGGTCCGAGTTCGCGCACGAGCGAGGTCGCCACCGAACGCCCGGCTTCGTTTTGGATGCTGTAGTACTGCAGCGTCGGAAAGGTCTGGAGGATCAAAACGCCGCCCGTGAAAAAGCCGGTGAGCAGAACGATCGGCAAACTTCCGACTCCGATCAAATCCATCTGGCGAACCGTTTCTCCCCAATACCTCGGTTTGCGGGAAAGACCGACGAAGGCTCGCCAAATCAAAAAACTGATTTCCTGTAATTCAAATAAAAAAAGTTTGAGCGGATTCATTTAATGTTCTGTCACCAAAAGACTTTTGCCAAGATTACAACGAACTCGTCAAAAAAAAAAGCCGACTCTTTGAAAAAGTCGGCTAAATAATTGAGTTGATAAAGATTTTACGATCGGCTCGCCTATTGCCCGCGATTGCGTTTCCGGCGCGAAAAGCGGTTGAACGGTCGCGGCGCGTCGTCGCCGGCGTTTTCCGGGTCGTCCGTTTCCCGACGGCTCTTGCCGCGCGGCATCAGCTGTTCGCGCAGCCGACGGAACCGGTCAAGCTGTTCGGGCGTTAAAACGCGGCGGATCATATATTCGGTTAGCGTTCTCTCGCGCAACAGTTCCGACTGCGCGAGCTGCGCGGCGTCGATCAGTTCTTTGATCTGTTCCTCGGTGGCGTCGTCGGCGTAAATCGCCTCGTCGAGATTGCGGCGCGCCGTATGCCATCGCTGCGCGGCGGACTGCATGATCGGGCGCCGCGCCTGATTGATGCGGCGAATATCCTGAATCTGCCCGCGCGACAAGCCGAGCTCCTGCATGATCTTAAACGGTCGCGCGGCGCGGCGCGGGTTTTGATTTTCGACTTCGATCGCCGCCTCTTCCTGCGCCCGGACGCTCAGACCGGCGGCGAGCGCCAGTAAAACGATAACAATCAAACCTAAACATTTACTTTTCATCTTCATCCACCGTGGTCATTCTTTCGTCTCGATTTCCTCGAAAAGCTCGGCGAGGCGCAGCGTCTCATCTTCTTCATCTTCGGTCAGCACCGGCGGCGCGGACTTGTTTTTGATTTTGCGTGCCGGATCGGCCGTTTGCGGCGACGCCGACTCTTTGGTTTTCGGCATTTGCCGTTCTTTAACCGATTTTTTGCCGGCCCGGTTGACGTTGCCGGCGGCGGCATTTTCCCGCGTTTTCGCCGGAACCGCCGCTCGGTTTTCTCGCCGGTCAGCCGGGCTTTCGATGACTTTTACGGGTTCGGGCGAATTCGCCGCCGACGGCATACTCGGCTCGGTTTGGTGCCGGTTTCCTCCTACAGCGAGGTCGGTTTTCGGCGCGAAACCAATCGAGAGAAAAACGACGCCGGCGGCGATCGACAAAATCGCGGCGCAGGCGACGGCCAAAGACCAGGCCGGCCGAAACGGCCAGAATTTGCGGAAACCGAAAGCGCGCGGTTCGTGCGGCGTCGAAACCGGGTTTTTCGGCGCGCCGACCGGGTACGTGATTTCGACGCTCGGCGTTTCGAGCGCGGCGAATTCGCGCGCCTTCCAATCGCTCAGCAAAAACCGAACGCCCGCGAGCGCTTCGAGTTCGCCCGCGCAGGCCGCGCAGGTTTCGAGGTGCGCTTCGAACGCCGCGTTGCCGAGGGCGGCGTCCTCGCCGTACAGATACGAAACCAGATCGTCCGCGAAACCGCAGCCCGAATTTTTGTGATTGGCATCAAACATAACTTTACCTGACCTTAAACGACTTCGAGCGGCGTTCTTTCGAGCTTCATGCGCAGCTGCTTGAGCGCCGTGTAAACGCGGCTTTTCACGGTGCTGAGCGGCAATTGCAAAACTTCGGAAATCTCCTGAAACGTCATTTCTTCAAATTCCTTCATCACGATCACCTGCCGCAATTCCGGCGGCAGCGCGCTGACCGCCTGCCGGACGTGCGCCAGGCGTTCGGTCTGCTCAGCCCGCCGCGCCGGCGATTGGTGCGGCGGCGCGATGAAAATTCCGTACTCCGCGTTTTCCTCCTCGTCGAGAAACGTTTCCGAGCGCGTTTTCGCGCGGCGCTGTTTCGTCAAACACTGGTTGACGGCGATGCGGTGCAGCCACGAGGAAACTTTCGCGTCGCCGCGAAAATTCGACAAATTTCGGTAAGCCGAAATGAAGGTTTCCTGCACGGCGTCGCGCGCCTCGTCCTCGCGGCCGAGCATGCCGAAACAGAGCGCGAAAATCCTGCGCTCCCATCTTTTTACTATCTCGCCGAAAGCCTCCGGTTCATCGGTTACAGCCAGCTCGACCAATTGCTCGTCCGTCAAACTTTTTAACATTTACTCGCGTTACCGAAATAACTTAGCACGAGACTGATTCTAAAAAAATCGATGAGCTTGAAATCGATTTCAAGCTCATCGTATTAGACGCGCGGACGGGGAAAAAAGTCTAAAAAATAAAGCCGCCCGCGTTTCGCCGGAAGGTTCGGATTCGCGGGCGGATCGGCGTTCGATTCCGCCGATCAACCGATTTCTTTGAGCGAGTCGTAGCTTTCGAGCATTCCGCTGCCGGATTCCAGCGCCTCGGTTTCGCGCTCCCGCCACCGCCGGTCGGTCGCCGCCACCGGCTTGCCGTTTTCGATCCAGCCGGTCAATTTCGAATCGGTGAAAAACATTTTTTCGACCAGTTTCATCGGCACGTTTCGGCCGCGCTCCGCCGTTTTATAAAATTTGCGGTCGAACGTGTATTTGTAAAGCGCGATCAACTTGCCGTCCGCGTAGTAATAATCTTCGGCGCGGTAAATTTTGTGCGACGAGCTGCTCCATATTTCGCGCACCTTGACGATCTTCCCTTTTTCTTTATAGAAAAAATAATCGTAACCGCTCGTCGCGTCTTCGCCCTGCGCGAATTTTTCCAGTTTGTATTTCGCTTTGTTCGATTCGAATTTTTTGTCGATGTCCTGCTGCGCGAAACCGATCGCGCTGGCCAACGCCAGCCAGATAACAGTCAAAAATAATTTCATTAAATGCTCCGTTCTCTTTACTTATTAAACTGCAATTTCTTTCATAAGACTTCCGGCGGCGAAATTTTTGCGGCGGGCAATTGCCGGAGACAAAAAAGAGCGCGGTTTTTCGGCAAACCGCGCTCTTTTTTCCGATTCGAATCAACGAAAAAAAGGAAACGTACTTAAAATCGCCCTCACTTATCATTTAAAGCGGTCACGCCCGGAAGCTCGTCGCCCGCCAGAAATTCGAGCGTCGCGCCGCCGCCGGTCGAAATGTGCGAGATCTTGTCTTCGAGGCCGGCTTGATTGATCGCCGAAACGGAATCGCCGCCGCCGACGATCGACGTCGCGCCGTTTTCGGTCGCTTCGGCGACGGCCTCGGCGATCGCGACCGTGCCCTCGTCGAACGGTTTTTCCTCGAACATGCCCATCGGGCCGTTCCAGACGATCGTTTTCGCGCCCTCGAGCGCGCGCCTGAAAATCGCGGCCGTTTCCGTCCCGATGTCGAGCCCGACCAGCCCTTTATTCGTGAATTCGACCGGGATCGTCTTGCGCGACGTCAAAGGATCGTAGGAATCGACGACCTGATGATCGGTCGGCAAGATCAGCTCGACGCCGGCGGCTTTCGCCTTTTCTTCGATTTCGAGCGCCTGCGGCATCATCTCGTCCTCGACCAGCGATTTCCCGACCGTAAAACCGTGCGCCTTGAAAAACGTGTACGCCATCGCGCCGCCGATCAGCAGTTTGTCGACCTTGCGCTCGATCAGCGATTCGATGACCGGAATTTTGTCGGAAACCTTCGCGCCGCCGAGAATCGCGACGAACGGACGTTCCGGGTCGTTCAAAGCACGGCCGAGAAAATTCAGTTCTTTTTCCATTAAAAGACCGGCGACCGCCGGCTGCAGAAAGCGCGTGATGCCCTCGGTCGAAGCGTGCGCGCGGTGCGCGGTGCCGAACGCGTCGTTGACGTAAACGTCCGCCAGTTCGGCGAGCGAGCGCGAAAAATCCTCGTCGTTTTTTTCTTCTTCGGCGTGCAGGCGCAGGTTTTCGAGCAGCAAAATTTGTCCCGGCCGCAGCGCGTCGACTTTCGCCTTGACCCCGTCGCCGACGCAGTCCGCGGCGAAGAAAACCCGGTCGTTTTTGACCTCCGCGCGCCCGTAAGCCGTGCCGCCTTCGGTTATTTCGACCGGCTCCTCGCCCTGCGCGGAAACGTCCTGCAGTTCGGGCAGCGCGCGCAAATATTCATAGACGGGCCGGAGCGAATACTTTTCGGGGTCGTAGGGCATGCCTTTTTCTTCCGCCTTTTTCTTATCTTTGAGCGGTCGGCCGAGGTGCGAAGCGAGGATGATCTTCGCGCCCTGTTCGGCCGCGTACCGGATCGTCGGCAGCGCTCCGAGGATGCGCGTGTCGTCCTCGATCTTTCCGTTTTTGACGGGCACGTTGAAATCGACGCGGATAAAAATCCTTTTTCCTTTAATGTCTATGTCTTTAATGGTTTTCTTGTTCATAAAATAATCGAAAAGCGTTTGGAATAAAGCGATTTTATCATCATTCGTCGCCTCATTTCCAAACGCTTTTGAATTTTCCGACGCGCGCGTTTTACTTTAAGTTCGCCTGCGTTTTGAAGGTCAGTTTATCGTCCGTGAAGTTGCAGAAAATATACTCGAAGCCGTTGCCCTGCCATTTATAGGTTTCGATTTTCGAATTGCCGCCGCGCGTGCTGCTCGACAGCTCGCCCTGTTTGCCGAGCAGATTGTTGACGTCCCGCACCGACATGCCGTCCTTGATTTCGTTGAATTTCGCGAGCGTCAAACCGCCCGCCGCGCTCGTCGCGGGCGACGACGAAACGGTGCCGGACGGGCTGCTCGAAGTGTTCGCCGCGACCGGCGTCGGGCGCTCGGTCGTTTTCCCTTCATCCGCTAATTCTTTCAGCCGCTGGCAATTGCAGCCGAGCACGACCAGCACCAAAACCACTAAACCGACATTGTATAAGTTTTTCATTTATCTCCCCCAATTTTAATTTTTTGAACATTACACCAATTCAATTTGCGATGTCAAAAAATTCGCGGAAATTTCCGGAAGCCGGCGAACGCGTGCGGGACTTTTGAAAGATCGCTCGGGATGCCGCGCCGCGCTGGGAAGCGAAATATTTTTTCCGGCGGATTCGACCCCGCACATGGCGCGCCGGCGTTACCCGCGTTAAAGTTTTTCCTTAACAAAAACAAGATCGCTCAGGTATTCGCTCGTTTTTTTTACGTCTTGATCTAAGGCTTTACATGAAGCGTCGAGCTGCCGACACTTTATAAATCGCTTGAGGATTTGTTACAATTCCCCAAGTAAAATGCTTGAATCAATCCTTTCGCTGCCGTTGGAGCAAAAAATCGGACAATTATTTTTTATCGGGCTTCCCGGCGCACAATTCGACGAGGCGGCGCGCGCGCTGCTCGAAGAAATAAAGCCCGGCGGCGTCTGCCTTTTCGCGCGCAACATCCGCGAAGCCGTCCAGACCCGAAAGCTGCTCGACGACGTGCGCGAAAATTCGCCGGTCGCCCCGTTTCTGAGTCTCGATCAGGAGGGCGGGCTCGTCGATCGCCTGCGGCGCGTGGTCGAACCGATGCCGGCGGCGAATCTTCTGCAAACGCCGGAAAACGCCGCCGCGCTCGCGCGCATCACCGCTCAGATTTTACGAATTCTTGGATTCAACATGAATTTCGCGCCGGTCGTCGACGTCGTCGCCGGCGAACGCGCCGATTTCGCGAACGGCGGGCTTTTTTCCCGGGCGCTCGGCGCGACGAAGGAAAAAGTTTTCGAGAACGCGCATGAATACCTGGAAGTTCTGCAAAGAAACGGCGTCCTCGGATCGCTCAAGCATTTTCCCGGTCTCGGCGCGAGCGAGATCGATTCGCACGAGGAGCTGCCGGCGGTCCGTCTCGACGCGGCCGGGTTTTACGCGACCGACCTTTATCCCTACCGTGAGTTTTTTCGCGCCGGACAGGCGCACGCCGTGATGATCGCGCACGCGGCTTTTCCGAATCTCGACTTGCAGGAAAGAGACCAAAATGGCAAACTCTTACCGACTTCTTTGAGTTACAACTTCACGACCAAACTACTCCGTCAAGAACTCGGCTTTGAAGGTCTGGCACTGACCGACGATTTGGAAATGGGTGCCATTTTAAAGAATTACGGCATCGGCGAAGCCTGCAAGATGGCGATCAAAGCCGGACAGGATCAGCTTTTGATCTGCAACGATGCCGGAGCGATTCGCGAAGGTTTCCGCGCCGTCGAGGCGGCGTTAAGGGCGGGCGAGATCGAGGAATCCCGGCTCGACGATTCCCTGCAACGCATCGCCGCCGTCAAAAATCTAATGCAACCGCCCCTCGATTTCGATCCAGATCGTTTGGCGGAACTTTCAAATGAGATTTCCGATTTGAAAGCGAAAATTTAACGAATAATGTTGGAGGAAAACCATTAATGCGCTTTTCGGGGCGAACTTTTTTATACTTGATAATTTTAACCGGCTTGATTTTTATCTTTGCGTGCCGCGAACGGCAGTCCGACGCCGTCACGATCGCTCTGACCGAAAAATTCTCGGGTCTCGACACCTTGAGCAGCAGCGGCACGGAGGCCGCCGCCGACCGCGTGCGGACCTTGATATTCAATTCTCTGGTCAGGAAAAACGAGAAATTCGAATACGTCGGCGAGCTCGCCGATTATCAGGTCGGCGCCGACAATCAAACCGTCACCTTCACGCTCAAAGACAACGTCAAATTTCATAACGGCAAACCTTTGACTGCCGCCGACGTGAAATACACCTTCGACGCGCTCCTCGCCGCGAACGGCGCGAAAGCCGGCAGTTTTTACGACTCGGTCCCGGGCGAAACCGACCCCGCCAAAAAACGCGTCTCGCATTTCGCGGCGCCGATCGCCGCGTCCGACGAAAAAACGGTCGTTTTCAAAGTGACGCGCCCGGAACTCGTCAACCAGCTGCTTTCGAACCTCGTCGCGATCCCGATCATCCCCGACGGCACGCTCGAACAGCAGAAAACCGCGCCGGTCGGCACGGGCGCTTTCAAATTCGTGAGTTTCGATTCGGTCAACAATTTCGTCCAGCTCGAAGCGTTTCCCGAGTATTGGGAAGGCGCGCCGAAAATCGCGAAACTCAACGTCAAGACCGTGCCCGACGCGAACGCGCTGCAGAACGAGCTTTTGAGCGGCGCCGTCGACATCGCGCCGAACCCGACGATCCTCTCGCCCGACGCGCTCAACGCGATCGACAAATCCGGCACGCTCAAAGTCGAGCGATTTCCCGGTTCGAACATTCAATACATCGGTTTCAATACGCAGATCGCGCCGTTCGACAACGTTAAAGTGCGGCAAGCCATCGGCTACGCCATCAACCGCGAAAAAATCATCAGCGAACTTTTCACCGGCCAGGCGAAACTCGCCTATTCGATTCTGCCCGAGGAGTCATGGGCTTATACGACCGGCACCAAATACACGTACGATCCGGCGAGAGCCAAACAGCTGCTGCAGGAAGCCGGATACAAAGGCGAAGAGCTGAAATTGACGTTCGCCTCTGGCAATCAAGCCGTCAATCAATATTCACAAGTGATTCAGGATTCGCTTAAAGAGGTCGGGCTCAATATCACGCTCGATCCCTACGAATCGAACACGCTGCTCGAAAATTTGAAGAAAGGTCAGTTTCAGATGAACACCAGCATCTGGATCGGCGGCAACCAGGACCCGATATTCTACCGCGATCTTTTCGCTTCGACCGACACGCCGGAAAAGAAATTAAACGGCCGGAACCGCGCCCGGTATTCGAATCCCGAATTCGACAAGATCATCGAGGAAGCCGTCCGCACGGTCGATAAAACGAAAGCAAGGGAGCTTTACGCCCGCGCGCAGGAAATCATCAGCAACGACGTGCCGCTGCTGCCGCTCTGGTATCCGGCAAGCACTGTGATTTCGACCAAGCGCATCGGCAATGTCAAAATCAATCCGAGCGGCGATTGGAGCTTTATGAAGGACGTCACCGCGACGAATTAATTTTTTTCTGACCGGGCTTGACAAATTATTTTCAAACGGTAGAATTATCATTTGCGACGCGGGAATAGCTCAGTGGTAGAGCGCGACCTTGCCAAGGTCGAAGTCGCGAGTTCGAATCTCGTTTCCCGCTCCAAAGTTTTTAAGAAGCGACGCAAGCGGTCAACCCAAAGCGTCGCTTCAATAGCTTAAGAGCAAGGTTCTTTCCAAAATCGATTTTAGCGGCACAAAGATTTTGCACACTTTAAAGTCCGGCTTTTGCAAAATCCAAAACCCGAATTCTAAAATCTGAAATCGAATTGGCGGCGTAGCCAAGTGGTAAGGCAGAGGTCTGCAAAACCTTTATTCATCGGTTCGATTCCGATCGCCGCCTCCAATCCAAACACTGAATATTATTGAGGTTTTATCGAGTTTATAGCATATATGCTATATCCCGCGATTCGGTCAAAAACGGTCAAAAACGGTCAAAAAAGGGATAAGAATTTTAGAAAAATTTTAGAAAGATTCGATGCCGCGAAAGAAAGCCCCGACCAGATTCAAATACACGACGCGCCGCGCGGGCGTGCTGTACGTCGTTTACCCGCTGCCCGGTCTGAAATATCCGGTTTGGCGAACGTGCCGCGAGGAAACGCAGGAAGCGGTCGACGCGCTGATCGCGCAAATCGAATACGAATACCGGCGCGCGCTCGACGCGTCGGAGATTCCCGACCGCGCCGGCGCATTTCTCGAATTCTGGCTCGAGCTGATAAAACCGCGCGTCGCCGCGAAAACTTGGCTCGGCTACCGCGACCGCGCGCAGCTGCACCTAAAGCCCGCGCTTTCTGATTTGCGGCTCGACGAACTGAAACCGATTCATTTTCAAAACCTCTACAAAAAGATGCTCGCCGAAGGATTCGCGGCGCAGACCGTCCGGCACGTGCACTCGGTCGCGAAAAACTGTTTTTCGGAAGCGGTCGAACTCGAACTGATTCAAAAATCGCCGGTCCAGTCGGTCAAGCCGCCGAAGGTGATTAAATCGGACGAAATAAAAACGATGTCGCCGGACGAGGCGCGCCGGTTCCTCGCCGCCTGCCGCCAGTCGCCGCACGGCATAATTTTCGAGTTCGCTTTAGAGACCGGCATGCGCCCCGAAGAATATCTCGCTCTGGAATGGTCGGCTATAAATTTCAAAGCGCGCACTGTCGAAGTGCGCCGCGCGGTCGTCGAGGACGAAAACCGGCGCGCGGCGTTCGCGCCCGTCAAAACGAAACATTCCCGCCGCACGATAAAACTTTCGGCGCAGCTCGCCGCGCGGCTCGCCGAGCACCGAGAAAATCAGCGCCTATATATAAAGGATATAGAAGACAAATTGAAACGCCGCGCGAAACCGTCGCGCGAGCACCGAAAAGTCACGCACCGCAGAGCGCTCGAAAACTTCGCCGCGTTCGATCTCGTGTTCCCGTCGGCAGCCGGCACGCCCGTTCGGTCGTTCAATCTGAACCGGCGTTATTTCGCGCCCGTTTTGAAAGCGGCGGGCGTCGCCGGGCATTTCACGCCGTACAGCCTGCGGCACACGTGCTGCTCGCTGATGGCGCTCTCCGGCGTGCACGTGAAAACCGCGAGCGCCAAGCTCGGACACTCGAACATATCGGTTACATTAAATATCTATACTCACGTGCTCCCAGAAATGCAGAACGAGGCTGTCGATTTGCTCGCGAATATACTGTATGAATGATAAAATTAAGACGGCTTGAAAAAGTGCTCCTAACACGATTCCAAGCCTAACCAAATCATCTATACAGGAGATAAAATGGCTGCCAAAAGCATACCAAATAGAAAACCCTTAAACAAAATCGGTGACAAATTCGGAAAACTAACGATCATCGCTGCCGCTGATTCCTTAGATAAACGCAATAAAACAGCTTGGCTTTGTGTCTGCGAGTGCGGCACTCAGAAAGTTATCCGTCAAAGTCATTTAAGAACGGGCATTGCAAAGTCATGCGGCTGTCAGAGGCAAATATCCCGCGTAATCAAATTAACGAAGCACGGCGCATCCCGATCGATTACTTATAACAGTTGGCTGGCAATGAAACAGCGTTGCCTTAACCCCAAGCACAAGAAGTACAAGAATTATGGCGGGCGCGGTATAACGATTTGTGAAAGATGGCTCGATTCTTTTGAATACTTTTTAGCCGACATGGGCGAAAGACCGAGCTCAAGCCACACAATCGACCGTATAAATCACGACGGGAATTATGCGCCGGAAAATTGCCGTTGGCTTTTGCAGGCGAATCAGCAGAGGAATAAAAGCGATAATCGACTGATCACAATTAACGGCGAAACGAAGTGCGTTTCTGAATGGTGCGAGGTTTATAACGTAAGCGTCGGCTTAGTGTCCGGACGGTTAAAAGCCGGTTGGACGCCGATAGACGCCTTCACTGAGCCGGCGGACAGAAACCGCCCCCGCAAAAACAGAACGCGAACCAGTTGACGCACGTTTTGCCGGAAATGCAGGATGAAGCGACCGGCGCGCTGGCGGATCTGCTGTATAAATGAAAGGTCAGATTTTCGCGTTCAGCGTTTCGACCGCCGAAAGCGTCTGCTGGCTGATCAGGTTGCTCGCCGTCTGCGCCGCGATCGCGCCGCGCGAGATTTCGAGCACGTCCGCCGTCAGTTTTTTAATCTGGTCGTCTTTCGCGGCGAGCTGGTCGGCGTGAATCTTTTCGCGGTCTTTAATATACTGCGTGAAATAGCGAATCAGCCAGAAGAACGCGCCGATGAAAGCCGTTCCCAAGCCCACATCGCGCAATCCGCCGAGGTCCGGCAAGCCGTTGATGGGCGGCGACTGAAACAATGCCAGCATGGTAAAAGAGGTGTAGGAAATGATTGCGAAAAGTATGTATTGCATTGGTTTCGTCATCACGCCCCGAGATTTTGCAATTCTCGTTCCTGCGTGCGGTAAAGTAGCGGTTTTATAAAAATGCGGAGTCCGGTTTAATGAATCTCCGCGTTTTCCGTACATATATATATAGTAAAGGATTTTATCGAAGCCCTCCCGCGACCGCGCCCGTGACCGGCACGGCGTCCGGTCGCGCCGGATTTCGTTCGGTCGCTCTTTGCTGGCGCGGCGCGATCAACGGATGCCCGGCGCCGTTCGTGTGCGTCATCGTCGCGCGAAAACGCTCCGGCTGCGTATCGAACAGGAATTTGTGCTCGTAGCCGTAGCGCGCGACGTTGAAAGTGTATTCGTCCGAGACGGGAGCGCCCGCCGCGCGCGAACAGACCACCCACGCGCTGTGCAGCACGAAGCCGAGCGGATTGTTCCACGTCGGCGTCGAGACGACGTATTCGGCGGCGTACACTTTGCCGTAGCCGGGGCGCGGGTCCTGATCGTACTCGGTGCCGTCGTAATTCGGCGCGTTCATCAAAAAGGACGGCGCGCGCTGCTCGGGCGATAATGTGCAGTCTTCGAGCGCGTAGATGATGGCTTGTTCGGGCGCAATGTTCTGCGGCACCAGATTTTCGGCGGCGATGTCGAGCCGCAGATCGTTCATCGAACGGTCGACCGTCGCGACGAAATTCGCCGGCACGCCCGAGCGCGACGCGATGCGCACTTTATTTTCGGGCGTCGTCTGCACGACGTCCGTGTAAACTTTGATCACCGTCTTGTCGTCGGCGCCGCCGCCCGAATTTTTCTTCGGGCATTTTTTGCCCATGCCGGCGAACGCGACCACGGCGATCAATAATATATAGGTTGTAAATTTATGCAGTCTCATCGGTTTCTCCCTCGTGACCTTCCATCCTCAAGCGGCGCGCGTTGTCTTCGGTTTCGAGCCACGTTTTCGCGGTCGCCAAATCGACGTTGCCGAGGATTTCGATCAGTTTTTGAATCATTTCGATCGTTTCCATTCGTTTTTACCTCATGCGCCCGCGGCGGCTAATTTCTGCTCGACGGGTGCGCGTTTATTAAACAGTTTCGCGGTCGTGATGACCACGGTGCGTAAAATGCCGATGATTTCGGCGACGCGCTCCGAGCGGACCGTGACGCGCAGTTCCTTTAATAATTCGAGGAACTGGTCGACGACTTCCCGATCGAAGACATTAAAAAGCCGGTCGATCTCGCTTTGCGGCGGCGCGTTCGTGCCGTATTGCCGCTCGATCGCGGAAAGCGTTTTTTCGAACGCCTGCCCGGCTTCGGCGAGTTTTATAAAACCGTCGGCGATTTTGTCTTTCTGTGCGAGCGTGATCATCTTCGCGCGGTAAAGCTCGCGCGTCGCGTCGACGCCGGCGTTCGTGTATTTCGCCAGCCTCGCCGATTGCTCTTTCGCTTTCGCCAGGTCGCGCGCGTCGCAGGCGGTCGAGTTCAGAACAAGCGCGGACAGCGCGAAAACGACGAGCAGCTTTTTCGCGTCGTCCGGCTCGATGCCGATTTGCTTCAAAACGCTCGGCAGCGATTTCGTGAACGCGCTCAATGAGCCCGACAGCGCCATCGCAATCAAGCCGTATTTCGGGCTGATCTGCTCGAAAACGGTCGCGAAACACGAAAAAAACAATCCGAGCGCGGCGACGATCGCCATAATTGCCGATATTTTATCGGTGTTGATTTTCATTTCATTGACTCCTTGCTTTTATATTCGGCGCTCCGCTCCGGTTCTCGCGAGCCAGATGAAAAGCGCCGTAAATCAGAAAGAAAAGCGAAAGCACGAGAATCGTGACGGCGAAAAACGCGCCGACCAGCAAAATCCCGTCCTTGTCTTCTTTCGTCAGTTTCATAACATTTGCCTTAGTCAGCGCTACACCGGGGTAGGGTAACTGAAGGGTTTAACTCTCTTCGTTGCAACTAAAAGTTAAATACTGAGTGCAGCACTAACTAAGATCGTGTTTCTTCGAGAATCGCGCGCACGTCGGATTCTTCGAGAAGAAGGTACTTAAAAGTTTTCATCTTGTTGGCGTCCATCAGGTCGTACACCAGATCGCGGAATTCGTCGAACTGCTTATGCGGCGTCTGGTTGATGACGGTCTGACAGCCCGCGCTCCACGTGTCGTTAAACGCGCCGTCGTGAATATTGATCGCCGAACACTTCGATTTCACCCACGAGCCGTCGAACTGCTGGCGTTTGCACGGCAGTTCGACGCCTTCGGGGTATGCCCTGAAAGCCTTGATGCGCTCTTTATGGGTGCCTTGATAAAACTCGTACAAGCCAGCGTCGAGCATCGCCAGTTTTTGATTGTGCTTTGACGGGTCCGTGTTGGCGTTGAAGGTTTTGACGAGCACCGAGTCGTAATAGACCAAAATCGCATCGTCCCACAGGTTCAAATCGTTTTCGCCCGGCTTACCTACGGAGTTCAAAAAATATCCGCGCACGCCGACGACGAGCAGCACCGGAACAAATTCGGCGCCGCCAAAAATCCGCGCGACGACCTTATCGGTTTCCTCGTCGGTTATGTTCGGTCTGTTGGGTAATTTCATAATTTTTCCTCAATCGCTCGCGGCGCCTCTTTTACGGCGCGCCGGGCAGTTTCACGACCACGACCGCCGTGTCGCCGTTCTCGACGTCGAGCGTCGAATTGAACGCGACGAACGCACCATCCGGGCTGATGCTTCCGCGCGGCAGCTTATTGTAATTAAAAGAGCCGTCGGCCGTGTGCGAAATGCCGTGGTGCTTGGCGAAGCGCCGGATTTCTTTCGACGAGCTGTTCGGGATCGTGACCTTCGCCAGAAAAACCTCGTCCTGCGTCGTGTCGACCGTCGTCGGGTTTCCCCACTGCGCGGTCGTGCGCTGGTCGTAGCACGAGATCAACGCCCAGTCGCCGCCTTTGTAGCACACGTGGTGGCCGGCCGATCGCGGCGTCGGAGCGCTGTTCTGCGCGATGTAGTTCGATTTGTAAATTTCGACGCCCCCTGCCCGAAACGCCGCGATGCCCGCCGCGACCGATCCGCCCGTCAAGAGCAGATTCATATCGGTCGCGATGATGTCGTTTCCGTTTCTGCCCTCGCCGACGATGTACGTTTCGCCCAGATCGTTATGCCCGTTGCCCCAAAGATCGTTCGCCGTCTGCCCCCGAATTCCGAAATTAAAGATCGTGTCGCTCGGCCGGTGATAAATTTGCTGGACCTCCGATTTCGTGCCGCCCGCGTTCGAACAAATATAAATCCAAGTGCCGAGCGGGCTGCAGTGAACGTCGTTCGCGCCCTCGATGCCGGCCGTACTTCCCTCGTCTTGAATCAATTCGTTCTTGAGAACCGTGTTGTCCGAAAGGCGCAGTAAAAACCATTTCCACGTCGCTTTCGTCGCGCTGCCGTTCGGCTGAACGACGCCCGAAAGGTAAGAATCGTCGCCGTTCGCCAAAAAGACCTGCCCTGCAAACGTGCCGGTCCCCGCGCCGCCCAAAAGCGTTTCGAGATTCGCGACCTCAACCGCCGCCGTCCCGAGATCGACGCGCTTTTTATAAAGTTTTTTGCCGTCGAGCGAACAGTACCAGATCAAGCCCGGCGTTACTCCCGACCACCAAACGGAAGAAGATTTCGCGTCGGTCAGCGTTTGCCATGAGCCGTGCGAAACGTCGTCCTCATCCCACGCCGCGTATTTTACTTCGCCGTTCAGCAGCGCGATCCAACAAAAAGTATTGTCGAGATTGAAGACGAGTTGCTGCGAATACTCCGCGTTCGGCACGACGCCGCCGAAATCCGAAGGTTTCGCGATGATGTTGCTCGTCAGACCGAAATTCGGGTCCGTGAACGGCGTGTTCGACGCGTACGTCGGGTACGGCTCGACCGGCACGACGAGCGTTCGGTCGGTAACGTATCCCGCGCCGCCGCCCGACGAAGCGAAAAACGGCGAACCGTTCGTCAGCCAATTCGACGCGGCGTTGACTCCCGGCACGGCCTTTACCCTGACTTTCACCTGCCCGGTCGCCGCCGCGACGTCGCCGACCGCGATCACGTTCGACGTGCAGTCCTGAATCGAACCGCCGTTGATCTGGTACTCGTGCGCGGTCGCCGCATATCCGGTCGCGGGCGTGAACGTACCTGTATTCGCGTCGTCGTCGACGATGAAGTTCGTCGGGTCGGGCGGCGTCACAACGGAAGATCCGCCGCCGCCCGTGGAATAGGTCGCGTTTTCCAGTTTCGGCGTTTTTCCTTCGACGTACGCGCCCGTCCAGAGATAGTAATCGCCCGCAGGCGCCTGCACGTTGTCGGTCCAGACCGCCGCGCCGTCGATCAGCAGCTGCAGATAGCGGTCTTCGTCGAACGCGAACGAAACGTCGCTCCCGTCGCCGAGACCGCTTCCGTCCGTTTTATAGACGCCCGCTTTTCTGACTTCCCACGCCGCGCCGATACGCGAAAAACTGGCGTAAGCCGTCGCGTTCGACGTGCCGGCGTACGGCGCGTCGGCGGCCGCGATCAGTCCGACGTGAATGCCGTTGTCCGAACCGTCGACGGTCGAGCCGTTTTTAACGTTCCACGCGAAAGCGCCGAGCGCGTCCGACCGGACGGATTCGACCGAGTTTCCCCAATAATTACCTTCCGAGCCGCCCGTCCATCCGAAATCGTTGCCGGTCGGCGCGCCGTTCTGCGTGATGCGCCACGTCAGAAAGCCCGACTCGCCTCCCGGTTCTTCCGGCGCGGCGTGCGGTTTTGCGACCGCTCCGATCAGCGTCAGGAAATTCATGCCGCCGTGTCTCCCATCAGCACGAGCGAGTCGGCGGCGACCGCGACGAGCGAAACGCCCGCGAACTGTCCCGCGGATTTTGAATGCGACTGCCGGTTCTGAAGCGTCACGCCCGCGCCGGCTGAAACCGTGATCTGCCCCGTGCCCTTCTGAATCAGGAGCGCGCCGAAATCGGCGCCGAGTCCCGCGGGAGCGGTGACGGCGACCGCCGAGTTCGAATGAAAGACGATCGTTTCGCCGTTGTCGGCGGGCGAAAGCGTCCGCGCGGTCGAAAAATCGTCGACCTTCGAAACCGCGTCTTTGCGGCTCGTGCCGAGCAGCGTGTAGGCGCTGAAATCGTTGTCCCGGTACTCGTTGTTCGAAAACTCCGTCCAGAGCGCGGGATAAAATTCCTGTGTGCCGGTGCCCTGCGTCGTCAGGTCGATCGGAGTGTTCGCGAGCGCGAGCGCGCGCGTCGAGGCGAGTCGGAAATGATCGTCGTCGATCTTGATCACCCAATACCTGCCGAGATTGTCGAGTCCGCTCGGGACCGTTCCGTCGGGCGTGTAGATCACGATTCCGGCGCCGGTCGCGAAGCCGTGCGCCGGGACGTTGAACGAGTTGCCCGACGCGTCGACCGCGCTCGCCGCGCACGAGACCATGTCGCACGCCGGGACGGTCGTGTTGACCGTCACGCTCTGGAACGTCGAGACCGTGTCGACCGCCGTGACGGTATAAAGCACGTTGTTGAAGCGCATCTGCTGCCCGACGTAGGACTGGAACATCCTGCCGTCGCTCGAATCGGCGTTCGAATGCAGCAGCGTGATCACGTTCGAACCGTCCGACGCGGCGAGATGCCGCTTTTCCGACTCGATCACCGCGCCCGCGCCGCGCGTGTAGTTGTTATAAACCCGCGAATTTCCGGTCGCGTCCATGTAGACCGCGCCGTAGTATTCGCCGTTTTCCTCGTTGTTGTAGAATTTGACGTTGTTGCACTGCTTGGCGACGAACATATTGCCGACGCCGCGCGATTTGTTGCCGCAGACGGTCGCGTTTTCGACTCCGGTGATTTCGATCGCGGTCTGCATCTGCGCGTCCGCCTCCTCGTCGCACCAGAATTCGTTGTCGCGCACGATCAGGTCGGTGATGCCTTCCGTCACGACGCCCTGCACGATGATTCCGATCGCGTACTGCTCGCCCGCTTCGGGGTTCGCGAGCGCCGCGCCGCGCATGTCGATCTTGTTGCCTTCGATCAGAAGGTGGCGCACCGTGTCGAGCGGTTGGTTCGGCTCGATGTCGATATAGCTCGCGTACGCGTTGCCGGTCACGAAATCCTTGACGTTGACCGTGTTGCGCGTGACGGCGCAGTGGTCGCCCGCGATCACCGCGATGTTCTGCGTCGAGATGCCCGAAGAATAGTTCCGGTCGATCGTGCAGTACGACGGGTTGTTGCCGCCCGCGCCGTAAATGCCGAACTGATAGCTTTGAATGCCGTTCGCCTGATTGTTTTTGATGTGGCACATGAACGAGCCGGAAGCGATCGCGACGCCGAAGCTGATGCCGTCGAACGCGCCGCCGCCGTTCTCGAATTGATTGTCCTTGATCATCGAGAACATGCAGTTGTCCTTCGTGCGGACGATCTGCGGGCTCTGGTTGACCGACGACGAAAAAATCCGCGCGCCGTGCTCGGAGTGGAACTTCGCGTAAGAGCCGATGATGAACGCCGCGACGTTCGTGCCGTTCGCGTAACTATTGGTAAAATCGCCCTTGCGGAAATAAAGGTTGTGATGATCGTTCGTCGCGACGTGGCTCGTGATCGGTCTCTCGAAGCAGTGGAACGTCAGCTTGCATCCGTCGAACCACTCGGTCAGAAGCGCGAGCCGCTCGGTGATCGAGTTTGCGGCGACGTACGCCAGTTCCGAGGAAACGTCCGACGGCGCGTCGCCGGTAAAGGTGATGTCGCCGGCGGCGAACCCTTCGAACCACGGCTCTCTGGTCATCTCCTGACCGAACACGAACGGGTTGCCCTCGAACTCGATGCTCCCTCCGTTATTGACGAAGCGCACGCCCGGCATCTTCACGAGTTTCAGCGTGGCGGGCACGACGACCGCCGCCGCGAGGTCGATGTCGCGGTCGATCACGAGGCAGGCCGGCGTCGAGCCGATGCGCGCGACGTCCGTCGCCAGATCGTCGGTCGTTAAGTGTTCGTAGGGAGAGCCGACCACTTCCGTCAGCCCCACTTGGTCCAGTCTTTTAGCGATCATAATCCGTATAAGTAATCGATCCAGTCGAGCACGACCGTGCGGTCGGGGTCGCTCAGTTTCTCGTCGAAGATGTAACAGGCGACGATCTCGCCGATAAAGAAATTGCCGTCGTTAAAATACCCGAGCTTCGGAGAGGCCGGGAACGAAACGGTGTTGACCGCCGTGCTTCCCTGAAGAACGCCCTCCATGCTCAGCTCCCAGTCGTTCGCCGCCGAGCCGATGTCCATCACGCGGAACGTGTCGATCATCGGCGACGAGATCGGCGCGAAGTTGCGCTCGGTCGAGCCGAAGTCGATGTGCGCCTGCGTGTCGCCGCCCCACGCGTAAAGCGACACGTTGCCGCTCGTGCCCATCGCGAACGGGCAGTTTTCGGAACTGCCGACCGCGCCGGTCTTTTTAAGGATGATGAAAATATGCCCCTCGGTCAGAGCAGCCATCGACGGCAGGACGAAACCGCGATTCCCTCCCACTCCGTCAAGCAGAAGCGACGAGTGCGAGCCGAGCCCGTTCTTTTTCAGGAACGGCGAACGGCCGACCGTGGCGTGCCGCCCGTTGCCGCTCTGGTCGGTCCAGTCCTCGGCGATCGCGTCGCCGTCCGCCAAATGATCGAACGTGTGCGATTCGTACATCGCCCAGATCGACGGAATGGTGGCGGGCGAAGGCGGCGCGTCGATCGTCGTGTCGGTCAAAGAGAACGACCATTCGCCCTGATTGCCGAGCGCGTCGAGCGCGGCGACGCGGCAGTAATACTGCGTCGCGGGCGCGAGTCCAGTGAACTGGTACGTCAGCACGTTGCCGAGCGTGACGGTCGTCGGCGACGCGAAACCGGAATTCTCGTCGATTTCGACGACGTAGCCGACCGGGACCGAACCGCCGACCGGCGCTTCCCAATTGAACGTCATCGCGGTCGGCGAATCCGGGTTGATCGATTCGGCGGTCGGTTGGTTCGGGAGCAGGTTCGCCTGCAGTTTATTGACGAGCGACGCGAGCAGGCGCGCCATGTCGAGGACGAGCGTCGGCGAATTCAAATCGAAGGTTTCGAGCGGCGACGCGTTTTCGAGCGCGAATCCGGTCACGTTCACCGCGCCGCCCGTGCTGCCGGGAACGAACTGCCCGCCGCTATAAACGAGCGTCTGCCCGTTCGTGATGCCGGTCAGGTCGACGTCCGAAAGGTCGCCGACCTGCGACGCGCCGCCGCCCGGATTCGCGGCGATTTCCTGCTGAACGAACGCGGTCGTCGCGAGTCTGGTCGAATTGTTGCCGGTGGTCTGCGTCGGCGCGGTCGGGTTGCCCGTCAGCGCCGGGGATGCGAGCGGCGCTTTCGACGCGATTTCGCCCTGCACGAACGCGGTCGTCGCGAGGCGCGTGGTGTTGTTGCCCGCCCCTTGAGTCGGCGCGGTCGGGTTGCCGGTCAGGTTCGCGTCGTTGACCGGCGCTTTCAGATCGAGCGCGTCGCTCGTCGCCGACGCGAGATCGTCGACCGCGTTCGCGACGCCTGCGATCGCGTTCTCGACGCCCGTCACCGCCGACTGCGGGATGTTCGAAAACGTGTTGTCCGCGCCGGATAAGATTTTGTTCTGCAGCGTTTCCGCGCCGGTTTTCGTCGCGTAACCGGAAAGGTCGGGCGCCGCGCCCCCGACGTCGCCGGGGATGAATTTGCCGTCCGCCTGGCTCCAGACCGGAGCCTGCCCGTCGGCGATGCCCGAAACGTCGACGTCCGAAAGGTTCGCGAACGAAGTGATGGCGACCTCGAAATCGGCGAGCAGGTTTTGAAACAGCGTGATCGTTTCGTTCGCGTCGAGGTAGCCGGGGCGCCACGGCGCGCGCAAGGCTCCGCCCGATGCGGCACGAAGCGCCGCCCACGTCCACGGCTGGTCGAGCGTGTGCGGGAAAAAGCCGCCGTCGAGCAGCCGCGCGATTTCTTTCGCGGAAGCGCCCGCGCACAAAACGACCGTCACGCGCACGTTCGGGTTTTCGAGCGCGTCGGTCGTCGCCGGCGCGGTGATTTGCGGCACCGTGATCGCGCCGGACGCGAGCGAGCACGCGACCGATTTATAAAACGTGCGGCTGCCCGGCTCTCCCGCCTGATGCGCGAGACCGGCGGCGTCCGTCCACGGCTCGGAGGCGTAGAACCTCAATTCGAACGCCGTGTCGGCGCCCTGATAATCGGTGTAAACCTGCTCGTTGATCGTGATGTCTGACATAAATCAAGTAGAAAATCGGGGAAAAGAAAAAAGGTCTGCGGGACTCAGTAGAATCCCGCAGACCTTTCGTTCTGCTGCGCCGCCGTACGCGGCTAAATATTTTCAAATCAAAGATACATTATTTCGCCGGACAACTCAATGTTTTTTGTCGGCGCGCGCCGCGTTCTAAAATTCCTCGTACCAGTCCCAATCGCGTTCGTCCTCCGATATTTTTTCGAGCGCGATCATCGACGCGTTGAAATCCGTTTCGATGCGGCGGCGCAGGCGCGGCGCGAGCAGGCGCGTCGGCAGCAGCCGCAGCGCTTTTCTTTTCAAGGAAACGGTCGCCGGCTCGCCGACCTGATCGAGAAAACGGTAGCACGGGTATTTCAATAAATAATCGACCGCGCGCCGCACCGGTTCTTGCCCGATGTCGTCGACGGCGAGCACGCCGCCGACGCTTAAAAGCCGCGTCGCGTAAAAGCAGTCGAGCAGCGTGTGGTCGAACGTGTGCCAGCCGTCGATGAAGATGAAATCGAAAGAGCGCCCCTGTTCGACGAGAGCGGGCAGCGCGAATTCGCTGCGCCGTTCGATCAGTTCGAACGGCGCGGCGAGCTTCTGCATATTCAATAATCCGGCTGAATCCCATTGCGTGCGCTGGAACGGGTCGATCGCGGTGTGATGCTCGCTCGCCGACGCGATGAAAAGCGACGACAAGCCGTTCGCGCAGCCGACTTCGAGCGACGCGCGCGCGCCCTTCGCGAGCCGGTGCAGAAATTCGCCCTCGCGCCGGTCGACGCTCGAAGCGCCGATTTTGTGTTTGCCGTTCGCGCCCTCGACTTCGCCGGTGCGGTAAATCGTATCAGTCAATCGTTGGTAATTTTCGCGTTCTTTAATCATATTCGTAGGTTGGCGCTTGCGCGAAAAATGCGGGGAAAACGGGTCGATGACCGCGTGCCGGTCGCGTGGATTCCGGCGCGGGAGAAAAAGAGTCCGCTTTCGGCAAGGCACGAACAGAATAATCGAAACGGGGCGCAAAAATCAATCGATTTCCGCGCCTGAGTTCGTTTTTCGTTTACCGCGTCGAGCGCGGCGCCGGCGGTTTGCGTTCCGCCGCTTCCGCGATTTCGCGCCGTTCGGCTTTCGTGAACTCGACGCCCTTGACGATTTGCCGCCAAATCGAGATCCGCAGCGGGTTTCCGGAACGAAGCGCTTCGAGGTAATTTTTCAGGACGCCGCTCTTTCGCAGATCGACGACGTTTTCGCTCTGCCCCTGACCGCTCCAACGTTCGGCGCGCTCTTTCGCTTCAAACGCGTTTTTCTTTTCTTCCTCGATCGTTTGATCGCGCAGGTCTTCGACGTTCTCGCTTCCGCCCGCCAGGTCGCTTCTGAACGGCGACGGTCGGGGCGCGTTCGACGATTCGCGCCGGAGCTCGTTTTTCGTCTCGGCGCGTTCCTGTCCGCGCCCGCGCGCGATCGCCTTTTTAAGCAATTCTTTGCGCCGCTCGTCCGTGCCGTTTTTATAAACTTCCAGATCGACCGTTCGTTCGACTTCCTTATAAATCCGCTCCAAAGTTTCGCGCCGGTATTTGTCGTATTGCCCGGGCGAAAGCTCGCGCTTATCGCCTTTTTTGACCGTGAGCGATTCGGAGACGTTCGGCGTTTTTATATCGAACTCCTCAAATGCGGTTTTTACCTTTTCGGGCATCGGGAAATCTCCGGGCACGCGGAAGCCTTCTTTTTCGAGATTCTGTTTTTGAGCGTCGGTCAATTTTCCTTCAACCGACGCGTTTTTCATTTTTTCGCCGATGATTGCGCGCAACGATTCTTTTTCCTCGGCGGTCGCCAGTTTCAGGACCTGTCCTATCTGATCGTTCTCGGAGTCCATCGACAATTTCTTGACCGCCATTTGCAAATCGGTCAAACCCAACATTTTTTTCATCTGGTCGGCGGTTTTTTCCTTTAATTGACCGTTTTTAAAAAGCGCGCCGATCAAATTTTCTACCGTTTTCTGCTTGGCGGCGTCGGTTCCGGCCTCGCGAATCAACTGGTAGACCTGCGCTTTAACGCTCCGCTCGCGCTGCGCTTCGGGCAGAATATCTTTTTCGCCCGAAAAGTCCGGCGCCAGATCGCGCGCTTTGGCAAGCGCTTTTGACGGCACGGCGCGATTATAATCGGGATTTTGGATGTTCCACCCGAAAATTCTCAAAAACGGCGCGTCGACGGTAATAGGCTCGCCCGTTACGCGCTTTTTGCCGTCGGCTCCGGTGAGCAGCTTCTGCGCCGGCAGATTGCGCGTCAGTCCGGCCAGAAACGGCGAATCGGTCAGATCCGCGACTTCGCTCTCGGAATCGATAAACGCAGCGGACGCGTCGCGCAGAATCTTAAACGGGCGGAAAAACGCGCCCAAAGTATCGCCCGTGAATTTTTTGAAAATATGCTCGAAGCGCTCCAACTGCTTTTCGTCGTCGTAATCGCGCGCGGCGGCGAAAGCGTACTGCACGGTCTGCAGAAATGTGTTTTCCGAAATGTTGCGCTGGCTCATGTTCAAAAACGCTTCGGACATTTCCCAGAACATTTTGTCTTTGTCCGAAAATACGGGTTTGCCCGAAATCAAGCGATTGAACTTATTCGCCATGAAAATGAACGGCGTGAACGGAAACCAGTTCGTCGCATCGACGTACAGCGGCTTTCCGTCTTTGCTTACGAGTCCGGGGACGCGAATTTTCTTCCAGTCGTCGTCGTCGCCTAAATTTCTCACGATGCCGAGCGCCGTCAAAAACAATACGGTGCCGACGATCTGCTTGGCGGCGTCGCGGGAATTCAAATCCTTCATGCCGTCCCAAAGCGACGAATCGTTCTCGCGCCCGTTGACGCGCGACTGTTTCAGCAATCCGTAACCGGGAGCGTAATCGCCTAAAAAGTCGATCGCGTTATAGGTGAAATTGGCGAACGGGGCGACGAACGGCGCGGCTTGCCTCAGAAGCGGCGCCGTGCGAAGCAAGTTCAGCGCTTTGGCGGCGGTCGAATCTTTACCCGGGCGCTGCGCGAAGGTGATCTTGAGCGCATCGTCGACCGCGCGCGCAACGTCCACGGGGTCGAGCCGGTCCCATTCCCTTTTCTCGATTATCGAATCGATCTTGATGCCTTTTGCCCCGACGCGCTTTTGCAGGGAGCGTAAGAATTCGAGGTCGCGCATATAAAATTCCTGCAATTTATTAAGGTAATTCGCGCGGTCGTAAAACCATTCCGCGCCGGCGAAAATTTTGTCCGCCGCCAAATCGCCCTTTTCCATCAGCCCCGCGTCTTTGAAAGCGCGGCGCGCGGCTTCGCGCTGCACTTCGATGTCGGAATTGTAAGCGCTGAAAAGCCTTTCGAATTCCATCGGAAATTCGTTTAAAACGGTCTGCGCCTTCGATCGCCGCATCGATTGCGCCGACGGTTCGTTCGACCACGCCAGACGGTTTGCCGCCGCGAGCTCCTGCATGTCGCGCTTCACCATCTGGAGTATTCCGGAACCCTCGACCTTGCCGGTATAGCCCAAAACATCGGAGAAAGCGGTTTTCGGCGAAATCGATTTTTCGGCGAAATTTTCTTTGCCGAGTTTTTCGAGGACCTTATTGAGAGCGAGTTCCAGCAAATCGGTCGAGGTGTGCATCTTGCGCGCGAAGTTGCCGCCCAAAAGATTTATCCACGAGGTCGAGAAGGCCGAAACGAGCGCCGATTTATAAATACCGACGCCGCGGTCGAAATAACCGGGTTTCGGTTTCGAAAGCGCTTCAACCTTCTGATTCAGTTTTCGGTAGGCGGAACCCGCGCGCAGACCGGCTTCGATGCTTTCGCTGCGGAGTTTATTTTTTTCCGCCGATTTTTCCTTCGCCTTTTGACGCAAATTTTCGATGGTCCGCTGCCGAAGCCGTGCGCCTTTCATCGCGAGATCCAAGGCTTCGCCGCCGCCAAGCTGCGGGTTATCGGCGCGCAGCGCGCGCGACAACTGATCGATCGAAAGCGTGCGGTGCGTTTCGAGATAAAGCGCGGCGGTGATGACGTCATCGCCTGCGCCGTTCGACTGCCCGTGATTGATGATTTCGAGCGCGCGGCTCGACAACCTTTTTGGATTGTTCGACGAGCGCGACGATTCCAGCCATTTGGCGGCTTCGCGCGAATGCTTGGCGCGCACCTTTGCGGCTTCCGACATCGCTTCTCCGGTTTTGCGCGGGTAAAGCATGTCGTACGCTTCGAGATGAATATCGCGGATGTCCGATTCGGCGAGATCGGAATCTTCGGTCAATTCCATCAAAATATCGATCAGCGAGTCGAATTCGGTGCCGTCAAGGATTTTAACGGCGGCGAAACGCACCAGCGCCTCGCGTTTATCCTGCGTAAAATCAGCCGTCGGGATCGCGGATTTTAATGTTTTCGGGGCGATCGCCGATTTGAGATTCGCGACCGACGGGAAAAATTCCGCGACGCGCGCCAGAATGCTCTCCTTGTTTTCAAGGATGATCTTTTGGTTATGTGAGCGCTGCCGGCCGGTGGACTGCCTGTTTCGCGTCTCGCCCTCCGCTTTCTTTTTCCAGTAAGCCAACTGGCTGCGGATTCGTCCCATTTCGGACAAAGCATCCTGCGTGTCGAGTTTCGAAATTTCGAGCGCGTCCTTTAAATAGTCGTTTTCGGCTTCCGCCTTTTCGAGTTTTACTTCGATCGTCTGTTTTTCGGCTAAAGTCTTTTGCGCTTCTTCCGCCGCGTCGCGAAGCAATTTGATTTGCTCGGGGGTCAGGGATTCCTTAAATCCGATACGCGAGCGCTGTTTCTGCACGAAAAGCGGGACGGTCGCCGGATTCGAGCGCGTCCACGACGCGAGCTGCGAGATCGCCTGACCGTAGGCGGTCGCGTCCTTCGACAGCGTTTCGATGACTTCAAGGGATTGATTGAGTTTGGCGGAAGCGCTTGCGGCGTCGCCGGCGGCGAGCGCGGCGTCTGCCTGATTGAACAATATTTCGGCGACCGCCATGCGGAATGCGTTATTTTCGGCGGACGGTTTTTCGACCGGCTGCAGAGCCTTCGCCGCGGCGTCGGCGAGCCCGAGTCTTTCGACTTCGCGTTCGGCGGCGCGTCTAGTTTCGTCGCGCGAAATCCGCGTGTAATACGCCGCGTCTCCGGCGATCGAGTCTTCTTCGACGTAGCCCTTATTTTCGAGGGTTTTAACGACCCCGCGTTTTTTCTGCCGCTTTTCGGAAAGCTCGGTGCCTTGCGCTTTTTCGCCTAAGATTTCGGCTTTGTATCTTCGGTCGGTTTCGTAAGCGGCGACGGGTTCTTCGCTGCCTTTTGGACCTGCGCGAGTTTCTGCGCTCGGGATCCCGGCGACTGAAGAATTTTCTTCATCTCGCTCGCGAAGCCCGACATTTCCTGCGGCGTTGCCGTCTTTAATTTTTTGGACGTATTCTTGCGCATTGATTTCCTCCTTTTCGAAATTATCGAGCGCGTCGATGCCGTTCTTTTCGGCGTAACCCTCGAACCACGTTAAAAGATAATCGGCCTTCATCTCGGGCGCGATGCCGAATTCATGAAGTTCCCGATCGGACAATCTTAGCAGAAGGGGCGGGATTTCCGCACGTAGAATCGCGGCGCGCACCTTTTTATTCTTGAGATTTTTATACTCGTTAAATCTCGTGAAATATTTCTGCCACAAAATATCGCGCACGGCGTGCGAGTCGAGCCGCGCCGCGTGAGTTTTCGAATGCCGTTCGAGCGGAACGTGCAGCGAATTCAAAAAACCGATGATGTCGTCGTCCGGCGTATCGGAAATCTGTCTGGTCGCGCCCGCGATGTCCGCCTGGTGGAAAAGTTCTTCGGGGATCGCCGACGGCAAAATATAAACCACCGCCGTGCCGCGTCCCGCGCGCGCCGCTTCTTCGAGCAGCGCGGCGTCCGTTTCGAGATACGAAATTTCTTCCGGCGTGTAGCCGAGTTCTTTCGCCTGCTCGATCTGCGACTTTAAGGTCTGGAGCGCGTCCCTCACGCCCTGCGGCAGAAACGTGACCGCGCCGAATAAATCTTCGGCGTGGGTCGAGTCGTCGCCGCGCGATTCTTCGAGCAGTCGGCGGAACCGTTCGTGCCCTTTCGGGTCGACCTGAATGCGATCGTTGAATCTGACCGACTGCCGTCCGCCGTTCAGTAATTCATAGGTCGGCACGTAGGGCAATTCGCGCATCGCTTCGACGGTCGGGCGTTCTTCCGGGGCGATCGATTCGCCGAGTTTGTTGAAAAGCGGCTGCCCCTGCAGGACGGATTCGCGCATCGCCGGCGTGATGTCGACGGCGTGCACGGCTTCGGTTTTCGAGCGCGCGCCGTAAGGATTCATCGACGGCGGTAAATCGGGATGCGATTCGAGCCATTTTTGCGCCGCCAGACGCTCGCCCGTATTGTTCTCGATATTTTCCGTCTCAATGTCGGTCGTGCCGACGGAAGCGCCCCATTTTTTCACATACTTTGAGGCGAAAGACGGAAGAATTTTGTCGTAAAACCCTTTCATGCCGCTGCCGCCGACTTTGAGGTCGATGCCGCTCAAAACGCCGCGATGCGATGTGCCGTTCGGATTGTACGGGCTGGCGTTGTTGATGATCTTCTCGGCAATGTCTTTACCGAAGTTGCTTTCGAGTTCGGCGTCCGACAAATCATCGTTTGAAATCAAATCCTCGCCGCCTTTCTGAGCGGCGAACCCGAATTTGCCGTTTTCGTTTTTCCAGTATTGAAGCTTGTCGATTTCTTTGGACAGATCGTACCGATCGCTCTGCATCTGACCGGTCGTCCATGAGAGTCGGTCGAATCCGTTTTCGGCGGCGTAACGCAGCATTCGTTTTACGGCGAGCTCGTGCCAAGATTTCTTAAACGGCGCGTCCGGAACGTCGCGACTGTCGTGAAAAATCTCATTCAAATCGAGGTCGGTGCCGCGTGTTGCTTCAATCAGCCTGCCCCATTGCTCGCCGGTCGGACGTTTCTCGGTTCCGAGCGGTTCTTCAAGCAGAAACTTGATGTCGGCGCGCGCCTGTTTTTCCGACATGCCGCCTTTTACCGCGGCGTCGAAAACGTTCTGCGGGAACGCGCCTTTATAACCTTTTCTTCTGCCCTCCTGATGCCAGTCGGATTGAACTTCCTCAAGAAAAAGCACGCGTTTGCCGTCCGCGTCCGTGCGCTCGTTGAAACGAACGTGCGCCAGAATATTCGGTTCGTCGAAATGCTGCGAGCGGAAAACCTCCTGCGAATCGGTTTTTACGCCGAAATCCTCGCGCAAATATCTTTCGCGCTGAATGCCGGCTTCCTCGCGCGACTTCATCGGCGGCGTGACGTAGCCGTTGAAATCCCCTGTCGGCGAAAATTCTGCGACGCGCCAATTTTTACCGTCTTCCACGATTTTCACGCGATCGAATTTCGTTTGCTTTTGCGGCATCGTCAAAAGCAGTTCCCGGTAATTTCGTTTATCGCCGTCGACCTGATAGTTCGAATATTTGGTGTCCGCGGCTTTTTGCTGCTCGACGAACGCTTTAGCCTCATCGAGCGTAAAAAACTTGCCGCCGAAACCGTTCCCGTCGCGGTACACTTCGTATTTCGAGCCGCGCGGGATGAGTTCCCAAGTCGTGCCGCGACTGTCTACGGCGTCGAAAAACCCCTGCGGGTCGAGATTCCATCGGACGGGCTTTTCGTCGCCCTTGACGACTTCGTGAACTTCGACCTGATTGCCGCGGATGAAATCCAAGACTTCCGCGCGCGTGAAATTTTCTTTCGTATCTAAAAACTCGCTCAAGCCGAGCCATTCGATTTCTTCTTTTTTGATGCCGGTCTGCGGGTTATTTACGATGCCTTTGACCTGCGCGGCCGACGCGCGGTTCGGCATCTTCTCGGAAACGACGCGCTCGAGCTGAGAAAAGAAAATATTCTGCTCGGCCGCGCCTTCCGTAGAAATGGCGGATTTTAAAGTTTTGGGTCCTACCGATCGGTCTTCTTCGTCGGCGGCGGCGGAATCTTCGCGTTTTTGGAGTTCCTGATGATGTCTTTCGTCAATATTCGGTTGAATTCTTCGAGCGACATTTCGGTCGTAGGCTTGCTTGATTCGGTCTTCATAGTCGTGTGTTTGGAGTTCTTCATCGATTGCACGCTCAACTTTTTGTAAAACTTCGTCATAGCTATTATATGCCCGTTTGCGAAGTTCTTCCAGATTTATTTTGCGCGCCGGCTCGCCCTCGACGGTTTCATAGTATTCGACGAGAAAATTTTTGCTTTTGGCGTACGCGTCGGTGTCGGTCAGAAAAGCCTGCTGAGCGTTGAAATGACCGGCGGCGATTCCCTGTTCGGAAACGGGTCTGCCCATCTCCGCGAGGCGGCGCAGCATCGAAACCGCCGCTTTTTCGATCGGACGGTAAACGTAAACGACGATCGCGCGATGCTCGGCGTCGGCAATTTTATCGAGAACGATGCGATTGCCCTCCCTGTTCGACATCAGGGAGTCGTAAACCAGATCGGCTTGGGTTTCGTCGATTATGGTGGATTTACCGGAAGCCTGACCGCCCGCGCTCAAAACGACGATCGAATTTTTCGGCAGCTCGCTCAAACGGATCTCGAAGATGAGCCGCGTCAGCGCCGACGCCGCTGCGTGCACCGCCGTGTCGTTCTCCAGCCGGTCCGCTTCGTATTCGTCGAAAAGTTCTTTAGCTCGGTCCGCGTTCAGTATCTGGTCGCCGTGCTTTTTGTAGTATTCATCGACAAAATTTTGCGGGTCGGCTTTCAATCTGTCGAGCGTTTCGCGCTGAACACGCGCTTTTTCTCCGGCAAGTTTTTTGTTTTCAAACACCGGAACGGCGAATTCTCCCAAAGTTAATTGGTCGCCCGTTTCGATCGCCGATTTCAAGGTCGCCGGCTGATCGTACTCGGCGAAATCGAACGATAAATCATCGTCCGAAACTTCGTCGGGTTCGGTTTCGTCGAAAACATCCGCGTCCGGTTCTTCAACGGACGGCGCGATCAAAGCATTTATCGATTCGTCCGAAAGACCGTATTCTTTTGCGACTTCCCTGATCAACGATTCATTTTCGGCTGTGAACTCGATGTCGCCGATGCGTTCGTCGTCGTAAAACTCCATGTAGCGCTCGCCGTCCTCGGCATAACGCTCCCGCTCGGACGCTTCGATCGTCTGATCAATATCTGTGTAAGCGTCGTTATGAACGCTGATGCGATGCGAATCGTCTTTCAACAATCGCAGGAATTCTTCCGGGGCAATCGCTTCGTTGAAAAGATCGTAGGTGGCGTATTCAGGGAAAAATCCCGCGTCGAACGCCTTTTGCGCCATTTGCTCGGCGTTGTAACCGCTCGTTTTATTGACGAGCCCCGGCATGCCGCCCTCTTTGACCGAAAGATAGCGCAATTCGCCGGAAAGCTTGCCTTTTTTCAGATCGGCGCCGTCCGGACGAATGCCGCCCGCGCGCGCGACGAAAACTTTCAGCTTGTGGCGTTCGGCGCTCGCGAAGATCCGCCGCTCGGGGAGCCGCGCGATGCGGTCGCCTTCGGATTGAGTGAGCGCGTTTAAGAATTCGATCTGCGCGTCGCCTTCCGCGAGTCCCGCAGGTTTTTTAGTGATCTTGAGCGTTTTTTCGCCGACGATCTTATACTCGAAACCCAATTTCCGAAGCGTCGCCGCGTTCGAGCGCATTTTTCCCATTCTGACCTGGCGGCGGTCGGTGCGGATGTAAAGCGGCTGCGCGAGCGGTTCCGCTTTTATTTTCTTGCCGGTTTTATTTTCCGTGCCGGCACTAGAAGCTTTGCCCGCATTACTGGAAGCCTCGCCGCCGAGCGGAATCGCAATCCGTTCGCCGTTTTTACCGGCGAAGGTCAGTTCGTTGAAAGCGATTTCCTCGCCTTCGAGTTCGGTATTGCCGACGTATTTCTGCCCTTCGCCTTTCGGGACGTAAGCGAGCGTCGCGTGCGGGCTGTACGGGAAAGTTTCCTTAACGTCCGAGTTTTCCGAAATCAATTTATTGATGCGGTGCAAATCTTCGGATTCGACATCGACCTTGACGACATCGTACGGCGTATCTTCTTTGCCTTCGAAAATCGAGACTTTGCCGAGTTTTACGGTAAACGGCTTTTCTTTCGCCAGAAGCGCGCGCAAACTTTCCGGATTGTTGTCCTTTAATCCCCACCGCGCCGTGATGTGCGATTCATCTTCGCGCCCGTAGGAATCGTCGTTCGGGTCGATATACAAATCGCTGTCGGGAATCAGTTTTTTGCTTACCGACTGAATTTTGTCCGCCGCTTCTTTCGGAATATTGAACTGCGTCGAGGCGAATTCGTGCTTTGTTTTCGGCGCGTACCGCTGCATGACCGCGTTCGCGGCGGCTTTCAAATCATCGCCCTTTTTGCCGTCGGTCGCCTTCGTAAAATCAAGCGCGAATTTATCGAATTCCGCGCGCGTTTGCAGACCGCCGCGACCGCGCACGGCTTTGGCTCCGATCAAAAGATTCGACGGGGCGCCGCGAACTTCTTCGGTTTCGCCTCGCTCGACCTTCGACCAGAGCATCTTGCGCAGAGATTCGCCCATGTCGCCGCTCATGCCGCCGAAAAAGGTTTTGAAACCGGTGTCGTCTTTTTCAGGTTCGGTATTCGGCGTTGCTGTAACGGGTTCCTCGGACGCGTTAAGATTTTCCTGAACTTTTAACGCGTTCCGAGTTGGACGCGGTTCGAGCTTAAATCCGCGGCGCTGCAGCGGCTGTAAATGCTGCGAATCCGCTTGCGAAGTTTCGATTCGATTTTCCGTTTCCGAGACGGCAGCGTCCGCCTGTGCGGCAGGCTCGGAAATTTCAGTTTGTGCATCGGATTTTCTAGCGTTCTGTTGGCTTGGTGAAATGTTTTCGACTTTAACGCCGGCATCGATGACCGCGATCTTTCCGTCTTTCTGAACGATCACGTTGTCGGAATCGAGATCGGAAAAGGTGTATTTTTTGCCTTTCACGACGCCCTCGAACGTGTTGTCGCGTCCGGTCGGCGTGAATCCTTTTCCTTTCATAAAGGATTCGATTTCTTCCGGCGTCGCGGGGCGTCCTTCAACAAAATCGGTGCGGTAAATCGGGTTTAGCATGCCGTTTTTGCTTTTGTAGTTGCCGATGACCTGCATCGTGCCGTCGCCCAAAATCTGATTGATGGCGAGCGCGTCGTCGACTCTTTGCTGATAACCGGAAGGATCGTTGTACGGTTCGGCGATTTTGATGACCGAATCGCCGTCTCTGTAAACGGCATGTTCGGAACCTTCCCCGATCAATCCCAAACCGTCGATCAAATCGCCTTTATATTCTCCCTTTTCGAGACGAATATCATAAATCGGCGTCTGAACGGCATTTCCCGGTGCTTGTACATCGTCGGTTTCGGGTTTTACTGCGTTTTTATCGGATTTCGACGCGTTCGCTTGTACATTTTCCGGCTCGTTGTACATTTCCGGTGCGATGCCCTGCTCGATGATGCGCTCGGTTTCCGCCTCGTCGATGCGGTCGATCTGCTGGTCGGTGTAACCGAGCTCGTAAAGACGATTGACCTGCTCGCGCCGCTTGATCGGCGAGACGGGTTTATTTTCGGTCGGAGCGGGCTGCTCGCTGGTCGCGGGCGCTTCTTCTTTCGTTTCCGAAACTTCCGGCATTTGGGCGAGGCGCGTTTCGGCTTCGAGGCGAATCTTTTCGTTCAGGTTTTCGGGCTGCGCGCCCGCGTCTTCGGCGATCGTTTCGACGATGCCGCCGGCGTTGCCGCCGAAAAATCCGGCGAAAAACGTCTCGATCGTTTTGCCGTCGATGACGAGCACTTTGCGCTGCGGGTCGTATGTCATGCGCGCCAGCGCGTTGTTTATCACGTCCTCGGAAACTTCCTGCCCGCCTTCGAAGACGCCGCCGACGATCATGTTCTGCGCGAATTTCCCTGCGACCGTGCTCGCTTCCGGCAGCGACAAAGACAGCGTGCGGGTAAGCCGTTCGTACAGTGAATTAAGATACTTCGAGATAAAGCCCGCCCGTTCGGCGTTCGAAAACGGTTTCAACCATTTCGTGAACGGAATCGCGTCCGGCACCGCCGCCAGCCCGCCGACGAACGCCGCGGCCAATTTCTGCGCGCGCGTCGCGCCGGGCGATTTGTCGGCTTCCTCGTATTGGCCGGCCATGCCGGAAGCGCCGCCGATTAAAAGCGGAGCCGCCGCGCCGCCCGTCAGAGCGCCCGCGCCTAATTGCACGATCAGTTGACCGAGCGTGTCGGGCAGCGTGTTCAAAATGAACGCCTTCGATAATTGTTTATCCTGCGGCAAAAGCTCGTCGGTTTTGCGGTCGATCCACTTTCCGATTTGATAAAAGCCTCTATCTTTCGCTTCGCGGTCGTCCTTCAAAGCGCCGCCGAGCGCGCCGTAGCCGCCGATCGTCGAGTCGATCGCTTCGGACGCGATCGAGATGCTTTTCAGCGCGGACGAAACGGCTTTCGGCACCGAGCGCGTTAAATTTTTCGTAAATTCGAGCGTCGCCGTGTTCGGGTTCTTCGCGATGCGCTGCCACATTTCGCGCCGATCTTTATAGTAGTTTTCGAAAGAGCCGTATTCCTGCAAAATTTCGTCGGCTTCCGCTGCGGCGCGCTTGCGACCGTCTTCCTGCGCTTCCGAAAGCGTCATGCGCCCTTGCGCCAGTTCGTCGGCGTTGTAGCCGACCGCATCGGATTCGCGCTCTTTTTCGTACGCGGCGCGGAATTTGTCGTCTTTGCGGCGTTCGGCGCGCGCTTTTTCGAGCCCTTCGTAATCGAGCAGACCGACCGCGAAATAAGCGTCCTCGATCGTTTCGATGCCCTTCGTTCCGACCAGTTTTTGCGCTTCGTTCTTTTTGTCCTCAGCCCACAGCCTACGGTCTCGCGCGTCGGCGATTTTGTTGAGGAAATCCGTCTTGATCGAAATGTTGACCTTATCGGGAATCTCGCCGCTCGTCGGAGCGTCGTCTTTCAGAGCGAAGGCTTTATTCGCTTCCGCCACGTCCTCGGGCGTAGCATTGGGAACGGCTTCGAGCGCGAGTCGTTCGATTTCGCCCTCGACGAATCGTTTCTGGTCGAATTTATTGCGCGCGCCTTTGTAAAAAAGCGTCTTTTTGATTTCCGAAAATTCTTCCGGTCGCGCCTGCCCTTCGACGCCGCCGCCGACTTTGCCGGGCATCTGCAGCTGCTGCGGCTGCTCGTCGATGGTACTTTGCGGCGAAAAAGTATCCTTATTTTCGGCGCGCGGCGCGCGAGCATCATTAACCGGGCGGAAAACCGGCGCTTTTTGTTTGACCGCCGGCGTTTTCGGTTTCTGCTCGATCGTTTTCAGCGTGCCGTCGGAAAGTTTTTCGACCACGTGCGGCGTCGAGTCGATTTTCTGCCCGACGCGCGGAACGCGCGCGATGCGCATTTGATTTTCTTTCAGCCCCGCGCGGTCGTCGAGTTCTTCGAATTCGTCGCCCTTGTCGTTTTTGAAGGTCGCTTTGCGCGGCGCGGTCGTCGGCAAACCTTCTTCGAGAAGCGGCTTTTGCGGCTGCTGGACCGGCGTTTGAAGCGGCGCGTTTCCTTGCGGGAACGTCGGCGACGGCTGCGAGACGACGGGCGCTTGAACTTTCGCGATCTCCGCGTCGAGCGCCTGAATTTTCTGCTGGTTGAGGCGGTATTCGACCGAAACGGGATTCAGGTCTTTGTTTTGAAAGAGCAGCGCGTTTTTCTGCTGCGCGAGCATTTCCGCCTGCGGATTGACCGGCGCGACCGGCTGCGGCGGCGCCGGCGCGGGCGTTTTATAGTTCGCGACGATCGATTCGAAATTATCCGGCGCGTTCACGTCGACCGGCTTTTGCGGCGCCGCGCCGTACGCGCCGACGACATCATCCAGCGAATTAAAACCTTTCACGCGCCTGCCCGAGCCTTTGTAGTTGGCGCGGATTTTTTTCACGTAATCCTGCGTTTCGCGGTACGGCGGGATTTTGCGCCCGTATTTGTCGACCGCGCCCTCGCCGGCGTTGTAGCCCGCGAGCGCTAGATCCACGTCGCCGTCGAAATGGTCTAAGAGCCAGCGCATGTATTTCGCGCCGCCCTCGATGCTCTGGCGCGGGTCGAACGGGTCGGTGACGCCGAAGCGCTTCGCCGTGTCGGGGATGAGCTGCATCAGACCTTGCGCGTTTTTGTTCGAAACGGCGCGCGGTTTATTGCGCGATTCCTGAAACATCATCGCGCGGATTAAATCGGGGTCGAGGTCGTGCCGGCTGGCGGAATCTTCGATCAGATCATCGTAGGGGTTCGCGTCCGCGTTCGCCTTTTTCGGTTCTTTGTAGAGATTCAGAATGTCGTCTAATTGGTCGCCCATAAAATCGCCGTAAATTCACCAGAATGTAGTCAGAAAAGTTAAAAATTATTGAAGGTCGGTCGGGAAATCGGCGAGCGCCGCGTCCGCCTGCGCCTGCGACATTTCGGCTGCCGCGACTTTCGCGTCCAGATCGGCTTTGAACTTCGCGCGGCTGACTTTGTTCTGAATCGCCCACTGCCTTAGCCGGTCGCGACGAATTTTGTCGTTTTCCTCGCGCGTAAAATTCTGCTGGTCGTTCTGCCGCAAAAGCCCGTATTCGCCCTGCATGACGACGGTCGGCGTCGTGCGCAGCGGTTTGCCGTCTTTGCCGACGACCGGACGCGCTTCCTGCGCGCCGGAAACCGGGTCGGTCAAAATCGTCGTCCATTCGCCGGTGCGCTGGTCCTGTTTGAGATCGATTTTCTTTTTCGCGTCCTTCGGCGTGATCGGCAGTTCGACGTCGCCGAGCGCTTTCGTCAGTTCCGCGAATTTCGGGTCCGCCGGGTCGTACGCCGCCAAAGATTTGAACATGCCGGCAACCTGCGTCATACGCGCCGTGCGCTCTCTGGATTGTCGATCGTCGATTTTGCGCTGCTGCTCGCCGCGGTTGAAATCCATTTTCTGCTGGAATTCGTCTTGTTCCTGCCGCCGCTTTAACGGAATATCCTCGACGCGCGCCTGCGTCAATGCGATTTGCTGCTGGTCTTTCTCGGCGGTGCTCGCCGCGCCGTACTGATTCCAGAGTTTTTGGATGCCCTGACGCTTTTTGAAATCGCCTTGCAGATCCGGAGAAATCGCGAAGCCGGCGCCGCCGGTCGCGAGCGCGCCGACCAGTCCGCCCAAGCCCCCTTGAGCGCCGGACGCGCCCCACATCTTGAGCCCGTTCCAAAGCCCCGAGCCGAGCCGGTTCCAGAATCCGTTTTCTCGTTTGACCGGCGCCGCTTCCGCCTGGTTGATCTGGTCGAGCAGCATCGCGCTTTGCGAACGCTGTTTCTGCTGCTCGATCGCGGGCGCGTTCTGCGACTGGTAAGAATCGTCGTCGGTGTACGGAACGTCCGCGCGCGTCGCGCCGGAAATGCCGTAATCGAAATCGTTCTGCTGCTGGACGGGATCTTGCGGCGCTTGCGGCGCGTCAGCGTCGTAAACCGTCTCGCCCGAGCGCGTCATGCCGTTGCCCCAAAGTTTCTTGTATTGCGCGCTTCCGGACGTGTCGAGCCGCGCCGGCTCATCGCCGTCGCCGTTCGCGTACATCACGTTCGGGTTGCGCACGCCGCCCTGCGTTTCGGGGTCGACGAAACCGCTCGCGCCTTCGATTTTAGAAAACAGTCTCTTTAGTAACGGGTTTCCGGTCATAAATTTTCACTTCACGCGTTCGGCTTCGCGCCACGCCTCCAGATTCTTTTCTTTGTCCCAATCGACCGTCGCTATCGGGGCGCCGGTTTTCGGGCAATAAACTTCGCCGGTTCCGAGCAAACAGTTCGTGCAGGCGGGCAGATTGCCGGTGTCCAAATTTTCGGGCAGCGCGCCGGGGTTCCTGACGCCGATTTTGCCGAGTTCCTTCCAGACGTGGTTATCCGACAGAAAGAAAAGCGGGCTGAACATGCGCGCGCCGCCGAGGGCGAATTCGGGCGCCGTGACGACTTCGCGTTTTCCGAACGCGTAATGATATTCGCGGCGCTTGCTGCCCAAAACGTGATTTTCGAAAAAAACCGGCGTCGCGCCCGAAGCGTCGAACCGGATTTTGATTTCGTCGATCGCGCAGCGCTTTTCGTCGTGCACCACGTCGCGCAGAACCGGCACGGTTTCGCCGCCGCGCCCGACCGCGTAATGCGCGGCGAGCGTCAGTTCGTCGCCATCGCCGAAAAGGTGCGCGCGCGCCGGCAGGTACGTGTAAACTTTCAAATCGTATTTGCCGATCACGGCGTCGACCGTGCGGCGCTGCTCGCGCGTCCATCCCTCGTCGAAACACAGAATCGAGAACGATAAACCGTCCGCGAGCATCCATTCGAGAAGGAGGCGGCTGTCTTTGCCGCCCGAAAACCAGAGCGCGGTCGAACCGGACTCGCAGATTTCGCGTAATTTTTGACGAATACTTTTCACTTATTGGATTGGAACCGACCACTGACCACTGACCACCGACCGCTTTTTACGTGACGCCCATCGAGCCCATGCCGCCGACGACCGAGCCGGCGCCGCCGAGCACGTTGCTGAAAGTGCCCCACGGGTCGCTTACTGTGGTCGTGCCGCCGGTCTGCACGAGGTTCGGCTGCGTGAGCGCCGCGACGTTCAAAAGATTGCCGGATTTCGCCGCTTCCTGCTGCGCCGTCGCCGCCCCCAAAGCCGCGCCTTTGTTCTGGCGGAGATTAAAGAGCCGACCGAGCTTGATTTTTTCCTTCGCGCCGTCGGGCAGTTCCGATTCGTAAAACTGATCGTCCTTGACGTCGCGTTCCATTTGCCCGTACTGCGTCGCGACCGGCGTCACCAGATCGATGTTCGTCGCGGCCGCGCGCGCCGCCTGCGTGTCGGCTGTGTCCGGTTTCGGCATGTAGGTGTAGGTGTTCGTCGTCTTCGTTTTCTTTTTGCCCATCAGTTTGCTCCGAAATGCGAAAAGGTCTGTAAAGATTCTTCGGTTGAACCTTTACAGACCTTTCGTTCTGCTGCGCCGCAATACGCGGCTAAATATTTTCAAATCAAAGATACATTAAATCGCGCGTTCTTTCAATAAAAATCAGCCGCGCCTCAGTTCGAACAAATTCCACCTGAGCACCGCGCCGTGCGACGCGCCGTGCCGCATCGAAACGCCGGTGTCTCTGAATCCGATTTCGAACATCAGCCGCGCGAGCGCGCGATTTTTGCCCAATATCCAGCCGCGAATGGAACGCGCGCCGCGCCTCAAGAGCATGCCGCGCAGCTCGCCCGCTTTTTCCACGAACATTTCGGGCGGGATTTTCTCGACGATCGAAAGATGAATACTCAGCACGCCCGGCGACGTTTCCGCTTCGACGTACACGCACGCGACGAGCCGCCCGCGGTCGTCAAACAGCGCGAAGATTTCCGCGCAATCGTCGCAGAACGCTTTGAATTCCCGCTCGTCGCGCGTCCACGTCGAACTGGCGTTTCTGAACCATCGCGGCAGGCGCCGCTCTTTGCGCCAAATCTCGGCGACGTGTTCGAGATATTCGTCCGTTTGCCTGATTTCGCGCCAGATCATCGAAAACGCTCCTTGTTTGAAACTACCGGTCGAGGTCGTCGGGAGTGGATTTGCGGATCACGATTTTCGGAATCGAGCCGACAGCCGAGCCGCCCGCCCCGCCCGCGCCCGCTCCGCCCGCGTTCGTTTGCGCGATCGCGGCGTTCACGGCGTCGCGGTACGTCTGCCCGGTCAGCATCGCGATTTCCGCCTGCAAAGTCTCGTCGTCGGGCGCGGCGTAAAGCGCCTCGATCGTTTCGGGGTCGGTGAATGGTGAATCAATTACAGCCATAGTTTTGCCTCGTTAAAGGTGGTATAATACAGACGTTGCGGAAGGAAATTGAGCCTTCCTTCCGCAACTAACAAAATCCAACTATCTAGGAGTTGAATATGTCTGAAATCTATACTAAACCTGTTTCTTTTCATCTCTCAAATTCAAAAATTCGTAATTTATTAGGACTTACTTTTAACCATTTATTTGTTGTTCAGTTTTTGCGAACGGACAAATACGGGAAAGCATACTGGCTTTGTGTTTGTAAATGCGGAAACGTCACCGAAAAACAGTCCTATAATTTACTCATCGGAAAAGTAAAATCTTGCGGTTGTCAAAAACTAGAGCTGATTTCGAAAGCAAACTCACGACATGGAGAGTGCAATCAGGGGATGCGGTCGCCGGAATTTCGCGCGTACGTCGACGCAAAAAAGCGCTGCGGCAATACCAATGCCGCGCCTAACCCTGACTACGCCGGGCGCGGCATCGAATTTCGCTTTGAATCCTTCGAAGAATTTCTTGCCGAAGTCGGCAGAAAACCGACGGCGCAACATTCCATCGAACGCAAGGACGTAAACGGTCATTACGAAAAAGGAAATGTGTGTTGGGCGACGCCTTCCGAACAAGCCCGGAACAAGCGCAATAGTTTCGTTGTTACATATAACGGAATTTCAAAGAACGTGCGCGACTGGAGCGACATAACGGGCGTTGCCTCGGACACAATAAAAGCCCGCATTAAATTGGGTTGGTGCGTCGATTGCGCCCTCCATACGACCGCACGAAAAAGAAACGCCTGCAAACATAAAATCGAGTAATCATTTCATGCCGCCGTGGCTTTCTATTTCAACAACGATCTCGTGAATTTCATCGACATCTCCGGTTCCATCCCACTCGCCCGACATGCGCAGGCTCCAGAGGTGTAAATTTTTCACGACAAGATTTTTCTTATAATTGCGAACGATGCCGGTCGAAGAATCCAAAAGAATGTTGCCCGACAGAGAGTTCGTGCCGTTCTCTATATCGGAGACGGAGATTTCGCCGCCGCGCATTGCGCCGTGAATTTGGATTACGGGGTTCGTGACGCGCCCTGTAAGTCTGATGGACTTTATTCTTTTCGCGCGCTGTTCTTCATTATTATCCGTGCCTTGGATCGCGAAATAGTACGGTACCGGCGTCGCGCCGTCCGCTTCGTCGTAACGAAACGTCGAAACCGTAAAAGCGCCGCCGGAAACGCGACCGCCCGCGAGGAATTCGAGCCGGTCGTTGACGACTTCCGCGCCCGACACGATCATATCGCGCGTGTCCGAAGACAGGCGAACGACCGGCTGCCACTGGTTCGTTTCGAGGTCTAAAGGAAAGATTTTTGAAATCCAGTAACCGGCGTCGTTTTTTTCCACGGCGGACGCGATCACGCAAAGCTGCTGATTTTTCGGGTCGTTCCGAAGAAAGAAATGCCCGCCGGGGATGCCTTCGATAAGGTCTTGAATCGCTTTGCCGACGTTGAAGGGGTTCGCGTCCTCGCTCGAATTGCGCGGGCTCATCAGCACCTTGCCGCCCGACACTAAAAACACGTCGCCCTGCACGATCGCGAGCGCGTACGGGTTCACGTTGCCCTTCGTCCAGAACGGGCGCGACGTGAACGGCATGTCGGTCAGGGTCGGGATGAATCGCGCGATTTCCGTGCGGCCGGTCGCGGTGATGAACGGGATGCCCTTTTCGGTCAGGCAAAAAAGGCGACCGATGCCGGCGGCGAAGCCGTTGATTTCCGAACCGACCGAAACCTGCCAGCCGTACGGGAAAGCCTCTTTGTTCGACGTTTTCGCGCAGAGCGCGTAATTGCCGGGATTCGTGCCGAGCGCGTTGCCGCCCGTTCTTTTGCCGAGCGACGAGAGCGCGAAAACCGTGTTCGAAAATTCCGCCAAAAATTCGCACTCTGGCGGCGCGTCGTTGTCGCCGGAGGCGAACATGCCGAGCTCGCCGTCGACGCACTCGTGAAAATATTTGTCGTCCGCGTCGAGGTCGGTGAGCCGCACGCGCGCCGCTTCCTGCCACGGACCGTTGACGTAATAGCTCGCGTTCGTCGCCGTCACGCCGCCGCCCGAAGGCGATTGCCAGATGATGAAGCCGCCCGCGTTCGCGGGCATGCCGACCTTCGACGCCGTGAAATCGAATTCGAAACGACCGTTCGCGGCGACGGCGATTTCCGCCGCGCCGGAGTCGATCTTGATCACGTCCGACGGGTTCGAAAAGCCGTTCGTTTCCGGGTTCCAGTACGAAACCATGAACGAGAATTTGCCGGCGAGCATCCGTTTCGTGCCGCCGACGGTCGGCGTGATGACCGGCGCGGGCGGCGTCGCGGTGAATCCGAACGGCTTTTCGGTGTACGTGCCGTCGGTGTTGTAGCGCAATCGCTTCGGCGTGTTCGTCGCCGTAAAACCGGTCGCGACGCCGTTGCGGTAAAACGCGCCCGAGCCGACGAACAAAATGTCGCCCTTGTCGACTTTCACCGCCGAGATGTGCCGCGCGACGGCGCGCGTCTTGTCGAGTTCCTGAAGACGCAGCAAAACGCGCGCGGTCTGCCCTGCGGCGGTGCTCGCGGGCGCGCGTTCGGCGTAAAAGAGCGTGTTCGATTCGATTCGGCGCACGCAAAACACTTCCGCGCCGGCGATGATGAATTGCCCGGCGTGCAGCTCCGTTAAAAAGAGCGTGCCGCCGGCGCCGGTCACCGCGTCCGAGCCGGCGGTCCAAGAAATGTTTCCCGTCAGCGTTTCGCCCGCGATGTCGTAATTTTCGCCGAGGTTTTTATGCCCCGAGTAATTGCGGATCTTCAAAAAGCCGTCGACGCCGCGAATGAAACAATTCTCGCCGCGGAAGATCGACAGGTTTTCATTGCCGGTCAACGAACTGGACGGCGCGAATTTTTGGGCGAAAAGCGGCAGCGATTGAACCATTTTTATAATTTAACGCATTTGATGCGCGGGTTTTTCTTGATGAACTGGTCGAAGAATTGTCCGGAAGACTGCTCGGTCGGCGCGGTCGCGACGAAATCGCGCAGTATCTGCCGTTCTTCGGCGCCGTCGGGCGTGTAGCGGTACGCGCCGCTTTTGAATTTCAAAACGAGCGTTTCGCCGTCGAACTGGTAGCCCTGAATGTTGCCGGAGCGCGACGCGACCGGCGAAAAAGAATTTTCTGTCATATTTTCCCTCATCTGTGTTAGAATTTTTTCACTCAATCAATCTCTTTATTAAAAGGGAGAAAAGCGGCGCTTTCGGGGTGAACATTCAAAGAGCGCCGCTTTTCTTTTCACGCGTCGCCGGAGAGCGCCGCGAAAGACAGTTCGCCGGTCAGGCACGCGCACGCGGTCGCGATCGCCTGCTCGGTCAGTTTTTCGCTCCACGTCACCGCCGAATCGGGATTCGACGGAATTGCGGGCAGCGAGACGGCGTTCAGCACGACCGAGTTGCCTGTACCCGAATAATAAAACGTGCCGTTGTGCGCGCTGAAATAATTCAGCATCGAATCGTGCCGCGCCCGCTGGTAATCGGGGTAATCGAGCCAGGACGCGAGCGAATCGCCGGGCAGAAATGAGCGCGAGCGCAAATATTCCGCCAATACGCTCGACGGCAGGTTTCCGGAACCGAACGTCAATATGATCGTGTGGTTCTGCGCGAGATTCAGCCGGTTGTCGCCCGCCGCGAGCAGCCGCCGCGCCGCGAACCGCAAGGCGAGCGGGAAAACCGCCTCGGCGGTCAGCGCCGCGCCGTCCACCAGCGGCGACGTGTTCGGGTCCGCGGCGCGCCCGGCGACGAGCGTTTCGACGCGCGCGATGATTTCCGAGTAAGTCGACATCGTTTAGCCGTCCTTGAGCGCTTTTTTCAGCTCTTTTTGGTCGTTTTCGCTCATCGTGCCGTATTCAGCCATTTTCGCCTTGATTTCGGCGTGCGGGTCGACGAACGCTTTGTCTTCTTCTTCGAGCCGTCGGCACTCGGCGAGCACCGCCGCCTCGCGTTCATCCGTTTCGGTCGCTTCCTCGACCGGCGCGGTTTCGGTTTCGGTCTGCGCGAGCGCGCTCGCGGCGATCGATTTCATTTCGTCGCTCGTTTCGGGGTCAGCGAGCGCGGCGGCTGCTTTCGCGGCGACCGCTTTAGATGTCGTTTTCGTGTTCTTTTTGGCCTTAGCCTCTTTCGGCTCTTTCGGCTCTTTCGGTGCTTTCGCCGCTTTCGCTTTTTTCGGTTCCGGCGTTTCGACCGGCGCGGACGTCTGCGCTTCGGTTGATGCCGTCGCCGTGACCGTGGTTTCGATAGTTTCCTCGTTAGTCATGATTAAAAATCGCTCCTTTTTTTCTGATCGTAAAACTTAGTCCTTCGCCGGATTCACGGACGCCGACCGGTTCGGCATCTGCGGCAAAGACAATAATTGATATTTGCCCTCGACGATTTCCGCCTGCTTTTCCGCCGCGAACGATCGGAAATACGCGGCTTCCTCGACGAACCACTGCTCTTGCGGCAGCATCGCGAGCACCTTGCACGCGAACAGCGCTTCGAGGTTTTGCGGCAAGGGCGATTCGCCGCTCGCTCCGAACGCGGTTTCCTGCGTCGAATAGCGCCAGCCGACGCCGCGGAAATAAACGCCGGTGCGCGTGTGGATGACGCGCGAGCCGGTGTAGGCGAAATGATACGCCGGGATTTTGAAAAACGCGTTCGCGTTCGCGACGCGCCGCTGCACGACCTGCGCCGGCATTTCGGTCAAAATCTTGTGGTCGGTCGCGTCGAACACGCCGTCGAAAGAGCCGACGAACGGCACGCCCGCGTTGTTCGCGGTCGGCACCACGAAACCGCTCGTCACCGTGTCGGACTGAATCGCCATCTGCGCGCGCGCGAGCGCGTTGTTCGAGTTTCCGACCATTTCGGCGAGTTCCTTTTCGATCGCGAGCACGTGAATCTTCAGCGCCGCGTACGGGATTTCTACGCCGTCGAGATGCGCGGAAATGTCCGTCGCCGCGAGCGCCGTTTCGCGCGCCGCCGCGTCGCCGCCCGCGATCTGCGAAGCGGCGAGCATGATGATCTTGCAGAGATTTTGATATTTAATCGCCATTAGCTTCTGTTCGGCAATCTCCAGACCGCGATCTCGACCGCGACCGAAGACGTGTTTTTGAACCGCAGGTAGCCGGGCAGACCGGCGAGCGTGAATCTCAAAACGCTGCCCGAAGCGAGGTTGTCGATCGCTTTCGGCGAATCGGGATGAACCGACACGACCGCGAACGTCGGCTCGTCGCACGTTTCGATCAATACGTCGTCGTCGGCGTCCGCCGCGCCCAAAGTTTTGATCTGCACGAGCAGCGGCGCGCCGCCCGTGCCGAAAGCCTGCGTGTAGCCGCCCGCCGCGTCGATCGAATTATCGGCGGGCTCAATGAGCGCGTTCGCTGACGACGCTCTCCGCAGGATAATGGGCTCGTGTGAAACTGTCGGGAATATTGCTGACATCGTTAATCTCCTTTCTTTTCTCGAAATCGAAATAAAAACCGGTCCGGCAGCGCTCGCACCAGATCAAATTCGCGCGACCGACGCGGTTCGCGAAACCTTTGCACTTCGGGCAGTTCATTCGCTCCAGTAACCGACCTCTCCCGGCGGTTCGGCCTGCACGTTCGAGGCGTAGCGCTCGAATTCCGCTTCGTAGCGCACGACCTGCGTTTGCAGACTCAAAGCGAGTTCCTTGCGCTTTTCGCTCGCTTCCTGCCGGTTCAGCCCGTCCCATTCCGCTTTCGGCAGCAGAAAAAGCGCCGCCTGAATCGTGCGGAAATCGGAAAACTCCGGCAAAAGCGTTTCGTCGGTCGGCGCGTCGTAAGACGAATCGCGGTAGCCGAGCGCGTACACGATCTTATAGACCGCGCCGGATTCTTCCGGCACCGGGTAAACTCTCATTTTCGTCGCGCCGTCCTTCGTGCGGAAAAACGCGACCTTATCGCCGCGGTAATTCGGCGACAAGCCGCCTTCTACCGGAGCGGTCCAAAATTCGTATTTCTGGTCGTGAATTTCGGTCAGGTAATCGGCGAAGGGCACCGGCAGCAGAATGTTCGAATCCAGCTCGCGGTAAACGAACAGCGCTTTGCCGAAACCGTCGGTCGTGATCGAGTATTCGGCGCGCCCCTCGACGGTCGACACGCTGACCGGCGCGCCGCCGATCGCCCACGGCCGGCGCGTGTTCGAAAGGCGCGTCGCCTGAAATTGTTCCTGGCGCATCAGCTCCGAAACGATCTGATGCGGATTCGGACGCCCGGCGAGCGGGTAATCCAGATGGTCGCGCACTTTCGAAAATTCCTGTAAACGTGTCGGCATGTCTTACAAACCTCTTACAAAAGCTCTAACAAAAACTCTAACGACCTCTAACCGTTAATCGAGCAGTTGGCAGTTCGAGCGCTTCACGCCGACCGTTTCTTTTTCGCCGTCGACGTACTGCACTTTCAGATTGCCGCCCGGTTTCAGCTCGAGGATTTCCGCCTCGCGACCGTTCACGAGCACGCGGCGCTCGACGGCGAAGCCGCTCGGCGTTTCCGTTTCGGTTTCCGTTTCCGTTTCGGACGGCGTTTCGGTTTCAGCTCGAGAATTTTCGCCGCGCTCGTCGGTCACGACCTCGACAACTTCCTTCGGCACCGGCGGCGCGGTTTGCTGCGCGACCGGCGCGGGAACGTTCGCCTGCGCCTGCATGGTCTGCAGTTGAATCAGGCGTTCGAGGTTTTCGGCGGTTCTGGTCTGTGATTCCGCCAGTTTATCGAACTGCGCGGCTTGTTCCTGCGCGACAATATCCTGACGCGGCAGACCGAGCTGCACGAAAAGTTTGATCGCCTCGTCGCCGTAGCTCCACGTCCAGCCCTTCGTCTTCGCGGTGTTATACATCGCGTTCGCTTCGTTGACGCGGCGCGCGCCCCACGCCGCGAAATCGTCGCACGATTTCAGCGCCGCGTTGACGACGCCCAAAAACAGGCGAAAATGCGGGTCGGCTTGATTCAGATTGCCTTTCAGCTTCAAAAAGTATTCTTTCAGCGCGCGGACCGTCGGCGGCAGATTGCCGGTCTGTCGAATCGCTTCCCAATTCGGAAACAAAAAGCGCTGCGCGAGGTTCTTTTCGCGGTTGTTCGTGACCGGCATTTCTACTACGCCGTCGATTTTGCCGGCGATCGTCGCGACGTCGTTCGCCGGATAAAAGAATTTTCTCAAGAGCCCGTCCGGCACGCCGTTTTTGTCGACGCCGATCGTGCGTTCTTCGAATTGACCGGTCGCGGGGTTGACGGTCGCGATTTCGTAATGACGCACCGCGCCCTCGCGCTTTTCGGGATGCACGTTCGAGGCGGCGGTCGAATCGGCGTACTGTTTGAGTTCCGTGATCTCGCAGCGCGGGATGTAGCCCTGATTCCATTTCAGGCACGCGGCGCCGGGGCGCAGCACGCCGCCGAGCGTGAACCACGCCGGATTGCTCGATTTAACTTCGTCGGAAATCAAATCGGCGACCGTGAAGACGTACCGCGCGCCTTCCAAATTGCGCTGCGGCACGCGTACGGACGTGTCGAAATCGGCGACCGGTGAATTTTGATATTGTTCGTTCAGCATAAAATTTTCCTCTTTTCCTTTATTTATTTAGTTTCCAAACTTTTCGCGTACGCTTCCTCGTGGCGTTTCGCGCCTTCTTTGACCGCCTGCCGGATCGTCGCGAGCGGCGCGCCTCTTTCGAGCAGCGCGGCCGGCGCGAGCGCGAGCGGCGTTTCTTCGATCGCGCGCAGCTTCGCGGCGCGGAATTTCCTCAAAGCCTCGCTTCCGTAATTGTTCGTGCGGTTTTCCGCCGCGTAGCGCTTCACCGCGTCCGGCGCGGCGAACGGGTCGGTTTGCTTGACGCCCGACGCCTCGATGCCGCGCATGATCTCGCGCAGGTTTTCGAGCACGATGTTCGGGTGCGCGTATTCGCCGTAGCACTCGACGTCGTTTTGCGCCGCCGATTTGCAGCACAGGCCGTTGTGCGCGGCGATCGTCTGAAACCAGAGCCACATCACGGCGGGCGGCTGTTCGGGCAATAGCTGCACCTCGCATTTATAAACCGGGTCGAAGATGCGCGAATCGCGCCGGTAAGTCGGCATGAACTGCTCGGGCTCGATTCTGGTCATCAAAAGGTAGCGCGGCGGAAACGCGTCGCGCACGTATTTGCCTTTCGAGTCGTAAATCGTTTTGTAAAGCACCTGCGGCGAGCGGCGCAGACCGCCGAGTGGTTTGCCGACCGAGTTCCAATGCGTGTAATACGCTTTCCAGTAAACCGGGTCGCCGTTCCAGACTATTCGGGCAATCGACTCGTTGCCGCGCGTCGTTCCCAAGATAGAATCGACGTCGCGCTGCACGGCGGCTAACTGCTCGCGCGAGAGCGGCGCGTCCTTCATCGGCGCGCGCAGCCACTCGGCGGGGTCGTTCAAGGGCGACAGCTTCGTTGTGTGCAGAATCGGCTTCATTACTTTGCCACCAGCGCGCGCACGGCGCAGTCTTTCGCTTCGAGCAGTTTCCTTAGCGCGACCGTCCTTTCGGGGTTGCGCGGCAGTTTCGCGACGAGATCGCGCGCCAAATCGCCGAACGGTTTCGAAACCGCCTGCAAAGTTTCCGGCAAATGCTCGTACGCGAAGAACTGCAATAAAAATTCGTTTTCCGGCTGCGGCGGTACAAGGTCGGGCACGCGTTCGCCTTCGATGCCGAGCGTCGCGCGCAAATCGTAGCGCTTCGCCATTTCTCCGAGCGCGCCTTTCAGATGGTCGATGACCGGTTCGTTGTAAACGCTCGCGTACGGTCCCGCCTGAAAGCCGACCATCCGATCGAGAACGATCGCGATCAGCGACTGGTCGGTGATGCCGTTCACGCCGGTTTCTTTAAGTCCGCCCTTTTGAAACTTGATCGCCGTTTCGCTAACGATGCCTTTGTCGGTGCAGACGATGATCGCGTATTCGTGATTCGCGCCGTCCGAATCCTTTTCGTCCGTCGCGCGCACTACGATATTGTCGCGATTTAATTTGCTGATTTTGTGCGTTTCGATGTATCTCACCGGCGTATCTTCAATTTCGTTTTTCATGCTTTTTCTCCTTAGAATCGAATTTATTTTTTTTTCACAACGGCTTCCTTGGATTCGAGAAACTTCACCATTTCTTGGAGTTCCTTCAAGCCGAAATCGCCTTCCAGCGCCAGCGCGCCGGTTTCGCGGTCGTAAATGTTTTCGAGAATTTCCTTATCCATAAATTTTTAGTTGGTCGGCGCGCCGAATCCCCAAACGAAGCGCCGACCGGTGTTTACCACAAACGAAGAATCATTCGATATACTCCTTTTGAAAATCCCGCCTGAGCGGGTGAGCGAAACGCTCAACGTAAAACCGTCGGTTTTCGGTTCAACGTTTCGCTTATCAACCTCGACCGATTTACATTGCGGCTATGCGTTTCCGCATAGCCGCATCCAAAAAAAACGGTCGGTTTAGACCTGCGAAATGCCTTCCGCGACCTGCGTTACCGCCGGCATCGCGAGGTTGCCGATGTAAACGCTCGAATTCGGCTGTCCGCCTTGTCCTTTGCCGTCGTCGCCGCGCGCGTCCCACACGAAGTTGAACGATTCGCCCCAATTCTGGAACTTCTCGGTCGAGCCGAACATCTCGGTGCCGACGTACTGCTGCGCGCCGGGCGAGATTTCCTGCAATTCCTGTTGACGGTATTCGAAATACGAACGCTTGTCGCGCACGTCGATGAACGCTTCTTCGAAATCCGCGTCCTGAATGAAGATCCAATCTTCGTCCTGGTACGTGGTCGGCAAACCGAAAGACGTGTCGGCTTCGCCTTTTTCGGCGTTGTAGGTGCGCAGGGTGTAACCGAACGCGGCGAGCTCCTGATAGTTGCTCGGCGTCAGGTGCGCGACTTTCTTTTTGCCCGCTTCGGCGTCGTTTCCGCGCGTTTTGTTCGCGGTCTTCGCGGTCGTGATCATCGTCGGCGTGATGCCGGCGCCGCCGCCGTCGACGTAACGGCATTTCAGAAAGTCGTAATTCGTCGTGTCGACGCCCTGATACCAGCGGTTCCCGTTCGAGAAATGCGTGCCGTGACCGTAGGCGACGCGCTTGTAGTGACCTTTCTTAACGATCACGTCGCCGACCGCCACCGAGCCGGAAACCATCACGCAGACGGCCTGCGTCGCGTTCGGTTTGCTGGTGATGTAAAACTCGGCGTTGACCGTATCGGTCGCCGGGTCGACCGACTGGTACAGAATCCGCTTGCCGGCGGCCGTGTTGTAGCTGACCGCGAGGCGGATCGAGCCTTTCGAGCGGTTGCGCGCCGTCGCGTCGTACGCGAAAGTGCGCGTGCCCGAGCCGCCCGCGGTCGTCGCGACCGCCAGCACGCCCGAACCGTCGCCGATGCGGTACCAGTTCTGGTGCAAAAGGTACGTTTCCATCACGGCGTCGCGCTGCTGCTCTTTGCCCATCGGCAGATTGCCGCGGTTCGCGTCGGTCTGGTGAAAATGTTCCCATTCGACCGTGAAGCCCCCGAACGCGACGCCGACGAACATCTTGTCGAGGTTCTGCGGAATCATGCGTCCGAAGCTGGTCGAGCCGGTCAGCGGGTCGAGCGCCGCTTCGCCGTGCGCGAGGTTTTTGAAGAACGGAATTTCGACCCCCGCGAGGCGTCCGCCTTCTTTGCGCGCGCCCGCGCCGGATTTATACGAGTTCAGCGTGATCGCCTTTTTCTGTTTCAGGTCGACGATCGATTTTCTCAGCTCCGCTCTTGCGGCGGGAGCCAGATGTTCCGGTAAATTTTGATACATAATTTATGATTGCTCCTTGCCCTTTGCGGGCGTTGTTTTATGATTTCCCCCTTGTTCTCTCGAAAAAAACTTATTCGGCGAAGCCCGACAAATCGCCCTGATAGAGCGCTCGTTTCGTCGGGTCGTTCAGCACGCGGCGCAGTTCGTCCTTGCTCATCGTGTCGAAATTCGCTTTCGGCTTCTGCCCGCTGCCGTCGCCGGCGACGCGCGCGCGCACGGCCTTGATTTTCGGCGCGTTCTCGACTTTGCGTTCGAGCGCTTTGCCGGCGTCGCGCGCGACGCGCGACGTGATCTTGCCGACGATCTGCAGTTCTTCTTTCCGCAAATCGCGCAATAGGTTCGCCTTCGCGCGGCGCGTGTTTTCGATCGCGCGCGGGTTCGTGCCTTTATTCGCCGTCTGGAAGGCGAGCTTTTGTTCGTTTTCGAAAAGCCGGTCTAAGAGTTCTCTGCCCTTCGCCCAATCGTGCGCGACGCCGCGTTCGCGGAGGCGCGTCTGCGCGGCGCGCGCTTCGTGCTCGCGCTCGGAATAGGCTTGACGAATCAACGAAACGAAACCGTCGGCGGTGATTTCCGCGCCGGCGCCCTCGACGAACGGCAAACTGCGCGCGATCTTTTCCGAAAGCGAAGCGGCGAGCGCGTCGGTGTCGGTCAGAAACGACGTTTCGGCGGCCGATTCGATCTGCTGGCGCTGATTGCTCGCGAAATTCGTCGATTCTTCTTTCAACTTGCGCTGACCGTCGAAAAAGGCTTGTTCTTTTTGCAGGCGCTGATTGATGCGCGCCAGGTCACGCTCGGCGGCGAGCTTTTCGTCTTTCGTCGCGTCCGCGTTCGAAAGCGTCCACGCGGCCAAATCGACTTCTTTTTGAATCGCTTCTCGCTCCATCGATTTCCAGTACGCCTCGGCGAAACGCTCGTCGACGCCCGCCGGCGTGAAGCGCGGCACCGGCATTTCGCCGCCGTTCTCGATGAACGTTTCGAGCGTGCTCATCGCGACGTCGGAAAAGCCGAAATTGTCTTTGAAAAATTCCTGAAAGACGGTCATGCCGGCGTATTTGTCGGAAGCCTGCGTGTTGAGCGCCAAAAGGATGTGCCGTTTTTCGCTCGCGAAATCTTTGTTCAAAAGGTCGACGATGCCGGCGGCGTCGGGCACGAAATCGCCGGTCTCGGCGTCGGGCACGAATTCGAGCACGCGCGAAAAAGCCTGCATCGTGCGCTCGGTCGTTTCCGGTTCGCCGAAAGACTCGTAGCGCGCGACCTTTTCCTCGTTCGCGAGCGCGGCGTCGCGGTAGTGATTCAGGATGCGTTCGGCTTCCGGCGTCAACTCGACCGTTTCGAGGTAGCGGTCCGCTTCCGCGCGGAACGTTTCGGCGTCGGCGTCTTCGGTGAACGAAAACGCGACCGGTGCGGCGTTTTCGGTTTCTTCGGTTTCTTCGGTTTCGGCTTCCGGCTCGGCGTCGGGTTCGATCGTTTCGGCGGTCGTTTCGGCGGTTTCCGCCGTTTCGGTTTCGTCTTCCGTTTCGGGCGCGGAAAGTCCGGCCTGCGCCTGTTCGGTCATATACGTGCGCAGTTCGTCGGTGGTCATCGCGTCGAAATCCGGCGTTTCGGTCGTGTTGTTTTCGTTTTGTCCGTCCATTTTCTTCTTCTTTTTCCTTTTATTGAATTACCGCCTTATCGCAATGCGTATCTGCATTGATTAAGGCAAAAAAAATTATTTCTTTTTGCCGCCCGACATTTCGGAGCGGGATTTGAGCCGCATCGCTTCGAGGTCGCGGGCGCGCTCGTGGTCGCGCTGTTTCGCGTCCTCGTCGCGCGCGAAATCTTCTTCGGCGCGCGCGCGCTCCATTTCCATATCGTCGCGCTTTTGCATTTGCTCGCCTTCGAGCGCGAGCGCCTGCTGCTCGACTTGCCGCCGATTTTCCTGTTCGATCTGCGGCGCCATCATCTGCTGCTGAAAACCGTTCGCCTGCCCGGCGAGCATCATCTGCCCTTCCTGATCGAGCGCGGGCGTTCTGAAACGCTGGTCGCGGTCGAATTTATAATGCTGCTGGATCAAAGCCTCGACCGCCGCGCGCATCAGCGGAGACCATTCTTTTACTTCGTCGTCGTCGAGATATTCGGCGATGACCTGCGCTTTGACGGCGTGATTTTCTTCCGATACGGAAAGCGGGCGGTCGAGCGTGGCGACGATCTCCGCGGCGGTTTGGTTCGGGTCGGTGTAAAAGCCCGAAATTTCCTGAATCAATTCGTCGGCCTGCGCCAGTTCTTTCAGGTTGTCGATTCTGTCCTGACAGACCATCAGAATCTCGGTCTGATTCATCAGCGGCATGTCGCTGACGCCGAAATAGTTTGCCCACCAGACGGCGATGCGCGGATTGATCTGCACGAGCTCGACGAACGAGACGCCGAAATTCGCGGATTTTTCGAGCATCAACTGCGCGTTTTCGCGCTTTGTGAACGTGTTCTGAGGAATCTCCGAATCCGATATAAAATCGCATTTCACTTTTTCGGGCATGTCGGCGCCGGTGATGAATTTGCCCTTCACGAGCGCGAACCGGTCGGACGAGCCGAAAAACTTCGGGATTTCGATGTTTTCGCGGAACAATTCGATGAGGCGTTCGAAAACGCGCGCCCTGCCCCAACCTTTCATTCTTAAAGGCGCCGCGCTGCGCTGCTGGTTTTGCGCTTGAAGGAGTTGCTGACCGCCCAATGTATTGACGTCGACGCGGTTGTCGGCGACGCCGCTCGTAAAATCGGTCGTCTGAAAACAGACGTTCATCATGTTCGTGAGCTGCGCGATCATCGCGAGGTTCGACTGGTTCAGTTCGTTGTTCTGAATTTGCTTGATGACCTGTTCGACCTGCGTGTAGCCTTTCGCGGCGAGTCCCTTGATGCCGACCAGTCCCGCCGGTTTAAGGAGTTTCTGCGCTTCGGCCTGCGTCAGGATTTCCGCGTCGTACGCGACGCCGCCGCCCGCGCCGTAGCGTTTCAGCGCGGCGAGCGCCGCCGAATGAGCGTCGTTCAGTTGTTCGCCGACTTCGATCGCGTCGCTCGTGCCCTTGCCGATGCCCGAATGAGACTGAATGTGATAAACGCACGAAACGGTGCGGCGCGGCTCGTTGTACGCGCCCGCCAAAATATCGAAATCGTTGAAGCCGATCGTCAAAAGCCCGTCGGGGAAAATTTGCTCTAACGGCACGCCCGCCGGGATGACTTCGCCGGAAACGGTCTTTTCTTCTTTTCGAAAGCGCGTGCCGGCGTAAAACTCGGGCAGGAAATGATTCTCGACCATCACGCAGGTGCGCGTGCCGATTTCCGAATAGCCGTAAAGGTTCTCGCGACCGTAGCCCTCGACCGAGCCGCCGCGCAGGCCCATCGCGTTCATCACGTGCAGACCGAAATCGTCGTCCGAAGATTCTTCGGCGACTTCGAGCCCGAGCACGGATTCGACGAACCGCAGGGAAACTTCCGCCTTATACTGCGAGTAGGGCGAGTCCTGAATCATGTAGCGGTAATCCCAATTGCACGCCGGTAACGGTCGCAGCTCCGCGCCCAAATCGCCCTGGCGAATCTGCCGCTGCCCGATAACTTCGGGCAGATCGAGCGCGACCGCTTGCAAAATCTGGTCCGGTTCGATGTAGGAACGGCACTCGGGGCATTGCGGCATTTCCTTTAAGCCCGACCGCATGAAATCTTCCGGTGCGGCTTCGTAGCCGCACGCGTCGCAAAAGCCGTAACCTTCGAAAAGCGTGGTCGGGCGGTTTTCGATGACCGGCTGAATTTCGAGGATTGAATTCAGTTTATCGTCGTAGTACGGATGAATTACCACGGTGCCGTAATCCATCATCGAGAGCGATTCCTGCTGGTGAAACAGTTCGTCGAAGATTTCGGCGTCGTAATGCCCGATCACTTGCTCGACCAATGCGTGCTGGATCTGCGCGCGGGTCGTGTTGCCGAAATGCCGGACGGTCGCTCTGGGTCGCGAAAGCGTCCAGATCGACGTTAATTGAGATGAATTGACCTGCGCGAGCGGCACGATGTGGCGGTCGGAGCGGCCTCTTTGCGGCGTCGGCTTGATGAGCGCGTAATTGCCGTGGATCGGGTCGCGTTTCAGCATTTCCTTGCCGGTGCGCAGGTTGCTCATCAAACGGCCGATTTCTGCCGCTTGGCGACGCACTTCGATGTTGCGGTTCGCTATATCGTTGTGAAGATCGCGCACGAACGAATGAAAGCCCGATTCTTCGTACGCGTCCGAGGGTCGGTCCTTTAATCGACGCAGAGATTCGACGGGCGCGAAATTCAGCGCGCCTTTTTGCTTTTTGGTTTTTCCCGCGTCAAGAGGCATAGAAATTATAAATAGTTTTTCGACTGCAAAAGTTTTTCGACCGCGCGCCAATCGACGTATTCGCGTTCGAATTCGCCCGGCGTCGGCATCGGCGTCACGGTCGGACATCCGAGCGCGGCGTCGTCGATGTAAATCGGCGCGTAGGCTTTCGGGCTGGTCGACCACTTCGTTTCGATCTGTTCGGGGTTTTCGTTGACGCCCCAAAGCGGAATGTTTTTCTGCGCGAACCAATCGACCGCATCTTGCAGCGTTTTGCCGCTTCGCATCGTCCAGAGGATGATTTTCACGCCGTTCGCTTCGAGCCGTTTCAGCACCTCGAAGCAATAAGGCACGTCGCGCCCGACATCGGGGTATCGATGCTCGACGCAGGTTCCATCAAAATCAACGGCAACGATTTTTTTGCCCATAAAATTGGTTGCGTGCGGTCGGATTCGAACCGACGTTCTCCGGTTTATGAGACCGGCGAGATAGACCACTTCTCCACGCCGCGATAAAAAAGAACGGACACGCGCGCTTCCGCGCTTTGGAGCATCTTCCGCGCCCCGCATAAGGACATTAGGCGCGTCGACAGCCGACAAGATTTCTCGCGCAGTTAAAGGTGACGAAGTGCATGAAAGTCGCGGGTCGGGCAGTTGCGCCCGCGCTCCTTTTCTCCGGTCGGCTTAGTTACCCGCGCCGCGTCGCTTAAACGCGTGTCCGAATTGTCAAAACTTCACGTGTAAAGTTCGGGATTGTCCCGAATCTTCTGGCAGAGCGCCGCGAACGCTTCGTCCGAGCCGTACGCCTCGGGGTTCTGCTCTTTGAACTGGCGCGCGACGTACAAAACCGCTTCCTCGTCGAGAAACGACAACGTGGGCTGTTCTCCCTGCGGCTCGTCGGCTTCGGTCGCCGGTTCGTCCGTCAAAGGCGAGTGCGCCGGAACGAAACCGGGCGCTTTCGCGAGCGTGCGAATGATCGCGGCGTGCGCGTCTTCGCGCTTTCGGTTTCCGGCGACTTCCGACAAAAAGCGCTTTTTCCATTCCTCTTTTTCGACCAGAGCGGCGCACTCCGCGCTTCGCAAAAGTTCGTTTTCTTTGCGAAGCGCGGCGTTTTCCGCGAAGGCCGAAAATAGGCGTCTGAAAAAAGCGAACATTTTAGTAAACGACCTGCTGACCTTTGTTCTGCGCGGCACTCGGAAACTGGTCGTGGTCGGAAACGTCCGAGCCCGACGTGTAACCGGCGACGAAATGGTCGGCTTTGTCGAGCGCCGCTTTCGCCTGCGCACCCACCCGCGCGCCTTCCGAGACGTGCATTTTCGCCGTGTCCGTGTCGATCGCGGTTTTCGCCGCCGAAATCGAAGTCAAATCCGCGTCGACGAGCACGCCGCGCTCGTCCGCCTGTTTGAGTCCGCCGTAAACCTGCTGCGCCTGCATGAGTTCCGAAACGTGTAACTGTGCCATAAGAAAAACTCCCGTAAAAAATGAATGAAAAGATGAAAAGAAAAAGCTCGATGAAACGCGCCGCCGATTAAGCCAGCGCGATGCCGCGTTCTTTAATCACGATCCAGCGGTCGGTGCCGCCGATCAGCACGAGCTGGTCGCGCACGTCGTTAAAGGTCGCGGTCGTTCCCGAAGACTGACCGACGCAGTTCGCGAGTGAAAGCGTGACGTCGCCGTTGTCGACGGTCATTTCGATAACCTTGATCATGCCGAGTTCGTTCGCGCTCGGCGCGGCTAACGTGACGGCTCCGGCGCCGGGCAGCGCCAGTTTATGAAAGCGCTTGGCGAGCGTAAGCGCGCCGGCGGCTTGAATCGTTTCCTGAAACGCCGAAACGTCGCCGATCTGGTTGATTTCGTCGGCGGTCGCGCCGATCGCGGTGCCGTTCAATTTCACCGCGCCCTTGAAATTGACGTCCTGCAAAAAATCTCGTTGTGCCATATCTGAAAGCTCCTGAATTGAATGAAAGCGTAAAATAAAAAAAAGGTCTGCGAGGCTGCTGTAGCCTCGCAGACCTTTCGTTCTGCCTCGCCGCAATACGCGGCTAAATATTTTCAAACTAAATTTAGTTTATTTGCGGGAAAAAAGCAATAAGAATTTATTGCGCGTAACTCGGCAGACCGAAACGGTTCCCTTTGAACTTATGGATGTGAGAACCTTTGAACATTCTTTCGGCGACGCGCGCGTTCCTCGCGTCGCGTTTCGCCTGCGCCTTTTCGAGGCAACGCAGTTTGATGTCGGGCGACGCTTTCGGCTGCGGTCGTTTCGAAAAATACGACGGACGTTCGACGCCGAACGCCGCAGAAGCTATAACGGAAGCCACGCCGAACAAGGTTTCGATATTTTCTTTCATTGATTTCTCCTTAAATTATCGTTTTTTTAGCCAAAAAATGACGGATGCAGTGGTCGAGGTAATTCCTGACCACAATGTAATCCCTTCTCAAGAACGCCGCCGAGAGCGGCAGTTCGATCGTCTTTTCGTCCGTTCGGTAACGGAATTTCAGAAACGCGCCATCTTCCGGATAGTTGACGACGTGGCTCTGCGCCTCGGTCAGCGCCGTTGCGATTCTTTTGCGCTTGATATAAAAACTTTCGCCCATTGGTGCCTCGTTCGTCGGCGGTCGCTGCGGTCCCGGTCGCGGCTTCGCCAGCCAGTCCATCGTGTAAGCCGAGATTTTCAGAATCATCGTTATTCGGTCGAGAAAGTGCATGCCGCTTTTTGCAGAAATTACTGCGCCGCGCGTTCGATGACGGCGACCAGTTCGGCGCAATGCGGCGACGGCTCGCCCCACGCCTCCATGTAAATAAATTCCGCGCGCACTTTTTTGAGCAGGTTTTTGACCGGCTCGGAAACCGCCGGCGCTTCGAATCCTTCGAGGACCGCGATTTTTACGCTCGACGGGACGATTTCGGCGACGGGAGCGGTTTCGCAGTCGTCGCACAACGCGCCGTTATCGCGCGAAATGTGTTTCGGAAAGCCGGTGAACTGCTTTCCGCATTTCGAGCATCCCGCGAATTTCTGCGGTTCGCTCGGCTTGGTCAACGCCTTCACTTGGCGCTGCGTTTGACCGCGAAGCCACGCCGCTTTGATTTCCGGTTTCGTGTAATACGCGTTGTCCATCGAGCCAGAGGCGACGCCGATTCGCTCTGCCGCCTGTGCGCGCGTCAGCCCTTCCGATGCGAGCCGTTCGACGATTTCCGGCGTGATTCTCGTTTTTTGCATATTTTTCTTTTCCTTCAATCGGATTAGTTCGGGGATTTTTTCGCGCTCGACGGTCAGCTTATCGAGTTCGAGCGATTCGACGGCGAGCGTGATCCAGTAATGCGACTGTTCGACGGCGATGAAACGTTCGGCGAGTCGTCTCCACGTGACGCTCTTTTCCTGCTCGACGAATTCCAAAAGTTCCCGCTTGAAGCGCTTGAAATCTTTCGAGTCGCGAAAGTCCCTGATTCCTTCATCTTCCATATCGTTCAGCGCGGCGCGTCAAGCGCGAGTTTCAGCGTTTGCAGGCAGCCCGAAAGCGCTTCGCCGAGGCTCGGCTTCGGTTCGGTCGGAACTTGCGCGGGCGGCGCCGCAACGGGTCGCACCTGCGCGCGCATCTTGCGCGCCGTCTTCGCGCCGTCGAATTTGTAGGAAACGGTTTCGCAGCCCGCGCTTGAGCACGTCAAAAACGCGCCGAAAACCTTTGCGGGTTTATACTGCTCAAGGCAACCGGTGTTTGTGTCGTACCAGGCGAGCGCGCTTTTGCACCGCGGGCACGAGATCGGCTTGATCATCGAAGGGAATCTCCTAGTTGTAACTTCTCTATCGGGCTGGTTTACCTAACGATCGCGGCGGGTGTTTCACGTCCGCCGCACTGTTTGATGCACATTATACACGGAGTAATGCAGATGTGCATTAAAATTAACAAAAAATTATTACTGCCGGCAAGACGGAGCGTGCGCTTCGCCCGGCTTTCGCTGACAGTAGCCACAGGTTTCCGAGTCTTCGAAAAATGTCGGAGCGTCGATTTTCACTGTCGAATCGAGATTCTTTAACATCTCGAATTCCCAAATCTCGGGCAGGTCGGCAAGCAGGCGGTTTATTTCGTCGACCGCGAATTTCGAACCGCTTGCTTCTTCGTACGTCATCAAAACGGCGGCAGCTACCTTTTCGTGTTTGAATTCCGGCGGACTGATTTTGCGCCAAGTCGAAGTGAACATCGGTTTGTCCTCGTACGGCAGGATTTTATGATCGATGATTCTTTCGAGCGTGTTTATGACTTCGAACGGCACTTCGAAAGAATAGAGCTTTGCGACCGGATTGCGGTGAAGGATATAACCGTTATCTGACTTTTCGAGGTATTCGACCGGTTTCGTGCGCGGACCGTAAAACGCGTTATTTTCGGCGAATTCGGTCAGCGCTTGTTTATATCCCTCAAATTCTTTAATGCGGTGTTCTGCATCGGGGAAAACAAGCGTCTTGATTCTGGTGTTCGAATCGAAAAGCGCGTCGAGCAATTTATCGAGATAAGACCACCATCGCAAATTTCTCATATCGAGCGCCTGCGGTATAGAAAACTTGTCGCTGAATCCAAGCGCCTGTTTGTCGTCAGAAACGATTTCCGTTACGATCGCCTTCTCCAGCAAAACAAAGCGAATCCTGAGCGCGGTTTCCGGTTCGCCATAAGGTTCGATGTCGATAAGCGAATAATATTTGAGGTGTTCGGGGTTAATGTTAGGGAAATCTTCGGGGTTCGGCTCGCTTCCCTGATGCACGTTCACGTTCGGGATGAACGACGGTTGCGCGTTGGTAGCCAGAGTGCCCGAACAGTTTTCGTCTTTCGCCATGTCGGCGGCGTCATAATGAAACAAAAGCTCCTCTTTCGGGATGAACGACGGGCGCGCCGGGTCGCGGCTTTCAATGTAGCGCCGATTGCCGAATTTATCCTCCGATCCGTCGCAGAAATTGCACACACCGCAATCGCAATACGGGTTGTGTTTGAGTTTACAGACCGAGCCGTGCGCACAGTCTTCGCGGCAATATTTATGACTGACGGGACACCATTCGTCTTGTCGCGTAAATGCGGGATCATGTTTCGGCTCGCATCCTTTATGATAATTCTTTTCGTCCGCCGTATACGTGCGCGCTTGTCCGTGAAATATCGGCAATTCGCAGCCGTCGCACTTCGAGACTATTTGCGGAAATTCGATTTTCTCGTCGGCGAACGACTGGCACATCAAACCGTTGTGAGAATCGCCGCTCTTTAGCGGCAGGCGGCAGACCGGGCAATCCGTTTCCGCCGCCAACTTTTCGGCTTCCTGCGGGCAGACCGCGTGCGCGTATTTCGGCGGCATGGATAAAAGCGATACGAGCATTTCGCCCGACGCGAACGGTTTGCCGCATTTGGCGCAGTTCTCCGCCGCGCTCGCCGGCGCGATGTCCTGAACGGTTTTCGGTTTATCGCACGACTCGTGCCAGCGCAGTAAATTCAAACCGTTGTATCTTTCGCCGCCTTTGATGAAATGCCCGCAAACCGAGCACGAATCTATTATTTCATTTCCGAACATAATCAATTTTTCTCCTTAAATTTTCTATTAGGCTTGTGCCCGTTTCCTTTCCGCGACCGTCAATTCGACCGGTTTCGATTCGCGCTGCGCGTGGCACGTGTCGCACCAGCCCGCGCAGACGATCGAGCCGTCATCTCGTCGGCTGATTTTATTGACTTCCTTCATACGAACGCCACACGCCGAGCAATCGATGTGCGCGTCGAGTATCGTTTCCATTTAACCTCCATTGGGGGATGTTAAAATTTATTCGTCTAAAACTATTTTGAAACGCTCGCGAGCGTCAGCGGTCAGACCGAACCGTTCTATTTCTTCCTTCGAACGTCCGATTGTCGCCGTACCGCCTGACTGACAGAACCAACCTGAGTAATCGCACCCGGCTTCAATCGAAAACCATCGCCCATCGTGCAATTCTCCGTAAATTATCCAATTGGCTTCATCGTTTTCTCCGGGGTCGGCTTTAACGATCGCTTTCACGTCCTCGCGCGTGAACGGCGCGAGATTATAAGATTCGGTCGGTAAGGCGCCGCGAATGTCGGTTTGTCCGCCCGCCGCCGTATCCGGCTCGCCCGCAAAACCGAAAGCCTCTTTCCAATCGTCGTCATTGAGTTCATTTATCATAAATTTTCACCACCATTTTAGACCGCTGCTTCCGTACATCGAACGATTTCAGCCGCTTTTGCCGCGAGCTTTTTTCGCTGCGAATAGGACAGTTTTTCGAATATCGCGGAGAGATCGCGTTCTTCGTCCGTCACTTTAGACGCATCGAAAAATGCGATTCCAGAGCCGAGTTCGTAATTACCGTCCGCGAGTGATACGTGAAAAACGCCCCACGCCGGATTGCGCCGGTAATAATCGGCGAATCGCGCATAGATTGCTTCAGACAAGGTTATTGCTTTTTCGGGTTTCATCCAAACCTCACTTGGAAACTGCCGTGTTTTGAACCGGCAGAGGAAAAGTGCCATCAGCAGCCGCTTGAAAACGCGGCTGTCTTTTACGGTCGATACTCTCAACTGCTGCGACCGCCAGAGCCGCGATTTTGATAAATCGTTCGCGTATATTTTCGATATTCTCTGGGCATCGCCACGTTTTGTCGATTTGCTCTTGAACGAAACGCGTAAATTCCACTGGATAGTGTTCGTCATCGTGTTTCGCGCCACCCCATTGCTCATCTTGACGTGTTCGTTCTTGTTTAATTTCTTCAACTATTGTGTCCATAAATCACCTAAAAATGTGCTAAAATATAGATATGCAACAACTTAACAGAGGCGCACATACTACACATTCGTTAAATTTCCATCTAATCTTTTGCACCAAATATCGCCGGACTGTTTTAACTCACGAAATCGGCGATAGAGTGAAAGAAATCATTCTGGAAATTGCCAAAGAGCAAGATGCGGTAATCGAAGCTATCGAAACCGATACCGACCATCTGCACATAATGCTCAACCTAAAACCAACTCACTCGATTCCGAAGTTGGTTCACTCTTTCAAGGGACGTTCGGCGCGTCTCATCTTCCAAGAATTTCCGCACATCAAAAAGAGACTTTGGGGCGGTCATCTGTGGAGCGGCGGTTATTTTGTCACGACCGCAGGCGGCGCACCGCTCGAAACCCTTAAAACTTATGTTGAAAATCAAAGAACTAAATAACCTTAAAACGGATGCCCCTGTCCTTTAGGCAGGGGAGTATTCACAATTATTTCTTCCACCATTCGCCGCTCTGCGCCTTTTCGAGCGAGAGCTTTTCCATCAAACAAAGGCTGTGCACTTCGCCGTGGCGCGCGTCGCGCTCGATCGCGTCGCCCGGCAAAAAGAATTGTCGGCAAAGGTCGCACGACGCGTCCGGCGCGACCGGCGTTTCCGGTTCTTCGTACAGAATTTCCTCGCCGTGGATCTCGACCATCTTTTCGACGGCGAGCGCGCGCTTGAAATTTTGTTCCTGCTGCAGACGGGCGATTTCGTCGAAAGAAAGCGAATTGCTTTCCGGCTCGACGCGCGCGAGCGGGTTTTCGCCGACGATTTCCTCGAATTCTTCCTGAATCGTCAAGGGCGCGGGGTTCGGAATCGCGTAATCGGCGGCCCACATGCGGAACGAATCGCCGGCGTCGGATTTGTATTTCATCGGCACGACTTCCGAGACGCCTAGATCGGTCATCTTTTCCGGCGTGTTGCGCTGCGTCTCGATGTGCTCGCGGTGCGTCTTTAGTCCGCGATCGTCTTTCGGACTGCGGAACTGGTCGTCGTCGACGACGAAATAAACGTAGGGTTTGCCGAGCTCGTAAAGGTTGGTAACCGGGTTCAGTTTGTCCTCGAAAAACGGATGCGGTTTCGTGTAATCGCCGCGCAGAAGGTGATTCGCTTCCGAGACGCCGCTGGTTTTGCCGAAGTTTTTAGTTTTCTGGACCGGCAGACCGTATTTCTGCGCGAGCGTCTTCTGTTCGCCGGATTTTTCGTGAGAGATTTGCCACCAGCCGATTTGAGATTGAAACGTAGCGGCGGCGTGCGTGACGTACGCGAGCGCCTTGTCTTCGTCGGGCAAATTCTGATCGACTTTGAAATAGTTGCCTTCGGGCGAATACCGCAAATCGGTCAGGTATTCGGCGCAGCGCGGTTTTGTTTTGAGGAGCCGCAGCAGTTCCGGATAATCGGCGAATGTTTGGCGCGCCTCGAAATGGTGTTTGCCGATCGTTTTGTCGGGAAACATTTCCTCCCAAATCTTTTCCGCCTGGTCGTCGATCGATTGCTCGACGAAGGTTAAGCCGCGGTAAAGAAAATAATGATTCGGCAGCGGCGTGTTTTTCGCGGCGGTCGCGACGAACGACCATGCCGAAATCGATTCTTTCGTGTAACCGATGTCGGCGGCCGCCTTCGTTTGCCACTTCTGCGGAATGAAGGACGTGCCGAACACGCGTTTGAAGTCCGACCAGCGAATGACGTGGCGCTTTTCGTTGAATTCGTGGAACACGCGCAAAGTTTTCAGGTGCTCGAACTGGTTTTGATATTCGGCGAGGAAAACTTCTAAACCGGATTCGCTTAAAAAGCGCTGCGCCGCCTGCAAATCGACGCCCGACCAGCTCGTGCGCGCGCCGGGCAGGATTTTATGCTTGATGCGCCCGTCTTCTTCGTCGAAATACGTTTTGTATTCGATGCCTTCGCGAAACTCGATGAACGTGTTCGTGACGCCGACCGTCGTGCGTTCGGCGAAAGCGTCGGATTTTCCGGTGTAAATCTGATTGACGACGCCGGTTTCAAGGATGAGGTTCTGACCGACTTTTTTTGTCGCCCAACGGCGCGCCTGCGTCGGGATGACGTTCGCGGTGAGGCGATTGAGTTTGTTTCGCGAGACGGCGATCGAATCGCTCACGTCGTCGATGTCGTCGATGTTGATGTCGTCGGGTCGCCGATTGCCGACGCGTATGCCGCGCAGCTTCGCCTCCAGTCCTTTCGCTCTGGCAATCCAGCCGTTTTCGCAAATGAAAATATCCTGCCGGTCTTTGGCGCGCATGTTTTCGAGCGTCGCCTTTTCCGCGATGCGCATCGACGGGTAAAACTCCGTCAGGCGCGATTCGGGATGCTCGATCATCTGCTTCATGTTCGCGAGGTGTTCGTCCGCCTGATCTTGCGCCTCGCAGATGTAAAGGCAATAACCGCCCGAAAGCAGCGCGCCGCGCATCACGCTCGAACCTTCGACCATCGCCGATTTCCCGAGCCCGCGACCGAGAAGAATCAAAACGACGTATTCTTTTTCTTCGATGTGGTACTGGTCGGGAATCGGCAGACCGAGCGCGACGTATTTCTTTTGCTCCCTGATGCGCAGGATTACGGACCACCAGAGCATCCAGAATTTTCTATGATCGTCCGAGAAGTCTTCTTCGAACGCGAACGGAAAGCAGGTTTTCAGCCACACGAAAACGCCCTGCGCTTCGAGCGCGAGCGCTTTGGCTGAGGGCGGCATCAGCCCGGCGAGGTCGGCGGATTCTTTGAAATACGTGTCTCGATCAATCATCGTTGTTTTTATAAACTGCCTATCGCGCATTTCTCAAATATTGGTAAATCCGAATCCAAGAAAGAAGCGCTCTTGTTCTTCCAAACATTAAACATTCTCGTTTCGCCTTCTTCGACATCAAACCAGTCTTTTTGTTTAAGCCAGTTCAGTAACATCAAAACGTCCGCGCCGTACAAATGCGTCAAATCCCAACACCAGTTTCCGTGCCATTCTTTGTAATACAGGTACGGAAATCCTTTTCGGGCGATAAAAACTTTGCCATTTTTGACGCGCATCCGAGGGGACCAGTCAGCGTAGCGACAGCCAAGCCGCAAACCGCCGGCAACGTCGATCGCAGACACTTTTTCTTCGAAAATTCCATTCCGGTAATCGTTGCAGCAAAACATGACGGGCAATTTTATTTTTTCAAACATTCGTTTAGTTATTCGCCTCGCTGATTAGTTTTTCGACGATTTCCGGTTTATAAAGGTGCGCGTAATTGTCTTTGAAAATCACGAGCATTTCGCCGAACGGAATATTTTCCTGCTGCGCTCTGGTTTCGATGATCGTGCGCAGTTTCTTGAGTTCTTCGGTTTCGTTGCCCGCGCCGGCGCCGTCCTTCTGGTACCTGCCCTCGACGCGCGCGAATTTGTCTAAAAGCGTATCGACCGCCGCGATCGTCCTGAGCGCGTAGTCTTTCAGGTCCGAGAATTTCACGACCGAGTGCAGATCGCGCATTTCCGGCGCTTCGGAAAGTTTGTTGATGATCGATTGCAGATTGCGGATCTTGCGCTGCGGCTGACCTGTAAGCGGTTCGATGTCGGTCAAATCGTCGTAAATCACGTCAATATCAAGCGCGCGCGGCATCAATGAAACGCGCCCGATTTCTTCGACCGTCAACACTTCGCGCGCCGCCGATTGCAATTCTTTCGCGAATTCGAGCTGCTTTAACAATTCCTCGAAATGATCGACCGCCTGACTGATGCGCCTTTCTTCCATGACGGCGCGCACGTCGAGCGCGAGGCATTTGCGCGCGTGCCGGAACACGTTCGAATAATGCACCAGAAAGTGTTTCGCAATGTTTCGAAACGACTCGCCTTTCGCGATCATCGAGTTGATGCGCGCGACGCTCACGTGCGCGCAGATCGTGCATTTTCTGCCGGTCGATGTGCGCGCGGTCTGCGGCACAACGATCAAAGCCTGCGGTTCGGTTTGCGCGTTCTTTCGTTTTCTCTTTTTATCGGGCATAAGATTTAATCAGGTTGTTCGGTTTCGTGGGCTACGATAATTGAAGCCTTGCACGCTTCCCAACCCATCAAAAATATTTCAAAAACTGCTTTGTCGTATTTATCCGTCATTACCGGAATTCGCCCGTATTTAGCCTCATAGCGACGCTGAAATTTTCTGAACAAATATTCGGTAGGATTGAAGACTCTTTCGGAATTATTTTTATCCATATTTTCCCTCACAGATTGTAATGCAAATCGGCGCGCGGTCGATGATTATTTGCGCGCAGGTCGGCAAAAAATTTTATTTAATCCTCCGAATTTAATACCGGCAATCGTGTCCAGCGCGTGTATCGCTCGTAACTGTTCGGGCTGCCCAAGATATGCATCCCTTGAACGAATCTGAGCGCGCCGTCATAGCATTGCGCGGTGATTTCGGCTTTCATCCATTCGTGATCATATTCGTCGTAAACGTAAACGGTTTCGCCGTCGTTCGGAATGTCGCCGTTTTCGAGGTCGAAAATTTCGGGCGTATATTTGATTGCTTCCCAAAACAGATTGTTCGCCAGTTCGAAGCTCGCGCGATGTTCCTTTTCCATCGATTCGATTTGCGCGTCGTTAAAACCGGCGCTTATGAATATCTGCCGATTATGTTTGAAATCTTCAAGATTTTTAATTGCAACGTCGCGCTGCGTCACGATCATTTCAAGTTTTTTATTCATATCAATCAATCTTCTCCTTAAATTTTATCTATCTGTCTAAAAGATGATATTCGCCGTACTGGTCCGGATCGTCGCGAAACGGGCAGTAATCGCGCAGGCGCATCGAAACGCGCAGCAGCTCGGCGCGGCGCGTCCAGCCGTAAGACACGCACGCCGCCAGCACGAGGAAACCGCCGATCGAAAGCACGAACCGGTCAGCCGCCAGCCAAACATTGAGCGCGCCGATCAGCATCATCAGCCACGAGCGCAGGTAGTGCATGCGAATCTTTTTCGCGTCGATCGTGCGCGCGATTTTTCGTTCGGGTAAATTTTCTATATCGAAAGCGTTCATTTCGAATCCCCCTTTATCAACTCAAGATAATACCCATCGTCGTTCGTGATCGCCTGACCGAGTTCGTCCGTGCATCGCAAGTTGCGTTCGGAGCAATGCGCGACGCGGTGCGAATAACCGGTCTCCGGCGTGCCGTGAATGTGCGACAAACCGCAAAACGGGCATTGCTCGGTGACGACCGTTGTTTGATTGCGCCGCAGGAAACAGCGCAGAATTGCGCGCCCCTGATAAGTTCGTACGTTCGTTGAAATCGTGCTCGTATTTTCCTGATTCATGCCGTTCTTTCGCCTCCAGTCTGTTTTTATAATCCGCGATGATCTTGCGCACGTCCTCGACCGTGAAAAGCCGGTACGGCGCGGCGCTGCCGGAATAGCGAAACCGGTTCGCGCTTTCGTCGAAAAAGACGAACAAAGCCTTGCGCGTCTCGACGTCGGCGACCAGGTCGCAAACCAGCGCGTTGTATTCGCGCACGATTTCCCGCGCTTCGGCTTCGGACAAATAAACTTCCGCCGTGCGCGTGATTTTCTCGACCGCCTGTTGGGGCGTCAAAGGCTTCGCCGGGATTTCGCCGAAAAAAGCGATTTGCGTCTTTCTGACTTTTTCGAGATCGTCTTTGCGGCACAGCGGGCACGGGTAAAGATCGTCCTCGCCGGTGTGTGGGTTCTGCGCCACAATTTCGCCCTTTTTCGTGGCGTGATACTGCCTGCCGCTGCACCGTTCGGCGGCGCTCAGTTTGCGGTCGTTTTCCGCCCGGCGCGCTTCCTGAGCCGCGATCTCGGACCACGCGTTTTTCACGTCGAAGAAATTCGGCGCGAAACTGCCCTGCTGGCGGTCACGCGCCAAGTCCCAACACTCTTTGAGCCGCTTGACCGGCACGACGCCGATTAGCGAATCCGTCCAGATGATCGCGTCCTCGATCATTTCCTCGTTGATCTTCGCGCGGTTCGTCAGCGAATAAAGCGGGCGAATCAAAATCTGCATGACGGCGGTTTCATATAATTCCCTGCTCTCTGAGAATGTCGTTAGCGCGGTTGCCGAAGTTGATTCGGTCGCGCGCTGCATCGCCGCGTTTGTCCCGTTCGGTCTTTGGTTTTGCGGGTTGTAATCCATTTTCCTCATCCTCCTGCGTTTGAATTTCCTTCCTTAAATTTTCGAGATTCGATAAATTTTTCAGCCAATCGCGCGGGCTGACCGGACCGTGCCGCCAGCGCTGCGCGCGCATCAATCGAAACACTTCCGCGGCGTGCGCGCTCGAATAGCCTTCCTCGTGCGCGTAAAACGCCGGCTCCAGCCAATCGTCTTTGTTCGGCAGGCGTTTGACGGCGAGTTCCTGGCACATCGCGGCGAAGAACGAACGGCGGAAATCGAACAGCGTTTCCGGCGCGTGCATCACCTCGACCGATTCGACGACGACCAGCGCCGACTCGGGCGCGGACGCGTCGCGCGCGCACGCGTTTTGTGCGTTTAATTCTTCTTCCTTATCAAATGACGGTTCAAGAAATACATCCTTATTACTGATGGTTAGTGCGTCATTTTGTCCATTGGTCAAATTGTCTGACGGTGAAACGCTTTGAAATTCGCCACCATCAGACAAATTGTCTGATGGTGCACCCTCGCCGTCGGTCAATTTGTCTGTCGGCATATCTTCACCGTCAGTCAAATTGTCCGACGGTCGAAAGCGGTTGCGGCGAATCGAGCGCGCCTCTCGGATTTGCTGCCAGTCGGCTTCGGGAATATTGATCTGCGTGCCCTTGCTGGTAAATTTGCCGTGCTGTTTCGTGCGCTCGGTCCGCGTGATGATGTTTTTCGATTCGAGGTAGTGCAGACCGCGCTCGACGGTTTTCGGGCTCGCTTCGAGCGTTTCGGCAATTGTCGCGATCGCGTACCACGAATAGCCCGCTTCGTTCGCGCAGTCGGCGATTTCCAGCAGCACGCTTTTCGCGTTGCGGTCGCCGACCTTTTGAGATTTAGCCCACATCTTTATATCGTTTGCCATTGCATTTATTAAAACCTTCAATGCGTATCTGCATTGGTGCCGTCAAAGTTATTCCCTCGCTTTTCGGGAAAGCGGACCGGCTAAGAATCCGCCCTCCCTTGTTCAAACAGTCAATTTTTTATTCACATACGATTCGCGCGTTCCGCCGAGGCGCTTGTCTCGGTTTCTTTAGAAGAAAACTTTTTTAGAAGGTCGACAGGTCGCCCAAAAGTTCGCGCAGCTCGTCGCCGCTCATCATGTCGATTTGCCTGCCCTTCAAAATCTTTTTCAGTTCCGCCGCGTCGCCGATATTATTAAGCGCTTCGCGCGCGGCTTTGCGCAGCGCCTCGAGCGTTTCCGGCGAGTCGGTCTGGTCGTCGGTCGGCGTCGATGCGGTTTCCGCCGGCACGAATTCGCCCTCGATTTCCGCGTCGGCGAACGCCTCGGCCATGCCCGAATATTCCTGATACGGCTTGTCTTCGTAAACTTCGCCGACCGCCGTTTCGGTGTGCGGCGCCGCCGCGCCCTGCGCGATCGAGCGCACGTTGTCGGCGGGCGCCGGCGCGACCGGTTCCGGTTCTTTTTTCGCCAGATCGTAGTGAATCGCCTGACCGTCCAAAACTTCCGGCGCGAAGCGTTTGACGACGCGCGAGATGCAACGCGCGAAATACATATCCTCGGCGTATTTCTGCCACGTCGGGTTAGATTTGAACAGCCCCGCCGCGTCCGCCATCTGGCGCGTAAATTCGACGTGCCCGACGAGCATCAGTTTGCCGTCCTCGTTGCGTTCCAGCACGGCGAGCTTGCAGCCGTCTTTGTCGAGCCGTTCGACGCGCGTCGCGTATTTGCCCGACCTGTGAAGAAGCTGCGCCATGCCGCGCGCGCTCAAAGTGATTTTGCCGTTGATGATGTGCAGGTTTTCCTGCGCCTGAATCGGGTCGAAGCCGTACACCTGCCCGCCGACGATCTTCGCCATCACGCGCGCTTTCGCTTTCGCGGGCGGCGCGTCGCGTTCCTGCGGGATGAGTCCCGCCGCTTCGATCATGTTCGCGAAGAACGATAAATCCTCGCGCGTCAATGCCGGCGCGATCTGCGCCTGCGCCTGTTGGTTGTGCGCCAAAGATTGCGCGCCTCTAACTTGCAATGCCTGTGTCATTTTGATTTTCTCCTTTATTCGTATTGTTTGCGTATAAGTCCGCGTATAAACCTTTAAGCAGTTCCTCGGCGAGAACGTGCCAAAATTCACCGACAGGCTGGTCGGCGAGATTTTTCACGGTCTGCGCCATGCTCACGCCGGTTTGATAACTGATGAACGCCGCCGCCAAGTTTCGCGCGAGCGGTTCCAATTCCTTCCTCATATCCTGATATTCCCCAATTTTTCCGGCGTTTTCGTGCTCGATTGCCTGAGATACGGCGCCGATTTCATTTCGCACGCCATGCACAGCGCGCTGTGCGCGTCCGACGCCCTGCCGCATTTCGAGCAGACCGGCGGAAAAGTCGCCGCGACGTGTTTGCATGCCTTCTGCGTGTAGAAAAACGCTTCGCACTCGCAGAACACGAAACTTTCAAACCGGCGCACTTCGTAAATGTTCGCGCCCGATTCGACCAGGAAGAACGAAACGAGGTTCGGAAACGCGCCCGACTCGACGACCGAGATTTCCGATTGCGAAGCGATCAGCTTTTCGGTCGCCGCCTGCAAATCTTCGTCCGACGCTTCGCGCAAATCGAACACGGACGTGCGCGCCAAAACTTTCGCGTTTCGTTCTTCTCTGGTCATGCTTTCCATTAGTCGAATAACTCCATTTGCAGCTCGTCGTCGTGCATCGGACGCTGTTTAACGATTTCGCCGGTGTCGGGTCGAATCGTCGAAACGATTTTCTTTTCGAAATCCCATTCGAGATTGCAAACGATGTCGCGCCATTCGGCTTTCGTCGAAACCGCCAGATTGTATTTGGTGATGCGCTCGTTGATCGCCGTCATCGTGCGGTCGCGCTCGTTCGTTAAAGCTTTGATTTCCGCTTTATATCTCGATTCGGCAGCGCGCAGTTCGTCGAGCGCTTTCGAAAGCGAATCGGCGCGCTTTAACAGATCGTCGCGCGACAATTCGACGCGGCACTGAGCGACCGCCGTTTTCGGCAGTTTCTTTTTCGGCTTTTCGAGCGCTTCCGATTCTTCCGCGTCTTCGATTTCGTCGGCGTCTAAATCCGTCTCGGTTTCCTTTTCCAAATCTTCGTAATAACGATCGATTCTCAAAAGCAGATTGTCGACCGACGCGTTCGAATCGAAAGTGACGGTCGTTTGATTCCCCAAATCGCCCGAAATTTTTAATTTCGCCTCGTAAATTTTCTTTTTGTCGTCCAGATCGAACACCCAACCTTTGAGCGCGTAATCTTTGACCTTTTCCTGTAAGTCCGCGCGCAAAGCTTTTTGCGCCGGCGTCCGCTTTCCGTTTCCCGCTACGGCGGTTTCCGCTAATTCAAGTCCCATGCTTCGTTTCTCCTTAAGTTATTGTTTTTGGGCGACGATCGCCCGTTCCTTTAGTTCCTGAGCGGTCAGCGCCGCCCATCGCGTGTTTTGCCCGCATTTCGGGCAAACGAAACCTTTGATCAGGAGGTGGCCGATTTTCGCCCGGTTCGCAACCGCGCCGTACTGGTCGACCAAAAGTTGATGGTCGGTCGTGTATCCGGTCGGCTTTCGGCAGGCTATACAAATCACTTCCTCCATAAATCAAAATAAAACCTTCAGCCAATCGGCTAGATTTCCCGCGATCTGGATCTCCTTGCCCTTCGCGACGCAATCGTCGAGACTCAAGGATTTACGCCCTTTTTTATAGAGCATTTCGACCGTCGCCGCGTCGACGACCGACGCCGGCACGAAAAACAGCCGGTTGACGCTCGAAAATAAAATCATTAAGCCCGCCACGCCGCCGCATTGCTCTTTTTTAAGCAGCGTCCGCAGCTGGTGCTCGGCGACGCGCGAAAGGGGCAGGTTTTTCTCGGCGGTTTCCTTCGCGTCGAATGTGAAATAACGACCGTACCCGACGCCCGCGAAATCGACGTCCGATTTAACGCGCTTGATATACCGGTTGTTGTTGGTGACGGCGACAATATCGGCGCGAGCCGCTTTCAGCTTGTCGTATTCGAATTTGCTGATGTATTTCCACTCGACCGGATTCTTTTCCATGTCCGCCATGCCGCGCGCGCGGTAATATTCGTGCGTGCGGCTGAGTAAGTCTTCAAGATCGCGCCCCAAATGCGCGTGATTGGCGCTTTTCGCGCCCGGTAAATTCGGCTGAGTCATTGTTTGCCCTCCGTTAATTGCTTCTGACGATTTTCGATAAAAATCTGGTAGGACGTTTTGCCGCTCGCGTCGAGCGCGAAACCGAAAAACGCCTGCGCGAGTTCCATCTGCTCGATCGCGACCGACGCCATTTGCGCATCGATTAAATCTTTCAGGATGCGCCAGCCGACATTAGTAGCGTGATCGACGGTGCGATAACGCGGCTCGACCTTCGAAGCCTGAAGGACGCCGAGCACGGCTTGCGCTTTGCACTCGATTTCGAACTTCTGCGGCTTGCCGAGCAGAAACGCCGTGAACGTGATGCCGGTCGGCTTTCCGTCCGCGAATTTCAGCCCGATGTCGGTGATGCCGTGTTTTGCGAGAATCGCCTGAATTTCGCCGACCGATTGCATCGCCGGCACGCTGGTCGTGTAATTTTTCAGTTTGCTCATCGAATGTTCCTCAATTCGTAAAATAAATTTCGATCTGCGTGCGCAATTCGGTCGGACGCGCCGCGCTGCGCGCCCTGTCGCGCATGTTTTCCTCGAAAAAGAAATTGCCTTTGCCCGCGTCGTCGATGATTTCTTTAAGCGGCGACAAATCGATCGCGACCGCGACGCCCGAGCGCCGCGCGTTTCTGACCTGCGCGTTGATGTTCGCGACCAGTCCGCGCGCGGCGCGCATCTGCAGGCGCGGATCGCGCTTGCCGAGCCGCACGAATTGTTTGCAAAGCAGCGGGTCGAGCGCGAACAGTTTGCGCTTCAATTTTTCGAGCGGCGACGGAACGGGCGCGGGCTTCGCGTTGTCTTTGACGCGCGCGCCGCCGACCGTTTTGTGCATCGGGAACACGCGCCCTTTGATAAACACGTTGCGGCACGCGCGGCAGCGCCCGCCCTCGATCGTGCACGGCTTTCCGCAATCGACGCACGACGGTTTGCGGGCTTTGCGGCTCGCGTAGTAGCACCGTCTGCACATGCCGGAAGCGCCGTTGCACAATGCCCCGCAGGCCGAGCACGGCGTCTTTTTCCGCTCCCACGCCGGGATTTCCTGCCACGCCGGGTTATAAATCGGCAGAGCGCAGGTTTTGCAGTAATAAAGGTGCGGAATTTCCGTCTCCGCGCGGTTCATGCCGGCGCAGTGCGGGCAGGTGATTTTGTATTTGTAGGCTTCGGCTTTCATTTTTCCTTCTTAAAACTGTCTGCGAATTCGCAGGTAACGAAATGGTTAAGGTAGAGCGGGTGATTGATGCGCCGCGCCTTTTCGATTTCGTCGTTCGTCGCGACGCGGTACATCGTGCCGGTCGAGGCGTCGACCAGAATGTTGCCCTGCTCGCTCGAAATCGCTTCGATCGGCGCGGGTTTTCCGCTGGTTTTGTGTTTCAGCCACATGATCGGCGCGCCGCATTTTTTGCAGAAATCAGACACTTTTCTTTCTCCTTCATTGATTGTCAAAACCGCGCAGCGCTCCCTCGATTCGCCGGTTTCGCGGATTAAGCCCTCGGCTTTCATCTCCGACAGTCTGCCCGAGACTTGATTCGGCAGCTTGTCGAACTGGCGGCACACGTCCTTTAACGTGAACCGACCGAATGAGCGCGCCCATTCTAAAATCGCGGCGCGCATGATCGCTTTCGACGCGCTCACGCGTTCGTTCGCGGCGACCGAGTGCACGGCGTTTTTGTGCCGCGCGCCGGTGATGTCGTTCGGCAATGCGCTATTCATACCTGAAAGCCTCCGATCGAATGTTTTCGAAGCTCGCGGCTGAATTCCGAGGATTTTTCGATATAGCCGAATCTGGTGCGCACCCATACTTGCAGGTTCGTTCTTTCCTGTTTGGTGATGCCGCCGTCCGCCGTGGCCAGCGATTCGACCGTGCCGCCCTTCAATAAATCGTTCGGAATGAAAACCTTGAAATTTCCGTTTTGAAGAATTGCCCCGATCGCGCCCGATCGCCACAGTTCCAACTCGCCGCCCGCGCTCAAGTCCTTCGACAAAAGACACTGGCGCAAAGCGAATTGCGGCGTTTTGACTTTGACGGCCGTTTCGAGCCAATTGACGAAAAACGCCTCAAGATTTTTCGGCTTAAACATGCTCGCCGCGTCGACCGCCTGCTCGAAGGCGTCGAGCACGCCGGTTTCTTTCGCGAATCGCAGAAAATCGCGGTTTCGTTCGACTTTCTCGATTCGCTTTCTGTCGGCCCCGTTGATCTGGACGGGCACGTTGTCGCGCTCGGCCACTTCCTCGCGCGTGTCGGCTATCCCGACGCTGGTTAATTGCACGCGGGCGCGAAACTGCAATTTCGTATTGCAGCACGGACAATAGAAACCCCGCGTCTCTTTTTCGATCGCCTCGATCTGCTCCGGCGTGCCTTCTAATAATTTTTCGTTTTTCATACTTTCTTTTAGTGAATATCCGCGCGCTCTTTTTGCATATCTGCATCGGCGCCGGTAAAAAATTTAATTCACCGCGCCGGCGCCTAGCGTCATCGAGCGCGTCAATTCTTTAATGTCCGCCTCGATGCGGTTCGCCGCCACGAGCAGCGCGACGAAATCGCCGGAAATTTTCGCTTTCCGGAGCCGAACCATTTCGTTCGAAATCGATTCTTCGATTTCCCAAAAGTCGCGCGCGCGACGATTCGTTAAAAACGCGTCGACGACCGCGACGCACGATTCGAAACCGGTTTCGAGCAGCTTTCCCGCCTGGCGGTTCGCGGTCGCGGTCGCGAAATAAAAATCGGCGAACGAAACGAATTTCGTTTTTCGCAGTTCGTCGCGCTCGCCCTCGCGGTAAAAGAATTTTTCCGAGCGGTTGACGCCCGTTATTTCCGAATAGTTTTTCTGCACGCGCGGCACGATCGAAGCGACCGCGCGCTTCGTCACGTCCGGCAGTTTGCCCTTCGTCGTTTCGATCGCCTGTAAAAGTGCTAAACCCATAATTTTTGTTTTTTGGTCAGAAAATTTTATCCGCTGACCTTTTTTCCTTTTTTCAAAATCTGTAAATTCAAACCTGTCGCGCGAGGCGGGAGTTTAACGCCGAGTAACTCGCTGCAACCGAAAAGAAACCGTCGCCCTGATGATTTCCCCAAACCCCTGCGGGAAACGGTTTCGCCCGAAACGCATGTGCCGCCGTTCGGCGCGGTCGGCGCGTTTCACCAAAGGCTTAACGCCGAAGTTCTTTGAAAATTCGTTCCTTTATTTCTTCCGGTACATTCCAGAAGCCGAGCGCGCCTTTGCACGGAATCGGTTCTTTCAAAGGTTTTGGGTTTTTCAATTCGAAACCGAAGTCGCCGAAAAACCACGGCGATTTGGATTGCTTCACGCATCCGACGATTTCGACGGTGCCGACGATCGCGCCGAACGGCATTTGCTTTTTGTCGAGTTGGTGCATCATCTGGCGCAAAAGTTCCGCGTCTGCAATGTCGATCGCGACGTAGATAAACGCCTTGAGTTCGTCCGCCGTCATGGTTTTACTGGCGTGCAGGGCGATTGTCCCGCGGATGTTCGTTGACCAGTCGCGGTTTTCGATGTCTTTGCCCAAATGCAGAATCGCGTGCGCCCACGGCTGCTTGATCGATAATGCCTTCATGGTTGTTCCTCCATCCATTTACAAAAGAGTCTGTATTTATCGACAATGCGCTGGTCGATGCGTTCGGCGTTAAGACCGAAATTCTCGATCACGATTTTGGCGGCGGCGATCACGTCGGCGATTTCGTTTTCGAGCCGAAACTGAATCGAGCCTTGACCGTCCCAATGCTCATCCGAATCCATGCGCGTCATTTTCTTGGCGGCGATCTGACTAAGTTCGCCACATTCTTCGACGAGTTTTACCAGACCTTTCTTTTCAAGCATCGTGTTTGTTTTTCCTCCAAAGATTCGCGGCTTCGAAAACGCCGAGCGCGAAAATTAAAATCGCATAGAATTTTTTCATGTTTTTGATTGCAAAAACTTAATCAAGTCTTTGACTTCCTCTTTCGTTAAATAAATCACTGCGCGATCGCCGTTGTCGTTCTCGGTAGAAAATTCAAAATCGCCGCTTACTTCAGAAACTTCGAGTTCGTTTTTCCCCCATTTGGTTTTGTATTCGAAAGTTATTTCGTATTCGTTTTCGTGAATTTTCATGTTTCTCCAAGTCCTCACATATCAACCGAGGGCGCGGGTCTTACGGCTGTTTGCCCGCGTCCTCACCTTCCGCGAAACGAATCGCGCCGACCGGCAAAGTCTCGACCATTACCGGCGGATAAACCAAATCGCGGTGTTTGCGCGCGATGAAATGCGGTTCCGCTTCTTCGAGCGCTTTCACGCAAGCCCGTTTCGCCATGATCGTCAGGTCGATGTTTTGCAATTCGGCGTGATGGGCTTTGATGATGTCTTTGAGCGTTTGCTTGCTCGATTCGTGCCAGCCGATTTCCTCGCGCAATCTTTCGATCTGGCTTTTCATCGCTTCGCCTCCTTTGCCGGTTTGTTCGCGGGCTGCGGATCTTGGCGATTGCAGTTAAACGTCAGCACGGCGAAGAAGATGACGACGATCATCGCGACGGTGCCGAAATACGGAAATTCGAATTCGCCGCGCGCCGCGACCGCTTTCCGGTTCGCGCCGGCGACCGACGCGCACAACCGGCAGTTTTCGGCGTCGAGGATATTTCCGCAGACGCCGCACCATGAATAATTCGCAAAAGTTTTCGTATTCATATTTCCCTCATGCGCCCCTTTGGGCGGGTTAGATTATTCCTTCGGCAGTATGCCGTTTTCAGTAACGAATTTGACCATTGCCTTCAGCCAAATATATGAAGCCTCAACCGAATATGGTTTTTCGTCGTAACTAACGGCTGTTTTCTTAACGATGTCCGAAAGTTCGCGGTATTGGTCGGCTTTCTTGAATTCCCCTTTGCCGTAAAACTCACCTGCCTGTTTCAAAATAGCCTCCGCTATTTCATCGCGGACTGCAGACTTACGAATGTAGCGAATATGCAAATGTTCTTTGTCGCCACTGAGGTCGAAAAGTTGCGCCGATTCGGAGCGCGTTTCTATGCCGAAGATTTCTGATTTTGTGTCGTGAATAAATCCCATTTCTGTTAATTCCCCCAAAGCAGATTGATAAGGTTCGCCGCTTCCGCGTCCGTGAACAGGACGGCGAAGCCGAACATCGCGATCACGATCAGCACGAGCGCCGTCAGCAGAAACGCGTGCACGCCGGCGACCAGCGCGCCCGTAAAATCTCGTAATGCCCTTTTAATTTCCTGTTTCATTTTTTTATTTTCTGTTTTAGAATTTCGCTATGAAAAATAAATCGAATTTAATAATCGCCGTTTTATTGTTTTTGCTCGTCGTTACCAATGTTTTCTGGTGGATGAGAGCGGACGATCTGAAATTCGCGCTCGAACGCCAGATCGCCCTTTGCTGCTCAACGGATTCTGAGTCCGCTGCAGCTCCATAACCAGAAGCACCCGCAGCCCTCGGCCTTCGCCGTGCACGCGTTCGCCATGCAGCCCGAACCGCAGAACAGCGACGTGACGGCGCAATCGCACATGCGCCAGCAGATTTTTCCGCGCGGGCATTGCAGCGCGTAAAATTCGTTCGTGCTCTGGTCCTGATAAATCGCGTCTTCGAGCGTCGACGGCGCGCTGCCCAAAATCTCCGTAAATTCCGCGATCTGCGCCTCGGTGAAATGCCGGGTCAGTTCTTCGAGCGCCGCGTTCAAATCGTCGAACGTCGAATCGGTTTCCGCCAAAGTTTCCGCCGAGTTGACGACCGTGGAAGTGAGCGCCGACTTTAACGCCGCGAGCGCCGCCGTCTGGTCGTTCGTGAGCGGCGTGATCGCGTTCTGGTTCCAGTACGCCGCCCGCTGGTCGATGTGGTAGCGCCACAGCTCGGCCGTTTCGCTGTCGGTCAAGCCCGCGACGAAAAGTTTCCTTTCCGCGACCGAGCCTTTCGAATTGACGGTCGCGTAATTGTTAACGACCGTCTGCGAATACTGCCCGAGCGCGGTCAACGATGAAAGTAGGAGAAACGCCGTTACTGCTAGAAGTTGAATTTTTTTCATATAGTTTTACTTTTTCCTCCAAGTTACTGCCCCTGTTCGATCAAGCTTTTAAGATTTCGTTTCGGCGACCGGGCGACTGTTCGCGACGATTTCCGCAAATTTTTTAATAATCTGCGTACCTCGACGATTGGCAATCGCAATCCGACCATTTCAAATTTCCGTGATATTGAAGGTCGCTGAGCCATTCCCAAAGAACCTCGGTGCCGTAATCGAGCAGAATCGCGAAACACGACCAATCGTCATTGCGACCGATCTGAGTAAAGTACCGATAAACCGTTTCCGTTTCCGTGCTGCGCGAATAATCCTTTTCAGGGTATTTAACCGCGCCGTGAAGCCGATAAACGCGCCACTCGTTGCCGTCGTAATCGAAAACTTTTTTGTCTCTTTGCGCCTCGCGCGCCGCGCGTCCGTTTTCGGAATTCAGATAATAGACGCCGACGCGCGCGTCGTGCGGATTCAAAAGCCACTGTTCGCGTTCCGTGACCGATTCGTAACCGCGATCGAATCCTTCTTCGATCGTGCCCCACGTCCAGCCCGAATCGTTGTCGTTTTCGACCGCGCCGCCCGTATCGCCCTCGACATACCCGCACTCATGAATTTCGATGTGCGTGTCTTCGCGAGGCGTCCAGACGCCTTTTTCTTTGTCGAACTTCCACCGGAAATCGGCGGGCACTTCGACGACGGCATCGCGGTCGTAATTTGAATTGAATGAACCGTACATAATTTCCTCCGTTTGAAAATTCAGAAATGAACGAATCGCCTCGATTGACGTTTACTTTCGGGCGGATAACTGAAGGCGGCAACAAAAGGCAGATTAAATGAAGTCACACAGATTTCAGCGATTCGCTCATTTCCAGATTTTCAAAGATTCAAAGTTGCGGGCGGCTGCTCGGTGTTGCCGCCCTTTGCAAAATCCTATAAATTGCAGTTTCGAAAGCCGCTTTTAGTCGGCGCGGCGCATAGGCATCACCTCCTTTGAATTGTCAAAAAAGCGGACGACGCCTCGACGGATAACGGTTTTAGTGCCGTCCGCTAATAGATTGAAATTGCCCTGTGCTCGATCTTTTGTGGAAGAAATGAAACTTATAAATCGTCGAAGTCGTCGTCGTATTCGTCGCGGTCGGCTTCGATGTAATTGCCGTCGGTCAGCGCCGGGCGCTGCGGAATATTCCAAGCCCAAGTCGGAGCCGGCGAATTATTGGCGGCGGCGGCTTTGGCGGCTTCTTCCGTGACGATCGTTAAGCAGTAAATCGAGCCTTGACCGATATACTCCGTGCGGTCGAACCCGCCTTCCCGATTGAGCACGTCCACGCGCAAGAGCGAACTTAACCCGATGTCGGATTCGGTTATCTTTCCGACGATTTTGCGGTGTCCCATCATTTCGACGACCGCGTATTCCTGCAACTTCTGTTTTTCTACTCCCATCAATCACTCCTTATCGGTTTGATAAAATGCCGGAATTCAATTCGCTTCGCGCTGTAAAAACAGTCCGCTCTGTCCGGCTTCTGCGAATCTGGTCGGCGGCGGTCCGAGACTCCCCAAACCTTACGCGCCTGCCCCCCGACACGCGCACCGCCGTTAAAAGTTAAAGCGCGGGAAACTTCTCACGGAAGTCAAAGCGACCGTTTCCCGCGCCGCCAGTCACCCGGCTTCGGGCGAACCGTCAAAAATCTCGACGCCGTAATAAGCGAACTGGCTTCGATTGAACCAGTAATCGGTGCCGTCGCCGCAGTCGCAAAGATGCGTGTAGGAATAGGGCGAAATCGCGGCGTCGACGCGCGCGCAGGTGAACACCTTGCCGCGGTACGCGTTGCCCTTTATCCGAAACACCGTGCCGACCGTGATTTCGGGCGTCGGGCGCACCGGCGCGGGCGGCGGATTGACCGATTTGGCGTGCATGAAACTCGCTACGTCGTGCATATAAAAATTTCTCCCTTAAAGTTTTCCGATCTGCGCGCGAATCTCGCGGCGGAACGGTCGGATTTTAACGCCGGTCGCGGGCTTGACAGCAGGCGAAGGAAGGCGCGATTCCTCGACGAGCCGATCGACGTCCGCCGACCGGATTTTCTCGCGCGCGCCGTCCTTCGTTTTCGGCAGCGCCGAAACCGTTTCCGCGGCGAGCGCGACCGAATAACCGGCCTCGCGCCGCAAAATCAACTTCGCCTGTTTTTGACTGATCAGCGCCATGCGTTTAGTTCGCCGCCGTGACGGCCTCCGTTTTCGGCACGAAAGCGACCACCAGTTCGAGACCGACGTAGTTCGCCAACCGCGCGACCGATCCGACTTCGACGCGATCGTCGCCGCTCAACACCTTTTTGAGCGTGCGGATATTCGAATCGGCTTTCAGCGCGATCTTCGATTTCGGCTCGGGATGGTTCTCGACGGCGGCGATGAAATTTTCGTTTTCAAATCTAATCATATTTATATGTCTTGCTCCGATGAATATAAGTCTTATACAGATTAAATGTTTTCAAAAAAGAAGTCAAGACATTTCTGCATAAAATTAAGTCACAAAAATCTTGGATAAAAAATTATTATGTTTAAGACATATATGCAACAGGAAACATTATCCCAATACGTCGCGCGGCTCATGTCGGAAAAACAGCTTTCCGGCTACGACATTCAGCGCCGCTCGTGCGACGGCATTTCGCAAAGCTACACGAACCGCATCAAGAACGGCGACATCACGAACCCGACGCCGGAAAAATTAAAAGCGCTCGCCAAAGGCTTGGGCGTTCCGGAAGAAGAATTGTTCCGCGTCGCGCGCGGCGCCGAATCGCCGCCGACCGATTTCGAAGCGCAGCTCCTCGCGACCGCCGCGGAAGCCGCCGACTGGACGGCGGAAGAAAAGCGTTTTTTCATCGCGGTCGTGCGCACTGTCGCCGCCGGCATGCGTCACGGCTCAGTCCACGCGTTCGGCGGCGCGCTCGACGCGACGCGCGAATCGTCGGTCGTCTTCCTCGAAGCCGAAAAGGTCTTCACCGACAGCGAGATGCAGAAAATCATCGACGAACACAAGCGTCATCAGAAAAAAGATAAACAGAAGTCGGCTTGAAAAAAAATCTCAAACATGCAACTTTTAACAGTGTTATACCGTCTATCGAGTGCTAAACACCATCGGTCTCTCCCGCTGCCCAGGTTGAACTTGCATATTATTGAGGTTTTTTATTTATGCCCCGAACTTCATTTGTGCGGATTGACGCCCACACGAACGTACCCCTTGCATCGTTCGGCATCAAGACGCTTGAGAAATTTGAGAAGAAATTGTTTTGTTTGCGAATCAAACGAACCGGAAAAATCGTCTTCGCGTACCTCTGCCCCGAGTGCGACCTGACGAAAGAGAAATTCATCATCGACGGCGACGCGTGCGCGCGGGACGATCTTGAAATTCTCCCGATCACGTACCGACCGCCGTTAAGGCTGGTCAAAAATGAACATCAAAACCAGAACTAAAAGCGCGATCCTTTTTATCGTCTTGGCAGCCGGATTGTCTGCTTTCGCACAGAAAGCGGAAAATCCGGCGACGGTGTGGTGCGACTATCATTCGGCGCAATTCGTCAAAGGCGGCGTCGAATTTCCGTCCGGCGTCTGCCACGACGTTTACACGCACACCTACTACCAGAACCGGCGCATGCTGACGCACAAAATGACCGTCAGGTGCCCGTGAAAAGGGGGCTGATTTTAGATTTTAACGTGCTTCCATGAGCGACCGCTTTTGACGGCGAAAACGGTTTGGACATCAACATCCAATTCGCGCGCCAAATTAGTTTGGGTTTCGCCGTACAGTAGACGTGTCTTTATGTATCTGACTTTCGCATCGGTCAGTTTGGCTTTTGTGTTTTTACTGCCGAAACAATGTCGTCGTTTCATTACTTTATCGGTCATGTTGCTGGCGTGCGTTCCCAAAAATAAATGGTGCGGATTGCAGCATTTTGGATTGTCGCAACTATGACAGACTTCGAGTTTTGATGGGTTGTGATTATAGAACAAATAATAGGCGACGCGATGCGCGAGTTTGCATCGTTTCCCTTCTATTAAAAAATAGGTTGCGCCGTATCCGTTATTATAAGGGCATCCGTTCCATTCCCAACATTTTGTAATGTCGGAGGTTATTTTAATTGTTTGCCAAAAATACAGCGGGTCGCTGCCAGTGTTTTTAAGTGATTTAGTCGGGTCGCCGTGACGCAGAAAGCGCCGGTAATGAAGGTTACACCATCCTTTTGCCTTGTGTTTTCTTTCGCAGTTTTCAAGGGAACAAATTTTAGAGCGCATAAGAAATTTTATCATAATATGTACCGAATAAACGCCCTTTTTTTAGAAAACTTTTTAGAAACGCGCGTTTCTGAAAAACCGGCGTCGCCTGTAAATACTGCAAAAGCGGCGATTAAGTCGAACTGTGCGCGGGCGGGCGCAAAGGTCTGCAAAACCTTTATTCATCGGTTCGATTCCGATCGCCGCCTCCAATAGAATCAATTATATAGAGTCACTAGCCTTAGTGACTTTTTCGTTTTGTGTACGAAATATGTGCGGGGAAAATAGTTATTTTGAATTGGCATTTTGTGGTGCCATCGAAAATTAGACAACTACGAACCTAGGCATCTTCTAAAAAATTTCACCCACAATAAATCTTCTCTTTTCGCCTCAATCGGACTTTGCGGAAAACTTCTGGATTCCTTTTATTTTGAATGGTTTGATTGATTGAGCCGGCCTTTTAAAGATCACAATCAATTTTCCAGTGTCTTTGCAGGGGTCGTACTTCATTAATTTCAGCTAAATGCGCGACGGCACTGATTGGCGCAACCTGATAAGCCGCAGTATATTTTGTTCTCTCCTTCATCGCCGCTCCGATTATAACGTCGTGCCACTGATTTTCTGCCAAAAAAAACATTTTGAAACCATCTTAGTTCAGTCTAAATTGGGAACGAATTCATGTTAGGATATTACCTTTTCAGGAAAATCTAAGAACAAATCGAGATGAGTTTCGGTGAATTGATACAAACCGTTTGGGGCACGCAGGGCAAATATTTGCTGTTTGCCGTTTCCTTCATAATTTTCGCTTTCATTTTGGGCGGCATCGTCCCGAAACGCAGAGCGCGCCTGATCAATGCGGTTTTATTGTTTCTGCTTTCGATTTTCGGCTTATGCGTTTCGGTTTCGTTTCTTTATTACGGTTACGAAGAAAACAGCGCCGCTCTCCGCTGGACCAAGTGGGCGACTTTTCTGCTCGCCGGAATGGGCGTCGTAAACGTGCTGGGCGTTTTCGTTTTCGATATCGGGCTCAAACGTTTTAATATCCCGCGCATTTTGAGGGATCTCATCACGGGTTTTGCCTACGTCGCGGTCGCCGTCGCGCTGCTCACCAGAGTCGGCGTCGATTTCACCGGCATCATCGCGACCTCGGCCGTGCTGACGGCCGTCATCGGATTTTCTTTGCAGGACACGCTCGTCAACGTTTTCGGCGGCATCGCCCTCGAAATGGAGAACCAGATCAAAATCGGCGATTGGATCCGCTTCGACAAGCACGAAGGACGGGTCAAAGAAATCCGCTGGCGGCAGACCTCGATCGAAACGCGGGACTGGGATACGCTCGTCATCCCGAACAACCTCCTCATCAAAGAGCAATTTTTGATTTTGGGAAAACGCACCGGTTCCGCCAGACAGCATCGAATGTGGGTTCATTTCAATGTCGACTTTCGTTATTCGCCCTCCGAAGTCATCGAAGCCGTCGAAACGGCGCTGCGATCGGAGTCGATTCCGAACGTGGCGCAGAATCCGCCGATCAACTGCGTCGTCTTCGACTTTAAAGATTCCTATATAAATTACGCGGTTCGCTACTGGCTGACCGACCTTGCTCTGGACGACCCGACCAACTCGGTGGTTCGAACCCGGATCTATACGGCGCTCAAACGAGCCGGGATTTCGCTTTCGATTCCCGCCCAAACCGTTTTTTTCTCGGAAGACAACAGCGAACGCCGTCAACAGAAGCTCGAAAAAGACATCGCTCACAGAATGGAAATTCTGCAGCAGGTCGAGCTTTTTCAATCGCTCACCGAGGACGAGCGGAGGGAATTAGCCGAGCATCTGAGCGTCGCGCCCTTCGCGCGCGGCGAGGCAATGACGCGGCAGGGCGCTGAAGCTCATTGGTTGTATGTGATAACCAAAGGCGAAGCAGAGGTTCGGGTTTCGGTCGACGGCACGGGATTGAGCAAACAGGTCGCGACTTTGAAGGCGGGAGATTTCTTCGGCGAGATGGGGATGATGACCGGCACAAAACGATCCGCCACCGTGATCGCCACCGTCGACACCGAGTGTTTCAGGATCGATAAGGAGTCCTTTCAAAATATCATCAGCAGCCGTCCCGAAATCGCCGAAGATATTTCACACATCCTCGCCAATCGACTCGTGTTGCTCGATACGGTTCGCGAAGGCTTAAACGAAGAAGCCGCCAAAAAACGCATTCAAAGCACTCAAACCGATTTTCTGAAACGTATCCGTAATTTTTTCAGGATTTAGCGCCGAACGGAAAACCGCGCTTAAAGATCAAAATCTTTTTCTTTTATGTCGGAATCCGCCGGCCGAATACTATCCACGCGGATAGCGCCGACGAGGCAAAAAGCGAGAAACCGCGCTGTCCACCTTTTGATTTCGAAAAGGAAAGATAATATGAAATTAGCCAAATCATTGAAAAGTTTAAGCGGCGTTTGTTTTTTGTTGATGTGGGTCCCGTTCGCGATGGTCATGCTGAACGGCCCGTTAAAATTGGCGGCGGGAAATTCGCAGGACCTGCCAGCCGTCGAATCTGTTTTATCGAGTCCGTGGATGTTCGCGATGTGGACGCTCTTCGCCGGCACGTTCGTTTTCTTCATCGGCTCGCTGATCGTCGGCGCGCTGTCGAACCGCCGGATTCTCCGAAGCGGGCAACCCGGCGAAGCGACGATCCTCGATATCGCCGACAGCGGGATGCGCATCAACGACGATCCGGTGATTTATTTTTCCCTGCAAATTCGGTCGCCGCATTTCCCTTCTTTCGCCGCGCGGGCGCAGCAGACCGTTTCCGCGATTCACCTGCCGTCGTATCAGCCCGGAAAAATCCTGAACGTCAAATTCATTCCCGGCACCGATCAAGTGGCGATCGTCGGACCGAAAATGTAATCGAGCGGCTTTTCCTTTTCATCCAACCGACGAATTTTGTAACGAACCGCGCGCGGAAAAAATGAAAACGACGGAATCGCGCAATGAATCGACAAAAGAGGTTTGGAACTGAAATATCAACAACTATTTTTCTAAGTCCTTTGCTTTTTGCTCGTCGGCCATTGCCAAGCTTTCTTTTTTTAATTGCCGGTAAATTATCGCGCGGTTTTTATACAATGTAATGCTATTCGGTTTTAACGAGATCGCTTTAGTGTAATCAGCGACCGCCGATTCAAATCGGCGTTGATTGTAATAAGCATTTCCGCGATTGATGTAGGCGTCGGCGTTGTCCGGCGTCGATTCGATGTATTTGGTGAAATCCTGGACCGCTTGTTCGTGGTCGCCTTTTTTGGCATAAACCCAACCGCGGCTATAAAAGGCGTTCGGGTAGTTCAATTCAACCGCTTTATTAAAATCAGATAAGGCTAAATCAAAATCGCCTTTTTCAAGATGAGTCGTGCCGCGATTGAAATAGTGGACCGGGTTTTCTGGTTCCAACGAGATCGCTTTGGTAAGATCGGCGAAGGCTTCGGGGTATCGGCGAAGCTTTCCGTAATATCGCCCGCGATTTTGATGAGCGGAGACATCGTTCGGGTTTAGTTCGAGAGTCTTGTTGAAATCGGAAAACGCCGCCTCATTTAAATCTTTATTGAGAAACAGCGTTCCGCGATTGTTGTAGGCCTTCGAGTATTTCGGGTCAAACTCGATCGCTTTGCCGTAATCGGCAATCGCCTTATCGACATCGCCTCTGCGCTGGAAAGTAAGCCCGCGATTGTAATACGAATCCGGCAGATTGAATTTCATTTCGATGACTTTGTTGAAATCGTCGATCGCCGCTTCGTAATTCCCCGTTTCGCTGTAAATCGTTCCGCGATTGTAGTAGAGCGCCGCGATGTCGGGATATTTTTTGACCGCTTCGGTCAGAGCGCTTATCGCGCCGTTCGAATCGTTTTGTTTACTTAACAGATTGGCGCGAGTTAAAAAATCCTGCGCGCTCGGCGTTTGAGCGTTCAGGGCGCTCAAACAAAAGAACGTCGTCAACAATAATAATATAAATCGTTTTTTCATTTGAGTTTACGCAGCGAATTACCAGCCTTGAATCACAGCGCTTGGCGCGAATCGAATAAGGTAATGATGCGACGCGCCGATTTTTTACGTTTCCGGGCTCGGGCGGGCGTTCGAATTCGCCATGCGCGAAACGAACGGCGTCTTTCGGTTGCTCTCTTATCCGAACCCGCTAACTTCGCCTTTTTCTCTTTAACGTAAGAATCAAATGTTTTTAAGGCACGAAAGCGTTCGCGATCGGGCGGTCGCCGCCGCCGCCGAAATTCGTGATTAAAGTGCCGGCGCTTGAGCGCTCGATGAACCATTCGCCGGTCGAGGGCCGAAAAACGGCGGTGTCGAACCGCCCGTCGCCGTCGTAATCGCCGGGCGCCGGAACGTCCGTGCCCGCGCCGAACGGCAACGAGTAATAAGAATTGTTTTCCGAGCGCTGGAAAAACCATTCGCCCGACGAAGGACGGAACACGGCGAGCTCCGCCTTGCCGTCGCCCGAATAATCGCCCGGCACCGGAATGTCCGCGCCCGTGCCGAAGGTATACACACGGTAATGCAGATCGATGCTTCTCAGATACCACCAGCTGCCGTCCGACGGTCTAAAAATCGCGATATCGGCCTTGCCGTCGCCGTCGTAATCCGCGACGACCGGTTTGTCGCCCGCGCCGCCGAAGCTGACGATGCCCGTCCCCGATCCGCCCGAATTGAGGACGTACCACGTGCCGGTCGACGGGCGAAAAATCGCGGCGTCGGTTTTGCCGTCGGCGTCGTAATCGGCCGGCACCGGCACGTCGCCCGATTGACCGAACGGGAACGAAAAGTACGAGTTGTCCTCGCTTCTTTGCACGAACCATTCGCCGGTCGCGGGGCGAAACACGGCCAAATCCGTCTTGCCGTCGCCGGTGTAATCGCCGGGCGTGATGATGTCGGTCGATGCGCCGAACGAATAAACCCTGAAATCGGTCGAAGACGAGCGCGCGTACCACCACGAGCCGTCCGACGGGCGAAAGATGCCGACGTCCGTTTTATTGTCGCCGTCGAAATCGGCGAAAGTTCTGCCGAAGCCGGTCAGAAAACGCGCGACGGCGAACCCCGACGCGGTAAGACCCGAGGCGACGAGCTTGCCGTCAGCCTGTAAGACGGCTTTACTCGGACCGTTCTGACCGTTATCGACGGTCGCGATTTTGACGCCGTTCGTGCCGAAAGTCGCATCGGGCGTGCCGTTCGGATTGTAGCGGACGAGGTTGAATTTACCCGCGCCGACCGCCACGCCGAGGATCTTGCCGTCCGTTTGAACGAGCACCGACCTGAATTGTTCCGAAAACGTCGGCTGAAAATCGATCGTCACTTTGCCGTCGCCGTCGAACGAAGCGTCGGGCGTGCCGTTCGCGTTGTAACGAACGATCGCCGCCTCATCGAACGAGCCGCTGTTGGCGGCGCCGGCGACGAGAATCTTGCCGTCCGCCTGCAGCGCGACGCTGAAAGCCTCGTCGCGCTGCGTGCCGATCGGCGTGGTCGCGATGCCGGTGCCGTTGAACGACGCGTCGAGCATGCCCATCGAAGTCAGACGAACGACCGCGAAGTCGGCGCCGTCGGTGCCGGCGGCGACGATTTTTCCGTCCGGCTGGACGGCGATTTCCGCGATCGAATCGTTCGAGCCGAGCGGGACGATGAGCTTGCCCGTGCCGTTGAACGTCGCGTCCGGCGAGCCGTCGACGTTGAGCCTGACGAACGACAGATCCGAATTCGGCTGGTTGAAGCCCTTTCCGGCGATGATGATTTTCCCGTCCGTCTGAACGGCGACGTCGTAGGGGAAATCGTTCGAATTGCTGACCGGAATTTTGAGTTTTCCGTCGCCGTCGAAGGTCGTATCGAGCGACCCGTTCGGATTCAGGCGGGCGATCCCGAAATCATAGCCCGGCGAACCGAGCTGCACGTGACCGACGACGACGATTTTTCCGTCGGGCGCGACGGCGACGGCGGTCGCTTCTTCATCGAAGAAATCGTCGAACGGGATGATCACGCGGCCGTTCGTTCCGAATTCGGTGTCGGCCGTTCCGTTGGCCTTCAGACGCATCACGGCGAAATCGAGGTTGGAAAACGAATTGACGAAGGAAGTCGCGAGCACGATTTTGCCGTCGGCCTGAATCGCCGGAACGACCGCCGAATATGCGCCCGGAATCGTGTTTATCGCCTGCCCGTTCGTGCCGAAAGCCGGATCGAAATCCCCGGGCGCGGCGAATGCATCAAGCGCGAATTGCATGAGGAAAATTAACGCTAAAATCGACGGTAGAGTGATAGCTCGCAATTTCATATTTTTTAATTGGTTCCGGAACAAAAGTTTAAAGACTGCCGGCCGCGTGATTTCAAGAAAAGGTCCGCTTTAATCCGTTATGACGCTGATCGACGATTCCCACGGTGAACGCTTCGCTTCGAGGTTCGACGGTTTAGAAAATATATAATATTCAGCCTTGGATAAGCAAGAAAACTTTGCTTTATATTTTTTGTTTTTTTAACGCCGAAGTAAGGAAACCGCGGGCTTTTCCCTTATTCAGTCATCCGGGACTCGAAGCCGCAGAATTTAACATTGGCATTTATTTTGTTTCCTGATTTGAAAATGAGAAAATTCAGAGAATGACTGGTTTCAAAGATTTCGGTTCCGGAAAAGCTTTTTCAAAAAAAGTTAAAACAAGCTGCTTCGCCCTGACGCTGTCCGCCGTCGTTTTCGGAGCGATCGGCGTCCCCGCGCAGAACACCGCGCCGTCCGTACCGCCCGCCGGTCAAACGCCCGGGAACGTCGCGCCGGTCGCCGCCGTCTCGCCGACGCCGATCCCTTATTCCGACGTGATCGCGCAGGCCGAAAACGCGGCTTCGACGCTGAAGGAGATCGCGGCGAGCGCCTCGTCCGACCCGGCGGCCGACACGATCGAGCGCGATCTGCCGGCTTTGACCGACGAAATCAACGCGCGGCTCGTCGAAACGGCGCAGACCGTCGAAGGCTCGACCTCGCTCGATAATTTAAGGAGTTTTGAAGCCGACTGGCGCACTCTGACCAGAAAATTGCCGGATTGGAGGAACGACCTTACGGCGCGGGCGCGAAAACTCGAAGGCGATTTGCGCCGACTCGACGAATTGAGCGAAAAATGGCAGAAGACGCTCGCCGAATTGAGAACCACGGAAACGCCGCCCGAAGTTCAGGCGCGGATCGAAGACATCATTGCCGCCGCCGCCGAGACGCGCCGCTCGATCGTCACCGGGCAATCGCGCGTCGTCGCGCTGCAAAATCGCGTCGCCGAGCAGCAGACGCGGGTCGAAGAAGCGCTCCGGACGATCGCCGCGCGGCGTGATGCGCTGGTCGGTCGGCTGCTCGTGCGGGACAGCCCACCGATCTGGGGCGCCGATTTTTGGACGCGCGGCGGCATCCGGGAGGGCATCCGCGATTCGCTGCGCACTCAATTCGAGGGCTTGGGCGCTTTCGCCGAGCGCAACAAGGACAAGCTCATCATTCACATTCTGATCTTCGTCGCCTTCGCCGGGCTGCTGTTTTACCTGCGCCGCCGCGCCCGCCCGCTCGTCGAAGCCGATCCGCAGCTGAAACAGGCGGCGGTCATCTTTTATTTGCCGGTTCCGACCGCGCTCGTGCTGGCGATCTTTTTCAGCTCCTGGATCTACCCGCAGACGCCGCAGATCCTCGGCGCGCTCTTCGGCGCGATCGCGCTCGTGCCGACCGTCGTCATCCTGCGCAAGCTCATCGAGCGCTCGCTCTACCCGTTGCTTTACGCGCTCGTCGCTTTTTATTTCATCGACCAGCTGCGCGCGATTTTCGAAGACCTTCCGATGCTCACGCGTCCGCTGTTCCTGTTGGAAATGCTCGCCGCCTTTCTGTTCTTCTGGTGGTTTTACCGCGCTCGCCTCTCGACGATCGTCGAAGCCGCCGGGGGTGAAAAACGCGGGCGCGTCTTTCGCACGATCCGGACGGCGGCGATCGTCGTGCTGCCGTTTTTCGCGGTCGCGTTTCTGGCGAACATCTTCGGCTACGTGAATCTGGCGCGGCTCGTCGGCGACGCGGTGCTGCGCAGCGCCTACACGGCGGTTTTTTTGTACGGCGCGGTGCGCATCGTCGACGGGCTGATCGTTTTCGCGCTCCGGTTTCGACCGCTCAACCTGCTGAAAATGGTGCAGAATTACGCGCCGACGATTCAGGAAAAGCTGCAGAAGTTTACGCGTTTCGTCGCCCTCGCGCTGTGGCTCTTGATCACCCTGGAATTTTTCACGCTGCGCGCATACTTTTTCGGCAAAGCCGGCGAAATGCTCACCGCCGAACTGAGTTTGGGCTCGCTGAGCATTTCCGCCGCCGACGTGCTTTTGTTCTTCGCGGTCGTCTGGGCGGCGTTCCTGATTTCCCGGTTCGTCCGCTTCGCGCTCGAAGAGGATTTTTACCCGCGCTTCGAACTCGCGCACGGCGTTTCCTACGCGATTTCGACGATCGTCAATTACGTGATTCTGCTCGTCGGATTCTTTTTCGCGGTCGGGGCCGCCGGATTCGACCTGACGCGCTTCACGGTGCTGGTCGGCGCGTTCGGCGTCGGCATCGGTTTCGGTTTGCAGAATATCTTTAACAACTTCGTTTCGGGCTTGATCTTATTGTTCGAGCGGCCGGTCAGGATCGGCGACGAAATACAGATCGGTGAGGCGAGCGGCACCGTCCGGCGCATCGGCATCCGCGCGAGCCGCATCCGTTTATGGGACAATTCGGAAGTGATCGTGCCGAACAGCAAGCTGATCAGCGAAAACGTCAAAAACTGGTCGTTTTCCGCCCGCAAGCGCGGCGTCGAAGTGCGGGTCAGCGTCGCGCCCGGCACCGATCCGGAACGAGTCATCGCGCTTCTGACCGAAGTCGCCCGCGCCCACCCGCTCGTCGCCGATAAACCCCCGCCGCAGGTGATCCTCAGCGAGCTCGCGTCGCTTAATTTCCGCCTGCGGGCCTGGACCGCGAAATCCGATCAGGCGACCCGCATCGCCAGCGACCTCGCGATCGCCGTCAACCGAAAATTCGCCGAAAACGGAATCGAGTTCCCGGACACCGGCGCCGCTCCGGTTTCGCTCTAATCTTCGCGGTAATGATGCGTTAAGGTTTTTCCGGAGAAATAAGCGGATTGCCCGGTCACGAAATCCGCCACGCCGCGCCACGGGTCGCACATGATCGCGTCGGCGTTCCACTTCGTATAATCGGTTTTGTCGACGCCCGGGTCGAGCCCGATAATGACGAAGGCGTGACGCGTGAACATGCCTTCCGCTTCGTAGTAATCGAGCGGACGAATGCCGTGTTCGCGCAGGTATGTAAAAGCGATCGAAGCCTGCTCGCCGCAATTGCCGCAGCGCCAGCTTTTCGCGTTGTAGGACTCGACCTCGATTCGTTTTTTCCAGGCTTCCGGCGACGCGTCGACGCCGCGCTTGAATCCGGCTTCCGCCAAATCCTTGTCCACGTCCTGCCGCATTTTGCCGTCCATTCCGCCCCATCCGACGCACATCGCGGCGGCGAGATTCGGAAACTTGTTCGACGCGCCGAATTCCATTTTGTCCTGCACGAACTTAACGGCCGTGATCGCCGATGCCAGATTCAAATTCGCCGGGTAGTTGTCTGCCATAATTTTTCCTCCCGTTTTGGATACTTCAAAGTTGATCTCACCCATAAACGCGTCGAAATCGGTTGCCGTGTATCACGGCCTACCGCTTTTTTTCACCTTTCGCAATGGCGCACCAAAGAACAGCGGCTTTGCGCCCTTGCGGGAAACCGGCCCGAAAGCTCATTTGAGACCGGAGTCGAGATAGATTTCGACGCGGTTCCAGCCGCCGCTGCCGGCGCCGATTTCCGTCGGATCGCCCGATCCCGGATAAAACAAGATCGTCGCTTCGCCGTTCGCCTCGACCGGCTGAATCCCGTAGACCGAATTTTCCGGCAACCGCTGTTTCATTCCGACCGGTCGTCCGCCCGAACTGATCGCGAGGCTGTATTTGCCGACCGGAATATTGTTGATGAACAGCTGGTTGCGCGTGTTTTCGCCGATTCGCTTGCGGATCGCGAAGGCTTTCGCCGGACTTCCGTCGATCAGCGCGCCGAGCGGCGTGAGCCTGATCTCGATCTCCGACCCCGGCATAAATGTCCCTTTATTTATGCTCCTGTCCGCGCCCGGGTAACCGACGTTGATCAGCAGCTCGATCGATCCGCCGTAAAAACTGCGACCGTAATTAGAGTTTTCCGCCATCAAAGCGCGGTCGGCGATGCCGTACGGCAGCAGCACGAAATTCTCGACCCCGCCTTCGATCGGCGCGTTGTCGTCGAGGCTTCCGTCCGCCGGGTGCAGCGCCATCGCCGCGCGCCCCGCGCCGTAATCGAGTGCGTAAGCCGCGAAATGAAATTTCGGAGAATTAAGCGGCAAATCCACTTCGTAATAGCCCTTCGCGTCGGTGACGGTTTGGTTGACGACGCGCGAATAACCGACCCGGATCGAGCCGAGCCCGATCGCCGCGCCGCGCAAAGGCTTGCCGTCGAGGTCTTTAACGTAGCCTTTCATCTTGCCGCGCGTTTTCGCGAGCGGCGGAAACGACGGCATTTTCGGCATCTGATCGCCCATCACGTTGACGTTTTCATCGGTCGCCGAAAGATTGAAAGTCTGAACGCCGGCGGTCGAAATTTGATTTTCGGTCGCCGCATTCGAAACGGTTCGATCGTTCTTAACCGCCGCGTTGTTCGGACCGGCGAAAACCTCGGTCATCGCCAGAATCAGCGCGTCATCGATCGGCACCCAGTAGCCGAAGATGCCCTTTTTGACTGGCTGTTTGATCGTCGCCGTAAATAAAGAGATGCCGCTCTCCGGCGGATTGACGACGTAATCCCAGCCCGCCGCGCGCAAAGAGCCTTCGATCCGCCCGCGGATGCCGGTCAAATCCGCCCCTTTCGAATTGCCGGCCGCGAGCACGATGTACTCCGATCTTCCCTGCCGAAAAGACGAATTCGATTCGATCAGTTTGGTGAAGAGCTGCCGGTAGTTTGCCGGCACGTTCTGCTCGCGGATCAACAGCGCGCCGTTCGGCAAATCGATGCCGGCGAGCTCCGAGCGCGAAACCGGATCGGCAAAATCGCCCTGCGCGCGAACGGCGGCGGTAAAGAATAAAATCAATAAAATTGGTATAAAAGACCTCATAAAATTTCACTTTCTGCCTGAAAAATGCGCCCGTCCGCGCTAAAAAAGCGCGACACCGGCGGAGATTTTTATAAAACCTCAATTTATGACGCGCTTTTCGGTATTCAATCGAATCAACCTTCAGTAATCTTTCCGCGTTGACTGAACGCGAATTTTCCGGAGGGGCAATATCCGCACCGGGCGTTCGAGTTCACCGGCCAAAACGAGAAAAGCCCGGCGCGCCCCGAACGGGGCAAGGCAGCCGGGCCTTTTCGAGCTTCGCGGACAGGCTAAAGAGATCACGCTTAAGTGGCAATAAGTACGTGCAGTTCCGTGGCGCGAAGCCGCGGGATTAAAACGAATTCAGCCGAGCATCCCGAAAGAATCGAATTCGTTCATCCCGCTTCAGTTTACGAACAAAAACCGGATTAGTTTTGCTTTAACGGAAGATTTGAGAAGAATTTAGAAGATTTGAGAAGAATTTAGAAATCGGAGGAACGAAATTATGTTTCTCGCTCTCGGCCATGGTTCTTAACTATCTTGAAGAACGATTGACGAAGCGGCGCCGCGGAAAGGATCTGCCGGGAGTGCGGCAGGACGCCGCACTCCCGCCCCCCCCCCGAAAAGTTCGGTTCGATTCTGATCACTTGGGAAGCTTGGCCAATGCGGATTGCCGCGTGACCGCGCGCGGACTCACGATGGCGTGCCCGGTAGTGTCGAGCTGGTTCCAGTCGCTCACCTTACGGTATAGCGCCGCGGCGCTCTTGGCATCGCCGGCGCCCTCGGCCGCCAACGCGCGTTGATACCAAAGGTACGGATCGTCCGGGTCCGCCTTATCGAAAGCCTCCAACGCCTTCGCGTAATTTTTCTGTTTCAGCTCCAACATGCCGACCATCGCGTAGTAACCGCGCTCCTGATTCGGGTTCTTCCGCGATTCGAGGTATTGTCTGATCTCGTCCAACTGCGCCTTAGCGGGACCGAATTCCCCGCGCGCGATCAGCAGGCGGGCATGATTCTGCATCTTGCCGAAACGCATGTTTTCGTTCAGGGCGGGCGGCAAGGATTTGTCGGCCCTGAGCTGGTCGGCTTTCTCGAAATAACCGGCGGCTTCGTCCGGTTTGCCCGCTTCCAGGAGTATTATTCCGGCGACCGTCTGAATGCCGATCTGCGATTGGACGTCGCCGGCTTTTTCCGCGATCGCGCGCCGCCGTTCGTTGATCTCCAAAGCCTTGGCGACGTTGCCCTCCGCCAGGTAAGAATTCATGACCGACTGCAGGGCGAGGTCTCGGAGCCCGTCATCCGGCGCTTTATCGTACATCGTCTGGTAGGCTTCCCGCGCTTTTGTATAGTCGCCTTTGTAGGCGTAATCGTTTCCAATCCCGCGGTAAGAGTTAACGAATGTCGGGTCGATGGCGAGCGCCTTTTTGTACTGCACGATCGATTCGTCGAATTTGCCGGTTTTCATCAACAGTTCGGCGTATGAATCGTAGGGATTGGGGTTCTTCGGAATGAGCGTGGTGTAGGTCTTGAACGCCTTCTCGGCGTCGGCGTATTTGCCGAGCCCCATATTCGCGTAGCCGATGTCGTTGTAGGCGGGCGCGTAGTTCTTGTCCAGTTTGACGGACTCCATAAAATGCTGAAGCGCGGTCGCGTCGTCGCCGATCGAGCGGTAATAATAACCCATCTGCGAGTGAGCCCGTTTATCGTCGGGATACAGCTTTAACAGCTGTTCGAGATGCGCTTTGCGCCCCGACGGATTGCCGTCGGCTTGTTCCTTGACCGCCAGAATCCATTCCTTTTCGCCCGGCGATACCTTATCGATGAGACTCAGGGCTTTTTCCAGATTCTTCCGAAATTCCACGTTCGTCCTCCCGGCGAACAAATACGCCATCGCAAAATCGGGATCTTTCCCGATCGCCTGCTCGAACAGCGTGCCGGGGTCTTCGAGATTTTCGACCTTTTCTCTGCCCTGGACGAAGAGCGCGACCGCTTCCTTCGAGCCGGTGAGCGGCATTTCCTTGTTTTGCCCAACGGCGGCTGACGAAGCGGCGATCACTATCGCCAGCAGAATCAATACTTTTCTCATGGTTCTCTCTCCTTTGTTTGTTTGATTGTCGATCGGCTTGCGCGGCGGTTTGCTTTTTGAACATGCCTTCGGTAATTGCTCCGCTTTCGATCGTTTCAATTTTGCTCACGCGCTTTTCTCGGCTTCCCTAAAACGGATTCGGGTTTACGCGCAGCCGGGACGCGCTCGAAGCGGAACATTACAGACCGATTTATTTTTGAAGATGGTTTTAATAAAGATTTATGGTTTTTATGAATTTTTTGTAAAAACCATAAAATCGAAGGGATGTAGACTCGCATCGGCGATCATCGATCCGCTGCCTCGCGGCAGGGAATGAATTTCGCATGTCAGACCAACGGTCGCCTGCCCAGAAATTCGAAGCAGGAAATGATTGTAAGCCATCTAATTTTTTTCGATGTCGACATTCTATCTCATGAATACTCAGAACGACCATCCTCCGAACGAAGGATAAACCGGAAAAAAGACAGCTCGTTTGCCGGGGCATGAAGCGGAAATAAGCCGCCGGTCGGAAGCCCGTCCAAGAAAAAACTCCGGCTGTGGGAATTTTCCGCCGTTTGTGGTAAATTACCGGCTGCCGATGTTCTGATCTGAAAATAACTTTCGAGCCGCTTGTCCGGCGCCGCGGGCGCGTTTTTTTTCCGAATCGCCGGTTCGCGTGGTTGAAAGGATTTGAAAATTCGGCGCGCGTTTGCAACTTACGGCCTGCGGGCCGAATCTGTACAGAAAAAAATACTCAACTATTTCAAAACTAACACTTTAAATAAAATGAAAATCCGAAATTTCGCCTTCTGCATCATCGCTTTTCTCGTTTTTTCCGTAATCGGCGCCCCTGAAGCGCGCGCGCAGATTTTCGGGAAGCTTTTGACCGTTAACGACAGCGGCGATACGACCGACGCGAGCCCCGGCGACGGCAGTTGTCTCGATGCGGCGGGCAAATGCACGATCCGGGCCGCGCTTCAGGAAGCCAACAGCGCGCCGAATCAGGACGTGATCGTTTTCGATCTGCCGGCATTGACGGTCATCGACCTCTCGCTCGGCGAACTGCCGGTCAATTCGAGCGTTTACGTCCTCGGACCGGGCGCGAGTAAATTGTTTATCCAACGCAGCCACGTCGCCGGCGCGGATTTTCGCGTCTTTCACGTCGGACCGAACGCCGGAAACGGCATTTTCCTGCGCGGATTCTCGATTTCGAACGGGCAGGCGCCGCTCGGCGGCGGACTCTATATCGAAAGCGGCAGCACCGTCAGCCTGACCGACCTCGCGATCAACGGGCACTCGGCGGGCGCGGGCGGCGCGATCGCCAACGCCGGCACGCTGAACATGACGCGTTCGAGCGTCAGCGGCAACGCGGCGCTCACGACGCTCGGCGATCAGTCGTCGCTCGGCGGCGGGCTCATCAATCTCGGAGCCAATTCGAAAGCGACGATCAGCAATTCTACTTTCACGGGGAATTCTTCGACTTCCGGCGGCGGCATTTTCAATCGCGGCACGCTGCTGCTCATCAACAACACGCTGACCGGCAACAGCGCGACGCAGCGCGGCGCCGGCGTCTCCAATGAACCGGGCGGCGTCGCACACGTTCTCAACACGATCATCGGGCGGGATTTGAATGCCCCTTCGCTCGCCGGTTCTTTTACGTCGCTCGGCAGCAACATCATCACCGACGCCCGCAACGCCGCCGGTTTTGCCAACGGAGTGAACGGCGATCAGGTCAGCAACGATAACTCGATCGATCCGCTGCTCGGAAATTTCGACTTCCACGGCGGTCAGACCTTAAATTTTGACCTTCTTTCCGGCAGCGTCGCGATCAATCAGGGCAACAGCTGCGTCGTCACGGCGACTTGCCCCTCGCCGGTGCCGAGCAACTTCGTGCTCAGATACGACCAGCGCAAAAATTATTCGCGCCGCGCCGGCGGAGTCGTCGACGTCGGAGCCTTCGAATACAATGCCCCGACGCTTTCCAGCAACGCGACAATCGGCATTTTCGGCGGATCGAATTGGCTCTACGGCTCGCTCGCCACGCTGACGCGCGCGGCGACGAACGAAAAGCAGCACCGCATCGCGACGTCGTTCGGCAACCTGACGTTTCAAAACCTCATCGACCGCGATACCTATGTGCTGGAAATCAAAAGCAAACGCGCCGGACGAAGCTCGCTGTTGGTGCTCGATTTCGAGATTCTCGGAATTCCGATTCCGCTGAGATCCCGCCAGCCGTTCGGGGACATCGTAATTACCGAGCAGCCTTAACGGACGCCGGGTTAAATCCGCCGGGCGGCGTAGAATTATTGCGGTCTTTGATCTTTTCGGTCGTGATTTTGACGGCTCATGAAAACTTTTATTTTTATCGTTTTAAGCGTTTGCTGTCTGCCGTTTGCGGGCGTCGGCTTATACGAAATTTACGAAATCGAACGCGAAGCGGCATCATCGGCTCACGCCGTCGGCACGGTTTCCGGCAACAGCTACCAGCAAACGAACATCGACGGCAACGTGTCGGGCGCTTATCATCCGGTCGTCGAATTCACCGGCGCGAACGGCGAAAAAATAAGATTCACCGACGGCGTCGGCTCGCTTCCGCAAGACTACGAACCGGGGGCCGCGGTCGAAGTCGTTTATTCGCGGCAACAACCCGAAAAAGCCCGTATTTATTCGTGGAAAAGAATTTGGCTCGCGCCATCGATCTTCATCGCGGTCGGCTTGCTGCCGCTCGCGGTCGCCGCCGTCATCATGCGGCGCCTGAAGTTTTAGCGCGAGTCAAACGCGCCGCGAATTTTAATCACCGCCACATTTTCGCTTCGGCGGCATCTTCGCGTCCTTCTAGCTTCCGCTATCCACGAAGCCGAACGAGCGCGGCCGCCGGCGACCGAAATGGTCGGCGAAACCGGCCGGCGGCTGAGATACTCGCTCCGAATCCGACTTCTTATCGACCCGGTACGGTCGGCAGACGGCTATCCGCACTGATGGTGATTCGAGCGGCGCGACGCGGACGATTTTGACCAATTCGTTCCGGTTCTACAAATTCCACGATTTACCGGCGGGCGAAATCTATATTTTGAGCGTTTCCGGCAAAAAATACGTTTTCAATCCTTCGACACAGGCGGTAAACGTCATGGACGAACTGCAAAACGGCGATTTGGTGGCGGAAAACCAAAAGGCCGCAAAAAAAGGAAGGCGCGTTTCCGAAAACGCGCCTTCCTTTTTTTTGAAAGCATCGACTCTCCCCGCGGATCGCCGTCGGCTCGGTTAAATTCCTTTTATCGAACGACTCCCGAAATCAGGAAAAAAACCGCCGATCTAAAAGCGCTATTCCCACGCGTCCTTGTCGAGATCGGGAAACGTGATTTTGCAGTTTCCCGGATCGATCTGGTAAAGCCCCGCCTGCCCGTGTTCGTTGAGCCGGCCTTCGACCGGCGCGCCGCCCGGCGGCGTGATGCGGTAGCGGACGTTCGGCACCGGTTTACCTTCCGCGTCGACGAGAATGATTTCGATCCAGGCCTTTTTCTCCTTCGCCCGTTCGACCGGCGGCTTCGCGCCGGCGCCCATCGTTTTCTGGAGGATCTGCGAAGTCAGCTCGAAATTGGTCTGCACCTGAACCGGCGCGGCGGCTTTTTTGTCGGTTCCGGTTTTCGCCTGCGGGCAGGGCGCGACCGCGCCGGGCGGCTGCGGCGGAAAGCTGCCTTGCGTTGCTTTTATTTTGTCTGAGATACCGGGCGGCATTTTATTTCAACTCCCTTCGATCTAATTCATTACCGTTTCCAGAAAATCGGTCTGATTCGTTCCGCGCGCGTCCGTGCCGGCTGCGGCGTTTTCGACCGGGTCGCTTTCCCCGCTAATTTCCGGCGCCGGATGCCACGCCTGCGGGTCGTACGTTTCGCGGATCGCTTCCCAGTTTTTTTCGGTCAGCACGTTCAGCAATTCATCGAGCCGCGCGTTCGGTTCGATTTCTTCATCCGCCAGCATCACCTCGCACAAACGGTGATTGTCGAAATTCGGGCAAACCTCGAACATTACGGCGACGAACGCGGCGATCGTGGATTCCAAATCGAAACCGCGGCCGCGCGCCCGCCTGATGCCGGTTCGAATCAGCGAAAACAGCTCTTCTTCCGGCAAATCCTCGACCGGCGCTTTGCTCGCATCCGGCAGCGTGACCACGGCCCGCGGGTATTCGGCGGCGAGATGCGCGGCGATGCGGCGCACGAAGTTTTCTTCGGCGACCTCGTTGATGACGAGCATTTGTTCGGGGCGAATGGCTAATCTCATTGCTTTAATTTGATGATCGCCGCGCAATCAGTTACTGCCGGCGTCCTCGATTTTCAGCCGCGTTTCGTTCAATTTTTCATTCGCCAGGTGAAAACGGCATAATTCCCCGGCGTCATGCGACTCGGCAAAATAATATTTAACGCCGCCGAACAACATTTCGAGCTCGTCGAAATTACAGGTCAGCAGAAAGGGCGTCAAAACCCGCGGGTCATAAAACCGGAAAAGCAGCGGTTTGCCGTTTTCGTCGTCGACGATCAAAAGCGATCGAAAATGTTTTCGCATGCCGGTCAACGAAACCGGGGTCTGCACGAAAATGCCCCAGTGCTTTCCCCAGCATTCCGACAAAAGCCAGTCCGTAAATGCCGTTCCCGGGTATAAATGGACGAGGTAGGGCGCCGCGTAGACGAGATCGGCGGGCAGTTCGCCGCGGTACAGGCAGAGATTGGTCGGGTTCATCTCGTAAAGCCTGACCGGCAAATCCGGCACCGAAGCGCCGTCCAGAATCGCGTAGCTGTGCGTCCCTTCCCTGAATAAATATTTGGCGAGCTGCTGTTTCATCGATCTTAAAAAAGAAATCCCGCAAAAAAATCGTCACCGCCGCGAACAAATCTCGCAGAACGCGGTTCCCGTCTGCGCGGCATTGATCAAAACCTGCGCGGCGAGGCTTTTGAATTCCGGTCGCGACGGCGGCTGCGTCGTCGGTCGCGGCTGCGTTCTTTGCCCCGGATCGGCGTTCGCGGCTTCGAGCGGATCTTTCGGCATTTCGGGACTGCTGCCCGAACCGCTGCCGGCGGCGCCGCCCGAGTTGAGCATGACCATCGTGCCCTTGATGAAAATGCCGCCGGCGTTGATGTTGATGAAATTCCCGCCGACTTTGAGCGTCAGCGAAGCGCCGGTTTCGACCGTCAGGTTCGTGCCGGACTTAAGATGAATCTCCGACCCGGCCTCGACCGCGTATTTGACGGCGGCTTTTTCTTCGATGTTCGCGCCGGCCTGAATCGACATCGTGCCGGTGATTTTTTCGTTGTGGTCGCCGAGCACCTGCAAGTGCTTGTCTTTTTTGACCTTTTCGTACTGGTCGTTTTCGACGATCAGATGCCGGTCGTGTCTGATCAGTTCCTTGCAGTCGTTTTTCACCCGAGTGTCGATGTCCTTTTCGGCGTGGATGAAGATTTGTTCGGAGCCTTTTTTGTCTTCGAAGCGCAGCTCGTTGAAACCGCCGCCGCCTTTCGAGGAATTGGTCTTGATGCCGGATTTCGTTTTTTCGTCCGGCAGCACGTAAGGCGGCATGGTCTGCGGATTGTAAACGCAGCCCGTCACGATCGGCTGATCCGGATCGCCTTCGAGAAAATGCACGATCACTTCCATGCCGATGCGCGGGATGAACATCGCGCCCCAGCGATTGCCCGCC
>DATCMK010000030.1:0-36993 GCA_036563455.1 Pyrinomonadaceae bacterium | reverse complement strand
GCGCACGGTGATCTTCGGATTGTGTTTCGCCAATACCTTCGTGATCGCCGCCGTTAAAGTCGTCTTGCCGTGGTCGACGTGCCCGATCGTGCCGATGTTCACGTGCGGTTTGCTTCTATCGAATTTCTCTTTGCTCATTTTGTATTATCTATTCTCCAGTCGAACTATCTATAACTTTATTAAATTTTCGGTGGAGCCCAAGACGGGATTTGAACCCGTGACCTCATCCTTACCAAGGATGCGCTCTACCCCTGAGCTACTTGGGCTTATTTTCAAACTTAAAGAAAATTTGGAGCGGGAGACGAGGCTCGAACTCGCGACCCTCAGCTTGGAAGGCTGATGCTCTACCAACTGAGCTACTCCCGCTCAACCGATTTTGGATTTTAGATTTGCGATTTTGGACGATCGAGTACGGAGATTAAAACCGTTACTCAAAATATCAAATCCGAAATCCGAAATCCAAAATTGATATGGTGCATGGGGTAGGATTTGAACCTACGTAGGGAATTAACCCGTCGGGTTTACAGCCCGATGCCATTGACCGCTCGACCACCCATGCAAATAAATTGTGTTTGCTACTCTGCTGACCTGTTGAGTCCGTTAGCAAAAGTGCAATATTAGCGAAAACTTTTCCAAGTTGCAAGTTGTCTTGAAAACTTTCTTGCGGTAATTACATTTTCGCCTAACATCTCGATTCGCTTCGAAATTCCGCATCTCTGATTTTACTGCGTCCGGCGGCGAATTAAAAGCGGTGCTGGCCGATCGTCGGTCGGGAAATCCGATTTGATCCAATAATCCGGTTGATTCTCATAAGGCTAAGTTTGAGAATGCATACATTTATCTTTAATCGACTCGCCTCGAGATCGACAGGCTCGAAAACGACGCCGACGCATTAGACGAAGAGCGGCCGGCCGATTTGAGCGAAAAAGCGCGCGAAGTCGAAATCAAGATGATCAAAGCCGCGCTCATCCGAACCGGCGGCCACCAGCGGCGGGCGGCGAAGCTTTTGAAGCTGAAAACTTCGCCTCTGAACAACAAAATCAAGCATTATAGGATCGACTGCCTGCGCACGAATCCGCCGGGAATCTACCACTGAAGTTCCGGATTTAAAGTGGGCGCTTATCGTCTCGGGATTTTCAATCTTTCGTTTTCGATTTCGCGCGCGGGTGAAATTTTTCGTAGGTTTTCCGCAGATGCGCGTCCGTGATGTGCGTGTAGACCTGCGTCGTCGAGATGTCGGCGTGTCCGAGCATCTGCTGCACCGACCGAATGTCGGCGTTGTTCTGCACGAGATGCGTCGCGAAGCTGTGCCGCAGCGTGTGCGGCGAAACGTCCTTCAAGCCGATTTTCTCGGCGTATTCCGTGATGAAATTGTAGATCGTCTGCCGCGTCAGGGGTTTTCCGGAAGAAGTCACGAACAGATTTCGAATCTCGATATTTTCCTTTTTGCGACGCCGGGCGAGATAGCTTTTCAGCCATTCGACGGCGCTCGTCCCGACCGGCACCTTGCGCGTCTTGCCGCCCTTGCCCTTGCAGGTCAGGATGCCGGCGTCGAGTTCGACGTCCGCGATCTTCAAATCCACGACTTCGGAAACGCGCAGCCCGCAGGCGTACATCAATTCCAGGATCGCGCGGTCGCGCAAGCCGATCTCGCCCGACACGTCCGGCACGAGCAGGAGATTTTCGATCTCCGTCTGGTTCAGGAATTTCGGCAGATAAAAGCCTTTCTGCGGCGCGGCTAAATCTTCCGCCGGATTTTTCGCGATGTGACCGTCGAACATCAGAAATTTATAAAATCCGCGCAAAGCGCTGACCGCGCGCCGCTTCGAATTTTCCGACAATTTTTCCGAAGCGAGATCGATCAGCCACTCGCGCAAATCCTGCCGGGTGAGTTTCAATAAATCGAAGTTGTTTTTTTCCGCCCAATTTTTAATTTTCTGCAGATCGCGCTCGTAGCTTTCCAGAGAGTTTTTCGCCAAACCTTTTTCGACCTGCAAATAAAGCAGATACTCGCGCACGTAATCACGTTTTTTTGAATAATTGTCGCTCATCGATTGAAATTAAACGGAAAATAAAAGGCGCGAATCATTCGCGCCTTTATACTACGAAAAACGAAGCGGCAAAAGCAAGAAAACCGGAACCGGTTTACCGGCGAAAAGTGGCGGAAGAGCTCGTGCAGCCGGGTCTGAAAAGCGTTTCTTTATTGAGCTCGAGCTCGTTTTTCGCCGTCGCGCGCGCCAGATTCCAGCTGCGAAAGTCCGACTGTTCGCCGAACGCCGCCTTGTAGCGTTTCTGGTAAAGCGCGCGAATCGCCGTGCATTGCTGTTCGGCGTTCATCGCCGGCAGGTTCTCGAAAACCGCCGGAATCGCGTCGTCGCTCAAATTCGCGTTGTAATACGCGTCGAACGGGCGACCTTCCTTCATCAGGCGAATGTTCGTGCGCACGATGTAATCGTCCGGGTTGACGAAATGGAGCGCGCCGAGAATAACGAGCGCCGACCACAACGCGCCCCACGCGAAGCGCTCGCGCGCCGCGCGCAAAACCGTCAGCGCGAACCAGACGAAAACGACCGCCAGCCAGATCATCATTACGAACGGATAGAATCTCACGGTCGTCAAACCGTAACCGAGGTTGCCGGTCAGCACGAACAGGCGCTGCGCCGCCGAAATCATAATCACAAACAGCAAAGCGATCTGAACGCCCGCGAGCACGCGGTAGATTTTTTCGTTGACGGACGAATCTTTTCTTAGGAGCCAGTGCGAGACGAGCAGAATCGGCAAAACGAGAGCCGCCACCGCGACGAGCTCGCCGAAACCGCGCCGCGCGTATTCCGCCAGCTTGAAGTCGGGCGTGTTCTGCACGAGCTCGAAACCGCCGAAAAGATACGGGACCTGAACGATCACGAAACTCAGGAAAAGCAGATTTATCAAACCGAGGACGATCGAAAGCTCGATCGCGCCGAGCGTCAAAACTTTCGGCAGCGCCGTATTATCGAGATTCTGCCAGTTCCAGGATTTTACCTCTTCCGTTTTCGTTGTTTCTTCGGTCTTTGGCGGTACTTCCGCTTTCGGCGTTTCCTCGTCTTTGATTTCAGTGACGCTCGGAACCGGTTTCGGCGCCTCTTCGTCCTTGATTTCCGTCACGCTCAAGACCTGCGGCTTGATCCCGTGCTTCGGTTCGAGAAAAGTTTCCGCGACGTCGCCGGCGAAATTCTCGATCAGCGAACCGCGCAGGTAACCGGCGACGATCCACGAAAAAAAGCCGATGAAAAAAATGTGCGCGACGACCTGGTCCGGCTGAATATTAAACGTCCGTTCGACGATGCCCTGAAAAACCGCGTCCGCCGCGACGAACAGCGCGCCGAAAATGAGCAGCAGCGGCGCGGCGATTAAAAGACCGCGCAGCACCGCGATCAGATGTTTCGACCACCCCGTTTGCGGAATCGTTTTCCATTCGACGTCGTTAAAGAACAGAAAAAACGGCGCGAACGCCGCGCTGATGCCCGACCAGACGAAACCGATGAAATAGTGAAAAACGCCGGCGACCCGCGTTTTAATTTTCAACGCGGGCAAAGTCAGAATCGCCAAGATCGTCAGAATCGCCAGCGCGTCGAAGGTCTTCAGCTCCATCGAATCGCGCCAGACGAACATCGCCGCGAAAAAGACGAGCGCCGCGTTTAAAGCGATCGTCTGCGCGTTCCAGAATTCGCGCTTCCGGCGCAGGACAAGCATCACGAACGCCGCCGCGAGCGCGCCGATAAACAGCAGAACGTTCAATCCCCACGGCGTCTCGCGCAGCATCACGTCGCCCAAAACGCCGAGCAGTACCGCCGCCTGCAAAATTTCCAATCCCGTTTTTGTTCTTTCATTCATAATGGTTAATTCCAGATTTGAATCTTAAATCTCAGATTTCCGGTAACTGCCTAATGCCGGTTTTTGAATTTCAACGTCGGGAAACGAGCCGCGCCCGAAGAAAACGTGGCGGGCGAATTTTTGTCCGATTCCGCCGCGCAGAAACGCGAACCCGAACTCCAAAAGCCTTTGATTCGTAAATGTTTTGATAAGCCTTCGCATCCAGAGCCGCGAGACGAAACGCGCCCGAAACAGCTCGCCCGAATATCGGAGTAAAATTTTCGGGTCGTCGCGCCGCAGCCTTTCCCGAACGATTTCCGCCGCCAGTTTCGAGAGACGCATCGCCGGGTCGAGCCCGCCGGCCGTCAGCGGCGAAACCGCTCCGGCCGCGTCGCCGATCAGCAGTCCGCATTCACTGGCGATGCGCCGCGGCACGCCGCCGACCGGAATCCGTCCGCCGCGCGTCTCGGCGAGTTTTGCGTCCTTCAGATCAAACAGCCGTTTCGTCTTTCCCTTGAAAGATTTTAGAGCTTCGCGCGGATCGAATTGAGCGGCGTAACCACCAACGCCGATGTGGATTTCCTCACCGTCGTCGGCGATCCAGGCTAAATAGCCGGGCGCGAGCTCCGCGTCGAGAAAACAATGCAGGCGCGGCTCGCCGTCCGCTTTTTCGGCGCGGTAAACTTCTTCGTAACCGACGATCCATTCGCGGTTTTCGTCCAAGCCCAAATCACGCGCGACGCGCGACGCCGCGCCGTCCGCGCCGATCAGAACCTTCGCGCCGACCTCGAACGCCGTGCCGTTTTTTTCAAGTTTGACGGAGGTGCCGGAACCGCTCGCGACCGCGAGCGGTTCCGACTTTACATAACGCGTTCCGCTCGAAAATTCCACGCCGTTCGCCGTGCACTCGCCGAGCATTGATTCGTATAAAACGCCCATTTTACCGACGCGGAATTCTTCTTTTTCGCTTTTCAGATCGACGGATTTCAGTTTCGGCGAGTAAAGCGTCACGCATCTGACCGCGGCGCCCAGAGTTCCGGCGGGAAAATCGAAATCTTCGAGCGTTTTGCGCACGAAAATCCCGGTCGTGTGCACGCCTTTCGTTAAATCCGTTTTGCGGTCGACGAGCAAGATTTTCGCGCCTTTCTGCGAAAGCAGCTTGGCGCACTGCAAACCGGCGAGCCCGGCTCCGATGATGACGACGTCGAAAGATTTCATACGTTTGTTTTATTTCCGAAACAGCCCGCGCGTGCGAATTTCCTTAAAGATAACCGCGCGACTAAATCTGCTTCATCGCGTTAATCAAGGCTTCCATGTGATTCAAGTAGCGGCTCAGCGCTTCGCGCCCGGCGCTCGTGATGCGGTACTCGGTCAGCGGAACGCGACCTTTAAACGATTTTTCGCAAATCAGGTAACCGGCTTCTTCAAGCTTTCGCGCGTGCACGCTGACGTTGCCGTCGGTCGTGTTCAGAAGATTCTTTAAATCCGTAAAGGACAACGCCTCGTTCGCCGCGAGCGCCGAGATAATACCGAGCCGCATGCGTTCGTGGATGACTTTATCGAGTTCGTTCGAAACGCTTTCCGCCGCCTTTTCGATTTTCGATGTCTGCGGTTTCGGCGTTTCTTCTTCCGAATCGTTTTTGTTTGTGACAAGTTTTCTCAGTCCCATAATTAAAATAAATTCCCGCTCAAGGCTGATAGATACGGACCGAAAATCAACAGTCCGATCACGATCGCGCCACTCGCCGTAATCAGGACAGCGCCGGCGGCGACGTCCTTTGCCTGCGCCGCGAGCGGGTGAAATTCCGGCGACGCGACGTCCGTCAAAAACTCGAACGCGGTGTTTAACGCTTCCGTCGTCCAAACGGAAACCGCCGCCAGCACGATCCAGCACCATTCGGATTTCGTGAGCTCGAAATTAATTCCCCAAACGACGACCACGGCGGTCGCCAGCGCGTGAATCCATGCGTTCTGCTGCGAGCAAAACATGATCCGGATGCCGTTGAAAGCGAATTTGAAGCTCCGGATTCTGCCCGTCAATGTCAATGATTCGTCCGCCATTTTTTTATCCGCCGAATTTCCGTCCGATGATGAATCCGAACGCGATGTGCAGCGCGCCGAAGCTCAAGCCCATCATCAAATTGCCGAATTCGGCGGGCAGGAAAAACGCCGCCGCGCCGAGCGCGATAAAACACCAGCCCATGATCGGCACGGCTTTCACGGAAAACGCGCCGCCGCAGACGACCGCCGCGCCGTAACACAAAATCCAGACCGGAATCATCGCTTCGAAATGTCCGTACCGCCAGAGTCCGAGCGTGATAAACACGCCGCACAGCATCGGCGGCAGCGAATTCATCACAAGTTTGCGCGCCGGCGTCGAAAACATCGATGTTTTCGTCAACTTGGTTTTCTGCCACATCGCCAGCAAACCGATAAAAAACGCGAGCACCGCTTCGGTCAGCCAAACGAGCAGCCAGCTCCGGAGCGAGGCCTGCGAATAGGCGATGAATGCCGCCGCGACGGCGGTCGCGCCCATCAAAATTCCGCCGTAGCCGGGGACGCTCGTAAAAACGGTCGAGCGTTCCATCGTCTCGCGGATGAATTTCAGATTGTCGATCGCGCGGTCGCTGATGTTGACCGGCTCATTCGCTTCGAGGTTTTCCTTTCGAATTGTCTGCGTGCGTCCCATACTGTTTTACCAAAATATGCCAAGTAATATCATTTGTCAAGAACTTTGTAATATAAAGCAATATATAAGTCCCCGGCTTTCCGTGAAGATCGGACAAAGTTAAGGTCGAAACGGGACGCGGACTTTCCGAGGGAACCATCGATCGGCGCCGGTTATTCGGTGACAATTAAATCGACGGGGATTTTAGATAAGGTATTTTGCCTGCCGGAACGCCTATCCCGGCGGCAATGAACGCGGCGCGCGTTCACAATCGCTAAATAGATTTCAACTTTGAGTTTTACGGAGAAGGCTTTGTTTTACGGAGTATTCAAAATCGCCTGGCGATTCTGAGCCGTCAGGGTGACGGCGTTCCGTAATCCGAAATTTGCCGCCTGAGGTCATTGATTTCCGGATCGTCGGCGCCGTTCGTGTTATTGAGAAAATCTTTAAACGCCCGGCTCGCCTTCTCGGTTTCGCCCGCTTCGCGATAAAGCGCGCCGAGCGCGAACTGACCGCGCAGACAATCGAGACGCGAGCCCGCACCAAACAGATTCTGAACGCTTTCGAGTTCCTGCCGGGCTAAATCCTTTCGTTCGGTCGCGCGGAAAATTTCGGCCAAACCGACCGCCATTTCACAGCGCGCGAACGGAAAATCCTCTTTGCCCTTCTGCAGAACCGCTTCGGCTTCCGCCGTTCGTCCCTGTTTCCGCAGTTCCGCCGCTTTGGTTAATTCCATGCTCGGTGAAAGATTCGGTTCGCGCGTCGGCAGATACGGAAAATCATTCGGCGCGAAAGCGCGCGCGTCGGCGATTTGCCATTCAAGATCGACGGCGCGCGCCCGCATTTGCGGATCGGTCGAGTCTTTATAAATTTCCAGCCGGTTCGCCGGTTTGTAATGCCGTTCAGCGACGGCCGCGCGACGAAATTCGTTCTCGGAGTTATCGAGATTCGGCAAACCGAGATAAACGCCGAACATCAGCAGCCCGACGAGAACTCCGATGCCGAAGCGCGACGGACGCCGCGCGTAACGCCGCAGAATAAAGAGCACGGCGGCAAACGCGATGATTACGGGCAGGAGCGTCCAGACGCTGCTCGAAAGACCGAAAACGTTCGCCATATTCGGCGCGAACCAATTTTCGTCCAGTAAAAGCTTGCCCCAGAAATTGTTGTGCGGGTATTTGAATTCGAGCGGCGCGAACGGAAAAGCCAGCGCCGGCAAAGCGCAGAGCAGAAAAGAGACGGTAAAAAGCGCGCCCTGCCAGACGTTCGAAAACTCGTAAATTTCGCCGTCGAAAAAAGAATCGAGCAAAAGCGGCAGCGTCAACGCCAGATGCTGCGCGCCGAAAGCCGAACCGGCGGGGGCGTGCCCGCACATCGCGATGATCGAAACCGCGATCGCCGCGACCTTTACGCGGTGCCGCCAGCTTTTTCGCTCGCGCGACGTAAAAAACGCCGCGACCGGCAAAAACAAAAGCGGCGCGAAGAAAAAAAGCCCGCGCGCCGGCGAAATCAGCAGCGAATACGCATTCGAGAACGTCGGAAACCCGAAGCCGCTTGGCGTTGCTCCGTCCGGCGTTACGTAAGTTTGGAAAAACGCGAAGAACGAGCCGAAAACCGCGTAGTTGTAAATCAGCAAAAGCGCGACGAACGGCGCGGCGCCGAGCGCGAAAAAAAAGACGTTCTGCCAGCGGCTCTCGTTGCGTTTGTCGGCGAAAAACAGCCCGACCGCGAAAACCAGCACCGGCGCGATCGCCGCATACTCGCAGGTCAGGGCGAAACCGCAGATAAAGCCCGCTAAAATGCAGTTGCGCAGGAAAATCCGCTCGGTGTCGTAAAGCAGACGAAACGCGAAATAAAGCGAAACCGCGACCAGCGCCGAAGCGGAAAGCAGCAGACTGTCGACGAAAAGCGGCGTCGCGAAAAAAAGCGCGGCGAGCGAGAGTTCGTCGGAATCGCGATTGTAAAGCCAGAGCCCGAGCAGCAAAAGCGGGAGCGTGGAAATAAAAAAACGCATCGCGAACCAGCTGATGCGTATATTCGACGCGTCGGGCGCGCCGATGATGACTCTCGATAAAGCGTAGATCGGCGCGGCCAAAACGGCACCGCCGGGCGGCTGAACCGGATAAATTCGCTCGTCGATGCGCGTCGCGTCGACGTTCGCACCGATCAAATTCGCCGTCCAGGAGATTTCAAACGAGCTTTTTTCGACTAAGCTCGCGGCGGTCGCCCAACGCGTCAATTCGTTCGCCGAACCGCCGTGCGGGAACATCGGCAGCAGGTAAACGCTCAAGAAAAAATAAATTCCGAGAATCCAGAGACCTTTATTTTTTTCCACTATTCTGCTTTTCGACCCATTCGACCATATTCTCGATCGGCGGCGCGTTTTTATCGACGTTCGAAAACGTCAGACGCTTGCCCTGAATCTGAAAAACGCTGCCGTTCCACTTGTAGCGCGAACGCGTGTAAAACGTCGGGCAACAGAGCTGTTCTTCGTCGCCCGTGACCTTCGCGGTATCGAGTTCACCGATTATATAACGGTCTTGACCGAAAAGCTCAATCACGACTTCGCCGTTTTCGGCGCGGATGTCCTTCAAACCGCCGTCGGCGCGATCGCCGGTGCGAAAATACCAGATCATTTGCGGCGCATTGTCCTTCCACTCGAAAACATAGACGATCTGCGGGATCGCCGCGCCGCCGGTTTCGATTTTCAGAATCACGAAGGCCTCATCCTGCCCGTCGCCGGTCGCGTCGAAAAACTTCGTCGTGACGTACGACAATCCGATGCGTTCGACTTCCTCGGTCATTTCCATCGGGCGGACGCCGTCGACGAGTTCGACCTCTTTCCCGTCCGAATCCTGCCAGCCGCGCGGCAGCGGGTATTTGAAGTTTTTGAAATCGAAACCGCCGATCGGCGCATTGGTCGTCTTATGGCGTTCGTCGGTCAATTCGGCTTGCAGATTCGGAATTTTCGAGGTCGGTTCCGGTTCCGGCGACGGCGAGACTTCGACCGCGACAATCGGCGCGGCGTTCGCTTCGGTGGCGGTTTCAGCGTTCCTGCCGCACGCCGAAAACAATAAAACGCCGGCGAAAAGCAAAAAAACTGCCTTTATCTGAACATAAATTTTCATCAAAAATTATTACTTTATCGATTTATTGAACAGGTGTGTGTTAAATCAATAGTAACCAAAAAGCAGGGCGTTGTGCAATTCAAGCGTTTTACAAATCCGGCGGGGCCTCTTTTGTCTCGCTGAAATAAAAAAAATGAGGAATGACTTAAATCCATTCCTCATCGTTTCATTGCTTTTCTGTCGAACCGTGCTTTGTTATTTTTCCCGCGAAATTTTCAACCGCCGCCGGCTTATAATAAAACAGATGATCGCCGCTCCGCTAAAAAAATAAAAGCGGTTCGTGCTGCCTATGTGAATGGGAACAAGACCGCTCAAGGCGATCGGCACGGCGCAAATCCCGAGAAAAAAGGCGAAATATCCCAAGAGACGCATAAGAAATCTCTATTGCATTAAGCGCGCGTCAAACTGCGGTATTTGATGCGGTGCGGCTGGTCGGCGTCGTGACCGAGACGGCGGCGTTTGTCTTCCTCGTATTCCGAGTAATTGCCGTCGAAATATTCGACGCGGCTGTCGCCTTCGAACGCCAGGATGTGCGTCGCGATGCGGTCCAGAAACCAGCGGTCGTGCGAGATGACGACCGCGCAGCCGGCGAAATTTTCCAAAGCCTCTTCCAATGCGCGCATCGTGTTGACGTCGAGATCGTTCGTCGGTTCGTCCAAAAGGATGACGTTCGCGCCCGAGCGCAGCATTTTCGCGAGGTGCACGCGGTTGCGCTCGCCGCCCGAAAGCTGCCCGACGCGCTTTTGCTGGTCGGTGCCCGAAAAATTGAACCGCGAAACGTAAGCGCGCGAATTCATCTCGCGCTTGCCGAGCTGAATGACGTCGTGCCCGTCGGTGATTTCCTCGAAAATCGTCTTGTCGCCGTTCAACGAATCGCGCGACTGATCGACGTAGCCCAATTTCACGGTTTCGCCGACGCGAAAATCGCCCGCGTCCGGCGCGTCCTGTCCGGTAATCAACCGAAAAAGCGTCGTTTTGCCCGCGCCGTTCGGACCGATCACGCCGACGATGCCGCCTTTCGGCAAGCTAAATTCGAGGTTTTCGAAAAGCAACTTGTCGCCGTAAGCCTTCGAAACATTGTGCGCCTCGATGACGATGTCGCCCAATCTTTCGCCCGGCGGAATATACAATTCGAGCGTTTCCGAGCGTTTTTCGGATTCTTCCGCGACGAGTTTTTCGTAATCGTTGATGCGCGCCTTCGATTTCGCGTGGCGACCTTTCGGCGACATGCGGATCCATTCGAGTTCGCGTTCGAGAGTTTTCTGGCGTTTGTCGTCCTGCCGCTGCTCCTGCGCGAGTCGCTGCTGTTTTTGTTCGAGCCACGACGAATAATTTCCCTGATACGGAATGCCCTCGCCGCGATCGAGTTCCAAAATCCAGCCGGCGACGTTGTCGAGAAAATAACGGTCGTGCGTGACGGCGATGACCGTGCCCTCGTAACGCGCGAGATGCTGTTCGAGCCACGCGACCGTTTCCGCGTCGAGGTGGTTGGTCGGCTCGTCGAGCAATAAAACGTCGGGCTTTTGCAAAAGCAGGCGGCACAGCGCGACGCGGCGCTTTTCGCCGCCCGATAGGTTTTTGACCGGCGTTTCCGGCGGCGGGCAGCGCAGCGCGTCCATCGCCATTTCGAGCCGCGAATCCAAATCCCACGCGTCCGCGTGATCGAGCTTTTCCTGAACTTCGCCCTGCCTTTCGATCAGCGCGTTCATCTCGTCGTCGTCCATCGGCTCGGCGAATTTCGCGTTGATCTCTTCAAACTCTTTCAAAAGATCGACCGTGTTCTGCACGGCCTCCTCGACCGTTTCGCGCACGGTTTTCGATTCGTCGAGTTTCGGTTCCTGCTCCAGATAACCGACCGAATAGCCTTTCGAAAAAACGACTTCGCCGTTAAAATCCTTATCCTGCCCGGCGATGATGCGCAAAAGCGAAGATTTGCCCGCGCCGTTCAAACCGAGCACGCCAATCTTCGCGCCGTAAAAAAACGATAAATAAATGTCTTTCAGGACAGCCCGCTTGTCGTAAAACTTGCTGACCTTGACCATCGAAAAAATAATCTTGTTTGGTTCGTGATTGCTCATAAAAAATGGAACGCCGTCATATCGACGGCAACGAACGCCGAAAAGCGTTCAAAAATTGTGTTTATTGAAATTCAAGATGAAATTCTATCACGTAAGATGGATCGCTTTGCAATCCCTCCCGTCTGGATGACGGCGTTGCGACGCGATTTACTTTTCGCTTAAATCAAACCGCAGACCGACGCGCGCGAATCGCGGCGCGGCAACGGTCAGATTCGGCGTCAAGCCGATGTCGTAACGCGAATCGAAAACGTTTTCGAGCGCCGTAAAAATTTCGAAGCGGTTTAACCTGTAAGAAACTAAAGCGTCGAAGATCGCGTACGGACGAAGCCTGAGAGTATTAAGATCGTCTTCGAACTGCGCGCCCGAAATTCTGCCCTGCACTGAAAACGTGAGTTTTGCGAGCGGTCGATAAAGCGTTTGAAAAGTTAACTGCCGACGCGCGACCTGCGGCAAAAACTTATCGATCAGCGCCGGATTCGCCGAAAAATCGGCGACGCGCGAGTCGGTGAAAAGATAGCTCGCCGAAAACCGCAGATTCGTGCGCGGCGCGTATTCGGCGTCGAGTTCGAACCCGCGCGCGCGCGTTTCGCCGACGTTTTGCCGCCGGCGCGTGATCAGCGCGGGCGTCGTCGTCAAAGTCACCGACACGACGGGACGCGAAATTTCGGCGACGAAAAAGTTTCCGCGCATGGACAGCTTCTTCGCGAAGCCGACGAAATTCAAACCCGTTTCGAACGTGTCGGCGCGTTCCGACCGCAGATTTTCATTGGCGAGCGTCAAAACATTGCCGACGCGAAATGCGCGGTAAAGCTCGTTCAGGCTCGGCGCGCGGAACGATTTCGCGTAAGAGGCGACGACCGCGAAATTGCCGTTAATCTGGTAAAGCGCGGCGACGCGCGGGCTGAAGGCGCTTTCCCGCCGGTCGGCGAAAGCGCTCGTCGCGGTCTGATTATTAGCCAACGCGCGCGTCGCCGAGAGCGCATCGCGGTTTTCCCAGACGTCGATCCGCCCGCCGAAATTAAAAACCAATTTCCGCGAAACGCGCCACGCGTCCTGCGCGAAAACCGAAAACGTGCGCTGATTTCCGCCCGCGCCGACGAGCGACGACGCGCGGTTGTTGACGAAAACGAGCTCGTCGCTGAAGCCCTTCACGTCGCGAAATTCAATCGCCGCGGAAACGACGTGTTTTCCGGCAAAACCGCGCGTCCAAAAAAGATTCGCGCCGAAGGCTTGCGACGGCACGCGTTGAATCCGCGAAAGCGTTTCGGAATTGCGGTTGTTGGAAACGGCGGAAAACGTCTGGTCGTAAATTTGTTTTTCGACAAAGGCGCGAAACTGAAACGCGCCCGCCCGCTCGCTCGAAAAATCCGCGCCGAGCGCCGCCTGCCGGAAATACGTGCGATTGCTCGTCAAACTCGTGCCGTTGTCGCGGCGTTCTTTAAAGATATTGGCGCGGGCGAAAAGCCGCGCGTTGTCGTTGAATTTTCGCTCGACGGTCGTAAATCCGTTGTGATGCCGGCTGTTCGCGCGCGTATCGACCGCGCCGCTTTCGTCTTCAATTATCGGAATGTAACCGCCGGTTTGAAAAGCTTCGAGCGCCAGATCGACATTCCAGCCGCGCGTTCCGTAAGCGGCGAAAAGGCTGCCGTCGAAAGTTTTTTGCGTGCCGGCTGAGGTTTCAAAGCGCAGAACCGGCTTGTCGCGCGAACTCGACGTGCGCAGATTCACCGCGCCGCTCAAGCCCTGATCGCCGTAGAACGCGCTCGCGCCGCCGCGCAAAACTTCCGCCTGTTCGATCGCCGCACGCGGCACGCGCGACCAGAAGGTCCAGCCGCCGAACGCGTCGTTGAGCGATAAACCGTCGATCAGAACCGCCGCGCGCGATGCGCCGCTGCCCGCCAATCCCCGCAGGTTCGCGCCCTGCGTCGTCGGGTTCGAAGTCCGGCTCGAACCGCGGCGAAAAAGCGTAAATCCGGCGACTTGCCGCAACGCATCGTCGACCGTCTGCGCGGCGGTCGCGGCGAAAGTTTCCCGGTCTAAAACGACGACGCTCGCGGGCGTTTCCGAAAGCCGCGATTCGGTGCGTGTGATCGACACCGTCACTTCGTCGCGAATCGCGTAAGGTTCTAAAACGATATTTAGCGGTTCGGCAAAACCTTTCGGCAGGATTTTCGAAAAACTCGCGAACGTTTTCGCTTTCGCGAGCAACAGCGCATTTTGCGTATTTTGCAGATCAAAGGAAAACTTGCCGGCGGCATCCGTTTTTGTTTGAGCGAGAATCGCTGTTTTGTTGTAAACGGTGATTTCCGCGTCCTTTATGGGCACGTTTTTTTGGTCGGTGACCGTTCCCGAAACCGTCTGCGCGGCGACCGTCGAAACGAAAATCAGGCACAGATGAAGGCAGATGAACACGCATTTTAATTTGAAATCCGAAATCCGAAATCTGAAATTCAATCTATCTTTATCCATGTTCATCTGCCGATTAATTCTCTTATTTTTTCTCGCGCACGTCCGGTTTGCGCTGGTACATGCCGATTGTTTCGCCCTTCGCGACGACGTGTCCTTTCATCGCGTCGAGCAGCGCCTGGCGATTGAATCCGCTCGGCAGATCGAGCCGCGTGTCGAGCGCGAAAATCTGAAAATGATAACCGTGCGGTTTGTCCGCCGGCGGCGGCATCGGTCCGTAATAACCGATTTTACCGTTTTGGTTCGCGCCCTGCACCGCGTCGCCGTATTTTTCCGTCTTCGGCACGTTTTCCGGAAAGCCGGTCGCGCTCGGCGGGATGTTGGCGACGATCCAGTGCGTGACGGGTTTGAGGCTCGCGTCCGGGTCTTCCATCATCAGCACGAGCGACTGCGCGTTGCGCGGCACGTTCGACCACGAGATTTCGGGCGAAACGTCCTGAAAGTAAGCCGAATATTTGTCGGCGAGCATGCCCATATCGGTAAACGCCGCGGACTTGACCTGAATCGTCGCCGGCGCGCCTGCCGTTTCCGACAATTTCATCGATATATCCTCGCGCGCGCCATGATCGGCGGCGGCGTCTGATTATAGGCGATGCGGTAGATGATGTTGTTGGTGTCGTCGGTTAATAAAAGCGCGCCGTCCTTCATCTGCGCCAAGCCGACGGGACGCGCGAAATGCGCGTCTTTGCCGTCGGGCGCGCCGCCCCTGACGAGAAATCCGGTCATGAACGGCTCAAAGCGCGTCGGTTTTCCCGATTGATCGAAACGCACGCGCACCAATTCGTAACCGCTCGGCGGCGTCCGGTTCCACGAGCCGCGAAAGGCAACGAACGCGTCGTTTTTATACTCGGCGGGAAACATCTGCCCGGTGTAGAAAACCATCTGCATCGGCGCGGCGTGCGGCGTGTAAAGCAGCACGGGATTTTCAGACTGCCGCGCCCAGTCGGCGTTCGTCAAACCGAGTTCTTTCGGCACGATGTTATGCGGGTTGAGCTTGCCGGTCGAATAAACGTACGCCCAGCCGTATTTCGCGCCCTGCCTGATCTCGTTTAATTCTTCTTCCTGATCGTCGTCGCCGAGCATGTCGATGCCGTGATCCATGCCGTAAAGTTTTCCCGAAACCGGATGCCAGCCGAAACCGATAGTGTTTCTCAAGCCCGAAGCGTAAATCTGCCGGTTCTTGCCGTCGAGATCGGTCGTCAGGATCGTCGCCGCTTCGGGCGTCGTTTCGTCGCAGGCATTACAGGTCGAGCCGACCGTGATCCAGATTTTACCGCCGCGCACGGCGAGCGTCCGGTTCGGGTGCTGCCCGCCGTCGGGCAGATCGTCGATCAGCATTTTCAATTCGCCCAAAGTGCCGTCCGCCTTTATGTCGGCGACGAAAACTTCCTTGACGGTCGCGAGATAAATTTTCGAGCCGTCGATAAAGACGCCGTGCATCTGTTTCTTTTCCGCGACGACCTTTTGCACGTCCGCGACGCCGTCGCCGTTCGTGTCTTTGAGCATCGAGAGCGTGCCGGGCGTGCGCTGCGAAACGTAGACCGTGCCGTCGTTCGAAACAGCCAGAATGCGCGGATTCGCGATTTCGGCGAATTTCGCGACCGAAAAGCCGGCGGGCAGTTTCAGCGATTTGATTCTTTGAATGGTCGGCGCGATCGTCGCCGTGTCGTTGTAATTGCCCTCGATCGTGCGGTTTTCGCGCGTTTTTGCGGGTGTATGCCGCCGGCGCCGAAAGACAGCGCGAGCGCGACGGCGACGCCGTAAGTAATTGTCTTTTTCATGCTTCCCTTCCCTTGTTCGTTAAAAATACAGATCAAGCCGGAAATCGGTTCAACCAACTCGAAACGCCCGTTTTTCCGCTTGAAAAAATTATAGCAAAACCGCGGAAAGCATTGAAAATATTTTTTTTAGAATTTCACCGCCGCTTTGCGCACCGCCAGCTTTTCGATCAACGAGCGTTTGACTTCGAAACCGATGCCCGGCGCTTCCGGAGCGATGATCGTGCCTTTTTCGTTGACTTCGACCGCCGGTTCGATGACGTCTTCGTGCCAGTAGCGTTTCGACGCCGACACGTCGCCGGGCATCGTGTAGCCTTTTAAGGTCGAGATCGCGATGTTGTGCGCGCGTCCGATGCCCGACTCGAGCATGCCGCCGCACCAGACCGGCATGCCGTTTTCGCGCGCGATTTGTTCGATGCGTTTCGATTCGGAATGCCCGCCGACGCGCCCGTTCTTGAGGTTGATGATTTTGCCGGATTCGAGTTCGATCGCCTTGCGCGCGTCGTCCGGCGATTTGATCGGCTCGTCGAGGCAGATCGGCGTTTTGATCGCCCGCTGCAAAACCGCGTGGTCGACGATGTCGTCGTGCGGCAAAGGCTGTTCGAGCATCATCAAATCGAATTCGTCGAGGCTTTTCAGCTTATCGATGTCGGCGAGCGTGTAGGCGGAGTTGGCGTCGCCCATCAGGAGAATGTCGCCGAACGCTTCGCGGACGCGTTTTATCACGTCGTAATCCCAATGCGGCGCGATTTTGATCTTGATGCGCCGGTAACCGGCGTCGAGTTCGATCGCGATTTTATCGAGCAGCTGCTCGACCGAATCCTGTATGCCGATCGAAACGCCGCACGCGATCTCGCGGTTTTCGCCGCCGAGATGACGCCACAAGGGAACGTCTAAGGTTTTCGCTTCCAAATCCCAGCACGCCGTCTCGATCGCGGATTTCGCCATTCGGTTGCCGCGCACGCGCTTCATCAAATCCCAAATGCCGGCGGCGGATTCGACTTCCGCGCCGACGACCATCGGCGCGAGGATTTTTTCGATCACCGCCCACGCCCCGTCCGTCCATTCCTCGGAATACGAAGGCGTTTCGCCGCAGGTCGCTTCGCCCCACCCGTAAGCGCCGTCTGCGTCCGTCACGTGCGTTAAAATTATCCGGCGTTCGTACGTCCTGCCGAAGCTCGTTTCGAAAAAATGCACGAGCGGGAGGTTTATCTCGATAAGTTCGATCGATTTGATTTTCATCACCATTATTTTCAACGCAAAGCCGCGAAGATGCAAAGACGCAAAGATTTAAATAAAATATTTATAGCTTTTTTTATCTTTACTTAAATCTTTGCCGCTTCGCGGCTTCGCGTTGAAACGCTGATTGCGATTTTCCGTTACACCAGGAATTGAAACAAATCCTGCCGGTCGTTGATGTATTCGTAAGTGATGCGCGTTTTGTTCATTCTTTCGAGCAAAGGCGCGAACTCGTCTTTATTTTTGAGCTCGATGCCGACGAGCGCCGGACCCTGCTCGCGCGACGTTTTCTTGACGTATTCGAAATGCGTGATGTCGTCGTCCGGTCCGAGCACGTTCAAAAACTCGCGCAAAGCGCCGGCGCGCTGCGGAAAACGAATGATGAAATAATGCTTTAAGCCTTCGTAAAGCAAGGAACGTTCCTTGATTTCCTCGGTGCGCGTGATGTCGTTGTTGCCGCCGCTCACCAGACACACGACGTTTTTTCCCTTGATTTCGTCGCGCATCAAATCGAGCGCGGCGATCGTCAGCGCGCCCGCCGGTTCGGCGACGATCGCTTCCTCGTTGTAAAGCTGCAAAATCGTCGAACAAACCTTGCCTTCCGGCACGAGCAGAACGCGTTCGAGATTCCGGCGGCAAATCTCGAACGTCAGCTCGCCGACGCGTTTCACCGCCGCGCCGTCGACGAATTTATCGACGCTCGCGAGCGTCACGATCTCGTTTTGCTCGAACGCGTTCTCCATCGCCGGCGCGCCTTCCGGTTCGACGCCGATGATGCGCGTGTGCGGGCTGAGCTGCCGGAAAACGGTCGACACGCCCGAAGCGAGCCCGCCGCCGCCGATCGCGAGCAGCAGATAATCGATCCGCACGTCGGCGTCCTTAAAAATTTCCAAGCCGACCGTGCCCTGCCCTTCGATGACCTGCGGATCGTCGAACGGATGCACGAACGTCGCGCCCTGTTCCGCGCATAATTTCAGACTCGCCGCGAACGCGTCGTCGAACGTGTCGCCGACGAGCCGCACGTCGACCCGTTCTTTGCCGAACATCTTGACCTGCTTGATTTTCTGATTCGGCGTCGTCGTCGGCATGAAAATCGTGCCCTTGATATTCATCACTCGGCACGCGTAGGCGACGCCCTGCGCGTGATTGCCGGCGGACGCGCAGACGACGCCTTTTCTAACCGCTTCTTCGGAAAGCTGCGCCATTTTATTGTACGCGCCGCGAATTTTGTAGGAGCGCACCGTTTGCAGATCCTCGCGCTTGAGCAGAATATTCGCGTCGAAACGTTCGGAAAGATTGAGATTCGGCTGCAGCGGCGTGTGAATCGCGACCTTTCGCAGACGCTCGGCGGCTTTGAAAATATCATCGACGTTCGGGAAAGCGATTTGGCTGGCTTCGGATTTCATGTTCATTATAATTCTAAGCAAATGATAAGCAAAATTTATTTGAAAGAAAAGCCTTTTCTTTCGTTTTGCTTATCGCGCGCGGCTGGAACACAATAGAAAAAAATATGCACGCGAAAGATTTTGAAGACCTTTACGAAACCGAGGAAAAAATGTGGTGGTTTGCCGGAATGCGCGAGATTTCCGCCGCTTTGCTCGACGAGCACTGCCGACGGGATTTCGAAAACGTTCTCGACATCGGCTGCGGAACCGGCATCAACCTCGAATGGCTCAGGCGCTACGGCGATTCCGCCTCGATCAAAGGCCTCGATTACGAGGCGGTCGCGCTCCGGTTTTGCCGCGCGCGGGGCACGAACCAACTGGTTCAGGCGTCGGCGACGGATTTGCCGTTTCCGGCGGAGCATTTCGATCTCGTCACGAGCTTCGACGTGCTCGTGCAGATTCCGGGCGAAAAAATGGACGAACGGGCGATCGCCGAGATGCACCGCGTGCTCAAACCCGGCGGCATCGCCTTCGTCCGCGCCGCCGCTTACCAATGGATGTTCAGCGGGCACGACCGCGCGGTCAAAACTCAGCGCCGTTACAATCTATCCGAATTGTCGCAAAAGCTCGAAGCGGCGGGATTCGCGATCTTGAGAAAAACCTACGCGAACACGCTGATGTTTCCGGCGGCGGTTTTCAGGCGGCAGGTTCTAAAGCGGATCGGCCTGGCTGATTCCGGCTCGGACGTTAAACCCTTCCCGCCGTCGCTCGAATGGCTCAATCGAACGCTGACGCGGGCGATGAATTGGGAGGCGCGGTATTTGAAAAACGGAAAAAAAAGCCTGCCGTTCGGTCTTTCTGCCGTCTGCGTCGCCCGCAAAGCTTAGCCGCGCACAAAGACGGACAGACGCGAAACAAATTTTTGTTTTATTTTTCGTGTTTGTTCGCGGCTAATCTTTATTATTTTCAAATTCTTCGATCGCCGCGCAGACCGCTTCGATTTCCGCCGTTTCGATTTCCGGATAAAGCGGCAGCGACAAAATCTCGCCCGCCAGTTTTTCGGCGACCGGCAGAGCGGGCCGCGCGGGATCGCGGAAGAGCTTTTGTTCGTGCAGCAGATGCGGATAATGAATTAATGTCTCGATGCCGCTTTCGGCGAGAAACGCTTTCAGCCGGTCGCGTTCGGGGTGCCGGACGACGAACAGGTGAAACACCGCCTCTCCGTCTGCCGCCGGCAAAATAATGCGCGGAAAGCTTTTCAATCTTTCGATGTAAACGCCCGCCAGCACGCGCCGCCGCGCCGTCCACGCGTCGAGCCGCTTTAATTTGACGCGCAGAATCGCCGCCTGCATTTCGTCGAGCCGCGAATTTCTGCCCGTTAAGTTCTGATTTAAAGCTTCCGAGTGCCCGCCTTGCCGCAGGACGCGCGCTTGGCGGAGAAAATCTTCGTCGTTCGAGACGATCGCGCCGCCGTCGCCGAACGCGCCGAGGTTTTTGGTCGGATAAAAGCTGAACGTCGCCGCGCGGCTCGAAAAACCGCACGGTTTGCCCTGAAAACGCGCGCCGTGCGCCTGCGCCGCGTCTTCGACGATCAATAATTCATGACGTTTCGCGACCGCGCCGATCGCCGCCATGTCGGCGGACCGCCCGTAAAGGTGAACCGGCACGACGGCGCGCGTGCGGCCGGTGATTGCTCGTTCGATTTTTTCGGGATCGAGGGCGAATGTGTTTTCGTCGACGTCCACGAAGACCGGCTTCGCGCCCGCGCCGGCGATGCCGAGCGCGGTGTAGGCGGCGGTCAGTGGCGTCGTGATGACTTCGTCGCCCGGGCCGACGCCGGCCGCCGTCAATGCCAGCGTAACCGCGTCGGTGCCGTTGGCGACGCCGACCGCGCCGCGGCTTTCGCAAAACCGCGCCCATTCCGCTTCGAAGCTGCGGACTTCTTCACCGAGAATGAAATTGCCGCGCTCGAGAACGCGCGCGACGGCTTCCGTGGTTTCGTTAAACAATCTGTGAGAGTGTCGTGTAAGATTCAGAAACGGTATTCTCATCCGTGCTCCAGTAGTGCTCCCGGTTTTGTTCGTAAAAGGCGATCGTTCGTTTCAGACCTTCGCGCAAATCGGTTTTCGGCTGCCAGCCGAGGTAGCGTTCGATCTTTTCGGTCGAGCAGTAACAATTGCCGACGTCGGTCAGCTGCCGTTCGGGCGGAAAAGGGACGCCGAGCACCGCGCCGCGTCCGGTCAGCGAGATGAGTTCGTTGGCGATTTCCGCGAGGCTGAGGGTTTGCGGATGCCCGAGATTGAAAATTTCGCCTTCGGCCTCTTCGCTCAAGCCGGCTAACAGCAGCGCGTCGACGACGTCGTCGACATAGTTCAAATCGCGCCGGTTGCGTCCGTCGCCGAAGAGCTGGATCGTCTCGCCGTCGATCGCCTGTCTGATAAACCACGGGATAAAGCCCTGCCGGTTGTGAATGAGCTGCTGGCGCTCGCCGTAGGTATTGGTCAGGCGCAGCACGACCGTGCGCAGGCCGTAAGCGCGCTCGTACAGCAGATGATACATTTCCGCCGCGTGTTTGTTGATGCCGTTGATGTCGGTCGGCTGGATGCGGTGATGCTCGTCGAGCGGCAGATAAGCCGGTTTGCCGTAAACCTGCCGGGTGCTCGTAAAAACGATCTTCGCGCCCGGGTTGAACGTCCGGCAGGCTTCGAGCAGCGAAAGGTGCGCCGCGCAGTTGAAATGCAGATCGTTGTGCGGCATTTTCATCGAATCGATATGACTGACGCTGCCCGCGAGATTGAAAACATAATCGACGCCGCCGACGAGATGGTTGATGACCCAGCTGTCGCCCATGTCGGCGGTATGCAGCTTCACCCGGTCCTTGATGCCTTCGATATTATACAAATTGCCGCCCTGACCTGCGGCAAGCGAATCGACGATCATGATTTCGACGTCTTCGATCTCCGCCAAACGATGCGCTAAATTACTGCCGATGAACCCCAAACCGCCCGTAATCAGGATCGAACGCCCCTTGTATTTTTCGAAGGTCATAAATTTGATAGATAACTGAAGTCAGCCGTAATCCGCGCGGATTTCCACTAATTTCTTCTTAAAACTACAAGTTTTAACCACAAAATGAAGAAATCGATTAAAGTTTTTGAAACGCGGCGGACCGTAAAAAACTGCGATTTTCCGTGCTGTCGAGCGTAATGATTGACGCCAGTCTCTTCAAATATAGCCCCTGCTTTTCGGAGCTTATACACGAGCTCGACACAAATGCTGCCGCTTGTGGAATGTAGGGTTATTTTGCCTAAAAACGACCGCCGAATCAAGCGAAAATCGCAGTCGACGTCGCGAACCGGCAGAGCAAAGAGGAAATGCGCGAGCTGATTGTAGAAACCGCCGATGAGCTTGCGGTTCATTTTGTCGGTCCGCTCAAGTTTGTAACCGTTGACGACGTCGACCTTTTCGGTCAAAAGCGGGTAAAGTTTTTGAATTTCGCGCACGTCGTACTGCGCGTCGCCGTCCGTGTAGAAAACCAGATCGCCGGTCGCCGTCCGGAAACCGCTTTGCAGGGCTCCGCCGTAACCGCGGTTGATTTCGTGCTCGACGATGCGCACCGCGTCGTGTTTCGACGCGATTTCGGCGAGCACCTCGCCGGTTTCGTCGACGCTTCCGTCATTGACGACGATGACTTCGTAGCGGTCGGTCAACTCGGGCAGGACGTCGAGCGCGTCTTCGATCAATTTTCCGATCGAGCGCGCGTCGTTGTACGCCGGAAAAAAAACGCTGATGCTCGGACGCGCTGGTTTATGCGACATAAAATTCATTGCGCCGGCTGCTCGGCGCGCACGTAAAGGTAAACCGGATAATACATCTTCGGCAGGCTGGTCGACATCGGAACCGGTCGGTAATTCGGAAACTGCGCCGACAGATCATCCGACCAGAAAATCGCCGCGTAGCGGCCCTCGCCGATCTCGCGGTCGAAAATCGCGCGCAGCTCGGGCGACCAGCCGACGGAATACTCTGAAAAATCATCGAAATGCAGTTCGCAGCCGTTCCAGACGGCGAGCTCGGCGTTCGTGCTGACGCAGGCGCTGCCGGGCGGGATCAGACGCGCCGCCGTATCGTAAATTTCGCGGTAGTAATCCAAAGCCTCCCAACGATAATATTCGCCGCGCAGAACGCGCGTCATCTGGTAAGCGCCGCCCAAACTCAGCAGCGCGACCATCGCCAGCGCGGGCAGACGCGCGGCGCGCGCGCGAAAATCATCAAAGACGAAGCCGCACAAAAGCGCGGCGACGAACGAATTTTCAAGGTAGTAATTAACATTGGCGCCGACTCTGCCCGCCGACACGAACGCCCATCCCAAAGAAAGACAAAAATAAAGCAAAATCAACAATTTCGGCGAGCGCCAAAGATTCGGCAATCGAACGCGTCGCGTCGCGTACAACAAACCGCCGCGGCGGTATAAATAAATCGATATAAATAGCAGCGCGAAGAAAAAAACCGACAGCTGAAGCAGCCAAAAGAAAAAGCCGAGCGCGTCAAGCCAGCTGTGCGGAAGCCGCTCGGCGTGCGTAAAATGCTGCCAGAAATAATTCCCGCCGGAAGTGTAATTCAAAAGGAGCGTGCCGCAGACGGCGAGCGTCGCGAACGATAAAGCGAAAAATCCGGCGTCGCGCCGTTTATCGAGCTGGAAGAACCGCAAAAAAATGATCAGCACCGGCAGCAGGATCGTCTGCTTCGTAAAAAAAGCCGCGCCCGCCAGTAAAATCATGCCCGCCATTCGAGCGGGCGGCGTTTTTTCGTTTTTCTCGATCGCGAAAGCGAGCGCGACCGCGGAAAAAGCGAACGCGACGGCGATCAGGTCCGAACGCATCGAAGCGATCCAGAACTGTCCCGGAAACATCGCCAATCCCGCCAGAAGGGCCGCCCAGGCCGCCGGCCGGCTCTTGGTCAGTCTTAAAGCGATCTTGCGGACCGCCGCCAGACAGACGATGAACCCCGCGACCGACAAAAGCCTTCCCCACCAGAATTGATAGCCGAAAATTTTTATTCCCGTTCCGATGAGCGCGTAAAAAACGACGCCGTACGGCGACATGCTGTAGGGCGGCGAAAACGGCGCGCCGTACGGATTTTCACCCGCCAGCAGACGGCTCGACGGAATCCAGTTATAAGCTTCCAAAATCCCGTTGTCGAACGGATAAGTTAGCCGCGAAATAATGATCGCCAGAAAAAAAACGCTTAAAACGCCGATTCCGAGACGGATCGAAAACAAGTAATCGCCGTCCTTGACGACCGTTCGTGGATTTTCTTGGGTTTTCATTTCAGAAACGCGTTTCTGAAATGTACCGTATTGCCCGCGGACTTGGCAAATCGACAAGGTTTTAAAGCTTTTCTCCGAACCGGCTGACCGCCTCGCCGCCGGCGAAGACCTCACTCCGTCGAAACGGTTTCCTCGCCCGCCAACGCCGCGTGCAGCGTGTGCCAGCTCAGGCTCGCGCACTTGACGCGCGCCGGAAATTCCAGCACGCCGGCGAAAATCTTCAGTTTGCCGAGATGCGTGTCCTCGGCTTCGGCGTCGAGCTCGCCCGTCACCATTTTATGAAATTCGTCGAAGAGCACTTCCGCTTCGGCGCGCGATTTTCCTTTGACGGCCTGCGTCATCATCGACGCCGACGCTTTCGAGATCGCGCAGCCGGAGCCTTTGAATGCGACGTCCTTCACCTTGTCGTCCTCCAGCTCGACGTAAACCCTGAGCGCGTCGCCGCAGAGCGGATTATTGCCGTCCGCGGTGCGCGAGGCATGAGCGATCTCGCGAAAATTTCGCGGGTTTTTGTTGTGTTCTAAAATGACTTCCTGATATAAATCGCTTAATTCTGACATAACTCAATTTTGGATTTTGGATTTTGGATTTTGGATCGCCGTTAAATCCTGTCGCCGATCGGCGCGGTGAATTGCGCGTCCGTCAAGTTCCCCGTATTCAAAACGTTTTTCGGCTCGAACAACAAAACTTCGACTTCCTCGTCCGCGACCGGGCGATGCTCGACGCCGCGCGGCACGATCACGAACTCGCCCTCCGACAGTTCGATTGTTTCGTCGCGAAATTCGATGCGAAAGCTGCCCTTCATCGCGAGAAACATTTCGTCTTCCTGCTCGTGACGATGCCACGGAAACGCGCCCTGAAATTTCACCAATTTCACTTCCTGACCGTTGAGCTCGCCGACGACTTTCGGTCGCCAGTGCTCGTTTATCAACGCGAATTTTTCGGCTAGATTAACTTTCATAGTTTTTCAATTCCAGATCGAACCGCTGCTCGATCAATTTTTTTCCGAACGCGGCCGATTGCTTTTCTTCCGTTAATTTAAAGCCGCAACGTTCGTATAACGCGGCGGCGGCGGTTTGCTCGTTCGTCGTCCAGAGATACGCCGATTGGTAATTCTTTTCTTTCAGAAAATCCATGAAGAGCCGCATCAGAAAACCGCCGAGACCGATGCCGCGGCAATTCGGCTCAAGGTAAAAATAACGCAGCTGCGCGCTTCGGTCGCCGCGATGCATCAAAAGCAGAAAACCGACGATCGTTTCTTCATCTTCGCAAACCCAGACGCGGTCTTTTTCCCGGTCGAACGCGCGGTAAAACTCGGCGAGCCCTGCGGCGACGTATGCTTCGAACTCGATCCCGTAGCCGTTTTCTTCCGCGTAAAGCGCGCCGTGCCGGTGAATCACGAACCCGAGATCGCCCGGCTTCAAATCGGTTCTGATCGAAATGTGCTTAAAACTCAAATGCTGCGCCATTGCTCAAAAAACTTAAAATTTTTCCTCCGAAACCTCCATCCGCATCTTCAGAACGTGCCGCTTGAAGCCCGCTTTTTCGTAGGCTTTGACGGCCGCCGCGTTGGCGTCGTAAACTTCGAGCCGCAATTCGCCGACGCCTTTTGCAAGCGCCCATTTTTTAAGCCCTTCGAGAATCATTTGAATCACGCCGCGCCCTCGATACGCCGGTTCGACGTACATAAAACCGAAATGCGCGTAGCGCTCGTGTTTGAAATAATCGTCCGCGCGGCGAATATCGGCGAAACCCGAGCCGACGATTTTCCCGTCCGAAACGGCGACGAGCACTTCGGCGTCCGGCGACGAAACCAGTTTCCGCAGATCGTAATAATGGATTTCGCCCGGCTTTAACGTCGGGTCGAACGGTCTTTCCGTCCTGATGATGCCCTGTTCGAAACTCAGCAAAACATCGATTTCGCCGATTTCGGCGCGTCTTACGATCAAATCTTCCATATGCGTTCAAACACCGGGCGGAATTCCGAAGGATCGATGACAAAATCCGGCATAGCTTAAATTATTCGCGGCTGACCTCGATCTCGTATTTATGCAAAAGCCCGACGACTTCCGGCAACGAAAACCTGGCTTTTCGAATCCGGTTCGTTTCGGGATCGATCGCGTAACGGCGCGCGTTTCTGAAATCCGCTTTTTCGACGATCGTGTTCGCAAACGTCGCGCCGCCGAGATCGCAGCCGTCGAACGCCGCTTCCGTTAAATCGCATTCCGAAAAATCAATTTCGCGCAGCTCGGAATTTTTGAAAACCGTTTTTTTGATTTTCATTCCGAAAAACGAACAATGATTCAAAACGCAGTTTTCGAAGCTGAACGACAAACCGAATTCATTGCAGTTTTCGAACCGCAGACCGAGCATCTTGCAGTTTCTGAAAACCGCGTCGCGAAACGCGGTCTTCCCGAGTTTGACGAGGCTCAAATTGCAGCCGTCGAAATCGCAGCCGGTGAATTTTATTTCGGATAAATCCGTCTCGGAAAAATCGCAGCCGTCGAAAGTACAGTTTTCATACTCGCCGACCGGCAGCGGATTTTTCCTGAAATTTTCTTTCGCGAACGCTTTTTCTTCCGTGTAACTGAAATTCATGATTACGCGAAAACTTCGATCACCGTTTCGATCGCCTGCGCCAGTTTTTCGACCTCTTCGCGCGTGTTGTAAAACGCGAAACTGGCGCGCGCCGTCGCCGGGACGTCGAAAAACTGCATGACCGGCTGCGCGCAGTGATGACCGGCGCGGATCGCGATGCCCGATTGGTCGAGAATCGTGCCGATGTCGTGCGGGTGGACGTTTTCGATCGTGAACGAGATGACGGACGCCTTTTCTTTCGCCGTGCCGACAATGCGCACGCCTTCGATCGCCGACAATAATTCGGTCGCGTATTCGAGCAGCTCATGTTCGTAGGCCGCCGCCGCCGCGAAATCGATCGAGTTTAAGTAATCGACGGCCGCTCCCAAACCGATATTGGCGGCGATCGCGGGCGTGCCGGCTTCGAATTTTTCGGGAATCGGCGCGTACGTCGTTTTCTCGAACGTAACGGTGCGGATCATGCCGCCGCCGGTTTGATACGGCGGCATCTTGTCGAGCCATTCGCGTTTGCCGTAAACGACGCCCGAACCGGTCGGCGCGAACATTTTATGACCGGAAAAAGTATAAAAATCGGCGTCCAGATCCTGCACGTCGACCGGAAAATGCGGGATCGCCTGCGCGCCGTCGACGAGGACGGGCACGCCGAATTTGTGCGCCGTCGCGATCATTTCCTTGACCGGATTGATCGTGCCGAGAGAATTCGAAACGTGGCTGACGGCGACGATCTTCGTTCGTTCGCTCAGCATGGCTTCGTATTCTTCGACGATCAGCTCGCCGCGCTCGTTGATCGGAACGACGCGCAGACGCGCGCCTTTTTCCTCCGCCAAAACCTGCCACGGAATGATGTTCGCGTGATGCTCCATCGCCGAAATGATGATCTCGTCGCCCTCGCCGACGAATTTGCGCCCGTAGGAATACGCCACCAAATTGACGCCTTCCGTGCAGCCGCGCACGAAGATGCATTCTTTCGCTTCGCGCGCGTTGATAAAGCGTTTGACCTTTTCGCGCGCCGCTTCGTAGGCGCTCGTCGCGTGCTGCGATAAGTAGTGAACGCCGCGGTGAATGTTCGAATGTTCTTCTCTTAAATACTTCGCGCTGCGTTCGATCACGAGATTCGAGACCTGCGACGACGCCGCGTTGTCGAGATAAACGAGCGGCTTTCCGTTAACCGTCTGCGACAGCACGGGAAAATCCGCGCGAACCTTGTTTACGTCAAAATTTGTGGCGGTTGCCTGACCGTTAGAATTACTCATTTTTATCACTTCCCTAAACCTGTATTAGATGCCGAAAGACGGCTTTCCAGAACGCTTAAATATCGCTCGCGGCTGATGTTTCGCCCCGTCACGACGATGACGATGTTTTTGAATTTGCCGGGCGGAAGCTTATCAAGCGCCGCGATCTGCGCCGCGCCGGACGGTTCGATGACGTATTGATGTTCCTCCAGCGCCCAGAGCATCGCGTCCTTGATTTCCTCTTCCGCGACGAGCAGCGTATCGTCAACGTATTTTTGCGCGAGCGGAAACGTGATGCTGTCCGTTTCGATGTGCGCGCCCAAGCCTTCGGCGATGCTCGGACCGGTTTCAACGTCGAACTGTTTGCCGGCGCGCAGCCATTCGACCAAAACGCCGTTTTCTTCCGACTGCACGCCCCACACTTCGGCGTGCGGGTTCGCGTCCTTGAGCGCGATCGAAATGCCGCAGGCGATGCCGCCGCCGCCCATGCCGACCAAAACCAAATCCGTTTCCGGCAGATCGTCGAGAATTTCCAGCCCGATCGTGCCGCTGCCCGCGATGATTTGCGGATCGTTGTACGCGGAAACGAAAGTTTTGCCCTGCTCGCCTGCGTCTTCGACCGCCGCCGCGCGCGCCGCTTCGACCGAATCGAAGTAAGTCAGGCGCGCGCCGTTGCGCTCGATCAGTTCGACCTTTCGCCGGTCGGCCGCGCGCGGCAAATAAATGTCGACCGGAACGCCGAGGATTTTTCCGGCGTGCGAAAGCCCGATGCCGTGCCCGCCGGCGGTCGAGGCGATCGCGCCGCGGCGGCGGGTTTCTTCGTCGAGGCTGAGCAATTTGCTGAACGAGATGCGCGGTTTGAAACTGCCTGACTTCTGCAGGCTTTCGAGCTTTAAAGACACGTTCGCGCCCGTTTTTTCCGACAGCGTGTAAGAATATTCGAGCGGCGTGTGCAGCACGTATTTTTCGATGCGCGTGCGCGCCGCGCGGATCATTTCGGCGTTCACCGGCAATTTTAGATTTTCGGAAATCGGCGTCATATTTTCAGATTTTTCGTCTTAATTTTCCTGCGGCGCTGCGATTCTTTTCCACGAAATTTTGCAGCGCATTCCGCGTTCGAGCTCGTCGACGCGAAACAGCACGTAAAAATCGTTTTTCTCGTCGACTACGCGCATCACGTACATATTGCCGCGAACCGCTTTTTCGTACGGATGATAATTCGTTTTCGGCGTTTTCTTCGACCCGAATGAGCCGACCGGCGGCATTTCCCTTTCATAAACGCCCGAATCGTAAGTAATCGAGCCGTCGCCGTTGATTCCCGGCTTTCCGTCTTCGCCGTCCTTACCCGAAGCGTCGAGCACGATCGTTCGCCGTTCGCCTTCCTTCAATTTGGCGTAAGGCTCGACGACCGGGATCTTAAAATCGTCGGTCCAGTTTTTACTGCCGAGTTTTTTTATCTTGTTGCGACTGCCGATCCCCATCACCTGAAACCAATCCCAGTCGCTTCCCGAACGCAGATTGCCGTAATAAAGGTCGGAAACTTTGCGGCAGTCGGCGGTTTCGGTGATGAAACTGAAACAGTTTCTACGCACCGGATTCGGATCGAATTTCCCGTCGGGAAGGATCGGCGAAACGAATTCGATTGTTTTTATTCCCGACGAATCGTTTTCCTGCGCGAATACCGAAAACGAAAACGCCGCCAAAATAAAAAAACTCAAAACAAGACGCGCCATAAACTCAAGCCTCCAAATTTGTATTCAATCTATTTAGTACCGCTTCATCCAATTCCTTTTTGATCGATTCGATTTCGATTTTATTGACGATCTCCTCGGCGAAACCGTACGTTAAAAGATTTCGCGCCAATGCGTCGCTCAAGCCGCGGCTCAACAGGTAAAACAGTTCTTCGTCTTCCAATTGTCCGACCGTCGCGCCGTGCGAGCATTTCACGTCGTCGTTGAAAATTTCGAGCTGCGGTTTGGTGTCGACGCGCGCCTCCTGCGAAAGCAGAAGGTTCTTGTTCGACTGCTGCGCGTCGGTGCCCGAAGCGTTTTCGCGCACGAACACCTTGCCGTTGAAAACGCCGCGCGATTTGTCATTTAAAACGCCTTTATAAGTCTGGTGCGACAGGCAGTTCGGCACGGCGTGGTCGATTTCCGAATGCGTGTCGTGATGCTGTTCGCCCGAAAGCATGTAAAGCCCGTCGACGAACGCTTCGCCGCCTTCGGCGGTGAATTTCAGATGAACGTCGTGGCGCGAAATGCGCCCGCCGAGATTGATGTTCGTCGAATTATACAAGCCGCCGCGCTTTACGATGATTTCGGTCGTGCCGACGTGAAACGCGTCCGCCGATTCTTTCTGCACGCGGTAATGCGTCAGGTTGGCGTTGTCCCCGACGAAAATCTGAAACGCCGTGTCGGTCAAGCTCGCGCCCGCCGATTCGTAGGATTCGATGATCGTCGCCTTGCTGCCCGCTTCGGCGACGACGATGACGTGCGGGAAATTCGCGCCGCCCGCGAGCGCCTTGAAATTGAATTCGATCGGCTCGGCGACGGAGGTTTCCTTCGGGATCGTCACCAGCACGACGTTCGCGAACGCCAGATTCAAAGCCGTAAAGCCGTTGCGCGCGAAATCGAACTGTTTCAGAAGTTCGTTCGCTTCATCGGATTTCAAATCCGAAATCTGAAGTTTGAAATTCGAAAGCGGGAGCGAAGCGACGTTCGTGTATTTCCATTCTTCGTCGCGCGCGCTCGGCAAACCGTTCGCGGCGAAAAAATCGAACGCCTTTTCGCGCAGGCCGCGCAGTTCCGCGTCGGCCGTTCCTTCCAAAACCTTCTGAAAATCTTCTTTATAAATCGTTTCTTTAACTGCTAAAGTCATACAAAAAAATCTTTTAATTCTTAAATCCAGCGTCGCACGCGGTTCGCAAATTCCGCGTATTTTTCGCCGTGCAGGTTTTTCAAATGCTCTTCTTCGAGCCGCACCTGAATCTGCATCAAAACGTCGCCCAAAACGTAGGTCGAAAGCGTCACCGCGTTCGGAATCGTCAGAAAAAATCCGGCGAGCGCCAACCGCATGCCGAGGAAAATCGGATTGCGCGATACTCTGAACAGTCCTTTTTCGACGAGTTCGGTGCGGTTCTTCTGATCGATCCCGATGCGCCACGACGCGCCCATCTGGATTTGCGCGATCGCCGTCCAGATCAATGATGCGACGAGCAGGGCGAGCCCGAACCAGCGGACGAAATCGTGTTCGAGCCAACGAATCGGCGCGGCGTAATCGTAAAAGCCTGAAAAGACCGAAAACAGAATTATCACGCCGACGACCGCCAGAAACGTCAGCCGGAACACGACGCCGATGTAATCGTAAGCGTTGTCGGAACCGCCGAGAACGTACGGATTGATGCCGGTCGTTTTGTAAACGACGACCGAGCGCCAGACGAACGCGACGGCGAAATAAACGACCAGGTAAACCGGCAGAATTATTTTCAAGGCGTCTTCCATTATTTCGTCGCCGCTTTCACCCAGTCGTAGCCTTTTTCTTCGAGTTCGAGCGCCAGTTCCTTGCCGCCTTCCTTGACGATCCTGCCGTTCGCCAGAACATGCACGAAATCCGGCTCGATGTAATTCAAAAGCCGTTGGTAATGCGTGACGAGAATGATCGCGTTGTCAGCCGAGCGCAGTTTGTTGACGCCTTCGGCGACGATCCGCAGCGCGTCGATGTCGAGGCCGGAATCGGTTTCGTCGAGGATCGCGAGCTTCGGCTCCAGCACCGCCATCTGCAGAATTTCGTTGCGTTTCTTTTCGCCGCCCGAAAAACCTTCATTGACCGAGCGCTTGAAAAACTCGCTGCTCATCTCGACGATCTTCGCCTTTTCCTTCAAGTAATCATTGAATTCGAGCGGGTCTAATTCCTCTTCGCCCAGATGTTTCATTTTCTCGTTATAAGCGAGCCGCAAAAACTGCGAATTCGAAACGCCCGGCACTTCGACCGGATACTGAAACGCGAGAAAAACGCCGCTCCGCGCGCGTTCGTCCGGCTCCAGTTCGAGCAAATCCTTGCCTTCGTAAGAGATTTCTCCAGAAATCACTTCGTACGACGGATGACCGGCGAGCACTTTCGACAAAGTCGATTTGCCCGAACCGTTCGGTCCCATGATCGCGTGCACTTCACCGCGATTGACCGTCAGATTCAAGCCCTTTAAAATCTCTTTTCCTTCGATGCCTGCGTGTAAATCTTTAATTTCCAATAACATTTTTTCCAAACCTCAAACTTTATTCAATAACTTTTCTAAAGGACGCCGATTCCGGAATTCCGGCTAAATCCTTTGCGTTCTGCACGTATTCCTCGAGATAACCGCAGCCGGCGCAGACGTACAATTTCAAAGCCGTCCGCGACCATATTTTGACGGGCGAGCTGACGTTGTGCAGATCGTCGTTCGAAACATAAACCTCGCGCTCGCCGCATTTCGGACAAATTCCGTCTTTCATAAGATACCGCTCCTAAACCTTCGGAAGCTTCTTCGCGATTTCCGGCAGTTCGGATTTATTCGCGACGTAAAGCTCGACGTAGCCGCACTCGGTGCAGATGTAATAAACGACGCTCGCGGCGGAGAAAAACCCGGTGTTGATGGAAAGTTCCGCCGGCGTATTTTTGAAAAGCCGCACTTCTTTCGCCGCGCATTTCGGGCAGATTCCGTCTTTCATAAATTTTCAAACTTCCGCCGTTTGAATTTTCGGCGCGTAAAGCTTTGTCAATTCCGGCGCGTCCGAAAAAAACAAACCTTCGCCGACCGGCTGAATCGCTTTGACGACCAGATCCGCCCAATCTTTATCCGCCAGGTTTTCGATCACCCAGTGAATCAGATACTGCTGCGCGAGGCAGCCGCCGGCGGTCGCGACGCGCCCGTGCGCGACGAACGGTTTTTCGACGACCTCAACGCCGAAACTTTCCAGAACCGCTTTCGAAGTCGGATAAGTCGTCGCCGTTGCGCCGTCGAGAAGTCCGAGCTTCGCCAAGATCAAACTGCCCGAACAGATCGACCCGACGAGCTGTTTTTCCGGGTTCAAATCGAATCTTGCCAGCCAGTTCTCGTCGGCGATGCGCTCGCGCGTGCCCTGCCCGCTGACGAACAGTACGGCGTCCGCCGCGTTGGCTTCTTCGAGCCCGCCGTGCGTTTTGATTTCGATGCCGGTCGCTGAAACGTGTCTTTCGCGTTCGCCGAGAATTTTGACTTCCCAGCCGTTCGTGCGCACGCGGTTCAGCAAATCCCACATCAAAAACAAATCGATGTCCGTGTACTTATCAAAAACGACGATCGCGATTTCAGACATAAATTTCACCTTTCAGATAAAGCGCCGCGCCGCCGCCGATTTTAACCCGGTCGCCCGCCAGCTCGCAGAAAAGTTCGCCGCCGCGCGCCGAAATCTGTTTCGCGTAAAATTCGGTTTTGCCCGATCTTTCCGCCCAGAACGGGATCAAACTGCAGTGAATCGCACCCGTCACCGGGTCTTCCGGTATGCCGATGCGCGGCGCGAACATGCGCGAGACGAAATCCGCCGAGTCGCTGCACGCGGTGACGATCACTTCGTCGAACTCGATGCGCGCGAGCGCCGAAAAATCCGGCGTCATTTCGGCGATGTCCGATTCGTTTTCAAACAGACACAAAACCATATTGCCCTGCGTTTCCCAATTCTGAAGCGGCAGCTTGCCGAGCGCTTCGCCGAGCCGCGCGTCGATCACGATTTCATTCGCGCCGTACGCCGGAAAATCCAGAATCAGCCGCTCGCCCTGTCTCGTGACGCTCAAAGAACCGCTGCGGTCCGAATGCAGTTTGATGACGTCCGACGTTTCGCCCAATTCATTAAAAATAACGTACGAACTTGCCAGCGTCGCGTGCCCGCAAAGATTGACCTCGATCGTCGGCGTGAACCAGCGGATTTCGTAAAGGTCGCCGTTTTTCACGAAAAACGCGGTTTCCGACAAGTTATTTTCGAGCGCGATCTTCTGCATCGTTTCCGCCGGCAGCCATTCGGTCAAAGGACACACGGCAGCCGGATTGCCCTTGAAAACTTCCGTCGTAAACGCGTCGACTTGATAAATCGTTAAGTTCATAAGTTTTTTCGGCCGCGAAAGAACACGAATGTCACGAATTATTTTTAGTTTTTATTCGTGAAATTTCGTGAACTTTCGCGGCTAAATCATGCCTTCGTCGCCGCGATCGCCTGAATTTCGATCTGCGTGCCGAAATGCAGCGTTTTGACCGGCACGATCGCGCGCGCCGGTTTGTGCTCGCCCAGAACACGTTTGTAAACCTCGTTGACTTTGTCCCAGTCGTCCATCTCGGACACGTAAATCGTAAACTGCAGAACGTGATCGAGATCAGAACCCGCGGCGCGCAGGATATTCTCGACGTTGCGCAGCGCGAGTTCGGTCTGTTTTTCGATCGCGCCGGTTTCGATTTCGCCCGTTTCGTGATTCCACGGCAATTGCCCGGAAACGTAAATCAAGCCGTCGTGAATGACGGCGGGCGAATAATGACCTTTCGGCACGGGAATGTTATCCGGCTGTATTTTTTCCATATTTTCTGACCACCGTCAAAATCGCGAAAATCGCGATGAACGTCCAGACGATATTGACGAAGCTCGACGGGTACGCGCGGTGATAAAGCGTATTGATCGGCAATAAAATGCTCGCGGCGACGTTCATTCCCTGATAGACGAACGAATCGGCGGCGAGCCTTTTGAAAGAAACCAGCGCGTAAGCCAAAAGCAGCAAAAACGCGCCGATCCAGCCCAACGAATCAAAGATTAAAGCTTCCATTAACCGACGCTGCCTTCGAGTTTCAAGCCGAGCAGCTTCTGCGCTTCGACGGCGTATTCCATCGGCAGCTCGCGAAAAACTTCCTTGCAGAAACCGTTGATGATCAAAGAAACGGCGTCTTCCTGCGAAATGCCGCGCTGCTGCAAATAGAAAAGCTGCTCTTCGCTGATCTTCGAAGTCGTCGCTTCGTGCTCGACGCGCGCGGTGTTGTTCATGACCTCGATGTACGGAAACGTGTTCGCCTCGCACTTGCCGCCGATGAGCATCGAATCGCACTGCGTGTAATTGCGCGCGCCTTCCGCCTTCGGCATCACTTTGACCAGGCCGCGATACGAATTATTCGATTTTCCGGCGGAAATCCCCTTCGAAACGATCGTCGATTTCGTGTTTTTGCCGATGTGGATCATCTTCGTGCCGGTATCGGCTATCTGCGCGTTGTTCGTCAGCGCGACCGAGTAAAATTCGCCGATCGAATTGTCGCCCTGCAAAATCACGGACGGGTATTTCCACGTGATCGCCGAGCCGGTTTCGACCTGCGTCCACGAAATTTTCGAGCGCGCCCCGCGACACGCGCCGCGTTTCGTGACGAAATTATAAATTCCGCCCTTGCCCGTCTCGTCGCCCGCGTACCAGTTCTGCACGGTCGAATATTTGATTTCGGCGTCGTCGAGCGCGACGAGTTCGACGACCGCCGCGTGCAGCTGATTCGTGTCGAACTGCGGCGCGGTGCAGCCTTCGTTGTAGGCGACGTACGCGCCTTCTTCGGCGACGATCAATGTGCGTTCGAACTGACCGGATTCCTGCGTGTTGATTCGGAAATAGGTCGACAATTCCATCGGGCAGCGCACGCCTTTCGGGATGAAGACGAACGAGCCGTCACTGAACACCGCCGAATTGAGCGCCGCGTAATAATTATCGGAAACGGGCACGACCGAGCCGAGATATTTCTGCACGAGTTCCGGGTATTCTTCGACCGCTTCGGTGAACGAACAAAAAATGACGCCCGCTTTTTTGAGCTTTTCCTTGTAAGTCGTCGCCACCGAAACCGAATCGAACACCGCGTCGACCGCGACGTTCGCGAGCATTTTTTGTTCCGATAAAGGAATGCCGAGCTTCTCGAACGTCTTGATCAGTTCGGGATCGACTTCGTCCATCGAAGCCTTTTTCGCCTTTTGTTTCGGCGCCGAATAATACGAGATGTTCTGAAAATCGATATTCGGATACGAAAAATTCGCCCAGTTGTCGGGCTGTTTCATTTCGAGCCAGCGCCGGAAGGCTTTCAAACGAAATTCGAGCAGCCATTCGGGCTCGTTCTTTTTCGAAGAAATCAGACGCACCGTATCTTCCGATAAGCCTTTGGCGATCGTTTCCGTTTCGATGTCGGTCGTAAAACCGTATTTATATTCCCTGTTCGCTAATAATTCCGCTGCTGTTGACATAACAATTAAATTTCAAATTTCAGATTTCGGACTTCAGATTAATTCACGCTTTGAGGCTCGATCGTGCGGTGAATTCCCTGAATCTGGTGAAACGTCGCATCGACCGAAGATTCCGGACCGACGAGCTGCGCTAAAGTGATCTGCGACAACGCGTTTTCGACGATTTCGTGCAAGCCCACGATCACCGGGCGAATCCCGCAGTCGCCCTTGTGCACGCATTCGTCGAGCACGCCCGTGTAACTTTCGCAATGCTTGTTTAAAACGTCGGCGTCCAGAACTTTGATGACTTCGTTCAAGCGAATCTCGTTCGCCGGGCGCGCCAGGCTGTAACCGCCTTTCGTGCCGCGCGTCGCCTGCACGAAACCGGCTTTATTTAAGAGCCACATCAGTTTTCCGGCGTTCGCGGGCGAGATGCCTTCGCGCTCGGCGATTTGCGGCAAAGTCAGCGATTCGCCGTTCGACAAATTCGCGAGCTGTACCAAACAACGCAGTCCGTATTCTTCTTGAGCCGATATTTTCATGATCTGTTCTCGGGTTAAAAATTTCGAAAAACTCGTAAAAATAGAATCTCAAATCTTTACTTTTCTGTCAAGATTATCGCCGAAGCAAATACATGACCGGATCGAGCGTCCACAAAAAAACGCCCCGAAGTTTCGGGGCGCCGCGCGCCAATGGCCGGTTGCCGGAATTGAAAACGGGACGACCCGCGCCGAACGCTTATTCCAAAACGTTGTTGTTGATCGGTTTAACCAAGGCCTTGCGGCGCGCGCTTCGCCAGGTTTTGACGCCCTCGCGCGTCAGGCCGAGAATCGTTTTGCGGTTTTGAAAGAGCAGTTTAAGCCACGCGCTTTTGCTCATCTGCGGAAAATAAATGCCGCGGAAAAACAGCCGCGCGACCAGATGACTGATGCGCACTTCGATCGGCGCGTCCTTGATCGATTCGATCGCTTGCCAGTTTCTCTCCGGGCTGTACGAGCGCGCCCAC
>DATCMK010000024.1:0-243198 GCA_036563455.1 Pyrinomonadaceae bacterium | reverse complement strand
CCAGAAAGATTGATCTTTATGTCCGGATAGATGAATGAGTCGTGCCGCTCGAAGGCGAGTGGCAATACTGGATAAGAAAAAACAAAAATTGACGAGTTAACGTGATGATCGGTTACGCAACAGAAACCAAAATTTCAACCCACCGCTTAATCTGGCGGAAAGATAAAAATGTGATTATTTTCTGCTTGACACCGAAACCGTCTTTATAGATGAGATTTTAGAAATGAGACGGCTTATGAGACAGTTTGCTTTTTGACTGATGCCGAAATAAAGGACTTAACTGCTTTGCTTTTGGTGGTTTGGACTGTCTCGAAAAGGGTCGTTTTTGAAACATTTATTTACTTCGTATTTAGTATATAGCATAGAAACACAATCTGCTTATCTGGTTGGTTTTACGGGTGCAGTATAGACGCAGTTAGGGATTATTCAAGTAACCCGCGTTTACGACAGGGAGGCTTTGTTGATTGGTCAACGCCAAAAAGCTGTTTGACCACAAAGTATTAAATTGTAGCTACAATACCAACTGGTACTGAAAAAAGCAAAGGTTATTTTAATCTGCTCAAAGAGCATTGACTATTGAACTTTTCGAAAGGGACTAATGCCGGAGTATAGGCGCAGCTAGGGATTGTTCAAGTACACCGTGTGTACGACGCCGTCTTCCTTTAGCAAGTGTTCAAACCTCAGATTTCCAAACACTTTAGAAGCTTAAATTGCGATGACTATAACAGATAGTAATCTCAAAATCAACGAAAAACTGATTTAATTTCAGAGCAGAAAAAGTAAATATTAGCATTGAGCGATTACACGGTTTTCAGGTATAACTGCAATGGTTGCAATAGTTCTACTAGTTTTAGATTAAATTAGCTTCCCATTGGTACTGAGAGAAATCGATACCTGATCCGCTGTTGCGAGCTTGTATTAATACTACAAAAAGCGCTTTTCTAATACCTCTTGCAAATAATGAAAATTCAACTTCAAGATACAGTCCCGACTGTCGCTTCGTGCACTTTTAATTATTAAAACGGATAGTAAAGGCTATACAGATAAGTTTTATTTACAGTACCAATCGATACCGAGGCTAAGAGAAGTGCTTTTTTATTACATAACCTGCAAATAAGCTGAAATTGCTTTTCATTTCTTCGGGGATGGTCAAACCTTATTCTCATTAAATGCTAAGCCGATTAGCAGAAGGGTAGGGGTAGACTTATCAAAGAATGTTTCTCGCAGCCATTTGGATATGAGAAATTAAAAAAAGAAAGAGAGCAATTTTCATTTCACTCTCTTTCGCTTTTGATTAATATTCACTTGGCAAAAGTATTGTTGTAATGCTCCGATCATGCTCGGTGATGCACCAAACTTTTTCACCTGCCTTTGTCCAATAAGCAGAAAGCAATCGAAACCCTTCTCTAAGAGACATCTCATTTTCACGTTTGTCCTCTTCGCACAGATCGCCCCAGTCACCCGTTTGATGTCTGGATAAAAATTCAAACGGCTCTTGTTCTGACACTTCTAATGCTTCACTTGCGCCAGCAGTTAAATAGATTCTGCCGAGTGGAAACAAGACAGACTTTTCATTCAGCCTTTCAAGTTTACTTCTTAATTTAAGCCAGAACGACTTTTCGCTTTGATTGCAGGTTGAGAGAAATGAATCTATATGACCAATAATAGCCTTTCTTTCATTTGCATCAGCGGTTTCATAAAGAGCAAGCATTTGCTCTTGTTGGTGATTTAAATACGCTTCTTTAGCTTCCGATTGGTTTTGTGTTAAGTTATTCATTGTATGCTCCTGATTTTTAATTAGGGGTAGAGAGGCTTTCTTGGCTTGGCGGTTTAAGAAAGCCTTTCCGTTTTTATTTGGCAAGTTTCAAACTTTGCCGGTAAATGTTTGCGGTAGCACCCGCGATGATGTGATAACAAACAAGCCCTTTTTCGCTTGCCTTACATTCGCATTGTCCAAACTTCTGACCGTTTTTAACGTCAAAAGAAACGTGGTAAACGTTTGAATTATTTGCTGAATACACAACAAATAAACGGTCTTTAATGAACCTCACTTTCGGTTTTAACTGTTTGCATCTTTCGATTGCTTTGGCAGTATTGTCTGTAGTTAATTTAATCACTTGATTCATCCTCTTTTATTCAAGATAGTCATTATTGACTTAAGTTATATCCTAACACTAATGATAGGACATGTCAATATAAGTATTTACATTTGTGCTAGGATATTTTATGATTTTGTAATGATTGAAGGTTATTTAACGACTAAAGAAGTTGCCGAGAAGCTGAATGTTTCGGAAGGAAGGATAAGGCAGCTCATCGCTGAAAAAAGATTGCCGACGATAAAGATCGGCAATTCAAATTTAATAAAAGAGTCTGATTTGGTGGCTGTTCAAGAAAGAAAGCGTACGGGCAGACCAAAGAAAAACGCTAATCATATTAATGAATGAAAAGTAAATTCTCGAATACGTGAAACGTTAAAGCAGGGAAATAAATTATTTTCTCAATTACTAACCGATTGGCTCTAAAAATCCCAACTATAAACCATTATTTAATCTTAGTAACCAGACAAAGCCACGACTAGCATTTATTTTCAGTAATTTTATCTTACCTCGTTAAAACTCACTGAAAAGTGGGTATTTTTGCGCATCGACAACAATTCAACAGGATTCGAATATAAATCCTCGATCGCCCTTATACCTAATAACCATAAGAATCGCTTATGGATACTTGACAAATCCACAATTATACTTTATGGTTAATTATAATAAGTGTTATGGGATTAAAGTTAAATTAGTAATTGAATTTAAAGCAATTTGAAACATTAGAATAATAACAATGGCTATTAACTGTAATATTTACAGAAGTTAACTGCCACCGCTATGGGTTTTAATAGATAAATACAAAATAATATAACAAGGGGATATTTAATGAAAAATAATATAAAAAATATAGATAAAACATTAGAAAATTACAATGAAATCAGTACTAAATTAATCGACTACGAAACTGCGATGATGGGGCTTTACAGAGAATTGGAATTGAAAGCAAATCAATGGCAATTGCTTAAAGCCCTCATTATTGCTTCTAACGGAAAGACTGAATTTAATGTGTCTTTTACTGAATTAGACAATTTGATGATCAAAACCGGAAAAGGAAGTAGAAGAGCCGGCAGCGCCCTGAAATCATTACAAAAATGGCAAGATGAGAATAAAATAGAACTTATAAGAGTCATCAAGCCTGGACACAGAAAAAGAAACAATGACGGAACCTTCGAATACTTAAAAACAAGTTTTAAATTCATTTTGTTTGAAGAGATTGCAACAGTCTTTTATTCAGACAACGGGAACTTTGAAGCTGCGTTCGATAAGCTAATTTCAAAGGCGAAAGCTGAGTATAAGGAAACCGATAAATGGAGAAAGCATACTCCGCAGCATAATTTAAGAAAAGCAAAGAGAACAATTAAAACAAAATTCAGAAGAGTTTTTGAACTATCAATGAAAGCTGGTTTAAATCCAATAAATGAATGTCGAAGGCTAATAGAAGATATACAAACAATTTTATTTGAAATTGAAGATGAAACAACCGGAAATGACAATAAAGCGAAGTTCATAAAGAACTTCGAGAGCAAGTTAATAAATAGTGAAACATTAGGTGAAGTTGTAATTACAAAGTAACAAGATTGACCGTGTAAGAAACCATCATCTTATATAACCATATTATGGTTATTACATCATAATAATTTACACGGTCTATCAAAATTCAAGTAATAAAATCAAGGGGAATAATATGGAATTTATTCAAACCGAGTATCTTAACTCGGCAAATATTAATAATGAGTTTAATAATGAATTGTTAGATTGGGCGTTACATTATGCGAGCGTTGGTTACCCGATCTTCCCGCTACATAATATTATTAGAGAAAAATTTGAGAAAGAAGTCGTCTTGCGTTGTTCTTGTAGGGAATGGCGCGTTTGCAGGTGTCAGGGAAAGCATCCCAGAACTCCTAATGGGTTTTATGACGCCACCATTGACGAAAACAAGATAATTGATTGGTGGGAAAAATATCCAGATGCAAATATTGGTCTACTGACCGGGAAGGAGTCAGGAATTATTGTTCTGGATATTGATAGAAATAAAGATGGTGAATATTCAATAAGGGACTTACAGGATTTTTATAAAAATGCCTTTAAGTCGGATTTGGAATTCGAACCACTTCCCGGCACGCTGATCTCATTTACTGGTGCGGGCGGTAGACATCTTTATTTTAAGTACCCGCTTGAGTATCCAATTAAAAATTCAACTTCGAAAATTGGTAATGGATTGGATATTCGGGCTAATAACGGATTTGTCGTAGCTCCGCCAAGCAGCAATATAAGTGGAAAGTACGTCTGGCACGGCGTAAATACTCAAATTGGAGACGCACCTGCATGGCTCTTGTATGAGATTATGAAGGACAGAGACAACGAAAGTCGACAAACTCTCGTTGAATCCCCTGACTTTAGTCAAAATCAATTGAATCAAAATCAAAAGATCATTATTGGACAAAGAAACGATTTTCTTTCGAGGTATGCTTGGGGATTAGTGCGAAGCTTTCCAGAAGAAGAAGTCCTGCGTCGGTGTCTAATAAAAAATGATAACGCATTCGAAGAACCGCTAAGATATAACGAGGTCAATAAAATAGTAACCTATGCATGTAAAAACTATAAAAAGAAAAGCACAAATATGTGATTAGGAAAGTAGCAGGTAAATTGATTCGCAAATATGGGACGAAGCAGGAATGGCACGTCCCTTTTCATTAATTGAGCCAATTTTCAATGAGAGAAAATTAATTTCACTACCAATTGGTATCAACAGGTGTTTTATAGAAAATGAACAATGCTATGAGTAGACTATTTATTTCCCAAAGTGATTCTGCAGAACTAGTCGTAAAAAACTCAGATACCCTATTCATGCTTACACTCTAAACAATTTCGATCCTTTATCAATCCTGAGAGCACATAAATCGCCGCCCGTCGTCCAATAAACATAATCTCCAAAAGCTGCGATGCGGCGTTTTCCACTTAAAAATAACTAACTCTTCCTTTAGTCAATTTTGATGCCGGTGCGAATTCGTCTTCTGTGTCCGGCACAGGATGAACCTTAACCGATTGTTGGAAACAGTGTTTCCAACAAAATAGACTTGTTTTCTGTAAGATTGCTTCGACGACAGTACTGATCGTTGTACCCTCTGTTGCTTTGAAGATTGTTCACCCACTTTTACTGGTTGGGACAAAAATTCATATAGCCTGCGCCAATCTTGTAGCTGGTTGAATTGGTTTTCGCTGCTTGCTTCCCTTATCAACTCAATCTTGAATTCCTCCTTTTGTGATTCTTTTGTTTTATTCCCCATGCGCGATTTGAACCTCTATTAAAAATTAGATTTCCTAATTAAAAAAGCATTAGAAAAATCTATTATAGTTGTATTATATCATAAGTAACAGTTATAGTCAAATATAAAATCTAGTAAAACCAACAATTTACACTTGCATTTAGTTGTGATTTTTGATATAATGAAAGTATAATATCAGAGTTACTTATATTTAATAAAGAGTTTTGTTTCAATAGGGATTTATGAGTATTAATGAAAAATCAGCTTTAATTTACTGTCGTGTTTCAACTGACGGGCAAGAAGAAAAGGGAACTTCACTAGAATCTCAAGTAAGGGAATGTGTAAAATTTGCAGAGCAACAAGACTATAAAGTTAAAAATATTGTGAAAGAATCATACTCAGGCTTTTATTTGTCTGAACGTAGGCTCTTGAATGCAGAGCGCGATAATATCAAACTTGGCATATATGATGCCGTGGTCGTATATGCGGTCGACCGCCTCTCTAGAAAAGCGGCACATTTAGCAATTCTGAGCGAAGAGTTCGAGCGTGCTGGAGTTGAGCTTCTTTTCGTAACGGACCAATTAGACAAAACCGCTGAGGGAGTATTAATGCAGTCTATAAAGGGATATATGGCTGAGATTGAAAGGGAGAAAATCCGTGAAAGATGTTTGCGGGGAAAGAGAATGCTAGTACAAAACGGCAAGTTGTTAAACGCATCCGATCTTTATGGGTATGAAACAGATAGAGTTAATAAGGTGAGAATTATTAATCCTGTTGAGGCTCAAATCGTTACAAGAATATTCAATGAGTATCTTAGCGGAAAGGGCATCAGAGGCATTTATAAAGACTTAAATCTCGATAAAGTACCATCCCCGGCGACCAATAAGAAAAAAATCAAAAAGGTGGATCATTACACGAATCTAGCAAAGTATGGTAAGACTCTTTGGGGCAAAGGAACCATTCGCCGCATTTTGACCGAACCCGCATACTGCGGAAAATCATATAGTTTTCGCTTTAAAGCCAGTTCTGGCTACGAAAAGGGCAGAAGATTCTATCGCACTGAAACACTTCCGCAAAAGGAATGGGTTGCTTTACCAGATGGTATAACTCCAGCCATAGTCACCCCCGAGGTGTTTCAATCCGTTCAGGCACAAATGAAGTCAAGAATTAGTGCGGATAAAGCCCGTAACGAGCAAAAACCTGTATTGCTACGCGGATTGGTGTTTTGTGCCACTTGCGGCTCGAAAATGTATCCAGAAAGCGAACATGGCGAAAGAAACATCTTTCGCTGTCCATCTCGTAACTATGAAAAATGCGGCGGCAAAAGAATCAACGCTGATAGATGTGAAATAGCAGTTTGGGATAAGGTCGCAGAGATCATCCGCAATCCTGAGACGGTTGCGTTAGAACTAGAAAGACGTAGGAAGGACAGTCATTATGAGCGTGAAAATCTTAAAACTGAAATTGAATCAATAAAGAAGCTAATAGCTTCAATTGAATCGAACATCAGCAGAATAGCGTCGAGGGCTGCTATAATCGAGGATGATTATATTTTTGAGAAATTCAATAATGAATTAAAGCAAAAGAAGCAGGAAAGAGACGGTGCTTTAATTAGCCTTGAAGAAGCGAAAAAAGAGTTGTTGGCTTTTGACTCAAGCATTCACGATTTCGAGAATCTAATTAATTTTAGCAGTAGAGTTTCACATAATCTTGATAACTTTGATTTTGATGCTAAAAGATTAGCGTTTCAAGCTCTAAATGTAAAAGTTGTTGGCAATGGAAAGAATATCACAATAAAATACTCACTCCCTATAGAAAAACAGGATATTGAGCCCAATCATGCTCATGATCGGGTCGCCGGGCTCGGGAAAAACGATGCTCGCCAGGCGTCTGCCGACGATTCTGCCGCCGCTCGAATTCGAAGAAGCGCTCGAAATCACGAAAATTCACTCGGTCGCCGGCCTGACGGGAAAATCCGGCTTGATCGCCGACCGTCCGTTCAAGAATCCGCACCACACGGTTTCGCAAGCCGGACTGATCGGCGGCGGTTCGATTCCGAAGCCGGGCGAGGTGAGTCTCGCGCACCTCGGCGTTTTATTTTTGGACGAACTGCCGGAATTCGACCGCAGCGTGCTCGAAGTGCTGCGCCAGCCGATGGAGGACAAACAGGTGACGATTTCGCGCGCCGCCACGAGTTTGACGTTTCCGAGCGATTTTATGCTCGTCGCGTCGATGAATCCGTGCCCGTGCGGCTATTACGGTTCGGGCCGCGAGTGTCACTGCAGCCCGCCGATTATTCAGCGCTACGTCGGAAAAATCTCGGGACCGCTGATGGACCGCATCGATATTCACATCGATGTGCCGGCGGTCAATTTTAAGGAACTGCGCGGCAGGGGCGTGCCGCCGGGCGAAGGCTCGGAGACGATCCGCGCGCGCGTCATCAAAGCGCGCGAAATTCAGCTCGCAAGACTCGCCGGCGAAAAAGCGTTTTCGAACGCCGCGATGACGCCGGCGCAGATTCGACGCTTTTGCGCGCTCGATGCCGAAAGCGAAACGCTGCTCGAACGCGCGATGCTCAAACAGGGGCTCTCGGCGCGCGCGCATGACCGCATCCTCAAAGTCGCGCGGACAATCGCCGATCTGGACGAAAAGCAAAATATACAAGCGCATCACCTCGGCGAAGCGATAAATTACCGTTCGCTCGACAGGAATTACTGGACTTAGAGCGCAGGTCAGCCGCCCGGGTGAAAACGAGGGTTTATACGGTTTGAGCCCCGGCTCCCGCTCGGGCGGCTGACGAGCGCCTCTGATTTGTCGAAGAAATTTTGCGGACGATTTTAGCAAATATTTTTTTGTCGGCGTTTTTGACTTCTACGACGCAAGCGTTTCCGCAAAAAAGAATGATAAAAATAAACAAACGTCGAAGGTCTTAACCGGGCAGAGCCTTTTGGCGACCGGACGGGCGACCGACGTGCCCGGCGGGCGGCGGTTCAGCAAACCCGCGGATTTGCCGAAATCGTATCAAACGAAATCCGCCGCCGGCGGTCCGCGCCGCGCCGCTCGGCGGCGGCGACTGTTAGAATCGATCCGGGCGGGTGAGTGACAAACGCAAATAGTTTTATTTTATCAAGCAATTTGCCGCAATCAACTTTGAATTTTGCATCTAAAATGCCAAACTTAACGCTTAATACTTTATAAAGATGATTGCTGAAAACTTAACCGGATTTGAAAATATCCCGCAGACGCTTCCGCACTTTTGTCTGGAATCTTTTCGCCGCCACAATAAGCGCGACGCGCTGAGCTATAAAATCGAAGACGCCTGGAAGCATATTTCCGGCGCGGAAGTCGTCCAGAAAGTGAAAAATCTCGCGCTCGGGTTGGCGGATTTCGGCGTCAAGGCGGGCGATAAAATCGCGATCATTTCCGAAAACCGCCCCGAATGGTCGCTGACCGATTTAGCGATTCTCTCTTTGCGCGCCGTCAACGTGCCGATTTACACGACGCAGGCGGTCGAACAGATCCGCTATATTTTGGAAGATTCGGGCGCGAAAATGCTTTTCGTTTCCGGCAAAAAGCTTTTCAAACACGCGCAGGCGGCGGTCGAAAGCGTCGAAACGCTCGAAAAAATCGTTTTCTTCGACGAGGACGCGCTGCCGGAATCGGACAGCCGCGCGGTCCGACTTTCCGAAATCGAACGGCGCGGCGTGGAAGCGGACAAAATCGACTCGCAGGCTTTCGAGAATTTTCTCGACCGGATCGACGCCGATGATTTGGCGACCATCATCTATACGTCCGGCACGACGGGCGAGCCGAAAGGCGTGATGCTCACGCACGAAAACTTCGTGTCGAACATCGTCGCGATTTCGAAGGGCTTGCCGATCAAGTCGACCGACCGCTCGCTCGCCGTGCTGCCGCTCTCGCACATCTTTGAACGCACGGTCTTTTACGTGCTCTGCGCGAACGGCGTCGCGATTCACTATTGCGCGGCGTTCGAGCAGCTCGCCGGGCATCTGCAGGAAGTCAAGCCGACGATCATGACCGCCGTGCCGCGCCTTTTCGAGCAGGTTTATCACAAGATCGTGAAAAAGGGAAAAGCCGCCGGCGGCATGAAGACGCGGCTTTTCGATTGGGCTCTCGAAGTCGGGCAGCAGTATTGGACGGCGAAGGACACGCATGAATCGGTTTCGCCGATTTTAGCGGGCAAACACGCGCTCGCGAGCCGTCTGGTTTTTTCGAAATGGCGCGAGGGCGTCGGCGGCGCGCTCCGGTTTTTCGTGTCGGGCGGCGCACCTTTATCAAAAAAATTGTCCTACGCGTTCTGGGCTGCCGGCATTCCGATTCTGCAGGGCTACGGCATGACCGAAGCGTGCGTCGTCTCGGCGAACCGCCCGGAAGACAACAAGGTCGGCTCGATCGGCACGCCGTTCGACGGCGTCGAAATGACGATCGGCGCGCAGGACGAGATTTTAATCCGCGGCGCGAACGTGATGAAGGGCTATTACAACAAACCGGAAGAAACCGCCAAAGCGCTCGACGAAGAAGGCTGGTATCATACGGGCGACGTCGGTTACCGGGACGAAGACGGGCACTTTTACGTGACCGACCGCCTCAAAGACTTATTTAAATTGTCGAACGGAAAATACGTCGCGCCGCTGCAGGTCGAAAGCCTCTTAAAACAATCGCCGCTCGTTTCGCAGGCGATCGTCGTCGGTTCGGGCAGAAAACAGGTCGGCGCGCTGATCGTGCCCGATTGGGAAGCGCTGAAACAGACGTTAAAAGAAGAAGGCATCCGCGCCGACGGTTCGCGCGAAGAACTTTGCGAAAATCCGTACGTCGTCAAACGCGTTCAGAAGGACGCAGTCGATTTAACCAGGGAATTAAACGATTACGAAAGGGTCAAGCGCGTTTATCTGTTGCCACGCGAATTTTCGATCGACAAGGGCGAAATGACCCCGACGCTGAAAATAAAGCGCGGCGTGATCGATGAAAAATACGAGGAAGCGATTGATGAGATCTGCGGAAGCTGAACCGATTCGGGTATTCGGAAGCGCGGACTGAACCAGTTAAAAATCGGTGTAGTCCGATTCGAAGTTTTTGTTGAAAAGTCTTTTGAGCAGCGAATTGTCCTTATGTTTATTGCTCAAAAGAGCTTCGGCTAATTCATAGAGCGGTTTCGGGATCTCGGTTTTTTCGACTGTCTCTTCAGCCTGCGGGTAATGCGCGTAGAAATCGACCTCCGCCGAGCAGAACTCGCAGAATCTTAAATGCACGGTGACGCGCTCTTTTTCGCGCAGCAAAATTTTTCCGGTTTGAAATGCCAGCAGATCGCTTGATAGGGGACAGTTTGGACCTTTACGAAACTTAGTCATGTTTGTTAAAAGTGTTGGACAAATTTTCTCGTTAACTTTCCCGCCTTGCAACAATATAAATAACAGGAAAAATTCAGACTCTTACAAAAAAAGTAAATCCGTAATGGGGCCTGCCTTCCAAAACATTCTTACGAAATTGTAAAAAAAATCAGAACCGGCATTCTGCCGGTTTGTATGAGGTGAGGTTAAATGGCTGATTTATAAAGTTTTATCTATCGTCGTTTAACGTGTTAAAAAAATACAAAAAATAGTTGCTCAATTCGGTAATAATTGCTACCATCTAAATTGTAGTTGAGACGGAACCGGTCAAGCGTTCCCGAATCGGCTACCCGCCAAATTGACCGCGTTGCTCAGCGGTCGGTTTCAGGGGATTAAACCCTTCTCAAAAAATAAAATTACTGAAGGCATCTGCGGAGAAAATCTCGATCGGGAAGAGATTTCGTGCCGCCAACAGGGCAGTGCATTGCTACCTGAAAACGAATCACAAAATAAACAATCGGACAAACTAAATATGAGTGCAATCAAACAGCAGGAGAGTCATCCAAAGACGCTCCAAAACCGGCAGATTAAGGTTGGCAAATGGACGGAAAGCCTAAAGGTTTCCGACGTTAATCGAATCTGGACGGAACTGCATCGGATAGTTTCATCGCATCCTTTAGTTAGGGCATCAAAAACCGCCGGCTTCCTTGTCGAAGAAGGTAAATACAACGCTTACACAGATTTAACGCAGGAGCTATTTGTCGCGCTTTTAAGCAAAGAGCGTTTTCAGCATTATCTCGACACGGGCATGACGGACGCCGAAATCGAAGCCGAAATCAGCCAGATCGAATTGACGAACCTTTTGACGGCGGAACTTCGCAAGCGCTATCCGGAAAGCTATCGTCTGGCGCGCCGCGTTTCGACGCTCATTCAAACCAGCAAGACTTTCCGCCGTTTCGACAACGTCAATACGCCGGACGTTCATCGCCGGCTCGCCGATCGGACCTACGGGTTGGCGGAATGGAACGATAAAAAGACGCACCGCAGCGTGCAGGAAATGGAAGAGCGCGTCAAAGTCGTCGCTTTTCACAGCCGCGACACGCGCATGGTCGGCTGCACGGGCGACGCGCAGATCGTCATCAGCAACGTCGATCTTGAGAAATTGATCATCAAAGTTTTTAAGGCGATCGATTCGCCCGTCGACGTTCGCAGTCTGCGCTCGTTCGTCATGTCGCGTCTGCCGGTGATGGACATTTACCTGGTGCCGATCGGCGGTTCGGGCAGCGAAGACGACGAAAACGGAAAATATGAATTCGAACACGCCGACACGCGCGAAAATCCGGAACAGGGATTTTTGCGCCAGGAAGGCGAAGCGATAGCGACCGAATTCGTCGACGGCTTTCTGCTGAATCTCAATAAGAGCGTGCGCGGCAAACCCAAGCAGTACAACCGCATGATCAGCGTTCTCTGGCATTGCTACCTGACCTCGAACGGCGGCACGCAGCTCGAAGTCGCGGAAATGCTCGGCGTTTCGGACTCGCTCGTGTCTGATTACCGCAAACGCATCGAGTCGAATCTGCAGTCGCTTTCCTTTAACGGCGTCAACGAAGCGCGGCAATTCGAGAAAGCCCTAAAAAGAAAAGTGCGCGACATCATCGCTTACGAAAACGAACAGGTCGCGGTTTAGAAATTCTCCGCTTTTGATTAACCTCTTAAATCTGCTAATCGCCGGGCTTTTAAGTGCCGACAAGACGCAAACCTCAAGCTGATCAATAAAAACGTCGGAAAATCTGACTCGCTCCAGCCTCACGCAAGGCTCCGTTAAGCTCACGCAAACGGTCTCACAAGAAAGTAGAAAACTCACGAACCGTGCTTGCCGAAAGCACTTGACACTCAAAACCCTCGCTCACGAAACTCAAACTCACGAACCAACCTGAACCTCAAAAGCCCAAACCGAATTCCGCCTGTTTTGTTTCACGAAACGACAGAAACAAAAGCAACAAATCAGGCGGAATTCGTTATTTCATCTGAAAAAATACCGGCCGCCGATATTTTCCGGACCGATAAAACGCGCCGAATTCGCCGCGGCGAGCTGTTTTTTAGCGATTCTTTAAAGCTTTCCGCAAAAAAATGGTTCCGGCATTTACGATACCGGAACCATTTTAACTTTCGACTTTTACTTTCTAATCTTTTTTGCCCATTTGTTCGAGCAATTCGGCGAAACGCCGATCGTCGCGCAGCGGCGCCAAACAGATGTCGTTTTGATAAAAAGTTTTGTTTTCATTGCCGAGCTTGACGGCGCGGTTGAGCCATTTGAACGCCAAGTCCTTTTCGCCGAGCTGCGCATAAGCTTCGCCCGTCCAGTAAGCCATGTCGTGGTCGGATTTCGCGAGCGCGAGCGCATCTTCGGTCAATTCGCCGCGGGCTTCCTCGATTCTGCCGACCGCCGCCAAAAACGCGGCGAGCAACGGGCGGATTCCGTCCATCTGCGGATTGTCGGCAATCACTTTTTGCAGCATCTCGATGCCTTCCTCGCGTTCGCCGCGGTGAAACAGCAGTCCGGCGTGGAAAATCCTGAGCATCGGATGATTCGGCTCGGCTTTTTTGCCTTTTTCGATTTCCTTCATCGCTTCGTCGAATCGTTTCTGGTAAATGAAGATCCGCGCGCGATTGTACGCCGCGACGACGCGCGCCGCCGGATCGAGCTTCGCCAGCTTTTCGAAGGATTTCAAAGACTGCTCGTATTCGCCGTCGAGCCGGTGCATGATGCCCTTGACGAAATACAGCGGCGCTTCGTTCGGAAATTGTTCCTGCAAGATCTTGATTTCCGCATGCGCTTTTTTCTTTTCGCCGCGCGCCAAATAAATCATGACCGTCAAAACGCGCGCTTCGGTCACATTCGAATCGTAGAAAAACGCTTTCGTGAACGCGCTTTCCGCCATCGTGTAATCTTCCGGCTCGCCCAAGCCTTTTAAAAAGCGGTTGGCGTAGCACGCGCCGAGACCGGAATAGGCGAGCGCGAAATGCGGATCTAAATCGATCGCGTGCTTAAAGTTGGCGATCGCCGCCTCGCAGTCTTCGTTCGAAACGGTGCGGAATATGAAACGCCCGAAATTATCGCGCCCGCGCAGGTATTCTTCCCACGCTTCCGGGTTGTCGGTCGGTCGGCGTCCGAGTTTTTCCTGCTCGGTCTCCGAAAGCTCCATGCGCAGACCGTCCAGGATTCGCTGCCCGATCATGTCCTGCAGCGCGAGAATATCGTGTCCCTGCGCGTCGATTCGATCGCTCCAGAGCATTTCGCCGGAACCGACGTCCAAAAGCTGCGCCGTAACGCGCAGCCGGTCGCCCGAACGGATGAATCCGGCGGACAAAACCGCGTTGACGCGCAATTCCTCGCCGGCTTCGCGCGGATCGACGTTTAAGCCCTGGTATTTCGAAATGACCGAGGACGGGCGCACGACGAGCGATTTGAGCTGCGCGAGCTCGGTGATAACGGCGTCCGCCAGGGCGAATTCGTAAAAACTCGAATCCTTGTCGTGATTGACGTTTTTGAACGGCAGAATCGCGATCGATTTCTTTTCCGTGCCGGTCGCCGTCATCGAAATATCCGGCGAAAACGAGTTGCTCGTCGGCTGCTGGGAAATTGACGGCGTGCGGCTGCCGACCGAATTTTCGGAACTGCCCTTTCCGGTGATCCAGTTCCAAGCGCGTTTGACCACGTTATTTTCGGCGTGGCGCGGCGCGTATAAATCATTTTGAAAAACAGGCATACCTGAAATATCTTGCAGGACGGCACGAACGTCGTCGCGCATCGTCGCTATTTTTTGATAACGGTCTTTGGGCTGCTTCGCCAAAGCCTTATCGATAATCTGTTGCAGCTGCGGCGGAAGCGGCTCGTTGACGCGCATCTGCGCGAGCGGCTTCGGCGTTCCGTGCAGCACTTGGTGACGGACGTCGATCACGGTTTTGCCTTGGAAAGCCCAAATCCCCGTGAGCATCTCGTAAAGCAGCACGCCGGTCGAAAAAATGTCGGCGCGGTGGTCGGCGCGCTCGCCTTTCGCCTGTTCGGGCGCGGCGTAAGTCGCGGTTCCGTAAGGAATTCCGACCTCGGTCAATTCGGCGCGGTCCGCCGCGCGCAGTCCGTCTTCAGGCTCGTCCTGAAGAAGCTTCGCCAAACCGAAATCGAGAATCTTGACTTGCCCTTCGCTCGTCACCATCACGTTGCCCGCCTTGATGTCGCGGTGAATGATGCCGCGCGAATGCGTGTAGGCGAGCGCCTCGCAGGTCTGCATCGCGATCGACAGCGCGCTTTTTAATTCGAGCGGTCGCCCGGCGACGAGCTGGCGCACGTTTTTGCCTTCGACGTACTGCATCGCGATGTAATATATTCCGTTGGCTTCGTGAAAGTCGTAGATCGTGCAGATGTTCGGATGATCGAGCTGAGAGCAAAGTTGAGCTTCGCGCTCAAAACGTTTGAAGTTGGCGGTTTTCGCCGTCAGTTCCGGCGGAAGGACTTTGATGACGACCGGACGGTTCAGTTTCGTGTCAAGGGCTTTGTAAACCGTCCCTTGTCCGCCCGCGCCGATTTTTTCCTTGATTAAATATTGGTTAATCTTTGAACCAATCATACTGATTTCGGATTGTGGATTTCGGAATTCGGATTTTTTGATTATGAAGCCGAAATCGCTCCGAGTCAAAGTTTGATATTATAGCCGAATTTGCAAAATCCGCAATTCGGCATCTCAAATTAAATTTTCGCGCCGGCAAACTGCCGGTTAATCAGGAATAATCGTTCAGCCGCGCGGCGGGCTGCCCCAACCCGAAGCGATGTATTCGCCGTTTTCGACGATGCACGGCACGACCAGATCGCCGCCCGAATATTCCAACATTTCCTTTTGCCTCTGCTTATCATTCTGGGCATCGTATTCGATGAAATCGATGCCGTTTTCGTTGTAATAATCGCGCGCTTTCTGACAGTAAGGACAACCCGGTTTGACGTAGATGACGAGAGCCATTTTTTCCTCCTTGAAAATCCGTGTTTTCTAAATCCTGAGCTGACTAAATTCTACCAAAAATTTGACTCTAAAGAAAAAAACGCGCTCGTCATAAAATGACGAGCGCGCGAAGCGGCATCAAAAGCCTCCCGCCCCGAAACCAAATTCATTTCCTAAAGCGATTTCGGTCTTAAAAACTCGGTTCGCGAAATGATCTTGAACAGTTCACGAAGCGCGTTTCTGAAACCGGTTCGGCGCGTGTTGAAAAAAACGGGCTCGTAAAAGTTTTCCACGTAATCGACCGCCGCGACGCGGAAACCGACGTCGCGCTTCAGGCCTTCGCTGACGTACCATTTATGATCGACGATTCGCTCCCATAAATATTTCGCTTCCCGCGCCGGCAATTCCGCGCTCAAGTATTTACTGACCATTTTCTGTTCCGGCGTGACATCATTGCGAAAGAATTTTCCGATCCTGTAATTTAATTTATAAAAAATCATATAAAACCTCTTGTCCCGATTAAAATTTTTAACCGGTAAATATAAAGCGAGCCTTCTCTTGAGAAAGGCTATAATTAAGTATAATGAACCGTCGCGGATGATTGCCAAGTCTTATTTTTCATCGCGGCGATGAATCGGGTTCATGAATATAAAATATTAAAAGCATGGAACTTTGGCAGCTCAGAACGTTTACCGCGATCGCCGAAACCCTGAATTTTACGAAGGCTTCGGAAAAGCTTCATCTGACGCAGTCGGCGGTCAGTCACCAGATGAAGGCGCTCGAAGAAGAACTCGGCGTGCCCCTTTTCATACGCGCCAAAAGCGGCGTGATTTTGACCGACGCCGGCAAAATCGCGCTCGAATACGCGCGGCGAATTTTGAACGAAGCCGAAGAAATGCGCGAAAACGTCGCGGGACGCGAACGCGCGCTCGCCGGCAGAGTCCGCGTCGCCGCCGCCACGCAGGCGCTCGTTTATCTTTTCGCGCCGCTGTTCGAAGAATTCATGGACGCTTTTGAGTCGGTCGAACTCGTTTTCCGCACGACCGTTTCGACCGAGCAGACCGTCGAAGACATCCTCGAAGGCGTCGCCGACGTCGGTTTCGCGGCGCTCGCGGTTTATTCGCCGACTTTAGAAGTGACGGAAATTTTCGACGACGAATTGGTGCTCGTCGTCGGCAAAAAACACCGCTTCGCCGGAAAGGCGGAAATTTCCATTCGTGAAATCGAAAAGGAACGCTGGATTTTATTCGAGCGCGGAGCGTCGATCCGACGCGCGAGCGACGATTTTTTCAAACAGGTCAAAATCGAACCCGAAACCGCGCTCGAATCGAACGACACGTACTTCGTCAAACTCATGATCGAACACGGCTTGGGCGTATCATTGATGCCTTCGTGGGCGGTGCGCGAGGAAACGAAAAACGGCAAACTCGCGCAGATCCGCATCAAAGGGCACGAACTGCGGCGCTCGGTCGCGATGCTTTCGCTTAAAGGCGCGCGCTCGGCGCCGATTCGCGCCTTTATCGAATTCATGCTGGCGAATAAAGCCGCGCTTCAAATCAAGGCGCTGGACTAAAGCTCGCCGAAAAGCGAAAATAATCCGCGATGAATTTTGAAGATTACAAAGACATTTTCGAACCCTTCGAAAAACTGGTCGAAATCGAGATCGGCGGCAAAGTTCACAAGGTTCCCGAAAACAACACGCTGCTGCGCTGCTTTCAATACCTCGCGATGGAAAGCGTTTCCTACGGCGATTTCTGCTGGAACGGCGATTGTCTGAACTGTCAGGTTCGCCTGCGGAACGGCGAAAAGGAAAAGTCCGTGCTCGCCTGCCGCACCAAAGTCGAGGAAAACATGAAAATTATTCATCTGGGCGATGAAATAAAATTATAAAAAGTTTTGACTTTCGCTACTTTTGTCTGGTATAAAAACAAAGTCTATTCAATTCCAAACAGATTTTTTAACAATTCGTATGAGAAAATTGGCTTTCAGCTTCGGCAAAATGCCCTTCGTTTCGGCGTTTTTGTTTTTAATAAGCTTTTCCGGCAGCGCCCAGATTACCGAAACTTCGCTGCGCGGCATGGTTTCCGACAGCTCGGGAAACATGATCGTCGCCTCGGCGGTCGTCGCGCAAAACGAAGCGACGGCGCAGGTTTTGACGGCGACGACGAACGAAAACGGCGAATTCGTTTTTCCGAGCCTGCCTTCGGGCAGCTACACGATTTACGTGCGCGTGCCGGGCTTTAAAACCTACGAGATGAAAAATCTGAAACTGAACGTCGGGCAGACTTCGGAACTGAACATCAAGCTCGAAGTCGGCGAGATTCAAACGACCGTGCAGGTCGGCGGCGACGAAGCGATCGCGCAGGTTTCGCAGGAAGCGCGCGTTTCCGACACGTTCACGCGGCAGGCGATCACCGAACTGCCAATTCCGCAGCGCGACGTTTTCGCCTTAACGAAACTGAGCGCCGGCGCGACGGCGATCGCCGGCGCGGCGAATTCGACCAAGCTCACGAATTCGCCGGTCGTGACGGTCAACGGCAACCGCTATCGCGGCAACAATTACGTTTTGGACGGCGCGCTCAACGTCAACGCCAACAACACGGGCGAGCCGGCGATCGTGCCGAGCATCGAAGTCGTCGAGGAAGTGCAGGTGCAGACCTCGAATTTCTCCGCCGAATTCGGGCGCGGCAACGGTTCGGTCATCAATATGCGGACGAAATCCGGCACGAACCAATTTCGCGGGCAGATTTGGGAATATCACCGCAACGCGGCGCTGAACGCGCGGAATTTCTTCGCCGCGACGCGCGCGCCGCAGGTTTTCAATCAGTACGGCGGAAGCTTCGGCGGCCCGATCATCAAGCGAAAGACGTTCTTTTTCGCTTCTTACGAAAGCACGAAAAACGCGGTCGCGCGCGCCTATTCCTTTATCGTCGAAACTCCCGAGCTGAGAAATTACGTGGCGCAGACGCGACCGAACAGCGTCGCGAACCGTCTTTTTCAGGATTTTCCGGCGCCGACCCCGGTGCGCAACGGCAACGGTTATCTGGATCAAACGAATCTGACGATCGGCAACGTCGTGATCCCGGCTCTCGGCAGAACGAACGTCAATCTGCGCGATTATATACGTTTCGATCAGTACCTCGCGCGCGTCGATCATTCATTCAACAAGGACAAAGATAAGTTGACGTTCCGCTGGATCGCCGAGTATCAAAGGGACGAAGGCGGCACGAGCTCTGCCGCCGCGACACTCGGCAAGGCGATCCGCGGCGAGCGCGGCGTTTTCGACGGCGCGTTCGGCAATTTCAATTTCGGCTACACCAAGCTTTTCAACAACGCCGCCAACGACCTCCGGTTTTCAGCCGGTTTCGTCAATACGAACCGCGGCAACGACGACGCCGTCATTCCCGACATTACGATCACCGGCGTGACCGCGCCGTTCGGCGACATTTTCAACGCTCGGACGAAGCTTCGCACGTACGAAATCCGCGACACTTTTTCGCTCGTGAAAGGGAATCACACGATCCGCTTCGGCGGCGAAGGACGGCGAATTTTTAAGGGGATTCAAATCGGTCCGGCGACTTCGGGAAGTTTCGCTTTTTCGAATATTTTGAATTTTATCAACGACAATCCGTTTCGCCAGACGATCACCGTCAACCCGACGACCGGCGAACCGACCGGTTATCCGCGCTATTTCCGGATCATCGAAGCGGGACTTTTCGCGCAGGACGATTGGAAAGTCAATCAGCGCCTCAATCTCAATCTCGGGCTGCGGTGGGATTATTTGGGCGACCCGCAGGAACAGGAAGGTTTGCTCTCTTCGATAATCCTGGGCGAGGGAAACAGTTTTCGCGAACGAATCGCGAGGGCGGCGGTCGGACGCGTCAATCGGCTTTACAAACCCGAGTTGACGAACTTTTCGCCGCGCGTCGGTTTGGCGTTCGATCCGCTCGGCGACGGTAAAACCTCCGTCAGAGCCGGATTTTCGCTGGCTTTTCAGCCGCATCACGGACAATCGATCGGCGGCGCGCGCGCGCTTCCGCCGGACGCGATCCAGCTCGTCACGCAGCCGAATCCGACGAATCCGAGCCAGGGATTCGGAACGCAGATTCTTTACAATATTCCGGTGCCGTTCAATCCGGAATTCGCGCGCGGTCTCAATCCGTTCGGCGGCGTCAATCCCCTGCCCGGACAGCGCGCGCCGCGCCCGACCGGTTTCGTCGTCAATCCGACTATCAAGACGCAATACAGCGAAAGCTTCTTTTTCAACGTTCAGCGTCAGCTCGGCGGCGGCTGGATCGCGGAAATCGGCTACAACGGCACGCTCGGCGTCAACCTCGAACGCATCGACGACATCAACCGTTTCGCCGGCGATCTGCTCGACGGCAACGAAGACCGCATCAATCCGAATTTCGGAACGCTGCTGTTCGTGACGAACGGCGTCAATTCGAGTTATCACGGCGCGACTTTCGAACTTCGTAAAAGCTTCTCGAAAGGTTTCTCGCTGCAAACGAATTACCGTTTTTCGAAATGGCTCGACACCTCGAGCGACACTTCGACCGGGCAGTTCGCCGACAATTCCGAGCCGGGCAAAGGCGCGCAGGACATCGCCTGCCTGCGCTGCGAGAAGGCGCGCTCGCTTTTCGACATTCCGCACCGCTTTTCGTTCGCCGGCGTTTGGGCTCCGAATCTTTTCGGCAAAAAAGGGTTTTTCGGATTTTTGGCGAAAGACTGGCAGCTTTCGGCGATTTTCACGGCGCAGTCGGGCAGACCTTTTTCGGTTTGGCACGGCGCGCCGGCGACGATTCAGCGCGTCAACGGGCAAATCGTCGGTTTTACGGGCGGCGATTATAATCTCGACGGCGGCGGCGGCGCGGTCGGCGGCGGATTTTACGATCGCCCGAACGCGCCCGCCGGACTGCCGACGAATTTCAGCCGCCAGGATTTTCTCAACGGAATTTTCCCGGCGAGTGTTTTTACCGCGCCGGTGCGCGGCACAAACGGAAATCTTGGCAGAAACACGTTTCGCGGTCCGGGCTACATGACGCTCGATTTGTCTCTCGGGCGGCAGTTTTCGTTCGGCGAAACGAAAAAGCTCATGCTTAAGCTCGACGCTTTCAACGCGCTCAATACCGTCAATCTGTATTTGCCGAACGCGGATTTAAGCCTCGCGACCTTCGGCAAATCGACGCAGGCTTTCGAACCGCGCACATTGCAGGCGAGCGTGAAGTTTGTCTTTTAATTTGAAAATTAAAAGCAAAGACGCTGAAACGCGAAGCCGCAAAGTGAAAGTTGAATGATTTTTATAAAAGCTTTGCGTCCTTGCGTTTTTGCGGCTTCGCGTTAAAAATTTATGAAAATTCTGACGATTTTATTTATCGCGGCGGCGTTTGCGTTGCCCGCGTTCGCGCAGGAAGGCTGGCGCAAAATGACGGAAGCCGACCTCAAAAAAGCGGTTCCGGAAAAAGCGCCGGTCATCAGGGAAGAGATCGAAACCGAGTTTCGCACGGCGGCCGGCATTTCGGACGGCAAAAACAACATTTTCGGCGTCGTGATCATCACCGCCGGTTACGAAGCGGACGGCACATACACGCATTTTTTCAAAACGGACGCGCACGTCAGAATCGGCGATCTGCCTTTGGCGAAGGGCGAGTACATTTTCGGTTATCAGCGAATCGACGCCGAAACTTTGCGCGTCACGTTTTATAAAGCGCGCGACGGCGAGCTCGTCGGCGCGACGAAAGCCAAGGTCGAAAAGGGCAAAGGCGCGATTTATTCGTTTTTGATCACCACGCCGACCGCCGGACAGGGGAAAATTTACATCGGCAGATTTGCCTTTGAATACAGTTTGGAATAAGGGAACGTTGTCATTTCTGACGACACGCGTCGTTTGAAAAGGCACTAATCAGCGTTTCGATTTTGTAGGAGTTGGTTTGTGAGCAAGGTTTTGAGCGTTTTTCAAACGCTTGCCGTCAGAAATGGCGGCGTTCCAAAATTATGAAAGTTCCAGCAATCGCGTTTTTAATCTTATCGTTTGTCGTTTCCGCCTTCGCGAATCGGTCTTTGATCGATTTGGAAAATATCGCCAAAGAAAAATTAAAGGCGAAACCGCGCGTCGCGCTGGCGGAAGTCGGGGAGTTCAAAAACGCCGACGCACTCGAAACGCCGAACGTGCCGAATTACATAAAGGCGCTCGCGAGCAATACGAAATCCGCGCCGCAGTTCGCGAATCTCGTCAGGACGATTCTGTTCGGCGGCACCGTTCCGCCCGAAACGAAAATGGCGATGGGCTTGAAGACCGCGCAGATTTACTCGAGCGGCTACTTGTACGCGCACACGAACCGCTGGCTGCGTGCGACCGACAAAGGACAGGCGTTTTTGAAAAACTGGGACGATAAAAAGAATTTTTCGCAAAACGAACTGCTCGCGATCGAGTACGCCGAAAAGCTGACGAACGACATTCACGGCGTCGCGGACGCGGATTTCGCGAAAATTCGCGGGTTTTATAACGATTCGCAGATCGTCGAACTGACGATGACGGTTTGTTTTTTCAATCATTTCGTCCGTTTCGTCGAAGCCGTGAATCTGCCGGTCGAAGAATGGGTTTTAAATGATAAAACGCCGAAAATGCCGATCGTCGCGGCGTTCGAAGTGCCGCGCGCGCGCATCGGGCTGGTCTCCGACAAGGAACTTGACGCCGGCAGCGCGGCGCTCGCGAACGCGAAACAGACGCAGAATCCGGCGCAGAGTTTGGGCGTCGGCATCGCCAATTCGCAGCGCGCGATGATGCGCGTGCCGGATTTTCAAGCCGCGTGGCGCGAGTTCGGTTTTCAGAACCGGCAGAACTGGTCGATCGACCGCAACATTCAGCTTCAGATTTCCTTCGCCGTTTCGGCGGCGAACGGCTGCCGCTACTGCACGCTGCATCAGGTGCAGGGCTTGCGCCGTCTCGGCGTCGACCCGAAAAAACTGCTCGCGATGAAAAAGGACGATTCGGTTTTAACGCCGCGCGAATTGGTTGCCGTGGAATTCGCCCGAAAACTGACGAAACAGCCGAATTCGGTGACGGATGAGGATTTCGAAAAACTCAAAAAAGAATTCGGCGAACAGGGCGCGACCGAAGTCGTTTTGCAGACCGGCGCGTTCGCCTTTATGAACCGCTTCACCGACAACTTAAGATTGCCGTCCGAGGACGAAGCCGTTAAAACTTACCAGGAAACTTACGGCGACGGCGCCTATACGAACTGGAACATTCAAAAATAAAGTAACGCAAATGCTTAAAGACGCGGAGAGGCAAAGGAATTGTAAAAATCTTTGCCTCTCCGCGTCTTTGCGTTAAAATAATGTCTTAATATTTGGGCACTTTCGGGTCGACTTCGTTCGACCAGGCGGTGATGCCGCCGCGCAGGTTTTTCAGTTCGCCCGCGAAGCCGGCGCGCTGAAGCGCCTGGATCGCCGTCGCGCTGCGTCCGCCGGCTTTGCACTGCACGATCGTTTCGCGCGTCGGGTCGATTTCGTCCATTCTTTGGATGATTTCGCCGAGCGGAATCAATTTCGCGCCCTCGATTTTAGCGACCGCATATTCGTTTGGCTGGCGCACGTCGATCAATTGAAAATCCTCGCCCGCGTCCATCTTGGCTTTGAGTTCTTTGGCTGTAATTTCTTGCATTTTTCTGTTTTCCTCGTGTAATTTTTGTAATTGATAACAATTTTATACCTTTCGCCGAATATTTACGCAATGAACGACCGCGAGAAAAGCGAAAAGCCGCCGAACTGGGATGAACGCTACGCGAGCGGCAAGTATTCCGCCGCCGAGCCGCACCGACTTTTAATTTCGCTGGTCGAAAAAACAAACGCCGGTAAGGCGCTCGATCTGGCGTGCGGCGCGGGACGAAACGCGATTTTCTTAGCCGAAAACGGCTGGCTCGTGACGGCAATCGATAATTCGAAGGTCGGGATCGAAATCGCGCGGGCGCGCGCCGCCGAAAAAGGCGTCGCAATCGATTTTCGCGCGGCGGATTTAGAAGCCGGCCAGTTCGAAATCGAAGCGAACGCTTACGATTTGATCTGCGATTTTTACTATCTGCAGCGCGATCTTTTCGCCGAAATGAAAAAAGGCGTCAAGCCGGGCGGCGTCGTCGCGGCGGCGATCCATATTTACGGCGAAAACGAACGGGCGGGCAGATTCACGCTTCGTGAGGGCGAGTTGAAAGAATACTTCGCCGATTTCGAAATTCTTCATTATCACGAAACCGCCGCGACCGACCGCGACGCCGGCGAGCATCACCGGCGGACGGCGGAGATGGTGGCGAGGAAGGGGAAAACAGTAGTCGGTAGACAGTAGTCAGTAGCCGGTGTCAATAGACGGTAGTATGCGTATTTTTACTTTGGGTTTTATTTTCAAGAAACGCTGGGGGTTTTATTTTCAAGAAACGCTGGTTACTGAAATGTTCTGTCTACCGGCTACTGTCTACTGACTACCTTCTACTGGCTACCTTCTACCGAAAACATTTTGAAACTTTTTCAAGCAAATATCGAATACAATATTTACTTGATTTTCCGCAAAAATCCGAAAGAGGTAAATTTATGAAAAAAATATTGATAAAAGTCTTTACAGGCTTGATTCTGGCGGCGTTCGTCCTTTCGCTTTTCGCGGCGGCGAACGCGCAGTCGAAATCCGGCGGATTGAATGTTCCGGTCACTTATTACAAATTGCCGAACGGGCTGCGCGTCGTGCTTTCGCCCGAAAAGTCGGCGCCGCTCGTGACGGTCGCGATTTATTACGGCATCGGTTTCCGCATCGAACCGAAGGAACGCACCGGTTTCGCGCATCTTTTCGAGCATCTGATGTTTCAGGGCTCGAAAAATATGGGCAAAATGGAATACGTCAAGCTCGTTCAATCGAACGGCGGCGTCCTGAACGGCTCGACGCGCTTCGATTTTACGAACTATTTCGCGGTCGTGCCGTCGCACAAACTCGAAACGCTGCTCTGGGCGGAAGCCGACCGCATGCGGGGCTTGGAAATCACGCAGGAAAATCTGACCAATCAGCAGGGCGTCGTCGGCAACGAAGTCAAGGTCAACGTGCTCAATCAGCCGTACGGCACTTTTCCGTGGATCGATCTGCCGATGGCGGCTTTTACGAACTGGTACAACTCACATAATTTCTACGGCGACCTGAAGGACATCGAGGCGGCGACTTTAACTGACGCGAAAGATTTCTTCAACAAATATTACGCGCCGTCGAACGCCGTTTTGGTCGTCACCGGCGATTTCGAAGAAGCGCAGGGCAAAGAGTTCGTGGGCAAATATTTCGGCTCGATTCCGTCGGCCAAAGCCGAGCCGCTGCCCGATATTTCGGAACCGCGCCAGACGGAAGAAAAAACCGTCACGCGCACCGACAAATTGGCGACGAAACCGGCGATCGGCTACGGTTATCAAATGCCGAAGCGCAACACGCCCGAATATTACGCGATGGGCTTGCTCGAACAGATTCTCGTGAACGGCGAAGACAGCCGTCTGTATCAGGAGTTCGTCAAAAACAAAAAATACACGAACAACATTTCGGGCGGCATCAACTACCTCGGCAACATGTTCAATTACAACGGTCCGATGCTGTTCGCGGTCGACTTGATCCACGACGCGCAGTTCACGCCGCAGGAAATCCTGGCCGCGAACGACGCCGTCATCGCCGACATTCAAGCGAAAGGCGTCACGCAGGCTGAAATCGACCGCGCGATCGTCAAGCTGCGTTCCGGACTGTACGACACGATGCAGCAGTTCGGCGGTTTCGGACGCGCCGACCTTTTGGCGAGCTTCGCGCTCTTTGACGACAACCCGCAGGCGATCAACCAGATCGAAGCCAATTTCCGCAAAGTCACGCCGAAGCTCATCCAGGACACGGCGAAGGAATATTTCCGCAAAACGAATCGCACGATCGTCATCGTCAACCCGGAAAAGCAGGCTAAAACGGCGGAATAAGGAGGGAAGTCAATGAAAAGTTCAAAATTAAAAATTAAAAATTCAAAAGCCATGAAAAACTCCGTATCTCTCATCGTTTCTCTATCGATTCTGCTTTCCTTCGCTTCCGGTATTTTCGCGCAGAAGGAAACGCCGCCGATCGGCGGGCAGCCGAAGCCGTTCGTTTTTCCGGCGGCTGAAACTTACAGCCTGAAAAACGGCATGAAAGTGACGCTCGTGCCGTACGGTTCGGTGCCGAAGGTCGCGATTCAGGCGTTCGTCCGCACCGGCAGCCTGAACGAAAAAGCCGGACAGCGCTGGATTTCCGACGTCGTCGCGGCGCTGCTCAAAGAAGGCACGCCGACGCGCGACGCCGAAGCGATCGCGCGCGAAACCGCCGAAATGGGCGGCTCGATTTTCACGAGCGCGCAGACGGACAAAACCGCGATCGGCGGCGAAGTGCTCGCGGAATTCGACACGCGCTTTTTGGGCTTGATGGCGGACGTCATGCTCAACCCGAAATTCGCGGCGGCCGACCTCGAAACGATCCGCGCCAATAAGCTTCGCGAGCTCGCCCAGGCGCGGTTGCAGCCCGGCAGCATCGCGACGGAAAAATTCCGACAGATCGTCTACCCGAATCACCCGTACGGCGAGGTTTTCGCTTCGGAAGAAACGATCAAGGGCTACACGCTCGATCAGGTCAAGGCTTATTACAACGAAAATTACGGCGCGGCGCGGACCCATCTTTACGTCGTCGGGCAGTTCGACGCGAAAAAGGTCAAAGACGCGATCGAAAAACTTTTCGGCGGCTGGAAAAAAGGACCCGACGCGATCCGAAGCGTGCCGAAAATCGAAGCGAAACGTTCCTTGACGGTGATCGATCGCCCCGGCGCGCCGCAGTCGACGATCTATCTCGGCATGCCGGCGACCTCGGGCGCCGAAGAAGATTGGATCAAATTCACGGTCATGAACAACATCCTCGGCGGCTCCTTCGGTTCGCGCATCACGGCTAACCTGCGCGAAAACAAAGGTTACACCTACTCGCCGAATTCGACCGTCTTCAACCGTTACAAAACCGGCATCTGGTACGAGGCGGCGGACGTGACGACGAAATTCACCGGCGCGTCGATCAAGGAAATCCTTTTCGAAATCGACCGTCTCCGCAAAGAACCGCCGACGGAAACCGAACTGCAGGGCATCAAAAATTACATGACCGGCATTTACGTGCTGCAGAATTCGACGCGCACCGGCGTCATCGGGCAGCTCGAAAATATGAACTACAACGAGCTCGATAAAGGCTACATCGATTCCTTCATCCAGAAAGTCAACGCCGTGACGCCGAAAGACGTGCAGGAAATGGCGCAGAAATACTTAACGGAAGACAAAATGACGATCGTCGTGGTCGGCGACAAAGCCCAGATCACCGAGCAGCTAAAGCCTTACGAAAACTAAGGTTTAGCTAAAAACTCGATGAGGAAGGAGACTGAAAGAAGCGTTTTTCAGTCTCCTTCCTTATTTTTAAAGCAAAAAAAAATCGCCGACTTGTCTAATTCAACAGAGGTTGAAAACGATGAAAAGATGCCAAAAATGTAATTTTCAGAGCGATGCGATGTTGGATTATTGCTGGCAGTGCGGTTCATTGCTGTCCAACGTCCAAAATGCCGGAGGCTTTCACCAGGGCGCGCGCACCACGCAGGAATACAGCGTGCCGAACCGGTTTCAGCCGGTTCACAGCACCTGCGGGCAGACGAACGCGCCGCAGTATCAACCGCGGCCAAACGCGGTCAGCTTCGGCAGAGTCGCGGCGGTTCTGGGCGGGTTTTTCTTGTTTTTGCTTTTCATCGGCGGCGCCGGCGCGGCGGTTGTTTATAAACTTATCGCCCGTCCGACGGTAACCTGTGCGAGATGTCCCGAACCGGAACCGGTGCCGGTCAAAGATGCCGAGCCGGTTAAAGACGATCCGGCAGACAAAAAGACGAAATCCGACCAGCCGAGCGCGCAGTTTGAAAAAATCTGGGTCGATTACAATGTCCGCGAACAGGGACGGCTCGGTATGCGGATTCACGTTAAATTTTCGGTTTACAACCTGAAAAACGTCGATTCGCAGCTTGCGATTTATTTCGAAAAGGCGGACGGCACGAAACTCAAATCGACCGGTAAGAAGTTTTCGAGCAAAGACGGGCAGGTCGCCGTTTACCGCGCGCTCAAACCCGGTTACGACGACACGGTTTATAAAGATTTGGAAGTTTTTATGCCGTACGAAGAATTGAAATTAGGCAAAGGCAGACACGATCTGAAAATGGACGCCGACGTGATTTACGACAGCGGCGAATTAGTCGAGCATCTCGGTTATCACGATTTTCAGTATGAGAAAAGCTAAGCTTGCGCAACGATCTCTCACGAACCCCCGAAAGAGGAAAGAGGCTTTTGATAAAAAAGCCTCTTTTCGATTTAAGATTTCAAATTTCGAATCTTCGGATAATCAGATCTTGAATCCGCCGCGCGTCAGCATCGATTCGAAACCGGTTTTATCGACGGCTTTGATATACGCGTCGCGCGGTTCGACGATGCCTTTTTGAACGAGATCGAAAAGCGCGTCGTTGAGCATCACCATGCCGTGCTGTTTGCCGGTCTGCATCGAGGAATTGATCTGGAAGGTCTTGCCCTCGCGGATCAAATTCGAAATCGCCGGCGTGACGATCAGGATTTCGAGCGCGGCGACGCGGCCGCCGCCTTTTTTCGGCAAAAGCGTCTGCGCGATCACGCCTTTCAGCGATTCAGAAAGCATGACGCGAATCTGCTGCTGACGATCAGCCGGGAATTGATCGATGATGCGGTCGACCGTCGAAGCGGCGGTTGTCGTGTGCAGGGTTCCGAAAACGAGGTGTCCGGTTTCGGCGGTCTCGATCGCGATCGAAATCGTTTCGAGATCGCGCATTTCGCCGACCAACAGAATGTCCGGGTCTTCGCGCAGCGCGGCGCGCAGGGCGTCCTTAAAGCTGTCGGTGTGATTGTGGACTTCGCGTTGGTTGACGAGGCATTTCTGGTTTTCGTGCGTGAATTCGATCGGGTCTTCGATCGTGATGATATGATCGTCGCGCGTTTTGTTGATGTGGTCGATCATCGCGCAGAGCGTCGTCGATTTGCCGCTGCCGGTCGGACCGGTGACGACGACCAGGCCTTTCGACAGCTCGCAGAGATTCATGATCGCCTGCGACAAACCCAATTGCTGCGCGGTTAAGATTTTCGTCGGGATGATGCGGAAAACGCCGCCCATGCCTTTCCGGTCGGCGAAGATGTTGGCGCGAAAACGCGCGAGCATCGGAATTTCGTAGGCGAAGTCGGAATCGTTGCGGCGCGTGAATTCTTCCTGATTTTTCGCCGGCATGATCGAGGTCAGAAGTTCCTTGATCGATTCGGGCGTGAGCGTCGTTTCGTTGCACGGCAGCGCCTGCATTTTCCCGTCTTTGCGCACCATCGGCGGCATCGAAACGCTCATGTGCAGGTCCGAAGCGCCGAATTCGGACATCTGGTAAAAAAGCGCGTCCATGCGCTTTTTGGCTTGATTGTTGACCTGCGCGGGGACAAAACCGGCGGTCTGCGTGGCTTGAATCGTCGATTGCTCGACGATCGGGACGGCATTTTGATAATTTTGCGTTTGCGGGTAGGTTTCCGAAACGACCTGCGGCGGCGCAAAGGAGTATTCCGGCGGCGGCGCGCATCCGGAGCTCGGCGACGCGTATTCGCCCGTTTCGAATTCCTGGCGTTTCGCCGGCGGCTCGTAAGTCGACTCGTCGGAAAAAGTCGTCTGAAACTCGGGGTCGTTGACCGATACGATTTCGATGCCCGAATGCGCGTAATCGACTTCCTGGACCTCGTAGGCATAGGGTTCGTCGAACTCGATTTCCGGCGCGGCGTAATTGTTAAGCGGAATCTCCGCGCTTTTTTCGGCGCTCATCGCAGAACTTTCAAACGTGTAGCTGGCGACTTCGAGCACGGGCGGCTCCGGCGGTTTAACGGGCGGCGGCGCGGGATTTACCGGGGCGTGGGTGCCGATCACGGGCGGCGACTGGATGAGATTTTCGACGATTTGCCGCTCGGTCGGCGGCTTTTCCGATGGCAGCGGGCGGATCGTGACCTTGAAGCCGGCGGGCGATTTTTTGACGAGAAAGCTGAACTTTCCGAGGTTGTGCGGATGAACGAACTCGACTTCCGACTGACTCGGCAACTGCATCTTGACGTCGTTCGGGATCAGCGGGAAAACCATCATGCTGATTTGCGTTCCCAATAGCGGCGCGCTGTTGACGTCATTTTCGCCGGTCGCCGAAACCAGATAGGGATTTCTATTCGGCTCAAGATGCAGCTCGTAACTGCACGTGGAAAGCAGAGTTTGGAGATAATCGTTTAATTTTTCCATGACAAATTTGAACTTTAAATTTTTAATTGGGAAGCGACGGATAGAATACGTGTGAAAAAAGGCAGCGGAAAGCCTTAAAAAGAATAACACAGGAAAACGATGTTTGTCATTAATAATTTTTAACCGGTCAAAATTAGCAAACCATCGACATTTATGAGAAATTATATGTTGAATTTATGATCGGGAATCCAAGATTTCCGTCCAATCCGCTCTTAAAATTGAAGTATGACTAAAACAAGTAAAGAAGCCCTCGAATTTCAAAGGGGCAAAATTCAGGATGTCGTCGTCTACCCGCTTAGAAAATTCGTTGACGAACGCGGCTGGCTCGCCGAATTGTTTCGCCATGACGAACTCGCCGAGGAATTTTATCCGACGATGGCGTATATTTCGGTCACCGAACCGAACGTGCAGCGCGGTCCGCACGAGCACGTCGACCAGGCCGATCTTTTTTGCTTTATCGGCGCGGGAAATTTCAAACTCCGGTTGTGGGACAACCGCGCGGATTCGCCGACTTACCGGTTCGTCATGACGATGTTCGTCGGCGCCGACAACCCGCAGGCCGTAATTATCCCGAAGGGCATCGTGCATGCGTATAAAAACGTCAGCACGACGGAAAAGGGAGTCGTCATCAATTGCCCGAATCGGCTTTATATGGGCGAAAACAAAAAAGAAGAGATCGACGAAATTCGTCACGAAGACGACCCGAACACCATTTTCAGAATCGAAGATTAGCATCGGTCGGCGGTCGTTCGCGCGGTTTTGACCGGGCAGCGACCGGACCGACGGACGTCGGCGGTTTTAGTCGCGATTTTCCCGCACTATCGTATAATCGAGCGCCACTTTTTGAAAAATAAAGGCCGCGTCCGATTGACAGACCGCCGACCTTTTTTTTGTGAGCAGTGAGCAGAAAGCGGTGAGCAGAGTTGGTTTCTGCTCGCGGCCGACGGCTGACTGCTCGCTTTATGGAATATGAAGATAGTCCGCATCATCGCAAGACTCAACGTCGGCGGTCCGGCGCGCCACGTGGTCTGGCTCACGAAAAACCTACAGTCGGAAGAATTTCAATCCGTGCTCCTGACCGGAACCGTGCCTGCCGGCGAAGAGGACATGAGCTATTTCGCCGAGGAAAACGGCGTCGTGCCCGATTTTATTCCCGAAATGAGCCGCGAACTGTCGCCGAAGGACATCGTTTCTCTCTGGAAGGTTTTTCGCCGTTTGTGGCGCGAAAAACCCGACATCATTCACACGCACACGGCGAAGGCGGGAACCATCGGACGCGTCGCCGGATTTTTCTACCGCTGGCTGTCGTGGAAAAACCTGAAAATGGTACACACTTATCACGGACACGTTTTTCACAGCTATTACGGCAAGCGCAAAACCGCGTTTTTTCTTTTGATCGAAAAGACTCTCGCGCGCATGACCGATCGGATCATCGCGATCAGCGCGCAGCAAAAAGCGGAAATAAACGAACAGTTCGGCGTCGGTCGCGCGGCGCAGTTCCGCGTCGTGCAGCTCGGCATCGACCTCGCGCCCTTCGCCGAAGCCGAAGCGAAAAGGAATATTCTGCGCGCGGAAATCGGCGCTTCCGGCGAGGAAGTGCTCGTTGGTTTCGTCGGACGCCTAACGGAAATCAAAAACGTCCCGCTGCTCTTGAAGGCGGCGAGCATTCACCGCGAACGAAAAAAAACGGATTCGCCGAAACTGAAATTCCTCATCATCGGCGACGGTCATCAGCGCGCGAGTCTCGAACGCGAAGCCGCCGAACTGGGCGTCGCCGACACGGTCGCGTTTCTCGGAAACCGCAACGACGCCGACGTTTTTTATGCCGGACTGGACATCGTCGCGCTGACCTCGCTCAACGAAGGCACGCCGCTTTCGCTGATCGAGGCGATGGCGAACGGCAGGGCCTGCGTTTCGACGGCGGTCGGCGGCGTCGTCGATCTGTTCGGGGCGCGGGTCGAGGAGAGGAGCGGCTTTGTGATTTGCGAACGCGGCATCAGCGTCGCGTCCGGGGACGAAACGGCGCTTTACGAAGGATTGCTTCATCTTGCGAAAGACGCGCCGCTGCGCGAAACGCTCGGCGCGCGCGGGCGCGAATTCGTCCGGAACAATTACAGCAAAGAGCGGCTGACGGCGGATATCATCGATCTGTACCGCGAATTAAAAACGGATTATTGAAAAATCTGCTTGATTTTGCACGGAATCTATTTTGTAATACTGTTTGAACAATTTTATTCCGGAAGGCTTTTAAGGAAGTTCAAATTCTCCCGCAATTCCTCTATGTTTAACACGCTAACAAGTCCGGTTTGGGTTGCGGTCATAAGTTTGGTCTCCGCGCTGCTTCTTACATACCTGGTCCGCGCGGCGGCGCGCCGTTACGGGTTCGTCGCTAAGCCGAAAGCCGACCGCTGGCATAAAAAACCGACCGCGATGATGGGCGGCGCGGCGATCTTTCTCACCACCGTTTTGATTTACTCTCTCTTCGTTCCGCACACCACCGAATCGCTCGTCATTTTGGGCGCGAGTTCGTTTCTTTTTCTCGTCGGACTGCTGGACGATATTTTGAACGTCAAACCATACCAGAAACTCGTCGGGCAGTTGATCGGCGCGACGATCGTTATTTATTTCAAGCTCGTTCTGCCGTGGACGGGCTACGAAGTCATCGACATTTGGATCACGGTCATCTGGCTGATCGGCATCACCAACGCGATCAACCTGCTCGACAACATGGACGGCCTGGCGGCCGGCATTTCGGTCATCGCCGCGATTTCCTTGGCGATCGGCTTCGGCGCGAGCGGACAGACGGAAGAATTGCTGTTCGTGACGGCGTTCATCGGCGCGCTGCTCGGATTTTTGGCTTTTAATTTTAACCCGGCGTCGATCTTTATGGGCGACTGCGGCTCGATGTTCGTCGGCTTCCTGCTGGCGAGTTCGGTGCTGATGAACCAGGTCGGCGGCCGATCGCGCGGCGTCCTGACGATTCTCGCGGTGCCGGCGCTGATCCTTTTCGTGCCGATCTTCGATACGACGTTCGTCACCATTCTCAGAAAGCTTTGGGGCAGAAAAGCTTCGCAGGGCGGGCGCGATCATACCTCGCACCGCCTCGTCGCGCTCGGTCTTTCGGAACGAAACGCCGTGCTGATGCTGTGCGGCTTTGCCATTTTGGCCGGCGCGCTGGCGCTCGCCGTGCAGGAACTCGAAACCTCGCAGAGCCTCGCGCTGATCGGCGCGTTCACCATCATCCTGACGATCGTCGGCGTTTATCTGGCGAAGGTCAAGGTTTACGAAGAGCAGGACGAACAGCTCGCTTTGCAGAACAACGCCGCGTTCGGATTCTTGCTCAATTGGTCGCATAAACGCCGCATTTTCGAAGTGCTGATGGACGCGGTTCTGATCATGCTTTCGTATTACGCCGCGTATGCGCTGATGTTCGGTTCGTTTGAAAACACCACCAACTGGGACTTGTTCGTGCAGACCGTGCCGCTGCTGATCGTCGTCAAACTGTTCGCGTTTCTCTTCGCCGGCGTCTATCGCGGAATCTGGCGTTACACGAGCGTGCGCGATTTCGTCACGTTCTTCAAAGGCGTTTTGATCGGCTCGATCCTGAGCATCTTGACGGTTTTGCTTTTTTACCGCTTTCAGAATTTTTCGCGCGCCGTATTCGTGCTCGACGGGCTGATTTTGTTTACGGCGATTTCGGCGAGCCGCATGGCTTTCCGGCTTTTCCGACAGCTTCTGCCGATGCCGATCGCCAAAGGCCGCAACGTGCTGATTTACGGGGCCGGCGACGGCGGCGAGATGATTCTGCGCGAGCTGAAAAATAACCCCGAATGGGAATACACGCCGATCGGCTTCGTCGACGACGACCCGCTCAAAAAAGACAAGGTCATTCACGGCTTGCGCGTGTACGGCGGCAACGGCTCGCTCGAATCGATCTGCAAACAGATGGACGTGCAGGAAATTTTAGTGTCTTTCAGAAGCGTGACGCCCGAAAGACTGAGGGAAGTCAGAGACATTTGCGCGGAAGCCAACGTCGCGCTCAAACGCGCATTAATAAAAATCGAACCGGTGGATTTCGAGTAATTCAAGGTTCAAGATTTAAGATTATAGTCGACTTCGGGCTTGAATCTGTAATCCTGAATCCTGAATCCTGAATCAATAATTAATGGCGACAAAATCAATCAATCTGAACACCGCGGCGGCGCGCGCCGCAATCCCGTTACTGGCGGTTTTATGCGTCGCTTTCGGGTATTTTTTCGCGAAATGGTTTTTGGCAAACACGATCGCGGCGCGGTCGGTTTATAAGGAAATCGCGGCTTTATCGGTCGAGCTCGCGCCGGCTGATCCGCAGACGCATTACGCGTCCGCCGTCCTTCTCGAAAAGACGTTTTTGCCCGAAGACCTGACGGAATCGCTCGCCGAATTCGAACAGGCGGCCGCGCTTTCGCCTTATGATTTTCGGCTTTGGTTCGATCTCGGCAGGGCGCGCGAGCGCGCCGGCGATCCGGCGGGCGCCGAAAAAGCGCTGCGGCGCGCGCACGAACTGGCGCCGCATTACTCGCAGGTTCAGTGGGCGCTGGGAAATTTTCTGCTCCGGCAGGGAAACGAAACGGAAGCCTTCGCGCTGATCCGGCAGGCGGCGGACGGCGATAAAAATTTCGCCGGCCCGGCGGTGGCGAGCGCCTGGCAGCTGTTTCAGGGCGAGCTCGCCAAACTCCGCAGCTACGCGGGCGAATCGGTCAATCTGAAAGCCGCGCTCGCGCTGGTGCTGGCTAAGGAAAAACGTTTCGAAGACGCATCGGACGTTTGGCTGAGCCTGCCGGAAACGGCGCGGCGGACGAGTTTTAAGGCGAACGGCGAGGAAATTTACCAAAAAATGATCGAGGCGCACAAATACCGCTCGGCGGTGCGCATGTTTCGCGACATCGCCGGCGAGGAAGAAAAGAGCTTCGCGCCCGGAACGGTGACGAACGGCGGTTTCGAAGCGAGCATCAATCCTCAGAATCCGGGCGTTTTCGAATGGCGGATCGGGGCGGGAGTCGAGCCGCAGATTTTCGTCGACAAAACGCAGAAGCGCAGCGGCGAAATCAGTTTGGTCATGCTCTTTAACAGTAACGACGGCAATGCGTTCCGCGGTATTTCGCAAACCGTCGCCGTCGAGGCGAACAAAAAGTACGTATTCGAGACCTTTTACAAATCCGATCTGACCGCCGGCGCGACTTTCAAATGGGAAATCGTCGATGCCGCGAGCAATGATAAGGTTTTGGCTTCGACTCAGGCGGTCGCGGCGAATGCGGATTGGACGGGTCTCAAGGCGGATTTCGTGGTGCCGAGCGAAACGGAAGCGGTCATCATCCGGCTCGCGCGCGTGCCGTGCTCGGCGACGCTGTGCCCGATCAAGGGCAAGCTTTGGTTTGACGATTTCAGCCTGAATTAGATGAAAGAAGAAGGCTCGCGGCGCAAAATGAGGATTGCCCCGAGCCGTCTTTTTCGAACTTCAAACTCTGATGCGACAAGAACTGGAAAATTCAAGCGCCATTCATTTGCCGGAAGAGGTTTCCGCCGACGACCGTTTTTCGCGTCTGAGCGGAACGGTTTTTATTTTGCTTTGCGTGATCCTGGTTTTTTCGACGCTCGCTTACGGCGCGGTCGAAACTTGGGCGTTTGCTTTCATCGCGGTCGTGACCGGGCTGATCGCTGTTTTTTGGCTCGCCGACGCTTGGTTTAATAAGGAATTCCGGTTCGACGACAATCTGCTGCAGCTTCCGCTGATCGGTTTGATCGTGATCGGCTTGGTTCAGCTTCTGCCGCTTCGCGCGCCGGAAACCGGCGGCGCTTTGACCGTGCCGGCGGTTTCGTCGCTTTCGATAAATCCGTACGCGACGAGGTTCGCCGTCATGCAGCTCGTCCTTTTGCTGATCTTTTTCGCCGCCGCGTACGCGCATATCAACACCGCGGCGCGTCTTCGAAAACTCGTCGCGGCGGTCGTCGTTTTCGGCGCGGCGATGGCGTTTTTCGGAATTCTGCAGCGGCTGGCGAGTCCCGAAGGCATTTACGGCTGGCGTCCGACGCCGCAGGCGATTCCGTTCGCGTCGTTCGTCAATCAGCACCATTTCGCGGCGTTCATGGAAATGACCATCGGCTTGACGTTTGCGCTGCTCATCGGAAAAGCGACCGAAAAGGACAAACGTCTGCTGCTGATTATCGCGCTCATTCTGATGGGCATCGCGATTCTGTTGACCGGGTCGCGCGGCGGCGTTTTAAGTCTACTGGGCGTTCTCGGATTCGTTCTGCTGACGAACGTGTTGGCCAGGCGCGACGAGGACGGCGAATTTTCGAAAGAAGAACGGCGCGCGCGGTTCAAACGCAGTTTGGCGGCGATCGGCGGCGGTCTCGCTCTGCTGATCGTTTTGATCGGCGCGGTTCTGCTGCTCGGCGGCGACGCGCCGCTCCTGCGCGGCGCCGGGCTCGCGACGCACGAAGACGTGAGCAGCGGCAGGCTGCATTTCTGGTCGGTCGGGCTGCAGATTTTTATGGCGCATCCGATCCTGGGCGCGGGACTGGACGCTTTCGGCACGGCTTTTCCGCTCTACGATACGTGGAACGGAACTTTACGCGTCGAGCAGGCGCACAACGATTACCTGCAGATTCTGGCGGACGCGGGGATTTTCGGCTTCATTTGCGCGGCGGCGTTTATTTTTCTGCTCTTCAGACAGGGCTTTCAGCGAATCGGCGCCGAGCACAGCCATTTTCGGCGCAGCGTGGCGGTCGGCGGCTTGGCGGGCTGTTTCGGCATTCTGATTCACAGCTTCTTCGATTTTCCGCTGCGAACGCCTTCGAACGCCTTCTTTTTTCTGCTCTTCGCCGTGTTCGCGACCGCTTCCGTCCATTTTTCAAAACGCAGCCGCACGCGCGGGAAAAGGTAGGCGAGAAATAAGAATCGAAAAATAAAATTATTCGAAGCGCTTCTTATTCCTTAATTCTATTTAACGACGACGCGCAGAAAGCCCTTGTTCAGAAAGAGGCGCATGACCCACGGTTTCGATTTATCCTCGTTGTATTCGGCGCGGCGCAGAATTCCGCCGAGAAAGGCTTCTTTCCCGTTAAATTCTTTGAGGTCGACCGTTTGTTCGAGCTGCACGTAATCGAACGAATGAATTCCGTTGCCCTCCTTGTTGGTCGCCGTCGTGCGGAACGCTTCCGGCGCCGCTTTGACCTGACAAATGACGTTTAGCCTTTTCTCGCAGTCGGTCGTAAAAAGGCGCGGCGGCATAATTACTTCCCGGTTGATGAAGGTCTCCATCGCTTTATCGACTTCCATCCAGGTCTTTTCGCTTCCGACCGCATTGCCGCGCGCGTTGAAGTCGAGAATCTGCCCGGCGAGCGAATAAAGATAAATGTACCGCAGCTGCGCGAGCTGTTTTTTATCGTTGTCGGTTTTCAGAGCCAGAAGGTGCCCGGCGGCGAGCGTCGCCGATTGTTTCCAGTCTTCCTTTTCGAGGGCGGCGGCGAGCGCCTGCCAGTCGGCGTCGGAGATTTCCGTGACGCTCTTAAACGGCACGTTGCGCGGCGTGACCTTCGCCGGCTCGCGCGAGCCGGTCTGCGCCGACGTTGAGATCGCCGAAATACAAATCAGAATCGCGATAAAAACGGATTTTTTCATTTTTTAATCAACGCGAGAACGCGACGGCGCGAAAGGGAAAAACCTCGAAATTTTCGCGGCTCTCTGCGCCGCGTCGCGACTTTTCGTTAAAAGCTTATTGCTGTTCTTTCAAAAGCCGCTCACGCGCGACGACCGCTTCCTGAAAGCCGCCGCCCTTGATGTCGCCCATCGAGATCACCTTTTCGTAGATTTTGATGGCGTAGGCGTTCTGGTCGTAATATTCGTAGAGCCGGGCGAGCGCGACGTAAGTCAGCGAAACCAGCGCCGAATCGAATTTTTCGGCTTTCGGATCGGGATTTTTGGCTTTCGCTTCTTCGATGTTGATGACTTTGACGAAGAATTCCTTGGCTTCGTCGATGAGCTGACTGCGCTTTTCCGGTTCGGTGATGGTCGCCGCCGAAAGCGATTTGACGCGACCGAGCGCGTAAAACACGCGCGATTCGGCCGGATTCGTTTTCAGCAGATTATTCAGCTCGGCTTCGGCTTGCGCGTACTTCTGCGTCTGAATCATCGGTTCGACTTCGAGAAGCTTTTTCGTCAGCGGGTTTTCGACGATGACCGCCGCCTGTTTGCGGCGTTCTTCGCGCGCGGCGATCGCGCGCTTTCTCGATTCGGCGGCTTCCGCGAGCCGGTTTTCCTCTTTTTTCGTGTCGAGCGACAGAATGATGTCGCGCAGGCTGCTGGCGATGTCGAACTGCGATTCTTCGAGCCCTTTCAAACCGCCGGCGAAATAAAACGCGAGCACCGCGCCCTTTTCGTAGGCTTCGGCGAGCTTCAGGTTCATTTCGTCTTCCGCCGCCGGCATCACGAATTTGCCGTCGATCACGAAAAGCTCGTCCGACCATTGAGCGACTTTTCTGCCCTGCGCGTCGGTCGTTTCGCTGAGCGGTTTGCGTCCGGCGTTCGCCGCGCGGCGCGCTTCCGCGGTGGCTTCCTGATAAGTTTGAAAATAGCCTTGACGCGCGTCGGCCGCCGCGACGAGCGAACGCGAAACGGCGAGAAAAATGTCGGGCGAAAGGTCGGGATTCGTCTTGCGGCGCTCGTCGAGCAGCGTTTTGATGCCGTCCCTGAAAGTCGCAATGTCCTTCGCGTTTTTGAGGATGATCGGGTCGAGCACGAACTGCAGGTACGCGCGGCGCACTTCCGATTCGCTCAAATCCGTCCCGGGCGGCACGATTACGTAATAATCGTCGCTGATGTTGCGGAAATTGATCGTGCCGGTCTGGGCGAGCAGATCGGGAACGATAAAAAATCTCCGCTCGCGCTCGCGCGTTTCGGTTTTGCTTAATTTGTCGTTCTTGCTTTTGCCTCTTTGAACTTCCGTTTTGATTTGTTCGAGGTAAGTGGTTTGCGGGCGCGTGTGCAGGTAATCGAGCAAATCGCGCACCATGCGCACGGTCGACGGTCGGAGCGCGTCGCCCGTCGCCTGGTGTTCCTTGTAGTATTCTTCGATGCGCGCGCCGACGGTCGTCGTGGTTTCCGCCGCCCCTTCTCCGACTTTGATCGGGCTGCGGTAAAACTGGCGGACGTACGGCGAGAAATCGAGTACTTCCAGCAGATCGCCCGGCAAATCGGTGGCGCGCGCCGGTTCGGTCAGATCCGGCACCGGACCGAGCGTGTAAGCCATCGAGATAAACGGCGCGACGAGCTCGGCTGCGGTGCGCTGCGGGTGACGCTTTTTGTACTGCGCGACGAAAAATTTCATTCTTTCGAGCAGCGTTTGCTGTCCGTCTTTCGACGGCGCGTTCAAACTCGCGATGTCCGCGCGCAGCTTCTGACGGAAATCCTTGCCTTTCTCGGTCAGCGGCGTTTCGAGCCCGGCGGCTTCGAGAGAAGCCATCACGACGATCAACCGGCGGTCCGGTTCGATGCGCACGCCGTAATGCGATAAATCAAAGCCCGGCGAAGTGGTTTGTGCGAAAACGGCGCTCGATGAAACTAAAACCAGCGCCAGAAGAAAAACTCTTTTCATTGTTTGGCAGTTGCTGCGGAAAACCGCGTTCGGTCGAAAATTACCAGTGATAAATCCGCCCTGACTGACGTTGCGGGCTTCCGCCTTAAAATACGAACAAAGGACGCAAAATCAACAAAGAATTATAAGGGGAATAAGTTACGGTCTTCTTTGAAAATTTCGCGCCTTTGCTCTTCAGTTACAGATGCTTTTCCGTTTGGCGAAGATGCCTTCGGAAAAAAAGGATAAAGGAAAAACTCGTTCGAATTTTCCCTTTATCCTCGGTCGTTTAAAGTTGGATTTTGATTTACTTGAAGCTGCTCAGCGCCTCGCCCTCGTTTTCGAAAACGTCGAACACCGTGAGCAGTTTGGTGATCGCGAGCAGGTCCTGAATCTTTTGCGTCAAATTCAGTAATTTCAAGCTGCCGTCTTCTTTGTTCACCGCGGTAAAGCTCGAAACCAATTCGCCGATGCCGCTCGAATCGATATAGCCGACGCCGCCCAGATTCAAGAGAATCTTCTTTTTGCCCTCACCGAGCAGGCGGCGAATCGTGTTGCGAAGCGCGACGCTTCCTTCACCGATCGTCACTTTTCCGTCCATATCCAAAATCGTAATGTCGCCAGCCTGGCGTTCCGCAATGTTAAGTTCAGCCATTTTTATCTCCTCGTAAAAAAATTAAATGTAAATTGATTGCAAATTTTAGATGAAATTTACCAGAAAACCGCGCGTAAAACAAAGCTCTTAATGGTTTTTTGTCATTTTCACGACGGTGCCGCCTTCCGCGTGACTTTCCCATTCGACCCGGTCGACGAAATTATGCATGAACAGGATGCCGCGCCCCGATGCTTTCAGGAGATTTTCGGGGTTCGTCGGGTCGGGCACCTCCGCCACGTCAAAGCCTTCGCCGTAATCGCGAATCCGGATTTCAAGGGCTTCTCCGGTGCTCAGCAGGGTGATTTCGACCGACTTCGTTTCGTCGAGTTTGTTGCCGTGTTTGACGGCGTTCGCCAGCGCTTCGCGCACCGCCATATCGATCCCGAACAGGGCGTCGTCGGCAAACCCCGCTTCCGATGCAAAGGCGGTGGCTTTCTGCACCGCTTCGTCAATCGCTTCTATTTTGCTCGAGATGGAGAATTTTGTTTCTTTTTCGCGCACCGTTCGCCGATAAAATCTGTGTGTCGTTGTAAAAAACTTTAGTGTAAGTTTGCGTTTTATTGAGGGTTATGTCAAGTCGATTTTGGATTTTGGATTTCGGATTTCGGATTTGCCGACGCGTTCGGAAGCGCGATTCTTTACTCGAGAATTTGCTCTCAAAAACCAACTCATAGGTCAACAATTACGTTCACCGACGAAACCGATCCAAAATCTAAAATCCAAAACCCAAAATCCGATTGTGGCGCTTTTGCCGGCGGCGGCAAAAAGGCTACGCGAAAAAACGTCGCGCGGCGCTTCTTTACCTCTCTAAATTGTTGAAAAGTCAGCGCTTATGCGGGCAAATCATTTTGGCACGCGCTTTGTAATTCAAAAAAGCGTGAACCGGAAGAAACGTTGGACGGATACGGACAGGCAAAAGCGGAAACAAGCAGTTTCTTCCGGTTCGCGAAGTTTAAGAAATAAATTCAGGAGATAATAATGAAAAACAAACCGGGAATTTTTACTGCGTTGATTTTAAGTTTGATCGTTGCCGGCTCGGCTTTGGCGGCGCCGAAAACGAATTACGTCAGAAAAACGGCGGCGGTCGCAGTCAAAAAGGGCACCACCGCGAAGAAAAAGGCGAAAAAACATCACGCACGGAAAGCGGCGAAGAAACAGATGAGCGCGCCGACGAAAAAATAAATAAGGAGGAATAAAAAAAAGGAAAAATCATAAAAGCCATAAAGCAAAATCGTTTCTCTTCTCAAAGCAAAAACAGGGCGCGCCCCGAACGGGCGGCGTCCTGTTTTTTGGGTAAAACCGTGCGGCTTCGACGAAATTTAAGAAAACTGCAAAGAACCTTTCGCAAACATTTCTGGTGGTTTGCGCTGATCGCCTGTCTCGCGGCGCTTTTTTTTTACGGGTTATCGGGCTTTACGAACGCGCCGACCGTCGAAACCATCACGACGCACGCGCCCGTCTTCAACGCCAATCAAATGCGCGAAGCCGGTTTCAAGCAGCCGCGCAAATCTAGGAAGCGTTAGTCAAAAAAGCGGATTTAAGAGCAAGAAAAAACGGGACGCGGATTAACGCGGAAAAAACCGCATTTTCGCGGATACTTTAAAAAGTTCAAGGTAAATCCCCGAAAATCCGTTTCAAGCCGTAAAATCCGAGTCCCGTTTTTTCAGGCGTCTAAATCTATCCCAAATCTCTCCGCCATCCGGTAGAGCGTGCGGCGGTCGATGCCGAGAATCTCGGCGGCGCGCGTGCGGTTGCCGCCGGTTTTTTCGAGGACGTGAACTAAATAGCGTTTTTCGAGCTCGTCGAGCTTCGGCAGATCGCCGTAAAGCTGCGTCAGATGAAAGCGCGCGGCGTGCTGTTTGAATTCGTCGGTCAACAGCTTGACCGGCAAATCTTCGGTCAGGATTTCGCCGCCGCGCGCCCTCAGCGCCGCGTATTCGACCGCCGCTTCGAGCTCGCGCACATTGCCTTTCCATTCGTGCACCTGCAGGGTCTTCAGGGCGTCTTCGGAAAATCTCAAACCTTCTTTGCCGGCGTTTTTTCGCGCCTTTAATAAAAATTTTTCGACCAGCAGCGGAATGTCGCCGGCGCGCTCGCGGAGCGGCGGAACGTGCAGCGTGACGACGCTCAAACGGTAAAACAAATCCTCGCGAAATCCGCCGGTCCTGACTTCTTCTTCGAGGTCGCGGTTCGTCGCGGCGACGACGCGCGCGTCGATTCTGCGATTCTGGTTCGAGCCGACGCGCCGGATTTCGCCTTCCTGCAAGGCGCGCAAAAGCTTGACCTGCATCGCCGGCGAGGTTTCGCCGATTTCGTCGAGGAACAGCGTGCCGCCGTCGGCCTCCTCCCAAAGCCCGCGGCGGTCGATTGCCGCGCCGGTGAAACTGCCCTTCGCGTGCCCGAAAAGTTCGGCTTCGAGCAGGCTCTCGGTGAGCGCGCCGCAGTTGACGGCGACGAACGGCTTGTCGGCGCGCTCGCCGTTTTGATGGATCGCCCGCGCGACGAGCTCTTTGCCGGTGCCCGATTCGCCTAAGATTAAAACGGTCGCGCGGGTCGGCGCGACGCGCGCGATTTCCTTGTAAAGCGCGATCATTTTCGGCGCGCTGCCGACGAGCGCGCCGAAAATCTGTTTGCCCGTTTCCGTGTCCGCCGTTTTTTGATTTCGTTCGAGCGCGCGGCGCGCCGTCGCGACGATTTCGTCGACCCTGAATGGCTTCGAGATAAAATCCCACGCGCCGCCGCGCGTCGCTTCGACCGCCGTTTCGAGCGAGCCGAAACCGGTCACGAGGATGACGGGCGCTTTTTCGCGCAGGCGCGCCAGCAGATCCAGCCCCGAAAGGTCGGCTTCGAGGTTGATGTCGCTGATCACGAGGTCGAAGTTCGTCCGGTCAGAAAGCGCGAGCGCTTTTTCCGGCGTATCGGCGGTCGACGTTTCCCAACCCTGCGTGAGCAGAATCTCGCTCAGAAGTTCGCACGAAGCACGATCGTCGTCGACCACGAGGATTTTTTTCATATCGTCAATCATAACGCAAATCGGTGGTCGGCGGTCAGTGGTCGGCGGTCAGTTACTGTTGAATATAACCAAAGTTCTCGGTTTACATTTACCTGATCTGACAGCCGACCACCGATCACTGATCACCGACCACCGACCACTGCTTATTTGATTTTCGCGGTCGCCGGCGTTTCGTCCGCGACGCGCTTGATCCTGCCTTTTTCGCTGACCAGAACGTGCGCCGTTCCGCCGTCCGATTTCCTGATAAAGAACGAGTAAACCGGCTTTTTATGGCGCGTCACAGTGTCGGCGCGTTCGATTTCGCCGCCGACGCGCCCGAGCGCGATTTCCCGCGCCCGCTCCACGGTCACCTTCCGGTTCGGTGCGGCGTGAATATCGCCGCTCATTCCGATCGCTGCCAACGTTAAACTTAAAAATAATTTCGTTTTCATGTTTGTCGTCCTCCCTTTATTTTCGGCGGAAGCGTCTCGCTTTTCGTCTGCCGGACATTTGAATTTGCAATGTTTGTGCCGTATAAAAACATTGAAAACACTAAATTTATGCGTTTAAGTCAAAAGCCCGCGATGCGTCGTTTTGGCATCGCGGGCAAAATCGCCACGGTTCGGTTGCGGATTTTGGATTTCGAATTTCGGTTCGGCGCGCCTCAGCGATCCGACAGGTTCATCATCGAATCGATTCCGTCGCGAAAGCATTTGGTTATAGAATTGCGTTAGTAACTGCGTGAGCAGATCCGAAATCCAAAATCTAAATTCCAAAACCGATATGTCTGTTATGTCTGAAAGAGCGCGCCGGCTGGCAATCAAATTCTTAAAACGCGAGTGGGAAAATCTGAACGAACAGGAAAAAAAGGTCGTCGCATCGCTGGTCGACCGCGGGCATTTGAGCCGCAATCTTTACCGCGCGGCGGACGACGAGCGGACGTTCGGCGAGATCGTCGCCGACCGGGTCGCGGCGTTCGGCGGTTCGTGGACGTTCATCATCATTTTCATGTCGGCTTTGATCGGCTGGGTGATTCTGAACTCGTTCGTTCTGGTCGGTCGCGGCTTCGATCCGTATCCGTATATTCTGCTGAACCTGTTTCTTTCGATGCTCGCCGCGATTCAGGCGCCGATCATCATGATGTCGCAGAACCGGCAGGAAGCGAAAGACCGCGAGACCGCCGCGCACGATTACGAGATCAACTTAAAAGCCGAGCTCGAAATCTGCGCGATTCAGGAAAAACTCGACGAACTGCGCGAACAGAAATGGGCGCAGCTCATCGAAATGCAGCAGGAGCAAATCCGCCTGCTCGAAAAGCTTCTGCGCGAACAAATCAACGACCGTTGAAGTTTTCGGACAAATGAAAATAAAGCGCGGCGCGGCGGATTTTCCCGGTTAACGAGCCGGAAGCCGGGAATGCGTTCAAAATCGATTCGTCGAAAACCAGGCGATCGCCTTCTCGTCGTCGTCGAAAACCATTATTTTCGCATGGACTATTTTCTCGTTGAGCATTTCGTACTGCCGCGCCAGCTGCAAATCGCGGACGGATCCCATCACCAGCGCTAGCTTGCCGTCTCCGAGAACGGGCGCCAATTGCTTGTGATAATTAAGGACGATCTGCAAGTCGTCGACCCGGATGCCGGTGAAATCGGTTTCCCGGTAATCGATGAGAATGTCCGCGTCCCGTCGCCAGTCTTCCGAAAAGGCGAGCGCGTCCAGCATCTTACGGCAGTCGTGGTCGCTGAATTGCCGGTAACAGTTCACTCTGAAGAAATTATCGGTCGGGTCGTGTTCAATCGTCCATTTCATACGAATCTCCCGGAGATATTCACTCGGCGAATAGTGTAATGAATAATGTAATAATGTGTGATCTTAACTCGAATCGGCGAAAATGAAAAGTTTTCGCCGCCGCGCTCGCGGTCGTCTCGGGTCGTCGGCGCCGACCGTCCGACGATCTCGGCGAACCTGGCGGAAAACCGGCGCCGGATTTTATTCAAATCTTATTTTGCGCTCCGTCCGCTCGACCGTCGTCGGATCGTGCGAGATAAACCCTGAACGATAAATGAAAAGTCGCGCCTTTTCCCGGCTCGCTCGCGACCGTGATTTCGGCTTCGTGTTCCTGCAGGATTTGTTTGACGACGACCAGACCGAGCCCCGTGCCGCGCCCGCGTTGTTTGGTCGTAAACAGCGGCTGGAAGATTTTCGCGCTCGTTTCCGCGCTCATCCCGACGCCGGTGTCGGTAAAATCGACCGTCACCTGGTCGTTTTCGCGCGCGGTCGCGATTTCGAGCCGCCCGCCCGCCGGCATCGCGTCGAGGGCGTTGTTGACGAGATTCAGGAAAACCTGCTGCAGGCGGTTTTCGTCGCCGGCGATCGCCGGCAGATTTTCCGCCAGATTCGCGGCTAATTCGACGCGGTTTTCTTCGAGCGTCGGTTCGATCGCGTCGAAAATCTTGCGCAGCAGTTCGTTCAGGTTAAGCGGCGTGTGTTCGGTCGCGCCGAAACGCGTGCGGTCGAGCATTTCGCGGACCGTTCGCGAAATGCGTTCGATCTGGGCGTTGATCGTCTGCAGTCGACTCGCTTCTTTCGAACCGGCGGCGAGCGACGCTTCGAGCAACTGAACGTGACCGCTGATCAGATTGAGCGGCGTGCCGACTTCGTGCGCGAACTCGGCGGCGGTCTGCCCGGCGGCGGCGAGGCGTTCCATTTCCGCCATCCGGCGCGTCGAGCGAAAGAGTTCGAGGTTCGCCGTTTCGAGCTGTTCGTTTTTCTGCGTCAGTTCGGCGGTCGCCTCGGAAATCTTTTCCTGAAGCAGCTCGTTCCGGCGCTCGCGCTCGGCGGTCATTTCGCGGATTTGCGACATCATCGAGTTGAAATTGCCGGAAAGGCGTCCGAATTCGTCCTGCTTGATGCGCTCGGAGATCGTCGCCGAAAGATTGCCGGCGCGCGCCTTTTCCATCGCCGTCAGGATTTTGTCGAGCGGCCGGTAAACGAGATTTTGAAATAAAAGATAAAAAGCGCCGGTCATCAAAACCACCGCCGCGCCGGCGATCCAGAGCAGATTGGCGACGTAGCGCGCGGCGATCGTCGAAACCGTGTCGAGCCGTTCGACGATTTCGACCGCGCCGGCGACGTTGTTGTTAACGATCACCGGCGCGAAGATGCGGTAGAGCGAATCGCTCGAATCCGTCTGAATATTGACGACCTGCGACGGCGAATTGGCGAGCAGCGAGTTTTTTATCTCGACCGGGATCGTTTCGGGCGGCGAGCTGTCGTCCGACGCCGCCTGTTCGACGAACTCGTTGTTTTCGAGCTTCCAGACGCGCGCCGTAATGATGTTGCGGCGCGCGCGGCTGACGAGATTGGTCAAAAGCTGCAGGGTGTCGTCGTTCGTCTGCGCGGGCAGCACTGATAAACTCTCCGCCAGATTTTCCGCCTGCAGGCGCGCGAGTTCTTTCTGTTCGGTCTGAATCTGCGCCGCGATGCTGGCGCTGACGACGAGCAGCGCGGCGGCGAGCAGCACGAGCGCCACCGAGGACGCCAGCAGGGCTGTTTTAATATGGAGTTTGAGCGGCGGCATCAATCGCCATTATAATCGTTTTTTTGTTATGAAAATACAACCTGCCAGCAAGTTAAACGGAACGATCAATTTACCCGGCGACAAATCGATTTCGCACCGCGCGGCGCTTTTTTCGGCGCTCGCCGCGGGCGCAACGCGCGTCGAAAACTTCGCGACGAGCGCCGACTGCGCGTCGACGCTTTCCTGTCTCGAGCAGCTCGGCGTCTCGATAAAGCGCGACGGCTCGACCGTTTTCGTCGAAGGCGTCGGCAAAACCGGCTTTCAAAAACCTTCGGACGCGCTCGATTGCGGAAATTCCGGCACGACGATGCGCCTGCTGGCGGGAATCCTCGCCGGGCAGAGCTTCGACTCGGTTTTGACCGGCGACGAAAGCCTCTCGAAACGCCCGATGCGGCGCGTGATCGAGCCTTTATCGCGGATGAACGCGTCGCTCGAAGCGACGGACGATCACGCGCCGCTAAAGATCGCCGGCGTCAACCCGCTGCGCGCGATCTCGTTCGAGCCGCGAATCGCGTCGGCGCAGGTCAAGTCGTGCGTGCTGCTCGCCGGGCTCAACGCCGACGGACGAACTTCCGTGCTCGAAAAAACGCCGACGCGCGATCACACCGAAAGGATGCTGCGCTGGTTCGGCGTCGAGGTCGCGGAATCGGACGGCGAGAGCGGCAAAACGCTGTCGGTTTCGGGCGACGCGGAATTGACGGCGAAAGATCTGCGCGTGCCGTCGGACGTGTCTTCCGCCGCTTTTTTCCTCGGGGCGGCGGCTTGTCTGAAAGAATCGGAATTGCTTCTGCCGAACGTCGGGCTCAATCCGACGCGCAACGCGATCGTCGAAGTCTTAAAGGATTTCGGCGCGGAAATCGCGATTCTGAACGAACGGGAAATCGCGGGCGAGCCGGTCGGCGATCTGCGCGTAAAGGGAAGCGGACATCTCGAATCGAACGCTTCTTCGAACGTTCTGCGCGGCAAAATCATCGCCAATCTGATCGACGAGATTCCGATCCTCGCCGTCTTCGGCACGCAGCTCGAAGGCGGGCTGGAAATCCGCGAAGCGCAGGAGCTGCGCGTCAAGGAATCGGACCGCATCCGCGCGGTCGTCGAAAATCTGCGGCGGATGAACGCCGAGGTCGAGGAATTCGAGGACGGTCTGCGGGTCGGGCGGTCGAATCTGAAAGGCGCGCGCGTCGAATCCTACGGCGATCACCGGATCGCGATGGCGTTCGCGGTCGCGGCGCTGTTCGCCGACGGCGAAACGGAAATCGCGGACGCCGGCTGCGCGGCGGTTTCCTTTCCGGCGTTTTTTGAAACGCTGCGGGCTGTGGCAAAATAACTATCCGCACGATGAACGACGATCAGCGCATAATTTTGACGGGCTTTATGGGCGTCGGCAAATCGACCGTCGCGAAGCATCTGGCTTATTTGCTCGAGTGCGAGCGGCTCGATCTGGACGCGATGATCGTCGAAAGCGAGCACCTGACGATCGCCGAGATCATCGAACGCGAGGGCATCGAGAAATTCCGTCAGATCGAAACCGCCAATCTGCGGCGCGGGCTCGAATCGAACGCCAAAGTCGTCGCGCTCGGCGGCGGCGCGTGGACGATCGAGGAAAATCGCCGCCTGATCAAATCGCACGGGTTTACGACCGTCTGGCTCGAATCGAGCTTCGAACACTGCTGGCTCAACATTTCCGCTTCGAAACGCGTCCGTCCGCTGGCGCGCAACAAAGCGGACGCGCGAAAGCTTTTCGACGAGCGGCAGAAGGTTTATTGCCTCGCCGACTGGCATTTTATTATCAAACCGGAACTAAACTCGTTCGAGGTCGCGAAACGCATCGCCGAAGAAATTTTTTTCTATGAATTTAACTAGAAATTTTTAAAAAATAGTATAAACTACAAACACATACCCCTAAGCGGTGAGTTCGTTTCCGAAATGTTGAAGTTTCGGAAACTTTTTTAAGTGTCAAAATCAGGCGTTTTGGATTTTGATTTGACATAAACAAAGAATCCAGGGAGGAAATAATGAGAATTAAACTGTTAGTAGTCTTATGTTTATCAACTTTTCTGTTTTTAGCCGGCTGCGGACGCGGCGAAAATAACAACGCGAACGCGAACGCCAACCGCACGACGGCGACGCCGAGCCCGACCGCCGTCACGCGCACGACCGAATCGGCGACCGTCGATCCGAATCTGAAAGGAAAAATCGAATCGGCTCTCAAAGCGAAGGGCTTCAGCGACGTGACGGTCGATACGACGACGACGCCGATGACGCTCAGCGGCACGGTCGCGAAAGGCAAATTGGATCAGGTGATGGCGACCGTCATGGAAAACAACGGCGGCAAACCGGTCAATAATAAAGTGACGGAAAAATAAGCTAAAACAAGGAGGAAAAGAAGATGGCTTTACAGGAAAAATATCAATCGTTGATTGATTTAGCGAATTCATCGGGCATTTCGGGGTTGAATATCACCGAGGGCGAGGGATTTATCAAAATCGAAGGCAGCGCGCCGAGCGCCGAAGTCAAACAACGGCTCTGGGACGAATACGGACGCCTCGATCCGGATTATCGTTCGGGCGATCTCGTGTTGAATATCACCGCGCCGGAAGCGGCGGCGAATACCTACACCGTTCAATCGGGCGACAATTTGAGCAAAATCGGCTCGAAATACGGCGTCAGCTGGCAGCAGATTTTTGAAGCCAACCGCGACAAACTCAACGATCCGGATAAAATTTATCCCGGTCAGGAATTGACGATTCCCTCCGAATAAAAATTTTATTGCTTTTAATCGAAGTGCGTTGATATGCTGTGCCGAAAGGGCCGGCAGTCAAAGCACTTTCGTTTTTGAGGAAAATTTTTATGCGTCTCGTTTTCGTCTCCGCTTTACTCGTTTTTTCGCTTTCGACCGCCGCTTCCGGCCAGACGCCGACGCGCGAGCAAAAACTGCGGAAAATCGATGATTTAAACAGTCAAATCAACGGCCTCGAAGCCGAAATTCTGCTGCCCGCCGCCGAAGACTTCGAGCGGGCGGGAAAGGAAGGCTTCGAGGTTTTTCGGCTGATGCCGCGCGAACGCTACGATAGAAAACGCGCGGTTCACGGCGGCGCTTATTACTCGTTTACGAACCGCTCGCACGATTACCAGAAAATCGCGCAGATCAGTCTGGAAGACGATTATTTAAGCGTCGGCTTCGCCGGAGCCGACTACGGATTTTTCTCGGATCTCGGAAACGTCCCGCTGGCGGAGGTTTCGACCGACACCGGCGGAATCGAGTTTCTTCTTAACTACAAGCCGCCGACGAGCGAATCCGCCGCCCGCGCCGAGCAGAAAAAATCGCACAACTACGAAACGGAAAACGCGACGTTTGCGAGACGCGTTCCGGTCAGTCTCGATTTCACCTTCGCGCTGCGGGCGATCAGCTTCGACCGCGCCGACGTGCTCGTCGCTTTCAGAATTCATCGCAGGGACAAGGACGGCAGTCTGATCGTTTTCTGGAAACCGCTCAAGAATTTCGAAGTCCCGATGCTCGTTCGCGACCGAAACGCTTCAACCGGCAGCGCCGATTTTGCTTGCGCCGGCGACGGGCGAAACCGCGCGGCGGAAGATTAAGTCGAAGTTAAGAAAAAGCTTATAAGTGAAAGGAAAAGGCCTGCCTGAGATTTCAGGCAGGCCTTTTCTCTCTCTGTGCGAATCGACTATTTCGATTTCGCCTTTCTGTCTTCCCAAGTTTTCCAGATCCGGGCGTCGACTCGCGGTTCGTCGCGCAATCTCCTGCCCTGCGCAAACGTCCACCGCTCGAACCACGAAATGCCGGATTTGCCGATTTTGTCCTTCGTGTCGGCGAAATTCTCCTCGGTTTGATAGGCGTCGTCCGCCAAGGCTTCGTCCATCGACACGAATCGGTAGCCGCGCTTTTCGAACAACCCGAAAAGTTCGTCCGCCGCGTCGGCGATCAGGCGGCTCGGCGTGAGAACCGTCGTCTGCGCGACGTCGCGCCCGAACATTTCCCGCGCGTAGGCTTCGTAATGGTCAAGCATTTCGGACATATATTTGACGAACGCGATGCGAATTTCGATCATCGCGCCGGTATCGTTGTCGTTGCGCGCCATGTCGTAGGCGTACGAATACATCCATTCCTGGTTGTCGAACGTGTATTTGACCGCCGTCAAACCGCGCGATTGCAGCCAGTTCTCGAAGCGGGCGCGGTCGTCCGCCGTTTTGCCGGTGTTCAGAAACGGATAGCTGAAATATTTCACGGGAAGATTTTTTTCTCCGAGGATATTTTTCGCGATCCGCTCGTTTTTCTCGACGTTCGCCACGTAATCGTCGTACGGCGTGTCGTAAAACCAGATGTGCTTAAAGCCGCCGACGCCGATTTCAAAACCGGCGTCGCGCCACGAACGCACCATGTCGGCGCGCGCGGGCGACAGCTTTTCGCCGTCGGAAATTAAGCCGCCCTGCAAAAAACCGATCGCCGGAACTTTGTGCGACCGCAGCTTTTCGATCAGCCGCCGCATCGTTTCGTCCGAGTCTTTCGGCGGGTCGGCGCTGCGGTCGATCGTCGGGATCGAAACGAAACCGATCGCCATTTTCTTGGCGCCGCGCTGTTTCTGCGCATTGACAAGCGTCGTTTGATTGAACGACAATACAGCTAACAAAAACGCCGAGATCAGGGCGCAAGCTAATCCAGCCGACCAAGCAGACGCGCTTCGCTTTATCTCGGTATTTTTTTGTAAAATTTTCGCGATTCTGTGCATTAAGTTACCTCCGTTTGCCGCCGTTGCGTAACGCGGCAATGTTTGATTCGCCTGCCGGCGAATTGCCTCTAAGTTCGCCAAAGCCTTGGCGTAGACGATGCGGGAGTTTTCGAAAATTTCGACGACGCCGGCGTCCGCCGCCAGCTCGCGTTCGCGCCGAATCGCGCGCGAAATCCACCACACGCCGGGATGATAGAAAAACAACGTTTCCGCCGCGTTCTGCGCGAGATTGACGAACGCGTCGCCGCGCCGGATGTGGACGAGCTCGTGCGCGAGGATCGTTTCGAGCTCGCGCGGCGTGAGCTGCAGAAAAACGCTCGCCGGAATGAGGATGACCGGTTTCAGCCAGCCGACGACGATCGGCGTTTCGATCAGACCGGACTGCCGCAGCCTGACCGGCAGCGCGATCTTCAAACGCCCGCGCAGCGCCGCGAAATTCACCTGCCACGCCCGGTCGGGCGCCGAGGTTTCGCGCGTTTTATAAACGTGCAGCTGCCACATGCCGCCCGCGAAACGCACGCCGAAAAACGCGACGCCGACGAGCCACAAGCCGGCCGCGAGCGGCAAAAAACGGCCGAAATTTTGGTGAAATGCTTGCTGCAGATTTTCGATCGTGCCGAGCGCGCCGTTCGCGACCGCGCCGTTTTCCGGGTTGCCTTTACCGGAACTCGAAAAATCTTCCGCCGCGCGGTTCTGCTTGGCGATTCGCCGGTCGGCGCGAAGGTCGGAATTCGACGTCGGAGCAGAATCGGGACGCGCGCCGCGCGTTAATTGGACAAAAGTGACGATCGGCAAGCCCGCCGCGAGCGCGAGCGCGGCGACCGCCGCGGCGTAGCGCGCGTTGGCGGAAAACCGGCGCAAAACGCGGCTCGCCGCCGCTAAAATCAGCGCGACGAACGCGATCTGCCAGAGCGAATGCAGCAGCGTCCAGCCCGTATATTCGATGAGTTTCGAATCCGCCAGCATTTCCCAGTTCATACGTCGTCTCCTTTTTTTTCGGCTTCGGCGATCAGCTTCCGAATTTCCGAGAGTTCCTCGGCGCTCGCCGGTTTCGTTTCCAGAACGTGCTGCACCAATTTTAACGCCGAGCCGCGGAACGCCTTTTGCAAAAGATCGGAAACCAGATTTTTCTGCGTTTCGTCCTGCGAAGCCCGCGCCCGGTAAACGTGCGCTTTACTCGACGAATCGCGTTCGACGAGACCTTTTTCATGCATGATCTGCATCAATTTCAGAACGGTCGTGTAAACGGGCGGCTTGCCGCCGACGCGCGCGCTTAAAATTTCGTAAACCTCGCGCACGGTCGCCGCGCCGCGCTCCCAGAGCACATCGAGAATATCTAGTTCGGCGGCGGTCGGTTTTTTGCTTATTTTCAAAAGTTTAATTGCTCCATCCGTTCGGCGCGGCGAAATCGACGCGCGCGGTCGTTCTCAATCATTACGAAGAGTTTCGTAGACGAGATTATGGTATACGAAGTTTTTCGTACATGTCAACGGCAAAGCGAAATAAATAATTTTAAGCCGGTATTTAGACATTAAATTAAGATGTTGTTAAAGTTTCTGATATGGTTCTGGAAACGGATTTTATCGTCATCGGCAGCGGTGTCGCCGGTCTGCGCGCTTCGATCGAGCTCGCCCGGGCGGGAGCGCGCGTCACGGTTCTGACGAAAGACAAGGCGTCGGAATCGAACACCGAATACGCGCAGGGCGGGGTCGCGGTCGTGCTTTCGGATGACGACCGCGCCGAACTGCACGAAGAGGACACGCTCGTTGCCGGCGCGGGCCTGTGCGACCCGGAGGCGGTCGAAACGCTCGTCACCGAAGGCACTCGCTATATCAAACAGCTCATCGAATGGGGCACCGAGTTCGACCGCGAAGGCGGAAAGCTCGTGTTCACGCAGGAAGCCGCGCATTCGCGCCGAAGAATCCTGCACGCGCACGGCGATTCGACCGGCAAGGAAATCGTCCGCGCTCTGATCGCGCGCGCGCGCTCGGAGAAAACGATCATGCTGATGCCGTTCGCCAACACGGAAAGCCTCGTCGTGCAGGGCGGCAGATGCGTCGGCGTGCGGTTTTTAGACCCGATTTTGAGAGCGCCGCGCGAACTTTTCGCCCGCGGCGTCATTCTCTGCACGGGCGGCGCCGGTCAGCTTTACCAACACACGACGAACCCGCCGGTCGCGACCGGCGACGGCATGGCGATGGCTTATTTCGCGGGCGCGGAAATGGCGGACATGGAATTCGTGCAGTTTCATCCGACGGCTCTGAGCCTCGAAAAAGCGCCGCGCTTTTTATTGTCGGAAGCGATGCGCGGCGAGGGCGGAATATTGCGCAACAAATTCGGCGAGCGGTTTATGGGAAATTACGACGAGCGATTGGAGCTCGCGCCGCGCGACATCGTTTCGCGCTCGATCGTCGCCGAGATGCGCCGGACGGGCACGCGTTACGTTTTTCTCGACATGACGGCTTTGCCGGAAGAATTTCTGAAGGAAAGATTTCCGAAAATCTACGAAACCTGCAGGTTTTACGGGCTCGACATCGCCGCCGATTTGCTGCCGGTTTCGCCGGCCTCGCACTACTGCATGGGCGGCGTCCGCACGGACCTCGACGGGCGCAGCACGCTTCCCGGGCTTTACGCGGCGGGCGAAGTGACCTGCACGGGCGTTCACGGCGCGAACCGCCTGGCGTCGAATTCCTTGCTCGAAGGTTTGGTCTTCGGCGCGCGCGCCGGGGCATCCGCTCTGGCGGATAATTACAGATTACAGATTACTGATTACAAAACGGAAAATCCGAAATCCGCAATCTCAAATCCGAAATCCGAGGACGGAATCGCGACCGCGGTGAAAAAGCGCGTCAAGCGCGTGATGTGGGAGCGCGTCGGCATTTTGCGCGATCGGGAATCGTTGGCGCGCGCGCTCAGGGAATTCGAGCAGATCTCAAAGGCCAACCTGAGCGTTTCGTCGCGCAATTTCGTGACGCTCGCAAGGCTCGTCGCCGCGGGCGCGCTCTGGCGCGAAGAATCGCGCGGCGGGCATTTCCGCACCGATTATCCTGAAAAGGACGAACGCTTCCGCGCTCATTCGATCCAAAAACGAGGCGCGCAAATTGTTTCGAGCGGGAAAATAAATTTTTAACGACGAAAAAGGGCTGTGATTGTTTTCAAAAATCACAGCCCTTTTCATTTGCCGTTAAATGGTGAAGAACTAAATTTTCTTCGCCCCGCTTTTCTAGACGCCCGGCATGGCTTTCTTCAGCGGTTTGAGTAACAGGAACAAAACGACCGCCATGAACAGCGCCATCCCCGCGAGGACGAGAAAGAAGGTCGACTGCAGCCAGATGTCCCAAAAAATCCCGATTTGCGTCAGCTTGTTGCCGATCGCCGTCGCGACGAACCAGCCGCCCATCAGTAAGCCGCGCTTGCTGATCGGCGCGACTTTCGAGACGAGCGACAAGCCCATCGGCGAAAGCATCAATTCTCCGAGCGTCACGACCGCGTAGGCGAAAATCAGCCAGAACGCCGAGACGCGGAACAGGTACGCGCGCTGCAGGATCGCGTCGCGGTACTGCGTTCCTGCGCCCGGAGCGACCGAGTCGACCGCGTGGATCAGCTGCGATTCGCCGCTTCTGAGACGCGTTTTTTCGGCGTCGGTCAGCGGCGGCTTGCCTTCCTTGACGGCGTCGTCGGATTTTTTCTGAATGTCGGCTTCGCCGAGCGCGGCGAATTTAACGCCGTTGATGACGTTTTTCCCGTCGGCGTCTTTCGCCGCCATTATTTTGTCGACCACGTCCTTCGGAACGCCCTGCGCGCCGAGGTTGGTCGCGACGCGTTCGTTGATGCGAAACGCGCCGGCCGAGAGCTGCTGCGCGGTCGGCGTTTGGCTTTCACCGACCGATGCGCCGTACCACAAAACCAGAAACGAAAGACCGGTCAGCGTCATGCCGATCGCCATTTTCGTCGGCGTCGAAGGCTCCTTGCCGCGCTTGTCGAGGAAACCCCAGAACCAGATCAGCGGGAACGTTAATGTGACGACCCAGAAGGCGTTGATCGAATTGGAGATCGTGCCCGAAACGTTCCAGTCGGTATTATCGTCCGCCCAATAAGTTAAGGTCGAACCGTTCTGGTGGAAGACCATCCAGAAAACGATCACGATCGCGAAAACGACGCACAGCGCCAAAATTCTTCTCGAATCGGGCACGCTGTTCATCAAATCCTGACGGGCGGCGTTCGCCGCGCGATGTCCGCCCTCGTCCTGGTCGCTGACGCCGTGCGGCGGCGCGTCGACGGCGGTCGCCGCCGTATCAGCCGCCTGCGTGGGGCTTCGCAGAGGATTTTTATTCGGGTCTTCGACGAGATTTTTGAAAAACCACAAAATTCCGACCGAGATCAGCATCCCGAAAGCCGCCACGGCAAAAGCCGCGTGAAATCCGAAATACGATTTAACGACTTCCATCACGATCGGGGCGATGAACGCGCCGATGTTGATGCCCATGTAAAAAATGTTGTAAGCGCGGTCTTTTAAGTGGCTGCCTTCCGGATAGAGGTTTCCGACCATCGTCGAAACGTTCGGTTTGAAAAAGCCGTTGCCGATCACCAGACAGGTCAGCGCGGCGTAAACCGCCCAGATCGCCGGAATCGACAGCAGCCCGTGTCCGGCCATGAAGAAAAAGCCGCCGATGATTACGGCTTTGCGGTAACCCGTGAATTTGTCGGCGATCCAGCCGCCGATGAGCGGGCTGGCGTAAACGAACATTAAATAATTGGCGTAAAGCGTCGTCGCCTGTCCCGACGTCCAGCCGAAGCCTTCGTTCGGGTCGCGTAGATAGAGTGTAAAAAGCGCGAGCATCGAGTAAAAACTGAATCGCTCCCACATTTCGGTTCCGAAAAGCACGTAAAGACCCTTCGGATGGCTGTCCACGTGATCAGCCACGCCGACATTGCTTAAAGTTTCAACATTTGAACTCATTAAAATTTCCCCTTGCGAATTTTGAATTTTGAAAAGAAGTTGGGCAAAATATATCAGATTAAAGCCCGAAATTAAAAGTTTGATGGCGGAATCATCTCAAAAAGATGTCAATTTATACGCAATATTTATTCGATTATAACAATTAAAATAATTTTTCTGAGCCGAAAGCCTGAGTTTTGGAATTCCTCCGATTTGCCGGCTTGAAATTCGGCGGATAAAACCGCGTCGCAGTATTACCCCGCAAACTTTTATCATAATAATCAAATTCGAGGTGAACAAAATGGCAAATTCCTTTAGAAACGACACTTACCGATCGGCGAAAACTTTGGCTTACATCGTCATGGCGCTGTTCGGCGGCATCGCGCTCTGCTCGGCGTTTTACATCGTCATGAGCTTCGTGATGCTCGCTTTTCCCGACACGGAAATGTCTCTCGGCGACGGCGATTCGATCAACATCTGGTTCGGGCTGATCGGGCTGGCGTCGATTCTGGAAGTTTTTTTGCGGCTCGCGGTGATCGTCTTCTTTCTGATCTGGGAATACCGCAGCTTTAATAATCTTTCGGCGTTGAGAGCCAGAAATCTGGAGTTCTCGCCGGGCTGGGCGGTCGGCTGGTGGTTCATACCGTTCGCCAATCTGATCAAACCGTTTCAGGCGATTCGCGAGCTCTGGAACGAAAGCGATCCGGATTTCGACGAAGAAACCGGATTTCTTCAGACCGCCGCCGGAACGCCCGAATTAATCGGATTCTGGTGGGCGGCTTTTCTGATTTCCGGTTTTGTCGGCCGAATAACCGATAAGCTGGTGAGCGCCGGCGGCGAGCCGTCGCAGTATTTTCCGGTTTTTTTATTAATCGGCAGCATTTTGCAGCTCGCCGCCTCGATTTTGATAATCTTGATCGTCAAAGGCGTGACCGAAAGACAGGAGCGGCGTTTTGATAAAATCGCCGCCGGCGGGCAATTTGCTCCGCCGCCGCCGGCATTTTATCAGGATCGACAAACATAAATTTATGGAATTATTTAACAAACTCGGCGCGGAAATCGAAATCCTCTGGCGCGATGGAAATTACGACGAGGCGCTTTTTCCCGAGATCGCCGCCGAAGCTCTCAGGCGTGCCAATCTGCCGGCGCAAATCTCAGCCTGGGACGTCATCGAATGGACGATGGGGCAGACGTTTCTTCCCGAACAGCGCGATCCGAACGGCAGTTTCGGCGATCCGCCGATCACGATTTACAACAGCCCGCGTTTTTACATCGACGTTTATTTCTGGCTCGAAGGCACGACCTCCATTCATCAGCACTCTTTCTGCGGCGCGTTTCAGGTTTTGATGGGGTCGAGCATTCACAGCTGGTACGAATTCGAACGAAGCGAAGCGATCAATATTTACACCGAGATCGGCAACATGAACCTGAAGCTCTGCGAATTGCTGAGCGTCGGCGACGTGCAGCCGATAAACGCCGGCAGGGCATACATTCACGGGCTTTTTCACCTCGAACAGCCGTCGGCGACGATCGTCGTGCGCACGAACAAAAGCCCGCTCGCGCTGCCGCAGTTTAATTATCACAAGCCCCATTTGGCGATCGACCCGTTTTTCGACGAGCCGAACACCAAGAAGAAAATGCAGTGCGTGACGGCGATGATCCGTTCCGAGTATCCGCGCACCGACGAATTCATCGCCGACTGGCTGCGGACGGCGGATTTTCAGACGACTTTTCATATTCTTTCGGCGCTGCGCAAATATTTGCGCTCGAATCAGGTCGATCAATTATTCAATCTCTCCGCGCCGCAAAGTCGTTTCGAGGCGTTTTTCGACGTCGTCCGCGAACGGCACGGCGAGCGCGCCAATGTTTTTCCGAAGGTTTTCGCGCATTTCGACAAACTCGACGAAATTCTGCGGCGGCGCGCTTATCTGACCGACCCGGAACATCGTTTTTTCCTGGCGCTGCTTTTGAACGTCGAAGGCAGAGAGCGAATTTTTTCGCTCGTCAAAGAAAGATTTCCCGATAAGGACCCGCTCGATAAAGTGCTCGATTGGTCGTTCGATCTGGCGCAGACGCGCGTGCTCGGCGAAAAAGTGCCGAACGCGCTCGGCATTCCCGATTTCGATGACACGGACCTGCTCGTGCTCGAAGGTCTTCTGCAGGACAAATCGGCCGACGAAATCCGCCGCATTTTCGAAACCGAGTACGGCGGCGCGAACGTCGAGAGTCTGCCGCAAAGAATCGAAAATATACAGCGAAGCGTGATTTTTCAGCCGCTGCTGCAGAATAATTGATCGAACGCGCGCGGCATTTGCCGCCGGCGAAACTTTTTACTAAACTAAAAAAGCTTTTGCCCTTGTAGCTCAACGGTTAGAGCAGCGGACTCGAAAAGCGAGAACCTAAATGAATTTTCACAAGGTTTTCAAATATAATGGGTTGCTGATTTGTTGTTCGAAAACAGCATTTTAGTAGAATCTGTTAAATTCGGGGAAATCTAAACGCCCGACCGGCGCATGATAATCCCGAGCCAAGCCTCAAATTGTTGAGGAAGGTGTAGAGACTTGACAGCAGACTCGTAAAGAGAAGAGAAAGTCCAGACCACAAACTCTAAAGGGGCGGCGAAAGCCGTAGCTGGTAAGCATAATCCGTTGGTTGCAGGTTCGAATCCTGCCGAGGGCATACTATAGAACTCAAAAAGCGCAAAAAAGGCAGTCACGCGCGTGACTGCCTTTTTTGTAATTTTCAAGCGGAGCTTAAAAATCGGGTCTTAGCTGTGCTTGCCTTTGCAGCACGAACCGCTTTTGCAGCAGTCCGCGCCCGGCTGGCAGCAGCTTTCGCCGGACGCGACCGTGACGTTGGTCATGTCGAGGCCGGCGGTCGTTTGTTTTTCGTCCGGATTTTTCATCGGGCACGAATCGCCGCCTTTGCCGCAGCAATCCTTGCCTTCCGTTTTTTCGCCGTTCATTTTCATCGGGCAGGAATCGCCCTTACAGCAGCAGTCGTCCTTATCGCAGCACGACGCTTTTTCGGCGTTCCCGGCGCCGCTTTTCATCGGGCACGAGTCTTTTTTCGCGCAGCAGTCCGTGCCCGCCGCCCGCTTCGGCGAAACGTTCGTTTTATTCAGCGCGTAAACCGTCAGCGCCAGCGACAGCGCAAAGACGACGGTCAAAGCGATCATTATTTTTCTTTTCATTTTTTTAGCCTCCAAATTTGGAATTCGTGATTATTTGTTGAAGTGAATATTTTCGCGCCTGAACAAATAACTTTCTAAATCCGGAAGACACAGTTTCTGACGTGCAGATCGCGGCTTTCGAGAACCGGCGCGCGGTAGGAAAAATCGGCAGCGTTCGAAACGGGCGACGCTTTTGCCGATTCGGGAAAAACGAAAAAATTATTGGCCAAAGCCGGAGCGGGCTGCGGAATTTCGTTTTTTTCGAGCTTCGCGACGAAAAAGTTGAAGCGCGGACCGCAGCACGCGAACGAGTCGATGCCGGTCGCCTTCGGAGAAGTTTCAGAAACTTTCCGCTTCTTTGAAAAATCGCAATGCTCGCTCCGCGCGATTTCGCTCGTCGGGCAGTGCGCGCCGCCCGCCCCCGCCGCTTTTACCGTCGGCGCGCAGAAAAGGCAGTAGACGCCGCTCAGCGCGATCAGCAAAAACGCGTTGAGCGTATTTTTCAGAAGAATTTTCGGTTGTCGGGAATGCCGCAACATCACCTTTATAATAAATCAAAAGATGCAAAAAAGAACAGTCAAATCGATTGATAAACGACTTTTCGCAAACAACTATTTCTTATATTCGCGCTCGATCGCCTCGATCTTGCCGACGCGTTTCCGATGGCGCTCCTCGGTCAGCTCGGTCGTCAAAAATGCTTCGACGATTTCTTTGATCTCGTTGAAGTTATTCTGCCCGCTGCCGAGGGTCAAAACGTTCGCGCCGTTGTGCTCGCGCGAGTTTTTCGCCAGCGCGGCCGTGTAACACGCCGCGGCGCGCACGTTCGGGACTTTGTTCGCAGTCATCGCGCTGCCGATGCCGGCGCCGTCGATGATGATGCCGGCGTCGACTTTTCGTTCGCCGACGGCGCGCGCGACCGCGTGCGCGAAATCCGGATAATCGACCGCGTCTTTCGAATTCGTCCCGAAATCGCGGACGTGAACGCCCATTTCGGCGAGAAAGCCTTTGAGCCGTTCCTTGAATTCAAAACCGCCGTGATCGGCGCCGACGGCGACCGTGCGGACTTTAGTCCCCGCCGCGCCGCGCGCTTGCTTTCGGACGAGCACGATGCTTTTTTCAGCGATGATGTCGGAGGCGAGCGGCGTGAAGCGCGCGTTTTCGGAAACGCGAAGCCGCGCTCCCGTTTCGAGCCCGCGCAGATCGTCTTCGGTGAGCAAACTTTTCGCCGATTCGTCGCGGTCGAATTCCTTGTCGATTTTGTCCTGCAGGGAATTGACGACGACGCGCTGCGGGTAATTCTCCGCCGCTGAGGGCGTTTCGTCCGTCTCTTCGGTCGGCACGGTCGCGAGGACTTGTTTGACCAGTTCGCGCACGCGGTCGCGGGTTTCTTTATCTTCTGCCATAAATCTCGCAAATCGACATGGCGCAGCCGAAAATCCTCGCGCTCGCCGCTTGTCTCTTCTCACTCTTTGAAATAGTATTGCTAAAAAACATTTCAATCAAACCCGAAAAATATGTCAACACGAACCGCCGCCGAATTCACCGAATTTACTAACCCGAACCTCGAAGTCATGTATTCCGCCGAAGAAATACGGGCGCGCGTCGCCGAGCTCGGCAGACAGATCACGGCCGATTACGCCGGCAAAGATTTGGTTTTGGTCGGCGTCCTCAAAGGCTCGGTCATTTTTCTCTCGGATCTGATGCGCGAGATCGACTTGAATCTGAAGATCGATTTTATGGCGGTCTCTTCTTACAAGGACGCGACCGTTTCGTCGGGCGACGTCGAAATCCTGAAGGATTTGACCAATCCGATCCGCGGCAAGGACGTGATCATCTGCGAGGACATCGTCGACACGGGCTTGACGCTTTTCCGCCTGATGGAAATTTTGGGCTCGCGCGGCGCGAACTCGCTGCGCATCGCCACCCTGCTCGACAAACCCGAGCCGCGCATCAAAAAAGAGCTCGTCATCGATTACTGCGGTTTTCAGATCCCGAACAAATTCGTCGTCGGGTACGGTTTGGACGCCGCCAACCGCTACCGCAATCTGCCGTTCATCGGCGTCGTCAAAAACCCGGCGGAAGCCTGAGTTCGGCAAAAGGCAGCGGCGTTTTCGTTCTTTTCGATAAATAAAATAAAAAAGGAGAATTCGTTATGCCCAAAAACACGAACACGCAAACTTTGGAACGCATCAGGCAGCTGCAGAAAAAGCTCGGTCTGAACGACGACGGCATCATCGGACCGGTGACGCTGTCGCGCATCGAAGCGGTCGTCGAAGAGTATTTCGCCTTAAAAAAATCGGCTCCCAAACCGGATAAAGTCGAAACGCCGGCGACGCCGCCGGCGACGAATCATTTCAGCATGATCGTTTCGAAACGCGCGCTCGACAAGATCGTCGAGTACGAAGTCATTTCTGAAGCCGCCTACACGAAAAAATTCCAGAAACCGATTTATCCGGGCGGCGACAGCGGCGCGACGATCGGCATCGGCTACGATCTGGGCTACAACACGAAAACGCAGATCGACGCGGACTGGCGCGGCAAGATCGCCGACGCCGACCTCGATCTGCTGAAAACCGCCGCCGGCGTCAAAGGCGCGGCCGCCGCGGCGCTGATCCCGAGTCTGAAATCGGTCAGCGTGCCGTTCGCCGCCGCGCGCGAAGTTTTTTACGTCAGCACGCTGCCGCGCTTCGCCAAAGAAACGCGCGGCATTTACCCGGGCGTCGAAAAACTGCCGGCCGACGCGCAGGGCGCGCTGCTTTCGCTCGTTTACAACCGCGGCGCGAGCTTGGCGGGCGATCGCCGCCGCGAAATGAAGGAGATCTGCCAGTGCGTCGCCGCCAGAAACCTCGACGCCATCGCCGCGCAGATCGTCGCGATGAAGCGACTCTGGGACGTCGCCAAGCTCGGCGGCCTGCACCGCCGCCGCGAGGAAGAAGCGGCGCTCGTCAAAAAAGCCCGCACCGCTTATCCGCCCGAAGAGCTGGTCAAAGTCTAAGCTTTACCGGCAGCAGGCATTATTCGATTTCCCGAGCATTTTACCGATACGGGGCGTGAATGATCATTCACGCCCCGTTTCCGCGCGTGTTTATTGTTGGAGCCTCGAACGCCGCGAAAAATCTTGACAATTTTCTCGTCTTGAATCTATGCTGTTCGTGAAGAAAATTCCTTCCTTTCGCCCCTTATGGAAAATATCAAACTTCTTTTTCAGCTTTATTTTCGACCCGCGTCCGCGATGAGCGAGATCATCGACCGGGGCAGCTGGCTCGTTGCCGCCGTGCTGGTGCTACTCGCGGCGATCGCGTTTTATTCGACCGTCAACGTTCGCCTCGAAGCGGCATATCACGTTCCGAACATCTACGAATTTTACCAGCCCGATTTTTCGCCGGACGAGTCGTTTTCCGAGATGCAGTACGAAAAGGCGCTCGCCGAATACGAACAAGCTCTGAGGCAGCGGCAGACGATCCCCGTCGTCGGCGACACGTTTTTCCGGTTTTTTTCGTTCGAACCGACCGGCTTTTACCATCCGCTTTTGTCGATCTCGATTTTTTACGTGCCGGCGGTCATTCTGTTAATGTCGCTGCTCGGCGGCGCGGGCGGTTTCGGCGTCGTTCTGCAGCGCAGTTACGGCGAGCTCGCGACCTGCACTCTGACGGCGTGGGCGGCGGCGCATCTGCCGTTCGCCATCGCCGGAATTTTTCTTTATTCGCAGGAAATCTCGCCGCTCGTTTACCTGGCGATGTGGGCGGCGAGCGGCGCTTTGTTCGGCGTTTTGATGATTTTCGCGCTGCGCACCGTCTTCGGCGCCGGTTACGGAACGGCGTTGCTCGCGGTTTGTTCGGCGTGGCTCGCGTTTTCTCTGGGAATGTACGTCTTCAAATTCATCTCGCCGTGGCTTTTCTCGCCGTTCCTGCTCTTTTACGCGTATCTCTATTTCGGCGGCGCGGTCTCGGGCGGCGTCGGCAGCGTCGGCAACTCTTTTCGCCAGCGGCAAAACTTCAAACGCTTTCTGCATAACGCGACCGTCAACCCGCGCGACGCCGACGCGCACGTTCAGCTCGCGCTGATTTACCTCAAGCGGCAGCAGGAAGCCAAAGCGCTCGAACATTTGAACAAAGCCTACGAGATCGACGAAACGGAAATCGACGCCAATTACGAGCTCGGCAAACTGGCGCGCAAAAGAGGAGATTTGCAAACGGCGCTCAATCATTTCGCGGTCGTGCTCGAACAAAACGACAAGCACGCCCTGAGCGAAATCTGGCGCGAGGTCGGCGCGACTTACACGGAAGCCGGCATGCTCGCCGAAGCGCGCGAAGCCCTGGAGAAATTCGTCGGGCGCCGTCCGGTCGATTCGGAAGGCTTGTATTACCTCGGAAAAGTCCTGAAAACGCAGGGCGAGAGCGAAAAGGCGCGCGAAACATTCGCGCAGGCGATCGAATCGGCGAAAACCTCGCCCGATTACCGCCGCCGCGAACTGCGCTACTGGAGCAAACTCGCCGAAAAGGAGATTTAAGCCGGTGGCCGGCGATCGGTGATCAGTTGTCCGAGAAAACAGCCGACGACCGGCCGCCGGCCGCCGATCACTGATTTCATCTTGACATTTACGGCTCAAAGCCTTTAGTCTTTTCAATTGAGAAACTTTTCGATACCCGAGTCTCAAAATCACCCAATACAAATCATATGCACAGTTTCAAGCTGCTTTTTACGCTTTTCTTCCGTCCTGCGTCCGCGATGAGCCGCATCGTCGACCGCGGCAGCTGGTTTTTCGCCGCCGCCGCCGTCCTGCTCGTTTCCGCCGCGTTTTTCTTCACCGTCAACACGAAGCTCGAAGCCGCGTACGCCGCGCCGGACTTTACGGCTTTTTACCAATCCAACAAGGAGCTTTCTCCGGAAGAAAGGGCGGTGCAGTACGAAACGGCGGCCGTCGAATTTCAAAAGGCGGTCGCCGCGAAACAGGAAATCCCCGCCGCCGGCGATTATTTCTTTAAGATTTCCAATTTTCAGACGGGCGGCTTTGCGAAATTCTTCTTCGCGCTCTCGGTTTTTTACGTCCCCGCGATCATTCTGCTCGTCACCTTGTTCGGCAGCGCCGGAAAATTCTCGGACGTCCTGCCGCGCGAATACGGCGCGCTCGCGACCTGCACGCTTTATGCGTGGGCGGCGGCGCATCTGCCGTTCGCCGTCGCCGGCGTCTTTATGTATTCGCAGGCGGTCTCGCCGCTCGTTTATCTCGGGATGTGGGTCGCGAGCGGCGTTTTGTTCGTCGCGCTGGCGGTTTTCGCCGTCCGGACGGTGTTCGGCGCCAGCTACCGCGCCGCCGTTTTGACCGCCGTTTCGGGAACGCTCGCGATCAGTCTGGCGATGAACGTTTTCCAGCTCGCTTCGCCGTGGATGCTCGCGCCGTTCGTGATTTTTTACGTTTACACGTTTTTCAGCACGAAGATCGGCAGCGAGATCGCCGGTTACGCGACCGAGTTCCGCAAAAAACAAAAAGCGAAACTCGCGCTCGAAACCGCCGCCGCCAACCCGTACGACGCCGCGCCGCACGTGCAGCTCGGCATGATCTACCGCGGTCGCCGCCAGAACGCGCTCTCGCTCGCGCATTTCAAAAAGGCACACGCCATCGACCCGCATGAGATCGAGGCCAATTACGAGCTCGGCAAGCTCGCGCGCGTCGCGGGCGAGCTCGCGAAAGCGATCGATCATTTTTCATCGGTCGTCGAGCAAAACGAACGTCACTCCTTAAGCGAAGTTTGGCGCGAAATCGGGGCGACTTATTTCGAAGCGGGAATGCTCGCCGAAGCGCGCGCGGCGCTCGAAAAGTTCGCCGAACGCCGCCCGTTCGACGCGGAAGGCTTGTATTATCTGGGTAAAGTTCTAAAGGCGCAAAGCGAGCATCGTATGGCGCGCGATCTTTTCGTGCAGGCGGTCGAATCCGTCAATGCCTCGCCGATCTACCGCCGCCGCGAAGTCCGCTACTGGAGCAAGCTCGCCGAAAAGGAAATCTGATTCGGTGGTCGGTGGTCGGTGATCAGTGATCAGAATCGGTTGAATATAAACGAAGAACTTCTATTACCTTCGCTTAAACTCTGATCGCCGACCACCGACCGCCGATCACTGTCTCAGGTATTCGACGACGAATCGCGGAATCGGCGGGTCTTCGTCGCCCGATCCTTCCGTAAAACTCAGCTGTTTGAAGCCGTTTTCTTCGAAACGCGACAAATCCCGGCGCGATAATGCCCACGGCACTTCCTTCGGGATTTCGTCGTCTTCGCGCCCGCGCGTGACGACGACCAATTTCCCGTTGAATGCGACGAAATTGGCGATCGCGTCGATGACCTTCGAGCGCATCTCAAGCGGCAAAGGCTGGATCGTGTAAATTTCCAAAACGAAATCGAACGCCTGATACCATTCTTTCGGCGCGTCGAAAAGATCGGCGGCGACGAAATCGATGTCCGTTTCGCGGTGCAGCCGGCGCGCCCATTCGATCGCGGTGCGCGAGATGTCGAAAGCCGTCACGCGAAAGCCCAGATCGTGCAGGTAACGCGCGTCGTCGCCGAGCCCGCAGCCGACGACGAGCGCGTTTCGATCGCCGCCCTGCAGTTTCGCCCTTTCCGCCCATTCGCGAAAAAAGCGGTTCGGCTCAAGGTCCGCCCAGGAGATTTTTTCGTTATCGCCCGCCGCTTCACTATAAAGCGCTTCGAACCAGCCGGTCGCGTCGCCCTTTTCGGCGAATTCCTTTTGCAGTTGTTTGGCGCGCGCCCGCGCTTCGTCGATCTTTTCGCTCATCGTCTATTATTCGAGCACAAACGCCCGCGTCTTTTCAAATTCGCTTGAATTCGGCGCAATTTTCGGACGATCATCAGCCTGCCGATTTTGAGAAACGCTTAAACCGAAGCAGACGCGGCTTCGAGCAGGAATCAATGGTCGTCTCGGTGGCCGACAGCATCGCCGACATCTTTTTCCGAGCCGATTGGGAAAATTAATCTAAAACACGGAAAAAAATCAGTCTGAAAAGGAGGAAAGTTCGATGGCTTTTCTCATTTTTCGTTCGTTTCAGCCGCGCAGCGTGTCGGAAAAATCGGGCGTGTCGGTTTCACCGGACGGTTCCGGCGCGAACCGCGCGCTGCCTTCGGGCACTTTGACGATCGGCACGGTCGTTTTCTCGCTTTCGCCGAATTCCACGGTGGCGAAGGTTTCTTCCATTTCGAGCAGGTGAATGTTCAAAGGTTTGCCGGGTTTGATGTCGAACTCGGCGATCTGTTCGAGCGTGAATTCGCCGCGCCAACGCGGATTTTCGCCGACTTCGAAGCCGAGCGAATTAGGGTCGATGTAAATTGCTTTCGTGACTTCCATACGGCGCTTAGCTTATCACATTTCTTCTAAAAATAAGGCTCGTTTTCAGGAATCGGACAGACTTTTCTTTCGGTTCGGTGATCGCTTTCACTCGGTCGGCGCGCCGCTTTCCCGGTAGGCCGTCCAGCCGCCGATCATCGAAAACACGTTCGCGTAGCCCATCTTCTGCAGATTGTCCGCCGCGAGCGCCGAACGATATCCGCCGCCGCAGTATAAAATCAATTCTTCGTCCTTGTCGGGATGTTTGAAGACGATGTCGCGCTCGATCACTCCGCGCCCGATATGTTCCGCGCCGGCGGCGTGCGCGGCGTCCCATTCGTGATCTTCGCGAACGTCGATCAGCGCCGCGCCGCGCCGCGCGCGTTCCAGAGCTTCCGTGACCGGTATTTCCTTTACATTCCGTCTTATATCGTCGACGAGCTTTTCGAATTCTTTTGAATGTTCCATATTTTTGATCGATTCCGGCAAATTATTATTTTATTGCCGTTCTAACCAACATTAAAGTTTAGAAAAGCTAAATATACAAAAAGGAGATTATTTAATTTATGAAAAAAATTGCTTTGTTTTTAACGCTCGCGCTTTGTCTCGGATTGACGGCGTGCAGCAAGGACGCGGAAGTGCAGTCGTTCATCGATGAATTCGATTCGACGACGAAAGAGATGGTCGCGAAGATCGAAGCCAACCCGAGCTCGGCGGGAATCGACGAAGCGCAGAAGGTTTTCGATTCGAAGAAGGCTTCGCTGAAAGGAAAGTTCGACGCCATCAAAGACGCGCGCGGCGCGCAGGTCAGCGCGGAAATGCAGAAGAAACTTTCGGACAGCTCCCAGAACAACGGGAAAATGCTGAGCGACGCGATTACGAAAAATGCGTCGAAGATCGCCGCCGACAAGGACGCGATGCCGAAGTTTCAAAAACTCATGACGGATTACGCCGGCACTTTCAAAATGTAAACCCGGCTTTTAGGCGAACGCTAAACGCGGGCGGGAATCGATTCCCGCCCGCGTTTTTCATTCTGCGAACTAGATGAAACCCTAAGAACTTTCTATAATGTTTATTTTGTTATTCGATAATTTTTTAAATAGAAGAGGTTAAAACATTGGCAGAACAATTTGACGTAGTGATTATCGGTTCGGGTCCCGGCGGATACGTCGCGGCGGTGCGCGGCGCGCAGGTCGGTTTGAAGGTCGCGCTGATCGAAAAGGAACCGAACGCAAAGCTCGGCGGAACCTGCGGTCTGCGCGGCTGCATCCCGACCAAAGCGCTTTTGAACGCGGCGCACCTTTATGAAAAAGCGCAGCATTTCGAAAATTTCGGTCTCAAGGTCGACGGTTTGAGTTACGATTTCGCGAAAGTTCAGGAATACAAATCCGGCGTCGTCAACAAAAACGCGGCGGGCGTCACGTACCTGATGAAGAAAAACAAGGTCACGGTGTTCAACGGCTTCGGCAAAATCCTCGGCAAAGGGAAAGTCGAGGTCGCCTACGAAGACGGCAAAAAGGAAACGGTCGAGACGAAAAACATCATCATCGCGACCGGTTCGGTCGTGCGCCCGATTCCGGGTTTTGAAGTCGACGGCAAACAGGTCGTCAATTCGGACCAAATCCTCGAACTCAACACGGTTCCGAAATCGATGGTCGTTTTGGGCTCGGGCGCGGTCGGCGTCGAATTCGCGTCCGTGTACTCGCGCTTCGGCTGCGAGACGACCGTGGTCGAACTGATGGACCGCATCGTTCCGCTCGAAGACGCCGAAGTTTCGAAAGAGCTCGAACGCGCGTTCAAAAAACGCGGCATCAAATGCCTCACGGGAACGAAAATGGACAAGCTCGAAAAATCGAAAAAGGGCGTTAAAGTTTCGGGCAAAGATTCGAAAGGCAAAGACGTTGTTTTGGAAGCCGAAATGCTGCTCGTCGCGATCGGTCGCATGCCTTACCTGGAAAAACTCGGGCTCGAAAACACGAAAGTGGTGACGAATCCGCGCGGCACGATCAAGGTCAACGAATACTGCGAAACGGACGAGCCCGGCATTTTCGCGATCGGCGACGTGATCGACACGGCGTGGCTCGCGCATTTGGCGAGTAAAGAGGGCATTCTGGTCGTCGAACGGCTCGCCGGCAAAAAGGTCGAGCCGATCAATCACCGCCTGGTGCCGAACTGCACGTACTGCGATCCGGAAGTCGCGAGCGTCGGGCTCACGGAAGCGAAAGCGCGCGAAGAGGGCTATGACGTGAAAGTCGGCAAATTCCCGTTTTCGGCGAGCGGAAAAGCGCGCATTCTCGGCGAAACCGACGGCTTCGTGAAGATCGTTTCGGAGAAAAAATACGACGAAGTTTTGGGCGTCCACATCATCGGGCCGCACGCGACCGAACTGCTCGCGGAAGCCTGCGTCGCGATGCAGTTGGAGACGACCGCCGACGAGCTCGGCAGAACGATCCACGCGCACCCGACCGTTTCCGAATCCGTGATGGAAGCCGCCGAAGGCGTTCACGATCTGACGATTCACATCTAAAACAGCGGTCAGTGGTCGGTGATCAGTGGTCAGTTGTAAAAATTGACCACTGATTTTTATTTTAGGCAGCGCCCGGTAGGTTGAATTTTACGATCCGAAAGTCATGCAAATCGAAGAACTCGCGTATCACAAAACGCCGCTCGGCGAGCTGGTTTTGCGCCGGCGCGTCGAGACTCTTTTGGAAAACAGGGAAGTCTTCGAGGTCAAGCTCGGCGACGAATTTCTGATGTCGAGCCTTTTCACGGCGGGCGAAGAGGCGCTCGCCGAGATCGGACTTGCCGGTCTCGACGGCGCGCTCGACGTCGCCGTCGGCGGTCTCGGTCTCGGTTACACGGCGGCGGCGGCGCTCGAAAATAAAAACATCCGCTCGCTGCTCGTGATCGATCTTTTTCAGGAAGTCATCGACTGGCATCGAAACGGGCTCGTGCCGCTCGGGCGCCGGTTGACTGGAGACGCCAGGTGCGAGCTGCGGCAGGGCGATTTTTTCACGCTGGCGCGCACCGGTTTGGACGTATTCGATCCGGACAGAAAATTCGACGCCGTGCTCGTCGACATCGACCATTCGCCCGAGCATTTTCTGGACGAAAAGAACGAGGCGTTTTACGGCGCCGAGGGACTCGCGGCGCTGCGCGGGCAGTTAAAGAACGGCGGCGCGTTCGCGCTCTGGTCGAACGATCCGGCCGATGAGCGATTCGCCGCGCATTTAAGAACGATTTTCGGCGCGGCGGCGGCGCACAACGTCGAATTCCCCAATCCTTACACGAATTCGACCGCCGTCAATTCGGTCTACGTCGCGTATAAGAATGAAGATTAGATTATCGATCTTTAATCGCGCCAAACCGGGACGGCGAAATGCTTTCGCCGCCAAATTCATTCGATTCCCAATTTGGCGAAGGTTTGCCGGCCGACGATGCCGTCGGCCGGCAAACCTTCGGCTTCCTGGAATTTGACGACCGCGCTTTTCGTCGTTTCCCGGAAAATTCCGTCGACGTCGGCTTCGTCGAAAAGATGAAGTTCGCGCAGTTTGATCTGCACGCGCCGCACGTCGCCGCCCTGCATCAGCGGGCTCATCAATCGAAGCACGCGTCTGGTTTCAGTTTCGTTGTTAAAGCCCTCAGACGGGGCGAGACCGAGCTTTTCGGCGGTTTTCGGCCCGTAGATGCCGTCGGTCGCGATTTTTTTGTCGGGAAAATTCCGGTTCCAGAGCGTTTGAAAAGCCTTGATGCCGACGTTGCCGATCGGTCTGCCGCCGCCGGCGAAATCGAAATGCACCTTGTCGCGCGAAACCGCGCCGAGCCAGCGCCAGCCTTCGCGTTCGAGAAACGGCCGCCAGCCGTTGAAATCGTCGACGTCGAGGCCGAGACCGCTTTCGTGATTGCTTTTGCCGGGATTGGCGACGAGCGTCAGGTTGCAGACGCCGAGCCGCTTCCAGTGGTGCAGCAGAAACTGCTGCGCGCAGGTACGGTAACCGGAATTGATTTTCATCCGTCTGCCGCGCCGCGCGATCGCGCGCGCGAGCGCGTCCTTGGCTCGCTGCTGAAGCCGCGGAAACTGCAGTTCGTGGATTTCGATGTCGAGGTCGGAAAAACTGACCAGAATTCCCGGCTCCAGAACGTTCATTTCGGCGATGATCTGCCGCGACAGACCGGCGGCGGAAGTCGTCGTGCAGGTGCGCAAATCTTTTAATCTAGGCATTTCGGGCGTTTTCCTCCGCAGTTTCCGCGCCGCCCGCCGGCTCCGGCTCCATCAAATCCAGTTCGTGCTGCGTCATAATGCCGACCAGCCCGTCCGGCGTTAAGCCCTCGGATTTTTGAAAATTGATGACGGAATTCTTCGTTTTTTCGTCGAACTCTCCGGTCAGCTCGCCGTCGTAAAAGCCGAATTCTCGCAGTCTTTCCTGAAGTCGTTTTACATCCTCGCCGGACGCGCCAAATGCTAAATTTTTCATCAATTTGTCTCCTCGTAAAATTTTCGAATCCTCCGCCGGGGCAAACGCGGAATACGTCGAACCCCTGATTCGGTTTATCGCTTACTGAATTCCAACGTTTTTGAGAAAATCTGCAACGGCTGTTCCGCCAATGATCGGTCAGCCCGCTTCGGGTGTAATGAGCGTGAATTTGTCTTAACTTTATAGTTGAATTCCGCAGATATGTCAATAAAAATTTTGCGGCCGGGAAATCGGAAAGTCGGTTTTGGGCGGAAGGAGGTTTTATTTATTTTGCCCGCGAAAGACGCCGAAAGACGCGAAAAATAAAAATCTGCGTCAAGCGGCTTTTTCATTCGCGTCTTTCGCGGGTCACTCTCTAATCGTTGCGAGCTTAGTTTTCGCGCCGGTAGCAAAGCGCTGCGCCGCCGCCGGACGGCGTCAGGCACAGATCGGCGCGCCCCGTTTCGTCTTCGCGCAGGCTCCATTGGTAGTTGGCGATCGCCGCCGGCAGCGCGGCGGTCGAATTTTGCTCGGGCGCGCAGGCGTTCGATTTTCGAATCGTGCCGGTCGCGAGACGGATGTTTAATTGCGAATCGGAGAGCAGACTCAGATTGCCCTCGCGGCGCGCGGAGCTTTCGACGGGGCAGTCGTAATTTCGAGCGGCTTCGAAAGTTTCGACCGTGACGCGCCCGTCTTCGGTGATCTGATAGGTTTCGAAACTGCCCAAATTTTCGGCGTAAACGGCGTAATCGATCCCGCCGTCGCTGATTTTATGCCATTTGCCGGCGAGATCTTTCACGGTTTTGCCGCGGGCGTCGGACTTGTTTTCGCGCGCGGCGTTTTCCGCCCGCGCCCGCCTGCCGGAAACCGTCGCGCAGCCGCTCATGTTGAGCAGCGCCGCGCCGAGCAATCCGGCGCAAAAAAGCGTCCGCCAGGTTTTTTGAATGAATTTTACAGATGTTTTTCGGCTCATAACCTTCTCTCGTTTATTTTCTCCGGAAAATTTACCTTTCCGCCAAGTAACGCGAAAATAAACGGCGAAACGGTATCAACGGACGCGCGTTTTTCTCGTGCGCGTCTCGCTCGAACGTGCGCGGTCGATTGTTTCGCCGTTTGGTTAGGTTTGTTTAAGGATTAATTTCGAGCGAGAATGAGCCAAAATTGCCGGCGGCGTCTCACTTTTTCGTCGAGCTTTTGCGATTGTCGAAAAAGTCGGGACTGCGCGTTTCCCAGCGCGTCGTGCGGCTGCGTTCGATTTGCTTGGCGCGAAGTTTTAATTCTTCTTCTTTTTGGCGGCGGCGCTGCTCGCCGGTGGCGGGCGGCGTGCCGCGCTCGCCCCAGTAATATTTGAGCGTGATGAGCAGCATCACGAGCACTCCGAGAGCGGTTAAAATCAAGGTCAGGGTGATGATCCACGCGAAACTCGACATGCGTCTATTTTAGCAATTCGCCGTGGCGCTTGAAAGTCATCCGTCGAACAGGAGAAAGCGAAAGCCGCCGCCGAAAACGGGCGGAAAAAAATAGACGCCGCGCCGCCGGAATTTAATTTTTGCTATAATCGCCTTTTTCCATGGAAATACGAACGGTTAAAGCGATGCGCTACGTGACGCCGCTGCGCGAAGGCGGCTCTCTTCCGGCGATCGTCGAAGGCGACGACGACGGGCTTTACGTCTTGAAATTTCGCGGCGCCGGACAGGGCGTCAAGGCTTTGATCGCCGAGCTCCTCGGCGGCGAGATCGGGCGCGTTCTCGGCTTGAAAGTGCCGGAAATCGTCTTCGTCGAGCTCGATTCGACGCTCGCGCGCACCGAACCCGATCCGGAGATTCAGGAATTGATCAGGGCGAGCGCGGGGCTCAATCTCGCGCTCGATTATCTGCCCGGTTCGATCATGTTCGATGCGCTCATCCAGCAACCCGACGCGGCTTTGGCTTCGTCGATCGTCTGGTTCGACGCGTACACGGCGAACGTCGACCGCACGCCGCGCAACGCCAACATGCTTTTGTGGCATAAGGAGTTGTGGCTGATCGATCACGGCGCGGCGTTTTTCTACCAGCACCACTGGAGCGGGTTTTTAGACAACGCGAAAAATCCTTTCCGGCAGATCAAAGACCACATTCTGCTGCCGTTCGCCGGCGAGATCGAAACGGCGGACCGGGAACTCGCGGCGCGTCTGACGCCCGAGGTTTTGGGCGAAATCGCCGCGCTCGTGCCCGACGCCTGGTTCGAGGAATCGGCGGAAGCGCGCGGCGTTTATCTCGAATTTTTGACGAACCGGCTGCAAAACGGGCGCGAATTCGTGAGGGAGGCGATCGATGCAAGACGAGCTCTGCACGTTTGATTACGCGACGATCCGCCTCGTGCCGCGCGTCGAGCGCGAAGAATTCTTTAATGTCGGCGTGATTTTATCGTGCCCGGCGCGCAAATTTCTCGACGTGCGCATCCATCTCGACGAGGGGAAATTGAAATGCCTCGCGCCCGAAGCGGAGGCGGAAACGATTCGCGCTTATCTCGCCGTCATCCCGAAAATCTGCGCCGGCGCGCCCGCCGCCGGGATCGTCGGACGCCTTTCGCCGCGCGAGCGTTTTTACTGGCTGACCGCGCAGCGCAGCACGATCGTTCAATCTTCGGCGGTGCACACCGGACTGACCGAAGATCCCCGGAAAACGCTCGACCGTCTTTTTGAAAAAATGGTTCGGTAGGTGAACTTTTTCCGCCGCTTTTGCCGCGTTATTGAGGGGACTCTCCGATCCGCCGAACGGCAAAAGGTCGGCGAGCGTTCGTCAAAAAATTGATCCGAGTTGACGTTCGGAAAGAAAGAAAAATTATGAGAAAAGAACACACACGAACCGGCGGACTGTTTAAGGTCGTCGGTTTTTGCATGATTTTCGCCGCCGCGACGGTTCTCAACGCGAACGCGCAGACCCGTCAGGCGGTCGAACTAATCGACGGGCGCGACGCGAGCGCGCCGGCTCCGCTGACGGTCGAGGAAACGCGTTTCATCGTAAAGGAAGTCCGCCGGCAGGAACCCGTTATCCGGCAGATAAGCGGTCTCGATTGCGAAGAGGACGAAACTTCTTCGCTGAGCGTCGGCAGCGTCATCAAGGGCTCTTTCACGAAACCGAACGCCGAGCAGAAAGCCTATCTTTACGAACTTTGCCGCAGCGGGCGCGCGTTCGGCATCGGCGGCATCGTCGTCGTCGAAGACGGCAGAGTCGCGGCTCATTACGTTTACGGCGAGAACGGGCTCGATTCCGATATCGCGGCCCTGCCGGACATCAACCGGAACGGTTTTTCGGAAATCATGATGGTCGGCGGCGGAAACGGGCAGGGCTACACGCAGGGCGCGGTCGAAATCATCGAATTCACGCCGGGCGGCGTCCATACGTTCGGCATCGCCGACACTTACGAAGATAACTTCGGAACGGAAGGCGGAAAGAAATCGGCGCGCGCGTTTAAAGTTTCCGTTTTGCCGGGAAAAAGCCCGGTGTTTTTCCGCGAAGGCTACGTCCGCAACGGCGAGCAGGGCAAATGGACGCAAACCGTGAAATCGGAAAAATTCCGTCTGCGCCTCGATTACGAGCCGAAATGGCATAAGATTTCTTAGCCGCGGTTTTGAAAAACGGGACACGGATTCAACGGATAACGACGGGTTTTCTCGGGTTTACTTAAAGTTATTTTGAAAAATCCGCGAAAACCCGTTTTTGTCCGCATTGATCCGCGTCCCGTTTTTAATTCTCATTAAAATCCTCGACTGCGAATGCTTATTTTTTATCCTCCAGAAAAATTTGTTATCATCTACAATTTCTTATGACAGATTCGCAAACATCTTACCCGCGCAATAAAATCAAAATCCTGCTCCTCGAAAACATTTCCGATTCGGCGGTCGCGGAGCTCGAACAGGGCGGCTACGTGGAAATCAAACGCTTGAAAGGCGCGCTCGGCGAAGCCGAATTGATCGAGGAAATCAAGGGCGTTCATATTTTGGGCATCCGTTCGAAAACGCAGGTCACCGAAGCGGTTTTGGAAAACGCCGACAAGCTGCTCGCGATCGGCGCGTTCTGCATCGGCACGAATCAGATCGACCTGAGCGCGGCGCGGGCGCGCGGAGTCGCGGTTTTCAACGCGCCGTATTCGAACACGCGCTCGGTCGCCGAGCTCGTCATCGGTTTGTGCGTGATGCTGATCAGAAAGATTACCGACAAAAACGCGGCGGCGCACCGCGGCGTCTGGCAAAAGGACGCGAAGGGAAGTTTCGAACTGCGCGGCAAAACGCTCGGGATCGTCGGCTACGGCAATATCGGCTCGCAGGTTTCCGTGCTCGCCGAATCGTTCGGCTTGAACGTCGTTTATTACGACACGCTGACGAAACTGCCTCTCGGCAACGCCAAACAAATCAGGGATTTGAACGATCTTCTCGCGCAGTCGGACATCGTGACCTTGCACGTCCCGGCGGACGCTTCGACGCAGAACATGATCAACGAGGCGACGCTTTCGGCGATGAAAGAAGGCGCGATTTTATTGAATTACGCGCGCGGCGAAGTCGTCGATCTCGAAGCCTTGCGCGCCTTTATCGAAAACGGCAAATTGTCGGGCGCTGCCGTGGACGTTTTCCCCGAAGAGCCGGAAAAAAACGGCGACGAATTCGTGAGCGTTCTGCAAAATTTGCCGAACGTGATTTTAACGCCGCACATCGGCGGCTCGACCGAAGAAGCGCAGGCGAATATCGGCCTGGACGTGACGGCGAAACTCATCAAATATCTCGAACTCGGCACCTCGGAAGGCTCGCACACGGTTCCGCCGGTCAGTCTGCCGCCGCAGGACAAAACGCACCGCATCCTGCACATCCACGAAAACATTCCGGGCGTGCTCTCGGAAATCAACTCGCGCCTGTCGGAAAAAGGCATCAATATTCTGGGTCAGTATCTGAAAACCAACGACGCGATCGGCTACGTGATTTTGGACGTCGACACGAAGCTTTCGAAAGAAGCGCTCGAAATCTTAAGAGAAGTCAAAGGAACGATCAAGACACGGATGGTTTACTAGAATTATATAAACGGGAATGAAGGAGAAGAATCTCGCCAAAGCAATTCTGAAAAGGCTATTCGAGGGCTCGCGGATCGAAGGCATCAGGTTCGGACCCATCCTTCAACTTTTAGTTACTGATAGAGATTCGCAAGAAACGCCTATTTATGGGCAGATTTATCTTAATCTTGTTTCCTCGTGGATGATAATTGATTCGCTTCCTTTATCGCCGCCGAACAGTGAGGATGATTTTCCGGCATATTCGGAAGACGAGCAAATTCAATTACTCTGTTCGTTGAAAAATCTCGAAATAGTTAAAATCGAGCTTGGAAATAAACATCCGCACCTGATTTTTACTTTCGAAAACGGCAAAATTTTTACTTTAAACGGAATCGATTACGCCTATGAATGCTGGCAAGCGGGGGTTGCTTTCAATAAAAAAGAAAGTTGTCAGATTATAGCTTGTCCGGGCGGTGAATTGGCTATTTGGGATGCGCGGACATTTCAATATTGATTGAAGTTAATAAAACATAAAACGCGGATGGTTTATTAACTTTTAGCTGCGTGTTGACGCAGATGCGCGGATTTAATTTCGTGTGCCGAAAAAAAAGTATGTCAGCGGAACAAAATAAAACGATCATCCGGCGCTTTTTCGACGAACTGTGGAACGCGCGAAAACTCGAAGTCGCCGACGAAATTTTTGCGCCCGAATGCGTGACTCATCAATTGATTTCGGGCGCGGAAACGGTCGCCGCGCCGCGCGATGCGGATGCCGTCAAAGCGCACGTCGGCGAATGGCTCAAAGGTTTTCCCGATTTGCGGTTTACGATCGAGCAGATGCTCGGCGAGGGCGACGAAGTCGTAACTTTCGCGACGATGCACGGCACGCATTCCGGCGACTGGCACGGCCTCGCCGCGACCGGCAAAAGCGTGAACATCAAGATGACGGTCACGCACCGGATTCAAAACGAAAAAATCGTCGCCGATTGGGTGCTGGTCGAAGCGCTCGGTTTTTTTCAGCAATTGGGGCTTTTGCCGCCGACGCCGGACATGATTTCCGGCGTCGCCGAATAGTCGAGTTGTGTCTAAAAAAAGTTTATTGTTACTGCCCCGGCAAAATACGATAACGGATAAAAATCAGACCGGTCGTTAATGGCCTCAGCTAAATACCCTCTATCGCATCAACAACTCGTTTTATGAAACAAATCATTTTAGGCATTATTTTCACCGCTCTCGTTTCGGCAGCCGCAGCCTGTATTCCGTTTACCCGGTCGGAGGCTTTTCTGACTACTTCATCGCCGAATAAAACTTACACGGTTGAACTGACCGGTAATAAAAATGCGCCGAGCCTTCCCGGAATCGAACACGAAACGCGGCTCAATCTTTTCAAAAACGGACAACTTTTTATCTCGGATGCGCATGTTGATGATTATGACTGGTTTGACTCGGACTTTGCCGCCATGTACCCGGATCACCGCTGGGCGAGCGAATCTGTTTTACGTTTCAGTCGCAACGCCGCGGATGCGGAAAGAAGTCTCGATTTTCTGGTAATTTCAAATAACACAGACAAGACCGTTAAATATCTTAAAATTACAGCCGACGATCTTCTTTTTGTGTTCGAGCTGGCTGCCAAATCAAAGACAAGGGTGCAGGTGCCGCATCAGGACTCGCACGGCTGGATTTGGGGCAGCGGCGAATTTGCCGACGGGCGGCAAATAAAAGGCAACGGCGCTAATTTCTATTATAAAAATAAAATAAACGAACCCCTGCGGTATTGTTTGGCGGTTGACGAAAACGGCTTGAAAGTCGAGAGTCCGATCGTGGACGGCTACATCGGCAGCGAAAAGCCGAATGTTCCGAAAAACGAGAATTGCGGCTCATAAATTAAGACTTTAAAACTACGCAGATTTCGGCAATCAATGAATATAAATATGAAAAGACGACCTTTTCTTTTCTAAAGTCACCGCAGTTCGCGCTTCAAAATCTTGCCGGTCGCGGTCATCGGCAGCGAATCTCTAAACTCCACAAAACGCGGGTATTTGTAGCTCGCCATGTTCGCCTTGCAGAATTCGATGAGCTCGTTTTCGGAAACGTTTTTGCCGTCTTTGACGACGACGACCGCCTTGATCTCTTCGCCGAGTTCTTCCGACGGCACGCCGATCACGGCGCAGAGCGAGACCGCTTCGTGCGTCATCAGGAATTCTTCGATCTCGCGCGGGTAGACGTTGAAGCCGCCGCGCAGGATCATGTCCTTGACGCGGTCGGAGATGTATAAATAACCTTCGCGGTCGCGCCGCCCGATGTCGCCCGAATGCAGCCAGCCGTTACGGATCGTCGCTGACGTCGCTTCGGGACGCTTGTAGTACCCCTTCATCACGCAATGCCCGCGAATCGCGATTTCGCCGAGCTGGCCGTCGGGCACGTCCGCGCCGTTTTCGTCGACGATGCGCACTTCGACGCCCCACACCGGGAAACCGATCGAGCCGGGCTTGGTCTCGCCGTACTTATTGAAACAGGCGACGGGCGACGTTTCCGACAAACCGTAACCCTCGGTGATCTTCGTCTTGAATTTTTCCTCGAAACCCTTTAAAACCTCGACCGGCAAGCTGGCGCCGCCCGATTTGCAGAGCCGCAGGTTGCGCGAAATTTTTTCCAAATCGAACCGGTCGGTGTCGGCATAGTTAAGCAGCGCCCAGTACATCGTCGGCACGCCCGCGAAAATCGTGACGTCGTATTTTTCCATCAGGCGGAGCGCATCCTCCGGCGTAAAACGCGGCAGGAGCACGAGCGTCGCGCGGTTGTAAAAACCGGCGTTCATCTGCACGACCTGCCCGAACGAGTGAAACAGCGGCAAGGTCAAAAGATGCACGTCGGCGTCTCTTCGCGGATACATCGTGTCGGAAAGGCGGGCGTTCATGACGACGTTTAAGTGAGTCAGTTCCGCGCCTTTCGGCTGCCCGGTCGTGCCCGATGTGTAGAGGATGACGGCGGTGTCGGTTTCGTTCGTGACGGCGGATTCGAACTCGGTCGACTCGCCCGCGACGAACCCGGCGAAAGTCTCGGTGTTTTCGTAAGGCGATTCCGCTTTCGGGTCGAGCGTCAAATAAATAAATTTTTCGCACGTCTCGGTCGCCGCGAAGCCCTTGTAGCCTTCCTCGCCGATCGGCAGATCCTTCGTGCCCTCGAAGCAGAAATAAACGCGCGCGTCGGAATCGGCGAGATGATACGCCACCTCGCGCCCTTTAAACAAGATGTTGAGCGGCACGACCGTCGCGCCCGCCTTCAGGATGCCGTAATAAATGATCGGAAAAAACGGCAGATTCGCGCACGACAGGGCCACTTTGTCGCCGACGCCGACGCCGAGCTTTTTCAAGCCGTTCGCGACCTGATTCGCCCGCGCGTTGATTTCCGCGTAAGTAAACCGCGCGTCGCCGCAGACGACCGCGAGCCGCTCCGGCACGCTGCGTGCGCTGTCTTCGAGTAAAACGGCAAGATTTAACATAGTTTTGTAAAAAGGAAAATAAAATACTAAAAATTGTGAATCAATAGTAAAAAAGCCGATCAGCCATCGCGTCGAATAAACCGATCATTAATTACCAATCATCGATTACCTCTAAAATTAAAGAGTCGAAACGGTTCGCCGACAAAAATTGATTGATAACCGGTGATTGATAATTGATAAATTTCGCTCCCGCCGCCGTGGTCGTGTTTGCATTTCACATCGGTTTCGCGCGTTCGATGATTTTATCGATTGCGAGTCCGGCGGGCAAGGTGCCGAAATTCAGACTTCGATTTTCCGAAAGCCGCGCGCGGCAAAAAGCTTCGGCGACGTACGCGGGCGCGATTTCGAGCAAAACTTTCGCCTGCAGCGCGAGCGCTAATTTTTCGACCACGGCGCGGGCGCGAAATTCCAAATCTTCCGGCTCGGCGAACTCGTCTTTCAAATTTACCAGAAATTTGTCGAAAACTTCATGCCCGCCCGCCGCGGCCGCCAATTCGCCGAAAACCGCTTCGAGGCTGCCGGGTTCTTTCCGCATCGCGCGCAGCACGTCGAGACACTGGACGTTGCCCGAACCTTCCCAGATCGAATTGACCGGAACGTCGCGGTAGAGGCGCGGCAGCACCGAATCTTCGACATAGCCGTTGCCGCCGAGCACTTCGAGCGCTTCGCCGACCGCGAAGACCGCGCGTTTGCAGTTCCAGAATTTGCCGATCGCGACCGCCGCGCGCGTGAAAAGCCTCGCCTGCTCGTTCGTTTCCGATTCGTCGAACCCGCGCGCCAGTCGGAACGAGAGCGCCGTCGCCGCTTCGGATTCGAGCGCGAGATCGGCCAGCAGATTTTTCATCAACGGCTGCTCGATCAGCAACTTGCCGAACGCTTTCCGGTGCGCCGAGTGATGGACGCTTTCGGCGACCGCCCGCCTCAGCGTCGCGGCGGAGCCGACCGCGCAGTCGAGCCGGGTGTGGCGCACCATCTCCATAATATTCGCGACGCCGCGTCCTTCCTCGCCGATGATGACGCCGTAAGCGCCGCGAAACTCGACTTCCGACGAAGCGTTCGAACGATTGCCGAGCTTGTCCTTCAGCCGCTGAAAAAAGAGCGCGTTTTTCGCGCCCGAAGGCGTAAAGCGCGGCATCAGAAAACACGACAGGCCCTTTTCCGCTTGCGCGAGAACGAGAAACGCGTCGGACATCGGCGCCGAGCAGAACCATTTTCTGCCGGTGATTTTATATTCGCCCGCATCATTCAATTTTTCAGCGAACGTGAGATTGGCGCGCACGTCCGAGCCGCCCTGCGGTTCGGTCATCGCCATGCCGAACGTCGCGCCGCGCTTTTCCGAAGCGGGCAGAAAACGCGCGTCGTACTCGTTCGATAAGACTTTCGGCAGCCATTCGCCGGCGATTTCAGATTCGATTTTTAGACTCGGCACGACCGCGAAGGTCATCGTCACCGGACAGCTCGTGCCTTCGTCCGCCTGCTGTTTGAGAAACGCCAGAACGCAGCGCGCGACGTATTTTCCCTCGTTCGCGCTCGTCCACGCGAAAGAGTGCGTTTCGTTTTCGATCGAGAGCCGCATCAGCTCGTGATAGGCGGGATGAAATTCGACCGAGTCCAGTCTGTTTCCGAAACGGTCGTGCGTTTTTAAGGTTGGCGCGAACCGGTTGGCGAGATTCCCGAGTTCGAGCGTTTCCGCGCTGCCCAAACGCGCGCCGAACTGCGCGGCGCGTTCGTTGTTCCACGCGCCGCCGTTCGCTTCGACCGCCGTCTTTAAAGCTTCGTCGGACGTGAAGAGATTGTAATTTTCGAGAATCGGCGGCTGATTAAAAGATTTGTCGAAGTCGAAGCCGGAAATGCTCATAGAATTTACTACTTCAAAATCAGAGATTTTCCGCGGCTTGTCAAGTTTGCGCGACTCGAGTTAACCCGAAATGTTAAGATGTTGGAAAAATTATATTCTTCAATCCTAAAATTCAATGAAAGATTTACCGGAAGCGAGTCTTTATGAAAAGGCGCTGGTTTTTCTCGGTCACCGGCATAAGTACATCTGCGAAGGAAAGTCGATGAACCCGACCCTCAAAGACGGCGAAGTCGTGCTGGTCGACCGGGAAGCCGCGATCGCGGTCGGCGACATCGTGATCGCCAGGCATCCGCTCGAACAGGATCATGAAATCGCCAAACGCGTCGCGCGCATCAACGAACGCGGGCATTATTTTCTAATCGGCGATAATCTGGACGACAGCGAGGACAGCCGGCATTTCGGCGCGGTGACGCGGGATTATATCAAGGGAAAAGTCGTCGCGCGTTTGTAAAATCAGCCACGAACACGAAAATCAATTCGAATTTATTTCGTGCGCATTTCGTGTTCGTTCGTGGCTAATTTTGATTTTTCAACCTTTCGGCGATCAGCTTGTAAACCTGAAAATTGTAAACCAGTCCGATGTGCGTGCCGGTCACTTCGAAGTTGTTCGACTCAAAGCGCGAGCGGCAGTTTTTCCAATCGACGATGCCGTCGGATTTCGTGTAAATCGCGGTTTGTCTCACCTCGGCGGGCAGAAATTCGTGCAGCGATCTGACGGTCGCGCAGTCGCAGCGCCCGGTGTAGCAGTGCGGAAATTCCGTCTTGTCGGCTTTCGAAAAAATGCGGCGACGAATCTTCTCGGACATTTCGATGACCTTCGGGTGCGAGCGGACGCCGCGAAACGGCGAGCCGAGCGTGATGACCGATTCGACCAGATCGGGATGCTGCGTCGCCGCCGAACGCGAAAGCACGCCGCCCAAACTGTGCCCGATGAGATGAACCTTTTTGCCGGTTTCCGCGCGCGCGCGCCGGATGGTCGCCATTAATTTGTTGTTTAGAGTATCGAGACAGTCGGCGTTCCAGCCGATGCCCGAGAGATACGGCGCGTAGCCGACGCGCGCGAGCCACATATAAAGCTCGTAGAGATACAGATCCGAACCCAGAAACCCGGGCACGACGATCGCCGCCGCGCCGTCGCCTTTCGGAACGCCGAAACCGAAGTAGACCGGCGAAATATGCAGCAGCGCCCAATCGACGCCGACCAGCGATTCGAACCAGATCGGCAACGCGGATTCGCGCATTTCCTTGTCAAATCCGGTGATGACCTCTAGTTCGTTGTTAAGAATATCCATTTTTTCAGTGGTCAGTGATCGGCGGTCGGTGGTCGGTTAAATCAGAAAAAATCTGACTGCCGACCACCGATCACCGCGCACCGTTTCAAGCCGTGGCCGTCTGCGCTTCCATCTTCGCGACCGTCGCCATCAAATCGGCGAAAACCCGGTCGAGAATCTCCTTGAATCTTTCGACGTCGTTCATCGCCTGAGCATCAGATGAAAGTCCGAAGAAGAGGGTTTGATTATAACTTAAGATCGCGCAGCCCAGACCGACCTGATAGCCGATCGGCACGTACGGGTATTGAACGAGCATCCGTCTGCCGGCGAGATAAATCGGCACTTGCGGTCCCGGTACGTTCGTCGCGATCAGGTTGAACGGCGCGAACGGCAGGTCGGCGAGCGCGCCGACGAGCGACTGCATCGGCGCGGGCATCATCGTGTAAAGCGCGCCGAGCGTTAATAAGCCTTCGGCGAGCCGCGCGGTTTTCATCAGATCCGTTCTTTGATGAACGTAGCTGAACCGCGCCGGCAAGTCCTTGAAATCGAGCGGGATTTCGATCGGCAGAATCGAAATGAGGTTGCCCAAAGCGCCGCGCTGTTCTTTTTGCCGGAGGCTCACCGGCACCATAAAACGCACGATTTTTTCATTCGTCGGTTGATCGTGAAGGCGAACGTAGCGCGCGACCGCTTCGCTCAAAACCGTGAGCACGACGTCGTTGACCGTGCCGCCCAGCACGTTTCTGACCGTGCGCGCTTCCGCAAACGGAAACTCGCTCCACGCGAGCCGCCGCTCGCCCGAACACGGACCGTTGAACGGCAGCATCGGCGGCGGCGTCGAAACCGCGGGCAGAACTTCCGTCAAATGCCCGACCGCTTCGAAATTCTGCGGATTCGCGAGGCTCGACGCCATGTAAAGCAGCCCGCCCTGCATTTCCATGAGCCGCGCGGAAGTTTCCTTCATCGCGCCGAAAACCGAATCGAAAAGCATCTGCGCCGTGTCTTTCGGCGGATTTTCCTCCTTGATTATTTCGGGCTTCGGCGGCGGCGCGGCGGTCGGCGTGATGTCGAAGATGATCTTAATCAGATCGACGCCGGAAATGCCGTCGACCATGCAGTGATGAACCTTCGCGATCATCGCCGAACGATCGCCTTCCATGTTTTCGACGACGTGAAGCTCCCAGAGCGGTTTCGCGCGATCCATCACGCCGGTCATCACTTCGCCGGCGAGCTTTCGCAAATCCTCATCGCTCAAAGCCTTTTTCTGTTTGACTTTGAAAATATGATTCTTGATGTCGAAATCCGGGTCGTTTTCCCACGTCGGGTGCGCGAGATTAAACGGGTCGGGCACGACTTTCTGCACGTAGCGCGGCAACAGATGAATGCGGTCTTCGATATGTTTGACCAAATCGCGGCGCGTGATCCTGCCTTCGAAAATGCTCGTCGACCCGATATGCATCGGGCATTCCTTTCTTTCGAGGTAAAGAAATGCCGAATCGAGCGAGGAAAGACGGCGATTTAGTTCTTGTTTCATATCCATTCGAGATTTGAGATTTCAAATTTCAAATTACAGATTTTCAATCCGGAATCTAAAATCCGAAATCCAAAATCGTCTCATTCTTCGTTAAAGCCGGTGATGTCGTACGACATCGCGATCAGATCGTGCGTCCGGTTCTGGCGGTCGATGACGTAATCGGCGAGCAGCGCTTCGGCGTTGAAGCCGAGTTTTTCGAAAACCTGAATCGCGCCTCTTTGTTCCGCCGCCATGCGCGCGACGACCTTTTGCAGCCGTAGTTCCTCGGCTTTCCCGAAAATCTCGCCCGCCAGGATATTTCCCAGGCCCTTGCCGCGCACCTCCGGCGCGAGCAGCAGGATGATTTCGCCCAAGTGCCGCGACCAGATTTGTTCGGTGCGGATCAGACTGCCGTGACCGACAAGCCGGTCGTTCGCCTCGACGAGAATCGTAAACCACGTTTCGGCTTCCGTCAGCCGGATCCAGTGTTCGACGAACGATTCCTGCGTGATGTCGAACGAGAGAAAAAGCAGATCGTCTTCCGGCAGGGAACGCGCGAACGCGAGCACCGCGTCTTTATCGTCCGCCGTCATCAGGCGCAGTTTGATCTGCGTTCCGTCGATTTTAGTTGTCCAGGGAAAGTTGCGTTTCTTGGTAGCCTGTTTCGCCATTTCGTTTATAAATTAACACAGTTAAATCAAAAATTAACAGGGATCGACAGGATGGGGCAGGATATTTAAGTCAATGTGTTTTATCCTGTAAATCTTGTCGATCCCTATTAATTTATTTCTTTTCTTTCGGCGCGCCGCCGAAAAGCGGCATCTGCGTCGCCAGGTCGAGCCAGCGTTTTTGGATTTCGACGTAGCTCGTCATCGTCTGCTGCGCGAAATCGGCGAGCGCCGCGACCGGCGACGAATCGTCGAGCTTTAAGTTTTGCTTCAGCGCTTTAACCATCTGCGCGTTCTGCTCGGCGGCGAAATCGAGCCACGCCGTGCGCATGTTGACGAGCATTTCCAAGCCTTTTCCGGCGCCCGCCTGCGCCTGCCCGAGCGCGTCGCCGGCGCCGCCGAAATTCGCGCCCGATTGGACGGTCTGCATCAGCTGCTCGCTCTGCTGCATCGCGATTTCCGACCAGTGCTTCTGCGCTTCGATAAAGCTTTCGACGCCCTGTTTCGCCCATTTTCCGAGCGCGTCGGTCGGCGCGTTCTGCGACATGCCCATCACTTCGGAAACGGTTTTAAAGACGAGCGCCGTCTGCTGCGTCGTCATCTCCAGCCACATGCGCTGCGCTTCGATCAATTGATTGACGATCATTTTCGCCCAGTCGGTCGGCACGGCGTTCGCGGAGGCGGTCGACGTTTTCGGCGCCGAAGCGTTTCCGGCGGTTTCTTCGGAGCGCGGCGCGGAATCCGGTTTCGGCGCGGATTTCGGGCGCGGCGCGGATCTCGGTTTCGGCGCAGGCTTCGGCGCGGTTTTCGGTTTCGCTTCGGCGCGCGGTTCGGCTTCGCCCGCCGCGGCTGCTTTAGTTTGGTTTTTCGGAGTCGGTTTCGTCGTTTTTTTCTTTTCTGCCATCGGAATTTCCTCAGATTTACCCATTCGCTCACCTGTTCATCGAGTCATTTATTCATTCCCGTTATAAACACGAATAAATGACTCGATGAACAGATTTAGTTTCAATCACCATTGATTCAATCGCTAATATAAAAAAGTCTGCGATTGAAAACAACCGCAGACCAGCTTTGAGGAGGGAAAAACATTGCCTGTAAAAACTATTTGCCGTTCGCCGCGGATTTCGCCTGCGCGGTCATGTTTTCGACCGTTTTTTCGACGTTCGCGAGGACGTTTTTGCCGAAGTCCATAACTTCCTTCTGCAGCGGCAATTCCATTTTCGCCGCCGAGTTGATGAACGATTCGCCGGTCGACGCGAAAAGTCTCAGCCAGTCCTGGCGAATCTGCGAGGTCGCGTCCCAGTAGCCTTTCGCGACTTTGAGCGCGTCGACGTTCGCGTCGTAGCCGGCTTTATACATGCCCTGCACGTAGCCTTCGGTCACTTCCGCGGCCTGCACCGCGCTCTTTAAGGTCAGGCTCGCCGTTTTCTGCGTCAATTCAACCGCCGTGTCAATCGCTTCGTTGCTGATCGCTTTCTTTGTCATCTTCTTAAATCTCCTGTCTCAATTCCGTTGTAAAATCTTTGTCTTTTCACCAGCGCTTCCGTTGCTGACAGTTTGAATGATAAATCGCCAGGGAAGGCTTGTCAAGTAAAAATCTCGCAAATGCGAAATAATAATTTACATAAACTGTGAAGTATAAGATTTACAACAAATAAGCCGTTCGCAAAAATTAGATATAAACGAAATATGCTGGTTTTCGGCGGTTTTTATGTTTGCATTTGCGAAGTTGAATTAGTCGCATCATTTCAACACTTAAGGAAAATTATAGAACTTCGCGTCGCATCCGTGATAAAATCGCCGCATTATGCCGAGAAAGAAAAAAGCGGACGACGAAAGCGCGCCCGATCAGATCGTCATCAAGCGCCACGGCAATCGCCGGCTTTACAACACCGCCGCGAAAACTTACGTCACCACGGGTGATTTGGCCAAATTGGTGCGCGACGGGCACGACATCAAGGTCGTCGATTCGGCGACGAAAGAGGACGTCACGAAAGCGGTTCTGATTCAGGTCATCCTCGAAGAAGAAAAAAACAAAAAAACCATTTTGCCGACCGAGTTTCTTTTTCAAATCCTGCGCTCGCGCGAAGAATCCGTCCAGGATTTTTTCAAAAATCATCTCGCGGCGAGCTTCAACGCTTATCTCAAAACCAAAGAGGAATTCGACAATCGTTTCCGCACGATGCTGGAGATGGCGAGCGCCGCGCCGCAGATGTGGGAAAAGCTCATTCCCGGCGCGGAAGTCATGCGTGAGGTTTTTCTCGGCAAAAAGAAAGACGACGAGGAGCAGAAATAAATTTTCGCTCTTAAAGCGTTTCAATTACGGCACAAAAATTTAGCGCCATTGCTTATTTGCGGGAGAGAAATTGTTTCCCGCAAATAAGCAATGGCGCTAAATCAAGCGCGCATTGTACTTAAGCATGCTTTTTCATGTAACAAATTTCATCGGTCGAACGTAAGAGAAAGGTCTGAATTCATTTCGGGCAATTTCGATAAAAGTTCAAATATGAAGATTTACGGAAAAAATTATACGCCTAGATATACCTTTGTCTTCTTGCTGGTTTTGGCATTTCACGGTTTTCAGATTTTCGCGCAGACGCCGAAACGGATCGCCGTCCGCGCGGCGCGCCTGCTCGACGTCAGGAGCGGAAATACGATCGCCAATCCCGTCGTTTTGATCAGCGGCGAATGGATCGCGGAAGTCGGCGCGAATCTTCCGATCCCGAAAGACGCGGAAATAATCGACCTCGGAAACGCGACGCTGCTGCCGGGCTTGATCGACGCGCACACGCATCTGCTGCAGAATTACGATTCAAAATTCGGCGGCGACGATCCGAACATGATTTTGACCGTCGCGCAGCTCGGCACGACCCGGCGCGCTTTGCTCGGCGTGGCGATGGGTCGCGAAATGCTCGAAGCCGGTTTTACGACCGTGCGCGATCTCGGAAACTCCGGCGCGGGCGGCGACGTCGCGCTGCGCGACGCGATTCGCGCCGGCTGGGTGACGGGGCCGCGAATTTTCGCTTCGACGCGCGCATTGTCGGCAGCCGGCGGTCAATTCGGCGGGCTGAGCGCCGAAGCGCAGAAACTGATCGAGCAGGAATACGTCGTCGTCGGCAGCGTCGACGAAGCGCGCCGCGCCGTCCGGCAGGCGCTTTACGACGGCGCGGACTGCATCAAGGTCATCGTCAACGCCGGCGCGCGCGTGCTTTCGCTCGAAGAAATGAAGGCGATCGTCGAAGAGGCGCACCGCGCCGGAAAAAAAGTCGCGGCGCACGCGATCGGCGACGCGGCGACGCGCATCGCGGTCGAAGCCGGCGTCGATTCGATCGAGCACGCCTACACGATACCCGACGACGTTTTGAAAATGATGGCGGAAAAGAGAGTTTTTCTCGTGCCGACCGACTTCCCGCCGGATTTTTACCTGTCGCTTTACGGGTTAAACTCGGACACGCCGGCGGAGCAGCGCAGTCAGATTACCGCCGGCACGAACGCGTTTGTAAAGAGCAGCGGCGAACGCCTCGCGCGCGCCGTCAAATTCGGCGTGCCGATCGCCGCCGGTTCCGACGAGTATTACCAGGTGAAAGGAAAAACGCGCGGCGAAGCGAGTTTGATGATGTTTCGCGCTTATTCGGCGGCGGGGCTGTCGCCGCTCGAAATCCTCCGCGCGGCGACCGTCAATAACGCCGAACTGCTCGCCGGCGAGCGCGCTCCCGTCGGCTCGCTCGAAAAGGGAAAATACGCCGACATCATCGCCGTTCCGAACGATCCTTTGAAGGACATCACCGAACTGGAAAAGGTCTTTTTCGTCATGAAGGGCGGCAAAATCGTCAAGAAACAGGAATCCGGCAAACCGTGAGAATTTAGCCGCGAACAAACACGAAACTTCACGAAAAATGTTCTAAAATTCGTGAAGTTTCGTGTTTGTTCGCGGCTGATTTAATAACTGAAACTATCTGTTCCGTCCGTATTTTTCGTGGCTCGAAACCCAATCGCTCGATGAAATAGCCGAGGCGAGCGAGATTTCGCCGGCGAGCACGACGCCGGCGACGATTTCGGCGAATTTGTTGACCGTGCCGCGACCCGCACAGCCCAACACCTGCAGGCATTCGTTCTGCGTCGCGAGTCCCGTGCCGCCGCCGTACGTGGCGACGATCAGGGAGGGAATCGTGATCGAGATGTACAAATCTTTTTCCGGCGTCAGTTCCGAGTAAACGACGCCGGCCGAGGATTCCGAAACGTTCGCGACGTCCTGCCCGGTCGCGATGAACATCGCCGTGATGCCGTTCGCCGAATGCGCGCCGTTGTTGTTCGCGCCCGACAGAAACGAGCCGACGTTCGCGACGCCCGAATGATAAACGAGCGATTCCGGCTCGACGCGCATATGCTCGACGAGCACGTTGCGCGGGATCGTGCATTCGGCGGTGACGCGTTTGCCGCGCGTGCGCATGATGTTGACCTGCGACGCCTTTTTGTCGGTCGCGAAATTCGATTCGAGATAGAAATGTTTGATCTTGTCTTTTTCGTAAGCGTCGATGATCCAGCTGCAGGCCGCAAACGTCGCGCGTCCGACCATATTTTGCCCCGCCGCGTCGCCGGTCGTGTAGTTGAACCTCAAATAAACGAACTTATTGGCCGTATACGGATCGATATATTTTAATTTCGCCACGCTCGAAGTCGCCTCGGCTTCTTCTTTGATCTTTTCGATATTGTTCAGAATCCAGCCGACGAACCGGCGACCTTCGCGCGCGTCGTCGAACACGAAAACCGGCGCGCGCTGCATCGCGTCCGAAACGACCGTCGATTTGACGCCGCCCGAAAGATTCAAAACTTTGATGCCGCGATTGTACGACGCGATCAAGGTGCCTTCGGTCGTCGCGAGCGGAATCAGAAAATCGCCGTTCGCGTATTCGCCGTTGACTTTGAGCGGGCCGGCGAAACCGATCGGAATCTGCGCGACGCCCGTGAAATTCTCGCAGTTGCCGGCGGTCGTGTGCGGGTCGAACGAATAATGTTTGAGGTGTTCGAGGCGCGCGCCCGAATATTTTTCGACGAATTCCTGGCGCGCTTTGATGGCGTTTTCCGAATAATCGTCCGCCGCGTCGCGCGGAATGCGCACGTCGAGCGATTCGGTTTCGGCGATCGAATCTTCGACGTCGAATTTGAGCGCGCCGAACGGTTTCGCTCTGAAGGCGATCCGGATTTTATGCTTTCCGGTTTCGAGATTGCCGATCGCGCAGCGCACGCCGAGGGTTTTTCGCAGCGGAAACGCGACGTCGCGCACGGCTTCCACCGTGACGAAATTGCCGTCGCCGAGATCGACCGAGATTTTATCGTGCGGCACTTCGCGGTCGTCGATCGCAATGCTCGTCAGTTCCGTAAATTCGCCGTCGCTGAGACGGTTTTTGAGCGCGAACTGCACGCCGCCGGGCGTGTTTTTCAAACTGTTGTTCGTGTAGAGCTGCCGCAGCAGCATGCTCGGGATCGGAAAGAAACTCATTTTTATAAATCCTTTTGAAAGATATGTTAACGTCTCGCTGAATTTTACTTTTCTTGAGAGGTAAATTCAAATTTTGACCCTCAGTAAAGTTGGATTAAACTGCTGGTTATGAAAATCTTGCAGGCGGTCTTTTTATTTTTCATGCTGTTCACGATTTCGCACGGGCAAACTTGGCAGAAACAAAACATCGACACGAAAGCGAGCCTGCGCGGTCTCGCGGTCGTTGACCGAAACGTCGTCTGGGCGAGCGGGACGGGCGGAACGGTTCTGCGCACTATGGACGGCGGGCAAAACTGGTCGGTGATCAAAGTTCCGGACGCCGAAAAGCTCGATTTTCGCGACGTCGAAGCGTTCGACGCAAACACGGCTTATATTTTGAGCATCGGCGAAGGCGAAAATTCGCGCATTTACAAAACGATTGACGGCGGCAAAACGTGGAAGCTGCAATTTAAGAACACGAATCCGAAAGCGTTTTTCGACGCGCTCGCGTTCTGGGACAAAACGAACGGCATGGCGATGTCCGACCCGGTCGACGGCAAGTATGTTTTGCTCAAAACGACGGACGGCGAAACGTGGACGATTTCCGGCAACGAGAAAATGGCGAACGCGAAAACGGGCGAAGCGGCGTTCGCGGCGAGCGGAACCTGTTTGTTAACGCACGGCAAACAGAATGTCTTTCTCGTTTCGGGCGGCGCGGATGCAAGAGTTTTTCGCTCGGAAAGCCGCGGCGAAACCTGGACCGTTTCCGCTACGCCGATCGTCAATGGGACGCCCGGCAGCGGGATTTTTTCGATCGCGATGCGCGACGCAAAAAACGGCGTGATCGTCGGCGGCAATTACGAGAAACCGGACGAAATTACAAACAATCTCGCCTTTACGATCGACGGCGGCAAAACGTGGACGCTTTCGAAAGGCTTGAACGGTTATCGTTCGGGCGTCGCCTACATCGATAAAAAGACGATTATCGCCGTCGGCGCGAGCGGCTCGGATTTATCGACGGACGGCGGCAAAACGTGGATCAATCTCGATCGCGAAAATTACAACGCCGTCGCGGCGAAAGGCAAAGCGGCGATCTGGGCGGTCGGCGCGAACGGCTCGGTCGCGAAATTTTCGCTGAAGTAATTTATGCCGTTCGCGTGGTACGACATCGTCGGTTCGATCGGCGTCGGAATCGTCATTCTCACTTATATTTTGCTGCAGACCGAACGCGTCCGAAGCGAAAGCCTGCTTTATTCCGCTCTCAACGGGCTCGGCGCGGGACTGATCGCCTTTTCGCTGCTTTACAGTTTTAATTTTTCCGCCTTCGTCGTCGAAGTTTTGTGGGTTTTGATCAGTCTGTACGGGGTAATCAAATATTTTACGAAGGGAAAAATTAAATAGATTCGCGAACCTTGTTCTTGACTGATCTATTTCCCGCTGTTTGACGACCTAAAGATAGAGGCTAAGGTTTACAAATTTCTGGTTTGACATTACAATTGGGCGTTCAAAAAAATTGTCATAAAATCCCGATTTATGGTGTTTTCCAAGCAAGTTCGATAATTTTCGAAAATCTATGGAAACCCGAACCGAGTTTACTGCGTAACTGTTGGCAGACACATTGCGAGTCGTTTCCGAATCGAAACAAAAAACAATCTAAAAAAGGAGAAATCTAGATGAAAAGGCGAGATTTTATTGTAAAAGGGGCTTTTGCGCTCGGCGCCGTAGCGACAAGCGACCTTTGGCTTAGTAAAGTAGTAGCAGGTGAATCTGCTATGATCAAAAATCCACTGCTCGACGCTTATTTTCAAGTTTCGCAGGAGCAAATCAAAAAAGTATTAAGCGCGGCGCTCGGCAAGGGCGCGGAATTTGCCGACGTTTTCTTCGAGTACCGGATCACGTCGAACCTTTCGTTTGAAGAAGACATCGTCAAATCCGCCCGCCGCGGCATCGTGCAGGGCGTCGGCATTCGCGCCGTCAAGGGCGACCAGATCGGCTTCGCCTTTTCCGAAGAATTGACGCTCGACAAGATGCTCGAAGCGGCGAACGCGGCCGCCGCGATCGCCGCCGACAACACGACCAAAGCGCGCATCATGCCGGTCACGCCGCTCGCGCCGAAAAACCTCTACAAGATCAGCGAGCTCGCGACCGGCGCCGATCTGAACAAAAAGCTCGAATTCATCAAGGAAGCCAACGAAGCCGCGAAAAAATACGACAACCGCATCGTGCGCGTCAACGTCGGCTTCAACGACGAAGTCAAACACGTCGCGTACGCGAACTCGGACGGCGTTTACTGGGAAGACTCGCAGCCGCTTTTCATGTTCCAGACCGTCTGCATCGCCGAAGAAAACGGGCGGCGCGAAACCGGCTACACCGGCGGCGGCGGGCGCATCGGGCTCGAATATTTCAACACGAAGCGCAAACCGGCGGACATCGCGAAGGACGCCGCGCGGCTCGCCGTCCTGAATCTCTCGGCGGTCGAGATCGAAGCGGGCTTACAGACGGTCGTGCTCGGCAATTCGGAAAGCGCCGTTTTGCTGCACGAAGCCGTCGGGCACGGGCTCGAAGCCGATTTCAACTATAAAAAATTATCGAATTATTCGGGACGCGTCGGCGAGAAAGTCGCCAGCGAGCAATGCACCGTAATCGACGAAGGTTTATTTGAAAACATGCGCGGCACGATCAACGTCGACGACGAAGGCAACGCGCCGCAGAGCACGGTATTAATCGAGAACGGCATCCTGCGCGGCTACATGAACGACCGCATCAGCGCGAAAAAACTCGGCGTCAAATCTTCCGGCAACGGTCGCCGTCAGGCTTACAATTACCCGCCGATGCCGCGCATGACGAACACCTACCTCAAAAACGGCAAATATTCGGAGGACGAAATCCTGAAATCCGTCAAAAAGGGAATTTACGCGAAGGGCTTTACGGGCGGCAACGTCGACATCACGAAGGGCGATTTCACGTTCAGCTGTTCGGAAGCTTACCTGATCGAGGACGGCAAGATCACCGCGCCGGTCAAAGGCGCGACTTTGGTGGGCAACGGTCCGGACGTGATGACGAAGGTCGCGATGGTCGGCAACGACCTGAAATTCACCGACGGCGGCTGGACGTGCGGCAAAGCGGGACAGATGGTGCCGGTCGGCATGGGCACGCCCACCGTTAAAGTCTCGGAAATCACCGTCGGCGGCACGAAGGTCAAAGGCAAAGCTGAATAAGGAGGCGGAAAATTCAAAATTCGAAATTCAAAATTCAAAATTGGTTTTCTAGTTTTGAGTCTTAAATCTTGAATCTTAAATTCTGAAAAATTTATGACAGATTACAGAAATTTAGCCTCCGAACTCGTGGCGGCTTTGAAAAAACAGGGCGCCGACGCGGCGGACGTTTACATCACTTCGTCGAACGGCTTCAACACGACCGTGCGGCTCGGCAACATCGAAAAACTCCAGCAGTCGACGTCGAAAGGCTTGGGCATGAGAGTTTTCAAAAACGGCGCGATGGCGCTCACCTTCACGACCGATTTCCAGGGCAAGACCGTACAGGACCTGGTCAAAGAAACGCTCGAAATCGTGAAAGTTTCGAACGCCGACAAATTCAACGGGCTCGCGCCGAAAGAATTTTTGGGCGAATACAAGGGCAATTTGATGCTGTTCGACAACAGCATTTTGAACCTGACGCCCGAAAGGAAAATCGCGATGGTCAAGGAAATGGAAGACGCCGGGCGCGCGTTCGACAAACGCATCACGAATTCGAACGGCGCGAGCTGGTCGAACTCGGTCGGGCAGATCACGCTGGCGAATTCCGACGGTTTCGTCGGGCAGTATCAATCGACGGTCGCGAGCATGTCCGTTTCACTTCTGGCCGAGGAAAACGGCGTCAAACAGCGCGACGGCTGGTACACTTTCAACCGCTATTTCAACAAACTGGACGCGCCGAAAGCGGTCGGCGAAGAAGCGGCGCGGCGCACCGTGCGGCGTCTCGGCGGCAAAAAAGTCAAATCGCAAGCCGTGCCGGTCGTGCTCGATCCGAGCGTGGCGGGCGATTTCGTCGGCATGATCTTCGGCGCGGCGTCGGGCGGCAGCATTTACCGCCGTTCGTCGTATCTCGTCGACAAAGTCGGGCAGGAAATCGTCGCCCCTTCGATCACGATCCTGGACGATGCGACGCTTGCCGACGGTCTCGCTTCGCGTCCGTTCGACGCGGAAGGCGTCAAATCGTCCGCCGTGACGGTCATCGAAAACGGCGTTTTGAAGACCTACGTCTGCGATTCCTACGCGGCGCGGCGTTTGGGCGCGAAGGTCACGGGCAATGCCGGGCGCAGCTATCAATCCGGTCCGGGCGTGTCGGCGACGAATCTTTTCCTGAAAAACGGCAAGGACAACCCGAAAGACATCATCAAATCCGTGAAAAACGGTCTTTATCTGACGGAAATGTTCGGCTCGGGAGTCAACAGCGTGACCGGCGATTTCTCGCAGGGCGCGAGCGGTTACTGGATCGAAAACGGCGAACTGACTTATCCGGTGCAGGAAATCACGATCGCCGGCAACGTCCTTAAAGTCCTGAAAAACGTGCAGGCGATCGGCAGCGATCTCAGCTTCAAGCTCGGCAGCACGGCTTCGCCGACGCTTCTGATTTCGGAAATGACGGTCGGCGGCGAATAAAACGATAAAAAAACAAAACGGCAAACGGGAAGCGGAAAATTAAGCAACGAAACGATTTTCCGCTTCCCGTTTGCCGTTTCGTCGTTTTTATAAAGTTTCGCTGATTGTGGTAAATTTGTTTTCACAAATTATGAAATGGCTGATCGAAAAATCGAGGTATCTGTCGTATGTCAGCGTGCTGGCGATGATTCTCGGCGCGATGGCTTCGATTTATCTCGGCGTTGTGAAAACCCTGCAGCTTTTGCACACGGCTTTCACGCATTCCAAGGAAACCGAACCGACGCTGTATATTTTGTTCGAAGCGCTCGATTGTTTTCTGATCGCGACGGCGCTGCTCGTCCTCGCCGTCGCGATGTACGATCTTTTCATCGGCGAGCTCGTCGTGCCGGAATGGATGCTCGTGAAAGATTTAACCGAGCTGAAGGCGAAATTCACCTTTGTCATAATCCCGGTAATGGCTGTAAAATTCGTGCAGAAGATATTGAATGCCGAAAACGCCGTCGAAGTTCTGCATTACGGACTGGCAATATCGCTCGTCGCCATCGCCCTGACGGTCTTTAATTTCGTCAGCATCAAGGCTAAAGAGGTCGAGGAAAATCTTACCGACGAAACCGAAACGCGAGCCAAAGATTTATAAAATTATTAAGGAGTAAAATTTATGGATTTTAACGGACAAGGTAATTTCAATAATAATCAGGACCCGGTCAATAATTTGGTTCCCGACCGCACCGAGATGGAATGCGAAGAAATGTTCCTGCAAGCCGACCGTCTCCTGACCGACGGCGTGGTCATGGAAGCGGTCGAAAAGCTTTCGCAGATCTTGAAGCGCAACCCGCGTTTCGGCAAAGCCTACAATCACCTCGGCTGGGTTTACGAAACGAAATACAAAAACATGCAGCGCGCCGAAGAATATTACCGCGCCGCGATTCAGTACGCGCCGTATTACACCGCGCCTTACTTGAATTACGCTTATTTCCTGTCGAACCAGGGACGCTTCGACGAACTGAAAACGCACCTCGACCGCACCGCGCAGATTCCCGGCATCGCCAAAGACACGATCGCCAACGAATACGGCATCATGTACGAAATGACCGGCAATCTGCAGCAGGCGATCAAATATTACCAGGACGCGGCGATCGTTACTTTAGACAGCACGAAGCTCGACAAATACAAGGAAGGCATCGACCGCTGCCGCAAGAAACTCGAAATCCTTAATCCGTCGGGGAGTTTCTAAATCAGTGGTCGGCGGGCGGCGGTCAGTTGCGGTCTTTGCTGACCACCGACCGTCGACTACTGACCACTGATTTACGACCACTATGCAAAACTTTATCAGCGTACCCTTCAAAGCCGAAAGCGGGCTGTCGCAGTACGACGGCATGGGCAAGTTTTCGCCCGCCGGCATCGTGATCGAATTCGAATCGAAATTCCTCGGCATGATCAAAAGCGGCGTGCAGGAAAGCCGCATCGCGACGGACGAGATTCTCGACATCAAATTCCGCAAAGGCTTTTTCCGCCTCGGCGCGAAGATCGAGATTCGCCTGAAGAATTTCGCCAAGCTCGCCGAACTGCCGAGCCACGACGGCAAGCTCACCTTGAAGATCAAGCGTCAGGATTTCGCCCTCGCGCAGCAGGCGGTCGAGCGCCTGCAAAAAGCGATGCTCGAACAGCAGGCAAACCTGCCGCCCGCGCATACGCCGGTCAGTGTCCTCTTCGACGAATCGGAAGCCGAAACGAGAGAGTTAGGGGAAAAACAGTAGTCATGTCGGACGGAAGCCGGAATCAGGTTTTAGTCGATTATCAATTAGTTCAAACGTTCGAAGCGGGAAAGGATTTTATATGGATGGAACGATTAGTTTCACGGCTGCTTGAAAATCGCGATTTATCAACGCTTTACCCGATCACGTCACGTCAAGGTTAATTGCGTTTACCGGTGACGAATTTATTGAGAAATATGAAAAGCCAAAAATCTCTATCGAATTGAGCCACAAAACGCGCGAGGACAATAAAGACAAATTCCGGTATAAATTCAGCCTGCTGACATTTTATGAAGACGGCGAACTACGCAGAGAGTTAGTTGAATCCGTCTTCAGCTCAATCGAAAAATCGCTCGAAGTTTTCGATGAAATATTCGCGAAACTCGAAACGGCGACCGCCACGAGCCGCACGGCTCATCAAAAAAACGATAATAATTGACCTGTTTTTCGTAAAAATCCGGCGATTATTAGACGGAATTACGTTCTTCTTGAATCGCTTTTTTTATGGAAAACATTAACGTTCTCGGAAATCTCGTCAGCGCGCACGAGGAAAACAAGACGGCGATGACGACGAATCTGCTCGTCGGGCTGGCGTGCCTGGCGCTCGCGCCGTTTATGGTCTGGCTGTTTCTCGGCGAAGAGGGAATAACCTTCAACAAAGTGCTTTTCGGTTTCTCCGCCGTCTGCATGACAATCGCGGCGGCGAGCGTGATCTGGTCGTACATCAAAAACCGCGGCGGGCGCGTCGAAATTTTCGAAAACGGCCTGACGATCGAAAAGGGCGGCGTAAAGCAGACCGCGCTCTGGAGCGAAATCGCGGTCGTCACGGAAAAGGTCGAAAAAATGTACATGAACAATCAGTACATTTACGACCGCTACAGCTACGTGATCGAAAAGCAAAACGGCGAGACGTTTCAATTAAGCAATCTGGTTTCGAACATCGACCGCATCGGGCGGCAAATCAAAGTGAAAACGTTCGAACATCTTTACCCGCAAATGACGGCGAAGATCGAGCGCGGCGAGCCGGTTCTGTTCGATTCTCTGGCGATCGATAAAAACGGCATCAGCGGCGTTCCGTGGTCGAATTTTTCGGCGCTCGAATTAAAAGAAGGCATGATCGAGGTCAAAGACCGCGCCGGCAAACCGCTCGTTTCCGGCGCATACGGCGCGACGCCGAACGCGCATCTGCTGATCGCTTTAATCCGAGAACGCCTGCCGCTCGAAGAATAATTTTTAGCCGCGAACAAACACGTGCACTTCACAGAATGAATTTTAATGATTTTTCGTGTCCTTTCGTGTTTGTTCGCGGCTAATTTAATTTATCGAGCCGGCGTCGTGCGCGGGTCGGTTTTCGGTTTCAGTTCGTAATTTGGGGGCGGTTCGGCGCCCATCAAATGTTTGACGAAATAGTCCCAGCGGCGGCGCATGATGTAATAACCCGACGTGAGATCGGGCACGCCCGGCGTCATCGCGTTGTTCGTGTAGCCGTGCCGCGCGTTCGGCAGGATGATCAGATCGAAATCCTTGTTCGCTTTGATTAATTCATCCACCACCAGATAAGTGTTGTAAGGCGGCACGTTGTCGTCCATTCCGCCGTGAATCAGCAGCAGTTTGCCCTTGAGGTTTTTCGCGTAGACCTGATTCGCCTGTCGTTCGTAATTGTTGCCCGATAATAAACCGATGTAGCGTTCGCCCCAGTCGTCTTCGTAATTGCGGTTGTCGTGATTGCCCGATTCCGAGATGCCGACCTTGTAGAAATCGGGGAAGCGGAACATCGCCGCCGCGGTCGCGAAACCGCCGCCGGAATGCCCCCAGACGCCGACGCGGTCGAGGTCGATGTACGAATATTTCGTCGCCAATTGACGGATGCCGGCGATCTGATCTTCGAGCGTGTTGTCCGCCATGTTGCCGTAGCAGGCGTCGTGAAACGATTTCGAGCGGTCGGGGTTGCAGCTGCCGTCGATGACGATGACGATGAAGCCGAGTTCCGCTAAGGCTTGATGATCGGAGCGCGACGCCGCGAACGCGCGGCTGCCGACGCCGCCCCCCTGCGGTCCGGGATAAATATAGTTGACGACCGGGTATTTTTTCGACGGATCGAGATTCGTCGGCGTGAACATCAAGCCGTACAAATCCCATTTGCCGTCGCGCGATTTGACCGTCACGGGCGTCGGCGCTTTCCAGCCGCCGGCCGAGAGGCGCGAAACGTCGGTTTTTTCGAGGTTCGCGATCAGCTTTCCGGTCATGTCGCGCAGCACGGAAACGGTCGGCATGTCGGGTTTCGAGTAATTGTCGACGAAGTATTTTTCGTCCGTCGAGAGCGTGACCTGGTGATTGCCGTCCTCGGGCGTTAAGAGTTTAAGGTTTCCGCCCTCGAAATTGACGCTGTAAAGATGGCTGAAATACGGATCGCGTCCCGCTTCGCGCCCGTTCGCTTCAAAATAGATCGTGCGGCTGCGTTCGTCGACTTTAACGACGCGCGTGACGACGAAATTGCCTTTCGTGATCTGCCTTTTCAGTTTGCCGTCGGTGCCGAAAAGATAAAGGTGTCCCCAATCGTCCTTTTCCGAATACCAGATAAACTCGTTCGTCGCGGGCAGGTAGCGCCAGTTGACGCCGCCCTGTCCGGATTCGTACTGCGTCGGCGATTTTTCTTCGTAAATCTCGCGCACTTCGCCCGTGGCGGCGTCGGCGACGCGCAATTTCGCGACTTTATGATCGCGCGAGGTCGAAACGAACGCGAGTTTGGTCGCATCCTCAGTCCATTCGACGTCCGTAAAACTGCCGTCGCACGAAATGTCGTCGCACAGCGACGAACGGCGCGGGTCGGGCGGCATCTGCAGGCGAATGACGCGCGGCGTTTCGATTTCGATGACGACGCGGTGGATCGTGATGATCGGATCGCCCGGCAGCGGGTATTTCCATTTTTCGAGTTTCGGCGCGCCGACGTTCGTCGTCACGAGATACATGTCCGGCACGTTGCGCTGATCTTGCTGGAACGTCGCGATTTTTTTCGAATCGGGCGACCAGCGGACGATCGCGCGGTCCGAGTGCGTCCAGCCGGCGTTGTCGGTCGCGTAGCCGAAATTTTCGACGCCGTCGGCGGTCAGCTGCGTTTCCTTGCCGGTCGCCGTGTCGCGCAGCCAGAGATTCCAGTCCCTGATAAAAACGGCTTTCGTGCCGTCGGGCGAGACGATCGCGCCCGCGCTGCGTCTGCCGCCGGGCGCGGTCGGCGCGGGCGGAAGATTGAGCTTCGCGAGCGATTCGCCGACCGTGCGCGAACCGTCCGCCGGGTTGACAAGAACGTACTCGCTGCCCGTCGGCGTCATCGCGCGGTACCAGAATCTGCCGTCGGACAGAAAGGTCGGGCGCACCGCGCCGCGGTCGATTAATAATCCCGTATTATAGGCGAGCATTTTTTCGGCGCGCGCGTAGTCGTTCGCCGTCAAAACCCTGCCCGTTTGCGCGTAAACGCCTGCCGCGCAGACGAATACCAGAAACGCGATCGTAGAAAAAAGTTTTTTGTTCATCGTTGCAGTGTTCTATTTCCCTGAAATTCATCGAAACGATTCGATTTCGGTTTTCGGGAGTTTGATTTTTCGGATTAAATCTAAAATTTTCGAATCTACCTCGATGATAGCAAAATTCGGAGAAAAAGCTTAATTTTGGTATCATCGAAAAGCGAAATTCTGATAATCGGATGATCGAAAAGAATCAAAACTTGGGAAAACTCATCAGCGTTTACGGGATCGCGCCGGCTTTTCTGCAGCGCGCCGTGATCGTCGCGGCGCTCGCGTTCATCTTTTTTCTGACGACGCTCGCGATGTTTTCGCTGTGGCGGAATTTTCTCTACTTTTTTCTCTCGACGGCGTTTCTGCTCGTCTATCTCGCGACGATGTTCGGCTGGCTGATGATGCGGAAAAACTTACTGAAAATTTACGAAAACGGGCTCACCTACCGGAAATTCACGGCGCGCTGGGACGAGATTAAAGAATTGACCTTGAGTAATAAAGGCGCGGAATTCAACTATCAAATCAGTAAAACGAAAGGCGAGAAAATCACGCTCACCGAATCGATCTACGGGGTCGAACAAGCGCTTAAGATTATTGAGGAAAAGGTCGGTGCAAAAGGCTTGTCTTCCGGCCTGGAAAATTCAGACGGGCAAATTTAGACGAGAAATTTCCGCCATTCTTCGCTTTCGGCGATGTTTTTGATCAGACGGTTTCTTTCGTATAGCAGATTTTTCATGTAGTTTTTCAAAACGACCGCGTCGGCGATTCTGCCCAGAATCCAAAGCGGCGAAGCGTAATCGAAAACATCCTTCATCAAACCTTTTCCCCATTTCGTTCAAAAAAATGATCGTGCGTGAAGCGTTTGAACGCGCCTTTGATCATCACGTCCCGAAAGTAAAAAGGACGATCGAATTTTGTGATTTTCGAGGTCAGTTTTTGCCGGACGCCGAAATGTGTCGCCTGCCAGGTCACTGATTCATCAAGATTTATCAAGCCCTTCGTCACGCCGCCGATCGCCTTTTCGTCGGTTTTCGCCATCGTCTGCTCGTGCAGATCGATGCACCGCGCGAGGTCGAAGACCCTTTCGATCGGCGCGTTTATCACGATTTCGATTTTGATGACCGGCATAATTTTCAGCAAAACTAATTTTCCCGCAAAGGCGCTATGGCGCAAAGCGGATCAAAGTGAAGATTATAAAGGTATGCTTTTCACTTTTCCGCGCGTTTTTTAGTATTCTATACATTTGAAATTTATATACAGCAATTCATTGATAAAAACGGAGATTATATGAGCGTAGAAGTTGTCATGCCGCAAATGGGCGAATCGATCACGGAAGGCACGGTTTCGAAATGGTTAAAGGCGGTCGGCGATAAAATCGAAAAGGACGAGCCGATCTTGGAAATTTCGACCGACAAAGTCGACGCCGAAGTGCCGGCTCCCGGCGCGGGCGTGCTCTTGGAAATCAAGGCGCAGGAAGGCGAAACCGTCGAGGTCGGCTCGGTCGTCGCCGTGATCGGCGACGAAAGCGGCGCGGCGGTCGTCAGTCAGCCGCCGGCCGCCGACCGGCCGGTCGAAGCGCCGAAAGCGGAGGAAACGCAGCCGGCAATCGAAGAACCGAAAGCCGAACCCGCCGCGGCAGCCCAGACGGCGAACGTTGCCGAAACCGCCGGACGCAGCTACGACGAACAGCGTCCCGCCGCAAAAGAAGAAGCGCAAACCGTCGGCGCACAACCGGCGGCGAACAACGAGCAGGCGACCGAAGTCGTGATGCCGCAGATGGGCGAATCGATCACCGAAGGAACGGTTTCGAAGTGGCTCAAAGCGGTCGGCGATAAAATCGAAAAAGACGAGCCGCTGCTCGAAATCTCGACCGACAAGGTGGACGCCGAAGTGCCGAGCCCGGCTGCCGGAACGCTTCTGAAAATCAGAGCGCAGGAAGGCGAAACGGTCGAGGTCGGTTCGGTCGTCGCGCTCGTCGGCGCGGCGGGCGCGGCCGCAGCCGTTAGCGGTCTGACGTCGCCGATCGGCGGGCAAACCGAGCCGGTCGTCGAACAGAAAGCCGCGGCGGCGACTTCGACGCCGAGCGTTTCGATGCCGGCATTAGAGAAACGCGAAATCGCGGAAACCGAGGGCAGAAGCTACGATTACGACCGTCCCGAGGCGGTCGCCGACGCGCAGCAGAGCGCGGACGAAAAATCGAACGGCGAGCTTTCGCTCGAAGAGCTGCGCCGCACGAAATCCTCGCCGCTCGTGCGAAATATCGCCAAAGAACACGGCATCGACATCTCGCGCATTCCGGGCAGCGGCGTGTCGGGACGCGTCACGAAAAGGGACATTTTGAGCTTTATCGAAACCGGCGCGGCGCTGCGCCCGCAGGATTTGCTCGTCGGCAAAGTTTCCGCGCCGCCGGTGACGCCGCCGGCAGCGCCGCCGACCGTTTCGCAGCCCCTCGCTCAAAAAGCTCAAACGAGCGCGCCCGCGACAGTTCCGACCGCGGTCGGCGACCGCGTCGAGCCGATGTCGGTGATGCGCCGGAAAATCGCCGAGCATATGACTTTCTCGAAACAGACTTCGGCGCACGTGACGAGCGTTTACGAAATCGACATGACGAACGTCGCGAAGTTTCGTGAAAAGAACAAGACGGAGTTTCAATCGCGGTTCGGCACGAAGCTGACGTTCATGCCGTTTATTTTCCAAGCGGTCAATCAGGCTTTAAGAAAATACCCGGTCGTCAACGCGCAGGTTTCGGGCGACAACATCATCTATAAGGGCGACATCAATCTCGGCATGGCGGTGGCGCTCGACTGGGGCTTGATCGTGCCGGTCATCAAAAAAGCCGACACGCTTTCGCTTTCGGGCTTGGCTTTGACGGCGAACGATCTCGCCGACCGCGCGCGAACGAAAAAGCTGATGCCCGACGAAGTGCAGGGCGGAACTTTCACGATCACGAATCCGGGCGTTTTCGGCGGATTGTTCGGCACGCCGATCATCAATCAGCCGCAGGTCGCGATCCTGTGCGTCGGAACGATCGAAAAACGCCCGAAAGTTTTGACTTCGCCCGACGGCGACGATTACATCGCGATCCGTCAGATGGCTTATTTCGCGCTGACTTACGATCACCGCATCGTCGACGGCGCGGACGCCGAAAAGTTCCTTTCATTTATGAAGGAATATCTCGAAACGACGCAGTTCAGCCTGTAAAAACAGCGGAATTCAATCGAAATCGGCGGTCTCGCGGGGCCGCCGTTTTTTAATTTTTTAAGAAAAATTTAACTTTTTAGGAAACTTTTCGAAAGACGTACCGATAACGTAGTGTATGTTTGGAATTTTCAAGGGGGAATTTTCGGCAATGCTTAATTTGGAATGCACAAAAGCGGAAACAAATTTGCCGAATTTTCGCGCGCTTGATTTTCCCGAACGTATCAAAAACGGATTCCGAAAGGTGTCCGAAAAAAGAACAGTCCCCTCAGCATTGTTCGGTTGTTGCCAGGCGCACGAAAAATGTTCTGTTTTCAGTGATTTGAAAATGAAAAATAATATTTTTTTGGTCTGGCACAATTTTTGTATGAAAAAATTCTGTTGAAAAACATGCGGAAACTATGTCAAGATTTAGGCTGACGAATTTCAGAGGGTTTGAAAATTGAAGCAAACAAACAGTTTAGCGACAACCCTAGAGCGTTTCGCAAGCGTCGAACAAAGGAATTTTAGATCCGCGTTTTTTGATTGAATTCAAATTATTTAGATAGGAGTAAAGTTTATGTTGAAAAAATTTTCTGCTTTGTTTTTAGCAATTTTAATTGGTGCGGTCAGTGTTTTTGCACAGGACGCGCAGGTTCGTAGTTTGACCAGCGGGCAAAAATATAAGATCAAGGGGACCGTCGTGGCAAAAGATGATATGAGTTTCATCGTTCGCGATTATACGGGCGTCGACACGCGAGTGATGATCGACACGAATACGAGCATCAAAACCAAAGGCGGGCTGTTCGGCGGCGGCGACCGCATCGCTTCGACGCAGATCGTTCGCGGTTTGAGTTTGGAAGTCGAAGGTCGCGGCGACGGTCAGGGCGCGCTGGCGGCGAACAAGATTCGTTTCGGGAAAGACGATTTCCGCGTGGCGCAGTCGATCGAAAGCCGCGTTGCGCCGGCTGAAACCCGCTTAACGCAAACTGAAGAAAATCAACAGCGTCTTTCGGGACAGATCGATGAATTGATGGCGATTTCGAACGCCGCCCGCGGCGGCGCGAAAGCCGCTCAGGAAACCGCCGACGCGGCGATCGCCGGCGTCAACGCGACGAATTCGAGAATTTCGGCGCTCGACGATTACGTCGTGCAGTCGGCCGAAACGGTCAATTTCCGCGTCAACAGCGCGGTTCTTTCGCCGGAAGCTAAGGCTAAATTGGATCAGGTCGCCCAAGCCGCGATGCAGCTGAAAGGCTACACGATCGAAATCACCGGCTTCGCTTCGGCGGAAGGCAGCACGCAGCGCAATAAAGTTCTCAGTGAAAACCGCGCCCGTGCCGTGATCAATTATTTAGTTGAAACGCACAACATTCCGCTGCGCCGCATCGGAACGTCGTTCGGTTTCGGCGAACTGCAGGCGGTTGCCGACAACACGACCCGCGAAGGTCGCGAACAGAATCGCCGCGTGGAAGTTAAACTGATGGTCAGCCGCGGCCTGAACCAGAACGTCGAAGTTCGTCCGAACACGACGACCGACACGACGACGACCGACCAACAGTAATTTATTTGTAAAAGCGAGGGCATTAAAGTGGACCGGTGACGAACCGGGTCACTTTTGCCCTCAAATTTTTTTGGTTTCGACCGGGAATTTTAAGTCAAACGAAGTTTAAATTTTCGGCAACTAATCTTTTGAGTTATGAGAAATCTAAAGCCGCAGCAAATTTTTTACCTTTTCGCAATATTAATAGTTTTTACATTCTCGGTTTTTGCCCAGACCCCGACGCCGCCGGCGAAGGTTGAAAACGACGACGAGCCGATCAAGGTCTCGTCGCGGCTGGTGATCGTGCCGGTTTCCGTCACGGACGCGAGCGGGCAGCCGGTTTTGGGTTTGACGGCAAAGGATTTTTTTGTTTCGGAAGAGAATCGCCCGCAAACCGTCGAGAAAGTTTCCGACGCGGAAAAAGTGCCGCTCGAAATCGCGATTTTATTCGACGTTTCGGCGAGCACCGACGCGATGTTTCAGTTTCAGCAGGAAACCGCCGCAAAGTTTTTGCAGGACGTGATGCGCCCCGGCGACAATGCGACGATTTTTACGATCGGCGAAGGTCCGCGCCTAATTCAGGCGCGCGCCGATGCCGGGAAATCGGCGGTTTCGGTGAAATCCATTCAACCGACCAAGCAACAAACCGCTTTTTACGATTCGGTGGCGACCGCCGCGAATTATTTGCAGAAAAACGCTCCGCAGGGAACACGCAAAGTCATCGTCGTGATCTCCGACGGGGATGATACGAACAGCGCCGGAATCGTCAACGCGATCATCTCCGCCGAACGGAAAATCGACGTCAACAAAATCACATCGCAGGAATTGCGCAGTTTTCGCGTTAAAACGCGCGACGCGGCGAAAGCCAAAGAGCAGAATAAGGTTTTGCGCGCTTTGCAGAACGCCGACGCCGTTTTTTATTCGATCAATCCGGGCGGAAATTCCTACCAGCTGAACGCTTCGAGCGCGTTCGGGCAATCGAACATGGAAAAATTCGCGAACGAAACCGGCGGCACGGCGTTTTTGCCGAAGTTTCAGCCGATCGCGTTGAAGGACGATCTGCAGAACTCCTTTAATATGAAGAAAAATCAGGAGATGCTGACGACGATTTTCCGCCAGTTGGCGAATGAATTGCGTGCGCAGTATCTCGTGCAGTATTATTCGGAAGCCGATTTTGCCGTCAACCGCTACGTCAATTTGAAAGTCGGTTTGAACAATTCACAGAGTTACAAAGTCCGGGCGCGCGAAGGTTATTTCGTGAAAGGGCCGGATTCGAACTAAAAATAGGGCGACAATCAACACAAAAACAAAAAAACGGCGGGCGCTTCTCGCCGTTTTTTCTTTGGCTAGAAGCGCCCGCCGTCGCGGTTTGACGAATGTTTCTTTGGAGACTGGCTTAGTTATCGGGGCATTCGTCAAATTCCATGAATTTCTGTGTGTTACCGCGATCTATTCGGCGCCGCGATGCGACCGACCGTCGATTGATTTTCGGGCGTCTGTTTCGGCTGCGGCGCGATATTTCCCATCACATAAACCGGTTCTTCTTTTCCCTTTACGTTTGAGTTACCGTCAGCCGCATTCTTATCGATACGGCGTTCCGGCGTCGAAACCGGAATCATTTCGCCCATTACTGTCCGTTCGGATTTCTTAAACGCCGCGACCAGTCCCGCGCCGAAAAAGGCGAGAATCAGCGACGCGAAGGCGGTCGCGAAGGCGCGCGCGCGCTGTTTTGCGCGCGCCCAGCCGACCGGGCAATCCTCGGTGAGGACGCTGCCGTCGGCGCGCCGGTAAAACCTCACGCAGAGCCTGCCTTCGGCGCTCACGATCAGGCTTTCGGCTTCCGCGCGGCTCATGCCGGAAAGATTGTAAACGTTCAGTTTGCATTCGCCGCAGTAACGCTTGCGCCCGTCGCCGACCATCGCGTTCCAATCCTGCGAACACGGGCTCGCGACCTTCAAATTATTCAGCGGACTATCGAATTTCGCCATAAAAAATAAAAACTCCGTTCCGAAAATTCTGCGGCTCATTTGCCGGAATGCTTCTTAGAACGGAGCGTCGAAAGATTTCTTGCAAAATTTTCGAAAGAAATCTTTTTTATTTTTTTACTTCCCAGAAATTGACGGTCCTTCTCGCGCCGGAAAAGAATTTTCCTTCCTCGAAGGCGTAAACGTATTTTCCGTTTCTGATCCAGCCCGCTTTGCTCAAACCGCTGTTTTTAATGTTGTTTCGTTTGTCGTATTTGACCTTCGCCGCATCGAAAATCACCTGCCGCCGTTCGCCGCTTTCGGTGTCGAAAACCGCCGTGATGTCGTCGCCGTAACGCAGAATGAAACGGTAATCGGGGCTGAATTCGGCGTATTCCGAGTTATATATCGTTTCTTCGGTCGATTCCGTTTTCAAGGGAATCCGGTTCAGTTTTCCGGCCGCCGTATTCCAGAGCGCAAATTCGCCGATTTCTTCTTGGTAGAGATATTTGTCGTCGGGCGTCGCCTGCACGCCCGGGGCGGCTTCAAAAGCCGCTTCGAAAGCGAGTTTGCCGGTCGGAATTTCGTAAAACTCCGTGCGCGGCTCTTTTTTCTCGCTGCGGTTGACGCGCGCGACGATCAGCAGGTTCCGCTGCTTCATGAAATTCACGGTCGGAAATCGTTCCTTTTCGCTGTTTTTGAGGATTTCGTAAAGCGGTTTGCCGTCGCCCGCGACGTCGTAAACCGCCGCCCGGCGGTCGTCGGCGATCGCGATGAATCGGCCGTCTTTGGTGACGTCGCGCCACTCGGTCGTGTCTTTCGGGTCCTGCGGCGCGACTTCGAATCGGAGCTTCGTTCCGCCCGTTGTATCGTACACGCGGAGTTTGTTGTCGGCTTTGACGAAGACGAATCGCTCGTTGACGATCGAGGAAAAGCTCAAATCTTCTTCCGGGTTCTGCGGCGCGAGCGCGAACATCGGCGTGCCGTCGCCCGCAGCGTCGTAAATGCGCAGCTGGTCGTCGATTTTGACGACGATGAACTTTCGGTCGACGATCTGCTTGAGGCTGAAATCGCCTTTCGGGTTCGGATTGGAAATTTCGAAACGCGGCTCGCCGCCGCCGTCGATCTCCCAGACGAATATGCGGTCGTTGCGTTTCGAAATCAAAAAGTCCTCATCCGGGCTGACGGTCGTCTCCTGAAAAGCGGTTTCCGGTTTGAGATTCGGCGCGGTGTATTCTTTCTCGATTTTTCCGGTTTTCGCGTCGCGCAGCGTCAAATGATCGCCCTCCTTGATATTCGGTCCCGACATGAGCGCCTTCGTGCCGCCCGAGCCGACGACCATTTTCTCATCGCCGCGAATCGCCTGATGCCATTTGTACTGATCGACCGCGACGATCTGCTTGAGCGTGAATTTGTACTCATTCCAACTGGCGAAAGCCGCGTTTTTATCCATCACGCCGTAAGTCAGAATCTCGCCGCGGTCTTCGTCGTAATCGACGTAATCGGTCGAAACGTTCGGCAAATCCATGACGGCGATCTGTTTCAGGGTCTGAAGATCGCGCACGACCGCCGAACGAAGCGTGTTCGTGCCGATCCTTTCGACGGTGATGATCCATTCGCCGTCGTCATTGACGACGAACGGTCGCCAGTTAAACCCTTCGAGCAGCCCGAGCGTTAGCATTTTACCGACAAAACCGCGCGAGGACGGCGCGAATTGCGGAATCTGATGCGGGACGGCATTGAGCAGTTTGGCGTTTTCGACGTCCCAGAGCTGCAGATTCCTTTCGCCGATAATCAGGAGTTTCCGGTCGCCGTCCAGAAATTTGTACTCGACGATTTTATCTTCCCCGTTCGTAAAACCGATTTTCGCCTTAAATTGCAGAACGTCGTTGTCGGCCGCCAAAACGGCCGCGGTCAGTCCGAGAATCATCGTCAGAACAACTAAAATTTTCCTCATATTTTTCTCCCGAATTCGTAGAGTTTATCGTCGTCAATTCAACAGACACGAACTTTTTCGGGAAAGTTTCAGGAATGATGAAATAAATAAAATTAATTTTTACTCGATTTCGAAGCGCGCCAGCACGGCGTAGCGGAGCTTGATTTTCGAAAAGGTCAAAGTCGCCGACGAGGATTGCGAACCGTCGGCCATGAACGTGTTGCTTTGATTGCTCAAAACGCCGCTCGATACGACGCGCGGCGTTTCTTCGTCGATCTCCTGAACGAAGACGGCTTTACCGGCGCGCTCGCTGATCGCGCCGAGCATGTATTCGGCTTTCAGGCGCGCGGCTTTGACGGCTTCCATTTTCGTTTCCTGGCGGAATCGCGTTAAATCGCTGTGCGTCGATTCGATCAAATCGAGATTGGCGATGTTCAAACGATCGGCGACGTCCTGCAATTTTTCGATCTTCGCCAAATCTTTCAGCTTTAAGCGGTAATCTTTGCTGCCGAGCGTGTCTTTCGTCCGTTTGCGGGCGATATAGACGGAAGTTAAATCGTAAATCGTCAAATCCTTTTCGACGTCGACGCCGAGTTTGGCGAGCTCGTCTTTCAATCGCGCTTCCTGCGTCTCGATCGTCAGCTTCTTTTTATCCTCGATGCGTTCGACGAGCGTGATTTTGAACGTAAACTCGTTCGGCGTGACCCACGTTTCCGCCGAGCCCGTGACTTCGATAACGCGCTTTTCCGCATTTTCCTGCGCGAAAATGTTTGCCGAAGCAAGACACACTACGACCAACAGCAAAAGAATATGGTTCGCTTTTTTCATAGGTTTTCCTCTTTTTAGTTTTTAAAGACTCTCGATTCTCTTATTTTGTAAACTCGTCGAAACGGATCCAAAAACTAAGACCATGCTTCATTTTTCCGGATTTCGTCTCGCCTTTCCGGAGCTTTATTACTTTTTGAAAATATTCAGCCTTATCGGATTTAATGCTTATTCGCACCGCGGCTTCATCTTCGGTTTTCTTAAATATACTCGTCGAGATTTCGTAGTTGGTGCAGTGATAACAGAAGAAGAGTTTCTGTGTTCCGCCAATTAACATCGGAATTTTTTCTTTTAACGGAATGTCGAAAAATACGAGATCTGTTGTTTTCGGAACATAGGCAAGATCAGCCGACTTTACAAAATCAATTTTTCCTTTCTTCACTTCGATAATTATATTACCGGTAGTTTTAAGACTGCCTTGTGCGAAAACGAAGCTTGCGAAAAATAAAATAAACGCAAATTGAAAAAGATATTGCAGCCTCATAAAACTTGACTCCTTCGATATTTATGCGTGATCGGGCGACGCCGACCGACGCCGATCGCGTTGCGCGAAATGATGATCGTCGGCGGCAGTTGCTGGCGTTTGAATTCGTTCGCCGGATGCTCGACCTTGTTCAAAAGCTCGTAAACTAACTTTGGATCGTGACCCTCCGCGACGATTTCGGTCGGCGCCTGCTTGTTCTCGAAATAAAGCTCCAAGATCGGGTCCATCAATTCGTACGGCGGCAGCGAATCCTGGTCGAATTGGTTCGGCGCTAATTCGGCGGACGGTTTTTTGTCGATGATTTTGTTCGGGATGATCTCGCGCCCGGCGGATTCGTTGATGTGCCGCGAGATTTCCCAGACTTCGGTTTTCAGACAATCGCCCAGGACCGCCAGACCGCCGTTCGTGTCGCCGTAAAGCGTGCAGTAGCCGACCGCGAGTTCCGATTTGTTGCCGGTCGAAAGCAAAAGCCGACCCTCGGAATTGGAAATCGCCATCAAAATCACGCCCCTGAGGCGCGACTGCATGTTTTCGGCCGCCAGATTTTCGCCGCTGCGCGTCGGTTTGTCGAGGTGCAGCTGTTGAGATAAAACTTCGAACGCGCCGGAAATCGGCTCGATGCGCGATTCGCAGCCCAGATTTTTAACCAATTCTTCGGAATCCTTGACGCTGCCTTCGGACGAGAACGGCGACGGCATCATCACGCACAGTAGATTTTCCGGTCCCAAAGCTTCCGCGGCGAGCGCCGCGACGAGCGTCGAATCGATGCCGCCGGAAAGCCCTAGAACGGCGGTTTTGAAGTTGTTTTTGCGCGCGTAATCGCGAATGCCCAAAACCAGCGCCCGGTGAATCGCCGCGCATTCCGCGCCGGTGATGCCGCGCGAATCGGGCTGCCGCGCGTCGAGTTCGACCGATTCGACGAATTCTTCGAACGCCGGCGCCTGCAAAATGATGTCGCCTTCCTCGTCGGCGATGAGGCTCGCGCCGTCGAAGATGATGCCGTCGTTGCCGCCGACGAGATTGACGAAAACGATCGGCTTTTTCTGCAAACGGGCGCGGTGCGCGACCATGTCGCAGCGCAGCTTGATCTTGCCTTTGTTGTACGGCGAGGCGTTGACGGCGACGACGACTTCCGCGCCCTGCATGATCAGCTCGTCCGCCGGATCGACGTCGTAGAGCCTTTCTTTCCAAAAAGTTTTGTCGTTCCAGAAATCCTCGCAGACGACGACGCCGATCTTGCGCCCGCCGATCTCGAAAATTTTGCGTACGTCCGCCGGTTCGAAATAACGCGGGTCGTCGAACACGTCGTATTCCGGCAGGAGGGTTTTGTCGGCGAAACCGACGAGTTTGCCGTCGTGAATTACCGCCGCCGAATTAAACAATCGCTTGCCGTCGGTTTCGGTGTTCGGGCGGATCGTGCCGACGATCGCGATGATGCCTTCCGTCGCGGGAATTATTTTCTCAAGCGGCGCGGGCGACGCGTTGATGATGTCGCGGTCCTGAAACCAATCCTGCGACGTGTAGCCGTGCGTCGCGACTTCCGGAAAAACGATCATGTCCGAGCCGTCGGCTTTCGCCTTTTCGATCGCCTGCAAAATTTTCGCGACATTGCCTTCGATGTCGCCGTTCGTCGTGTTGATTTGTCCGATTGTAACTTTCATTTTTCCTTTTTTAATTCGTTCGAGTCGTATTTTTTCTGCAGTTTCAGTTCATCGAGCGCCCATTTCATCGCGTTCGTCACCGCCGGGTTGACGTTGTTTTGATGGCGCGCGATTTCGTCTTCGAATTCGTACAGGTTCAAATACCGCGCCATCGTGATGGCGTAAGATATATGATTCGTTTCCTCGCCGCGCAGCATCCTTAGAACGATCCACGCCAGCGGTTTCAGATCGACGTCGGTTTTTTGCAGCGGTTTCAGGAGGATGAAAGCGGGAAAATCGCTGTCTCTCCTTAGCAGCGCGAGCGAAGAAACGATTTCCTTCAACGCGTAGCCCGACCAGATTCGAACGTCGTCGTTTTCGGAATTAAGCAACAGCAGAAGCCACGGCAGCGCGTCGATGTCCTGACTTTGCGCCAGCATTTTAACGCCGGTTTGCTGTTCGCGCGGTTGTCGGGAAAGCATTTTTCTGGCGATTTCGGGGTATTTTCTGGTCAGATTCAACGAATCGATTTCGCCGATGAATTTATCGAAGCGCGCTTTCAACTGTTCTTCGTCGAATTTTCGGGTGGCGTAAAGTCTGTTTACCTTCGATTCGTCCCAGGTCGTGTATTGCGCCTGAGCAAAATCCCGGGCGAATAAAATCAGCAGAAAAACTGAAACGGGAAGAAAAATCTGACGCGTTTTCATACTCTGAATTTTAGCATTTCGCTTGCCGATTGTCAGATAAATTTTTTGGTCGCAACGTTTAAGCTGCCGGTTTCGACCTATTCGCGCGAGCGGTCGATTTTGAAGAAGGAATTCAGATTTTTTCGAGCGGCGTCGGCTGGTTTTTGCGCTTGACCATCGTCAGACGGTTGCCGCGCTCGTTGTATTTGACTTCGTCCATAATGTTGTAGATGAAAAGGACGCCGCGACCGGAAGTTTTGAAGAGGTTTTGCGGGTCGAGCGGGTCGGGAATTTCCGCGACGTTGAAGCCGTCGCCTTCGTCTTCGATCGTGAACCGGGCTTCTTCGGGCGAAACGTCCGCCGTGATGCGGACGAGTTTGGACGAGTCGAATTTATTGCCGTGCTTGACGGCGTTGACGAACGCTTCGTCGAGCGCGACGAACAGGTTCGAGGTTTCGGGATTGACGACGCCGACTTTTTCGACGCGCTTCATCAGGTAATCCAAAATGCTGTGCATCAAAGAGATCACGCTCGGCACCTCGAATTCGATCTTTTCGTGAAGTTCCTGCACGAGTTCGATCTTATCGACGCATTTGGCTTTGCAGTCGAGCGTTTTTTCGACGAAGAATTTCAATTCGTCTTCATCGAAGTTGTTTTTATCGAAGTTCGAGATGCAGATTTTGAAGGCTTTCACGGCGCTGCGGCGCGCGTCGTCCGGCGCGTCCGGCAAACACCGGGCATCTGTCGCCGCGGACAGATTTTCGCCGTCGAGGTCGGTGATGACGACGTCGAAAACTTTTTTTTCGAGCAATTCCACCGCTTCGTCGCGATTTTCCAGGATTTTGACGGAATGACCGGATTTAGTAAATTCTTTTGTTAAAAGGCTTGCCAGATCATCGTGGTCATCAACAATCAAGATTTTCTTCATCTTCTTTCCCGATTTTTACAGCCCTCTGAGGTGATTTACGTTAAAATAAATCTGTTTGTTGCATATCATAAACCAAACCGCCGGACTTTTGCTATCTGATGGACGAAAAAATTCAACAAGTTTTTAAACCCGCCGACCTTTCCGCCTACTCCGTGAAGCAAAGATTGATCATCCGCCTCGCCGATTGGGCGTTTTATCTGCTCATCGCGTTCGTGGCCAAAACCGTGAAAATCGAAACCGAAGGAACGCAGCATTATGAGGCAATCGAAAAGTCCGGAAAACTGCCGATCATCTGTTTCTGGCACAACCGAATTTTTCTGGGCACCTATTTTCATCGCGACCGCCGCATCGTCGTGATCACGTCGCAGAGCTTCGACGGCGAATACATCGCGCGGTTCATTCAAAGGTTCGGTTTCGGCGCGATCCGCGGCAGCTCGACGCGCGGCGGCGTCGGCGCGCTCGTCGAAATGATCCGTCTGATGAAAAACGGGCTCGCGACCGCCTTTTCGATCGACGGACCGAAAGGACCGCGCTACGTCGCGAAATCGGGCGCGTGCCTTTTGGCGAAAAAAACCGGCAATCCGATCGTGCCGTTTCTTGTCGAAGCGGAAAAATTCTGGGAATTGAAAAGCTGGGACCGTCTGCAGATTCCGAAACCCTTCACGCGCGCCCGCTTTTTTTACGCGGCGCCGATTTACGTAGCGCCGGACGCCGATGACGGGGAAATCGAACGAAAACGCGCGGAACTGCAGGCGAGCCTCGACGAGCTCGTCGCGCGCGGCGAAAAATGGCGCGAAAGCCTCGAATAAATAATTTTCGGTTGATGACAAAAGGCTTTGATTCGACGGGCGAGACGGGAAAGAGAAATTTATTACCAGGGCGCTCGCTAAAGCCCGCGAATCGGCGCGAAATTTCGCTGATTATTTAATTTTTATTCGCGAAATTTCGCGCCGATTCGCGGGCACTATTTTCTTGTGCGCAAAGCCGGATTTCAGGTTAATTCTTTTTCTCCGGAGAGAAAGCTCGCCGTCAGCAGCACGAACGAAATCCAGACCGCGTCCGCCAGCAACAAATGGCCGAGCTGCATGACGATCGGCGCAAGCGTCAGCAAAGTCGCCGCGCCGAACGCGACCTGGGTTAAAACGAGCACGCTCAAAACGTTCGACCAGCGCGTGACGTTTCGGTCGTTTTCCGCCTTTTTTCTGAGCCAGCCGGCGAGAAAAATCAGGTAAACGCTCGTCAGAATCGAGAGAATCGGGTGACTGACGCGCAGGCGCAGCAAAATGTTCGAGGTCGCCGAAAAATCCTTCGCGATGCCTTCCGAGATGGTTTCGGACGGGAAGATCATGTTGCTCAGCGCCGCGACCGAACCGCTCATGCCGACGAGCAGAAAACCGAAAACGCCGAGCAGTAAAAACAATCTGACTTTCGGTTCCGCTTTGAAAGTAAAAGGCTTGCCTCCGTTCGCGAACCACGCCGTCAGCGTCAGAAAGGTCAGCAAAACGAGCGTCGTGATGAGATGCCCCGCCATCCAGAACGGGCGCGCCGCCGTCAGATTTTCCGCCGTGTTGCCGGTCAGAACCAAGCCCGCGCCGAGCAGCGCTTCGACGACGACGAAAGCGAACGAACCGATCGCCGTTTTCAAAACGCGCCGGTCGGAACCGGTCTTGCCGTTTTTCCAGCGCAGAACCGCCCAAATCAGCAAACCGAGCACGATAAGACCGTCGAGCGCGGTCGTGATCCGGTGCGAAAACTCGATCACGGTTTTAAGTTCCGGCGCCGACGGCACGACCTCGCCGTGACAGGTCAGCCAGTGCTGCCCGCAGCCGTCGCCGGATTTCGAAGCGCGCAGGAAAACGCCCCACAAAATCACGAGGACGTTGTAAGCGAGAACGAACCACGCGTATTTTGCAAATTTCGAAAGTTTCGTTTCCTCTTTCATTTTGGTAAATTCTTTTTTTAGCATAGCACCGAAAGGTTTTTTCAAGAAAATTACGCGCGTATTAGAAAAGCTTAACGGAAACCGAACATTTTTTTACTAATCCCGCCGGCCGGCGGAAGTTTTTCCGCCCGTCGGATTCGTCGGTCGCCGGGCGGAGCTGGAACGATAAAAAAACGGTGAAAAAACAGCGCATAGATAAACTTCTGGTCGAGCGGGGAATCGCCGATTCGCGTACGAAAGCGCAGGCGCTCGTGATGGCGGGCGTCGTTCTCGTCAACGAGCGGCGCGTCGAAAAGCCGTCGCAGGAGTTTTCGCCGACCGACAGTATTAGAATCAAAGGCAAATCCGACGAGATAAAATACGTCGGGCGCGGCGGTTTGAAACTCGAAAAGGCGCTTGCGGAGTTTCATATAAGGCCGGACGCATATGTCTGCCTCGACGTCGGCGCGTCGACCGGCGGATTTACCGATTGTCTGCTGCAGCACGGCGCGCGAAAAGTCGTCGCGGTCGATGTCGGCACGAACCAACTGGTTTGGAAGCTCAGAAACGACGGGCGCGTCGAAGCGCGGGAAAACGTCAACGCGCGTTATTTAAAGCCGGAGGATTTCGCCGGCAAATTCGATCTGATCGTGATGGACGTTTCGTTCATTTCGGTCACGAAAATCCTGCCCGCTTTGAAAGAGCTGTTGGCGGAAAGGGGAAGCATCATCGTTTTGATAAAGCCGCAGTTCGAGGTCGGCAAAGGCGAGGTCGGCAAGGGCGGCGTCGTGAAGGAGCCGGAAAAACACGCGGCGGTCGTCGAAAAGGTAAATTCGTTCGCCGCCGGGATCGGCCTGATCAATAAGGGGCTGATCGATTCCCCGATTCTCGGCGCGGACGGCAACCGCGAATTTCTGGCTTTGTACGAAAAGGATTCCGAATGAATGAAAAAGCGTCGCTCGAAAAATCCGCCGGCGATATTCCGAAATTTACCGAAGGCGTCGATTATTACTACGATAACGGTCTGATGGTTTTAACCGCGCATTTTCTTCAAAAACGCGGTTACTGCTGCGGCAACGGCTGCCGGCATTGTCCTTATCAGGAAAAGGAAAAACCGAAGTTATAGCAGAAAGGTTTCCAGTTCATCGCTTGCCCGGCTTTTTATATTCGTTTCGGCGAATGTTTTCGGCGTCGGAGCGCGGATGATCGTGACCGGCATTTCGGGCGAGCAGCAAACGCGCGCCAGTTTTTCGTAATCAGCGCGCATGTCGACCCGGCTTTTGAGCCATTCGAGCGTGTCTTCCAAAACGCGCGCCGCGAACTCGTTTTCGGGAAATTCGATTTTGTAATTTATCCATTTGCCCTCGCGCCGCGCCGAAACGATGCCGGCGTTTCGCAGGTAAGCGAGATGCCGCGATATCTTCGGCTGGCTCTCGCCGAGCACTTCCGTGAAATAGCAGACGCAAACTTCGTCCTCGCGCATTAAATTCAAAAGTCGGAGGCGCGTTTTGTCCGCCAAAGCCAGAAAGAAAGTTTCCATTCCAGACAAGACATTTTCATTCATTTCCTGAAAATATCACAAAACCGAAATTCTGTCTTGACCAAAAGGTGTTTCGGGATTATTTTCTTTAAACATATATGTAAAAACATATATGTAAATAATGAAGGAGAAAAAATATGAAAACGCATCTTTCGATAAATGTCAGGAACGTGAAAACCAGCGTCGATTTTTACAGGAAAATGTTCGGCGTCGAGCCGGTCAAAGTCCGTGCGGATTAGGCGAAATTCGACATCGCCGATCCGCGGTTGAATTTTACGATGAACGAGGTCGATTTCGAGCGCGGCGGGTCGCTTTCGCATCTCGGTTTGGAGGTCGAATCGACCGCGGAAGTTCTGGCGATCGGCAATCGCTGGCGGGAAAACGGTTTAACGACGCTCGACGAAATGAAAACCGATTGTTGTTATGCGCTGCAGGACAAAATCTGGGTCGCGACCCGGACGGCAATCGCTGGGAGGTTTTCACGGTTTTGGAAAATACGCTGGGCAAAGAAAATGCGGCTTCGAGTTGTTGCAGCCCGACCCGCGAAACGGTTAGTATATCTCGTTAAAAAAGTTTGACGCGAGATAAAAAATGACTGAAAAATCTTTTGAAACGCGCGCCGTCCACGCCGGCGCCGAACCGGTCGAAAAACATTTCGGCGCGGTTTCCGTGCCGATTTACAACGCTTCGCTGTACGCGTTCGCGGACGCCGAAGCGGGCGGGAAAATTCACAATTACGAAGCGGAAGGCTATTTTTACAGCCGGCTCGGAAACCCGACGACCGACGCGCTCGAACGGGCGCTGTGCGAGCTCGAACGCGGCGAAGACGCGCTCTGCTTCGCGTCCGGCATGGCGGCGATCACGACGACGATCCTCGGGCTCGTAAAATCGGGCGAGCACCTCGTCGTGCCGGAGTCGCACTACGCGACGACCGGCAGGTTTCTCGCCTATTTAGCCGAAAATTTCGGCGTCGAAACGACGTTCATCGACGCGGCGGACGCGGCGAATTACGCGCGCGCCGCCCGCGAAAACACGAAGATTTTTTACATCGAAACGCCCGCGAACCCGACGCTGCAGATCACGGACATCGCCGCCGCCGCGCGAATCGCGCGCGCGCGGAACATCATCTCGATCGCCGACAACACGTTCGCGACGCCGTATAATCAAAATCCGCTCAGCCTCGGCGTCGACGCGGTCGTGCACAGCGCGACGAAATATTTGGGCGGGCACAGCGATCTGTCCGCCGGCGCGATTGTCGGCAAAGCGCGGATCGTCGACAAAATCCGTCATACGACGATGACTTTGTTCGGCGGATGCCTGGCGCCGCACACGGCCTGGCTGGTTCTGCGCGGCATCAAGACGCTCGCGCTGCGGATGGAAAAACACAACGCCAACGCCGCGCGGATCGCGGAATTCTTAGCCGGTCACCGAAAAGTCGAAGCGGTTTTTCACCCGTCTTTGCCGACGCATCCGAACCACGCGATCGCCGCCGGACAGATGCGCGGATTCGGCGGCATGATCGCCTTCGACGTCGGTTCGATCGAAGCCGGAAAAACGTTTTTGAATAATCTGAGACTTGTGACGATCGCCACGTCGCTCGGCGGCGTCGAATCGGTCGCGCAGCATTCGGCTTCGATGACGAACGCCAACACGCCGAAAGAAATTCGGGAAAAGGCCGGCATCACCGGCGGCCTGATCCGCCTGTCGGTCGGCGTCGAAAACGCCGACGATCTGGTCGCCGATTTGAAGCGCGCGCTCGGCGTCATTTAAACTGTGGAAATGCCGAAAACCGCCAGCGAAGACGCGTTCGTCGAGAAAATCAAAGAGGAAAAACCTTTTTCGCACATCGTCCAAAATCTCGAAAACACTTTCGGCGAACCGCAGATAAAAAAGAAAAGCGATCCGCTCGCGATGCTCGTCAACATCATTTTGTCGCAGGCGACGAGCGACGCGAACAGCGCGCGGACATTCAAGAATCTGAAAGCGCGTTTCCCGAGTTGGAAAGCGGTTCTCGCGGCGGATGTGACGGAAATCGCCGAGGCGATCCGGCTCGGCGGCTTGGCGAATCAAAAAGCGAAGGTCATCAAGGATTTGCTCGGTCAGATCGAAGCGGATCGGGGCGCGCTGTCGCTCGCGTTCCTCGACGAAATGCCGGATGCGGCGGCGCGCGATTACCTTTTGCAGTTTCGCGGGATCGGTCCGAAAACCGTCGCCTGCACGCTGCTTTTCGCCTTGAAAAAAGAGGTGTTTCCGCTCGACACGCATATTTTTCGGGTCTTGCGGCGGATGGGAGTGCTGCCCGAAAAAATCTCGGACGCGAAAGCGCATAAACTGCTCGACGCGCTCGCGCCGCGCGGAAAGTTTTATTCTCTGCACGTGAATCTGATTCGTCTCGGCAGAGCGATTTGCCGCCCGCGCGAGCCGCTTTGCGATCGCTGCCCGCTCGTCGAATACTGCGATTACGGTTTGAGCAGAATTTAGAAGGCCTTGAGACTTCGCGCAAACTTTGAAGAAGCGGGCGATTTTGAGATTTGCCCGCTAATACACGCGAATAAGCGCGAATAAAAAATCAGCGAAAATTCGCGTGTATTAGCGGGCAAAAAAAACTGAAGTTTTCTGAAGTAGCGATACCGACAACAATTCGGCTAATAAATCTAAAACTGAAATGTCATACATACTTGCTTTTGATCAGGGCACGACTTCGAGCCGCACGATTATTTTCGATGAGGACAGCCGGATCGTTTCAATCGGTCAAAAAGAATTCACACAGATTTTCCCGCGCGCCGGCTGGGTCGAACACGACGCGTCGGAAATCTGGGAAACGCAGATTCGTACCGCCGTCGAGGCGCTCCAAAAAGCCGGCCTAAGCTCCTCCGACATCGCCGGCGGCGGCATTACGAATCAGCGCGAAACGACGGTCGTCTGGAACAAAAAAACCGGAAAACCGGTTTATCATGCCGTTGTCTGGCAGGATCGGCGAACTTCCGGCTATTGCGACCGGATTCGCGAAAGTCATGCCGAATTGATCCGCGAAAAAACCGGTTTGGAAGTCGACGCGTATTTCAGCGCGAGCAAGCTGAACTGGATTTTGGAGAATGTCGAAGGCGTTCGCCGGCAGGCGGAAAACGGCGAATTGTTGTTCGGCACGATCGACAGCTGGCTGATCTGGAATCTCACCGCCGGCAAAGCTCATGTGACCGACGTTTCGAACGCTTCGCGGACGATGCTTTTCAACATCAATACGCTCGAATGGGACGAGGAACTGCTCGAAATATTCGGTATTCCGGCGGCGATGCTGCCGCGCGTGACGGCTTCTTCGGAAGTTTACGGCGAAATTACGGCGGTCGAAGAACTGAGCGGCATCGTTCTGGCGGGCAATGCGGGCGATCAGCAGGCGGCGCTTTTCGGACAGCTTTGTTTCGAAAAAGGTTTGTCGAAAAACACCTACGGCACCGGCTGCTTCATGCTGCAGAACGTCGGCGCCGCTCCGGTCAAATCCGCAAACAAACTGCTCACGACCGTCGCCTGGCAGATCGGCGGCAAAACCGAATACGCGCTCGAAGGCAGCGTGTTTATCGGCGGCGCGGTCGTTCAGTGGCTGCGCGATTCATTGGAAATCATCGAAAGTTCGTCGGAAGTCGAAGCGCTCGCGAATTCGGTCGCAGACACGGGCGGCGTTTATTTCGTGCCGGCGTTTGCCGGGCTCGGCGCGCCGTACTGGGATCAGGACGCGCGCGGGCTGATCATCGGTCTGACGCGCGGAACGGGCGGGGCGCATATCGCGCGGGCGGCGCTCGAATCGATCTGTTACCAGACGGCGGATCTGCTCGAAGCGATGAAGGCGGATTCGAAAATCGATTTAAGGGAATTAAGGGTCGACGGCGGCGCGACGCGCAACGATTCGCTTTTGCAGTTTCAGGCGGACATTCTGCAAATTCCGGTCGTGCGGGCGCGCGTCACCGAAACGACCGCGCTCGGCGCGGCGTATCTGGCGGGCTTGGCGGTCGGTGTCTGGGAGTCGCCGGCGGATTTGCAAAATCACTGGCGGGAAGATAAAAGGTTCGAGCCGCGAATGCCGGCGGAAAAAGCGTCGGAACTGAAGGCGAAATGGAAGGAAGCCGTCAAACGGTCACTGCGCTGGTCGTAAAATTCATCGTATAACGCAAAAACGCGAAGGCGCGGAAGATGCAAAGATTTTCGATTGCTTTGCGTCTTCCGCGCCTTCGCGTTGAAAAGTCGGGAAATTAACTTTCGTTATTTTCGCCTTTGCCCGAAGCGGCGGCTTGCGCCTGCGGCAGCGGCATTCCGATCGAATCGGATTTTTTCTGCAGCTCGTCCTCGAACGAGGATTCGCCCGCGTCGCTGACGATCATCTTGCCGGTTTGCTTCGAAAAAGTGAGCTTTTCCGTGTCGTCGTCGAAATCGATCAGCACGAGGTCGCCGGTTTCGACCTGCTGCGTCGCGACGAGATTCGAAAGCGGATAAACCAGAAATCTCTCGATCGCGCGTTTCAGATGGCGCGCTCCGTATTTCAAATCGATGCCTTCGCTGAGCAAAAATTCTTTCGCTTCGTCGGTGCATTCGAAGATGAATTTCGTGCCGGCGGATTCGGTGATGCGCGCCTGCACCTGATAAAGCTCGATGTCGAGAATCCGGCGCAGGTGATGCTCTTTAAGCGAGCGGAAGACCACCACTTTATCGATGCGGTTCATGAATTCGGGCGAGAATTTACGGCGTGCGGCTTCGAGTGCGGTGCGGTAGATCTTCGTGTCGATCTCGTTATCTTCCTGCGCTCTGCCGGTTTTCGTCGGCGCGAAACCGATGCCGCCCGAAATCATTTCCGACATCTCGCGCGCGCCGAGGTTCGAAGTCATGATCACGACGGTGCGCGAAAAATCGACGCGGCGGTTATCGCCCAAAGTCAAAGTCGCCTTATCGAGGATTCCGAGCAGCAGCTGCCAGAGCGAATCGGAGGCTTTTTCGATTTCGTCGAAAAGCACGAAGGTCAATTTCGTGTCTTCGGTGTGAGCTTTGTCGAGATTTTCCTGCGTCAGCATCGGCGAGGTTTCGCGATGCCCCAAATACCCCGGAGGTGAGCCGATCAGCTTGGCGATTTCGTGTGAGTGCTGAAACTCGGCGCAGTCGATTTTGACCACCGCGTGCGGTTCGCCGAAGAGGACTTCGGCGGCGGCTTCGACGACGCGCGTTTTTCCCGACCCGGTCGGACCCAGAAAAAGCATCGTGCCGATCGGACGTGAGGGGTTGTTCATGCCGGCCAGGTAAATTTGGAAAAGTCCGCTCATGCGCCGCACCGCGCGTTCCTGACCGACAATGCGCGACGAAAGTTTATCCTCAAATTCGGCAGCGCGCGGCGATTTCTGGTCGGGATCGAGCAAAACCATTTTTTCATTCATTTGTTTCTTTTTAGTAGCCATTTCGTTTTTCATTTAGTTTCTCCTCGCCTCAAAGTGACAACGCTTAGAGTTACACTTCACGTTTCAACAAATCTTAGACGATTTTTCAAAGCCGACTTGCCGAAAAGTTTAGGCAAATCTGTTGCCTATATTGATGATTTCAAAAGATTTTTCGTTGGCTGGACTTCCGAGGATGTGTCGTCCAGATTTGGATAGCTTAAGTCAGTCCCGAGCGTGGCTGACTCTGCTTATTGTTTAACATAAAACGGGGAATTTATGCAAGGAAAATTAAAGTGAAAAGTAAAAAGTAAAAAGGCAAAACACCGCGACGATACGAATTTCTTGACAAAATTTTACACTCGCCGCCGCGCCCGTCTGCCTTTTACTTTTGCCTTTTTACTTCTACGACTCTTCGTAATAATCCAATCCGAGGTGCGTGATGAGTTCCTCGCCCATCAGATGACGCAGCGTGTTTTTGAGCTTCTTGAGCTGGATGAAAATATCGTGTTCGGGGTAAAGGTTTTCGGGCGTCTGCGGCGCTTTGAAATAGAACGAAAGCCATTCCTGCACGCCTTTCATGCCGGCTCGCTGCGCGAGATCCATAAAGAGCGCGAGATCCAAAACGAGCGGCGCGGCTAGAATCGAATCGCGGCACAGAAAATCGATTTTGATCTGCATCTTGTAGCCGAGCCAGCCGAAAATGTCGATGTTGTCCCATCCTTCCTTATTGTCGCCGCGCGGCGGGTAATAATTGATGCGCACGACGTGCGAGAAATGCCCGTAAAGATCGGGGTGCTGCTCGGGCTGCAGAATCGTTTCGAGCACCGAAAGCTTCGATTCTTCCTTGGTTTTGAAGTTCTCCGGGTCGTCCAGGACCTCGCCGTCGCGATTGCCTAAAATGTTCGTCGAATACCAGCCGTCCAAGCCCAGCATTCTCGCCTTAAGTCCGGGCGCGACGATCGTTTTCATCAAGGTCTGCCCGGTTTTGAAGTCTTTGCCGCAGATCGGCACGTTGTTTTGTTCGGCGAGGCGCGTCAAAGCCGGAATGTCGACGGTCAGATTCGGCGCGCCGTTCGCGAACGGAACGCCCGATTTGATCGCGGCATAGGCATAGATCATCGACGGCGCGATGCGGTCGTCGTTGTCGTACATCGCTTTTTCGAACGCTTCGATCGAGTCGTGAATTTCCGACGGTTCGAGGTAAATCTCGGTCGACGCCGCCCAGACGATGACGAGCCTTTCGCAGCCTTTTTCTTCCTTAAAACGCGCGATGTCCGCCATCAACTGCTCGGCGAGCTCCATCTTGTTCTTGCCTTCCTTGATGTTCGTGCCGTTCAGGCGCTTGACGTAGTTGTGCGAGAAGACCGCCGCCATCGGCTTGAGCGATTCGAGCTGTTCGCGTAAGTCTTCGACCAGACCTTTTTCCAGCACGCCGGCGTGCAGCGCCGCGTCGTACGCCGATTCGGGAAAAATGTCCCACGCGCCGAAAACGACGTCCGACAAACCGGCGAGCGGCACGAAATCCTTGATGAGCGGCGAGCGATTTTCCGTGCGTTTGCCGAGCCGGATCGTGCCCATCTGCGTCAACGAGCCGATCGGCTTCGACGTTCCTTTGCGAACGGCTTCGACGCCGGCGACAAATGTTGTGCTGACCGCGCCGAGTCCGACCAGCAATATTCCGAGTTTCCCGTTTGCAGGCGCAATTTCCACACCTTTTTCAACCATTATTTATGAAATTATCTCCGTTAAAGTAAAAGAGAAATGATAACTTTCCGTAAATGTTAAGGCAAACCACGCGGTGGATTAAATTTCCGCTTCAGAAATTCGTTTCTTCCAAAATCTTCGTCAAAGCAACGGTTGCGGGGCTTTCTTTGTCGAGCCGCGCGCTTATTTCCGCCGCCTCGTTCGGCGGAATGTGAACGGCGACGATTCGTTTCGGAGCGAATTGTTCTTCGACCAATCGGCGTCCGTCTTCCGAGAGCAAAAACCAGTAGGGAATAAACGCGACGTCGATGCTTTCTTTCGCTAAATCGAACGCCGCGAAGTTTTCCGCCGTCATGTCGGCGTCGCCGATGTGCAGCAGCTTTTTGCCGCCGATTTCGATCAGATGCCCGAAATTCTGGATCGAAGCGTGCTGCGCGTTGGCGTGACGCAAGCCCAGAAAACGGACTTTGACGGCGTCCTGACCGTAGGCGACCGCCTTTTTCCATTCGTGCCGAATCGGTTTGATCTGCGATTTTATTTTTTCGTAATCGGCGTAATTTTTCGAAATTTCATTGACCGCCTGTTCGGACGACGCGAAAATCGCCCGCGGATTATTTTTCAAATGCGAACCGACGGATTCGTGGTGAAAATGATCGAGATGAACGTGCGAAGCGAGCACGAGATTGATTTTATCGTAAGGTTTTTGCGCGTTCTCCAGCGATTTTTGCAGCTCGGCGGGCGGAAACGCGTATGCCGGTTTGTATTCGCGGTGCAGTCCGTCGATCAAAATCTGTTTCCCGCCGGCGCGGATCAAAACGCCTTCGTTGGCGATATAACGGATCGAAAAATCCCGCATTTCCCGTGCTTCGTTTTCTTTAACGATTTCCGCTTTTTTCGGCTGGCTGCACGCGACGGTCGCGAGCAGCAGAACGAACCCCAAAAACTTGATGGAATTTCTCATAAAAAATTGCCCCGTATCGTTTATACGAGGCTTTTCCGGCGGCGGGTTTCTTTAAATCGGCCACGAATAGCACGAATAACACGAATTAAGACCGAAAACGATTCAGGAAATTTTCTATCTGTTCGTGGCTGATTTTTAAATATTAGCTTCGATATATGCGGTAATCGATTTCCTGAAAGATCGTGTCGCGCCGTTCGATCTCCGCGAGCAGCGGTTCGTTGTGTTCGTTCGTTTCAAGCATCGCGGCGAGCAGATTAAAGCGGTGAATGTGCGATTGAAAACGGCGCGACGAATACTGCACGGTCGTGCCCTGGTAAATCTGAAACGCCCAGTCGGACGATTGGGCGAGCAGCAGTTCGCGCGCCAGCTGATTCAAAACGCGGTACTGCGTTTCGTTCGGGAACTCGTAACGGTTCGCGAGCTGCGTCATTTTCTTTTCCGCGTCGTGCTGGTAAGGGTACATCCACGAATTGCCCTCGTTGAGCCAGACTTTGTAATAACCGTTTTCGCCCCAGCTCGATGCGGTCGGCTGCTGGATTTGAATCGGAATCTTCGCGTCGAGAAAATCGCCGGGCGCGATCGGCGCGATCTCGTCCTGATCGTAGAAAAGCTGGCGGAAAAGAAAATCGATGAACTGCGGTCCTTCAAACCACCAGTGCCCGTAAAGCTCGGCGTCGTAGGGCGAGACGACGAGCGGCGGGTGGCCGCCGAAAGCGGCGCGAAGCGCCCGCGCCTGCTCCTTGCGTTTGCCGATAAAATCGAAGGCGTGCAGCGCCGCCTTATCGCGCGCCCGCGCCGGATCATACGGCGGTTTGTGGTGCTGCGGCGTGCCGCGTTCGCCGATGCCGTAGTATTTTAAGCCGAGGTGCCGCCGGTTGCCGTCCTTGTGCAGATGCGGCTTTAAATATTCGAACGGCAAATCCCAGCCGACGTCGCGGTAAAATTCGCGGTAGACGGGATCGCCCGGATAACCGACTTCCGCGCTCCAGACCTGCTGCGACGTTTCGACGTCGCGCGCGAAGACCGCGACGCCGTTCGGACACATGACCGGCGCGTGCACGCCGAAACGCGGGCGCGGATCGCCGTACAAGATGGCGTGCGAATCGCCGATGAAATACTCGATGCCGAACTCTTTCAAGAGATGTTCGACGCCCGGTTCGTACGCGCATTCGGCGAGCCAAATGCCGCGCGGGCTTCGGTGAAAATGTTTTTTGTAGTTGTTGACGGCCACCTCGATCTGCGCGCGGCGCGCTTCCTCGGTCGAAATGAGCGGCAAAAAACCGTGCGTCGCGCAGCACGTGATGATTTCGAGGACGCCTTCTTCCTGCAGCTCGCGAAAGGCGTTGATCAGATTTCTTTGATAACGGTTGTTCCACAATTCGAGCGACGCGCTTAGGTTTTCGACGTACATTTTGACGACGTCGTAAAACTCGGGCGAATCCGTCTGCACGCGTGCGAATTCCTTGCGCGCCAATTCCAGAAGATTTTCGAGGTGCCGCGTGTAGCGTTCCTGCAGCAGCGGATCGGCGAGCATTTCGCACAGCGGCGGCGACACGTTCATCGCGAGGCGCGGGCGCGCGCCCTGTTCGTGCTGATTCTGGAAAATGAAAATCAGCGGCAGGTAAACTTCCGTGATCGCTTCGTAGAGCCAGTCTTCTTCCAGAAATTCGGGATATTCGGGATGCCGCACGAACGGCAGATGCGCGTGTAGAATCAGGCTGAAATAACCGGTTGGCATAGAAGGATTTTAACGCAAAGGCGCGCAGACGCAAGCACTCAAAGATTATTATGATTTTAGCCGCGAACGAACACGCACATTTCACGAAAAATCATTTAATAAAATTTCGTGTTCGTTCGTGTTCGTTCGCGGCTAAAATCTTCCTCTGCGTCGAAAAATTAATTTCTCAACGAACTGAGCGGCGAAAGTTTCGGGATGTATCGCGGCGCGTCGTCAGAAGCGTCCTTCGGCGCGCCGGCGCGCGGGACGGCGCGCTTTTTAATCGATTTCGGGAAATTAACCAAACTTGCGCCGAAAACGGCGGCGCCGATTTCTTCTTCTTCAAAAACCTCCTCGTCAAAGACTTCAAAGTTTTCCTTGAGCGCTGCCAAAGCATTTTCCGCGCTCAATCGGGCGGCCTGTTCCTGCAGAACGATAAACAGCGCTTCGCTGATTTGTCCGCGCAATTCTTCGAGCGTCGCGCCGGACGCTAAGGCGAGCAGCACGAAGCGAACTTCGTCCGCATTGATCGAGCCGAAGTCCCATTTGCCTTTGCCGACCAGGCCGGTCAAGGCTTTTTCGGTCGCCTTTTCGGAAGTCGCAAAATCGTCGCCGGCGAGCGCGACTTCGACCGCGTCCTGGCGAAATCCGGAATTGTCGAGCACCTGCGCGAAAGCGTTCGCCGAGATCGCCCAATCCGCTTCGCTCGCGGCGCGCGGGCTCGGGCTTTTGCGCGGCGTTTCGATCGTGTTCGAGAAGATCACGCGGATATACGGGCGGTTCGGCGCGTAAAACCCGATTTCGGCGCGGTAACGCGCGTCCGATTCGGCGTTGAACCAGTAATTTCCTTCGGCGTCGACCGCGCGAATCTCTTCCCGTTCGTTCTTCAGATCGACGAATTTCGCGACGAGCTGATAACTGCCCGTGTTGCCGGCGAAAATTTTCGAGAGCGTCTGGAACGGATTGTTTTTGATCGCCCAGTAAAAATAAATCCGGTTCGGCGACTGCATCTGCAGCCACGCGCGGTTTTCGCGCGCCAGCTCCGGCAGTTTCGGCGCGGCGAGCTCGGCGAAAATCGGATCGACGACTTCTTCCTCCCGCTCGATTTCCGGTTCCGCCCAGACCTTTTCCTCGGCCGCCAGAAACTGCGGCACCGGCAAATCCGGTTTCACTTCGTCGGTTTTGATCAATTCCGCCGATGACAGAGGATTCAATTCAAAATTTTCCGGCGCAACTTCTTCCGTTTTTTCATTCGCGCTCAATCGTTCATTGTTTGTGTCGTTTTCGCTCATAAGATTATCTTAAAGAATATTAAATAAACAGAAATTATGACGGCTTTTTGCCGAAACGACAAGTATTGTCAAAGTTTTAACAAAAATTTAAGCATCGCCGGAAAATGAACTCACCGCGCTGCCGGGAGATTTCAGAAACGCGGCAATCGAAAACGCGCCTTCCGAAGTTCGGAAGACGCGTTTTGAATGAACATTTTTCGAACGCCTGCCGGCGCGCGTGCCTTTAAGTGGTTTTTTTCCCGTTCGCTTCGCCGACTTGTTTGAGCCTGATTTCGATCTTGCCGTCGATCGTCCCGAATTTGGTTTTGATTTGCGAGCGCACCGGAATCCGGCGCGCGTCGTCCGTGATCCAGATAAACATGCTGCCTTCCTGTTCGATCAGCCGGTTGACGCCGAAAATTTCCGGTTCGACGCGAAAACACATCACTTTGCCGAGTGCGGTCTTCTGCATTTCGCGGCGCGTCACGCGCACCGGGACTTTATAAACCAGCCCCGAATCGCTGACCGTGATTTCAAAGACTTTGCCGGTCGCGAGCGGCAGCATCCTGAGCGCGTAGATGCCCGAGACCATATCGTGGACTTCGCCGCGGATTTCCGACGCGATCTTGCGCGGCGGGCGCGCCGGTTCTTTCGGGTTCGCTTCGACGAACGTGACCTGCCGGTTATTGTAATCGAAAACCGCTTCCGAAGTGCGGACGCGTTCTTTCTGCTCGTCGTATTTATTGGTCTTCAGAATGCGAAAATTGCGGCTTTCGACCGTCGAGTCGTACTGCTGCAGAAAGCTGTAACGGAAGAGCCGGAGCAGCGAGCCTTTCGAGCGCGCTTCGGTTTTGAGCAGGAAATCGACGCCGTTCGGCGCTCTGTCGACCGTGAAGGTTAAGTCGGCGACCGCGATGCCCTGGATGATTTTGCTGATCTTTCCTTCGTATGTGAGAACTTCGCCGACCGCAAATGGTTTGGTCTGCGCCGGTGCTTTAAGGGAAATCCCGGCGAACATAATGACAAACATCAGAACGGCAAGAAAATTTTGTTTCATAATTATCCGAAAAAAAAGGCTTTGGCGGCTAAGACGCTCCATGCGAAAACTAATCCGAAGGCGGCGCGGTATTCTCGGTAACGTAAGTATAACTGAAAATCGAATTTTTCGACATTCTTTTTCCACGGCGTCAGGCGCGGGAAAAAGAGCGGCACGTATCGTTTATAATCGTCGAAATCGGCGCCGAAAATACGCGTCAAGTCCTCTGCTTCGACGCGCATCACGGGCAGATAGATGCCCAAAAATAAAATAATAAACGCGAGCGCGAGCCACCACACGCCCGACGCGATCGTAAAACCGACGCCGAGCAGAAAGCTGCCGAGGTAGAGCGGATTGCGCGTGTAGGAGTAAGGTCCGGAAACGGCCAGGTTCTGGTTTTTGCGAATGTGCCCGGAAGCCCACGCGCGGATCAGAATTCCGAAGATCGAAACGATCGCGCCGGCGATCAGCGTCGGAAACGCCGGTTTGGCGAAAATCAGAAAAACCGCCGCGAACAAAAATCCGAGCGGCACGCGCAAACGCTGTAAAAGTCTTTTATTTTTTGAAACCACTTATTAAATCCTGTATTAACTTTCAGACTCTTTCGCCATCGCGTCGAGATCGATCACTTCCTTCTCCGTCGCTTCGAGCATCAAAGTCAGTTGAGTTTTCAGGTAATCTAAATCTTCGTCGATCACCGGATCCGGGTGCCGGTTCCACCCGACGATCTCGCCGTCCTCGTCGTAGTAAACGGAATGAATCGCAAAAAGATCGTCTTTTTTTAACACCCGGAAATTCCAACGGCTCATAGCACTTTAAAGATTGGCGGTCAGATGATGTCAAGAAATCTGCATTTCAGATTCTAATCTTTTTTGCACCGCGTTCGCCACCGTTTCGACCGGAATGTCCATGCAGATCCAGTTCGCGCAGCTTCGCCGGTGACAATCGACGCGGCACTGGATATCGTTTCTTTCGACGCAGATGTCCGAAGGATTCGGGCTGCCGTTGCGCCACCATTCGGTCGGACCGAAAATGCCGACGACCGGCGCGCCGGCGGCGACCGCGAGGTGCGTCGGACCGGTATCGCCGCCGACGTAGACGCGCGCGCGTTTCGCCAGTTCGTAAAAGCCCTTGAGGCTGAGCTGCGCCGGTAAAATCTGGCCCGCTCGACTGCTCTGCAAAACCCGCTGCGCCAGCTCGGTTTCGTTCGGCGCGGTCGTCACGACCGAAACCAACCCGCTTTCTTCCCAGATTTTATCGGCGAGCGCGCCGAACTTTTCCGCGTGCCAGAGCTTGGTCGCCCAGCCGCCCGCCGGGTTGAGAACCGCGAAGTTTTCGCCCGTCTCCGAAATGATCTTTTCGGCTTCCGTTTTATGCGCGGGCTCGGTGAAAATCGGGAACTCGAAGTTTTCCGCCGGCACGGAAATGTTTAAGGCTTTTTCCGCCAGCGCCAGGTTTTTACGGATGACGTGGATTCGCGGCGGCGCGTCGAAGGTCTTCGTTAAAAGAAAACGGCTCGCCGGCTCGCGCAGGTTTTGTTTCGAAAAACCGTACGTGCGCCCGACTTTGGCGAATTTGGCGATCGCGGCGGATTTCAGAAGCCCCTGAAAATCTAGCGCCGCGTCGAAACCGAAGCGCCGCAAGCCGCGCATCTGACGGCTCGCGGCGGGCAGAATTTCACCGATGATTTTTCCGCGGCGCAGCGCGCGCGTGTCGATTTCGATCAAATTTTTTATGAGCGGATTGCCGCGCAGGATTTCCGCCGAAGATTTTTCGACCGCCCATGAGATTTCGGCCTCCGGCAGCGCCTTTCGAACCGCCGCCAAAGTTGGTAAAGTATGGACGATGTCGCCGATACTGCTGAGTTTGACAAAGAGAATGCGCATCCCGTGGACTATGTTAAACCGTAAATATTAAATGATGGAAACCGGGACTGTAAAATGGGCGGGCGGCGATTCGATTTAACAATGCGCGAAAAAAAGGTCTGGAAAAATGGCTTAAAATAAGCTATTGTATGAGTTAGGCTAGTTCCCGCACCGAAAAATCCGTCCCATTCTGCTTTATGAAAAAGTCGAAACGTTCGCAAGAAGACTTGCGCCCCGCACTGATATTCTTAACCGGAGATTTGCTCGCTGTGCCGATTCCGCTCGAGCGCGAAGAGGTCATTCTAGGGCGCGCGCTCGAAGCCGACGTGCGCGTCAACGACACGAAAATTTCGCGCAAGCACGCGCGCATCAACGCGATTACCGACGAACGGGACAAAACGACGAGTTACGTGCTGACCGATCTCAGTTCGCGCAACGGCACGCTTCTGAACGGTCAGAAAGTGCGTCAGGAAACTCTCCAGAACGGCGATAAGATCACGATCGGCGAACATATCCTGCGCTTTGAATTTCTGGACGAGATCGACCGCGAATACCACCGCCAGATTCACCGCCTGCTCTCGCACGACGATCTGACCGGGCTGCTTTCGAGCCGCTCCTTTTTCTCGGAGCTGCGCCGCGAATCGGCGCGCGCGAAACAGGAAAACCGCCCGTTCTGCGTGCTGATGATGGACGTCGATTTTTTCAAGAACGTCAACGACACTTACGGGCACCTGACGGGCAGCAAAACGCTCGAAGAAATCGGCTACTGCATCACGCAGAATCTCAGGAGCGGCGACGTCGCGGCGCGTTTCGGCGGCGAGGAATTCGCCGCGTTTCTGCTGCACGCCGAAATCGGGCAGGGGCTCGTCGCGGCGGAGCGGATCCGCTCGGAAATCGAAAAACAGGAGTTTACCGTCATCCGGCAGGGCAAGCCGTCGGCGGAAAAGCACCACGTCACGATCAGCATCGGCGTCGCTTCTTTTCCGGACGATTCGAGCGACGTGATCGAGCTCGTCGAAATGGCGGATTCGGCGCTGTACCGCGCCAAGCGCGAAGGGCGCAACCGCATCTGCGCGTACCGCGATCTCGATCCGGATGAAATAAACAAAACCTTTCCGCCGCGCCACGAGTAGCGCCGAATTCAAAATTCAAGAGCTAAAAATCGGCCTGAATCTTCGTCGATTTTCAGACTTTTTGCAACTTTCCGTTTGGTTCCGACGTGAAAGCTCTGTTTGTCGGTCGGCGGTTTGCCGTTTGTTCGTAAAAGACGCTTTTGTGTTAGAATTTTGAAGTTCATTTCAAAACCGAAAGTTTTCCGTTAAATCAAACCAAAAACAGGAAGAACGGACAACCGACGACCGGCAACGAACAATCTATAAAAGAAGTGATTACCAAACTCAATCTAGCAAGTCGCCCGTTCCGCAACCGGACACTTCCGTATTTGATTGCGCTTTTGCTGCTGGCTTTCAGCGTCGGCGGCGCGATTTTGTGTTTCGCGAAATTAAGAAACATCGCCGCGGACAACGAACTCGCCGTAAAGCAGATCGCCGACATCGAACTCGAAGTCAAAGGGCTCGACGAGAAAGGCAAGCAGGTTCAGGAAGAACTGACGCCCGACCAGCGCGCCCTGCTCGTCGGCGCGCACAAGCTCGTCGCCAACAAGTCGTTCGGTTGGTCGAAACTGTTTTCCGATCTCGAGGGCGTGCTGCCGTCGAGCGTCAGCGCGTCGCGCATCTCGGTCGAGAATATTTTCAAAGACGGCGACCGCATCAAAGCCGAGCTCGATTTCGCCGTTCTCAGCAACGATTACCAGAGCGTCGCCGTGATGATCGACAACATGAACAATTCGGGCGTTTTCCGCGCCGAGCTGCGCGGGCAGGATCTCCAGAAGACCGAGCGCTCAGTTTATTCGGAATACACTCTGCATTTGATCTACACGCCTTACTACATTTTGCCGAATACGACTCAAGACCCGTATCTGACGCAGAACAATAACGGAGGCAATCAGTGATGGAAGACAATAATCTCAAACCGGAAGGAAGCCCGGACGAAACGAAACCGTCGATTCACGTCAACGAGTACGGCGCGACGAAAGATTCGGCGGTCGTCGTCGAAGAAGCCGACCGGACGGTTCTGTTGACCGAAAACGAAACCCTCATCATTCCGAAAGAGTCCGTCATCAGCGTGCCGCCGAAAAACCGCGAGCGCAAAGTTTACGCCGGCATGTGGGGCACGACCGAGCTCGTCACGGTCGGCGTTTCGATGCTCGCGATCCTGACGACGATCCTGCTTTTCGTCCTGCTCGTGCTGCCGGCGCAGCGCGAACTGGAAAGCAACCGCGCCAAAGTAAAAGACCTCGACAATCAGCTGACGACGGCGAAATCGCGGTACGGCAATATCACGAACACCGAAGAACGCGTCGCCGAACTGATCCGCAGCGTCGACGATTTCGAAACGAATTACCTGGCGGCGGAAACGAACGGACGCACCGCGCTCTACCAGCAAATCAACGGCTTGATCGCCGCCTACGGGCTCGTCAACACGTCGGGTCCCGATTACGCGCCGCTCGAAATCGTCGACGCGAGCCGCAACGCGCAGCCGACGGAAAACGAAAAGGGCAGAGCGAAATTCGTCAGCATTTATCCGGGACAGTACATCACGATGTCGCTCGAAGGCTCCTATCAAAATCTGCGCCGTTTCATCCGCGAAATCGAAACGAACCGCAACCAGTTCGTCATCGTCAGCGCGATCGAGCTCGAGCCTTCGGAAAACAAGGAAGAACAGAACGACCCGACCAAACCGCCGGCGGAAGCCGTTAATCAGCCGGGCGGCGTTAATCCGACGACGCAGAATCTTCCGTACGGCGTGACCGTCAATCCGAATACTTTTCAGCGCCCCGGTCAGCAGCTTCCGCCCGCGACGCAAGTTCAGCAGCCGCAGCCGGCGGTGAAAGTCGACCGCGGCAAAACGCGCGGCGAAATCGTCACCCTGCGGCTCGAACTGGCGGCTTATTTTCGCCGTCCTAATTTTCAGCCGCAAACGGCGAGTCTTGAACGGTAATTTTTAAGAGTTTAGAAAGATGAAACTTTTTGAAGGCAAATCCCCATCTGAAAGAAATAAAATTATCGTCGCGCTCGTGCTCGGCGTCCTCTCGGTGCTCGCGCTCGGCAATATGATTTTCGCGCCGTTTTCGGGACCGAAAAAGAGCGTCACGGTCACCGTTTCGCCGACCGCGTCCGCCACGCCGGCGCCGAACCGTGCGGGCGACACGGTCGTCACCGCGCTGCCGCAGCAAAATGAAATCGACGGCGTTTACGCGTCGACCGCGCTTTTCGTCCAGTATCCGCCGGGCGCATCCGATCCGGGCAGAAACATTTTCGCGTTTTACGAGCCGCCCGTTCCGACGCCGTATAGTCCGACGCCGGTTCCGGTAACACCCATTAAGACGCCGCCGCCGCCGACGCCGGCACCGCCGCCGCCGCTGACGGTCACCTTTATCAGCCGGCAGAGCGCTTACGCGGGCGAGAGAAGTTTTCGCCTGGACGTCGGCGGCGATAAATTCACGCCCGGCACGTACGTCTTTTTCAACGGCGCGCAGCTGCCGACCAATTACGTGAACGCGCAGCAGCTGTCGGCGGAAATCCCGGCCAACTTTATCGCCAACGCGGGGCAGATGAGGATCGAGGTCAAATCGCCGGACGGCGCTCTTTACTCGAATCCGCTTTACTTCAACGTGCAGCAGCCGCCGGCGCCGCAGTTTCAATACCTCGGCGTCGTCGCGCGCAAACGCGGCAACAACGACACGGCTTACATCATGGAGCCGGGCAAAACCCTGCCGACGACCGCGCGTTTGGGCGATCCGATCGGCGGGCGTTTCCGGCTCGTCAGCATCACGCCGACGAAGCTGCTCGTCAAAGATACCCAGCTCGATTTTCTGCCGCCGTATTCGATCGAGCTCGTAAAAGGTTCGGGACAAATCTCGTCCTCGCCGACGGACTTTAATACCCGGCGAAATCAGGGCTTCAATGATTCGATCGTCGTTCAGCCGCCGCAGCCGCCGAGCACGCAGTGCCCGCCGGGAATTCCGTGCAACACGATCCGACCGTACCAAACGCCGCAGCCGCAAAAGAAGGACGAGGACGTCGACGACGATGACGACGGCGATAATTAAAGACGGAGAAAGATAGATGGAAAGGGAAAATCGCCGATCGCCGATCGCCAATCGCCGCTCCGAAGCCGGCATGTCGCTGCTCGCGCTCGTCGCCGTGATGGCGATTTTCGCGATGTCGCTGCTGGCGGTCGCGCCGACCGTCTACATCGAAGTGCAGCGCGAAAAAGAGCTGGAACAAATTCGGCGCGGCGAAGAAGTCGCGAAAGCCATCGAGCAGTACGTCGTCTTCTACCGCGGCGCGAGATTGCCGAATTCGATGGACGATCTTCTCGAAGGGCTTCCGTACGGCACGAAAAAACGGATGATCCTGCGTCCTTCGGCGGCGGTCGATCCCTTGAGCGAGGACGGTAAATGGCGGCTCGTCAAACCGACCAGCCAGTCGTTCATCAACTTCGCGAAACGCGTCCAGACTTACAACAACGGACTGCTGCCGTCGACTCCGAACCCGCAGTATTTCAACAATTATCTGCTGCCGCTCGTCAACATCGTCAACACGAAAAGCGAATCCGACATCGAAGAGGCCGACGAGAGCGAGTTTGAAGATTCGACCGAAAACACGCCGTTCATCGGCGTCGCGAGCCAGAGCAAAAGCAAATCGGTCATCGCTTATTACGGCATCGAAAATCATTCGAAATGGGTTTACACGCCGCTTTTTCGCGGAGCCGGCACGAGCGCGATCAATACGCGGACCCGCGACCGCGAGGACCGACGTTTTCCGCCGGCGGCGCCGAACGAAAACAGGTGATTTTCTAAAAAAATAACTTCAGAAAAAATGAGCGCGCGGTCAATCGGGCCGCGCGCTCATTTTTTGATCGCCTCGAATCGAAGCCGACGAGCCTTAAAAATCGTCGGTTTTCTTCTTCTCGTATCTTCCGTTTCCGGATTCTTCCGCCGCGACAGGTTCTTTCGGCGGCGGCTGGACGATCACCGAACTCGGCGGGTACATTTCGATGCCGCCGTCGTCGAGCGCTTTTTTGACCTTGGTCGCGACGACGTCGAAAACGTTCATCGGTTTGTCGCGGTCGGTGTTGATCCAGAAATAAATCGAAATATTGACGCCGTCGGAGCTCAAATCCGTGACGACCGCGGTCGGTTTCGGCTCCGCGACGACGCCTTCCGTGTTTATCAGGACGCGCTCGACGATCTCTTTCGCCCTGCCGACGTCGCAGTCGTAGCCGATGCTGATCTTCAAAAGCATCCGGCGTTCCTTGCCCGCGCCGCGAATCGTGATCGCGCTCGAATACATGTCGCCGTTCGGAATCAACACCAGCTCGCCGTCGTCCTTACGCAGCTGCGTCGCGCGGACGCCGATGTATTCGACCTTGCCCTGATTGCTGCCGACGAACAGGTAATCGCCGATGCGGAACGGCTGCTGCCATAAAATTAAAACGCCCGACAACAGATTGTTCAGAATGTCCTTGGTCGCGAAACCGATGACGAACGAGGTGAAGCCCAGCCCCGCGATCAGATTGCCGAAATCGAGTGTCGTAAAAACAGTAAGCGATGTCAGGACGCCGATCGACAGAATAACGACGCTGATTAGACGGCTAAACAAAATTCGCAGCCGGTTATCCAATTTGGTTCTTCCCGAAGCGGAAAGAAAAATGCTTTTCGCCGCTTTCGATAAAATCCAAAAAATCAGCAGCACGATCAATCCGGCGATAATCAGCGGAATTTGTTCGACGATCGAAACCAGAATCTTGTTGATCGAATTCCAAGTAACGTCCTTTACTTTGGTCGCGTCTTCGATGATTCGATTCGAATTTGAATTCGTGTTTTGCAGAAACATCATAAAAACCTATATTTTAAGTATATGCTTTGAGGTTTCAAAAGGTTGGATATTTTATCCTTCGGGGTTTGACTTTTGTTATTTTTAGAATTAGAATAATTCTAAATCGAGGTGAAAATTATGGAACTGCATAACACGAAAATTGACATTGAGAAGGGCAATCGGGAAAAAATTATCGAAATTTTAAACCAGCGTCTGGCGGACGCGAGCGATTTGAAATCGCAGGCGAAACAGGCGCATTGGAACGTGAAGGGCATGAATTTTATCGCGCTGCACGAGCTTTTCGATCAGGTCGCGAGCGATCTCGATCCGCACGTCGACGACATCGCCGAACGCATCACGACGCTCGGCGGGGTCGCGCTCGGAACGGTTCGCGTCGCGGCGCAGAATTCTTCCCTGAGCGAATATCCGCTCGAAATTTCCGACGGCGCCGCCCACGTCGACGCGCTTTCGAACGCGCTCGCCGACTTCGGCAAAAAGGTGCGCGCCGACATCGACACGACCGACGCGCTCGGCGACAAGGACACGGCGGATTTGTTTACCGGCGTTTCGCGCTCGATCGATAAACTGCTGTGGTTCGTCGAAGCGCATCTCCAGGCTTAAAAATTATTGTTCGTATCAAAAAGCGATCAGCGTTCAAGCCGCGGCTTGAACGCTGATTTTTTTGTTTAATGCGGTTCTTTCGTTTTCCGATTCGAAGAGCTTCGGCAGAAAGAATTCGAAGTTTCCAACCTCCTCGATATTGTGTTTGAGCCACGCGCGCCCGCGTTTTTCATCGAAAAAGAATCGGCGCAGCAGCGGGTTGAGAAGGCGTCCGAGCCTTCCTTTTATCCCGAAAGTCAGGCTGTTGCGGTATTTCGTGCCGCCGGCCACCGGCTCGAAAGCATATTCCATTTCGGCTAATCGCAAACCGTGCATGCGCGGCTGATGAATGTAGCCGGTTTCGTCTAATTTCACGATTTCAGTGAAAATGTGAATCAGATATTTCGGATTCGCGTCGAACATTTCCGCGAGATGGATGACCGACCCGACGCCGACCGTGCCGTCCGCGTTCCTTTTAACGTATTCCGCAAAAAGATGATCGCGCGGATGCCAGACGCGGTAACGATCGTATCTTGCGCCGTCGATTTCGACCTCGCCTTCGAGATGGCTGAACCACCAGACGAGCATTTCGGGCGTGACGCCGTTCAGGATTTCGTGTTCGATCCAGCAAAACACGCGTCCGTCCGCCAGAATGTCAACGCCCGAAGCGGCGCTTTCGACCGGTTTGCAAAGCCAGGTAGTTGGCAACGGCGCGGGCACTTCGAATTTCATTTCAAACCTCAAAAAGTTCTGATTTTATCGCGGCTCGCGGCAAAAACGACGATGCCGACGACCGCTGCCGCGATGCCGACGCCGATCAGGACTTTCGTGGTCGTCGACAGTCCCTTTCCTTGCCTTTTCTGTCTTTCGTATTCGGCGAGCGTGCTTTTGTTGCTGATGGTCAAGTCTCGGGCGCTATCCTGATTTTTAATCAACGATTTTAGATCGTTAACCTCGGCTTCGGTTTCCCGCTTCGAGATCGCCGGATTTTCGTTGATATTACCGGTTTGGGCGGCCGCGCTCGCGCCCGAAGCGACCGTCAAAACGATGACGGCTAAAAACATCGACAAAATTTTCTTTAACATATAATCTCCTAATTTCGTTCGTATCACCGGAAGGAAATGTCTCCTTCGACTTTAAACGCGCAAAGAACGGTGAGAATCGTATCAGGAGTAAAATGAAGAGATCGGAAAGGTTCCGAAAAAGCAGCGAAGAGCGCCCGCTCGCGGGCGCTCTTCGTCGAATTCATGAATTATTAATACGCGTATTGTTTTTTCGGGTTGACGCTCTGCAGTTTCGTGCCCAGCTCGGCGAGGTAGTTTTTATAAGTCGCTTCGAGCGCGTCGTGCGTTCGCCGGTCATAAAACCCGTCCGGCAGAAGGTCGCAGTAATACTGGAAGAATTTCACGAATTTATGCGTCGTGTCGCCGTAGTAACCGCTCGTTTGAAGGCTCCTGACCGGACAGAACTTGTAATGCTGATTGAGTTCGTCCATCATTTCCTGCAGCCAGCGCACGTCTTCGCCCTGCAAACCTCTGTAAAGAATCCGTTTGACAAATTTTCCGTTCGGCGCCGCCATTTCCATTCTTTCCGACATAAATATAATCTCCTGTTTCGCTATTAATTTTTATAAATTCCGGGCGCGGCCTTTTTTCCGCGCATTGATAAATTAGCAAAACGGCGGAAACCGAACACCATCCATGCGGATAAGTTTAAACGGCGCGGAAATTTCCGTGTTTTTACGGGTTTTTGGTGCGGGCGCGCGGCGCGGCGGGCAGCGCCGCGCGAAAGCGATTCGTCTTTTGACTATCTGTATGGCGAAATCTTCGAAGGCGCGCGCGACTCGATCTCGCCTTTTCCCGGCTAATTCGAATAATCGAAAACGATATTCGCGAACGCTTTGACGCCGACGTCGAGCCGCGAATCGTCGATGAAGAAATCGGGCGTGTGGTGCGGCGCGGCGTCCTTTTTGTTTTTGCCGAGCGGCATGCCGCCGACGTTGAAGAAAAACGACGGCACTTTTTCGCCGAAGAACGAAAAATCCTCCGCGCCGGTCGTCCATTCGGTTTCGACGACGTTTCCGGCGCCGGCGGCTTTTTCCAGAGAAGGCAGCATCTTTTTGACGAGCTCCGGCGTGTTGTAGGTGACGAGCGTTTTATTCTCGAACGAGACTTCGACGCTCGCGCCCATCGCTTCGGCGATGTTCGTCGCCGTCACGCGGATTTTTTCGTGGACGTCCCTTTGCATCTGCGAATCGAGCGTGCGGATCGTGCCCGCCATCGTCAACTCTTCGGGAATGATGTTTTCGCGCACGCCGCCATTGATTTTACCGACCGTGATAACGACCGGCGCTTTCGTCAGTTCCGACTGGCGCGAGACGATCATCTGCAGACCGTTGATGATCTGGGCGGCGGTCGCGATCGGATCGATGCCGCCCCACGGCGCCGAACCGTGCGCCTGTTTGCCTTTGACTTTGATCGTGAACCAGTCGGCGGATGCCATGAACGAGCCGGATTTGTAGCGGATTTTGCCGATTTCGGTCTGCGAATTGATGTGGATGCCGAAAATCGCGTCGATTTTCGGATTGTTCATGACGCCTTCCTTGACCATCAGCGCCGCGCCGCCCTCTTCGCCTTCGGGCGCGCCTTCTTCCGCCGGCTGAAAAATAAAGACGACCGTACCCTTGATTTTGTCTTTCATGCTCGTGAGCACTTCCGCCGCGCCGAGGAGCATCGCGACGTGCGTGTCGTGCCCGCACGCGTGCATCACGCCGACCTGCGCGCCGTTGTATTCGGCTTTTTCCTTCGACGCGAACGGGAGCGGCGCCCTTTCCGTGACCGGCAGCGCGTCCATGTCGGCGCGCAGTCCGATCACGGGGCCGGCCTGCCCGCCCTTCAATATTCCGACGACGCCGGTTTTCGCGATGCCGGTTTTGACTTCCAAGCCCAATCGCCGCAGATTGTCTTCGACGTATTTCGAGGTTTTGAATTCGCGGTTCGAAAGCTCCGGGTATTGATGCAGATGCCGCCGCCATTCGACGACTTTCGGCATGACCTTGTCGGTCGCGGCGTTGATCTCCCTGCTCATATCGACGGCGAAAGCGGAATTCGCCGCGAGCAGAAGGACGAAAAGAACGGAAAGAGTTTTTTTCATTTAGCTGAATCTCCAAAGGTTAGAAATGAATTAAATTTTAGCGCGAGACCTTAAAATTAGCCACGAACGAACGCGAACGGACACGAAAAATATTAAAAAATCCTTCGTGTCCGTTCGCGTTCGTTCGTGGCTGTTTTTTTATTTTTTCGCGGTTTCCTTATCCTTGACCGCCTGTTTTAGTTCTTCGAGCGTCGAAACGGGTCCGTGCACGGCGAGGATTTTTTCGACCGCGAGCTTTCGCGCGTCGAGCCATTTCGCGAAATGCACGGTCGTGTCGTTGGCCAGCGGATAGTCGCCGTTGCCGGGGCGATTCAGCAAATCGCCCTGAAAAACCATTTTTTCGTTCGGCAGGAAAGCGACGAGCATTTCTTCCGTGTGCGGCCCGGAACCGATGTCGAGGAGCTCGACCGTCGTCGCGCCGTCCGAAAGCACGCGCCTGCCGTTTTCGATCGGTTCGAGCTTCAAATCTTTCGGATTGCGCGCCAAGACTAAAAGAAACGGGCACAATATTCTTTTCATAATTTCTCCTTTTTACAGTGGTCGCCAATTCAGTGGTCAGTGATCAGTGGTCAGTTGACAGTTGAATGTCTCCGGAGTTTTTAGGTTACATTAAACCAATCTGACCACCGACCACTGTCCACTGCTTACGAAACCGGCTTGCCGTCCGCGTCGAGAATCGTCACGGAAAAACCGAGTTCTTTAAGCTTCGGCTCGACTTCCTTGCGGTCGCCGACGATGACGATCGCCATTTTCGACGGGTCGAGGTATTTGTTCGCCGCGCGGTTCACGTCGTCGACCGTGACGGCGCCGATCTTCGCGATGTATTCGTTGAAATACGAATCCGGCAAGCCGTAAACGACGAGGTTCGAAAGCTGTCCGGAAATCTGCCCGACCGTCTCGAAACCCGCCGGATACTGCCGGATCAGTTTTTGTTTGGTCGCTTCGAGCTCTCTCGGCGTCACCGGAATCGCGCCGCGAATGCCGTTCAGCTCCTTCAAAAATTCCTGCACGGATTCTTTCGTCACCGCCGTCTGCACGTTCGCCGAGGCGGCGAACGGTCCGGCGCCGCGGCGGAACGCGAAGCTGCTCGTCGCGCCGTAGGTGTAGCCCTTCGTTTCGCGCAGGTTCATGTAAAGCCTGCCGCCGCTGCCGCCCAAAATCGAATTCATGACCTGCACGGCGAAATAGTCCGGGTTGTCGCGCGGGACGCCGATCTGTCCGATCGAGACGACCGATTGCGGCGCGCCCGGCTTGTCGACGAGATAGATGCCGGTTTTTTCGAGCGCCTGCGCCGCCGGAACGCGATCGTTCGTCACCGCGCCTTCTTTCCAGCCGCCGAACGCTTTTTCGAGCTTCGGCAAAAGCGTCGCTCGATCGACGTCGCCGACGACGATCAAAGTCGAATTGTTCGGGCGATAAACCGATTCGTAGAATTTCACGAGATCGTCGCGCGTCAGCGCCTTGATCGAAAGCTCGTTGCCGGAAAGGCTTTTGCCGTACGGATGCGCGCCGTAAAGCACGCGGTTGTAAACCGCGCCGGCGATCGCGCCGGGATTCGCTTTCTGCTGCAAAAGAGCGCCGAGCGTGCGGCGGCGCAAGCCCTCGAACTCCGCGTCCGGGAACGACGGGTTCGCGATCACGTCCGCGTAAATGCCGAGCGCCGCGTCGAGATGTTTCGTCAAAGTCTGGAGGCTGACGTTCGTCGAATCCCAGCCCGGATTCGCGCCCATGAACGCGCCGATCGACTGCATCGCGTTCGCGATGTCGGTCGCCGAACGGCTGCGCGTGCCGTCGTCGAGCAGATTCGCGGTCATCAAAGCGACGCCCGATTTGCCCTCCGGCTCGACCGTCGCGCCGGATTTGACGACCAGATTCATCGAGACGATCGGGAGCTCCGTCTGCCGCACCATCCAGACTTCGAGACCGTTGGCGAGCTTCGCTTTTTCGATCGGCGGCAGGGAAAGTTTCGGATTCGCCTGCGGTTTCGGCAGGCGCGCCGTTTGTTCGGCGAGCCGCGCGGCGTCGATCTCCTTTTCCCTGACCGACGTCGGGCGGTTCGCGTCCGGATTGATTTTCGTCTCGTTTTTGCCCGGCAGGTAATTGATGACGAGGCGGTTCGTCGTCAGGAAGGTCTTCGCGACCCGCTGCACGTCCGCGGGCGTCACCTTGCGGTAACGGTCGAGATCCGCCTGAAAATAATCGGGCTGTTTCAAATAACCGGCGTAACCGCCGAGCTGCCCGCCTTTGCCGAGCACGGTCTGCAGGTTGAAAATCGCCGAAGCCTCGACGCCGTTGACCGCGCGGCCGACTTCATCCAAGGTCGGCGGTTCGGCTTTGAGGCGCTCGATTTCGGCGTTGACTTCCTTTTCGATTTCTTCGAGCGTTTTGCCCGGTCGCGCCGTGACCTGAATTTGAAACAAACCGCCGAGCTCGCTCGTGTCGTTGCCGGCGCCGGCGCTTTGCGCGATTTCTTTCGCGAAAATCAGGTTGCTCTGCAGGCGCGAAGTCCTGCCGTTCGAGAGGATCGCGCTCAAGACGTCGAGCGCCGCTTCGTCCGCCGAAAAGCGCGGCGTCGAATGCCAGACCATGTAAAGACGCGGCAGCGGCACGGCTTCGGTGTAGGTTTTGCGAATCTCGCCGTCAAGTCTCGGCTGCGCCGGCGTCGGGCGTTTGATCGCCGCGCCCTTCGCCAAACCGCCGAAATATTTATCGATCCAGCCGCGCGCCTGTTTTTCCTCGAAATCGCCCGAGAGCACGAGCACCGCGTTGTTCGGCACGTAATACTGGCGGAAAAACGATTTCACGTCTTCCAGCGAAGCGGCCGTCAAATCTTCCATCGAGCCGATCGCGAGCCAGTTGTACGGGTGACCCTTCGGGTACATCTGGTCCTGAATGCGTTCGAACACCGAATTATACGGCACGTTGTCGAGCCGCTCGCGCTTTTCGTTTTTGACGACGTCGCGCTGATTGTCGAGCTTTTCCTGCGTGATCGCGTCCAAAAGCCCGCCCATGCGGTCGGCTTCCATATAAAGCGCGAGCTCCAGAAAATTCGAAGGCACGACTTCGTAATAATACGTGCGGTCCTCGTCGGTCGTGCCGTTGATGATGCCGCCCGCCTCCTGCAGCGGCGTCGAATAGCGCGCGTCGTAGTTTTTCGAACCCTGAAACATCATGTGTTCGAAAAGATGCGCGAAACCGGTGCGTCCCGCCGCCTCGTTTTTCGAGCCGACGTGATACCAGACGTTGACCGCGACGATCGGCGTCGACCGATCCCGGTGAAGAATCACGCGCAGGCCGTTTTTCAACTCGTATTCTTTAACGCTCAGCGGCGGCAGTTGGTCGCCCTTCTTCTGCGCGAAAGCGAATGTCGGCAATAAAAACGCCGCGACCAATGCGTAAATCAGATATTTTTTTAACATTTCACAGCTCCTGTTTTTTTTTAGTTCGGTGATTGTCGGCAACAAATATTTTTTGGGTAGAAACTCGCCCTTTGAAACAAACAGGATCAGGCGATTTTCGAGCCGGCGTCCCCGCTCCGCCGCCCGACTGTCAACAAGGTATTTAAACCACCGAGCCCATTCTCGCGGCCGGGCGGCGAAGCGGGAACACGCGTCAGCAACTAATTTCCTTTGATCAGCGCCGTCTGAAACGGCAGCACTTCCGCCGCCATGATGCCCGCCCGGACCGCGTCGTCTTCTTCCATCACGCGGCGCGCTTCCGCTTCCGACTCGACTTCGAGAACGACGACGCCCATCGATTCCTTGACGAGCGTTCTGCCGGCGAAGATCAGCTTGCCGTCCTTCTGCATCTGCTGCAGTTTCGCGAAATGCTTTTGCACCGCCTTATTATCGGCTTCCGTCCAGGCTTTGTCGTCCTGGTATTTCGGCCGCAGCCGCAAAACGATGACGAATTGCTTTCTGGTCGCCGCGGCCGGGGAAGTCGTCGATTGCGGCGGCGTTTCTTTGGTTTCTTTGCCCGCAACGATACGTGCCGCTTCCGTCAGGACGCTGCCCAAAGATTTCCCCAAATTTTGAAAAACGCTGGTGTTGACTTGTACGGCGACGGCGATTTTATGTTCTGGAAAATACATCATATCGGTCATGTAGCCGGGGAAAAAACCGCTGTGCCCGTAAGTCAAACCCGCCGGCGTCGGGCGGATGATGACGCCGAGACCGTATTTCGCGTCGCGCCCGAGTTTTGACGGAACGCCGTCCAGGACCTGCGGCAGCAGCGCGGCCTCGAACGCCTTGCCCTCGTACATCGATTTCGCCCAGCGCGCTAAATCCTCGGCGTTTGAAACAAAACCGCCGCCCGTCCATTCGAACTGCGGGTTGATGATGAACCTGCCGTTTTCCAAAACCGCGTCTTTTCCGCCGAACGGATTGTCCGCGCCGGCGTAACCCTGAATCAAGCCCTTGATTTCGCGCCGGTCCTGCGGCGCGGTGCGCGCGAGCTTCAGCGGCCTGAGCACGCGGCGCGCGGCTTCGTCGTAAAATTTTTTGCCGGTCACGCGTTCGATGATCATGCCGAGCACGATGTAGTTCGTGTCGGAATAATCCCAGCCCTTGCCGGCTTCGAACGGCGGTTTTTCGTCGAGCAGATACGCGACGAGCTCTTCCGGTTTCCAGACTTTATCGGGATTCGCCGTCAAATCCTTCGTGAACTGCTCTTTGAACTCGTAGCGCACGAGCCCGCTCGTGTGATTCATCAACTGGCGGACGGTGATGTCCTTCGCGTTCGGCAGACGGGCGAACCATTTTTCTGCGCCGAGATATTTCTCGACCTTGTCGTCGAGCCCGACCCTGCCTTCTCCGACGAGCTGCATCGCGACCGCCAGCGCGAACGTCTTGCCGACGCTGCCCGCCGCCATGATGTCGTCCGGCTTCATCCGCCGTTTGGTTTGCGCGTCGGCGTAGCCGGTCGCCACGCCGAAACAATCGCCGTCCGCGAGGCAGACGCCGAGCGTCGCGCCGGGAAACTTTCCGGCTTTGTGCCATTCGTCGAGACTCGCCTGCAGCTTTTTCTGCAGCAGGGCGGTTTCGGCTTTCGGCGCGGCCGGCTGCGCGAAAACAATCGAAAAAGCCGGCGCGACGATGAAAATCGTCCAAAAGGCAAAGGTCGTTGGTCGGAATAATCTCATTTTTATTTATTGTCCTTTCAGTTTGCGTAAATTTTCCAGCGACGACGGGTAATTCGGGTCGATCGAGAGCGCTTTTTCGTAAGCTTTGATCGCCTCGTCCTTTTTTCCGGCGGCTTGGTAAGCGTCGCCCAATGAGTCGTAAACGTTCGCCGACGCCGGGTAATATTCGACGTTCAGCTTGAAAATCTCGATCGCCTCGTCGATCCGTTTGGCGTTCAAAAGCGAATACCCGAATTGATTCATCGGGGCTTCCGTCTGCACGAAACGGCGCTGCGGATTCGCCTTGAACTCGCGGTATTTCCTGACGAAAATCGAAATCTCGCGCCCGCCCGTCGCTTCGGCGACGAGATCCGCAAAGGTCGTGCCCGGTTTAAAGTTGAGAATCGCTTCGAAAGACGGATCGATGTTTTTACGGTAATCTTCCGAGGAAGTTTCGGCCGCGATTTCCGGCGCGGTCCAGAAGCGCTCGTCGCGCGGGTCTAAATCCTGCCACCAGAGCGACGAGGCGCGCACGGTCAGCCGGCTGTTCGGCAAGACGAACGGGCGGTTGTCGCCGTAATGATTCGGATGCGCGGCGGTCGGTTCGCCGACGAACGTCGCCTCGGTGTATTTTTCGAGCTGGTTGACGAGATTCTGCGCGGCGCTGAACGTGTCTCTGCCGATGATCACGAAAAATTTCCCGCGCCGGTTGATCTTCGATTTGATCAGTTCGACGACGACCGTGCGGTTCAAGGCGTTGTTGCCGCCGCCGTTAAAGCGCAGATCGACGACGAACGTTTCGACCGGATTCGCTTCGGTGAAGGCGAGCACGCGTTTGTAGAAATCGGCGACCGGCTCGTCCGGTTTGTTGCCGATTTCGTTGTGCTGCACGTAAACCAGCTTGCGGTCCTTCAAATATTCGAACCGGTAAGGATTAGCCGGGTCTTTGAGGTATAATGCCCGGTTCGTGGTCGGCGCGGCGTCCGCCCAGTTTGCCGGCGCGCGAAAGAGCGTTTCCAGAGTTCCGGTCGGCTTGACCTCGAAAACCTTCTGTTTGCCGTCGATCTCTATCGTGAGACGCAGTTTCTGCTTGTCGTCGATGAGCTTGAAGCCGGCGAGCACTTCCGGCACGGTCAGCCAGACCGGGGTCATGCTTTTTAAGCCCATTTCGTTGTCGGCGAACACGGCTTCGCCGACGGTTTTAAAGGCGTCCTCGACGCTCGTGTCGCCGATCTTGACGACGCGCCCGCCGACCATCCCCGCGTATTCGGGCGCCGCTTTCTGCACGAAAACCCCGTCGCTGAACGCGTAAAGCTTATACGGAAAAACGCCGCTCCGGAAAAAGGCGCGCGGGATGACGTTCGTGTGCCCGTCTTTGACGAGCGCGACGATCTTCATCAGCCCGACGACGATCTCGTCTTCGGACATTTGCGGCACGCGGTCGCGAAGTTGTTTGACGGCGGCTTCAAAATCCGCTCGTTTGAGGCGGTGAAAGGCGTTGCGGTGACGTTTCGGCAGCTCTTCCGCGAGAAATTGCACGTCCGCCTGCCACTGTTCGGCGGTGAGTTTGACAGCGGCGTCGTTCTGCGCGAACAGATTTAAGGGAATCGCGAGCGCGAGCGCGCACAAAATCGTCTTTTTCATAAATTGCGGCTCCTATTTTTCGGCTTCGAGCACGATGTCGAAGACGGCGGTTTCGTAGTCCCTGCCGTTTCCTCTGGCTTTCTCGACGGGCACGGCGAGCGCCGGGTGAAACAATTGATCGACGTCCTGTTTGGCGTCGCCCTTGAAAAACATCTCGCTCACCAGACGCCGATGACCGGCGGCGGTCGCGATGAAGTGAATGTGCGGCGAGCGCCAGAAATTCGCGCTCGGGCTGTAGGGAATCGGGTGCACGGTTTCGAATTCGAACGCGCCGTCTTCATTCGTAATCAGCCGGGCCCGGTTTTTGAAATCGCCGCCGCCCTTCGAATAATCCGCCGTTTGATTATCGACCTGCCACAAATCGAGCGCCGCGCCCGCCAAAGGCTTTTTCGTCGCGAACGACCAGACCCGGCCCGTCACGACGAGCACCGCGCCCGGTTCGAACGGCGGCGTCAGTTTCGCCCGGAACGGCGCGCCGGCGCGGTAAAACGGGCCAAGATCGCGCGCGACCGTCGGCTTCAGATCGTTTCTCGTTTGGTCGTCGAGGCCGGCGTTCGAAATCTCCTTAAAAAGCGTTTCCGCCTCGCCCGCGTCGAGGCTGCGCGGCGTCGGTCGCGCGTCGGCGCGCAAAACCAGACCGGACGCGCCCGCAATCCCCAAACCGAAACCCGTTCGCTGCAAAAAATCTCGCCGTTTCATAAGCGTTTACCTCGTAATTCTTAATTCACTTTTTGCCCTTCGGCAGAAATTCTTTCGGGATCGCGTTTCCGGGGCGCTCTTCGTCCCACGCCGCGGCGGCGATCCACCAGCGCGCGCCGTCCCAGTAAAGTTCGAGGCTGTTGACGCCGCGCCCTTTCGTTTTGCCGTCTTCGGTCGAAAATTCGTAGGTCGAAAACACGTGCGCGATGTTGCCGAAGCGGCGCACGACGCGGTTCAATTCGCGCTCGGTAAAGCCTTCGGCGACAAAAAATTCGTTCGAACCGTTGACGTACTGATTATGATTCATCACCGCCGCCCGGATTTTGCCGCCCGCCTCGCTCAGCGCGACGAAACGCACGTCCGGCATGTAGAGCGTCCGATCGCGCGACCATTGCCGCGGAACGCCCTTGCCGCCGGAAATCGTTTCGTAAAACGCTTTGACGATGCCGTCGATCGAAGCAACGTCGGCCGGATTCGCTTCCGCCGGCTGAATCTCGACCGCTTTCAGATCGCGTTCGCATTGAAATTCGAGCGTCGAAGCGGCGTTCGCGATGCGCCAGCCCGCTTCGGTGCGGACGAGATTGAAAGTGTTCGTTCCGCAGTGCGAGAATCTTTCGCCGACGTAAAACGTGTAGCGACCGGAAACGACCGCCAGATCGCCCGCGATGCGGACGTCTTTGTTCGGCATTTTCTCGATAAAGTTCGCGCCCTTCGCTTCGGAGATGTTTTTCGCGAAGCTTTCCGCGGTGAAGACGCGCGTTTTCGAAACGCCTTTGCCGTCGCGCGGTTGGTCGATCGCGACCAATTGCCCTTCGGGCGCGAAAGCCGCGCGGATGTCTTCGAAGTTTTTCGCCTTCATCGCCGCGAACAGCCGGTCGGGAACTTCGGCGGCGGCTTTCGCGTCTTCGGATTTGGAAGTTTGCGCGAAGCCGCCCGGCGTGAAAATTGAAAGCATAAATGCGAGTAAAATTGTTTTCATAGAATTATTGTTTCTTTTCGATATACGAACCGGCGATGCGCGGCGCGATCTCGTCGAGCCAGCCGTTCAATTCGCTTTGCGTGTAATATTTTCCTTTCAGCATGACGCCGGCGCGCCGCTCGGTGTTCGAGATGTTTTCGAGCGGATTGGCGTCGAGCAGGATCAGATCGGCGCGGCGTCCCTTTTCGATCGTGCCGACTTTGTCGAGCGTGCCGAAAAAAGCGGACGGATTGGGCGTCGCGGCTTCGAGCGCGGCGTAATTCGAAAGCCCGGCGTCGGCGAGCGCTTTCAGCTCGCGGTGCATCGTAAAACCGTAAAGCCACAAAAATTCCGGCGTGTCCGAGCCGGTCATGATGCGCCCGCCGGCGTCGTGAATCGCTTTGATGAGTTTGTTTCGCAGCTCGATCCAGCGCGCGCGTTTCTCGTAGCCGACCTGATTGACGAAACGATTGCGCTTGTAAAAGTTGAGCCATTGTTCCTGCACTTTCGGCGGGTAAAATTTAAAGTCGGGCTGCGCGCGGATCGACTCTTCCGAACGCCGCACGCCGAACGTGTTTTTCATGAAATGCTGCGTCGGATCGACGTACGGGTTCGCTTCGACCGTCCGCCGGGCGAGCGGCGCGATCTTGCCTTCGTCGATATAATCGAAGCTTTCCCAGTTTTTCGGATCGTAAATGTAAAGGTCGGAAACCGAGCCTTTGACGGGCGCGTCGTCCTTTAAGAGCATTTCCATGTAGCCGTCGAGGTGCTCGATCTGCTGGCGCGCTTTCAAAGCGCGCTCAAGCCCGACGAACCGGCTGTCGGCGTGCCCGACGACGCGGATGTTCTGCCGCGCCGCCTCGTCGATCGCCGCTTCGTAGACTTCCGGTTTGATGAAAGTCGTGATCTTGATGAAATCGTAGCCCGCCGCCTTCGACTTTTTGACGGCTTCGCGCGCCTCTTCGGGCGTGTTGACGACGAAATCGTTGCCCTGTTCCTTACCGGTCAGATGCGGGCTCGCCGAGTAGATCGTCGGCGCGACGATCTCGCCCTTCGCCGCGCGGGCGCGCAAAACGAGCTGTTCGGGCGTGCCGATCATGAAACGGATCGTCGTGACGCCGTTCGCGACCATCACTTTTAATTCATCTTCGGCGATCGAATCCGGGTAATCGTCGCCGTCCGACAAAAGGTGCGTGTGCATGTCGATGAGGCCCGGAATCAGATATTTGCCTTTGCCGTCGATGACCCGCGCGTCTTTCGGGATTTTCGCTTTCGCGCCGATTTCCGCGATCACGCCGTTTTTGACGAGCACGGTTTGATTCCGCAGCACGCGCTCTTTGTCCATCGGCACGACGTTCACGTTCGTAAACGCGACGGTCTGCGCCGAAATCGCGTTGAAACTAAATAAAACCAAAGTTAAGGTCAAAAATATTTTTTTCATTTATGTTCTCTCAAATTTTGAACCCAAAGCATCCGGCGAGTGCCGCTGCAAATTACAAACAAATCCGCAATCCGCAATCCCGAATCCGCGATCCGCTCACTGTCTGACCCAGACGGATTCGAAGCCGGGCGACGACCATTTTATCTCCTTGATCCGGCCCGCGCCGTCGCGCACGAAAGTCACGTCGCCGAAAAATTTATAGTCAAAAAACCGGTCCGCGCCGGTCGGGTAGAGCTTGATGTCGCCGGATTGAACGACGTTGTTTTTGATGACGATCTCGATTTCGCCGCCGCCGTCCTGCCGACGGTAACGGCCGGCGAATTCCGCCGGGTTTTTGTTCGGGTTCGGAATGATTTTCGGGTTCGGAACCATTGCCGGGGCGACCGGTTTGCCGTCCATTATCGCTTCGACCGCCGTCTGGACGATGTCGAAAGCGCCCGATCCGAGATTCGAAACCAGCACGTAGCCCCGTTTTTTAGCCCGACTGACTTTGACGAAAGCGCGGTGCCCGTTTGTGCTGCCGCTGGCGACGAACTCGTCTTTCACCGCCGCGTCGGTTTTCGCCGCGTCGCCGTATTTTCCGCCGGCGAGGGCGTCGCCGAACCGGTAAACGTCCATCGCCGTACTGTAAACCGAGCCCGCGCCGACGAGAAACGAATAATCTTTGAGCGCCGCGTTGACGACGCCCTTCGCGTCGAGCATGTAATCCTGCGAGCGGCGTTCCATCACGTTTTCGCTGTTGAAATCCATCGAATCGCGCATCGCCGCGGGGCTGAAAACGTATTCCTGAAGAAGCTGCGCGTAAGGCTTGCCCGAAGCGATCTCCAAAACCCGCGCCAGCACGGCGTAACCGCCCGAGCTGTAAAGCCGCTGCGTGCCCGGTTCGAAAGCGAGCTTCGCCTGTTTGACCTTTTCGACGAATTCGGCGGACGTGTAGGGCAGCGATTCTTCTTCCGGCTTCATGACGCGGTGCAGAATGCCCGAGCGATGGCTGCGCAGCATCTCGATCGTGATCTTGTCGCCGTTCGGAAAATCGGGAATGTATTTGCTGAGCTTATCTTCCGGCGCGATCTTCTTTTCCTCGACGAGGCGCGTCAAAATGACGCCGGTCATCGGTTTGGTGATCGAAGCGATGCCGAACCGCGTGTTCGTCTGATTCGGAATCATAAATTCGGCGTTCGCGAGCCCGAACGCTTTTTCGTAAATGACTTTGCCGTCCTCGACGGCGAGCACGACGCCCCAGAACTGGTTGGCGTCCGCGAACGCCTTGACATAGGCGTCGATTTCCCGCGCTTTGGACGCTTGTCCGAACGCGGTCGCGGAAAATAAAAACAAACTCGACAGAAAAAAGGCAACAAAATTTTTCATATTCCTACTCCTTCAAATCGAACGGCAGCCGCCGCAGGCGCTTGCCGGTCGCGGCGAAGATCGCGTTCGCGACCGCCGGCGCGATCGGCGGCACGCTCGGTTCGCCGACGCCCGTCGGGCGCGTGTCCTTCGGCATCGCGTATACTTCCACGCGCGGCATCTCGTTCATGCGCAGCACGTCGAAATCCTGGAAACTGCTTTGTTCGGCGCGCCCGTTTTTGAACGTCAACGGTTTGTGCAGCGCCGGCGAAAGCCCCCAGACGATGCCGCTTTCGATTTGCCCTTCGAGCCCCAGAGGATTGACGACCTGCCCGCAGTCCACGACGCAGACGACGCGCTCGACTTTGAATTTACCGTCATCCGTCACGGCGACCTCGGCGATTTGCGCCGTCAAAGTTTCGCCGTGATAAACGTTGCAGGCGATGCCGCGCCCGCGCCGCACGCCTTTTTCCCGCCGCAGAGGCTGCGACCAGCCGGCCTTCTCGGCGGCGGTTTCGACGACGCGGCGCAGCTCGGCGCGCCGGATTTTCAGCCTGCCGAGTTCGAGCAGCGGCGCGTCGAGCAGTTCCAGCCGGAAAGCAACCGGGTCTTTTGCGAGCGCGAACGCCACTTCGTCGATAAAACACTCGCGCGCGAAAACGTTCTGCGGGTACCCGACCGCGCGCCACGGCCCGGTCGGTACCGGCGAATCGACGTGCGCGTATTCGGACCGGTATGCGGCAAAGGCGTACGGATTATCGAACGCGCCCCACGGAACCCAGCCCTCGCTGTATTTTTGCGCGTCGCGCGTCGGCGGTCCGAGCACCGACAGATCGGAGCTCGCGGTTTTATGGCAAAAGGCGATCAGTTTTTTGTTCTCGTCGAGCGCGGCGCGCATCCGGCAGGCGGTCGAGGAATGAAAAAAGCCGTGTTTCATGTCGTCGGCGCGCGTCCAGACGATCTGCACCGGCGCGCCGATCGCTTTCGACAACTCGGCGGCTTCGAGCGCGTAATCGATCTGCAGGCGGCGACCGAAACCGCCGCCGAGCAGCGCGACGTTGACCGTCACGTTTTCCGGCGCGAGGCCGAGTAATTTCGCGGCTTCCTGCTGCGCCTGTTCGGGCGCCTGCGTGCTGCTCCAGATTTCGCAGGCGCCCGTTTTAACGTCCGCGATGCAGTTCATCGTCTCCAAACAGGCGTGCGCCTGAAACGGGTATTCGTAAACGGCTTCGAGTTTGGTCGACGCGCCGGCGAAAGCCGCTTCGACCGCGCCTTCCCGGCGCGTCGTAAAAGCTTCCTCGTCAAGCGCTTTCCGCAGCTCGGCGGCGTGAGATTCGGAACTGAAATCCTTATTTTCGCGGTCGTCCCACGTGACGTTTAAACGTTCGCGTCCCTTCATCGCCGCCCACAAATTTTCGGCGACGACCGCGACGCCGTTCGAAAAGCCCTTCGTGACCGGCACGACCGCGAGCACGCCCGCGACGGCTTTCGTTTTCGCATCGTCCCAGCGCACTAATTTTCCGCCCAGCACCGGCGCTCGTTCGACGACCGCATAACGCATTCCCGGCACTTTCACGTCCAAGCCGTAGACGGCTTTGCCGCTGACGATCCCCGCGCCGTCGACGCGCCGCATCGGCTTGCCGATGAAGCGGAAATCTTTCGCGTCTTTTAATACCGGTTTTTCGGGCACGGGAAGCTTCGCCGCCGCCGCCGCGAGCGCGCCGTAAGTCAGCCGGCGGCCGGTCGGAACGTGCAGAATGGCGCCTTTTTCGGCGCGGCATTCGCCCGGCGAAACGTTCCATTTTTGGGCGGCGGCGCTCGTTAACATTTCGCGCGCCGCCGCGCCCGCGTTCCGGAGCGGCAGCCACGTTCCGTAGATGCTGCCGCTGCCGCTCGTGCGCAGGCGGATGCCTTTGAAGGCCGCGCCCGGCACGGCTTGTTTCAATTCGATGTTTGCCCAGTCGGCTTCGAGCTCGTCGGCGAGCATCATCGGGAGCGCGGTGCGCACGCCCTGCCCCATCTCGGAGCGCGTCACGAAGATCGTGATCCGATTGTCGAAGCCGATCTTCAGAAACGCGTTCGGCGCGAAATTTTTCGCTCCGTTCGAAACCGCTGCCGTTTTGGTCTGCGCGGGCAAACGAAAAGCGAGCAGCAAACCGGGAAGCGCCGCCGCGCCCGTTTGCAAAAAACGGCGTCTCGATGTTTTTTGATTATCCGCCATTTTTCATTTCCTCGGCGGCGCGCCTGATCGCGCGGCGAATGCGCTGGTAAGTGCCGCAGCGGCAAACGGAATTCGCCATCGCTTCGTCGATTTCGGCGTCGGTCGGGCGCGCGGTTTCCCGCAAAAACGCGGCGGCGGTCATGATCATGCCGGGCTGGCAGAAGCCGCACTGCGCGACGTCTTCTTCGAGCCATGCGCGCTGGCACGGATGCGCCACGTTCGCCGATAAGCCCTCGATCGTCGTAAACGACCTGCCGGCGGCTTCGGCGAGCGCGATCTGGCAGGCGCGCACCGCGCGACCGTTCTCGTGGATCGTGCACGCGCCGCACGCGCCGATGCCGCAGCCGTATTTCGTGCCGGTCAGTCCGAGCCAGTCGCGCAAAACCCAGAGCAGCGGCGTGTCGGGCGACGCCCCGACGCTTCGTTTTTTTCCGTTGACGGTCAAAGTGATCGTTTTCATAAAAATCTTCGCTCCTTTGCGGCTTCGCGGTAAACTAACGATCAGCCGCAAAATCGTCGAGCCGGCGGGTTTCTTCGATGCATTCGCCATCGCTTTCAATCATTTTCGGGCGTTTTGGTCGAAACGACCGCCGTCAGTTTCCACTCGCCTTTGATCTTTCGGTAAGTTTCGATCCACGCGAAAATTTCGGTTTCTTCCTTGCCGCCGGCGCTTTTCGATAAAAGCCGCACTTTTTTATGCACCAGAACGTAGCCGAGCGTCGCGTCGTCCGAAACTTCTATGACCGGCGGCGCGATGTCGTCCCATTCGATAAAAGTCGAGTCGTCAAAGTATTTTTGCAAATGATCGATGCTCGCCCCGCGCGAAGGTTTCGAGATCTTTCCGCCGGAAATGTTCGCAAAATCGTCGGCGAAAGTCGAAACGAGCATTTTGGCGTTCCGCGTAAAATGCGCGGCGCGGGCATTTTTCTGCAATTCCAAAAGCTCGTTCATCGCCGCGACTTTTACGGGGACGACGAACGTTTTTTCGTCCGCTTTGTTCAAAGAAATCTCGCGAAAATGGAGCACGAAATCGCCTTTTCGGTCGGTCGCCGTCACTTTCGACGGCAGCCGCAAATTGCCGACGCGCCGCCATTCGTTGAAAACCGTGCGGATCGTTTCCGATTTATCGAACGGGTTTTGAATCACGAAGCCGCGCAAGAGCCGCGATTTTTTGTCGAAAAACAGGCTCGCCGGATTGCCGAGCTCATCGGTCGCGTTCAATTTCAGGGCGTTTACGCCGCCGAACGGCTCCTCGCCCGCGAACGCGAAATCGCGAAACCGCCGGTCGATTTCCATCGCCAGAAACTGGAAGTCGTGCGCGCGCCAGGCGAACGCCGCCCGCGCGTCGGCGAGCGTGAACGCGCCGGTTTTTTCGTCTTTCAGCCAAAACGTTCGCCCGCTGGTTTGCCCGCGATAAATTTGCCCGCTCGCGCGCACTTGTTCGAAAATCAGGCGACCGCCTAAAGCCGAGTGAATCTCGGTCGTGTAATCGCCGTTCGGTCCGCGGCAGTCGGCAAACGCCCTGAGACTTTTAATTTTCGCGATTTCCTTCGCGCCGCCGATCGCCTGCCGGGAGTTTTCGAGGATTTCGGTCGGGCTGCTCTGCGCGAAAACGCCCGCCGCCGAAAACGCGAAAACGATAAGCAGATTTTTTATCTTGATTTTCATCGCCTTTTCAGCGCCGCCGTCCCTGCGCGCAGCGAAAACCGACGTGCGCGACGGCGTTTTCCGGCGCGTGCGAATCGCGATACGCGACGCGCAAATTAACCGCCGCGCCGCCGAAACTCCCGCCGCGCAGCGCGCGCCGCGTCCTGACCAGCCGGAAAGAGCCGCTCGTAAAAAAATCGCCGCCCGCGACCGGATTGATCGCCGTTTCCGTCGTTTCCGGGTACTTACTCCATTCGTCTGCCAGAAACTCCCAGACGTTGCCGGCCAGATCGTAAAGCCCGTAACCGTTCGGCGCGTAAGCGGCGACCGCCGTCGGCGCGCCGATTTCGCTCGCGCCGAAATTGGCGCGGGTTTTGTCCGGCGGCTCGTCGCCCCACGGAAAATGTTTGTTTTGTAAGCCGCCGCGCGCCGCGTATTCCCATTCAGCTTCCGAAGGCAGGCGTTTGCCCCTCGATTGACAAAAGGCGACCGCCGCGTACCAGCTCACGAATGCGACCGGATGTTTCGCTTTGCCGACCGGGAAATCCGAGCCGTTCCAGTCCTGCAAATATTTGCCGTTGTGAAGTTCAGCCGCGATTTTGCCCTTTCGCCACGCCGGATTTTTGTCTAAAAATCGCTTGAAATCGGCGTTCGTGACTTCCGTCCGGTCGAGGTAAAACGAATCGAGCCGAACCCTGCGGCGCGGCGTTTCCTCATTGAAAAGATCGGCGCGTTTGACCTGGAAGATTTCAAGAAGCTTCGGGATCTCGGCTTTATCGGTTCCCATTTCAAACGTCGCGCCCTCGATTAAAACCATCTGCGTTTTTTTCCCTTGCCCGCTGACGAAGATCGAGATCGCCGCCAAAAGCGGAAGTAAAAGAATCGAGCGTATTTTTCGCGCGGGTCCCGACATGAATTTTTATGACCGGATCCAGCCGTACTGCGTGTTCGACGGCTCGGCGCCTTCGGCGCGGTATTCGGCTTTCAATTTCGTCACGTAATCGGTCGGAATCGCGTTCATTTTCTGACGAACGTCGATGCCGTAAACGCGCGCCGAATTCAAACCGAAGATTTTCTCTTTCACTTTGTCGGTGAGCGGCTTGAATTTGAAGCGCTTCATCAGATCTTCCGGCATCCGCAGGCGGCGAAACGCTTCGATCTGCCATTGCGGCGAGCCCCACCAGATCGAATCGGTGCCCCATAAAACGTGGTCTTCGCCGAACGCGTCGAGCATCTGCCCGAGCATGAACGCGCAAAGGCGCGGCTGCGTGATCGCCGTCATGCCGAACGTCGTGCCGAGGTCCATGTAAACGTTCGTCATCTTCGGATTGCGTTTGCGCATTTTGCACAGATCGGTGATCCACGGAATATCGGTTTTCGTCCTGAAATCGTCCTCGACCGCCGGCATCGCGTCGCGGACGCCCTTAAAACCGGCGTGGTAAATCAGGAAGTTCAAATCCGGAAAATCGCGCGCCGCCTTTTCGACGTCCTTCGGACTCGAATGCTCGATTTCCCAGCCCGGCAAGGGCAACCCCTTATGCACGGCGATGTTTTTGACGCCGATTTTTCGCGAATGCTCGTAAAACGGATACGCGACCCGTTCGTCGTCCATCCACCAGCCGACCGACCCGTCGGCCAGGGGCTGTCCGGGATAACCCTTCCACGCTTCGGGCTTTAACTCTTCGAACTGGCGGTGCATCGATTCGAGCTCGGATTTTCCCAGATCGGGCGAAAAAGTGCCGTGCGCGAGCAGCCGCCGCGATTTCGCGAGCCCGTTGATCTCGGCGCGCGTTTCGAACATCTCGGCGGGCGTCAAAACGTTCTGCGCGTCGGTTTTCGCCGGCAACCCCGTGATGACCGCCATCGACGTGTCCGAATCGAGAAACATCTCCTTGATGTAATTGGCGAGGTAAAGGTCCTCCCATTTATGCTCTTTGTCGACTAAATCTTTGTTGCCCCAAAGCCCGCCGACGTGCCGGTACTGCAGCAGCGCCGGGACCTGGATGATCTTCGGCGCGGCGACGTGATGCGTGTGAATGTCGAAAATAAACGGTTTTTTCGGCAGCTTTTCGTCCGCGGCGGCGGATTCGTAAAGCTCCGCTTCGTCGACGTCGAAATACGCGCCGAAAACCGAATTCAGGGCGAGGAACGCCGCCGCCATGCCGCCCGCGGTCGCGAGGAACCGACGGCGCGAAAGCCCGAGTTTTTTCGAGCTTTCAGCGGCGATTTCATTCAGGCGGTGCTCGACCTTTCGCTGCTCGTCGGTCTGGTCGGGCGGCGCGAACTCTTCGGTCGAAACGATCTGCGTCGGGATCGGCAGATTTTTATCGTCGACGTCGCATTTACGAACCCATCTTCTCTTTCTCATACCTATACGCGCGGCTTCATGAAATACTTGAACCAGCGAATGGTTTCGCGGTCGCGCTCGACCCTGTTTTTCGACAGGATATGATTGTCGCCCGCGAAGATTTTCAGCTGATATTGTTTTCCCGAAGCCTGTAATTTCGCGGCGAGCGCGAGCGATTGCAGCGGATCGACCTGCGGATCGCCGCCGCCGTGCATGATCAAAATCGGCGCGTTGATCCGCTCCGGCCATCTGATCGCCGACCTTTCGCTTAATATTTTTTCTTTGTTCGCGTCGTAATCGGCCCAGATGCTCTTTAAAAACTCCGGGCTGATGTCGCGCGCGTTCGCCTTTTGGTAATCTTCCAAATCGGTGATCGCGCCGAAAACCGCCGCCGCCCGTGCCGGAAAGTTTCGTTTGAGCGCGAGGTAGGTCATGATGCCGCCGCGCGATTCGCCGTACAGAAAAAGATTTTCCGCGTCGGCGAATTCGAAGGCTTTGACGAGCGGCACGACGTTCATCAGGTCGTCGACGTCGGCGCCGCCCATTTCATCGCGTCCTTCGCCGCCGTCGCTCTGCCGGTAAAGCGGCGCGATGACCGCGAAGCCTTCCAGCGCCAGACGGCGGAAAAGCGCGACGAGTTCGGGCGCGATGTCGCCGCGCACGAAACTGCCGCGATTAAAGACGATGACGGGCAGTTTGCCTTTCGGTTTTTTCGGTTTGTAGAGATACGCCCTGACTTTCAGACCGTCGCTCGCGTAAGTGAGTTTCGAGAACTCGAAATTTTTGTCGGCGACCGCCGTTTCGTATTCCTCTTCGGTCGCGTAGTTTTCGGCGCCGGTTTTCTCGACCGCCGCCTGATAGCTCGGGAAACGATAGGCTTCGCGGCTGACGAGCTGGCCGTCGGGCGGCGGATTCTGCGCGCACGCCGGAAAGGCGAATCCGGCGTGCGCGAAAACGAGCGCGGCGCAGACGGCGAGCGAAAACTTGTATCTGCGAACGAATACGCGGAAAGACTCGAATAACGTAACGTTTTCTTTAAGACGCCCGCTGATCTTCGCCGGCTTTCGCCGGTTTTTCAGTCTTATCCGCGACGATTCGCGTAAATTCGCGGGCGCGACTGGTTTTTGCGCAAAGCCTTTGCGAATCGATTTCATCATCATTTCACTGCCCCCAGATTTCGGCGTGCGCCGCCGTGATCAAACCGGCGTAGGTCGTGTCGAAAAAATCCTGATTGTCCTTGTCGGCGCCCGCGAATTTTTCGCGCCAGCCGCGCGCGTCGAAATTTTTCTGGACGGCCTGGCGCACCGGGTCGAGGTTGCGCTGACCGTTGCCGATCAGGTTGATCTGTTTCGAAACTTCCGCGACGACGGCGCGCGTAAAATCGCCGAGCAGCGCGACGTATTCGCGCCCCCTTTGCCCGCGCAGGATTTCGCCGTGCCCCGGCACGATCATCTGAAAATCGAGCCCGCTCAATTTATCGAGCGTTTTGACGAATTCCGACGGATACCCGCCGAACATATACGGCACGGGATGAACGACGAGGTCGCCGGAAACGAGGATTTTTTCGCGCGGCAGATAAACGACCGCGTCGCCAGCCGTATTGCCGCGCCCGAGATGTTTGATCTCGACGAGGCGGCTGCCGAGATCGATCGTCATTTCGGAATCGAACGTCACGGTCGGCGTTTTGTCCGTCAAAGCTTTATATTCCGCGTAAACCGGATCGAGCCCTTTGATCGCGTCCGCGTATTCTTTTTTTTCGGCGTCGGAGAGCACTTTGCCGTTCGCGTCCCGGCCGTCGTTTAAAACTCTCCGCAGCGCATCGGCGCGGCGCGGAAACCTTTCGAACCAGCCGGGATTATAATTGACGGATTGCTTGGCGGTTTCGCGGTGCGCGACGATCGAAAGACCGGGAAAAGCTTCCCAGTAAACGCCGTTGCCCATCGTGTGGTCGTAATGCCAGTGCGTGTTGACGAGGTAACGTACCGGCTTGTTCGTCCATCCTCTGATCTGCGCGATGTCCTCGCGCGCCGCCGACGGGAGGTAGCACGAATCGACGACCAATACTTCGCGTTCGCCGACGATGACGGTCGTGTTGCCCTGCGGAAAGGTGTCGGGCGCGTCCGGGTGACGGATCGCGTAAACGCCTTCGGCTAATTTGACGAAGCTCCGCTCGGCGCTCTTGACCGAATCGGCGGCGAGCGCCGCCGAGCAAAAAAGTGCGAAGGACAAAACAAGGAGGAAGGCCGATTTAACTTCGCGGCCCTGCGCCTTCGCGGCAAACTTTCTTTTCTCCCGCAAAGGCGCCGAGCCGCGAAGTTCGTTTGGACAACGATTCTTCAAAGATGTGCCGAAATTTTTGAAAGACTGACCGAAAATCATGGCGACTTTTTCTCCGTTAAATGGCGATAGGCGGCGGCGGTCGCGGGCAGAAAAACGTAGTTTTCGAAAATCAGCGCCCGGTGCTGCGAATCGTCCGCGAAGGCTTTTTTGTATTCGTTCAAATCCACGCTTTTCCGCAATTGTTCGAGTGTTTCGCCGCTTCGGACGCCGCTTTCCGTCTGCCGTTTCAGCGAACTCAAAAGGCCGATCATCCGGCGCGCGTAGGCGTCGCCGCGCTGCACGGCGCCGTGACCGGGAACGATGATTTGCGCCTTGAGCCGCAAAAGATTTTCGAGCGTCGCGCCGTATTCCAGAGGATATGAGGTTGAGCCGACCAGCGGAACCGGCGCGACGATCAGATCGCCGCTCGCGACGATTTTTTCTTTCGGCAGGTGCACGACCAGATCCGCGCCCGTGTGCGCTCTGCCGAGAAACAGAATCTCGATTTTGCGCGCGCCGTCGTCGATTTCGAAGCGTTCGTCGACGAGAATGTCGGGCATAATGTCCCGAAAATTCACGGCGTCTTCGAGGTATGAATCGACCAGCCGGATGTCGCTCGCGTAGCCGCGGCGTTCTTCCTCCGTGATTTTTTGTTTGGCGAGGTTTTCGCCTTTGTCGATCAAAGTCCTTAAAAAATCGGCGAAATTCCTGCCGTTTTCGAGCGAGCCTTTACGGTTCGCCGCGCCGACTCTCGGCAGGTCTTCGAGCGTCGAACGGTGACCGATGAATTTGACCGCCGGAAAAGCCTCGCGGTAAACGCCGTTGCCGAAAATATGATCTTCGTGCCAGTGCGTGTTGACGACGAAGCGGACCGGTTTATCGGTGATTTTTCGGAGCGCGGCGAGCACCTCGGCGGTGTATTTGCGGCTGATGTTCGTGTCGACGATCGTCACGTCGCGTTTGCCGACAATAAAAACCGTGTTCGGATTAAACCACAGCGACGCCGGTTCCTTGCGGATCACGGCGTAAACGTCATTCGCGATCTTTTGAACCTCGAAATCAGGAGCGGTCGCCGAATCCTGCGCGGCCGCGGCGGTTGTCAAAAGAAAAATAAGCGCCAGCCGGGCGGCGAATCTTTTAATCTCGACGAAATTTGAAATTTTTCTAATCAAATCGCACTCCGTTCGAACAGGTTGCGGTTGCTTTCCGCGGATGCGGAAAATTGTCTGATGTTTGATTTGAACGTTGACCGAATCAAATTTTGAGTCAATTTTTGAACGGCGGCAATCAAATTGTGATGAGCCGTAAAAAATAAGGGCTAAATTGCTGGTTTCCCGGCAAACCCCAGCGTGAAAACGCAAAGACGCGGGGGCGCGAAGAAATACAAGTTAAAAAACTTGGCGTCTTCGCGCCCCCGCGTCTTTGCGCTGAAAAATACTTTTCCGAAACCGGCTTTATTTCACCGGCTTGCGCGGCAGTTTTTCGTCCATCATCGCGGTTTGATAAACGAACGCCGCCATGATCGTCGAAGCCTGTTTCATGTCGTCCGCCTGAATGCGGTCGAAATTGTCCTGGTTCGAATGATGCGTGCGCGTGTTGTATTCGACCGGGTCCTGAATGAACTGGAAGCCGGGAATGCCGATCGCGTCGAACGATAAATGATCGGTGCCGCCGGTGTTCGAGAGCGTCAGAGTTTTCGCGCCCGAATCATTGAACGGCGCGAGCCACGCTTCGAAAAACGGTTTCACCGAAGCGTTGCCCTGCAGGTAAACGCCGCGGATCTTGCCCGTCCCGTTGTCGAGATTGTAATAGGCGGAGATTTTATCGTATTCCGCGCCCTTGACGACGCCGCCGTTTTTCCGGTCGCCGAGCCGTTGCCGGACGTAAGCCGCCGAGCCGTAAAGCCCCTGTTCTTCTCCGGACCAGAGCGCGACGCGGATCGTGCGGCGCGGCTTTAAGCCCGACGCCATCAAAATCCGAACCGCTTCCATCGCGACCGCGCAGCCGGCCGCGTTGTCGGTCGCGCCGGTCGACGAATGCCACGAATCGAGGTGTCCGCCGAGCATCACGACTTCGTCTTTGAGGGCCGGATCGGTGCCGGGGATTTCGGCGATCGTGTTGTAGCCCATCATGTCTTCATCATGATACTGCGCGTCGATCTCGACGGTCATCGCCGGTTTCGCGCCGAATCCGATCATGCGCACGAGGCGGTTGTAATCCTCGGTCGCCATCGTCATCTGCGGAATCATATTCGCTTCCGCGCCTTTGCGCTGCGGCTGAAAGCCGGGATCGTTCAGCAGATCGTCGATGGTTTTGATGTTCGGCGAAATCTCGAGCGTTAAATTCGCGCCCTGCACGAAGACCGTGCCGCCGCTGCCCGCGCCGCTGTTGTCGATCATCACCGCCGCGCCTTCGCTCTGCAAAAACTTCATCTGGCGCGCCTGAAAATTGAAATAATTCAGAAAGCCCCTGATCTGTTCCGGCGTGAAGCCGTTCGGGTCTTTATTCGGGTCGGGCGCGGGCGCGTTCGTCAGCTTCAGCAGATCATCGTCCGAGATGCGCGTGACGAGCGGTTTGTCGATCGCCGCGAGCGGGCGCGCCTGCGAAACGAGCACGATTTTGTTTTTGAGCTTGCCGCGGTATTTTTCAAAATCGGCGTCCGTTTTGGCGTCGAAAAAAATCAGCTCGCTCGCGACCGCGCCCTTCGTCGCGGGCGACCACGCTTTCGGGTACGCGATGACCGGAATCGCCTGCGGCGCGGTGACCTGCGCGGTGAAGCTCTTTAATGACCAGCCGCGGCCGAACGGTCCCCACGATTCGAGCCGCGCGTTCTGCAAGCCCCATTTCGCCATCTGGTCGCGCGTCCATTCGTTGGCGCGCTTCATGCCGGGCGAATTCGTCAGGCGCGGTCCGATGACGTCGGTCAGGTATGATAAAGTCTGCATGACCTGCGAATTTTTCAAACCCTCTTCCCTGATTTTGTCGATCGTCTCGCGCGGCGCTTCATAAACCTTCGGCGCGGGCGACTGACCGAAAGCGATTCCCGAAAGTAAAAACGTATAAACTAATACTGCACTTATAACTTTGCGTCGTAACATTAAATTCTCCTTGTAAATTTTGCTGATGATTGCGTTTCTGCGTGACGCCGTTTTAAACGTATCCGCGCCGCGTTTGGTTTCGAATGAAACGGATTTTTAAATTTGCCCGCGAAAATTCGCGGGCAAATCCGGTTTTTGTGCCGGGCCGGCGCTGTTTACTGTTCGAGCTGCTTGATGCGTTCCGCCGCGCCCTTGTTGTTCGGATTCAAGGCGAGCGATTTTTTATAATTTTCGATCGCTTTTTCGATGTCTCCGTTAATCATATAAGCTTCCGCCAGAGAATCCCAAACGTTCGCGGAAGCGGGAAAATCTTCCGCGTTGAGCCGAAAAACGGCGATCGCTTCGGCGGTCTTGCGCGCCCGCAGAAGATCGTAGCCGAGGCTGTTGACGCGCGCTTCGTTCAGTTTTTCCGCCGCCGAAGCCGCGCGCCGTTTCCGGTAATCGGCGAGCGCTTTTTCCGGGCCTTCGTTAACGATCGCTTTCAGCAGTACGCGCGCCGGCGAATCGTATCTGCCGGCGTTGAGCCACGCGAGCGCGGGTTGCTTGCCGCCGAGCCCGTCCGCCAGTATTTCTTTCAGGATCGAAAGCCCGTTCGCGCCGTTCGTCAGCAGGACGATGCCGTCTTTTTGTTTTTCGAAGGCGACGATGAACGCTTTGTTGTTGCCGTTGTCGCCCCAGTGCCAGAAGGACTTTCCCTCGTCGGTCATCTGCAAGCCCCAGCCCAGGCCCCAGCCGATCTCGCTCGAAAGCTTTTCCGGCGCGCGTTCGGTGCAGACGAGGCACGCTTCGTCGACGCGGATCTGCGCGGTCGTCATCAGCCGGCGCGTTTCCTTTTTCAGACCGGTGCCGTCGAGGACGGCGGCGACGAATTTCGCGTAATCGCCGGAGGTCGTCAAAAGGCTGCCGGCGGCGTTCGGCGTCGCGCCTTCGCCCTGCCCGGCGGGATTGCCGAGAAGATCGTGGTTGAAGGTCTTCGTCTTTTTGTGTCTTTCCTCGAACGCGAGCGCCGAATTCGTCATGCCGAGCGGCGCGAAAACCGATTGGCGCACGTATTCGTCGAACTTCATGCCGGTGATTTTTTCGACCGCTTTCGAAAGGTAAACGAAGCCTTCGCCCGAATAGCTGAAGCGTTCGCCGGGCGTAAAGTAGACGGGCAGCGTTTTCGAATTGCGCGGCGCGCGCCAGTTCGGAAAACCGGTCGTGTGCGAGAGAACGCGGCGCGCGGTGACCTGATCGATGCGCGCGTCGTCCGGCGCGACGTCGTACGAGCCGGGCAGGTATTTGTTGAGCGGCGCGTCGAGGTCGAGCTTGCCGGCGTCGACCAGCTTCAGCACGGCGTACGCGAAAACCGGTTTCGTGAGGCTCGCGGCTTCAAAGACGGTTTCTTCGCGGACCGCTTCCTTGGTCTCGGAATTGACGACGCCGAAGCCGCGCGTCCAGACCGGTTTGCCGTTTCTTACGAGCGCGATCGAAACGCCCGGAATGTCCGCCGCTTTCATCAGCGCGGGCAAATCCTTTTCGAGCCGCGCGACGGCGGCTTCCTTTTTTTTGTAATCGGACACGGGAACGAATTTTGATTTTTGCGCGAACGCGCCGTTCACGGAAAAAAGCAAAATCGCCGCGGCGAATAAAACGTGTTTGGTATAATTCATCGAAGCCTCCGAAATATTCTTTGTGTTCTGTTATGAAAACACCGCGCCGCGCCGTTTTAGGACATTCGTTAAAAGGTATCTATAAACCCTCCAAGCGTCGGCTTTGAAAGCGATTTTCCGCGCCGCCCGAGGCGCGTAATGAATTTTCAGACGGTCTCTAAGCGGTCTTCCGCGCCGCATATAAGCCCATGAAAATATGCTCGACCGCGCCCGTGTCGTTCGGCACGAAAAGCACCTCGCCCTGTTCGTAGGAAAAGGCGTTTTTACCGGTCGGCGTCAGTTCGAAATCCTTGCCGTCTTCCTTGAAAAACAGTTTGCCGTCTTTGATAAAAACTTCCCAGGTCTGCGGCGCGTGCTCGTATTTTCCGACGTAACGGTTCAATTCAGCGGCGTTCAAAAAGATTTTTTTCGGCGCCCCGTTCGCGGCGTCTTTGAGCGGCAAAAGCAACTCCATCGCTTTACCGCGCGAACGCGGCAGCGTCTGCCCGCTCGTGTTGGCGAGCACGACGATCGCGATTTTTTGTTCGGGCGCGAAAAAGATCGTCGAGCCGTAACCGCGCGCCGCGCCGCCGTGCGAAACGGTTTTCACGCCGCGGTCGGTGAAGCCCAAAAGCCCGTAGCCGTAAAACGCGCGCTCTTCGCCGGGCAGATAAAATTGCGGTTTTTGCAGGGTTTCGAAAACGGAAGCCGGCAGCGCCTGCCGGCCGTCGATTTTCCCGCCGCCGAGCATCGCGATCGCCCAGCGCGCGAGCTCGTTGACGGAAGAAAACATCGAGCCGCCCGGGTATTTCGCGGAATTATTGTCGATCGGGCGGATAACGCTCGCCGCGCCCGACTGCACCTGATGACCGAGCGCGAGCGGGTAGGTCATCGCCTCGCCCGGTCGGATCGTCGAACGCGTCATGCCGAGCGGGCGAAAAACGGTTTCCGCCACAACGTCCGCGTAGGGCTTGCCGTAAACCTCTTCGGCGAGAAATCCGGCGAGCCAGTAATTGGCGCTCGAATACGAATAGATTCTGTCGGGCGCGGTGAAAAAAACGTCCGTGTTCCACGCGCGGATGTTTTGCCCGAGACCGGCGTCGTCGTTGGAAAAAACGGTCGGCGGCAAATCCCGCAAGCCCGACGACTGCGAAAGAATGCGGTGCGCGGTCAGGGCGGAAACGCGCGGCGGCAGATTTTTGAGATAATTGCCGAGCGGCGCGTCGAGCTTGATTTTGCCCGCGTCGGCCAAACTCACGACCGCCGCGGCGGTGAACATCTTCGTCGTCGAGCCCATCCGGAAAAGCGTGTCGGGCGTGACCGCGCCGCCCCCTTCCGCGCTCGTCGTGCCGAAGCCTTTCGCGAAAATCACCCGCTCGCCCGCGACGATCGCGACGGCGGCGCCGGGCGTTTTGGTCGCCGCCATTTCGTCCGCGATCGTTTTTTCGAGCCCGGCGAAATCGGGCGGGACGGTTTGCGCCGCGACGCCGGAAAACGCGAAGAGAAAAAGCAGAATTAACGAAATGAAACGCATGAATCTAAAACTCCCTTAATCTGAGCTGAAAAAGATCGGCTTCCGCCGCGAGGCCCGCTTCCGCCGCGAAGCCCGCGCGCGAAAATTCACCGAATCCTCGTCCCGCGATACGATGAGCAGTTCAAAATCCCTTTCAGTCGCCCGGAGTTTGACGCGCCGCAAAAGTTCGCCGCCGACGCCGCGACGACCGAAAGCGGGCGCGCCGTCAACGTTCGTCACGTGACCCCGGAAATTTTCGAGGCACGCCGGTCGCGGCGGCGATTCGATTTAATGAACGAACACGCGCGAAACGAGCCCGCCCGCTTCGTCGGCGACCCGGAACGCCCGATCGCCGCGCGAAATTCCGCCGCGATTACTGCTTGACCGGCGTTTGGCTCGTCGGAACCTTCATCGATTTTTCCTGTTCGGTGCAGCCCTGCGGCTCCATCGTCGAGGAAGCGCCGGCGATCTTCCATCCCGTTTCGGTGCGAACGAGATGAAACGCGTTGACGCCGCAGTGCAGGACCTTGCCATTGACGAAAAACACGTATCTGCCCGTGACCTGCGCGAAATCGCCGAAAACTTCGACCTTCGGCGCGTACATGTCCTCCAGCAGCTCGGCCTTCTTTTCCGCGAAGTTTTTCGAAAAATCTTCCGCCTTGATCGTGCGGACGATCGATTTTCCTTCCTTGTTTTTCATGATCGCGACGAGCTGCGCCTCCGGCGTGTGCAGCGCGACGATGTCCGCCGGCTTATGCGCCGTCATCGCTTCCCAAAGCTTGTTGACGACCGCGAGCGCGTCCTTCGAATCGTCGGCTTTCTGCGCCGACGCCGAGACCGAAACCAACAACGTAAAAATAACTCCAACTAAGATTTTTTTCATATTTTTAAATATTGTCACGCAAAGGCGCGTAAACGCGCGAAAAGAGAGGGGACGCCGAGGTTTAAATCAAAGAACCCCCTGCGCCATTGCGGCTTTGCGTTAATTTTATTCTTCGTCCGTTCGACCATCGCTTCGTAATAGCCTCGATCGACGCGCGGAAAATTCCAAGTTACACTCTGACCGGCGAGCGCGACGCCGTGATCGACGTTCGCGAAAATCTTCACCGTCACGTCGTCGTTCCCGCCTTTTTCAGCGCGTTCGGGATGATCGTTCGGCTTTCCGCGACCGGCACGACCGTGTTTTTATCGCCCCAGACGAGCAGGACGGGAAACTTTACTTTTTCCCACATCGGGATCGTGAAATTGACGCGCCAGCGCTCGCCGTCATTTTCGACCGCGCTTTCCAAAAGCCCTCGAGCGTCGCCGTTCCGGTTTGCGAAAAGGCGGAAAACGCGGCGGGCGCGATCGAAAATGAAACGAACAAGGCTTTCATGAAATTTTTTACCGCGAACATTCCGGAAACCGCAGATCAATGACTTTGCGTCTTTACGGCTTTGCGGGAGAAAATTAATTTTCTCCCGCAAAGGCGCAATGACGCAAAGTCGGATCGAGTTCTTGACCGGCGCGTCGGCGCGTCGAAACGGCTATGATTTAATTTCCGCCGAGCTGCAGCGGCTTGTCGACCTTCGGCCGCGTCGGGCGATTCGCCAGTTCCCAGCCGGTCGCAAAAATCGTGCGCGCGATCTTTTCCATGTTCACGAAGTCGATCTTCTCGATCGAGTCCGACGTCTGGTGATAATCGGCGTGGCTGCCGTCCATGTAGAAAATGATCGGAATGCCTTTGCGCGCGAAATTATAATGGTCCGAACGATAGAAAAACTGTTCCGGGTCTTTCGGATCGTCGTATTTATAATTAAAACTCATGTTCAAAAACGCTTTGTTCGTCGCTTCGCTCACCTCGCCGAGCTCGGTGCTCATCAATTTCGAACCGATCACGAAAACTTCGCCCGGTTTCGGCAAAGCCTTGTTCGCCTGATTTTCGTCGCCCGCGGCTTGTGCGCGACCGATCATGTCGATGTTGAGCTGCGTGACGATCGACGAGAGCGGCACGGTCGGGTTGTCGGTGAAATATTCCGAGCCCCACAAGCCTTTTTCCTCGCCGGCGACCCAGATGAACAAAATCGAGCGTTTCGGGCGCGCCGCGCCCTTGGAAAACGCTTCCGCCATCGAGAGCACGGCGACCGTGCCCGAACCGTCGTCGTCGGCGCCGTTCCAGATTTTATCGTCGCCGTTCCAGAACGGGTTCATGCCGACGTGGTCGTAATGTGCGCCGATCGCGACGTATTCGTTTTTCAGGACCGGGTCGGAGCCCTCCAAAACGCCGATCACGTTCTGCGAGTAAACGTCGTCCGATTTGACGGCGACCGAAAGCGAGATTTTTTTCGCGGCTTTCAAATCGAATCCGTCGACGAAATCCTGCGTGATGCCGCGCGTGTAAACCTGATTGCCGCTCGACTTTTCGCCGAAAAAGAGCGCGTTGATGAGCCGCGGACCGGCGGTGATCGTCGGGATCGTGAGCGCGGATTGCGGTTTGCCGAATTCGAGCCCACCTTTTTCGACTTGCGTCCAGCGCGTCGCCTGCCAGTTGGCGAGGTTCGTGTAGCTGCCGAACATGATGACCGCGCGCGCGCCCTTGAGCTGCGCGTTGAGCGCCGGTTCCGCCCAGTCTTCGCCGTGTTTGCCCTGCAAGTCGCCGTAGGAAACGCCCTTCGGCAGATTATTGGCGACGACGACGATTTTGTCTTTGACGTCGAGCCCCTGCAGCGCGTCGATGTTTTTCGATTTGATCAGCCAGCCGTGCGAAGCGTAAACGAGCGGCGCGTTCGCGACATTCGCGGCGTGAAAACTCGACAGAAAATCCTCGCCGTAGACGAAATTCTGGTTGTTTAAGGTCAAACGCGTGCCGCTCGCGTCGATTTTATGGCGGCGCAGCGGGAATCTTTGAAAATACGAGCCCTTGTCGCCCGCCGGCTTGACGCCCCACGCGCGGAGATGGTCGGCGATGTACATCGCGGCGATGTCGAGCCCGCGCGACGGCGTGTCGCGTCCTTCGAGCTCGTCCGAGGCGATGAATTCGAGATAATTTCTCAATTGCTGCGCCGAGATGCCGTCGGTGTTGCCGAAGCGCGCGGCGGTCGCGCCGGTCGCGCCGCCGTTCGCGCCGCTCTTGCCGTTTCTGGATTTAGTCTGGGCGAAGGCCGGCGCGGGCGCGCCCGAAAGAATGAATAAAAGCAGCAGAAGCGCCAAAAGTTTTTTCATCGTTTTTCCTCTGATTGATAAGCAATTAAAAAGTAAGAATTCAAAATCATTTCGAGTCGCATTTTCAACTTTTAATGCTTACTTTTTAATTGTTAGAAGGGGTTCGGGTTAAGGGAGAACGATTGCAAAATAGCCGAATGATCAATGACGGGAGGATGTGCATGAAAAGACATTGATTTCGCTTTTACCCGTCTATTTTACAGACTCTTTCCGGAGCCTTAACCCGAAGCTTGTTAAATACTTAGATGCCCGCCAGCGCGACGCCGTCCGGAGCCTGACCGCTCGCGACTCTGCCGATCGTCACGTTTTCGACCAAATCGATTTTCAAAATAAAATCGGTCTCGACGGCGGAAACGAAAGCGGTTTTGGCGTCCTTCGAGAAAACGATGCCGAGCGGCACGCTTTCCAGTTTGATGCGCCTCGTTTCCTTTTTCGTCGCCGCGTCGATGACGATGATTTCCTTCGTGTTCGGCATCGTCGCGAAGACCTGCTTGCCGTCGGGCGTGAACTTGACGCGGTACGGGCGCTCGCCGAGTTTGATCTTTTCGCTGACCTTGCCGGCGGTCGTGTCGACGACGTCGATCGCGCCTTCGGCGTTCAGGCCGACCCAGACTTCTTTTCCGTCCGGGGAAGCGTCGATCGCTTCGGGCTGCTTGCCGACCGCGATGTGCGCAATGCGCGAAGGCGCGGGCGGCGCCGATTGAAATTCGAACGCCGTCACCGAGTCGGACGCGATGTTCGCGGTGTACATTCTTTTTTGGTCGGGCGTTACGACGATCATGTGTGTAGCGTTTTGTCCTGTTCCCATCAGCCAATCCACACGATTTGTTGCCGGGTCGTAACGCCCGATAAGACGATTAGTTTCCGATGTAAAATAAATTTTGCCGCCCGCTTCGACGAGCCCGTGCGGTCTCATCAGCGGCGCGAGGTCGACGCGCCGCAGTTCCTTTTTCGCGTCGAGATCGATGACCGACAGCGAGCTGCCCGGCGTCTGCGCGCCGTAATTGGCGACGTACGCGGTGCGCCCGTCCGCCGCGATCACGACTTCGTGCGGGCCGTCGCCGGTCGGCACTTTGCCGAGAACCTTCATGTCCTGCGGATCAATAATCGTCAAACTCGCCTCGTTTTTATTGAGCGCCACCAGCACGGGCTTGGTCGTCTGACCGATCACGATCACGTAATTGCGCCAGACGATCACGATCCCGAAACACAGGCTGAAACACAATAGAAAAAGAGCTCTGAAATTGGTTTTGTTCGACATTTATTGATGACTCCGACGCGTGAACTGGTTCGATTCTAAGAATATTTGGTTTTTTTTGAGTTGGAAACGCTTTTGTGATGAAACGAAGAAGAGAAGTGATGAAGCGTTCTGAATAGAGGTTTTGGTTTTTGGTTTTTGGTTTTTGGGGTTTCTGTTCTCGGTTTCGCGTTTCAGCGCCGAAATCTCCTTCAAAAACCAAAAGCCCGAAACCCAAAACCAATGTTTTAAGTTTGATTTTCGAAAAGTTCCAAAAATCTTTCGCGGTAGTTTCTGGAGAGCGTCAGTTCCGCGCCGTTGCGGAGGATGACGGCGTAATCGCCGCTGAACATCGGGTGCAGCTCCTTGATGCGGTCGATGTTGACGACGGTCGAACGGTGAATTCTTAAAAATTTGTCGGGGTTTAGTTTCGCTTCGATCGAGTTCATCGTTTCGCGGATCAGATGCGATTCGCGCCCGACGTGCAGTTTCAGGTAATTGCCGGCGGCTTCGATCCAGTCGATCTCGTCGATTTTCAGAAAAAACACGCGCCCGACCGATTTGACGACGAGGCGTTCGAGATATTTTTTTTCGGTCTTTAAATCGGCGATCAGCGACGCCAATCTTTCGTCGAGGTTGCCGCGGTTTTTGCTTTCGATGATCTCGCGCGCGCGGCTGACGGCGCGGTGCAGTCGCTCGCGGTTAAAAGGTTTTAAGAGATAATCGAGCGCCGACGCGTCGAACGCCTGCAGCGCGTACTGATCGTAAGCGGTTATGAAGATCACGGTCGGCGCCAGTTTCGGGTCGAGCGCCCGGACGACCTCGAAGCCGTTTTTTTCCGGCATTTGAATGTCGAGGAAAACGAGATCGGGCTTTTCCGATTTGATTAATTTGACCGCTTCCGTGCCGTTGCCGCATTCGCCGGTGATCAGAATGTCGGGTTCGTCGCGCAAAAGCCTTTTCACGCGGTCGCGCGCCAGCGGTTCGTCGTCAACGATTAAAGTTCTGATTTTCATTTCGTTAAGGGGGCGGAAACTTTGCCCGCCGCCGCCGCGCGTCAATCTCGATAAGCCAGAAAACTTCCTGATAAATCCGCTTCGACCTTGTCTGCCCTTTCCGGCTTAAAGGTTTCCACTTCCTTAAACGGAATCGTCAAATTAACCAGCAGGCCGCTCGCGGCAGCGGTCTTTAATTCGAATTTCTGACGGTCGCCGTAAAGGTGTTTCAAGCGGCGCCGCGTGTTCGAAAGTCCGACGCCTTCGGAAACGTTTTCGAGGTCGTCGAACGGAACGCCGATGCCGTCGTCCGCCACGTGCAGCTTCAGATTGCCGTTCTGCCGCGCCGCGCCGATCCTTATCTTCCCGCCGGTCGAACGCGGCGCGATGCCGTGCTTGATGGCGTTTTCGACGAGCGGCTGCAAAATCATATTCGGCACGCAGGCGTCCAGAGTGTCGGGCGAAATTTCCATCTCGACCTTTAAACGATCCTGAAAGCGCATTTGTTCGATTTCGAGGTATTTTTTCAGAAATTCGAGCTCCTGTTTGAGCGAAATCTCCTGCACTTCGAGTTTTTCGAACGAGAGGCGCAAAAGGTCGCTCAAATCGCCGATCATCCGCTCGGCGGCTTCGCGATCCGTGTAGATGAGTTCGGAAATCGCGTTCAGGGTGTTGAAAAGAAAATGCGGCTGCAATTGACCCTTGAGCACCTGCAGCCGCGACTGCGCGAGCCGGGCTTCGAGCTTCGACGTGACGAGCTCGCGCTCGCGGTATTTCTGATAATAGCTGTACGCCGATTTGATGCCGACGACGCCCCAGTAAATCAGAATGCTCAAATGCAAATTGATGTATATAAAATACTGGTAAGCGGCGAGAAAGCTCGGAAACTGGCGTCCGGGCGGATAGCCGAGCCGCGTCAGCAGAAAGGTGTCGATCGCGAGCTGGAAAAACGGAATCGCGACGCTCGCCCCGATGTGCACGAGAATCGAAGTCTTCCACTTATCGGCTTCGAACGGGAACTTTTGGGCGAGCCACAAAAGCAGCGGGCTCATGGCGAACCAGATGTAGCCGGAAACCATCTGCCACGTTAAAATCTGCCAGAACGGCACGGGATTTCGCGAAAGCTGGTTCTGCAGGGCGAGCTGGCTCGTGAAAAAGAACCCGAAGAGCGTCCAGATCGCCCAGATGGTCAGCCATTTCACCCATTTTCGTTTGATCAGCGGTTCTTCGGTCATTTTTTTATTCATATCGTAATTTCCGGCTTTCTGCAAGAATTTGGGAAACCGCGAGGATTCATTCGGCTTTCATTAAAAACGCGGCTCATCGGGCAAAGCCTTTTTTCGGTCGCGCTTTGCAAGCTACCGGATGCCGATCATCGGGATTTAACAATTTATCATTGAACCGCCGCGCTCCGGTTTTGAAAACGGATTTGTGACCAGCGGTTTGAAATGCGTGATGAAGCGCACCGCCGCTCACCGAAAATTTTCCCTGATTCTTTCTTCGAAAAGCCTGGTCGAAACGGTCAGAAAATCGTGCGCCGTGATCAGCCCGAGCAGCTTCTTATCTTTGACGACCGGCAGGCAGCCGATGTTTTTCTCGCGCATCAGGCGAAGCGCTTCGAGCGTCCCGGTTTCGGGCGCGACGGTGACGAGCGCGGTCTGCATGAGGTCTTTGACGACGACTTCGCCCGCAGGGCTTCCGCGCCGTTCCGCGAAAAGTTTGAGCAGATCGCGGTGCGAGAGAATGCCGACGAGATCGCCGTTCGCGTCCTCGACCGGAACGTGGTGAATGTGCCGCCAGTCCATCAGATTCGCCGCCAGCTCGACGATGTCTTCCGGGCGCACCGTAAACAAATCGCGCGACATGAACTGCTCGACCGTTTTGTAATTGTCGATCCAGTCGGTTTTATTCTCGATTTCGGCGAGCGGCCATTCGTGCAGCGGCGCGCCGGTTTCCTGATTTTTGACCATCGCGGCCGTCAGCGTGCGCAGGCGGACGTTCGCTTTCGCGTCCTTGTCCATCGCGGCGAGCGATTCGAGCATCCACGACGCGCCGGTTTTTTCCTGTCGAACGCGCGCTTCCAAAATCCCCAAATAGCGGTCGATGTCCGCCCGGTCGATCTGCGCCGTCCCGAGGCCGCGGCGCGCGCGCGGCAGTAATTCTTCGAGAATCAGTTTTTGCGCCGGGTAGTTTTTGCCGTCGAGCCAGGCGATCTGCGACCGCAGGCCGTAGCGCGCCGTGCCGAAAAAATTCGTTTTCGCGTCGTCGAACGACATTGCGGTCCGCGTCACTTCGCCGAATTCTTCGGGCAGCGCCGCCATGAGACCGAGAAAAAACGCCGAATTCGCGACTTCGTCGGCGACGGTCGGACCCGCCGGCAGGAACCGCGCCTCGATGCGCAGCGCCGGTTTGCCTTCGGTGACGCCGTAACAGGCGCGGTTCCAGCGCCAGACCGTGCCGTTGTGCAGGCGCCACGCGGCGAGCTCGGGAATCTTGCCCCGCTCTAAAACATCGAGCGAGTCTTCCTCGACCTCGCGCGTGAAAATGATGCGGAACCGCGCGAGGTCTTCCTGAAAAATATCGAGAATCGAATTTTTGACCCATCCTTCGCCGAACGTGACGCGCGCCGGGCGGCTGCGTTCCTGCTCGCTGAGCGAGCGTTCGTCGGTCGCGTGCTGAAAAAGTGCGAGCCGGGTTTCGTGCCAGAGCCGGTGCCCGAGCAGCAGCGGCGAATTGACGGCGGACGCCAGCACCGGCGCGGCGACGGCTTGCGCCCAGTTGTAATAAAACGCGAAATTCGCGTTCGAGACCTGCATGTGGATCTGAAAGCTCGTGTTGCAGAATTCGGTGAAAGTGTCCTTGAGGTGCAGTTTGATCTCGTCGAGCCCCTTGATGAGCACGATGCGGTCTTCGCCGTGCAGCGCCGTCAGAACGCGGTTCATTTCCGTGTAGCGCGGGTTCGGCGTCAGGTTTTTCGCCGTCAGGTCGGACTGCTGGATCGTCGGCAGGATGCCGCACAAAACGGCGTCGGCGCCGAACTCTTTGGCGGTTCGTTTGACGACGCCGACGATTTCGTCGAGCTCGTTTTCGAGCTTCCGGAGACAGTCGCCGCCGAACGCGAGCGGCGTCAGGTTGGCTTCGAGATTGAAGCGCCCGATCTCGGTCGTCAATCTTTTGTCCTTCGCCGCGTCGATGATTTCGAGCGCGAGCGGCGCCGGATGAAACGCCGAATCGATCAGAAACATTTCCTGCTCGGCGCCGATCCGCAGCGCGTTCGATTCCATCATCTGGGCATCGAGCATTTTCCCGAGCGCCTGCAAATCGTTCAAAACCGCTTTCGTAAACCGCCGCATCTGCGCTTCGTCCGCCGCGGTCGAAACTTTTTTCTCGCCCATAATCTCCGCCTCCCGTCTTTTAACGAATATTTTAGTGCATCCGTATCATCTCTCAAAAACGGGCGCGAGAATATGATGCCAATCACGTTTTCGGCTTTTAACGGCTAAAATTACCGATCGCTGCAATTAGCCGGCGAAAAATATTTCGGGGTATACTTGAGAAAATCGCGAGGAGAAAATAAAAATTATGCCGGAAAACGAACCGACCAGAGAACTACTGTTAAAACGCCGCGACGAAATCAACGACGAGCTGAGCCGCGCCGGCGAGTCCGAGCGGCTCGAACTCGACCCCGACCCGGAAGAGCAGGCGCTCGAAATCGAGCAGGCGGAAGTCGCGGTTTCGCGCGAGGAAAATCTGCGCCGCGAACTGGCCGACATCGAAGACCGTCTGCTCGAAAGGGCGGAATAGCGTTTCGGCCGCGGAACGATTTTCAGGAAAAGACTTTTCGCGCCGGCGCCGGCGGTTGGTATTTAATGTTTTACCCGGCGTCCTTCGCGGCTTCGCGGGGAATTAATATTTCGCGGGCTTGTCGCTGCTCGTCAAGCAAAGACAGTTTCCGCCAAGCCGCAAAGGCGCGAAGCCGGCGCTTTTACTGCCGCGCCGTGAGGCTGGTTTCGTTCGCGCCGGCGCCGAAAAAGACGCGCTGACCGTCTTTCGACCAGCGCGAGAAAAATTCGGTTTGTTCGTCGCCCGTCAACTTCCGCGTTTCCGTGTCGTCCGCCTTCATCACGTAGATGTCGGCGCTCATCGACGTCGGCTTCGTGTTCTTAATGCGCCTCAGCATGAAGCTGAGATATTTGCCGCCGCGCCGCCATTCGATCGCCTGGTAATAATTGCTCGGCGCGCCCGCCGCTTCCCGCGCCGAAACCGAAGAAGCGCCGCCCGCCGCCGAAAAAATCGCAAAAATGAATTTCTTTATAAAAATATTTCTCCCCGGTGAAATGAAGCTACGGCGAATTTAGACGAAATCGTCAACCCTTGTCTTGAACGAAGGAAAGACGTTTGAACGTTTCAATGGCGGCGCGAATTTTTCGCCGAAGCCGGCAGAACTTTACCGCGCCGGCGTGCGTAAAACGTTTGAAAAGCACTTCAGGCGCGCGAAGAGAGAGGTTTTAACGAAATATGTCGAACAATCTAAAGGCGGGCGAATTTTACGGTTCGGTGCCGAATAAACGAAATCTTTCGGCGCTGACCTTAACGGAAGTCGTGCACGCGCGGCCGATCAGCGTGCCGAAGCATTCGCACGAACTCGCGCATTTTCAGCTTCTCCTCGACGGCAGTTACCTCGAAAACTGCGGCGGCAAGTCGGTCGCGTCGCGCCCGATGACGATTTCGTGGCATCGGCCGGGAATCGTTCACAAGGACGAGATCGGGACGAAGGGCGGCAGGTTTTTCATGATCGAGCTGCACGCGCGCGCCGTCCGGCAGATGAAAGAGTTCGCGCGGCTGCCCGAGGATTTTTACGCGCGCCGCAGCCCGCTCGTCTGGCTCGGCTGCCGGCTTTATCACGAATTCAAGAACTGGCAGCTCTGCTCGGATCTGGTCGCCGAGGGCATCTCGCTCGAAATGCTCGCTTTCGCCGCGCGCCGCCGGCTGTCGCACGAAAAAAAGCCGCCCGCCTGGCTCGCGCGCGTCGTCGAAAAACTGACGGAAGAATTCACCGAAAATTTTTCGACCGACGAACTCGCGGCCGAAGCCGGCGTGCATCCGGTTCATCTGGCGGCGGTTTTCCGGCAGTTTTATCGCGAAACGATGGGCGAATACGTGCAGAAAATGAGGGTCGCGCACGCCTCCGCGTTGCTGCTCGACAAGGAACTGCCGCTCTCGGAAATCGCTTACGCCGCCGGCTTTTCCGACCAGAGCCACTTCACGCGCATCTTCAAACGCCTCGTCGGCGTTACGCCCGGCGCTTTTCGCGGCTCGCTCGAATAGAATTTTCAGCCGCGAACGAACACGAAAGGACACGAAAAATAATTTTATTAATTTTCTTTCGTGTCCTTTCGTGTTCGTTCGCGGCTGATTTTTTAATCCGTTTTCGCCGCGTATTTCGGCATCAGCGTCATTCCGCAGACGGCGCAGATGCCGCCCGTCGCATGGATTTCGGCCTCGCAGTCGAACGGGCACGGCGGGCAGACGTAGCCGATTTGTTTGAGTCTGCTCCGATCGACGCTCGAAATCTTTTCCGTTTGATTGGCGATCTGCCAGGCGGACGCGAAAATGAGCTGCGTGACGCGCGTCAGGTGTTCGTAATCGATCGTGTCGGCCCCGTCCGACGGCCGGTGGTAATGCTCGGTTTTGCCGCTCGAATAATAAATAAACGGAACGAGCTGATTCTGAAAGCCCTCGCTGTCCGAGCGAAAACCGCGGTTGTTGCCGTCGGTGATTTCGAGGCTGCTGCCCGTTAGGCGGTGCGCCTGCCGGTTGATCGCCAGCAATTCGTCCGAAAGCTTTTCGGCGGAGGCGACGTAAATGTAATTCCGGCTTTTCGTCGGATGGTTCGCGTCCATGCCGCCGACGCCGTCGAGATTGATGTCGGCGACGGTTTTATCGAGCGGCACGACCGGCGCGACGTATGTGTAATGCGACGATCCGAGAAGTCCTTTTTCTTCGCCCGCGAAGTTGATGAAAAGCAGCGAGCGGCGCGGCGCGAAACCGTCGCGCTTCGCGCGCATGAACGCGTTCGCCAGCTCCAATGTTGCGACCGTGCCCGAACCGTCGTCCGCCGCGCCGTTGAAGATCTGATCGCCCGCGAGCTGCGGGTCGAGGCCGAGGTGATCGTAATGCGCCGAGACGATGACGACTTCCTGCTTCAACTCGGGATCGGCGCCCTCGATAAAGGCGAGCACGTTTTCGGTTTCGAGCGGTTTCGACGCTTCGATCGACGCTTTGACCGAAACGTCCGCGACGTCGAAAACGACCGGCTCCAGGGTCCGGTCGATCTCGCCGCGCAAAGCTTCGATCGTTTTGCCCGAAGCGGCGAGCATCCGGTTCGCGAATTTCGTCGAAACGGCGAAGGTCTGCGGAACGTCGGACGTTTCGTAAAGCGACAGCGCGCCGATGCGCCGCGCGTTCGTCGAAACTTTGGCGGCGTTTTCGGCGAACGTTCCCGTCAGGCGCGGGCTCTGGTCGGTCACGAGCAGAATTCCTTTCGGTCGCCCGGCGCGAAGCAGCGCGGCGCGTTTGTAAATGTACTGCGCCGACCACGAAGAAGGTTTTTTATCGGCGGTCGGCAAGCGGCTCGCCGCCGCGTTTTCCAGCGGTTCGTCCGCCAGGATCATGACCCATTTGCCGTCGATCGAAATTCCGCGGTCGGCGAGCGCCTTCAAATCGTTGTAGCTGAGACGATCGTCGGCGATGCCGTAGCCGGCGAAAACGAGCGCGCCGTCCGCCGATTTCGCGCCGCCCGACAAAAAGTAGGATAAATCGTCGGCTTTTTCCGCCGAAAACACGCTCGTTGCGACGGGCTTGCCGCCGGCCGAGACTTCGAGCCGCGTCTCGTGCGGCATTTCGCGATAGACCTTAAACGGCTGAAAAAAGCTTTCGGGCGTCGCTTGGGCGGGAATTTTTCCGCCGTTTCGCGGCGGCGCGAGCCCGAGCTGCCGGTACTGCGACGCCAGATACTGCGCGGCGAGCCGCGCGCCGCGCGCGCCGGTTTCGCGCCCTTCCAGCAGATCGGAAGCGAGAAAATGAAGCCGCGCCGCCAAAGATTCGGGCACGATGAGCCGCTGGTATTTTTTGACGAGAGCCGGATTCTCGAAAACGGTCGGCGTTGTATTTTTAGCGGTTTTGTTCGTTTGCGCGCGCGCCGGCAGCGTAACGAATCCGGCGTTGACGATCATTAAAAGCGCCGCGATTATCGAATTGAGTTTTTTCATATCAGTATTTCCTCGAAAATTCAAAATCTTGAAAAAGATTTTTCCGGATATCCTTTCCGCCTCTGCGGGAAACAATTTTTTCCCGCAAAGCCGCAAAGTCGCGAAAGTTTTCAAACCATCCAGTCCCGGCTTTGATACTCCATATAAAAGGCGGTTTTTTCCGCGACCGCTCTGCCGAAATAACGCTCGACGACGCGCAGCGCGAGGTCGATGCCGGAAGTCAGCCCGCCGGCGCTCGCGAATTTTTTCTCCTCGACGAAGCGCCGCCCGCGTTTGAGCGCCACTTTCGGGAATTTTTCGGCGAACCGGTCGAAAAATTCGTGGTGCGTCGTCGCCTGTTTGCCGTCGATCAAGCCGCTCTCGGCGAGGATGAACGCGCCGGTGCAGACCGACATCACGACGTCCGCCGCGCCGCCCGCGCGTTTCAGCCACTCGAACATCGCGGCGGCGCGCCCCGCCTGCGCGCCGATGACGACCACCTTCGGCGGCGGCGCGTCGGCGAAAGTGTAATTCGGGACGACCCTGATGCCCGCCGAACCGACGACCGGCTCGCGCGATTCGGCGACCGTGTAAAGCTCGAACGCGCCCGTCGGGCGCCCTTCGACCGAAACGTCCTGAAAAACCTCCCACGGCCCCATCGCGTCGATCACCGTCCAGCGCGGCGAAATCACGAACGCGACCGGAATCGCGCCCTCTTTCGGCGGCGTCAGGCGCAGCGATTCGTCGATTTTCGCGGTCGTCTGTCCGCTCGCGTTGTTATGCAGTAAAAGAGCGCTCGTCCCGAGCGCCGTCGTTCCGTTCATCAAAAAATCTCTCCGTTTCATAAAATGAAATTCCTCCAGATGCTTTTCGCTTTTTATAGCGGCAACGAAACCGATTTTAGAGCGGAGTTTTTTTGAAATATAGAACGAACGAAAGCCGATTTGAACGAACTGAAGACCTTTCGATTTCGGGTTCGGGACTTCGGATTTCGGGTCGATTTGTAATTTGTAATCGTGCGGGGCTTAACTCGCCCCGCTACGGCGGGCGGTTTTGACTTTTAAGCGGTCTGCGCGAGCAGATTTTTCCTTAAACTGCGGGCAAATTCGAGCGGCTTATTAAAAAATTCCTTGTCTAAAACTTCGTAGTTTCGCATCGACGCGAACACATGCGACCAGCCGACGCGCTCGGCGATTTCGAAACATTCGTGCGCGTTGCGGATGCGCTCCCCGGTGTCGCTGAAATTTTTGAACCAGAACATCTTAAGGCGCGGAAAATACTGGAAGCGGACGAACGGCTTCAAAACGAGCCTTTTCAGAATCGGGCAGTCGAACTTCGCGATTTCCGCCTTGACCGCCGGCGCGACGGTCGTTTCCTGTTCCCATTGCAGCGTGGTTTGAAAAAGCCGGCGGCGCGTCGCGGCGTCGAGCGGCTTTTCCGCACGTGCGGCGCGGTGAATCTCGCGCAGCGCGGCGAGCAGTTCCGGCTCGAAAATCGCTTCTGCCGCCTTCTCCTCGCCGAATTCTTTCGTGAAATAGTAATTCGAATAAGTGTCGATGAAAACCGCGCGGTTCGCCGTCTTGAAGCCGTCGGCGAAAGTTTGAAGGAGCCCGTGCCGGTACGTCATCTCTTTTTTGTTGTAAAAATAGCGGTAAGATATGAGATTGCCCAAAGTTCCGGTCGTTTCGAAAAAGCGAAATCCCCAAAGCGCGCCGTGCGTCGCGATCTCGGCGAAACCGTGATTGCCGCGCGAATCGAGGTAAATTTCGTGCAGCAGCGCCGCGCGCTGCGGGATGTCGGCGGGTGCGCCCGCGAGCGCGGTCGCTTCGCGCCGCAGTTCCTGATAACGATTTTCCAAGCTCATAATTTTTTAATTGACTGAAAGTTTCGAGTTGACCGAAAGCCGAACGAGTCAGCCGGCTCGGGTCAACTCGTTTCCGGTTTGTCTAAAATAGTGCAAACTCCGCCCTTAAAGCAACCAAACGCGCGGGCCGAATCTCCAAGAAATGACGTTCATTCGTTCTTTTTAAAAGCTGAAGGAGGAAAATTATGAAAATCAAAACGTTCTGGCTCGGCGCTGCGGTCGCTTTATGCGCGGCTTTTCCGGTTTCTGCCGAGACCAAATCGAAAACGGAGCTCGCCGCGCAGGCGATTTCCGCCGACGCGGCGGTTTCAGCCGAGGCGGTCAAAAATTTACGCGCGCTCGGGCGCGAAGGTCTCGACGCGCTCGCGCAGACGTACGCGGCACAGATCGCGCAGTTTTCGCGCGACGGCGAAGGCGGCGAAGATTGGCAGCGGATCGCGGCGGCGCTCGACCGTGTCGCCATGCAAAAGGACGCCTACGCCGCGCGGCTTTTCTGGTACACCGATCTCGAAGAAGCGAAACGCGCCGCCGTCAAAACCGACAAGCCGATTTTGTCGCTGCGGCTTCTCGGCAATCTGAACGAAGAATTCTCCTGCGCCAATTCGCGCTTTTTCCGCGCCCTGCTTTATTCGAACGCCGAAGTTTCGAAGTATCTCCGCGACAATTACATCCTGCACTGGAAATCGGTGCGACCGGCGCCGAAAGTGACGATCGATTTCGGCGCCGGGCGCCGCATCGAGCGCACTTTGACGGGCAACAGCATTCATTACATTCTCGACGAAAACGGCGCGCTCATCGACGCGCTGCCCGGTCTGTACAGCCCGGCGGCTTTTCTGAAATATCTCCAGGCCGGCGCGGACGTCAACAAAGTGATCGACAAAGCGCCGCCGTCGCGCAAAGAGCTGGCGGCGCTGCGCTATCGCCGCGTGATGTTCGATGACATCAGGGCGAAACGCGATAAAGCGATCGCGGCGGCGAAAGTGAAACTGATCGCGCCGAAAGACGGCACGGACGCGCTCACGGTCGCGCGGCGCGCGGTCACGAAAATGGCGACCGAAGCGCGAATCCTCGTCGAGATCGACGGGCAGTACGTCGCTTACCCGACGATCGCCGACGATTTTGCGCGTTTCGACGCCAATCTCGATCTCGAAGCCTGGAAAAAACTATCGAAACCTTACGCGGGCGCGACCCGGTTCGACGACGCGAGCGTTTCGTTTATCCGGCGGCAGAACAGGAACGCCGGGTTGACCGAAGCCGAATTCGCGCGCCTTTTATCGAACCTCGCGACCTACGTCGCGCTCGACACGACGCGCAACGATTTTCTTTTTCACACGAAGCTCTTCGAATGGCTCAACTCGCCGTCGGATAAACCGACCGATCTCGAAAAATTCAACGCGCGCGTTTACGCCGAGATTTTCAAGACGCCCGATTCCGACAAATGGCTCGGTCTCTATAACACGGACGTTTACACCGCGCTCGACGGAGGCGGAATCGTCAAATAAATTTCGCCTCCGTCAAAAACCGTCCCAAAAGACATCCGTTTTCGGGGTTTTAGTTATGAGGCGGCTTATGAGACAAAACGCCGAAACGCCAATGCCCGGTAAAAGCAGATTAACCTCAATTAAAGCAATGAATAAAGCGTTTCAAAAGCCACAGGTTTTTGAAACGCTTTTCGATGTTTTTATGACGTTTCAAAAGGTGCGTTTTTGAGATATGTTGTTTCAATGCCGGAATTGATGAGAGGACAAAACCGGTTACGCCCAAACTAAGGGCTGGAAGCAAAACCGAATAACTATGTTATGCCCGCGCCGCTCGTCGTTTACTTGTTTGATATGGGGCTCATCTCGAATTTTCTAATTTGTCTTTGCGGAGGGTCTGCGAATCTCAATTTTTTCTCCGACCTCAATCACCATCAGGTCTTCACCTAATTCCACCGCGCCGGCATAGGTTTTTCTCGTTGGAGGAATAATATCCTGCTCGGCGGCATTGGGCTGAATGATATGTGAAAAAATCGCCATTCTTGGCTTTACGAGAGAGAAAATTTCGCCGGCTCGTTCGGGCGTCGTATGATAATCGATAATGGTTTTAGCGAGTGCGGCGGGAAATTTCATCCGCGCGAGCGCTTCCGGCGAAACAACCTCGTGAATCAATAAATCGACGCCTTTGGAATATCGAATGAGATTTTCCGAGTAGCGCGTGTCGCCTGACAAAACCGCCGAGCGTCCCGCATAATCGATGCGGTAGCCGAAAGCCGGTTTAACCCGCTCGTGGTCAACTTCGAACGCCGTTATCTTAACCGCGTTCTTTTCAAAGACGACGCCTTCTTTAATGTCCACGGCTTTAATGACCACGCCGGAGGGCAGGCCTGTGTTATCGGAAATCCGTGCTTCGATGTCGAATTCAAATGCCTTTTCAAGATTCGACACCATTTTCTTTGTGCCTTTCGGTCCCCAAACCTGCAAAGGCGCGATCCGTTGCCCCGTCAACCAACCGGTCAGCCACAAATCGGGAAACCCGACCACGTGGTCTGAATGTAAGTGCGTGAAAAACACGCCTTGTATGTCCTTGTATTGGACATCGGCTTGTCTCAGTCGTTGGAGCACTCCGCGTCCCGCGTCAAAGATGAATTTTTGCTCTCCGGCTTCAACCAAAATGCTCGGTCCGAAGCGTTCCATTACGGGCGGCGGTGAGCCTGTTCCTAGAAGAGTTACCGTGATGGTCTGTGCCAGCGTATTATTTGAGGCAATCAAGATAATGAACAAAACGACGTTAATCAGCCGGCAAGAAATAGTCATAAACATCCGTTCTCCCCAAAACTATAGAGACATCGTCTAAAATCAAAAGCGTTAAATGCGACCGGAAGCGGAAACAATTAAATTCAACGGAATTTAATTTCATAAAATAAATTATGCGGAGTTTCTAACAGTATAGGTTTTCAAAAAAATAAGCAAAACAACCGAAAGAAAGACAAATTTTTGTGAAATTGAAGAGTCTTTAATTTATCTCGGAAAGGTTCGCTTTTGAGATATTTTATTTTCTTTTACAGTTCTTTTATTAAACAGTCCCAGTCTCGGCGTTTGATTTTAAACGTTCGTTTCGCGGTGTTCCGGTCGAGCGGGCGCAAATCATCGAACGTTAATAAAAAATCCAACGGTTTCGCTCGCATCGGGCATCTGATTCGAACGAAACCGTTTATTTTGCGAAATAATTTGTTTGATTTCGATAAAAACTTTATAATTCGGAAGAAGTTTTGCTTTCCGACCAGAAGATGAAGTTCGCCGCCAAAACGATCCTGCTTTTTATTTTTATGTGCTTTGCCGCGTTTTCGGCGACGGCGCAGGATTTTTTGCCGGAGCTCGTTAAACGCATCAAGCCCTCGGCGGTCGCGATCGAAACGTTCGACGCGCGCGGCAACACGGTTTCGCGCGGCAGCGGCTTTTTCGTCGCGAGCGACAAGATCATCACCAACCGGCACGTCATCGAAAAATCTTCGCGGGCGGAAATCCACCTCGCGAACGGCAAAAAATTTCCCGTCAAAGGCGTGCTCGCGATCGACGGCGAGGGCGATCTCGCGCTGCTCGCGGTCGACGTGCCGCCGGCGATGGCGAATCCGCTGCCGATCATCCAGCGCGTGCCGCTCGAAGGCGAATCGATCGTCGTGATCGGCAACCCGTACGGCTTGGAAGGCTCGGTTTCGAACGGCATCGTTTCCGCCGTTCGCGAGATTTCCGGTTACGGGAAGATCATTCAGATCACCGCGCCGATCTCGCCCGGTTCATCGGGCTCGCCGGTCGTCAACATGGGCGGGCAGGTCATCGGCATCGCGACTTTGCAGGCGGCGGAAGGGCAGAGCCTGAATTTCGCCGTCCCGTCCGAGAGGATCGCGCAGCTCAGGATCGGCGAACTGCAGACTTTTGCGGCATTGAGCAGCGAAACGCAGAAGAACAAACGCAGCGCCGCGCAGAGTTTTTATTCTCAAGGGCTGGCGCAATTGTCGCGCGACGATTACGCGCGCGCCGTGCAGTTTTTCGATAAGGCGACCGAAACCGATCCGAATTACGCCGAAGCGTGGTATCAGGCCGGTTTTTCGTACGGCATGATGGGTCGTCACCAGGAAGCCTTAAAAGCCTCGAAACAAGCCGCGCGGTTGCGTCCCGAATGGGCGGAAACTTACGTCAACATGGGCGCTTCGAGTTTCGCGCTCGGGCAATTTAAAGACGCGGCGGAAGCCTACCGGCAGGCGACCAAACTCGACGACGACAACGCCGACGCTTTCTACGCTCTGGGCTTGAGCCTCGGCAGACTGAACCGCACGGACGAAGAAATTCTCGCTTATAAGCGCACGGTCGCGCTCAAGCCCGATTACGGCGGCGCTTACGAACAGCTCGGCGCGGCGTACTTCAAACAAAAACGTTACGCCGACGCGCTCGCCGCGTTCGAACAGCTGAAAACCTACAAACCCGACGCGAAGACCTACAATTATCTGGGCGAAAGCTATTTCGAGCTCGGCAAAACCGAGGAAGCCGTCGAGGCTTTCAACAACGCCGTCGGCTATAATCCCGATTTCGAAAAGGCGCGCTACAACTTGGGAAAAGCCTACGTCAAGCTCGGCGATCGCGATTCGGCGAACGTGCAGTACGAAATCCTACGCAGCTCGAAATCCGATTGGGCGGACAGGCTCTACGTTTTATTAAATCCATAAAATTCAGCCACGAACAAATACGAAATTACACGAAAAAATAAAATAATTCGTGTTCATTCGTGTCCGTTCGTGGCTGAATTTTCTTACTGATTCAATTCCCGCACGAGCGCAGTGATGAAATTGTCCTGCATGATTTTGCTGTTCGGCAGCTGGTCGTGCGATTCGCAGAAAAACGTCGAGGTGACCGGCAGATTGCGGCGAAAAATCGAGGTGCGGTAGTTTTGTTCGGTGATCGTTTCGGCGAGCAGGGAGCGGCGCGTGACGCGCGTGTCGCCCGGCGCGTAAAGCTTGGCGCGCGTTTCTTCTCTGGAAATCAGCCGGCCGCTTGAAGTTCTGTAGCTTTTCGGCGTGAAAATCGTCTGCCGCGCGCCCGTTTTCGCGTTTTTGTAAAGAATCGCGCCGTCCTGCGTGTTGTCGCAGTCGCTGCCGAAGGCGAAAAACGCGAGCGACGCCGGCACGGTCGTGTCGGCGTCGAGCGCGTCGTGAAAAAGTTTCGTGCGCCGCAAAGTGTTGGCGAAATAAGCGTCGAGCGCGTCGAGCGAAACGTCCGCGAATTCGCTTTTTCTGCCGCTCCGGCTGACGGCGTTCGATTGCCCGGCGAATTTGGCGCGAAACGCGCCGTCCGAATACGCCGACCAGCCGTACTTTAACCACGTTTCGGGATCGTAAAGATCGATGCCTACGGGATTTAATTCCTCGTCGTAAAAACGCGCCGACGCCTGGTGCGGAAGGAGCTGAAAAACGGCGGGCGAAGTGAGCGCCGTTTCGCGGTTGAGGACGCCGATCTCGAAACCGCCGACGCGGTAGCCTTTAATCAGCAGTTCGAGCGTCGCCATCGAGCCCTCGTTCGGCACTCCGAACATGAAGATCTTGTTGAAATGCGCGGCGCCTTTCCAATCCGGAACCGGTTTCGCGTCGCCGGCGGGCAAATCCGCGTCCGCATACATCGCCGCGTAACGCGCGACAAGTCCGCCCATCGAATGCGCGATGACGTTGAACCGCAGTTCCGGGTCGCCGAGGTTGCGTTTCAACTCCTCGATCCTGCGCGTCAGAAGCCGCGCGTTTTCGACGTTGTCGCGCCGCCAGTCGTAAGCGAAGACGTAATATTTATCGAGCCCGCCGCCTGCCGCGTCCGGGTTTTCCCAATCGTCCTTCGTGTAGCCGCCGTAGCGCTCGACCGCCCTGATTAAGGCTTCGTAAATCGAGACTTCGGGCAGGAAATTGGAAATTTTCGCGCGCTCGATGATGCGCGACGCGACGATCTTGTCGCGGTTCTCGTCGAGCCGCGGCGAAATCGGCAGACTCAAACCGTCGGTCTTCGCCGCCGACAGATTGATCCAGACGCGCTCCTTGGTTTCGGAATTGACGAGCTCGCTGCCCAGGATTCCGGGGATGATGATGATCGGACGCTTGCCTTTGCGGAGCTTCGCCTGCGCGAAAATCGCGTCGAGGTTCGGCGCTTTCTTGCCGCCGAGGCAGCCCGTCAGCAGCAGGGAAAACGTGAGAACAAATGCGGTCAAAAAAGCTTTTTTCAGCGCAAAGCCGCGAAGGCGCGAGGCCGCGAAGATCTTTAAGGCGATTAACAGGGATGACGGGACAGGCAGGGATAATAAAAAATAATTTATTAAATTCCCGCTAATCCTGTCATCCCTGTTAATTTTTTGTTTTGCGTCCGGCAACCCGCGCGTTTTAGTCATTCTCAAACTTTCGATTTATTAAACTCGCGACGAAGCCCGCGCCGAAGCCGTTGTCGATGTTGACGACCGTCACGTTCGACGCGCAGGAATTGAGCATCCCCAAAAGCGCGGCGATGCCGCCGAGCGACGCGCCGTAGCCGATCGAGGTCGGCACGGCGATGACCGGCACTTTGACGAGCCCGCCGACGACCGAGGGAAGCGCGCCCTCCATGCCGGCGGCGACGATCACGACGCGCGCGCTTTGCAGCTGCGCGCGTTCGGACAAGATGCGGTGAATGCCGGCGACGCCGGCGTCCCAGACTCTTTTCACGCGGTTGCCCATCGCTTCGGCGGTCAGCGCGGCTTCCTCGGCGACCGGGATGTCGCTCGTGCCGGCGGTGACGACCGCGATTTCGCCCGCGCCGAGCTCCGTGCGGTCGCGCAGCAGGCGGATCAATCGCGCGTCCGCGTGCCATTCCGCGTCGGTGTAAATATTGCGGATTTCGCCGTAAACCTCGGCGGTCGTGCGCGTGATCAAGACGTTCGCGGCGCGCGCGCTGAGCTTTTCAAAAATGCCGATGATTTGCTCCTTCGTTTTTCCCTGACCGAGAATCACTTCGGGAAAACCCTGCCGGGCGGCGCGCGCGTGGTCGACGCGCGCGTAGCCGATGTTTTCGTAAGATAGATTTTTGATGCGCTCGGTTGCTTGCTCGGCGGAAAGATTTCCGTCCGCGTGCGCCTTCAAAATCTCCTCGATGTCGCGTTCGTTCATGTTTTTATTCTATGATTCGATTCCGAATGATTTCAATTTTGGATTTTGGATTTTGGATTTCGGAGTCACTGCGCTTGATGATCTAATCCGTTATTTCGGAATCGCTTTATTTCCCGAAATGCTCTGGCAAGGCGGCAACCCTCTCAACGCGGCAGCAAATCCAAAATCAAAAATCCAAAATGAAAACGGCGGGGTGAAGTCCCGCCGTTTTCAGCTTTAAAGAAGACAAATGAATAAAAAGCAAAAAGTCAGACAAACAAGCGAACGTATTTGAACGCACCGCACAATTTTATAAACGTCCAGGAAATTGCGCCGTGGCTGACCAAATTTAATAAAACCCCGTTTTCCAGTATTCTCCGACTCATTACCTAACTCCGTTTCATACAAATGCAACACCCGTGCCGCTCATTTTTTATATCCCGCCCGTCAGCGAAAATATTCCGCTCTCACTTACCTAACGCGCGTTTTTCCCGAATCGCGTATCAGTCAGCCGGGTGGATTTTTCCGCCGGCAATGAATGAAATAAATTCACCGGCGCTGCTTTAAAATCGTACAAACCGTAGTTGGCGGAAAGATTTACAAAGGTGTAGAGTTGTTTTTGTATGGAATTGACGGTCGGTATCACGGGCGCTTCCGGGACGATTTACGCTTACCGGACGCTGCAGCTTTTAGCGGCGAGCGGCACAGTCGAAACGATCAATCTCGTCATGTCGGGCACCAGCGCGACGGTCGCGCAGGTCGAGATGGGCGCGAATCTGAAAGATCCGACCGCCGAAAAGATCAACCGGTGGCTCGGGCTGCCCGCCGATTCGAAGATCATCCGGTTCTGGCGGCTCGACAACCTCGCGGCGAAGCCTTCGTCGGGGTCGAACAAACAAGCCGGCATGATCGTCGTGCCGTGTTCGATGGGCACTCTCGGCGCGATCGCCTCGGGCGCGGGCGCGAATCTGATCCACCGCGCGGCGGACGTTTGCCTGAAGGAAGGCAGAAAACTCGTTTTGGTTCCGCGCGAAACGCCGTACAACGCGATTCATCTCGAAAACATGCTGCGGCTCGCCCGCGCCGGCGCGCGGATTCTGCCGGCGAGCCCCGGATTTTATCACCGCCCGCAGACGATCGAGGAACTGGTCGAGCATTTGTGTTACCGCATCCTCGATCAGTTCGACATCCCGCACTCGAAAAAATCCGCGTGGACGGGCGAGGAAGTGCGTGATGAAGAATGAGGGATGAAAATGAAAAGTTCACTTCTGTTTTGTTTGGTGATTTTTAGCTTTTTCGGCGTTTCGGCGCAGGCGGAACGCTTTGTCAAACCGCTCGACGAGGCGAAACGGGACGCGTCGTTTCTCGCGTTTCGGGCCCGTTTAATCGCGGCGGCGAAAACGCGCGACGCGCAATACGTTTTGAGCGTCGTTGATAAAGACATCAAAAACGGTTTCGCCGGCAACGACGGCGTCGCGGAATTTAAAAAGCAGTGGAACCTCGCGAGCCCGAACAGCAAATTCTGGGAAGAATTTACGCCGGTCATCACGAACGGCGGAACGTTTGATAAGGAATCGGGCAACAAAAACATGCTCTTCGTCGCGCCGTTTACCTTTAACGGCTTTCCCGAAGATTTGGACGCGTTCGATTACTCGTCGATTTTCGGCAACAACGTCAACCTGCGCGCCGCGCCGGACGCGAGTTCGAAATCGCTCGCGCGCCTGTCCTACAACGTCGTCAAAGTCGATTACCAAAATTCCGTGAAAAAAAGCGGCAGCGAAGACGAATACCTCTGGCTCAAAATCGAAACCCTGGGCGGCAAAAGCGGATTCGTGAGCGCCGAGTTCGTGCGCAGCCCGATCGATTACCGCGCCGGTTTCGAAAAGAAGAACGGCCGATGGAAAATGGTGTTTTTTCTCGCCGGAGATTAAAAAAATATGACTGATACGATCGATAGATTTTCGAATCGCGTCGAAAATTACGTGAAATATCGCCCCGGTTATCCGCCGGAAATGCTCGAAGCGTTTCGTGCCGAGATGAATTTAAACGAAAAGTCGGCGATCGCCGACATCGGTTCCGGGACGGGAATTTCGGCGAAGATTTTCTTGGAAAACGGCAACCGGGTTTTCGGCGTCGAGCCGAACCGGGCGATGCGCGACGCGGCTGAGGAGTTTCTTAAGGATTATCCGAATTTTACGAGCGTCGAAGGCACGGCGGAAAACACGAACCTGCCGGACGATGCGGTCGATCTCGTCGTCGCCGCGCAGGCTTTTCACTGGTTCGACCGCCAGAAAACTCCGTCCGAATTCCGGCGCATCGCGCGCGCCGGCGCGTTCGTCGCGCTCGTCTGGAACGAGCGGCAATTGAACGCGAACGAATTTCTGCGCGCTTACGAGGAAATTCTAAAAAAATACGGCACGGATTACGAAAAAGTGCGACACGACAACCTCGACAAAGCGATTTTCGAAGAGGCTTTTCAAACCGACTTTTCCATGAAAACCTTCGAAAACGCGCAGTCGCTCGACTTTGACGGGATGCGCGGCAGAATCCTTTCGTCGTCCTACACGCCGCCGGAAACCGATCCGCGTTTTGCGCCGATGGAAAATGAACTGCGCCGCCTCTTTGAGAAATACGCCGAACGCGGTAAAATACAGATTTTATATAACACGAATATCTTCTACACCCGATTATAATATGGACGCAAAAACAGAAGTAAAGCCTGAAATACGAACGATTACCGTTGCGCACTCGCCTGATTCCGACGACGCCTTTATGTTTTACGGACTGGCAACGAACAAACTCGAAACCGAAGGATTAAAATTCGTACACACCTTAAAGGACATTCAAACGCTGAACGAGGACGCGAAGAACGGCGTTTACGACGTGACCGCGATCAGCTTTCACGCCTACGCCTATATTTCCGATAAATACGCGCTGCTGCCGCACGGCGCGAGCATCGGCGATAAATACGGTCCGATCGTCGTCTCGAAAGAACAGTACAAGGCGGAAGACATCCCGAATCTGAAAATCGCGATTCCCGGCGAACTGACGAGCGCCTTTTTGGCTTTGAGAATTTACAATCAGGATTTCGAATACGTGGTCGTGCCGTTCGACGAGATCATCGATTACGTGCTCAAAGGCAAGGCGGACGCCGGGCTGCTTATTCACGAAGGACAGCTTTTCTATAAAACGATGGGCTTGAGCAAAGTGCTCGACCTCGGCGAATGGTGGCACGAACGCACCGGGTTGCCGCTGCCGATGGGCGGCAACGCCATCAAGCGCGAGCTCGGCGAGGAGCTGATGCGGCAGGTTTCCAAGCATCTCCACCGCTCGATCGTTTATTCGATGGAAAACCGCGAGGACGCGCTCGCCTACGCGATGCAGTTCGCGCGCGACATGCCGCCCGAGCTCGCCGACCGCTTCGTCGCGATGTGGGTCAACGATCTGACGCTCGATTACGGCGAGCGCGGCAAGGAAGGCGTGCGGCGGCTTCTCAAAGAAGGCGTCGAAAAGGGCATCATCAAAAACGACGTCGAAGTGGATTTCGTCGAATAAAATATTTTTTACAATTATTTACGATTTCGTAAAATATACGGAAAACTAAATTTAAAAGCCGGAAATCAAAGAGTCCGGCTTTTTTGTTTGAACGGAAAACGCCGAGATTGAAAATCATTAAATTATTGAGCGCGGAAAAGATAAGATGTATCATAAAGTGTCGCAGTGAAAGCCCCGCCAATTGAAGAAGCAGTACGGTTTCGGAAGGTTAATTGTCAGAATGGAGGAAATATGAAAAATAAAAAATTAAAATTGTTTGTTTTAGCAGCCTTTTGTTTGGGATTAATGACCGCGGCGCTGCCGGTTTCAACTTACGCGCAGGACGACGACGAGCGAACTTACACGCGCCGCTACAACCGGCGCGACGTCGGCACGATCATCGCCAGTCTCGAACAGAGCAGCAACACGTTTCGCACCGACTTTAACAATTACGTGAACGACCGTTCGGTCAACCGCAACGAGCGCAGCCGCCTGACGAGGATCGTCGAAAACTACGAAAACGCGCTCGACAGCCTGCGCCGCAATTTCGACAGCAGCGACAACTGGTGGAGGAGCCGAAACAACGTGCAGAGCGTGATGGACGAAGCGCGCCAGGTCAACTCGATGATGAACAGCGTCTCGTTCGCCCGCCGGCTCGAACGCCAGTGGAACCAGATGCGCCGCGACCTCAACCGCTTGGCCGAAACTTACAATCTGCCGCGGCTCGACGGCGGCAACAATAACGGCGGCGGCGGCACGGGCGGCAATGTGCCGAGCTGGGCGATCGGCACGTTCTACGGCCGAAACCCGCAGACCGGCGGCACGATCGTCCTGAACATCAACCGGAACGGCTCGGTCGTCATCACGTTCGAAAACGGCAACACCGAATACGCGACGTTGAACGGCGACCGCCTGAACAACAACGGCAACATCGCGCGCATCACCAGAATCAACAACGGCATTCGCGCGACCAGCAACGGCGAAAGAATCGATTATTACCTGAGCGGTTACGGCGACGGCGGCAATAATAACGGCGGCGGCACGGGCGGCAACGTGCCGGACTGGGCGGTCGGCAGATTTTACGGCCGAAACCCGCAAACCCGCGGCACGATCACGCTCGACATCAACCGGAACGGCTCGGTCGTCATCACGTTCGAAAACGGCAACACCGAATACGCGACGTTGAACGGCGACCGCCTGAACAACAACGGCAACATCGCGCGCATCACCAGAATCAACAACGGCATTCGCGCGACCAGCCTCGCAAACGGCGAAACGATCGATTACCGGCGGTAAATCGGGAGCAACGAGATTCATCGGTACGAATCAATTCGGGTAAAAAAGAACCGCGCGGCGCGCGGTTCTTTTTTATTTCGTCCGTATGCGGTAACATCTTTTTCAAAAATATTTGCATCTATTCGGGTAGCTTTTACACAAAAAGAGAATTTGTTATGAGAAAAACGCGAATAATTTTATTTAGCTTACTGATTTTCTGCTTTTCGGCGCTCGGCGCGTTCGCGCAGCAGCAGGCTTCGACGATCGTCAAAACCAACCTGAGCCAGGCGGAAATCGATAAAATCATCAAAAAGCTTTCTGAAAACGAGTTTAATTTCCGGCAGGCGCTGACCGTCTACGCTTTCAACCGCGACGCGAAAGTGCAGACCATCGGGCTCGGCGGACAGGTCACCGGCACTTTCGTCCGCAATTCCTTCATGACCTTTAAGGACGACGGCACCCGGTTCGAGAAAATCCTTTTCTCGCCGATTTCGACGCTGCAGGGAATTTCGGTTTCGCCGGAAGACATCGAAAATTTGAGCGGCGTCAACCCGTTCGCGATCGAGCCGAAATACGTCGACCAGTATAATTTCACGTTCGTCGGCAAGGAAAAAATCGACGAACTCGACCTTTACGTTTTCGACGTCGCGCCGAAGGTCATGCCGAATCCGAAAAAGACGAATCTGAAATATTTCTCGGGGCGCATCTGGGTCGACGACCGCGATCTGATGATCGTCAAATCGAAAGGCAAAGCCGTGCCCGAAGGCAAGGACATGAACGGCGTCGAACAGCGCTTTCCGGTCGTCGAAACGTGGCGCGACAGCGTCGACGGCAAATACTGGTTTCCGGTGCTCTCGATCGCCGACGACGAGCTGGTTTTTAACAGCGGCGACGTCGTCAAATTGAGAATGCGCGTGTCGTACAAAAACTACCGCGTCGGCCGAACGGACGTGAAGATCGGCGACGAAGAAATCGAAGTCAAGGACGAACCCGCGCCGAAAAAACCTTAATTTATCGGAAAACGGAAAACGGAAAATGAAAAATTTAATCATTCAGAATTATTTTTCATTTTCCGTTTTTCATTTAATTCCCCGTTTTCCGTTTTTCATTTCCCCAGTTCTTCGGCGATCGCGGCGCGCGTTTTCGTCAGCAGCGTCTGCAAATCTTCAGCGGCGGCCGTCTTCGTTTCGATCGCCGGCAGCAGCACCATCTCGATCGTTCCCGGAAAAGCGACGCCCCGTTTTTTGCCCATCATCCAGTCCGTGTTTTTGATCGCGACCGGAATGATCGGCGCGTCCGTCTGCAGCGCGAGATGAAACGCGCCCTTTTTGAACGGCAGAAGCTCGCCCGGCAGCGCGCGCGTGCCTTCCACAAAAACGCCGAACGAATAGCCGCGGTCCATCACCTCGCGCGCTTTGCGCATCGACTGCAGGGCGCGCTCGGCGTTCGAACGGTCGATCGCGATGATGTTGACGAAACCCATCCCCTGCCCGAGCACCGGCGCTTTCAATAACTCTTTTTTCGCGACGAGACCGATGCGGCGCGTCGTGTACGCGAAAAGCGTCGCCGTGTCGAGATACGAGCGGTGATTCGAGATGAAAACGTAATTTTCGCCGTCTTTCAGATTTTCCAGACCGCGCACCGTGACGCGCGCGCCGCACGCCTTGAGCCATGTCCGCGCGCCGAACAGCGCGAACGGATAGAGCCATTCGCGGCGGTTCAAAATCCAAAAAACGGGAATCGTCGGCACGCCGATCACGAGCAGCAAAGCGGCGGCGACGAACCAGCACCACCAGTAGCGAAGTTTGCCGACCGTGCGCGATTTGCTAGACTCTTTGACAGGAAAGACCAGTTTTTTATTATCTCGAACCAGTTCAAGGGAAAGATTCTGCATGCTTAACAGTTTAGAGTTGAAAGTTAAAAGTTTAAAGTTAGTGGTCGGTGGTCGGTGGTCGGCGGTCAGTTTTTTGTTTCTTCTTCTGTTGCTGACCACTGTTCACCGACCACTGACCACTGCACAGGTTCCGACGCCGAAATCCGTTTTGGGATTCCATCCGACCGACGACAGGACGATCGCCGACTGGTCACAGATCACGAATTATTTCGCCCGCCTCGACGCGAAAAGCGACCGGGTTCTGGTGCGCGAAATCGGCAGATCGACGCTCGGCAAGCCTTTGATCGTCGCGTTCATCTCGTCGGCGGACAACCTCAAAAATCTCGAAAAATACCGCCGCATCAGCGAACAGCTCGCCAATCCCGATAAAATTCCGGCGGACGGTCGCGTCGATTTCAGCGGCGCGCTGGTCAAAGAAGGCAAAACGATCGTTTCCATTTCGTGCTCGATCCACTCGACCGAGATCGTCGCTTCCCAGATGTCGATGAATCTCGCGTACGAGCTCGCCTCGGCGAACGACGAGGCGACCAAAGAGATCCTCGACAACACGATTCTGCTTTTATTGCCGTCTCCGAATCCGGACGGCATCGACATCGTCGCCGACTGGTATCGGAAAACTTCGGGCACGAAATCCGAAGGCACCGCGCCGCCCGAACTTTATCACCATTACGCCGGGCATGACGACAACCGCGACTGGTTTATGATGAATTTGCGCGAGACGCAGGCGATCACCAGGCTTTTCTGGCGGGAGTGGTACCCGCAGATCGTCTACGACGTGCACCAGCAGGGGCAATTTTCCTCGCGCTTCATCATCCCGCCGTTTTTCGATCCGGCGAACCCGCGCGTGGCGCCTTCATTGCTGCGCGAGGTCGGGCTGATCGGCTACAAAATGGCGGCGGATCTGCAGTCGCGGAACGTCGCCGGCGTCGCGACGAATTCGACTTACGACACGTGGTGGCACGGCGGTTTTCGCTCGGCGCCGTATTATCACAATTCGATCGGCATTCTATCGGAAGCGGCGAGCGCCAATCTGATGTCCCCGGTCACCGTCACGGAAGAAGATCTGCGGCGCAATCGCCCGGTGCGCGGGCTCGCGAATCTGTTCGAAACGGCGACGAATTACCCGGACGCGTGGCGCGGCGGCGCGTGGCGCCCGGCGGACATCGCGAACATCGAAATGATCGCCTCGCGCGGGCTGCTGGAGATGGCGGCGAAATTTCGCCCGCGTTACCTGCGGAATTTTTACGAGCTCGGCAAGGCGAATCTCGTCCGCAAGCAGGACGAGCCGCAGGCGTTCGTCGTCGCCGCCGGGCAGCCGAACGCGCAAACGGTCGCGCGTTTCCTCGAAATTCTGATGTGGCAGGGCATCGAGGTTCACGAAATGAAAGAGGAAGGTTATTTCGCGATGGAAAAGCAGAAACGCGGCGATTTCCACGAAATGCCTTTGGGCTCGTTTTTGATCTTCGTCAACCAGCCGCAGAAAAACAATATCTTAAGTCTTTTCGAAAAACAGGTTTACCCGCATCGGCTGCTGCCGAACGGCGAAGCGGAAGTGCCGTACGACGTCGCGGGCTGGACGCTGCCGCTGCAGATGGGCGTCGAGGCGGACGCGGTCTGGGAGACGCGCGATTTGGAGAAGTTCAAAACCACTCTCAAGCGCGTCGAAAACATCAACCAGGCGCGCGCCGTGCTGAATCTCGCGCCGGCCGGCGAACCGTTCGCCAAATTGCCGAACCCGCTCAAAACCGCGCCGCGCATCGGGCTTTATAAAGGTTACACGGGCTCGATGGACGAAGGCTGGACGCGCTTCGTGCTCGACGCTTTTCAGATTCCTTTCGCGTCCGTGTCGGACAAGGACGTGCGCGAAAACAATCTGAATTTCGACGCGCTCATCCTGCCCGCCGACAGCGAGAACGCGATTCTCAAGGGCTTGAGCGCCGACCGCTACCCGCCGGAATTCGCGGGCGGCATCACCGACGCGGGCGTCGAGAATCTGAAAAAATACGTCGACGCGGGCGGCAAACTGATCTGTTTCGACGATTCGTGCGAGCTGGTCATCGAACGCTTCGATCTGCCGATAAAAAACGTCTTGAGCGGCTTGAAGCGTTCGGAGTTTTACAATCCCGGCTCGGTCGTGAAAATCGACCTCGGCAAGCAGCATTCGCTCGCGAAAAATACGCCGAACGCGCTCGGCGCGTATTTTTCGAACAGCTCGGCTTACGAAATCGCGGACGAAGCGCGCGTCGAAACCGTCGCGCGGTACGCCGTTAAAGATTCGCTGCTTTCCGGCTGGAGCCTCGGCGAAAAATTCATGAACGGCAAAACCGCGCTCGCCGAAGCCGGTTACGGCAAAGGCAAGATCGTGCTTTTCGCCTTCCGCCCGCAGCATCGCGGCCAATCGTGGGCGACGTTTCCGCTGATCTTCAACGCGCTCGAAAAATAAAAATCGGCCGCGAACAGTCGCGGGATTTTAGCGGCATATAATTTGCCGATTTAACTGCGGTTCGCGAAATCGGTGTTCGATTTTCGAACGGCAGGGAATTTATGAAAGCCGAAAGTCAATGCGTCAAAACGAATCTCGGGCTGGTCTGCATCACGCATTCCGAGGAAGTGCGCTACAAAACGACGACGCGGAAAAATCTGCTCGCGCTCGACGCGGCGGCGCAGATCGAAAAACTGCGTTCGATCTACGCGCAGAACATCGCGATCCTGCGGCGGGCGGTCGATTACTGTCTTTCGAATCAAATCAACCTCTACCGCATGACTTCGGCGCTTTTCCCGTTTTCGGACGAGGCGACGGGCGCGGAGATTTTGGGGGAATTCGCCGATGAATTGAGCGAAATCGGCACCGACGCGCGCGCGCGCGGCCTGCGGCTCGTGCTGCATCCCGACCAGTTCGTCGTGTTGAGCTCCGATTCAGATTCGGTCGTCGAAAACAGCATTAAAATCCTGAGAATGCACGCGCGGACGATGGATTTATTGAAACAGCCGCGCTCGGAATGGGCGGCGATGACGATTCACGGCGGGAAATCCGACCGCCCCGACCGGATGGTCGAAAACATCCTCCGGCTGCCGGAAGAAATTCGCACGCGGATCGTGCTCGAAAACGACGAGCACGCTTATTCGTCCGCGGAAATCCTCGACATCTGCCGCCGCGCCGGGGTTCCGATGGTCTTCGACGCGCATCATCACATCTGTCACGAAAATCTGGAGGATTACAACGATCCGTCGGTCGAGGAAATTTTTTGGGCGGCGCGCGAAACGTGGGCGAAACCGGAAAATCAGATGGTGCACATCTCGAACGGCAGGGAAAGGTTCGGCGACCGCGCGCACTCGGATCTGATCTTCACGATGCCGGACGTCTTCCGCTTCGCGCCGTGGATCGAGGTCGAAGCGAAACACAAGGAGCTCGCGATCGTCAAGCTGCAAAAAGAGTGGATTACCTGATTTCGGGTTTTGGATTTCGGATTTCGGATTTTGGATCGATTTTGTCGATAAGCCCGCGCGTTCATCTCGGGATTGATTCTCGAGTGAGAACATTTTATTAAAGAATCGCCTTTCTCGACGCGGCAGCAAATCCAAAACCCGAAATCCAAAATCCAAAATCGTCAGACTTTGTATTGAAATTGTAAGAATTCCGTCGGATTTTCCTGCAGGTACTGCAAAACGGCTTTCGTGACGGGACAGTGCCCCAAACCGCGGATATTTAGATTTTCGCGGAAATTCTGAATATCTTTCGGACGAATGGCGAGCGTCACCTGATGATTGTCGCGCAAGACTTTTGCCATCACGTTGACGCGTCCCAAAACCGACTTAAAGCGCGCTTCGCTGTCGTTGCTTGGAAATCTGATTGTTGCTGTTCTCATTTTCGAACCCTCCTTGTAACCTTCCCTTGTTCAAATACGGCGGCGATTTGAAAAATCGCAATGATTTTGATGTCTCAAAAATAAACACTGGTTGTTCATTTTTCGCAATTTCTATTCAAGAGCGAAAATCATGCCAGAGAGCGCGATTACAAATTACAAAATAAATCTGTAATATGTAATTTGTAATCTGTAATCGCATTCGAAGAATGCCCGTAAAAGTTATGTTTTTCCGCCCCTTTTTCGTTTTCGTCATCTTCGCTTTCTTTGTTTCGACCGCATCCGCCAATGATTTCGGCTACGCGTATCTCGCCGGCGAACCGCTCGTGCGCGTCGGGCTGGCGACGAACGCGCGATCGGTTTCGATCGCGACGAGCGATTCGTCGCTCGTCGCGGTCGCGCCGGACGAGCCGAACAAGCTGCTCGCGACGAACAGGATCTTCGTCGCGCCGCGCGCTTACCGAGCGCCGGAGATCGAGTTTTACAAGTTCGAGATTCAGAACCTCGAATCGCAGGCGGTCGCCGAAGCGCTCGCCGCGGATTTGCGCGCGGCGGGCGAAAAGGCCTTCGCGATGCTCGGGCTGCAGGTCAACACGTGGCGCGTCGTGATCGGCGACACGAAAGATTCGATCGAGGACGCCAATCAATACAAAGCCGATTTAGCCGAAAAGGGTTTCGAAGACATCGTCATCGTCGCGGAAAAGAAAATGCAGCCGTCCGACGAAGCCGTCGCGCTCACCGAGCAGCTCAAGACCGGCGGCAAATCCGAAGTCAGAAGTCTGATCAAACCGACCGGCGCGTCCGATCCCGCGATCAACACCGCAATCGATCCGAATTTGAAGGAAATTCTCGTTTCCGGCGGAAGCGAAGCGGCGAAATTCTCGTCGTTCAAGCCGCTCGCTTTCGGCTCGCTCAACGAGCGCTCGACGCCGGTCAAACTGAACGGCAAATCCTACCGCGGCAAGATCGAGGTTTTCGTCAATTCGCGCGGCACTTTGACGGTCGTCAACGTCGTGCCGATCGAAGAATACCTCCTGGGCGTCGTGCCGCGCGAGCTCGGACTGCCGTCGCTCGAAGCGCAGAAGGCGCAGGCGGTCGCCGCGCGCACGTACGCGATCGCGAACAAGGACGGTTTCGGGGCGCAGGGCTTCGACGTGCTGCCGACCGTCTGGTCGCAGGTTTACGGCGGCGTGTCGGCGGAAAACCAGATGGCGACAAGCGCCGTGCAGCAGACGCGCGGCATCGTCGCGACTTTCGGCGGCAAACCGATCAACGCGCTCTACACTTCGACCTGCGGCGGCAGAACGGAAAACTCGGAGAACATTTTCGAATTTAACGAGCCTTACCTGCGCGGCGTCGAATGCTCGTTCGAGGGACGCCGGTATTTCGAGCCGTTCATGATCAAGACGACGCGCGCCGCCGCCCGGTTGAGAGACGAGCAGAATTTGCAGCTGGTTCGCTTTATGTCGCTTTTGGCGGTCAACAATTTTCAGCTGAGCGCGAATCCGATGACCGACGATTGGTTCGAAGACGCGCCGACGCAGAGCGAGATTTCGAACTGGATGAACAATCTCGCCCTGAAATTCGGCAAGACTTACCCGAACGTGACGAAAGACACGGCGAAACCGGCGGAGCTCGCGCGGCTGCTGGTGAGTTATATTTACCCCGAATCTTTCGCCGACACGCTGATGACCGAATCCGACATCAGTTACCAGCTGTCGTTCGACGACGCGGCGGAAGTCCCGAAAGACGCGCGCGCGAACGTCGCGATCCTGCTGCGCGACGGATATTTTACGATTTACCCGGATTTGACCTTAAAGCCCCAAAAAGCTTTTTCGCGCGCCAAAATGCTGCGCCTTATTCAGCAGATTTACGAGAAAAAGAAATGGACGCCGAGCCTGCAGTCGGGCGTCACCGAGGCTTCGGAAAACGGGCTGCTGAACATCAAACAGGGCAAATCGAAACGCACATTCCCGCTGCGCCGGGACATTTTTATTTTCCGGCAGTTCGGCGAGGATTTTTATCAGGTCAAAGAAACCGCGCTCGTCGGCGGCGAGACCGTCAATTTTCAGCTCGATCCGTCGGGCGCCGTCATTTACCTGGAAATCAAGCCGACCGCGCTGCCGACCGTCGCCGAGAAAATGTCGCCGTTCACGTTCTGGAACGCCAATCTTTCGCCCGGCGCGATGCAGTCGCGCCTGTCGCGTTACGTGCGCGGCATCGGCACGCTCTACGACGTGCGCATCAAACAAAAAGGCTACTCGCGCCGCGCGACCGAACTCGAAATCGTCGGCTCGAACGGCGTCAAAACCTTAAAGGGCGGCAAAATCCGCTCCGCTCTGAGATTGAAAGAACAGCTTTTCGTGCTCAACAAGCGTTACGATTCGGCGGGACGCGTCACGAGCTATTCATTCACGGGACGCGGCTGGGGACACGGCGTCGGCATGTGTCAGTACGGCGCGTACGGGCTCGGCAAAATGGGCGTCAAATACGACGCCATTCTCAAGCATTACTACAGCGGCATCGAGCTGACGAAGAGTTATTAAAAAATGCAGTCAAAATTAAGAAAGGGCGCGGGTAATTGATTCAATTACCCGCGCCCTTTCCGGCCGACCGCGCGCCAAAACCTTCGTTCGAAATTAAGATCTTCTTACTTTCCGGTCTGACAGACGCAGTCGAAGTCCTTTTCGAGGAATTTTCGGCAGTTTTGCGGCACGAGCCATTCTTCCGCGTAGCCGTTTTCCCGCGGCACGAAGCGCGCCACGAAAAGCCGCATGCCGACGTAGATCACGCCGGAAGAAGTGACGGTCATCGAATTCGGATGTAAAGAAGCGAAATTCGTTTTTTTCAGAAGTTCGATCCGACCGGACGCTTTCACGCGCAGGATGATGTCGTCGAGCGCGACGAGAAAAGATTCGTTCGATTCGACGGCGAAGGCCTGCGGCTGCGTTTTCAGATCGCTTAATAACTTTGCTTTCAGCGCGCCGTTTTCGCCCGTAGTTAATTTGTAAAGTTTTCCTTCATGATCGGACATGTGTGCGTAGCCGGTTAGAATGAAAACTTCGCCGCCGACGAGCTTGACGATGCCGCGCACGTTGCCCTCTATAAGTTCGACTTTTCGCTTGCCGTCGCCGCTCAGCCAGAACAGGTCGCCGCCCCATTCGCCCGCGTCCGCGCCGATCAGCCACCCGTTTTCGAACGGTTCGATGTGCAGGCGGCCTTTCGCCATCTTGTCTTTGCGGACGATCTCCCTTAGGTTTTGCGGCAGTTTTCCGAGCTCTTCCGCGTGCGGGTAAGTGTAGCCCGAAATGCTTAGAATCCCGTCGACCAACGCGACTTTTCTTTCGCTCTCGATCGCGCGGTTCGCGCAGCTTCTTTCCGGGCTTTCCGCTTTCGGAGCGGGAAATAAAACCCATCCGTCGGGAATCGAAAAATCCGCCGGCGGCGAAATCGGCGACGGCACGGAGTTTTCGTCGAGCGGCGCGAACGTCGCGCCGCTGTTCGCGCAGGCGGCGAGAATAAGATTGGCGGCGACCAAAAATATCAGTCCGACGATTCGATTTGGTTTCATAACGTTTTTGCAGGTTTCGATTAAAGAACGCGTAGGAGAAGCGCCGCTTGCTGGATGATTTTCTGACGGTTTGAGAAAAGCCGTGAAATTCGCCGAAGCGTCGCGCCTTTTGCAAATTCATTTCGCAGAAATTATTAAATAAGCATTCACGTTAAATTTATTTTCTGCAAAACCGGCTCGGTCGGCGACCAGAAGCGCGCGATCCAGAACCACTGCACGGCGCCGAGCACGAAAAAGAGGATCGTGTTGAGGTACGCGCCCTCGACCGAGTGCGGGTTCATCGAGAGCGCGTACCACGCGAAAAACACGACCGGCAGACCGAACAGGCTGCACGGCAGCGACAGGACGAACATCACGATATTGACGACGCCGACGACATTCAGCAGCGCGCTGCCCGAATGGGCTTCGGACGGCAGAAAAACGGGCAGAATCAGCGAAAAAACAGCGACCGCGAGCCAGATTTGCCGCAATCTCGATTTAAATTTCATTTTTTGTGGCCTCCTTTGAATTGGTAGCCGTTTAGACACCGCCCGCCGGAGGTTTGTTCCCGCATTTACAGCTGCGGCCTCAAATATTTCCTAGCATCGCTTGATCTGCGGCTTAAAAAAGATCACGGTCGAAATGACGGTCAATCCGCACACGATCAATGCGCAACTCCAAACGAACGGAACTGAAAAGCGCATCGATTCAAAAAAAGGCTCCGTTTCGTATCGATAAGTGCTATTTATGAAGCCGGAGTATAAACGATAAATTTGACGGAACTGGTAGAGCGTCAAAATAATGATGAAATTTCAAAGCTCAATGAGGCCGCTTTGGTTCGAGAAACCTGACCGGCCAGGAAAATTAGCATGAAAAACATTATGACGGCGTATCTGTCCGCCAAAAATTCATATGTGTGCGGTCCGTGCGCGGCGAAGCAGATTCCGGAGATCCGACAGTTCGCTTCAGACTCGGCAACGCTCTCGCGCCAAGCCCGGTTATGCGTGTGCCAGAGCGCGAGACAGATAAAGAAAACGGCAGCCGCTAAAACTAACGGTGATTTTTTCAGCATAAACGCTCGGTATATTAGACATCGATCAATCCGGCTTTGTTCCCGGCGCGGCGAAAATCAATCGACCGGAATTTCCCTGAAGCGATAGGTTTCGAGCACCGGCTTGACGGCGTTCGCTAAGTCGAGCACTTCGTTTTTTGGTCCCTCGAACCGGAAATAAAGCTGCGCCGTTTGGCTGACCAGGTTTTTCAGCAGCGCGAAACTGACGCGCAGCGTCGAGTTCGTCTGCGGCTGGCGCAGCTCGTTGCTGTCGAGCGTCGTCGCGGCGACGATCGCGCCGCCGTCGGGCTGGTAGAAAAAACGGCGGTTGCGCAGGTAGGCGCCGTTTGCGTTGCGTTCGACGTTTTCGACCAAACCTTCCGGCGCGTCGTCGGCGAGCAGCAGAATGTCGCCGAATTCGCCCGAACCTCGATAATTTTCGAGCAGCGCGTTGAGCTTTTCCTGCAGCGGCGCGATCGTCGCGTCGAACGCGACTTCGCCGCGGCGAAAATACGCGAGATTGAGGTCGGATTCGCCGCCGAGCGAAGTCGCGATTTTGTGATCTTCGAGCCGCTGCTCGGGGCGCGGTTCCGCGGCGCGGACGGTTTTCGGTTCTGCCTGCGGCGGCTGATTTTCAATGTCCGCCTGAAATTCTTCCGGCTTCACGCTCTGGATGATGCCGTTCGCGTCGACGATGTAAAACCAGAAATGATTGTCCTCGGTATTGCGCGTCGCGCTCCATTTAGTGGCGTCTATTTCTTCGGGCGAAAGCACCCTGGCGTATTCGTCGATGATGACGTAGCGCGAGCCGTCGCTGTTGCCCGAGCGCCAGTTTTGACCGTAGACCCGCTCGTAGATTCTCTCCAGATATTCTGAACGCAGCGCGCCGTCCGCGACCCAATCGGCGGGCACGCGGCAGAAAAAGTTGCACGCGTAAGAAGCCCGCGAGACGAAGCCGCTCGGCAGCGCCAAACCGTCCTGGACGGTGACGACGAGCGTCGCGCGCGCCGACTCGGCGGCGTCCAATTCGGGCGGCTGCGCTTCGGGCGCAGCCGGTTCGACGGGCGGCGCTGTCGGTTGTGCGGGCGGCGCGACGGTTGCGGGGTTCGCGACCGGATTTACTGCGGCGGCGGGCGGCTGCCGGTTCATTTTCGCGAGATGCTCTTTGACCGGACGCAGCTGTTTAAGCGGCAGAAAAAATCCGTCGCTGCCCGAATCGGAGTTGAACCAGATGCCGTGCACGCCGAACTGGATGAATTGTTCTAGGTAATCGACGGCTTTGGCGGTCGGCAGGCTCAGCAGCGGCGCGCTGGCGTCCGCTTTCGTCAGATTGTTTTCCTTCGCGAAACGCAGCGCGCGGTCGGTGTCGGTGAAAGCGCGCGCCATCTGCGCGCCGTTCGCGTAATTGGCGTTCGAGGCGATATACGGACTGATGTTCGGCAGCTCGCCGCGCGCGATAAAATGCCACTCGGGCAGCGCGAACGCCGCGCTCCACAGTTCGTTCAAATCGTCGATCGCGCCGTTCGACTCGGCGGTTTTGCGGGCTAAAGCATCGAAATCCACATTCTCTGTCATAAAGTTTCTTCCCCTTGTCTGTTCGTCTCAAAATTTCGCGGCGCTTTCCCGGATCAAGCCGGTTAACGTCCGCCGCACGGCCAAATCGGTTTCTTTTTCGAGGCGCGCCGCGAGAGCCGGGCGCGCCTCGCTCGCCGCCCATTTGCCGATCGCCCCGGCCGCCGCCGCGCGGATTTTCGGCGAAGGATCGTCGAGCAGCGCGAAGAATCTTCTGTAAAGCTCGACCATCCAGCCTTTGGCTTTTTTTCGATCATCGCGCGCAGGATTTTTATATTATGCTGCATCGTGTCGCTCGCGGCGAGAACGGCGGCGCGGCGCACTTCTTCGTCGGCGTCGTCGAGCAGGCGAATTACGAGATCGACGGTCGAATAAAGCGGGCTGAAATACAAACGATTCGTCCATTGAGCGCCGGCTTCGAGCGCGAAAAGCCGCAGGCGGGCGTCGTCCGAGCGCGAAAGCGCTTCGATCAGCGGTCGGCTCTGTTCGTAAAGATTGAGCAAAACCTTTTTCGATTTGCCGTTCGCGATGCGCTCCGGTTTCGAAATTTCCGCGACGCAGGCGGCGATTTCGTCCGCAACCGGCGCGGCGGCGGCAAACGTCATGCGCAGATCCGAAACGGCGTCGCCGGCATAGGTGCGCGGGTAATTCGACATTTCGCCCTCGTAAATATATTCCTCGTCATCATCGAGCGCGGTCTCGATCAAGCGTCGAATCTCGCGCACGCGGTTTGCGGACTGCATAGGATTATTATTTACCAAGCGGTGAGTAAACTCCAAAAATTCGGCGGCGGAATCGGAAATTAAGTGAATCGAGAGTAAAAAGGTCGGGCGTTGATCCGCCGGTCAAACCGGTTATCAGTTACCATTTATCATTTATCAATTACCAATAAAAGAGTCGGAAACGATTCGACCGTTTAGCATCGATTGATAAACGATAAATAACGTCTTTTCGGCACGACTTTTGATTCGCGTATTAATCCGTCAGATGCCCGTGGTGAGACGGCGACCGGAAAAAGATCAGAACCTGAAGCAAGACCAGAAAAAGGATGACGCCGCCGCAAATCCAGACGTACGGAACCGCGCCGCGCAGCAAACTAAAGACGGGTTTCGTCTCGTAATCGGCGAATTGGCTCAGAAGCTGCGAATACCACCAGTAAATTTGAGAGAACTGGTAGGCGGTCAAGGCCAGCGACGCCAGACAGACCGCCAGCGAGATCGTCTTGTGTTTGATAAAACCGCCGAAAAAGAAAAAGGCCAAAAATATTAAGATGTAAAAATAGCGTTCGGACAGAAAACCGTACGCGTGCGGACCGCCCGAGGAAAGACAAAGCCCGTCCAGACGGCATTTTTCGGCGGACATCTGAAAGTTTTCCTGCCAGACCGCGGTATGTTCGAACCACAGCCAGAAGCAGACGGCAAAAGCTAAAAGCACGAGGACGTATGATATTTTTCGCAGCATAAAGTTTTTTTTCGCGGCAGTGAAGTTTCTTAGATATGATTTCCTCTCGCTTTGTTTGCGAGAAAATATTTAGTGATATAATTTTCTCGCAAACATTCTCAACCAGATTAGATTATGACATTCAACGCAGATTTTTTAACAGGCACGGTCAAAGGTCCGGGCGAATTGCCGCACGAATATCTTTTCATCACCAAAGACAACGAAAAAACGCGCATCGGCGAATTCGTCTATTACGAAGCGAAAGACGGCGACGAGGTGCGCCAGATCATCGGCACGATCAAGAGCCGCAAATTGGTGCGCAATCTGCCCGACACTTTTTTAGCCGACCCGCAGACGCCGCCGGCGCTCGTTTCCTCTTTGATCGGGCTCGACGGCGACGGCTGCGAGATTTACGAGATCACGGTCGAAACGATCGGCTACTTCGACAAAACCGTCAAGGATTTCAACAACCCGCGCATTCCGCCCGTGCCGGGCGACGCGTGTTATCTCGCGTCGAGCGAAACTTTAGCTGAAATGCTGAGCCCGAAACGCTCGGAAGCGCTCGGCTCGGCGCACATCGGCAGCCTTCTGACGCGCGGCAAGGGCGAAGTGCCGGTCGTGCTTTCGGTCAAAGACGTCGTTTCGACTCATTTAGCGATTCTGGCTTCCACGGGATCGGGAAAATCCTACACCGCCGGCGTTCTGATCGAGGAAATGATGCGCCCGTATAACGGCGCCGCCGTGCTGATCGTCGACCCGCACGGCGAGTATCACACGATGCAGTCGATTCAGGGCGACATGCAGTTTTTCAATGAACACGGCTACAAACCGGAAGTCAAAATCTTCACGCCGGAATCGATCAAGGTGCGGTTTTCGACGCTCACCGAAGCCGACGTGAAATACCTTCTGCCCGAAGGAACAAGCGACAAAATGCTGCATTTTCTCGCGCAGGCGTTCCGCTCGCTGCAGGACAAGCTGCGCGCCGAACGGCGGCAGGATTACGCCTACGCCTATCATGATCTGCGCGACGAGGTCGTCGCGCAGAAGTACGGCACGGAAGGGAAATCGGACGGCGGCAACGTCTCGTCGATCGAGGGCCTGCTGTGGCGGCTCGATTCAAGATTCGACCGTCCGGAAAGCATTTTTTCGGCGTCCGATCACATTCCCCTGACCGACCTTTACAAGCCCGGTCGCTGCACGGTTCTGCAGCTGTCCGACATCGAGCAGCACGAACAGCAGGTCATCGTCGGCACGCTTCTGAGGCGCGTCAACAAGGCGCGAATGTTGACGGTGCGCGAGGAAGCCGCGTCGGGCGAAAATTACCTGCCGTATCCGGTTTTCACGCTTTTAGAGGAAGCGCACCGCTTCGCGCCCGCCGGCACGAGCGTCGTTTCGACGAACATTTTGAAACAAATCTTAGCCGAAGGTCGCAAATTCGGCGTCGGCGTCGGGCTCATCACGCAGCGCCCCGGGAAACTCGATCAGGACGTGCTTTCGCAGTGCATGACGCAGATCATCATGCGCATCGTCAACCCGATCGACCAGCAGACGGTCGCGCAGTCGGTCGAAGGCGCGGGACGCGCGATGCTCGCCGAACTGCCCGCGCTGACGAAAGGGCAGGCGGTCATCTCCGGCGTCGGCATCAACACCCCGGTCATGTGCCGGATCCGTTCGCGCTTGACCAAACACGGCGGCGAAACGTTCGACGCGCCCGACGAATGGATCAAATGGCATTCCGCCGGCGAACAGGACAAACGCGCGATGGCCGATGCGCCTTATCTTCCGCCGAGCTCGGACAAAAAGCCCGAAAAGATCGGAAATATCAGGATATAAACCGGCGCTGAAAAATCTTCCCGAAAAATCTCGATCATTGCTTTGCCTCTAAAGTTCCGAACAATTAACATGAATTTAACGGAAAGTTAATTATCAAGGGGGAAGTAATGGACATTATCTGGGAAGAATTGAGCTACGGGTTTCCTGACATCAGGCAGTTCGTGCATGTTGTTATTCGGCTCGTCGCGTCGGCGATCCTCGGCGCGGCGATCGGTTTGCAGCGCGAGCGGGTCGGCAAACCGGCGGGCATCAAAACGCATATGCTCGCGACTTTGGGCACGACCGTTTTCCTTCTCGCGTGCAGCAGTTACGGCATGAAAGAAGATGCGCTGTCGCGCGTCATTCAGGGCATCACGACCGGCATCGGTTTCCTCGGCGCGGGCGCGATTCTCAAACTCGACGAAAAACGCGACATCAAGGGCTTGACGACCGCCGCGAGCATCTGGATTTCGGCGGCGATCGGCGTCGCGGTCGGGTTGGGCGCGCTCGGTCTGGCGCTGCTCGCGACGCTGCTGACGCTGATGGTGCTGGCGATCATCGGCTCGATGGAACTGCGGTTCCTCAAAGAGGACAACGGCGAAGAAAAGGACCGCGCCGCGTAAAGTTATTTATGAAAGCGAAAAAGATTGTCGGTCTGTTTTTATCCATCGTTATTCTCGTTCAGTCTTTTTCCGCTTTCGAAACCGACCAGTACAATCTGCCGTCCGCGCCGCTCGCCGACCTCGGCGACGAAGTGGCCGAATACGTGCGCGAAAATCTGCGCAAGGCGATCGATAAATTAAATCACGAGATCGCCGCCGAGCGGGCTTGTCTGGAACAAGTTTCGGCAAAAAACAGATGTTCGTCGCCGGATAAAACGCGGGCGCGGCTGCGCGCGCTGCAAAGCGAGGACGCGCTCGCGCGCGCCGTCTTCAAGTCGCTCGGCGGCGGCGTTCCGCCGTTCACGAATTCCGGAACGTGGATGGAATCGCACGAGTTCCGGGCGCAGCCGGCGCGCTTTAAAACCTCGTTCGGCAAATCGATCTACCGTTCCTCGCCGATGCTTTACCTGACGATCAGCGAAACGGTGCGGCTCTACGGCGTCGAGTTCGGCACGGACAAAATCGCGCATCTTTTTCAGCAGGGCTACAGTTATTACCGCATCGTGCGGCGCGCGGAAGCGAAAAATCTGCCGGTCGATGAAGCCGTCCGCCGCGCCGTCGATTGGGGCAGAATGACCGAGAAAACCTTTTACGGTTACTGGGTGTCGGGCGTTTACTCGAACGCCGACCTGGCGGCGAATTTCGCGGGCATGAAATTTTACGAGAATCTGACGCGCGAAATCAGAATCGGCGACCGGGCGATTCCGCCGGTGTTCGTGTTAAAAGACGGGTTTTGGGCGTTTAACGAAAACGCCGACGCGCGCGAAAATATTCTTAAGCCTTTTATTTCGAATCATTTCAACGAAGCGCTGAATCCGTCGCATTTCGTCAGCCTGCTCGGTTTTCGCGGACGGATTAGAAAGATCGTCAAAGAACAAGCGTGCCCCGCGTGGCGAAAAATCTACCCGGACGCGACGCGCGAAACATTCGCCGGAATCGCCGCCGACCTCGAACGCTGGCACAGCGAAGATTACGGATTCAAAGCGAGCGCCGATTATATCACCATCGCCGGCAGCTGCTTCTAAATGAAAAAACAGCGCGATTCCCGGATCAAAAAAGGGCGGAAACAGGAATGGATTTTGGGCTTTGCTTTTTGAAAATTATCAGCCTCCTGCAGCTTAATCGAAAACCCAAAACCCAAAACTCTTATTTATTCGCGGCTAAAATTAATCTTCTATTTTTCATCGGGCGTTTCGGTCGTCGAATCGTCGGGCGTTGAAATCACCGGCGCGCCGAACAGCGAATAAATGTCGCGCGTGTCGGAATCGGCGATGTCGCTCCGCACGAGCAGCACCAAATCGACGCCGGGGCGCAGCGGGTAAACTCCCGCGTAACGATACCGCAGACCGTAGCGCGAAACGATCTCCGCGTCCTGCTCGTCTTTTTTGGCGACGATCATTTCGGCGCCGTTCGCGTCGACCGGTTTGCCCTGAAAAATCGCGTTCGGATAATCGTTCATGTACCACGGCAGCGGCCAGTAATCGGGCGAGACGATTTCGATTTTCGCCTGTTTGCCGCGACCGCTCTTGTCGGCGTAATACTCGATCTGCCGGATCAAATCCAGAAAACCGCGTTTCGTGTGCGCGTAGATGTACGGCATCCGGTCGTCGTCGTAGCGCACGAAGTTGATGTCGTAGGTCTGGTAGGCGAGAATGACCGCGCCCGCGACCGCCAAAACCGCGCCGGCGGCTTTTTCGGCGATGCGCCGCGAAGCGAGCAGTTCGTTCACGGCGTAACCGGCGACGATGCACATCGGCAGCAGAAACGAAAGCGCGAGCCACGGCGTTTTGTAGGGGATCAGCGTGTAGGCCGCGAACAGCCCGAACGCCCAGAGCCCGGCGAACATCGCGAAACGGTGACGCGCCTTGAAAAACGCGATCAGCGTGCCGAGCGCCGCAAGCACCAGAATCGGCGATTCGATAACCATGCCCCAGCGAAGGTAAGCCCACGTGCCGTTCTGCGTATGGTCGGTCTTGCCGGTTTTCGTCCAGATGGCGTACGCTTCGAACGCGCCCTTCAAGCCTTCCGGGTAAGTGAAAAACGACGAGAAAAACAGCGCGCCGACGTAGAGAAAGACGATCATGGCGGCGGCGATCATGAGCGCCGGATCGATCGAGATTTTTTCGGGTCGGCGCCGCAGCCAGATGAACGCGGCGACGGCGAGGCCGAGCGCGGCGGTCGCCAGAATCCAGAAATCGACTTTCGTGAGCACGATTTTACCGAGCGCCGCCGAAAGGCTGCTGCCCGCCTTCCACGCGACCAAAAGATCGATCGCGTAGCGGACGAAAAGCCAGACGAGCGCGATCGCCGCGCCGGCGATCGCGCTTTTGACCATCACGAATTCCCATGTGCCGGACGCTCCCGTTTTTTCGCGAAAGCGCGTCCAGGTCAGCGCGCCGTCTTCCGGCAGTTCGCTCGCCGTTTCCGTGCGGTTCAGAAAAACAAAGGCGAGCCAGGTCGCCGCCGCCGCGATCGTCAGCGCGAGGATTCCGTAAAGGAGGTAAACGAGCGCGGCGCCTTCGGCGGACGCGAAATTCTCGTGAATCGTCGCGACGCCGTCTTTAATATCTTTATAGAAAGCGAGGCAGATCGTCAGCGCGAGCAGATTGAACGCCATGAAAAAACCGAATTTGTTTTTGGCGAAACCTTCCGCCCGGTTGATCTTTCGCCAGACGAAAACGCAGGCGCAGGCGATCGCCATCGTGCCGAGCGTGATGAACGCCGTTTCCTTCGTCGCGAAGAGCAGCACGGTCGAGGCCGACGCGAGCAGCAGGTAAATCGGCCGCCCGTCGTTCCACCCGAGCAGCATCCGGATCACGAAAAAGACGAGCGCCGCTTCGACGAGAAAGAACGCGCCGCGCAAAATCCAGAGCAGCGTCGCGTTGTCGCCGCCGAGCACGTTTGCCAGATTGAGCGCCGACGGCAGAAAACAGATCAGTAAAAGCAGGGCGGTCCAGAGAATCGCGCCGACGCCCGCCTTTTTTTTCTCGATGAAAAACAGGATCGAAACGACGATGCCGAAACTGAAAAAGACGAACAGTATCTCGTGGATGAAATAGCGCGAGATATAAGACATGCCCGGCGAGAGCGCGAGAAAAAACGCCGCGCAAAGGCTGCCGGTTCGGCCGATGTGCTTTCTGAGGTAAAACGCCAGCACGACCACGAGCACGCCGAAAACGGCCACGCTCCAGCGAATGCTCGAAGTATTGAGCCCGAAAACTTTCGTAAAGGCGAGCGCGATGTAGTAGAGATCGGGGCCGTGATAATTCGCCGGGTCGTATTTATATTCGCCGGTGCGGAAAAGATTGGTCAGAAAATAACCGTTGACGCCCTCGTCGTGATGCAGCGGTTTTACTTCGAGCCAGAAAAAACGCACGAACGACGCGATCGCCGTGACGATCGCGCAGCTCAAAAGCCAGAGATAATCGTTCGTCGGACGCTCATCGACGTCCGTGGTTGTTTGGAGTTCTTCGTTCATCTTTATTACCGGGAACGCCGGCGTCCGTGCCGGCAAGCGTTCATCAAACGCCCGAAAATTTTCGCGGTCATTCAATCCTCGGTGAATGAAGCCGTTATTACCGGCGCTTTCGCTTCGCTTACTTCACCTTAAAAACCTTATACGCGCCCGCTTCGGCGACGAGCGGGAATTTGTAGAAAAATTCTTCATTGACCGTGACGTTCGCCGTTTCTTCCGGCGAAATTATGACATATTCGATGTTGTTTTTCTGCAGCAGGCGGTCGGCGAGCGCGTCGCCGGCGTAAATTTTCCGCACTTCCGATTCGCGCGCCTCGTAATCGATGCCGTAAGAGGAAAGATGCCCGCTGTAGCGCATGAGCGAGCGTCTGCCCGAGAGCACGACCGCCGAATTGTAAGTCGGCGCGTTGAGAAAGAGCGCGCCGGGCGCGGTTTTTTGTTTGATCGATTCGGCGATTCTGACGGCGTCCCTGTCGAACACCTTGTAATTGACCTGCCGCGAAACCGTCCGCCAGACGTCGAGCGCGCCGGACAGCGTCAAAACGACGAAACAAACGATCGCCGCGATCTTGAGCGGCGCGTTTTTCCGCCAAGCCCAGGCGAGCGCGAGCGCGGCGATCGGCAAGGATCCGACGAACCAGTAAATCAAGACCTTGATGTTGTCCCACTCCCACGGCGCGAGCTTGACCGTGTTCGAAAGCAGAAACAGAAACGCGAACGGCAGGTAGAAAATCAACAGGTTTTCGGATTTCGGGTTTCGGATTTCGGGTTTCGGATTTTGTTCGTCCGTCGTCGCGGCGTTTTCGGATTTCTGTGTTAAAAGCAGAATCAAGCCGCCGAGGAGGACGGGCGCGAAAAGCCCGATGTTTTTCGCCCAGAATTTGATGAAGTTTTCGTCCTTCGCGTCCCAGCCGAAATGCGGTTCGATGAATTTGGCGAGATTGCTGGCGCTGCCCGTCAAAGACCAGACGAGCTCCGGCACGGCGACGATCGAAACGCCGGCGCCGAACGCGATCCACGCGCGCCATCTCTCCATTCGGAAGAAAAACAAAAACGCGCAGACGACGAACAGCGCCGCCAGGCTGTGGACGTGAATCAGGACGAGCGTGCCGGCGAGCAGACCGATCAAAAAGGGAGAGAAAAATTTTTCGTTTTCATGGAATGTTTCATCCGCCCCGGAAGTTTCATCCGTTTCGGCGGTTTTCTCCGCTTCCGCCCGGTCTCGCTCTTCCTTTTCTGAAGAAAAAATCTCCCAGATTTTCGTCAGCGCGATGATCGTCAGCGGCATTCCGAAGAGCAGGCCGCGCTGCGTCAGAAACAATACGATCAGCGAATTGCCCCAGCGCAGTTTTTCGCCGATCGTGTAGTCTTCGCGCAGATTCCACAAAATTTCCGTCAGCGATTCGGCGCCGTTCCGGTAATGTTTGAAGAATTCGAGAAATCCGAGCCCGCCGCTGAAGAAAAGCAGCGGCGGCGCGATTTTTCCGGCGAGCCGGCTGCCGGTCAGCCGCGCGGTGAATTTCTCCAGCAGGACGACCAGCGAAAAGCCGAGCAGCGCGTTCTGCACGAGCATCGCGGAACGTACGGAAGCGCCGGTTTCGACGAAACAAGCCGTGACGAAATCTACCAGAAAAGGATACGTGAATTTCGCGCCCGCGTACGACGGGTTTTCGGGCGGAAAGTTATTGCCCTCGGTAAAAGAAAAGATCGCGCCGAGATGAAACGGCAGATCGCCGAGGTTTTGCGAGCCGCCGGTGTAAATCCCGTCTTTCGTTTCGAGCATCGCGCGGTCGAAGAAAAACCACAGCAGAATAAAAATAAACGCGTAATAAGAGAATTTTAAGATTCTGCCGAAATCCGCGCCTTCGAGCTGTTTCTGAGCGCCGCCGAGATTATCTTTGAGCCGCGTTCGGCAGTCTTCGCGCGCAAGGAACGCGAGCGGCAGCAGCGCGATCGCGAGCGCCGCGAGAACCGTGCCGGCGGAAAGCCCGAACAGGCACGCGAGCAAAAATCCGGCGGTTCCGAACAGGGCGGAGCCGACGACGTTTCCCGCCGCCAGACGAACGAGCAGCGAATCTTCCTCTTCGTAAAGATAAGTCAGAACGGCGCCGCTCGAAGTGATCAGAAAAATTAGCAGAAGGGTCAGAATCATTCACTCTTTTATAACAAAAACTCGCGTAAATCTCATCGTTATCGCCGGAAAATCTGTCGCCCGCGAAGACAATCTTCGAAGGTCGCGCGCCCATCTTTCGATCGGCTTTTATCATCACGCTCCGCTCATTTACACGGCGCGGCGGCGCGAAAACTGCCGGCGGAGCGAAATTTTTATTATTTTCGGCAACAAAACCGGGGCGTCGCGCGTTAGATTAAGCTTGCGATTTGTTCGAAATCAATAAAATGATGAGAAATTATACGATCGGTAAATTTACAGTCTTTCTTTTGATCGCTTTTGCTTCTGTCGCCGCGCGGGCGCAGGCGAGTGAAATCAAATGCACGCTGAATCTGTCCGACCGCATGCTCGACGTCAAAATCGAGATGCCGGCGAACAAATTCGATAAAACGAGTTTCACTTTGTCGGATTGGGCGGGGCAGCCGAATTACGCCGACAACGTCTACCGCCTCAATGCGCGCGATAAAAGCGGAAAACCGCTGCCGCTCGAAAAAACTTCGGCGCGCACGATCGTCGTCGAGAACGCGAAAAAGGCGTTCGATCTGACTTATACGGTCGTCTCGCAGAAAGAAACGTTCATGGGCGCGGGCGCCCGCAACCATTTTCACCCGACGCTTTTTAAGGATTACGCGTTTTTGTGGGGCATTACGTTTCTGTTTTTCCCCGACGAGGAAGAGCTCGCCGCGCTGCCGGCGCGGCTGAGAATAATTCCGAACGAGTACGTGCGTTATTTTACGAATTTCGAAGAAGTCTCGAATTCTTTTAACGATTTGGGCGACCTGTTCGTCGCCGCGGGCGATTACCGCGCGGCGGAGAAAACGATCGGCGGCCGGCGCGTCAAATTTCTCGTGCAGGGCAAAAACTGGAAATTCACGGACGAAGAGTTCGCCGGCGCGGTCGCGCGCATCATCGAAGCGCAGGTCAAATACATGGGCTTTTCGCCCTCGAAAGACGATCTCCTGATCACCTTGAACGAGGGCACGCCCGCGAGCAAAGGCGGCACGGTCGTGAAAAACGTCATCTCCGTTTACCCGAACCCGAACGCCGGTCTGCGTGATTTTGAAACCTTGAAACTCATCGCGCACGAGCATTTTCATTTCTGGAACGGCAATTACTGGCGCGCTTCGGAAGACAAAAAAGAAGGCTATTATAAATGGATGAGCGAAGGCTTCACGGAATATTACGCCGGGCTGACGCTTTACCGCGAAAATTTAATTTCGGAAAAGCAATTCGTCGCGTGGCTCAACGAACTGCTCTGGCTGTACCAGACCAATCCGCACGCGCTCGACGCGACCGCCGAAGTCCTCGCGGAAAAATATTGGGAATCGCAGGATTACAATCGCCTGCCGTATGTGAAAGGCGCGCTGCTCGGCTTGCTGACCGATTTGCGGCTCCGCGAGAAAACGGGCGGCGTCAAGCAGATCGACGATCTGATGCGGCTTTTGATGAGCCGAACCGATTCGAAAAAAGGCTACGACGACCGTTTGCTGCGCGCCGGCTTCGACGACGTTTCGCGAATCGATAACCGCGAGTTTTACGGCGAATACATGCTCGGCGCGCGCGCGCTGCCGATCGCCGAGGTTTTAAGGAAGTCGCGAATACCGGCGGCGGAAGCGCCGCGCGACGCTTTCGAACTCGGCTTTACGACCGACAGCGGCGCGCTCGAACGCGGCGCGCGCGTTCGAGCGGTGACGTCGGAAAGCGCCGTCAAAGCGGGTTTGAAAACCGGCGACGAACTGCGCGGATTCAGCATCGTCGGCGGCAATCCGAAAGCGGAGGCGTCGCTGACCGTGCAGCGGAACGACGAAACCGTACAGATCAAATATTTTCCGAAGAAAACGGTCAGCGTTCTGCAAATCGACGAAAACGCGCGCCTTCCGAGGTGATTTTTTATTCAAAGCCCAGACGCATTTCGACTTCGGATAGCGGATTTATTTAAGGAAAAACGATCACTTTGCAAAGGCGGCAAATCCGCCGTCCGCCGTCCGCAATCCCCGATCGAAATGCGCCTGGGCGTTAAAAATACCTTTTATTTTACGTTTCATTTCGTAAAATCCGCGTAAAAGGTTAAAATAAACGTTTTTGATTTTGGATGCGAAATTTGAGGGTTCAAATTTCGCAAATCTAAAATCCAAAATCCAAAATCTAAAATCCAAAATCGAAATATGTTACAAGCCGGAATCGTTGGGCTGCCCAACGTTGGAAAATCTACTCTTTTTAATGCCCTGACCGCGCAGGAAGCGGCGCTCGCGGCGAATTACCCGTTCGCGACGATCGAGCCGAACGTCGGCGTCGTCGCCGTGCCGGACGAGCGTCTGCCCGTTTTGGAAAAACTTCACAAAGCGCAGCGCGTCGTGCCGGCGACGGTCGAATTCGTCGATATTGCGGGACTCGTGAAAGGCGCGTCCGAAGGCGCGGGGCTCGGCAATCAATTCCTCGCGAACATCCGCGAAACCGACGCGATCGTGCAGGTCGTGCGCTGCTTCGAAGACGACGACATCATTCACGTCGAGGGCTCGGTCAACCCGGTGCGCGACATCGAAACGATCCAGATCGAACTGGCGCTCGCCGATCTCGGTTCGATCGAAAAACGCCGCGACAAAACGATGCGCGCCGCCAAATCCGGCGACAAGGACGCGAAGCGCGACCTCGCGATCATCGACAAAATCCAGCCGGTTCTCGAAGAAGGCAAGCCGGTGCGCGCCGCGGCGCTTTCGGACGACGAACGCGCGATCGTCAAATCATGGTTTTTACTTTCGTCGAAGCCGACGATCTACGCGGCGAACGTCGACGAAGACACGCTGATGGACGAATCGGGCAATCCGCACGTCGCGAAAGTGCGCGAGCTCGCCGCGGCGGAAAACGCGGAAGTCGTGCTGATCTGCGCGAAACTCGAAGCCGAGCTCGTCGCGCTCGAACCCGAAGAGCGCAAGGAATTTTTGGCGGACCTCGGCGTCGAATCGAGCGGCGTCGACAAGCTCATCAAAGCGGCCTATAAAATGCTCGGTTTGATGAGTTTTTTGACGGCGGGCGAAAAGGAAGTGCGCGCGTGGACGATTCCGATCGGCACGAAGGCGCCGCAGGCGGCCGGCGAAATCCACTCCGACATCGAACGCGGATTTATTCGCGCCGAAATCGTCTCGTTCGACGATCTGGTCGCGTGCGGTTCGCGCAAAGCGGCGAGCGAAAAGGGCTTGGCGCGGCTCGAAGGCAAGGAATACGTCATGCAGGACGGCGACGTCGTCGACTTTCGTTTTAATGTGTAGTTTCGATTTTACCTTCGCGCCTTCGCGGGAAATAATCTTTTCTGCCGCGAAGGCGCGAAGGTGCGAAGCGATTACTAACGTAAACTGACACCGATTTACTTTAGTGCTAAAATCGCTTTTGAAAAGCATATGAACCTGTCGAACGGAAACTACGAAAAACTCGTCGAGCAGATCACCGATTTAGTCTTATCTAAGATCGGCGACGACGCCTACTGCCCGTCATTCTGCCGCGCCGACGTCGAACGGATCGTCGACGCCGGCGCGTCGCGAATCGGCATCGTTTTGGGCGAAACCGCGACGGCGCACGATTGGGCGAGCCTGATCGACCACACGCTCTTGAAGCCGGAGGCTTCGGAAAACGACATCAAAAAACTCTGCAACGAAGCGATCCAGTTCGGCTTCGCGTCCGTCTGCGTGAACCCGTCGTGGGTCAAAAAAGCGTCGGAGTTTCTCGCCGGCTCAAGCGTTCCGGTCTGCACCGTCATCGGATTTCCTTTGGGCGCGACTTTGCCGGACGTGAAGGCTTACGAAACGCGGCGCGCGATCTTTAACGGCGCGCGCGAAGTCGACATGGTCATCAACGTCGGCGCGCTGAAATCCGGCGACGACTGCACGGTCGAGGACGACATCCGCGCCGTCTCGGAAGCCGCGCACGAAAACGGCGTGCTCTGCAAAGTCATCATCGAAACGGCGCTGCTGACCGACGAAGAAAAAGTGCGCGCCTGTCTCGCTTCGAAAAATGCCGGCGCGGATTTCGTCAAAACTTCGACCGGTTTCGCGAAGGGCGGCGCGACGGTCGAAGACGTCGCGCTGATGCGAAGAACCGTCGGGCACGCGCTCGGCGTCAAAGCCTCGGGCGGCGTCAAGGGCATCGAAGACGCCCGCGCGATGTTCGAAGCCGGCGCGACGCGCATCGGCGCTTCGGTCGGCGTCAAGATCGCGCAGGAAGCCTCGGGCGTCAAATCGACGATCATCGCCGGCGGTTATTAGGAGCGCAAAAAATCGGGCAAAAGAGAAGGGCTCGCGGATGGCGAGCCCTTCGTGCTTTTTCGTACCGCATCGAATGTTTAGTTGCCGAGCTTGAAGTTGAAATTGATAAAACCGGCGGCTTTGACGTTTTCGCTGCCGACTTTGACGGGATTGAACTTCGATTTGCGAACGGCGTCTTCGGCGGCCGGGCGCAGACCGCGCGGTCCGGACGTCGCTTTTGCGGAGACGACTTTTCCCGTTTCGTCGAGCGTCACCTCGACCGTCACCAAACCCTCCGTATTGCGCTGCCGCTCCATCATCGGGTAAATCGGAATCGCCAGTTTCGCCGCGAAACGATTCAGCGCGCCGAAGTTCGCCGGCTCGTTCGAATTGGCAGCCGCGGAGGTCGTCGTCTGATTATTCGGCGTTTCGGGCGCTTTCTTTTCGACCGCCGCCGCCGTCGTATTGGTCGGCGCCGGTTTCGGCAGCGCGGCTTGCAATTTTTGCAGGGCGGCTTTGGCGGGCTCGTTTTCCGGATCGAGTTCGACCGCTTTCCGGTAATCGGTCAGGGCGCGCTCGAAACTGCCGGTTTTTTCCAAAGCGTTGCCGCGTTTGAAGTATGCCATCGCTTCTTTCGGATCGAGCTCGATGACCTTGTCGAAATCGGCGATCGCCGGCGTGTAGCTTTGTTTGTTGAAGTAAGCCAGGCCGCGGCTGAAGAAAACGTCCGGTTCTTTCGGATTCAGTTCGATCGCTTTATTGTAGTCGGTGATCGCCGAATCGTATTCGCCGATGACGAAGTTGGCGTTCGCGCGGTTTTGATAAAACGTGTAATCGGGCGGTTTCGGCGTCGAAACGGGCGCGGGCGTCGCTTCGATCTTCGGCTGCGGCGTGGCGCTCACTTTGACCGCCGGACTTTTTTCGCGAATCGCGGCGATCAGCCCCTCGTTTGCGCCGGCGGTGCGCAGCTCTTTTTCGAGGTCGGCGTTCAGCGCGAACGTGATTCCGCGCTGGCGCACGCCTTCGGTCAATAATTGATTCTTTTCGTCCTGCGTCACTTTTTTCGAGCGCAAAACCGTAATGATGTCGACGAGGCTGAGCTGCGTTTGCTGCGCGGCGGCGCGGTGCGGGAAAAGCGTCAGGGAGAAAAGCAGCGGCGTTAGAAGGAAAAGCGAGAAAAACTTCAGATTTTTCAATCCGGTTCGGGGGAAAGATAAGCTGTTCATAATTTTAGTTCCTTGGTACTCGATGTATTTTCTTAATTGTTTAGAGCAAGCGAACGGCGCGGAAAATCCGTTCGCTTTTTTCTAGTTGTCTTTAAGTAAATCGTCAAGCGTGACTTTTTTCTCTGTTTTGGCAGGAGTCGCCGCCGGTTTTTTGGCTTGGGCGGTTTGCGGGATCGGCGTGGCGACGACGGGTTTCGGTCTGACGGCGGTCGGGTTAGAAGCCGGGGCGACCGCGTCGGCGGAAGGTTCGGCGGGCTGGGGATTGGTTTCGGCGATCGCCGGTTCGTTCGGCGTCGGAGTCGTTTCGATCGCCGGTTTATTTTCGGGAGACGGGGCGGGCAGCGCGGCGTTGGTGGTCGAGACCGAGCGCAGCGGTTCGGCTGATTGGGACTGCGTCGCCGAGTAGATTCCGAATCCGCCGCCGCCGAGCACGATCAGGGCGACCGCCGCGGCGGCGATTTTTTTGAAAGCGCCGCCTTCTTTTTCGGGTTCGGCGAACATGCCGGAAAACTCGTGCGCGGAAGCGTCGACGGCGCTGCTTTTCGACTCGTTCGATTGACCGGTCGCCGCGGCTTTCGCGGCTTCCTTCACGGGCGTTTCGGCGACTGCGGATTTTTTGGCTTCGAGCAAACGTTTTTCGGCTTCGGCGGCGCGCTTCTCGGCTTCCAGTCTCTGCTCTTCGGCCTGGCGCAGCTGCTGTTTGATCAATTCCAACTGACGCGCCGCTTCCGATTCGAGTTCGCTGCTCTTGGGCGGCGCGGCCAGCGCCGGTTTCGCGGGCGCGACCGGAATTTCCAGCACCGCGTCATCTTCCACGCGCGCGTTCTTTGGCGGCGAGCTGGCTTCGCGTTCTTTTACGCGCGTCACCGCCGTCCGCAGCACCTGGCGCATGATCACCGCCGAGCTGAAACGGTTTTCGCGTTTGATTTCGAGCGCCTTCATTAAAACTTCGGAAATCGCTTCCGGAACCGACGGATTGAGCTCGGTCGGCGATTTGAGCGGGTCGGCTTTGCCTTCGAGAATGTCGATCGAACGCGTCAGCGCGTCCGCCGGCGTGCGCGCCGTCAAAAGATAATATAGCGTCGCCGCGAGCGAGAAGACGTCGGTGCGCGCGTCCGCCGGCTGTTCGAGTATCTTTTCCGATTTATCGTCGTAATTGGTGAGAATCACCTTTTTCGAAGCGGCGTCGAGCCCCTGCCAGATCTGTTCGAGCGGCAGAAAGGGCAGCACGGCGGCGTCGAACGTCTGATTGGAAGTCGCGGCGTTTATTTCGTCGGCGTTTTTGACGAGATTAAAAATCTGCAGTTTGATCTTGCCGTCCGGCGACATTTTAATGTTCTGCGGTTTAATTTCGCCGTGAATGACCGCCGGGGTCAGCGTGTGCAGGTAATTGAGCGCGTCGAGCAGATTGTCAGCCCAGTTCGCAACGTCGGCCGGAAGAAACGGCTTTTTGCTTTTTTCCAGCAATTCGCCCAGCGTATTTCCCGCATTAAAATCAGTGACCAAGTAATGATGATCGATCTCAGAGAAGAAATCTTTGATGAGGAGAAGCGACTCGTGCTTCATTTCCTGAAGCATTTTGGCTTTTTTCGCAAAACTCGTCCGCCGCGCTTCGATCTGGGCGGGAGTCGACACTTTGCCCGAATTATCGCGGATTTCCTTGATTAAAACAGCCGCTCCCGCCTTATTATCAAAGGCTTCATACGCCGCGCCTGTTCCATTTTGTCCGAGTTGATTGACAATACGATAACGATCTTGTTGTAGATTCTGATTAGTTGTAAGCATATTTTAGGGGATGGGGAACGGATGGATTTTGTTCGCCGTGGAGTATTATAACTGACGTGGGAAAATAATGGAAGGACTTTGTTATAAAATTTTTAACAATTTTTTGCAAGTAAAAAATATCAATAAAGCTTGATTTTTTGCAAAAAGTCGTCGACGAAGCGAAAAAAAGTCCGCTTTTTCGGAAAAGCGGACTTTTTTTAGAAAATTAACGCCGAATCCTTTACGGTCTTTCAAACTCGAACGGGTAAGTATCGAGATGCTGAATCAGCTCGCCGTCCTCGTAATTGAGATCGACGTCGATCTTCAGGTTCCATTTGCCTTTGCCGATGACGATCTCGCCGTACGGCAGAAAGACGTCGGCGTCCTCGTAGACGGTTTTCGGATAACCGGGATTCATCGGGAAGGAAACCGCGAGATGCCCGTCGCTGTTGGAGTACGCGCTCTTCGAACTGGTCAGAAAAGTGCCGTTTTCCTTCATCACGCGGGCGGTGAGCTGCGATCCGATGCCTTTGAGGCCCGAAACCTCGAAGTTCACGTGGATTCGCATGCCCCTGACGCCGCCCTCGGTGACGTTATAATCAACCCAGATTCGGGTCACCTTGGCGGTGACCGAACCGGTCGGTCTGACCGGCGCTTTCGGTTTTTTATAGCTGAACGCTTCGGTCGTCAACTCCTGAATGATGCCGCCCTGTTTATAAATCAACTTGACTTCCATTTTCAGGTTGTAGTTTCCCGGCGCCAGATCCAGTTCCGAATACGGCATGAAAACCGATAAGTCGTTGAAATCCGCCGGATCGTAACCCGGCGTCAACTCCTGATAAACGGCGACCAGCCCGTCGCTGCTGTTGAAGGCGTCGTTCGTGTCCTTCAAATACTCTCCGTCCTGATCCTGAAAATAAATGGCGAGGAACGCGGGCATGTTTTTCATTTTGTAGGTCGTGAATTTCGTGTGAATGCGCATGCCGAGCTGCCCGCTTTCCGTCACGCCGTAATCGACCCAGAGATTTTTAAAGGCCGCGGTCGGCTTGCCGGTCGTCGGTGTCGTCGGTGTCGTCGGTTCGGCCGGACCGTTGTCGCGAATGGCGTTGATCAGCGCCGTGGTCGCGCCGGCATTGCGAAGTTCCTGTTCGAATTCCGAGGTCAATCGAAACGTCACGCCGAAATTTTGAACCCTTTTTGTAATATAGACGTTTCGAGCCGCCAGCGTCGAGGTTTCCGGCGTGTTTCCTTTCGTTTGCAAACCGGTCAGGATTTTCGCGAGCGTTAAGGACTGCTGCGCCGAAACGGTTGCCGTCAGCTGCCACAGACCGAACAGCATCATGGTCGTCAAAAAAGTTATCGTTAGTTTTCTTCTCATATCACTCCTTAGAACGGATTCGGGGAATTTAATTTGCTGTTAAATTTACCTTTCTTTATAAATTTTGATTGGGTTCGGATTTTCAATATCATAATCCGCAAGATTGTTTTTATCAAGGAAAAATCTTGCGGATCATCAATTAATCGGGATGTGGCAGATGTTAGCAGTCGCCCGTAAAAATGCAGTCAGAATTCTTCTTCTGAGTGTTCGGCCGCGGCGTTTTCTGAACCGGCGCCGGCGTGCGCGGCGCGGGCGTATTGACGATGACCGGACGGGTCGCCGTCGGTTGGGCGGTCGGTTTCGGCGTTTCGTCTTTGGCGACGTTGTTTGACGGGGAAGCCGTCGGCGTGGCGGTCGGCGTCCTGCTTGCCGAGGCGGTGACGGACGGCGAGGCGCTGGCGGTCGGCGTCGGCGTGACGTCGGTCGTGCCGACGCTGTTCGACTGATACCACCAGAGAAGCCCGCCGCCGGCGCCCGCGACGCCCAAAAACATCAGCAGCAGAATCGGCAAAACCCACCAAATCTTGCTCGATTTTACGGGCTGTTGCGGCGCCGGATAAGCCGGCATGAAGCCGTGGGACGGGGAAATCGGATTGTTGGAGTTGAGCGCGCCGCCCGTGTTGACCGGAATCTGTTGGTAATTAGAGGGCGGCAGCGCGCCGCCGGTCGAAACTCCGCCCAAATTCGCCATTTCGGTCGGCTGCACGTGTCCGCCGGTCTGATACTGACCGCCGGTGTTAAAGGGCTGGTTGCCGCCGGTATTGAACGGGCTGTTCGGCGGCGGCACGCTGCCGCCCGTGTTCTGCCCGAAATTTTGATTGTAGCCGAGCGCGCCGCTCTGAATCGTTTCTTCGGAAACGCCCTGCTGATAATTAGGCAGTTTGTCTACGGGAATCTGCTGCGTGGCGGCGTCCTGGTAAGACGAGTCGGTGCCGAGCCGCGTCGCTTGAATCTGCCGAAGCCGTTCCGATTCGCTCAAGCCGGCTTGCGCGCCCGGCATTTCGAGGGTGTTCTGCGACTGATTGGCTTCGCGCTGTTTGATCTGGGCGAGCGCCTGGTGCAGCGCCTGCTGCATTTCGATCGCCGAAACGTATCGTTTATTGTAGTCGAGCTCCATCGCCTTGAGCAAAACGTTCGATATTTCCGGCGGAATATGACTGTTTAATTTGGTCGGATGGTCGAGCGGGTCGGGCTTATTTGACCAGACTTCGATCGTTCTTTTGAGCGCGTCGAGCGGCAAAAATCCGGTCAAAAGGTGATAAACGGTCGCGCCGAGCGCGTAAAGATCGCTGCGCGCGTCGGCGTTCTGCTGCATGACGGCTTGAATGCGCGCCTCGAAACGCTGCGTCAGCACTTCGCGAAAGACCGGGTCGAGCACGCGGAAAATCTGCTCGATCGGCGAATAGTTGAGCGTTGCGGCGACGAAGGTCTGATTGTTGATCGTCGTCGAATTCGGCGGTTCCGCGCCGCCTTTCGCGATGCCGAAATCGAGCAGCTTGATCTTTCCGCGCGGCGTCAGTTTCAAGTTCTGCGGTTTCAGGTCGCGGTGAAAAATCGGCGGGTTTTGCGTGTGGAGGTAATCGAGGCCGTCGAGCAATTGTTCCGTCCAGCGGACGACGTCTTCGAGCGGGAAGGGAATTTTGCGTTCTTCGAGAAGGTCGCCCAGATCCTTGCCTTCGACGAGCTCCATGACGAGATACTGGCGGTTGTCCTCGGTAAAATAATCGCGTACGTGCGGGACGACTTCGTGTTTGATCTTGGCGAGAATTTTCGCTTCGCGTTCGAAGGCGCGCAGCAGCATTTCCTGTTGTTTCGGGTTTGAGGACTTCGATAAATCGAGGATGATTTCCTTGACCGCGCAGGTCGTGTCGAACACGTTGTCGTGCGCTTCATAAACCGCGCCCATGCCGCCGTGTCCGAGCTGTCGCATAATGCGGTATCGGTTATGAAGAACTTGATTAACTAAGAGCATTTTTATTTGAACGTCCCGAGTAGAATTTCAGACTCGCAAATTATAACCGTTTTTTCAAAAAATGGAAAAAGATTTGGCGAATTCGCCGCGTATTATTTGATTTATTAATCGATAATGAAAACGCCGCCGGCCGGATTTTCGTTGTTTTCTTCCTTTTTGTCTTCTTTCAGAAAGCCCTGCGCGACGAAGAGCTTGACGATCGTGCGCGCGTCGGCGCGCTGGAATTTGTCGGAGAACGAACTCATTTTATTAAGATCGGCTTTCCCCAGACGCTGAATCTGGTCGATGTACCGGAAAAGCAGCAAGCCGTCCCACGAGTACGCGTTGACGCGCATCAGCAGTTCGCCCTTTTTAAAACTCTGACTGCGCTTATTGTACTTGCTCAGAATCGCCGAAGCCTGGACGAAGTCGTTGAGCTGGTCGACGATCGGCTCGAAAATCCGAAACGCCTCGGGCGCGTCGATCACCGCGTAGCCGCGGACGATTTCCATCAAATCGTTGAGTTCGTTTTCGTCTTCGGGAAATTCGTTGGCGAGCGCTTTGGCGTCCTTCATCAGATTGCTCGCCGTTTCGCGATCCGATTCCGTGTTCTTCTGGTGAAACTGGATGGCGAGCGCGACGAGCTTCTGGATCTGCGTTTTTTTCTGGCTCAAATTTTTAATGAGCTTTTTGGCTTCGTCGAGCTTGCCCTCGCCGGCGGCGCGGCTGATTTTTTGCGACTCGTAGCGTTCGCCGGCTTGCGCGCGCGCCTTTTCGTCCGGGATTTGCTCGATCAATTTTTTCGCGCGCGCTTCGTCCTCGATCTCCGCGATCTTGTTCGACAGGGACATATACGCCGAGGCTTTTTCGAACTCGTTGAGCTTCGGCAGCAGCGCGATGATTTCCTCAGGCGTCGAGCTTTGGTTCCAGAGCTTCTGCTGCTGCTGGATGCGCTTGACTTCGGGCGGCATGTTTTTCGACGCTTCCGACTGTTTTTGTTTTAAGAGCGGCGTCTTTTCGGGAATGATTTTTTCGAGCGTCGGCATCGTGCGGCTCATCGCTATCAACATCTCCATCGAGTTGTTCGGCTGCATAAACGTCGCCGCGAGTTTGTTGGCGATGTCCTTGACCTGCGTTTCGCTGAACTGAAAGGCTTTTTCCTTCGCGTTCCGCGACGGATTCGGCTTGGTCGCGTACTGCAAAAACTGCACCGCCGCGTTCAAGTCCTCGCGCCTCTTCGACAAATCCGTCTCGACGATTTTGCGGACGACGTCGTCGGCGAGCGCCGTCGCCTTTTTCTCGTCCTTTTTGTGGATTTTCTGCAGCAGCGGCATGACGTTCCACGAAATTCCTTTCGATAAACTGTCTTTAATCAATTTGATCGCCCTGTCCGGGCTCTGTTCGGCGGTCAGCACGGCGAACTGCTGTTCGAGCGCGATTTCCTGCTGCACGCGGAACTGATCGGGGCTGAAGTTCATGTAGCCGCCTTCCTGGCGCGTGTTCGGCTGCGCGGCCTTCGCCATCGCCTCGGCCAACTTCGCGGGACGCGTCGAGGCGAGCATCTGCAGCGCGAGGTCGGCGTCGTGCCGGGCGATCATCGGCAAAATCTCGTTGCGGACGCCGCCGCTGTAATCGAAAATTCCGGCGTACAAATCCTCGTTTTCCTTTTTCTCCTTATCGGCTTCGTCGTTCGCCGCCAAAAGCTCGCTCTCGCAGTTGCGGAAAAGCTCGCGGGCGCGTTTTTCGTCGAATTTCCAGAAAAGGTCGCCGGCGATCGCGTAAACGACCGCGCGGTTGCGCGCCAGCTTCAAGTTCATCGCCTCGCCGACCGCCTGGTCGAGCATCTGCAAAACGCGCGCCTCCAGCTCTTTGCGGGATTTTTCTTTTTCCGTATTCGAATCGGCCGGCGAAGTTTGACCGTGCGCCGAAAAACAAAAGGCAGCCAAAGCGATTAAAAACAAAGCGGCTTTCATAAGACTTGCTCCTCGAAATTTGAAGGTCGTGAAATCGGGTTTCGTCTGACATTAAAGCACATTTCCGAAAATTCGGGAAGGTATTTTTAAAGAGAGCCGGGAGTAAAATCAGCTTTGGGCGCGATCGATTCGGGCGGCGATTTTTCGCGGAAAAACGTCTTTTATAAAATATCTGAAACGAATCGCGCGGAACAAACATCTCTTAGATTATAAAATTGAATCCGCCGCCGCACTCGGCGGCGAATGTAATAAAGATGGCAAACGACATAAAATCGAGCGAAATCACTCCCGAAAGCGTCTATCTGAGCCGCCGCAACTTTATCCGCGCCGGTCTCGTCGCCGGCACGACGCTCGCGTCCGGCTTCGCGTACCGCCTTTTCAATCCGCCGCCGAAGGAAGTCGACACGGCGCAGATCGAAAACGTCGCCAGGCCGCCGGAATTCAAAACGGAAGAACAACTCAATTCTTTCGAGGAGATCACGAACTACAACAATTTTTACGAATTCTCGACCGGCAAACGCGCGGTCGCGCGCGCCGCGGAAGGTTTCGTCACGCGCCCGTGGACGGTCGAAGTCGGCGGCCAGGTGCAGAAACCGAAGGTTTTCGACATCGACGAACTCTTGCGTTTCGAGCAGGAAGAGCGAATTTACCGCTTTCGCTGCGTCGAAGCCTGGTCGATGGTCATCCCGTGGGTCGGCTTTCCGTTAAAGAAAATTCTCGATGCGGTCGAACCTTTGGGAAAAGCCCGGTTCGTCGCGTTCGAAACGTTTTACGGCGGTAAGAATTCGGATAATCCGGACGTCAAACTGCCCGAGGGCAAAAACTCGATGCAGTCGTCGTTTCTTGCCGGCATCGATTTTCCGTACGTCGAGGGCTTGCGGCTCGACGAGGCGCTGCATCCGCTGACGATTCTCGCGACCGGGCTTTACGGCAAACAGATGCCGAACCAGAACGGCGCGCCGATTCGCTTGATCGTGCCGTGGAAATACGGCTTTAAGAGCATTAAATCGATCGTCAAAATCACTCTGACGGAAAACGAGCCGCCGGCGACCTGGAACATCGCGAACCCGCGCGAATACGGCTTTTATTCGAACGTTAACCCGGACGTTTCGCACCCGCGCTGGAGCCAGGCGACCGAACAGCGAATCGGCGAATACGCGCGCCGCAAAACCTTGATGTTCAACGGTTACGCCGAAGAGGTCGCCGGTCTTTATGCGGGCATGGATTTGAAAAAATATTTTTAGTGGTTCGTGATCAGTGGACAGTGATCAGAAATCGATCTGATTTCAGCCGGCCACTGACCGCCGACCACCGATTACTTTGGAATGAGCGACATAAAATTCAACAAATTTTTACTTTTTACAAACGCGCTCGTGCCGCTCGCGTTGCTCGGCTGGGACGCGGCGCGCGGAAATTTGGGAGCGAATCCGGTCGAGTTTTTCCTGCGCACGACCGGCGTGCTGGCGTTGATTTTTTTGTTAATTACGCTCGCCGTCACGCCTCTGCGAAAATATTTCGGTTGGCACAATCTCGTCAAATTCCGACGAATGCTCGGGCTTTTCGCGTTTTTTTACGCCTCTTTGCACCTCGTCACGTACAGCGCGTTCGATAAATCTTTTAATTTTCCGGCGATCGCGGCGGACGTCTGGCAGCGACCGTTCATCGCCGCCGGCATGCTCGCGTTTTTTCTGCTCGTGCCGCTCGCCGTTACTTCCACGAACGGCATGATCAAGCGTCTGGGCGGGAAAAATTGGGGGCGGCTGCATAAATTGACGTACGTCGTCGCGATTCTGGGCGTCGTGCATTTCTGGATGATCGTCAAATCCGACCTTTTTTACCCGGCGCTGTTCGGCATCGCGCTCGCGGTTTTGCTGTTTTACCGAATTTACAACGCCCGTCAAAAATCAAATTAGCCGCGCACGAACACAAAAAAACACGAAAACCTTTTATGTGGTTTTCGTGCCGTTTCGTGTCTGTTCGTGGCTATAAATCTTATCGTTTCTTGATCTGCGTGACCTGATCGAAAGTGCGGCGGAAATCCTCGCCGGCGATCGGCACGGTGCGGCACATTTCGAAAAGACGCGAGCGGAGACGGACGCCGATGCGGTCTTCCAGAGTTTCCTCGCGCTCGTTGCGGCGCTCGTCGAGATAATTCGTCGTAAAGATCGTCAGTTTTTTGTCGTTGTAGCGCGTGTTGATGATGTGCGCCATCGTGTCGCGCACCCATTCGGTCGGTTTCGACGCGCCGATTTCGTCCAGAACTAAAACTTCCGCGTCGAGGATCGGCGCGAGCACTTTCAGCTCCGACGTCTGCGTGCTCTGATTGTAGGAATCCTGAATTTCCTTTAAAAGCGCGCCGAATTCATAGAAAATGCAGTTGAATCCGCGCTCGGTCAAGCCTTTGAGGATCGAAACGGCGAGGTGCGTTTTGCCGACGCCGACCGTGCCCATGAAAAGCAGCCCGCGCTCGATCGCCGGGTATTCCATGGCGAGCTTCGAAGCGTATTTGAAAGCGCGTTCCTGCGTCGGGTTCAGGATGCGGTAGCTGTGAAAATGGCAGTTTTCGTAGCGTTTCGGGATGCGCGTCTTGTCGAGCTGGTTCGAATGCGACTTTTGCTTGCGGCATTCGCATTTGCGCGCGCCTTTGCCCGGCACGATTTCCATCCCCGAGCCGTAACATTTCGGACAAACCTCCGGCTCGTCGCCGTTGTCGGGCGCGTTGTAAAAATCGTACTCAGACGCACTTTCAGCCTTGTTCGGAACGGCAAAAAGCGAATGGATTTTAGCTTTGTCCTGCGGCATCCAAATTCCTATCTATTATAACCCTATGACTGACCTTGATCTATTTTTAGGAGCGAGTTTCATTTAATCACTGAAGCTGTTTTTGGATTATAGCACTCAAAAAGGAGATTTCAAGTTTTTTTTCGGCTTTGAAAATTCAGTAAAAATCGGCGTTTGACGAGGGCCTTCAAAACGCAAAAAAATAAGTTACTGAAAACAGTGGACTTAACATTTAACAAAAAATTAATATAAGGCGAAAAATCTTTGAATCATTTTTCGACGCGGCGGCGTGTGGTATATTAGGACTGCCGAAAGGCATTCGGATTTTTTAAGTTATGGGAATTCTTCGCAGCTTGTTAATCAGATTCGGATTAGCAACCTTTGATGCCGAACGCGCGCCGATTTCGGTTTTTTTGCTCGACGACGACAAGCGTCGTCACCGCTGGTTCAAAAAACGTTTTCAAGGCGACGAAGTGACGATCGCCGAAACGGTCGAGGAAGCCAAAAAGCATCTCGCGGAAGGCAGCTTCGACGCGATTTTTCTCGACCACGACCTTTTGCCCGAGCATTACGAAACGAACGATCACAACGATTACGCCCGCACCGGCTACGCGATCGCGGAATTTCTGCACGAAAAAAAGGATTTGCAGCGCGCGGCGACGATCATCGTCCACACGCGCAACGCCGACGCGGCGATCCGAATGGTGCAAAAACTCCGCGACGCGGGCAGAAACTGCGAATACTGCGCCTTTCCGATGCTCGATCTGAAGATTAAGAATTACTGGAAACGATAGAAAACACTCTAAAAGCAGCCGCGAACGAACACGAAAATTCACGAAAAATAACATTAAAATCTTTCGTGTTCGTTCGCGGCTGCTTTTTGAAACCTTCTCGCGCCGCTTCCGTTTTAAACCGCGAAATTCTTTCTTTCAGAACAAAATACAGGAGAAATTAATGCGGAATCTTAAAACGTTCATTTTATTGCTGCTTTTGGCGGTCTCGCCGGCGCTGGCGGCGAAGATCACGAACGGCGAACAGCTCGTCGCGGCGATGCGTCAAAAATACGACGGCAAATGGTACAAAACCTTAACTTTCGTGCAGAAAAGCACGACGATCAAGCCGGACGGCTCGACGAGCGTCGAAACCTGGTACGAAGCGATGTCGGTGCCCGGAAAACTGCGCGTCGACATCGCGCCGGTCGAAGCCGGCAAAGGCGTTTTGTTTTTCGACAACACGCAGCACGTTTTCAACAATTCGAAGCTCGAACGGAGCCAGCCGCTGATTCATCCGCTGCTCGTTCTCGGCTTCGACGTCTACGGGCAGCCGGCGGACGTAACCGTTAAACAGCTCAAAGACCTGGGCTTTGACCTGTCGAACCTCCACGAGGAAACGTGGCAGGGCAGAGAAGTTTACGTCGTCGGCGCTAAAGCCGGCGATTTGACGACGCCGCAATTCTGGGTCGATAAAAAGAATCTTTATTTCGTGCGGCTTTTTCAGAAGGTCGGCAAAGACAAAAACAGGGTGCAGGAAACGCAGTTCAATAAATATCAAAAGGTGAAAGGCGGCGGCTGGGTCGCGCCGGAAGTCGTCTTTTTCATCGACGGCAGAAAATATTTCCTCGAAGAATATTCGGACATTCAAACCGACGTCAAACTCGATGAAAAACTTTTCGACCCGCAGAAATGGGCGGAAGCCGATAAGACTTATTACCAAATAAAGAAAAACTAAAAGCGTTTTTCCGCAAACGGAGCGTGAACGAGCGCTTGCGGGAAATGCGCCCTCGCCCACGCGGCTGCCAAAAAAGGCGGACTTTCGCGAAAGTCCGCCTTTTTTATTTGATTCGCGACAATTTTACTTTTGCGCGACTTTTTTCATTTCGTCGAGTTCCTTCTGCGTGCGGTCGATGACGTCTTTGAGCGCGCGTTTCAAATCTTCCTCTTTGGTTTTTTCGTACGATCTATTCAACGCCGAAAGATACGCGGTTTTGAGCGCCAGCTCCTTCGAAACTTTGACGTCCGGTTCGACGCCGGTGCCTTCCCAGTTGGTTTTCGTGACCGGATTGACCGCGCGCCCGGTCGGCACGAAAACGCCGAAATGGTCGTGGACGCGGAACACGCCGCCCGGATTCGCGCCGCCGCCGGTCGTTTCGCCGACGATCGTCGCGCGTTTCAGGACTTTCAGATTGTTAGTAAACTCCTCAGCCGCCGAGAACGTGCGGTTGGCGGTCAGCACATAAACGTCCTTGTCGCCGTATTTTTTCCCCAAAACGTTCGGTTTGGTGAAAAAATCTTCGGTCTTATCGCCCTCGCGCCAGTAGAGACTGTTTAAGTGAACCGGTTTGTCGCCGAAGAGATACGACGAAATCAGCGCGACCATTTCCGGGTCGCCGCCGCCGTTTTCGCGCAGATCGAAAATCAGCGCGTCGGTGTTGGTGACGAACGTCATCGCCGCCGCGACGGTTTCCGCGCCCAGTTCCGGCGCGAGAAAATTATTCAATTTGATGTAGCCGATATTGCCGGGCAGGCGTTCGACCTTCTCGAAAGCGAAATTGATCCGCTTCATGTTGTTTTCAAATGCCGTCTTGTATTCGGCGGACGGCTCGCCGTCGCGCTTTCGGACCGGAATCGTCTGCTCCGAATAACGCACGCGCAGATGTTTGTCGCGGCTGACCGACTGCAAATCTTCCGTGAGCTTTTTGGCGAATTCCTCGGCGCTCGTGATCGCGTCGTATTCCTTGCCCGCCATTCGCTGGCGGATGCTCGCCTCCATCTGTTTGGCGACTTCCGGAAAAACGTAGCGGTCGTTTAATTCTTTCAGGACCGCGTCGATGACCTGCTTTTTGGTGGCGGCGTCGATCGTCATGTCAGTTTGCCGCGCGCCTTGCTGGGCGAACGCCTCGGGAAGCAGGACGAACGAAATCGCGAAGAGCGCGAATAATGATAATTTTATGAACCGTTTTTTCATGGCGTTGTACTCCTTAAAGTTTATGAACAAAAAACGTTTTGAGCTTCATGTCGCGGCGGCGGTTCGGCTGCTTAAAGTCTGCGCCGCACGAACGCGAAACTCAAAACCGAAACTTATTCGCGGCGGCACAAACCCTGCAAAAGCAGGTCGGCGAGCCGCGAAACTTTGGTTTCGACGTCCCGGCGGGCGCCGAGCTCTTCGACCGTCAGGTTAAAGGGCAGCAGCGAATTGGTCGCTAAGATCAACGATTCGGCGATCGCCGCCGCGTCGCCCTCGGTGAAATCGCCGCTTTGCTGACCGCCTTCGATGACCGATATAAAGACGCGCGCTTCTTCCGTGAAATAACGCTCGCGCCGCGCGAGAAAATTCGGACGGATCGCCGCCAGCAAATCGTTCAAATTCTGCGTGTAGTGCTGCACGCTTTCGAATCGATGCAGCACGCGCGTCCGCAGCATTTTCCGGAGGCGCTGTTCGGGCTTTTCGTCCCCGCCGGCGATCGCCGCGAGCTTTTCCTTGAGCTGTTCGATGATGCGGTCGATGTGTGAGAGGACGATTTCTTCCTTGCTCGTAAAATGCAGGTAAACGCTGCCCTTTCCGATGCCGACTTCTTTCGCCAGATCGTCGATCGTCATTTTCTTATAACCGTAGCGCGAAAGCAGCGAATCGGTTGCGTCGAGAATCGCCTCGCGAACTTCCTTTTGTTTGACGGAACTTCTCATATTTGATGAATTTTGACTCGATTTGTATTTCGGTCAATTTTTAAACGTTCAAAATTTTGAATTTGTTTCATGAATTAGAAATTTTTTTACATTTCTAACTTTCATCCGGCAAAATTTCCTGCACGCGTCCGACCTGTCCGTCGGCGAGACGGACTTTGATGCCGTGCGGGTGAAATTTTGAGTTCGTCAGTAACTCCCTGACGATGCCGACGGTGCGTTTGCCGGTGCGCTGATCCTGTTTTAAAACGATGGCGACGCGCAGTCCGGGGCGAATATCATCTCTGTTTTTTCCGTTCATAAATTCCCGTCGCTAATTTTAGCGCATTTTCTCGTAAAAAACTTCGGGAACAAACCGCGCCCGCGCGGTGTCTAATCGAGCGCGGACGATTAAACCCGCGTTTTTCAGACCTTTGACCGAAACGGCACCGGAAACTACAGGAGGAATGAAAAATGTTGAACCAACTTATCGAATCGAAAAATCACAGTGAAGAAAATGCGCGCAAAAACGGTTTTCTGCTGACCACGCTCGGCGTCTTAATCGCCGTGCTGATGAGCGGCTGGACGTACAGCCTGTTCGCGAAAAATTTCGGAATGGGCGCGAACGATTTCGAATTATCGAACTTGGTCGCGCCGGTCGCGCCGGTCGAAGACGCGCCCGCGCCGAAACCGGAAATAAAAATTCAAAAATCCGCCGCGCCGGCGCCGAACAAAATAGTTTTGAAAGAGTTATACACCGATTTGGCGAACAGCGATACTCCGCCGAAAGACCTGCGCGGCGAAAAGGACGTCGTCAACGCGCAGCAGTTCGATTTGAGCAGAATCGTGCGCGGCAGCCAAAATCTGATTCCCGCCGAAACCGGCGGCCGGCAGTCTGATTCAGACGAAACGGGCTGCGGTTTGTGCGAAAACAACGCCGGCGGCAAGGAAGACAAAGAACCGGAAGATATGCCGAAAGTCGTCGTCAAACCGTCGCCGAAGCCGACCGCCGAACCGGTGAAGATCACCAGGCCGGTCTCGCTCGGCGTCATCAACGGCAAGGCGGCTGTCCTGGCGAAACCGAATTACCCGGCCGCCGCCCGCGCGATGGGCGTGACGGGCGCGGTTAACGTGCAGGTTTTGATTGACGAAAAGGGAAACGTCGTTTCGGCGACGGCGGCTTCCGGTCATCCGCTGCTGCGCTCGGTTTCCGAAGCGGCGGCAAAACAGAGCAAATTCACCCCGACCTTTCTTTCGAACCAGCCGGTCAAGGTAACGGGCGTTATCATCTACCAATTTAAGCCCTAATTCGACGAAAGCAGGGAAAAGGCTGTCTTGGCAAACAGCCTTTTTCCTTAGAATATTCGATGCCGGATGACGTCCGCGAGATCAAAAGCGCCGCGGAAGCCGGCGCGCCAGAAGTTTCCGAAACCTTTTGCGCCGCCGGCGACGAAGGCGAGAACCGAACCGTAACAAATCAGATTCATGACGGGTAGAATCAAAAGCGTTTTCAAAATGCCGGCTTTTTGCAAATCGGGCTGCCGAAAGCTCGTTTCGCTCCAGTTCGTCACCAGGTGAAAGGCGGTCGTCCAGCCGAGCACGGCGAGAAAGAGGCGCGCGTTCAGACCGATAAGGTACGCGGCGACGATCGCAAAAAGCGAAATCGTCGGAAAAAAATACGGCGCGAGCGTGATCCACGTCTCTCCGGTCGAGCCGAAGCCGATCTGCCGCACCTCGCCGCCTTCGTGCGCGCTGACGCGCAGACCGACCGGCATTTTCAGAAACAGCAAACCGACGAGCAGATGCGTCAACTCGTGTTCGAGCGTTTCGAGATAACTCCACGCGCTCGAAAAAAGCCGCCGGGCGATGAATAAACACGGAAAGAAAACGACGAGTCCCGCCGAAAAAGCGAGCCAGCGTGCGTCGGCGAAAGAGATTTTCGCCAGCATGCGCAGAAGCGCGCCGCCGAAACCGTAAAACAAAAACGGCACGGCGATGAGGAAAAGCGTCATCGAGATTTTCGCGAGAATTTTCAACATTCGATTCGTCAAAAATAATACATTGACAGACTATCAGATGTTCCCGAAAATTTTCACTTCGATGCCGCTTTAACTTTATTTTGCCCGCGAATCGACGCGAATCAACGCCAATAAATAATAGAATTTTGGAGAAAATTTCAGTTAGACGAAGAACGAAGCCGGATCGGGTTTTGGTTTTTGGTTTTTTTTGTTTTCGTTTTTATTTTGGTATCGAAACGAATTAATTTACCCAAGGCCCAAAACCAAAAGCCCCAAACCAAAAACCAGAAACCCAATCGCTTAAACGTTTCGCCCGCGTTTTACGGCAGAAAAGCCGCCGGTACGGGCGCGTCGCCGCTCAAGCCGAAGCGCTCGGCGCGGAACGCGTTGTTCCAGCTCTGCAGAATATACCAGACGCCTTCCGACGGGCGGTAAACCGCCAGATCGAAACGGTTATCGCCGTCGTAATCGCCGGGTGTCGGAAGGTCGGTGCCGAACCCCCATTGCGTGACGCGAATCTGCGCGCTCCCGGCTTGCGAAATATACCACGCGCCGTTCGACGGGCGAAAGACGGCGATGTCGGCCAAGCCGTCCGCGTCGTAATCGCCGACCACCGGCACGTCCTCGTCGATTCCGAACTGCTGCGTGCGGTACGCGTTGTTCGAACTCTGCCAGATCCACCAGGTTCCGGTCGAAGGGCGGTAAACGGCGATGTCGGCGCGCCCGTCGCCGTCGTAATCGGCGACCGTCGGTTTGTCGGTCGCGACGCCGAACAGCGCGGCTCGATACGAATTGTCCGAACTATGATGAATGTACCAAACGCCGGTCGACGGGCGAAAAAGAGCCAAATCGGTGCGACCGTCGCCGTCAAAGTCGGCGGGCGTCGGCTTATCGCCGTTCATGCCGAACGGCGCGACGTGGTACGAGAGATCGGAGCTGAACGAAACGTGCCAGAAGCCGTCGCGGAAAACGGCGTTGTCGGTCTTGCCGTCGCCGTCGTAATCGCCCGGCGCGGGCGTATCGGTCGCGAGCCCGAAATGCTGCGCGCGGTAAACGCCGTCGGCGCTGCCCGTCGCGTACCAAATACCGTTAGACGGTCGAAAGACCGAAAGATCCGTGCGCCCGTCGCCGTCGTAATCGCCGTGCGGCATCAAGAGATGGTTCGGCGTCTGGACGACTTCGAAATCCGAGCCTTTGACCTGGCCGAGCGCGCCGAGTTCGCCGTCGTTCCAGGCGGGATCGTGCGTGCCCGAAACGTACCAGTTCGAACCGTTGTCGGCGACGATCATGCCGTATTTCTGCATGGCGCGCAGAATCACGCGCACGTTCGGCGAAAAAACCGGGTTATTGATGTTGAAGCTCGCTTTGAGCCGCACGCGCATGCCCATCGGCGGCGCGTTCACGCTCGTCGTGCTGCCGGCCTGATGCGTCGCGGGGTAGACGTAGGATTTGCGGCTCGTCACGACCGTGAAGCGAAGCGCGTGGCGGATTTCCTGCATCTGCACGACCTCGTCGCGGCGCACCAACCCCGGAAAAATCGGCAGTCCGGCGGCGTCGGCGGAAGTCCAGCCGGCGCGGCGCGGTTTGTTCGAATTGAAGTTCCAGACGGCGCCGTTCGCCGCGTTCCAACTCGCGCCGCTGTTTTGCGGATACGCGGAATAAAGCTCATAAAGCTTCCAGTCGTCGCGGTCGACGACCAAGACATGACGGTCGCCGGTCGCATTCGCGCCGCCTTCGACCGGCGCGTTCGGCGGAATCGGGTACGGTCCCGGTTCGCTCTCATTTGCCCACTGCGTAAAGTTCACGGGCACGCGCGGTTGGCTGCCGGCGACGACCACGTACGGAATGCCGATCGGCGCGCCCTGCCAGAAGGTTCCGAAATCGGCGTGCAGACCGGTGCTCGCGCCGATGCTCGCGATCAGATTCGCCGAATTCGGATGCGCGGGAAACCTCGAAACGTCCATGTTCCAGGCATTATTGGCCGGAAACGGACGCGCGCCGTTAAGACTCGCGCCGATTCCGAGGTCGGGAAGCGCAGCCTGCTGCAAAATCGCCGGAGCGTTCCGGGACTGCGAAAAGGCGCGGCGCGAAAAGGGCGAAACGCCCGAAAATAAGGTGATCAAACCGAGCATGAAAAACAAACTCGAAAAAACGCGGAAATGTTTGGACATAGTTTTAAAAACCTCTCGACGGGTTGGATTTAATGATTTTGGGGGAGTTTGATTTGCAAGGTTTGAAAAGTAACTAACTTGTAATTTAGCGCATCGGCCGGAGCGGCGTCAACAGGATTTTATCGGCGTTCGGGCTGGTTGACCTGAAGCTTTTTGCCCCGCTTCTTGGTTTTATAAAAAATATTTCTAAAAAATCACAAGTTTTGGCTTGACAAAGGTTGTTATAACGGATATTCTTTAGTCGATGGTCAGCAAACTGCAAATAGAGTTGAAACAAAACAAGCCTTTCCGGAGTCTGGAAGAAGAAGCGATATTGAACATCGCGCGCACGGCGGAATATTTAAACGCGGCGATCAACGGGCTTTTGAAAGCGTCGGATTTGACCGGAACGCAGTACAACGTTCTGCGGATTCTGCGCGGCGCCGGCGAAGAAGGATTGTCGTGCAGCGAGATCAGCGAGCGGATGGTAACCAAGGAATCCGACGTGACCAGGCTGCTCGACCGCGTCGAAAACCGCGGTTTCATCTCGCGCGAAAGACCGGCGAACAATCGCCGCGTCGTGATCGCGCGCATCACGGACGAAGGCTTGCGCGTTCTGGCGGAGCTCGACGCTCCCGTCGACGAACTGGATCGTGGGCTCGTCGGTCATCTCGGCGACGAACGGCTGAAAACGCTGAACGAACTGCTAGAGGCGATCAGAACCATCGATTAAAATTTTTTACGAAAACACTTGTTATAACAAGATTGATGATAACAGATAAGCATTGAGGGATATGAAAACTATGAAAACGAAGATTTTAGGAGCAATTTTGGCAGCCGTCATCGCGCTGCCGTTTTTCGGCAACCTGATTACGCCGACGGCGGCGCAGACCGGCGACGCGAAAAAGGTCAGTTACGCGCCGGTGCCGGCGGGCGTTTACAGTCTCGATCCGGCGCACAGCCTGATCGGGTTCGCGGTCGAACATCTGGAAATCAACTGGGTCGAAGGGCGTTTCAAGGATTTCGCCGGCACGATCAACTATGACGACCGGGACGTGACGAAATCGACGGTCGAATTCAGCGCGAAAATCGCGAGCATCGACACGGAAATCGCGGCGCGCGACGAACACCTCCGTTCGGCGGACTTTTTCGACGCGGCGAAGTTTCCCGAGATGACCTTTAAGAGCACGAAGATCGAGAAAAAAGGCAAGGACAAATACGTGCTCTACGGCGGTCTGACGATCAAGGGCGTCACCCGGCAGATCGAGTTTCCGTTCGCCTTCACCGGCGCGGTCAAAGATCCGTGGGGCGGCACGCGTTTCGGCATCGAGGCGAAAACGAAAATCAACCGCCGCGATTACGGAATCAATTACGGCAACGCGCTCGCGGCGGGCGGTTTCGACGTCGGCAACGAGGTGACGATCGAGCTGCGGCTCGAAGCGGTGAAGGCGGAACCGAAGACGACCGCCGTTCGGTGAAAAGTCAAGCATCCGGCGACGGCTTTCATTCCGCCGTCGCCGGATGCTTGACAGCAGATTGAATTTTTATAATGGAGGTCGAAATTATGTTGAAAAATTTGTATGTCGCGGCTTGGTTTTTATGGGCGGCGGCGGTTTTGGTTTCGCTTTCGGGCGGCGCTTTCGAAACGCTGACGCTGCTCGCGCTGAGTTTCGGCGCTTTGATTTTGGTCTACGCGCTAGCGCTCTGGTCGGTGATTTCCAATACGCGCGAAATCAAATAGCTTTCCGAAAACCAAAAGCGAGCGGGGAATAAAAATCGTTATCCGGGAACGAAAAGGCGCCGCGCCGCCTTTTCGTTTGTCTAATACGGCCTCAATCAAAGGCCTTTATTTTAATTTCCGGTAAACCCAGATAAACGGGTAGCCGAAAAACTCGAAAAAAATTACCGGCAGGCGCTTTAAATCGCTCCAGAAACTTTTTTGATCCTCGTCTTTGACGAGCATCGCGCCGCGCCGCTGGGCGTGCAGGTTGAAAATCGCGGAAAGCGCGGAAAACGCGATCGAAAAAAAGATCGATTTGTTGACGTTCTCGTCGCCGTTCAAAGTGTGCAGAATATACTCGACCGTATGACCGTAAGCGGGAAACGCGAACATGACGATGAGATTGGCGAGCCACTTCGGTTCGGCCGAACGGAACGCCTGGCTGACCGAGGAAACCGCGCCGGAATTGAAGACGCGAAACAGAAATTCCAGCGACATCGCGCTCAGCGCGGCGCGCCAGCCGAGCGAAATATGCGTGAAAAAATAAATCGAACCGCGCATCATGCCGCTCAAAGCGGCGGCTTTCCAGTTCCAGCGCCGGACGATCATTTCGAGCGGATGACGCAGAATGTATTTAATGACCGCCGAAACCGGCAGCGACTTCGGCAAATTCGAAAAACTCACGATAAACGCCTTTTTAATTTATGATTTTGACCCGCGAAACCTTTCCGGGGAGGTTTCTAAAGATAGAGAATATCAAAGTCGAACGATCGAATCACGGCGTCGAACAAGCCTGAAGGTTTTCGCGGCTGTCGAGCTCTCTTTCGTGATTCCAGAACGAGCGGCATTCGATTTTCCGGCGCTCGCAGCGATGCTCGTATTTTTTCGCGATGTCCGTGACCTCCGCGAGCAAGCCCTGATCGAGCGTGATCGGCTCCAGACCGAGATTCAAAAAGCGGTCGTTCGCCACGTGCAGCTCGTTTTCAAGGGCTTCCTGCCGCGGATTCGGCAGATAAGCGATCGGCACGCCCGTCATTTTCGAAACGAGTTCCGCCAGGTCGCGCACGCGGTAAGTTTCCGTCATCTGGTTGAATATCTGCACCTTATCGCCTTTCGCGGGCGGGTTTTCGATCGCGATCTGGATGCAGCGCACCGTGTCCTGAAGATGGATGAAGGCGCGCGTCTGCCCGCCCGTGCCGTGCACCGTCAAAGGGTAGCCGATCGCCGCCTGCATCAGAAAACGGTTTAAAACCGTGCCGTAATCGCCGTCGTAATCGAAACGGTTGATCAGGCGTTCGTCGAGTTTGGTCTGTTCGGTCTGCGTGCCCCAGACGATGCCCTGGTGGAGATCGGTGATTCTGACTTTGTCGTTGCGGTTATAGAACAGAAAGAACAGCTGATCTTGCGTCTTCGTCATGTGATAGACGCTGCCCGGACTCGCCGGGTAAAGTATTTCATGGTCGAAAACTTCGCCGTGGTCGCCGACGATCTGAATATTCAGATAACCTTCCGGAATTTTCATGCCGAACGCGCCGTAGCCGTAAACGCCCATCGTGCCGAGATGAACGAGATGCGCGTCCGTTTCCGATTCGACCATCGCGCACAAAACGTTATGCGTCGCGTTGAGGTTGTTGTCGACCGTGTATCTTTTATGCCTGGCGTCCTTCATCGAATAGGGCGCGGCGCGCTGTTCGGCGAAATGGACGATCACGTCGGGGCGTTCCGCCTTGATAAAATCGAACAGCTTTTCGTATTCGCGCGCGATGTCGACGAGTTCGAAGCGAATCTCGCGCCCGGCGGTTTCCCGCCAGGCCTGGAGCCGCGTGCCGAGCGGGGCGATCGGCGTCAGCGAATCGACTTCGAGCTCGACGTCGATTTTTCGCCTCGACAGGTTATCGACGATCACGATTTCGTGACCGAGGCTCGATAAATGCAGCGCCGTCGCCCAACCGCAGAAACCGTCTCCGCCCAAAACAAATATTTTCATAATAAAGCCCGTTAAATATTCAACCGGAAATTGATTCAATCCGCATTTACAATAGAGGTTAGCATAAACCGTTTCAACGGAAAACGAAAAACGACCGGCGCTTCTCGACCGCGCGCGGGCGACGGCGGCACAAATCGATTGCAATTAGCATCGAAAGCCAAGATACTAAAATAAATAGCGAACTCCGATCACGATGTTTTTGCAAATTTCGAGCTCGAGACACCATCTTTTTTATGCCGATTAAAACCGTCCATATCACGAATTATTATCACAAGAATTCCGGCGGCATCAGCACGGCTTACAATTCGCTGCTCGCCGCCGCCGAGCGTCAAAAGCGGCAGATGCGCCTGATCGTGCCGGGCGAGCGCGAGGAAACGGAAGAATTGTCCGAATACACGAAAATTTATTACGTTCCCGCGCCGCGGTCGCCGCTTTTCGACAAACGCTACCGCGTGATCATGCCGTGGCAGTATATTCCGACGAATTCGATCATCCGTCATATTTTGCTCGACGAAATGCCGCAGATGGTCGAAATCCGCGACAAATACACCCTGAGCGCCTTCGGAACGGTCGTCCGCATCAATATGTTTCGCCGTTTGAAGCGCCCGATGCTCGTGCATTTTTCTTCGGAACGGATGGACGACAACGTCGCTTCGTTCATCTCGAACGGCAGCCTGCCGCGCTGGTTCGCCAGGCGCTACATGGGCAATTACCTTTTCCCGTCTTACGATTTTCACGTCACGAATTCCGTCTACACGGCCGAAGAATTCGATCTGTGCACGCGGCGCGAATACAACCCGCGGCGGCAGGAATGGTTCACCAATTTTTGCTGGAAGGCGCTGCGCAGCGCGCGCGTTCCTGTCGCAGAGCGAATCCGAATCTGCCCGTCCGGCGTCGACGCCGATCATTTTTCGCCCGCGCGCAAAAGCGAAAAAGTGCGCCGCGCGATGATCGAAAAATCCGGGGTGCCGGAAAACGCCGTGATCATTCTGTACGCCGGACGAATCTCGCCGGAAAAAAACGTCGGTCTGCTGCCGGAATTCATGAAAATCCTCGCCGCGGACGCGAAGACGGATTACCGGCTGCTCGTCGCCGGCGGCGGACCGAAGGCCGAATGGCTGCAAACGGAAACCGACCGCTCGATTCCCGGCAAGATCGTTCAGCTCGGTCATCTCGACAAGGAAACGCTCGCCGATTACTACGCGAACTGCGACGTGTTCGTGCATCCGAACCCGAAAGAGCCGTTCGGCATCGCGCCTTTGGAAGCGATGGCGTCCGGCGCGC
>DATCMK010000015.1:0-237210 GCA_036563455.1 Pyrinomonadaceae bacterium | reverse complement strand
TGGGGCTTGAACAATGTCGGGCAGGTCGGCGACGGCGCGGCGAGCGCGAACGCGTGCACGTGCCGGGCGGCGCCGGTGCAGACGGCGGTCGGGGCGGGCAACGCCGAGCTCGGCGCCGGGTGGTTTCACGCCTTCGCGCTGGAGCCGGTCGCGGCGGTCGCGGCGGGCGCCAATCAGGTTCTCTACGGCGATAACCTGCGGTTCAATTTCGCCCAGGTGACGACCGCCGGCTCGGTCGCCTACACGGCAATCAGCGCGAGCGCGGTTGCCGCCGGCCGCACTGTTCCGGCGGGTTACACGATCCAGACGAATCAGCCGGCGTACGACGTGACGACGACCGCCGTCGCGGGCGGTCCGATCGACGTTTGTATCGCGAATCTCAATGAGTTCAGCCCAACCGCCTTCGACGCCTTAAAGATTCTGAACGGCGAGGGCGGCGCGTGGGTCGACCGCACGCAGTCCGCGAACTTTATGAAGCGCGAAATCTGCGCGCGCGTTTCGACGCTTTCGCAATTCGTCATCGCGACCGGTTCGACGGTCACGCCGCGCCGCGCGCCGTTTGATTTCGACGGCGATAATAAGACGGACGTCGGCATCTTCCGCCAGTCCGACGGCTCGTGGTGGTACGCGCGCAGCTCGGCGACCGACTTTCGCGTGTTCGTTTTCGGCGCGCCGACCGACATTCCCGTACCGGGCGACTACACCGGCGACGGCAAAGCCGACATCGCGGTCTTTCGTCCTTCGACCGGCGAGTGGTTCGTGCAGCGCTCGGAAGACAATTCGTATTTCAGTTTTCCGTTCGGGCAAGCCGGCGACGTGCCCGTTCCGACCGATTACGACGCGGACGGCAAAACCGATTTCGCGATCTTTCGCCCCGCATCGGGCACATGGTTCATCACGAGCTCGAACGGTTCCGGCACCGGAATAGTCAATTTCGGCGCCGCGACCGACAAGCCCGTGCCGGCGGACTTCGACGGCGACGGCAAAGCGGACGTCGCGATCTTTCGACCGAGCGACGGTTCGTGGTGGTATTTGAGAAGTTCGGATCTGCAGTTCAGAGTCTTCATCTTCGGCGTTTCGACCGACATTCCCGTACCGGGCGATTACTCGGGCGACGGCAAATCGGAACTCGCCGTGTTTCGTCCCGCGACCGGCGAATGGTTCTTCCAGAGAAGTGAAGACAATTCTTATTATTCGCTGCCTTTCGGCGCCGGCACGGACGTCGTGGCGCCGGGCGATTACGACGGCGACGGCAAATACGACATGACCGTGTTTCGTCCGGGAAGCGGCAACTGGTTCATTCAGGGCTCTTCGGCCGGCACGATCATCACCAGTTTCGGCGGCGCCGGCGACCGTCCCATCGCGAACGCTTACGTGCCGCAAGCGACGCCGTAAAATCCCGGTTTAAAGTCTCCGGCGGCGTATCGATTTTCGGTTTTTTGAGCGCCACGCCGCCGAAAAAAAAAAGCAGCCGATTTGGCTGCTCTTTTTTATTTTATCCGAATCGATCGCTCCCGCTTTTGATTCCCGCCCCGCCCGCGGTCGACGCGCAGGTCTTGTACGGCTCGCTCGCCGGCAGCATTTCCGATCCGACCGACGCCGCCGTTCCCGGCGCGAAAATCGAAGTGACCAATCTGAGCACCGGCGACGTCAAAACCGCGACGACCGACGAGCGCGGCGGCTACCAGTTCAGCGATTTGCAGCCCGGCGTTTACAAGGTTCTGGTGACGATGGCTTCTTTCAAGTCGGCGGTCAATGAAAGAGTGACGATCGTCGCCAACAACACGGTCCGTTTCGATACCAAACTCGAAGTCGGCGACGTCAACCCGACCGTCGTCGTCACTTCGGAAACCGAAGAAGTACTGCAGACCGAACCGACATCAACGTCGTGCAGACCGCCCGGCAGGTCAACGATTTGCCGCTCACGGGCAGTCAGGGACGGAATTATCAAAGCCTTCTGACGATCGTGCCGGGCGCGGTCAAGGATTTGAGCCGGAACGTCGTTTCGAACGGCGCGGGCGAAGCCAACTCCGCCGCCGGCAACCCGCAGCGCTCGATCTCGTTCAACGTCAACGGCGTCTCGCGTCTGCAAAACAACACGCGCATCGACGGCAGCGCGGTCAATTACCCGTGGCTCCCGACCAATACGGCGTACGTGCCGATCGCTGAATCTATTCAGGAGGTCAATATCGTGACGAACGCGTTCGACGCCGAGCAGGGGCTCGCCGGCGGCGTGATCGTCAACGTCATCACGAAATCCGGCACGAACGGCTTTCACGGCGCCGGCTGGGGTTACGTGACGAACAGCACGATCGGCAAGGCGCGCAACTATTTTCAGACGACCCCGCAGAACGCCAAAGACATTCTCGCGCAGTACGGCTACGCGGTCGGCGATCCGATCTGGAAAAACAAGCTCTTTTTCTTTACCGATCTCGAACGCACGACGCGCAACAACCTTTCGCGCGTGAACCGCGTCAGCGTCGCGCCCGCCGGCGCTGCGTCCGGGGCCGAACGGCGGCGTCGACTTTTCGTTCCTGCTGCCGCCCGGAACGGACTGCAACTACGCCGCGACCGCGCCGACCGGCTGCATTTTCGATCCCGCCTCGAATCCCGATCCGCGGCTGCGCACGGCGTTTCCCCGCAACATCATTCCGGCGAACCGGATCGCGCCCGCCGCGCACCTTGATCGGCCTGCCGCCGCTGCCGACCTGTCCGGGCCGGGCGCGAAATCCGGCATCGGGCAATTTCTGCCGCGCGTCGGCGTCGCTTATCGGTGGGGCGACAAAACCGTCATTCGCGCCGGCTACGGTCAATCCGCCGATCCGCGCCCGTTCATCGATTTCCGCAACGCGTACCCGATCTTCGAACAGCAATTTCGGTTACATCACCTCGACGGTCGGCATCGGCGAGCGCAACATGCGTTTCGCCGCCCGCTTTATCTTCTGATTATTTATAAAGAGCGCGTTTGGCGAAACCGGACGCGCTCTTTATGCTAGGGAATATGATTAGAAACGCCCGTTCCGGTTCGCGGACGATCGCCTTCCTGCTCGCCTCGCTGCTTCTCTGGTCGGCGAGCGTTCGGAGCGTTTCGGCGCAGCCGGCGATTCCGCGGCTACGCAAACGGGGCACGGCGACGCGGCTCGTCGTCGGCGGTCGGCCGTTTCTGATTCGCGGCGGCGAGCTCGGCAATTCGAGCGCGTCCGATGTCGAGTATATGAAACCGGTCTGGCGCAAACTCGCCGCGATGAATCTCAACACGGTTTTGATGCCGGTCTATTGGGAGCTCGTCGAGCCGGAAGAAGGGAAATTCGATTTTTCGCTCGTCGACGAGCATATTCGCGAAGCGCGCCGGCACGATCTGAAAATCATTCCGCTGTGGTTCGCGTCGTGGAAAAACAGCATGTCGTGCTACGCGCCCGCGTGGGTGAAAACCAACCAACAGCGTTTTCCGCGCTCGGAAGCCCGCGACGGCAAGGGCATGGAGACCATGTCTCCGTTCGCCGAAGAAAACTCGGCGGCGGACGCGCGCGCCTTTCAAGCTTTCATGCGGCATCTCAAAGATTTCGATTCGCGGGAAAACACGGTCATCATGGTGCAGGTCGAAAACGAAATCGGCATGATCCCCGATTCGCGCGACCTTTCGCCGATCGCCGACCGGCTTTTCGGCGGGCAGATTCCTGCCGAATTGATGAACTATCCGGAGCGGAACCGCGAAAAGCTCATCCCGGAATTTCGCGGCGTCTGGGCGGAAAACGGTTTCAAAGCGCGCGGCGCGTGGAAGGAAGTTTTCGGGCGCGGCGCCGCGGCGGACGAGATTTTTATGGCGTGGCATTTCGCGCGCTACGCGAACCGCGTCGCGGAAGCCGGCAAAGCCGAATACGATCTGCCGATGTTCGTCAATGCCGCGCTCATACGCCCGAACTACCAGCCCGGTCAATATCCGAGCGCCGGACCTTTGCCGCATCTGCTGGACGTGTGGCGCGCCGCCGCGCCGCGCATCGATTTTCTCGCGCCCGACATTTATTTTCCGAACGTCGCCGAGTGGACGCGGAAATACGATCGCTCGGGAAACCCGCTCTTTATTCCCGAAATCCGGTTCAACCAGTTCAGCGGCGTCAACGCGCTGTACGCGATGGGCGCGCACGACGCGCTCGGCTTCAGTCCGTTCGCGATCGAAAGCGGCGATGACGCGCACGCCGAACTGCCGCGGCAGACGTACGATCTTCTGCGGCAGCTCGAACCGATCATTCTGGAAAATCAGGGACGGGGCAAAACGGCCGGCTTGCTCGCCGAATCGGTCGAGCAGCGCCAGCCGCAAAAGGTTTTTCTGAACGGCTACGCGCTCCACGCGACCTGCGAACGACCGCCGAGCGCCGCGTCCGTTATTCAGTCCGCGCCGCCCGCGTCGGGAGCGCTCGTCATCGCGGTCGGCGCGGACGAGTTTATTTTCGCCGGCACCGGCACGGTCGTCACTTTCGAAGCCGATGCGCCGGGCGCGCCGCTCGTCGGCATCCTGTCGGCGGAGGAGGGCCGGTTCGAAAACGGCGTCTGGAGACCCGGACGCCGTCTGAACGGCGACCAGACGCATCAGGGACGCCATATCCGGCTCGAAACCGGCAAATTTTCGATTCAAAAAGTAAGGCTTTACCGCTACCGGTAAACAGATCGGGTGAAAAATGAATTCGGCAAGAAACCTTAAATGCAAGATATTGATCGCGTTCGCGGCGGTCTTGATTTTCATGCCGGGCGCCGCGCGCGCCGAAGACGGTTACCGTTTATGGCTGCGTTACGACGCGCTCTCCGACGCCTCGGCCGAAAGTTACCGCAAGCAAATCAAGTCGCTCGATCTCGAGGGCGATTCCGAGATGCTCGCCGCGGCGCGCACGGAACTCGCAAACGGTCTCGGCGGTCTGCTCGGCGTGCGGCTTTCTTTAACCGGCGAAACCCGCACGGAAGGTTCGCTCGTTGCCGGAACGCCGAAAACCTCGCCCGTTATCGCCGCCCTCAAATTAGAGCGCGAGCTCGCCGCGCTCGGCGACGAGGGTTTTATCATCCGTTCGGTGAAAATCAAAAATAAACCGGCGCTCGTCATCGCTTCCGCTGGCGAGCGCGGCGTGCTCTACGGCGCGTTTCATTTTCTGCGTCTCGTGCAGACGCTGCAATCGATCGACAATTTAAACGTTCGCGAAAAGCCGCTGCTTAAAATCCGCGTGCTCAATCACTGGGACAATCTCGACCGCTCGGTCGAGCGCGGCTACGCGGGAAAATCTCTCTGGGATTGGACCGCGCTCCCCGCCAAGATCGATTCGCGCCTGACCGATTACGCGCGCGCCAACGCCTCCGTCGGCATCAACGGCGCGGTTCTCAATAACGTTAACGCCGACGCGCGGATTTTGACGCCCGAATATCTCGGAAAAGTCAAAGCGCTCGCCGATGCGTTTCGCCCGTACGGCGTCCGGGTTTATCTTTCCGCCCGCTTTTCCGCGCCGATCGAAATCGGCGGCTTGCCCACCGCCGACCCGTTCGATGACGGCGTCAAAAACTGGTGGAAAGCGAAAGCCGACGAGATTTACAAAATCATCCCGGATTTCGGCGGCTTTCTCGTCAAGGCGAACAGCGAAGGACAGCCCGGACCGCGCACTTACAACCGCAATCACGTCGACGGCGCGAACATGCTGGCGGAAGCAGTCGCGCCGCACGGCGGCGTCGTCATTTGGCGCGCGTTCGTCTACGACATGAAGCCCGGCTACGACCGGGCCGGCGCGGCGTACGAAAATCTGCAGCCGTTCGACGGCAAGTTCGCCGCGAACGCGCTGCTGCAGGTCAAAAACGGACCCGTCGATTTTCAGCCGCGCGAGCCGTTTCACCCGCTGTTCGGCGCGATGCCGAAAACGCAAATCGTGCCGGAACTGCAGATCACGCAGGAATATCTCGGGTTTTCGAATCACCTTGTTTTTCTCGCCGAGATGTGGCGCGAAGTGCTCGAATCGGACACTTTCGCGCGCGGGAAAGGTTCGACCGTCGCGCGCGTCGCCGACGGCTCGCTTTTCGGACAAAAACTGACCGGCATGGCGGGCGTCGCCAACACCGGCACCGCCCGCAACTGGACGGGACACGATTTTCTGCAGGCGAACTGGTACGCCTTCGGGCGGCTCGCGTGGAATCACGGAAATTCCTCGGAAAAAATCGCCGACGAATGGATCAAAATGACCTTCACGCGCGAGCCGGAAGCCGTTTCGGTCATCAAAAAAATGATGCTCGATTCCTACGGCGCGCTCGTCGATTACATGACGCCGCTCGGGCTTCATCACCAGATGTGGGGCGGGCATCATTACGGACCGGCGCCGTGGTGGAACACCTACGAACGCGACGACTGGAACCCGACATATTACAACAAAGCCGACGCGCGAGGCATCGGTTTCGACCGCACCGCGACCGGCAGCAACACCGTCAGCCAGTATTTCGCGCCGGTAAGAAACCTTTATTCGAACCCGCAAACCGTGCCGGAAAAATACCTTTTGTGGTTTCACCACGTCGCGTGGGATCACAAAATGAAATCCGGCGGAACGCTCTGGGACGAGATGGCTTGGCGTTACCAAAGCGGCGTCGACCGGGCGCGGCGGATGCTAAAGGACTGGGAAAGTTTGAAAAGCGCGGTCGACGCGGAGCGACACGCGGCCATCGCGCGCAAGCTGGCGATACAGGAGCGCGACGCCGTCTGGTGGAAGGACGCGAGCCTCAGTTATTTTCAGACCTTCGCGAATCGGCCGCTGCCGCCGGGCGTCGAAAAGCCGCTGAAGACCTTGGACGAATATAAAAAAATCGATCTGCTCGACGATTTCGCGCGCGGCGGCGCGGCGTTCGACGAAAACCATCGATAACGGGCGATGTCTGAGCGGGCTTGATGAAAACGCGTTTTGACCTGTTTACGGCGGCTAAATCTTATGAAAAACAACGAAACCGGCAGCGGAAAAAAAGAACAAGCTCTGATCACCGAAAAAAACGAGCTTCGGCGGCAAGTTGATAACGCCGTCGACGACGGAAAGCGTCGTCGACATTCACACGCATCTTTTTTCACCTGAATTGGGCGCGTTAAGCTTATCGCGGAAGAAATCGTCGGCGCGGCGGTTTTTCTCGCTTCCGGCGCGGCGCGCTTTATCACCGGACAAACATTGGTCGTCGACGGCGGTTTTCTGGCGTCGGGCGTCAACTCTTAAAATTTTCCTTTGGCGGCTTTGCGCCTTTGCGGTAAATTTATTCTAATCTTCGAAGCGAGAGTTTGTTAAAGAAAAAACCGTTTCCCGCAAAGGCGCAAGGCCGCCGAGGTTTAAGGTAAGAAAAATATGAAAGTTTATAGCCGTTCCGTGGCTTTTTGCATGATCCTGACAACGTTTTTGTCGTTCGCCCCGCCCGCGCAAAAAACCGCGGCGCAAAAAACGGCGGCGCTAAATCCGGTGCCGGTTTATAAAAATCCGAAACTGCCGATCGATGCGCGCGTCGACGATCTGGTTTCGCGCATGACGCTCGAAGAAAAGATCTCGCAGATGCAGAACGCCGCCGCCGCGATCCCGCGGCTCGACGTGCCCGAATACGAGTGGTGGAACGAATCGCTGCACGGCGTCGCGCGCGCCGGCATCGCGACCGTCTTTCCGCAGGCGATCGGCTTGGCGGCGACCTTCAACGATAAAATGATCTGGCGGGTCGCCGACGCGACTTCGACCGAAGCGCGCGCCAAGCATCACGAATTCGTCCGCCGCGGCGAGCGCGGGCGTTATAAAGGTCTGACCTTCTGGAGCCCGAACATCAACATTTTCCGCGATCCGCGCTGGGGACGCGGGCAGGAAACGTGGGGCGAAGACCCGTTTCTGACCGGGAAATTAGGCACCGCGTTCGTTAAGGGCCTGCAGGGCAGCGACCCGAAATATTTAAAGGTCGTCTCGACCGTCAAGCATTTCGCCGTTCACAGCGGCCCCGAACCGGAACGCCACGCGTTCAACGCGGTTTCGAGCGAACGGGATTTGCGCGAAACTTATCTGCCCGCCTTCCGGCAGACGATCCTCGAAGGCAATGCTTCGGGCGTGATGTGCGCCTACAACGCGACGAACGGCGAACCGGCGTGCGCGAACACGCGGCTGATGCGGGAAATCCTGCGCGGCGAATGGGGCTTCAAAGGTCACGTCGTCTCGGACTGCGCGGCGATCGAAGATATCTGGAAATGGCACAAATTCGTGGCGACCGAAGCCGAGGCGTCGGCGATCGCCGTCAAGAAGGGAACGGATCTGACTTGCGGCAGAGAATACAAATCCTTATCGGAAGCCGTCGCGAAAGGCCTGATCGGCGAAAAGGAAATCGACGCGGCGGTCGTCAATCTGATGAAGATCCGTTTTCGTTTGGGAATGTTCGACCCGCCGGAAATGGTGAAATACGCGCAAATCCCTTTTTCGGAAAACGATTCGCCGGCGCATCATAAATTGTCATTGCAGGCGGCGCGCGAATCGCTCGTGCTTTTAAAGAACGCGAACGATGCGCTGCCGCTCAAAAAGGATTTGAAGACGGTCGCCGTGATCGGACCGAACGCCGACGACCCGGACGTGCTTCTGGGCAATTACAACGGGCAGCCGTCGCGCAGCTACACGCCGCTCGAAGGCATTCGAAACAAGGTCTCGCCGGCGACGAAGGTGCTTTATTCGCCGGGCATGTACCCGACCGGCGTGAGGTTCGAGCCGGTCGCGAACGAGTCTTTCTCGAACGGCGACGGAAAGGGCTTGAAGGCCGAGTATTTCAATAACCGCGATTTTTCGGGCGCGCCGGCGCTCGTCCGCAACGACGCGCAGATCAATTTCAACTGGGGCTCGATCGGTCCCGCGAAAGAGATTAACGACGATAATTTCGCCGTCCGGTGGACCGGAAAAATCGTGCCGCCCGAATCGGGCGTTTACCAGATCGGCTGGCGCAGCAACGGCGGCGTGCGGATTTACATCGACGAGGCGCTTTTCCTCGAAGAAACCAGCAATCCGCGCACGCGCAATCTGAACAAGGAAATCAATTTAGAGGGCGGTCGCGAGTACGATCTTCGCGTCGAATACACGGAAAACGCCAATCATTACGCGTCGGCGCGGCTGCTCTGGACGCCGCCGACCGCCGAAAAACGGCTGCGCGAAGACGCGCTCGAAAAAGCCCGGCAAGCGGACGCGGTCGTGATGGTGATGGGCATTTCGCCGGTCGTCGAGGGAGAGGAAATGGACGTCAAATTGGAAGGCTTTCGCGGCGGCGACCGCACCGACATCGCGCTGCCGAAACCGCAGGAGGATTTGATCATGGCGGTGCACGCGCTCGGCAAGCCGGTCATTTTGGTGACGATGGGCGGCAGCGCGCTCGCTCTAAATTGGGCGGACGCGAACGTGTCGGCGATCCTGCACGCGTGGTATCCGGGGCAGGAAGGCGGCAACGCGATCGCCGACGTGCTGTTCGGCGAATACAATCCCGGCGGGCGGCTGCCGGTCACGTTTTACAAATCGGTCGGCGATCTGCCCGCTTTTGATGATTACAAAATGGACGGGCGCACGTACCGCTATTTCAAGGGCGCGCCGCTGTATCCGTTCGGTTTCGGCTTGAGCTACACGAAATTCGCTTACAGTAAACTCGAACTGAAAAACCGGATCAACGCCGGCGAAAACCTGCTGGTCGCCGTCGAGGTCGAAAACGCCGGCAAAACGGCGGGCGACGAGGTCGTGCAGCTCTACGTAACGGACGCGGCGGCAAGCGTGCCGGTGCCGCGGCGCAGCCTCGCGGGCGTCGAGCGCGTGTTTCTCAAACCGGGCGAAAAGCGCACGGTTTCCTTTACGATTACGCCGCGCCAAATGTCCGTCGTTTTGGACGACGGCAGGCGCGCGGTCGAACCGGGCGAGTTTCAGATCAGCGTCGGCGGCAAGCAGCCCGGTTTCGCGGGCAGCGCCGACGCCGCGACGACCGGTGTCGTTTCGGGTAAATTCAGCGTTTCGGGAACGCTGCTGGAAATTCCGGAAAGATAATTAATCCGGGTTTGCCGAAGAAAATTATTTTTGCCCGCGAACAGGCGCGAATCTTCGCCGGTAATTCGCTTTTTTTCGGTGACCGGCCGATTATTTCTTTAATTCGCGTTTATTCGCGTTTATCGGCGGGCAAAAATTACGAGCGGGAACTTTAAATAATTATGAAAGTGCTATTTATCGGCGGCACGGGCGTCATCAGCGCGGCGTGCGCAGAGCTCGCCGCCGCGCGCGGCATCGATCTTTACCTTTTAAACCGCGGCGAATCGAAGCGAGCCGTACCGGAATCGGCAAAAATCCTGCGCGGCGACGTTCGCGATCGGGATTCGGTGCGAAACGCGATCGGCGACCTTCGGTTCGACGCGGTCGTCGATTGGATCGCCTTCACGCCCGATCATATCGAAACCGCTCTCGAACTTTTTCGAAGCCGCACCGATCAGTTCGTTTTTATCAGCTCGGCGTCCGCTTACCAGACGCCGCCCGCGAATCTGCCGGTCACCGAATCGACCGCGCTCGCCAATCCCTTCTGGCAGTACTCGCGCGACAAGATCGCCTGCGAGGAACGGCTTACAAGAGCGTACCGCGAAGAAGGATTCCCGTTCACGATCGTTCGCCCGTCGCACACTTACGATCGAACGAAAATCCCGCTCAAAGGCGGCTACACGGCGATCGACCGGATGCGGAAGGGCAAAAAAGTGATCGTTCACGGCGACGGCACCGCGCTCTGGACTTTGACGAACGCGCGCGATTTCGCGAAAGGCCTCGTCGGTTTGCTCGGCAGCAGCCGCGCCGTCGGCGAGGTTTTTCACATCACGTCGGACGAATGGCTGAGCTGGAACCAAATTTACGAACTGGTCGCGCGCGCCGCCGGCACGACCGCTCGAATAGCGCACGTCCCGTCCGACGTGATCGCGAAATACGACGCCGCGTGGGGCGCGGAACTTTTCGGCGACAAAGCGCACAGCATGATTTTCGACAATTCGAAGATCAAACGCCTCGTGCCGGATTTCGCGGCGACCGTGCCGTTCTCGCGCGGCGCCGAGGAAATCGTCGGCTGGTACGACGCCGATCCGTCGCGGCGGGTTGCGGATGAAAAATTAAATCGATTGATGGACAAGATCGTCGATGATTGGGAGGCGGCATTTTCTCATATCGAAGGTGAAAGCGTGCTGCCGAACGCGGATGAACGCGGATCAAAGGATTTTCGCTGATTTTTCAAAAAAACATCAAACTGATCCGGGCAAACCTTTTGAAACCGCGTTCATCCGCGTCCCATTGAATTTCTATTTCTGCACCGCGCTCGGGTCGCCGGTCGGCGGCGGCGCGGTGTCGGTTTTGGCGGGCGGTCCGAGCAGTTTCCTGAAAATGGGTTTAAGGGCGTCCGCCCAGATCTGGTAGCCTTTCACGTCGAGGTGCAGACCGTCCCGTTCGGTCACGCCGGGAAACAATCGTCCGTTTTTGTCGGCCATTTTTTTGTTGACGTTCAAAAATCTGATCTTTTCGCCGTCGGCGTATTTCGCGAGGCGCTGATTGATCTTGTCGATGAGCGGCATGACCGCCACGTTGTCGTTGCGCGGAAAAATGCCCATCAGCAAAACGGTCGCGTTCGGCGCTTTGCGGCGGCAGAGGTCGAGAATCGCTTTGACGCCTTTGGCAATGTCGTCGGCGCGCGCGTCCGAATCTCCTTCCGGCGTTTTGTTGCCGACGTTGTTCGTGCCCGCCAAAAGTACGATGACCTTCGGGTCGACGCCGTCGAGCTCGCCGTTTTCGAGCCGCCAAAGGATGTTCTGCGTCGTGTCGCCGCCCCATCCGAAATTGCCGGCGTTCCAACCGAAAAAATTCCGCCGCCAGTTTTCTAAGAACGATCTGTATTTCGCGTCGCTCGCGCCCCAGCGCCGCGTGATCGAGTCGCCGAGAAAATAGACGTCGATGCCGCCCTTGCGGGCTTTTTCGAGCAGCTGTTCATGCGCGATCTGCGAATTTTTATCGGTCCGCGCGACGGGCTGATCCGCCGGCGCGTTTTGCTGTGCAAACATGTGCGCAGTGAAAATCAAAAGCGGGAAGACGAAGCGAAAAACTTTCATAAATTCGGTAAATCATTCAATTTTAGACCGTCTTTTCGGAGGAATGCCTGACCAATAAAATCAAAACCGCGCCGGCGAGCGCCGAACAGCCGAGGTATATCACGCCCGTGTAAAACGAATCGGTCCGCGTGTTCAGGTAGCCGACGATAAAGGGTCCGGCGAAGCCGCCTAAATTTCCGACCGAATTGATCAGACCGATCGAGGCGGCGGCGGCGGATTCGGTCAGAAAAGAAGCGGGCAGCGCCCAAAAGCCCGGCAGGTAGCTGTAAAGCCCCGCGCCGGCGACGCAAAACATCGCGACCGCGAGAAAAACACTGTCGAGCGTCAATGCGCTCAGAAAAAGCCCGAGGCTGACGGCGACGAGCGAGAGGGCGACGTGCCAGCGCCGCTCGCCCGTGCGGTCGGACGACCAGCCGACCGCGAGCATCGCGACCAGGCCGAGACTGTACGGCAAAGCCGCGACGAGCGAAACCTGCAGATTCGAGAAGCCCGACAAACCCTTGAGAATCGTCGGCAGCCAGAAGGTGAAACCGTAAGCGCAGGTCACGGCGCAGAAATAAGCGAGCGCCAGAAGGATGACGTTGCGGTGCCGGAAAGCCTGCCAGACGCTGTAGGCGCGTGCGGCTTTCTTCAGTTCCTTCTCGCGTTCGAGCTCGGCGGCGATCCATTCGCGCTCGTCTTCGGCGAGCCAGGCGGCGTCCTTCGGGCGGTCGGTCAGATAAAAAAACGTGACGACGCCGAGGACCACCGCCGGAATGCCTTCGATGATGAAGAGCCAGCGCCAGCCCTCGAAGCCGAACCAGTCGACGCCGAGGAGCCAGCCCGATGCCGGCGCGCCGAAAATGTTCGCGAAAGGAAGCGCCGTCATGAACATCGCGACGGCTTTCGCGCGGTCGCGCGCGCGAAACCAGTGGCTTAAATAAACGATGACGCCGGGGAAAAATCCGGCTTCCGCCGCGCCGAGCAGAAAACGAACGATATAAAACTGCGTCGCGTTTTGAATAAAACCCATGACGACCGCCAGGATGCCCCATGAGATGACGATGCGCGCCAGCCATTTGCGCGCGCTCCACGTTTCGACGAGCAGCGAGCCCGGTATTTCGAGCAGAAAATAGCCGAGAAAAAAGATTCCCGCGCCCAAACCGATAACTTCCGAAGTGAACCCGAGATCGGCGGTCATCTCGAGCGCCGCGTAGCCGACGTTGACGCGGTCGATATAAGCGACCAGAAAAAGCAGGATCAGAAAAGGCATCAAGCGCCTCGTGATCCGGGCGTGGGCGCGTCGTTCGACCGTTTCGCGCGCCGGGACGGATTCGGAATTTTTCATCTTCGATCGGGCCGCGTCTTTCGAAACGATCCCCGCGCGCTCGATAAAAAACGGCTGCGCCGACCGGATCGAAAGGCGTTTTTTTGAAAAGTCTGAAAAGAGCAGGAACATCTTAATACTTTTCGTTCGGCCCGACAACAAAGTGGCGTCGTTTTCGGTAGAGAAGATGAAATCATCCGGCCCGACGCGAAGCGGAAACGAAAAAAGAGGAGCGCGGCGACGAATCGAAAAATAAAAAGCGCCGCCCGGTCTCAGCGTTTCCCGCAATCGGCGCGAAAAAAAGAGACGGCGTTTAACCGGGCCGTCTCTTTTTTTCGTTTTCGATCCGGGCGTTTTACCAGGCGGTCTGAAGGTTGACGACGAACTGATTGCGCGACGGCTGGATGCTGCTCCGAAACGTTTTTCTCAGGTAGTTGAACTGCAGCTTCAAGTTGTTTTCCCTGAAATAATAATTCACGCCGGCGATGTAATCGCGCTCGGTCACGTTCGCCGGATTCGTTTCGCGCCGGATGTCGGGGTCGAACATATCGAAGCGGAAAATGCCTTCGAGTTTCGGGAGGAAGCGGTAGCCGAAATGCGCGTAGTAGCCGCGGCGGTGAATGTCGCCGTCGACGCCGGTCATCAGCTCGGTTTTGAACTTATATTTCTGGCGGTCGTAGACGAGTTCCGCGCCCAAACGGTCGCGCCGCGGGTTGTTCAAACGATTGCCGTTGCCCCAGACGCCGGAACCGCCGACCTGCAAGCCCTTGATGAATTCCGGGCGGTAAACCATCCGTCCGGCGATCGCTTTCTGGTCGCTGCGGTCGACGTCGTTTTGAGTTTCGCCGCTGCCGTTAAAGACGCCGATCTGGTAATCGACCTGCTTATTCAAAGGTCCGAACATCATGACGCCGAAATCGCGCACGTCGCCGAGGGCGCCGCCGCGCGCGCGGTCGGTCATAAACAGCGCGCGTTCGATCGTGTCGAGCGCCGAGGACGACTGCAGCGCTTCCTGCCCGACCGGCAGTTTAAACTGCCCGACCTGCAGATTGGCGCGTTTGAAATGGCTGAACGTCACGTATGCCTCCTGCAGGACGCGGCTCGACTGATTGACGCTTACGTCGCTGATGAGCGGGTTGCCGCCGACGCTGCGCGAGGACGTGTTGAGCGCGAGCGTTTTCGCCAGATCGAACATCACCGACCAGCGCACTTTCGGCAACAGGTCGCCGGTCAACCGCAGCTCGACGCGGCGGAACCGGAAGGTGTCGTTAAACCCTTCGTTGCCGCCCGCGTACCACGATTGAATCATGCCGGTGAACTTGACCTTGCCCAAGCCGCTTTCGACCGCGTTCGACGTTTTGTCGTTTTGTTTGGCGGGCGCCGCCGTTTTGTCCTGGCTTTGCGCCGGCGACTTTTCCGCGTTGGCGGTCGCCGCGACGGTTTCGGTCTGAGCGGCGGGTTTTTCGAGCACCGCCGGAACGACCTCGACCTTTTTATCGAGCGTCGATTTGGTCGCTTCCGCGACGGTCGAATCGAGCCGGTCGAGCTTTTCGGCGAGCGCGTTGAGAATTTTCTGCTGCTCTTTGCGCTGCGCCGATTCTTCGCGCAACTCTTCGCGCAGCTTCGTGATTTCAGCCTTTTGTTCTTCGATTCGGCGGTTGAGCCGTTCGATTTCGGACGGAGCCGGATCGGTCTGGTTCGTTTGCCCGGCGATCTGCGCGGCGAAAAGCACCGGCAGTATAAAAAATAAGAAAACGCTTAAGCGGTAGTTTTTTTTCAGGGACATATTTTTTTTTTCTCCTAAGAAAGAATTCTTCATACTCTGCCAAGAACGTCCGAATTACACACAAAGAATTCTTCATACTTTGCCAAGACTGTGCTTCTTTGACAACAGGGAAATCAGGTTTTTTAACGTTTCGGTAACTTTAATTTAAATTATTTAACATTTTCTTCACATTTCTTTAACCGCGAGTTCACATCTTTTTAATAATTTGGGAGTTGATGCGAGTGCCGGGAGCGGGATCGGTTCGGTTTTATACGACGCCGACCGATTTAACAATTTGTTAAGTCCGGCGATTGGAAGTCGGTCGTTACGAAACGGTTAAATACGGAAGTCAAATTTTTGACAATCGAAAACGGCGCTTTAAGATTGACGATTTAACAAATTTATATTCGCCGAAATATTTAAGAAGCGGAAATTTATGAACACAAACTTTAGAAAAATTTTTTCACTGTCGTTTTTATCGGCGCTGGCGATCGTCGTCTTCGCCGCGTGCAGCGGGCAGCCGATGGGCGGCTCGAACGCGGGCGGCGCGGGCGGCGATCAGCGCCTCGTCGGTTCCGGCGCGAGCTTTCCGAAACCGATTTACGAGAAATGGGTCAGCGAATTCGGAAAATTAAACGCGACCGCGAAAATCGATTACCAATCGACCGGTTCGAGCGCCGGCATCAAGGCCGTGCAGCAGCAGACGGCGGATTTCGGGGCGTCGGACGCGCCGATGACCGACGACGAACTGAAAGCCGCAAAGGGCGGCGAGCTGCTGCACATCCCGACCGTGCTCGGCGCGGTCGTTTTGACATACAACGTCGAAGGCCAGACGGCGCCGCTGCGGCTCGCGCCGCAGACGGTCGTCGATATTTTTCTCGGCAAAATCAAAAAATGGAACGATCCGGCGATCAAAGCCGACAACCCGGACGCGAATCTGCCGGATAAAGACATCACGGTCGTTTATCGCTCGGACGGCAGCGGCACGACGAACGTCTTTAACAATTACCTCGCGAAAGTCTCGCCCGATTGGACGATCAAGGGACAAAACATGACTTTGCCGCAGGGCGTCGGCATCGGCGCGCAGCGCAACGACGGCGTGATGGGACAGGTCAAGCAGACGCCGAACACGATCGGCTACGTCGAGCTGACGTTCGCGAAGGCGAACAATCTGCCGGTCGCGCTGATTAAAAACGCCGCCGGCAATTTCGTCGAGGCGAACGTCGAAACCGTGACGGCGGCCGCCGCCGAATCCGCCGCGAAGACGCCGGACGATCTGCGCGCCGACATCACGAACGCGGCGGGCGCGAACGCGTACCCGATTTCGAGCTACACGTACATTCTCGCGTACAAAGACCAGAAGGACGCGGCGAAAGGCAAGCTGCTCGCGGATTTTCTCTGGTGGGCGACGCACGACGGGCAGCCGTTCGCGAAAGATCTGCACTACGCGCCGCTGCCTTCGGAGATCGTCGCGAAAGTCGAAAACCGTCTGAAAACGATGACCGGCGCGGGACAGCCGCTGAGAAAATAAACGAGCAGTGAGCCAGACCAACACCACCGGCGATACCGTTTTTCGCGCGATTTTACTGATCGCGGCGGCGAGCATTTTATCGATCGTCGTCGCGATCGTCGCGATGATGACGCAAAATTCGCTGCCGACGATCCGCGAGTACGGCTTCGGGTTTTTGACTTCCGGCGAATGGAATCCGTCCGCTGGCGTTTACGGCGCGCTGCCGTTCATCTACGGCACGGTCGTTTCGTCCGTGATCGCCGTCGTCATCGCCGTTCCGATCTCGCTCGGCGTCGCGATTTTCCTGACCGAGCAGGCGAGCGCCCGCGCCGCGCGACCGATCGCGTTCCTCGTCGAACTGCTCGCCGCGATCCCGTCGGTCGTTTACGGGCTCTGGGGCGTTTTCGTGCTCGCGCCGTTCGTGCGCGAACACTTCGGCGCGTTTCTGCAGACTTATTTAGGTTTTCTGCCGTTTTTTCAGGGACGCCTGACCGGCATCGGCATGCTCACCGGCGCGCTGATTTTAGCGATCATGATCACGCCGATCGTCACCGCGGTCGTGCGCGACGTGCTCGAAGCCGTGCCGACGACGCAGAGGGAAGCGGCGCTCGCGCTCGGCGCGACCGGATGGGAAACGACGCTCGTCGTGCTCTCGAACGCCGCGACCGGAATCGCCGGCGCGGTCGTTCTCGGCTTGGGACGCGCGATCGGCGAGACGATGGCGGTGACGATGGTCATCGGCAACGTGCCGCAGATCACGGCGAGCCTCTTCGAGCCGGGCTACACGATCGCCTCCGTTTTGGCGGCGAATTTCGCCGAAGCGCGCGACGCGCTTTATTTCAGCGCGCTGATCGAAATCGGTCTGATTTTGTTCCTGGTGACGTTCGTCGTCAACGCGCTCGCGAAGCTGCTGGTCGTCGGCGTGACGGGCGGCGCGAATCGAAAGGCTTGAAACTAAAAAAATGGAAAACATTGCGGAAAGGATCGAGGCAAATTTCGCGGCTGAGAGCAAGTCGCGCGGCCGGCGCAAGCTCATCAGCGGCGTGATGACGAGCCTGACGGCGGCGTGCGCGATCTTCGTCGTCGGGCTGCTGCTCGTCATCCTCGGCTACATCGCCGTGCGCGGCGCGGCGTCATTGAATTTGCAGTTTTTGATCGATACGCCGAAACCGGTCGGCGAGGGCGGCGGCATCGGCAACGCGATTCTCGGCTCGTTTTTGATGACGGGCGTCGCGAGCCTCATCGGTCTGCCGGTCGGCGTCGCGGCGGGCGTTTATCTGGCGGAATACGGCGACGGCTGGTTCGGGCGGATCGTGCGCTTCGTCGCCGACACGATGACCGGCATCCCGTCGATCATCGTCGGCATTTTCGTGTTCACGATTTTCGTGCTGCCGATGGGCAGGCAGTCGGGGCTGGCCGGCAGCATCGCGCTCGCGATCATCATGATCCCGATCGTCGCGCGCACGACCGAGGAAATGGTGCGGCTCGTGCCGAAGGCGATGCGCGAAGCGGCGCTGGCGCTCGGCGCGCCGCACTGGCGCGTGACGTGCGACATCGTGCTGCCGGCGGCGAAATCCGGCATCGCGACCGGCGCGATGCTCGCGATCGCGCGCGTTTCCGGCGAAACCGCGCCGCTGCTTTTCACGGCGCTGAACAGTCGTTTTTACAATTTTCACCTCGATCAGCCGATGGCGTCGCTGACGGTGCAGATTTACAACTACGCGACCGGCCCGTTCGAAATCGAATGGCAGATGGCGTGGGCGGCGACGCTGATTCTGATGCTGCTCATTTTAATCATCAACGTCGCCGTTCGTTACCTGACGCGCAAGCGTTATTGAAAAGGGGAATTATTTATTCATTGAATCATCGGATCATTTTAGGATTGAAAACGAACAAATGAATAAATGAATATTTTATCTTTTATGACTCCGAAAATGGCACAAATACAAACACCGGCGGTCGCGGCGAATGTTCGGACCGCCGCGCGCGAAAACGACAACGCGAATGTCAAAGCCAGCAAAATCAGCGTCGAAAACCTTGATTTCTTTTACGGCAAATCGCAGGCGCTCTACGGCATTTCGCTCGACATCAGGGAGCGCGAGGTGATGGCGTTCATCGGTCCGTCGGGCTGCGGCAAATCGACGTTTCTGCGCACCTTGAACCGGATGAACGACACGATTCCGGGCGCGCGCGTCGAGGGGTCGGTGTTGATCGACCGGCAAAACGTTTACGCGCCCGGCACGGACGTCGTGAGCCTGCGCCGCAAGGTCGGGATGGTTTTTCAGAAATCGAACCCGTTTCCGAAATCGATCTTCGAGAACGTCGCCTACGGCGTGCGCATCAACCGCATGGCCCGAAATAACGCGGATCTCAGCGACCGCGTCGAAAAGGCTCTGACGGACGCCGCGCTCTGGGACGAAGTCAAAGACCGGCTGAAATCTTCCGCCTTCGGATTGTCGGGCGGGCAGCAGCAGCGGCTCTGCATCGCGCGGGCGCTGGCGATCGAGCCGGAAGTGATCCTGATGGACGAGCCGGCGTCGGCGCTCGACCCGATCGCGACGCAGAAGATCGAAGAATTGATCGTCGAGCTGAAGAAAAATTACACGATCGTGATCGTCACGCACAACATGCAGCAGGCGGCGCGCGTCTCTGACAAAACCTCGTTTTTCCTGCTCGGCAAGTTGATCGAAACGAACGACACGAGCAAGATGTTCACGAAGCCCGACGAAAAACTCACCGAAGATTACATCACCGGCAGATTCGGGTGATCGGCAGAACTTTTCTTTACGCCTTTGCGTCATCGCCGGAAACTTTTTCTTCTCCCGCGAAGGCGCAAGGACGCGAAGAAAAAGGCAGAAGGGAATTGAGAGATGGAACAAAATAGATTAATCGATAAAAAGCTTGAAACCTTGCGCGCGCGGATTCTGGAAATGGGCGGCGAGGTCGAAAACGCGCTCGCGCGCGCCATGCAGGCGCTCGTCGAGCGCGACAGCAATCTGGCGGCGGACGTGCTCGCGCACGACGACGTGATCGACCGTTTGGAACTCGAGATCGACCGCGGCAGCGTCGAGATCTTCGCGCTGCTGCAGCCCGCCGCGCGCGATCTGCGGTTCGTCATCGCGGTCGCCAAAATCACGCCGGTGCTCGAACGCATCGCCGACCACGCCGGCAATATCGCGAGCGCGGCGATCGAACTCAACAACGAGCCGATTTTAAAGGAATACGTCGATCTGCCGCGCATGGCTTCGCGCGTGTCGGAAATGCTGCGTCAGGCGATCGAGGCGTTCACCGAGCGGGATTCGACCGCCGCGCGCAAAGTCATTCAGCTCGACAAGGAAATCGACGTCATTTACCACAAAGTCTTTCGCGAGCTCGTCGAATACATGGCGGCGAAACCGGAAACCTCGACGCGAGTGCTGCACCTTTTGTTCGTCGCCAAGCACATCGAGAGGATCGGCGACTACGTGAAAGACGTCTGCGAGCTGACGGTTTACATGATCGAGGCGGAATTCATCAAACACAGTTTCGAAAAAACGAACTGAACCGACCGGTCGCCGCCGGGAGGATTTCAACTTTAACCTTCGGTTTTGAGCCCCGATGAACGATCTCGTAAAATAAAACCCGGAAATCGCGGCGCGAGTCGAAAGTCCGGCGCGTTTCATTATGATCGAAAAGGAAAACATCATCGGGCAGGCGATCGAAAGAATCGTTTATACCTTCGAAATCAAAGACGGCTGCGAAATCTACTCCGTGTTTTATCGACTCGCGAACGGCGTCTCGTTCCGCCTGCCCTTCGCCGACCGGGAATTCGAACCGGAACTGCCGCCCGCCGAGGCGGTCGCGGCGAATCTTCCGCAGATCGTCGGGCGGCGCGTCGAAGCCGCGGTCTGCGATCTTCACGACGGGAAAATAATGATCGATTCGGTCGGGCTGACTCTCGATGACGGCACGCATCTGTGCGACGTTCCGGCGGCGCCGGCGGGCGCGTCTTTCGCCGGCATTCACGTTTTGCCGCCCGGGAAGGGCAGCCCGGAAAATTTCATCGATTTTTGGGACGAAAGGAAATTCGATTACGAATTTTATTAAACGTTTCCGGCGCTCTCAAATTTTTCCGATTTTCGATCTTCTTCCGCCGCTTGCCTCGCGCCGCGTCCGAAAAGTAAGATACAACTTGCCTTTTTGCGGTTCTCATTAATTTCACTTTCGTTCAACATCAATGAATCAGGAGCGTTGGCAACAGGTCGAAGCGATTTTGCAGGCGGCACTCGACGTCGAATCGAGCGCGGAGCGCGCGCGCCTCGTCGCCGAATCGAGCGCGGGCGACGACGAACTTCGCGCGGCGGTCGAACGATTGCTGGCGGCGGAAGACGAGGCCGAAAGCTTCATCGAATCCGCCGCCTGGGCGCGCCCGGCCGCCGGCGGCACCCGGTTCGAAAGAGCGCCGGCCGATTCCGCCGCGCCGGACTGCGCGGCGGGCGGGCGCGGTGCGGAATCCAACGATTTGATCGGCGTAAAAATCGGCGCGTTCGAACTCACGCGCGAGCTCGGGCGCGGCGGCATGGGCGCGGTTTATCTGGCGGAGCGCGCCGACGGCGAGTTTCGTCAAAAGGTCGCCGTCAAGCTCATCAAACGCGGCATGGACACGGATTTCATCGTCCGCCGTTTCCGGCGCGAGCGGCAAATCCTGGCGGCGCTCGATCATCCGAATATCGCCCGGCTGCTCGACGGCGGCACGACCGACGACGGCGCGCCGTATTTCGTGATGGAATACGCCGAAGGCGAAACGCTTTACCGATTTTGCGACGGGCGGCGGCTGGCGACGACGGAGCGGCTGCGGCTCTTTCGTAAAATCTGCGCGGCGGTCGAGGCGGCGCACCGCCTGAAGATCGTGCACCGCGATCTCAAACCCTCGAACGTCGTGGTCAAAGCGAACGGCGCGCCGAAGCTGCTCGATTTCGGCATCGCGAAACTGCTCGACCCGAACATGGCTGCCGCTACGCTTGAGCCGACGGCGACGGCGATGCGCCTTATGACGCCCGAATACGCCGCGCCCGAACAGGTGCGCGGCGAGGCGGTTTCGCCGACGTCCGACGTCTACAGTCTGGGCGTCGTGCTTTACGAGCTTTTGACCGGGCATCGCCCGTACTCTTTAAAAAAACGCGCGCTGCACGAAATCGCGCGCGTCATCTGCGAGGAAGAGCCGCTCGCGCCGAGCGCGGTTTTGAGCCGCGCCGACGATCTCGTGCCGGACCCGCTCGAAACGGGCGCGGCGGACGGCGAGGAAGCGCCGCCCGCCCGCGTTTTCGCCGCGCGCCGCACCGATCTCGAAGCATTGCGCCGCGAACTGGCGGGCGATCTGGACGCGATAATCCTTAAAGCGCTGCGCAAAAATCCCGTCGAACGCTACCGCTCCGTCGCCGAATTGTCCGCCGACGCCGCGAGATTTTTAGAACGGCGTCCGGTCGCCGCCGAATCGTTTGCGCCGAAAAAGTCGGCGGGAAAAGCGCCCGTCGCGCCGTCGACGCCGCCGGTAAATGATATGCCGACCGCGTTTCCGCGCGTTAAAACGGTCGCCGTGCTGCCGCTCAGGACGATGCGCGGCGCGGCGCGCGGGGCGAGCGACGATTTTCTCGGCATCGGTTTGACCGACGCGATTTTGATGCGGCTCTCGAACGTGCCGCGCCTGATCGTTCGCCCGACAAGCAGCGTGCTGCGCTACAACACGATCGACGTCGAACCCTTTGAAGCCGGGCGCGAACTGAAGGTCGAATATATCGTCGACGGCAGCGTCCGACAGTCCGGCGAAAAAATCCGCGTCAGCATCCAGCTTCTGAACGTCGCCGAAAAATCGACCGTTTGGGCGCATCATTTCGACGAAAAATCGTTGGACGTGCTCGAACTCGAAGACGCGATCAGCGCGCGCGTCGCAGAGTCGCTCGTGCCGCAATTGTCGGGCGTCGAGCGGCGGCTTTTGGAAAAACGCGGCACGAACGCGCCCGCCGCGCAGGAAGCTTACCTGCGCGGCAGGTTTTACTGGAACCGGATGACGGCGGACGGGTTCGCCAAGTCGATCGAGTTTTACAACCGCGCGATCGATTTCGATTCGTCGTTCGCGGCGGCTTACGCCGGCATCGCCGAATACTACAGCTGGATGGCGGTTTACGGGCTGCTCGCGCCGAAAGAAAGTCTCGCGAAAGCGCGCGCGGCGGCGGAAAAAGCGCTCGCGCTCGACGTCGCGCTCGCCGAGGCGCACGCCGCGCGCGGGCTTTCGCTGCTGACGCACGAAACGCAGTGGGCTTTGAGCGGCGTCCATTTCCGGCAGGCGGTCGAACTGAACCGCAATTCGGCGACGGCGCATATTTTATACGCCTGCCAGCTCGCGATGGAAGCCCGCTTCGACGAAGCGCTGCGCGAAGCCGAACGCGCCCGCGCGCTCGACCCGCTCAACCCCTTCAACCGCTACATTCTCGCGTGGTGTTTTTACCAGGCGCGGCGCTACGACGAATCGATCGCCGAAAATCTGCGCCTCATCGAAGACGAACCGCTCTACAGCTCGGCGTATTTCACGCTGAGCTGGTCGCTGCGCCGCGCGGGACGCACCGCCGAAGCGGTCGCGGCGGCGCGGCGCGGCGCGGAACTGGCGGGCGGCGCGATCCCGATGATGCGCGCCGCGCTCGCCGCCGCGCTCGCCGAAAACGGAGAGCCCGAGGCGGCGCGCGGCGTGCTCGCCGAATTGGACGATTCGGCGGAAAAAAGTTTCGTCACGCCGCTTCACCGCGCGCTCGTCCATCTGCATCTCGGCGAAACCGAAAGGGCTTTGACGCGGCTCGCCGAGGCGGTCGAGGCGCGCGACCCGTGGACGGTCTGGCTCGGCACCGAACCGCAGCTCGACGGGCTGCGCGGCGAACCGCGTTTTCAGGCGCTGCTGCGCCGCGCGAAAAGCCCGTTCGCCGCCTGAACGGCGTCCGCCGCGCGCCGGAAAATTTTCGTCGCGCGCCGCAAGTTGTTTACACGGGGAAAAAGCGGTAATTTAACAGCGATGACGCGGCGAGAAAAAGCCGATTCTTTAAATAACATGAACGACACACCGCCCGACGTAACCGAGATGCTTTTCGAGCTGAGCAGCGGGAACGACCGCGCGCTCGACGAGCTGCTGCCGGTGCTGTACGCCGAACTGCGCGGCCTCGCCGGCAGCTATCTGAACCGCGAACACCGCAAAAATCACACTTTGCAGCCGACCGCGCTCGTCCACGAAGCTTATCTGAGGCTCGTCAATCAGAAGGCGGCGCGCTGGGAGAGCCGGTCGCATTTCTTCGGCGCGGCGGCGAACGTCATGCGGCAGATTCTGGTCGATCACGCGCGCGGCAGAAACGCCGAAAAACGCGGCGGCGAGCTCGAACGCGTGCCGCTCGCCGACGAGCTCGTGATCGCCTCGAAAGACAAGGACTTCGAACTGCTCGCGCTCGACGGGGCGCTCGAAGAGCTCGAACGATTCGATCCGCAGAAATCGAAAATCGTCGAGCTGAGATATTTCGGCGGGCTTTCGGTCGAAGAAACGGCGGCGGTTTTGGGCGTTTCGGAAATCACCGTCAAACGTCACTGGCGCGTCGCGAAATTATGGCTTTACGACCGCTTGAAAGCCGTTTAGGGAACCGATTTTCATGAGTTTCACGTTTCGAACCGCCAAGCTCCGAACCGTTACGGTATTTTTTTTGAGGCGCGGCGACGAAAATCGGGGGTTGTTTCGTCGCCGCCGTCGTGGTGAGGCTAATTGCCGCGGCAGCGCGGTTTCATAACGTTTTCGAAGACGAAAATCGCCACGCTGCGCCCGGCGGATTGTCCGGCTTCGTTGTCGAAGCGGTAATGAATGCCGCCGTAAATGCGGCTGTTGGCTTCTTCGTTCGCCATCGCCGTAAAGCCCGGGTAAGAACGAGTCGCGCCGCCCGCGCCTTCCCATGTATGCTGAAAAGCGATATCGTCGCGCCCGAAAAACAAGCCGAGGATCATCGCCTGCGAAGCGCCGATCGCCGCGTGGTTGCCGGGGTACGAAGGATACGGCGGCGTGGTCAGCAGCGGAAGCCAGCCCGCGTCCTGCGTCGTGTTCGGGTTATTGTCCTCGTCGGCGCGGCGGATCGCCGTCGCCGGTCGCCAAAAACCGTGTTCGAATTTGCCGGTGAAGGTCGTTTCGAGCGCGTCGTGAAAAGCGATGTTCAGCAGCGCGAAGAGGCGGGCGTTCTCGGCGAGCGAAAGTCCCCGCGCCACGGAAACGTTGCGGGCGACGTTGTTCCAGACGAAAAAGACGGTCGTCGGCGTGTTGACGTTCGCCCAGAGCTGCGCGACCTTCGTCTGGTCGGCGGTGCGCACGGCGCTCGTCGCCGAGCCGAAATCTTTGACTTCGTTGAAATCGCGCGCGTATTCGTCGCTCGTCAAGGCGGGCGGCGCGACGACCGGAGCGAACCGCGACCCGGAACCGACGGCGAACGGTGTGACCGCGGGATACTGGGTAAAGGCGGCGGTCGGAAAATTCGGCGGCGTCGGCTGCCAATTCCCCGGCGTCGGCGCCAGAATGTAAGGCGGCAACGGCGCGTTCCAACCGTCGTCGGCGCGCGCGCGCAGCAGCGCCGTCGCGGCCGCTTCGCCGACAACGATGCCCTGCCGCGCCCGATTCAGCGGTATTCCCGCCAGCGAAGCGCTCAGTTCGGCGTCGAAAACGGCGGCGCGCGCCGGATAGAGGGCGGTTAAAACGTCGTGCGCGGCTTGCGCGGCGGCGGCTTCCGCCGAGGCGTTGCGGCTGACGGGAATTTCCGTCAAATACGGCGCGTAAGCGCGATCGACCGAATTGACGGCGTCGAACATCGCCGCGTGCATCATCGCGAACGAGCGCACCGGAAAGATCGTCGCCGGCTGCTGACCGGGCGTGCGGACGGTTTCCTGCAAAACTCGGTTCCACTGCAGCACGACGTCTTCGACCGACGCGCTCGCATCGGAGTTTTTGACGTTCTGCGCCGGCGCCGTTCCGAGCGCGCACAGCAGAATCGAAATGGTCAAAAGATACATTAAAGTTTTCGTGTTCCTCATATTTTTACTCCTATTTTCTGTTAATCCGGAAAAAAACTGTTTCGGCGATTTCCCGGAACGTGCTATTATTCGTTCTATTCGGGCCTATTAAGAATTTCTTTTATTCGGAAAACTCCCCGATTTTTTCCTTCCATTTATTAGCGCGACGGTTTTTAAAAACAGAGGTCAAATTTTTGAGAAGACGGTTTTCGGGGAGGAACGATTTTTAAGGGCGGAATTTCTGAAACGAACTAAACGCGATGGAAAAACGACCGGGCGGAATCACCGAGCAGTTAAAAAACTGGAGCGAAAATAAGGAGCAGGGAAGCAGTCACGCGCTGTTCAGTCTCGTTTACGACGAGTTGCGCCGGCAGGCGCACTATTTTCTGCAAAAAGAACGTGACGGGCACACGCTGCAAACCACCGCGCTCGTTCACGAGGCGTATCTCCGGCTGGTCGGTCAAAAAAAGGATTCGTGGGAAAGCCGTTCGCAGTTTTTCGGAATCGCCGCGACGCTGATGCGGCGAATTTTGATCGATTACGCGCGGCAGAAGCACCGCGTCAAACGAGGCGGCGTCAACGACGACTTACCGCTCGAAGAGGCTTTGACCGTGACGGTCAGCGACACGAGTTTCGATCTGCTGGCGCTCGACGAAGCCTTGGACCGGCTCGCCGAAAAGGAAGCGAATTTGGCGCGCCTCGTCGAACTGCGGTTTTTCAGCGGACTGGACGTGCCCGAAACGGCGGCGGTTATGAACGTTTCGGAATCGACCGTCAAACGCGACTGGGCGGCGGCGAAAGCCTGGCTTTACAGGGAATTGACGAAGTGAGAGAGCGGCGGGCGGCGCTCGCGTCCCTTTCGGCATTAAACCGTCGCGAATTTTGGATTTCCCCGGCATGGACGACCAATGGCAAAAGGTGAGGGCGGTTTTCGACGCGGCGCTTCGCGAAAAGCCCGCGCGGCGCGCGCGGTTCGTCGCCGAAGCGTGCGGCGGCGACGAATCTCTGCGCGGCGAGGTCGAATCGCTGCTCGCGGCGCTCGGCGGCGCCGACGATTTTCTGGAGACGCCGGTCGCGGCGCGCGTCGCCGGCATGCTCGAAGCCGAAACGGAAACGCTCGCGCGCGGCGCGCGCTTCAGCCATTACGAAATCATCAAACAGATCGGCGCCGGCGGCATGGGCGAGGTTTACCTGGCGAAGGATTTGAATTTGAACCGCAAGGTCGCGCTCAAATTGCTGAGCCCGCACATCAACGAGGACAAAACGAGGGTCAGCCGTTTTCGGCAGGAAGCCTTCGCGACCTCCGCGTTGAATCATCCGAACATCGTCACGATATTCGAGATCGGCAAACGGCAGGCGCGCGATTTCATCGTCACGGAATTTATCGACGGCGAGACGCTGCGCGAGCGGCTGAAAAAGAAAAAAACGGGCCTCGCGGAAGCGCTCGACATCGCGCTTCAGGTCGCTTCGGCGCTCGCGGCGGCGCACGGCGCGGGCATCGTGCACCGCGACATCAAACCGGAAAACGTCATGATCCGCCGCGACGGCCTGGTCAAGGTTCTGGATTTCGGAATCGCCAAATATCGACCGTCGGAAAACGGGCAGAAGGCGCTGGTCGAAACCGGAATCGGCGAAATCATCGGCACCGCCGCTTACATGTCGCCCGAACAGGCGCGCGGAAATGAAATCGACGCGCAGACCGACGTTTGGAGCCTCGGCGTCATTCTCTACGAAATGCTCGCGGGGCGTTTGCCGTTTCAGGGCGCGACGAAAGCCGACCGCATCGCCGCGATTCTCGAACGCGAACCCGCGCCGCTCACCAAATCTGCCCCGCCGCTGCAGGCGATCATCGACCGCGCGCTCGCCAAAAACAAAAAGCAGCGTTACGCCGGCGTCGCCGAGCTGGCGGAGGATTTGCTCGCTTTGCGCGAAACGACCGGCGATAAAATGTCGCCGGCGCTGATTTTGCCCGTCCGGAGACGGACGCCGCGGCGGCGCGTGTACGGGCTCGCGGCCTTGTCGCTGCTCATTTTGCTTTTCGGCGCGGCGCTTTGGCTTTATTTTTCGGGCGCGCGGAAAACCGCCGGGGGCGACAAAAAATCGATCGTCGTGCTGCCGTTAAAGCCGATCAATTCGGCGGCGCGCGACGAGCTATACGAGATCGGCATCGCCGATTCGCTGATTCAGCGGCTCGGCTCGATCAACGGCTTCGTCGTGCGTCCGCTGAGCGCGATTCGCAAATACGCCGAGATCGAACAGGACCCGCTCGCCGCCGGTCGCGAGCAGCAGGCGGATTACGTGCTCGCTTCGAACTACCAGATCGCGGGCGGAAAAGTGCGCGTCACGGCGCAGCTTTTCAACGTCGAAACCGGGCAGGCGGAGGAAACCTACAAATCGGAAAAGGACGCGAACGACGTTTTCGCGACGCAGGACGCGATCGCCGACGAGGTCGGAAAACTGCTTCAGGCGCGTTTCACCTTGACGTCGGGCACGCCGACGGCGAAACGCGGCACGGAGAACGAAGAAGCCTACCGGCTTTACCTGCAGGGAATGTATTTTAACGACAAGCGAACCGAGCAGGACGCGTGGAAAGCGATCGAGTCATTCGAGCAAGCCGTCCGGCTCGACCCGGATTACGCGCGCGCGTGGGCGGGCATCGGCGCGGCGCGGCGCTCGCTCGCCAACGGTTTGGCGTCCGCCACGAAAGCCGCTCCCGAGCGCGACCTTCACGCGGAGCACCGAATGTCGATGGAAGCGGTCAATAAGGCGCTCGCGCTCGACCCGAACCTGTCGGAGGCGCACAGCGCGCTCTGCGAGAACGAATTTAATTACGAGTACGATTTCGCCGCCGCGGAGACGGCGCGCCGGCGCGCCGTCGAGCTGGACCCGAATTCCGCGCCGGCGCATTATACCTACGCGCGCCTGCTGTTCGGTCCGAGCAAACGCTTCGACGCGGCGATCGCCGAAATCAAGACCGCCATCGATCTCGACCCGACATCGACTCTTTATCAAATCGTCTATACGGTCGCTTTGACCTACGCCAGGCGCTACGACGAAGCCGCCCGGCAATTGGAGCGGCTCGCGGAAAGAAATCCGAAAGGCGCGGTCGGCTATTTTTGGCTCGTCGGCGGAGCCGCTTTTCGGGACGATCACGCGGAAGATTTCGAACGACTGATAAGATTTCAAAAGATGGCGGGCACGGACGAGGAAACCATCCGGATTTTTACGACCGCCTATCAAACCGCCGGTTGGTCGGGAGTTCTGCGCGAGCAGGCGAAAAGGAGTTACGACTACAGTCCGAACTCATTTTTCCCGGCTTGTCTCTACGCGCAATTGGGCGACAAGGACAGGGCGCTCGAATATCTGGAAAAGACTTTTCAGCGGCGCGAGCACTGGATGGCGTATCTTCAAATCGATCCGCGTCTCGACAATTTGCGCGGCGACGCGCGGTTCGAGGAAATGATCAGGCGCGTCGAGTCCCAATGATGATAACTCGGACCAGACAGCACACGGCGCCTTCAGAAAATTCTCCCGGCGCCGCGTTCGGATGTTAGAGTGACGGTTATTGAATTTCGGGCGGGCCCGCCGGTTGCCTGGGAGCCGGGAAAAAGGACTTGAGCCTGAGAAAGCGTTTTTCGTACAGATGCCAGCTCAGATACGCGCAGACGAGCGAAGCCGAAATCGCCGCGCCGAGGTACAACGCCTGCCACGGCAGAGTCGATCCTTTCACGGTTCGCCCGTAATCGGAGTTGAACCCGATTTTCGTGAAGATCGGATTCATATTCATATGAAACAGGTAGAGACCGAAGCTCAACTTTCCGAAAAGCCGGAGAATGCTTAAGCGCGTCAGGCGCTGCAGCAGGCTGCCTTCGGTCGCGACCAGGGTGCCGACCAGCAACGCGCCCCACAGCCACGCGAAGAGCGTGCACTGCACGGCCAGCTTGAACGAGCCGCCCATATCATAAGCGGTGCCCGAAAGTAAATCGATCGCGACGAGACCCGCGACGGCGAGCAGGGCGACGAGCGGCGAACGGCTTTTCACCGCGTCGAGTCCTTTTTCCGACCGCGCGATCGCCGCGATCGCCGCCCCCATCGCGATGCCGTCCATCCGCGCGAACGTGACCGAATAAATCGCCGTCCACGAAGCGCCGGCCGCCGCCATCGCGAAGCGGATGATGATCGACGCCGCGATCAGCGCCAGACAAACGCGAAGCAGTTTCCGGTTCGGAACGAGCAGCACGACCGCCGGAAACAGCAGGTAAAATTGTTCCTCGATCGAGAGCGACCACCAGCCGCCCACCGAGAGCGGCGTCGCGGTGTGGAAATCGCCGGTCAGAGCCGTCAGCCAGTTGACCGCGTGCGTCCAAACCCACCATTGGTTTTCGTACAGCACCCGCGCGTCTTTCGCCGCGTCGGGGCCGCCGACGAGCGGGACGAGGAACAGCAGCGCGGCGAAGAAACCGTAATAAAGCGGCAGAATTCGGAGGGCGCGCCGCGCGTAAAAATTCCGGAAATAATGCTCGCTGCCCTTCGAGTCGATCAGGATTCCCGTGATCAAAAAGCCCGACAGCACGAAAAAAAGGTCGACGCCGCTCCAGCCGTAAGAAGTGAATTTGTAAAAAATCGGATCGATCCTCGACACCGGCTTCATCTGGGCGAGATGGAAAACCATCACGAGCAGGATCGCGACGCCGCGGAGCCCGTCGAGACCGGGCAGAATCTGACGCTCGCCCGATTTAGTTGTGATCGGCATTTTCGCCGCAGTAACTGACATTCGAAATTATTCTCTCCCGAAAACCGCCGCGCGGGCGTTTGCGAGACCGTCGATCTTCTTAGCGTTTAAATGGAAAAGCGTCGGTTTCGAGACTTCCTTTTTAGCGGTTTCGCTCGCGACATAAACGGGCGTTTGAGCGGCATTTCGGCAGAGCGGAACCGAAATCACCTTCCCGGCGTCGCGGTTTAATTGAAATTTTCGATGAGGATGACGTCGTAATCGAGCTGATCGCGCTGCGCGTATATCATCCAGCGCCGGTCGGGCGAGACGGCGGCGACGTTGACGGCAAAAACCGGGCTCGGTTTTTCGACCGCCGCCAAACGAGTCACTTGCCGCTTGCCGAAATCGTAAAACTCGATCGTGAAGGGCTCCGAATTTCGCCCGCCGCTCGCGAGGAAATAAATCCCTTGCTCGGTTACCGTCCAGCTTCGGCCGACATTGTTTTCGATCACTTTATTTTCGGCGCCGCCTTCCGCGGCGAGGCTCCAAAGGCTCGTGTCGGAACGACCTTTGGTGAAATATAGAACGCGCCCGTCCGTCGATTCGGAAGAAATGAATCCGCCGTCGTGCGTGACCTGCACGGCCTCGCCGCCGGTCGCCGGCATTTTCCAAATTTCGAACCGGGCGGTCCGTTTCGAAGCGAAATAAAGAAAGCGGCCGTCCCTCGACCAGCTCGGCACCGCGTCTTCCGAGGCGCCGGTCGTCAGGCGGCGCGGACTGCCGCCGTCGGCATTAACGACGTAAATATCGGCGTTTCCTTCCGCCCGCGAGTCGAAGGCGATAAATCTTCCGTCGGGCGACCAGCTCGGGCTGCCCGACACCGCCGAACTGTTAAAATTCGTCAGTTGCACCGGATTTTGACCGTCGCCGTTGGCGACCCAAATCTCGAAACTTCCCGAACGATTCGAACTGAAAGCGATTCGCTTTCCGTCCGGCGAGTACCGCGGATCTTCCTCCATCCGAGTGGAAGAAATGAATTTCGCGGGCGGATTCGTTTTGGGCGGCCCCTTGTCGGCGCCGTCCGGAATCGCGACGCGCCAAAGATTCGTGTCGGCCGAAAGCTGCGCGTAAGCCAGGCGGTTTCCCTGCAGGGAAACGGACAATTCGGCGGTATTTTCACCGGTGCCGGCAACCGGCGCGGGCGCGGCGGCGCCGTCGGCGGGCACCGTCCAGAGCGTGGCGTAGCCGCCCGAACGCTCCGAGGAAAACACGATCCGCTCGCCGTCGCCCGTCCAGTCCAGGCCTCTGACCGTTAACGCGTCGCGCGTCACCGGCGCGGGCTCGCCGCCTTCCGCCGGGATCAGGTAAATATCGCTGACGCCGGCTTCGACCCGCCGCACGAACGCCAGTTGCCGGCCGTCCGGCGAAAACGCGATCAGCAAATCGCCGGCGTATCCGACCGGCGGCACGGTCAGCTGGCGCTTTTCCCCGGTCTCGATCGAAACGAGAAAAACGCTCCACGGAGCGTCTTCCGAGATTTTATCGACGACCGCCAGGGTCTTTCCGTCCGGCGACCAGTCGAGCGCCTGCGGTTGGGCGGTCGCGCCGTTCCGGCCGTAGGCGTCGGCTATTTTACGTTCGGCTCCGCCGAGCGCCGGAACGATATAAAAACCCTTGTTTTCGCCGGTGCCGCGCAGAAAAGCGATAAACCGGCTGTCGGGCGACCAGGCGGGGCTCATCTCGGCTTCGGGGCTGGTCGTCAGTCGCAGCGGCGTTCCGGCGTCGACGATCTTGACGTAAATGTCGTAATTATCGTGTCCTTCGCCCGTCCAGGCGAAAGCGAGCTGCTTGCCGTCCGGCGATAAAGCGGGATTGCGCTCGATTTCCGGCGAACTGGTCAGCGGCAGCGTCCGCATGACGGAGGGGGAAACGTTCGAGGAGGCGCGCGAGGAGTAGAACTTGTACGCCGCGAAGCCGAGACCCGTCAAAACCGCGAGCAGCGCGAAAGCGACGAAAACGCCCGTCTTGTGCTGTTTGATCTCATTAACCAAGTATTCGGCGCTGGACGTCGTGTGAATGACCCGGTCGCTGCTCAGCGCGACCGTTTTTCGGCCGCCCGCACTGGTCAAGCCCTCATTTTTCGCGCCGTGCGAATCGGCTGTCGTCCGCGCGGCGGCCGGATGCGCGTCCTGCGCGGCGCTCTTTATTTCGTGCTGAAGTTCTCTGAGTTCGATCGCCGCGTCTTTGATCGTCTGGTAGCGATCGTCGGGGTTTTTCTGAAGGCAGCGGCGCACGACGCGCTGCAAATCCGCCGGCGCCGCCGGGTTGAACTCCGTGATCGGGGCGGGCTGCGAATAAACGATCTTGTGCAGCGAATCGATTATCGTTTCGCCGGCGAACGGCTGCCGCAGGGTAACGGCTTCATATAAAATGCAGCCGAAGGAAAAAACGTCCGAGCGTTGATCGATGTCGCGCTTTCCCTGCGCCTGTTCGGGCGACATATACCCGGCCGTTCCCATAATGATGCCGGGCGCCGAAAGCGGCTGCGGGAAAATCTCAGTCGCGGCGTCGTTTAAATTACCCGAATCGGCGCTCTGGGGATTTCGCGGTTCGACGAGCTTGGCGAGCCCGAAATCCAGAATCTTCGCGTATCCGTCCGTCGAAATCATGATGTTGTCGGGCTTCAGATCGCGGTGCACGATTCCGGCGGCGTGGGCTTTCGCGAGCCCTTCGGCGATCTGCAGAAAGTATTTCAGCAGTTCTTTCAATTCAGCCCGCTCGGCGTGGATTTTCGCGTGCAGGGACTTGCCCTCGATGAACTCCATGGCGATGAAATGAACGCCCTTCTCTTCGCCGATTTCGTAGATGTGCGCGATATTCGGATGGTTCAAAGCCGAAGCCGTCTTGGCTTCGCGAATAAAGCGCTGCATCCGTTCGGCATTCTGCGCGACTTCGGCGGGCAGAATTTTGAGCGCGACTTTGCGTTCGAGCTGCCGGTCTTCCGCGAGGTAAACTTCGCCCATCCCGCCCACGGCGAGCGAGTATTGAATACGGTAGCGTCCAAGTTCGTCATTAGCTTCAAGCATCGGACTCGATTTACAAAAAAATAAAATCTTTGACGGGATAAAATGGAAAACAGACTGATTGTAGATGAGGTGATGATCTTAATCAAAGAAAAAAGCCGACAAAAGGCTCTAATCCGCATTTATTTCCAAGCCGCGCCGCAAAAACGAAATCTTCGAAACAATAAAACCGCGAACGATAAAGTAACGGGTAAAACTGAGGAAAAAATACGGGCGGGAATAATAGAAGGAAAAATAATGAAAAAAGGCTCTTAGATATTTCTAAAAGCCCTTTTTAATACACCCGCCATGATTCGAACATGGGACCTCTTGATTCGTAGTCAAGCACTCTATCCAGCTGAGCTACGGGTGCGCAAAAGCGAATACTTAGACTACGAAATGTTCCGCTTTTCTGTCAAGTCGGGAAATATGAAGTTGACCGGAAGCCGGCTGTGTCGGCCGGTTTTTTTAGGTTTTAACCCGGCTGACCGCGATCAAACCGGTCAACTTCACTTCGCGAAATATCCTTGTCTGGTTTTCGAGATGAGCTCGGCGTTGCTGACTTCGATTTTGATCTCGCGCCATTTGCCGTCGCGTTTTTCGTTGGTCGATTGGTATTCGATCGTGTAGAGCGTGCGCAGTTCGGCGGCGACCGACGCGTAAAGCCTGCCCATTTCCTCGAGGCGGTTGATCGCGTTCAAGGTTCCGCCCGTGCGGTCGGCTAAAATTTTCAGACGCGAACGCGCCGCGTTGTACATCGCGACCTGAATCGGCGTCGGGTCGGCGAGCTTCGCCGGATCGCCGGTCGGCAGCGCGAGCGGATAAATCGTCACGCCCTGCACGTCGGCCTGGTTGAGCACGCGGTTCAGATTGTCGTTCGTTTCCGGCTTGATCGCGGTCAGTATGTCCTGCTCGCCGATTTTCTGCAGAATATCGCGGTCGGTGTCGCGCAGCGCCGTGTCGACGCCGTCGGTCAGCACGATGATCGCCTTGCGGCGTTTGCCCTCGCCGGCGAGCTTGTTGAGCGCCAGATCGAGGGCTTTGTAAAGCTGCGTTTTGCCGCGTCCGTTGGCGACCGCGATCGAGTTGCCGATGATCTTGCGATCGGTCGTAAAGTCGTTGCGAAGATTGACTTTGTCGTAAAACTCGATGACGGCGACGCGGTCTTCCGGCGCGAGCGCGTCGACGAAGCGAAAAGCCGACTGCCGGATCGTTTCGCGAAAACCCAGGGTCGAGCCGGACATATCGAGAATCATGACGACCGAAAACGGCGCGGCGACCGGCTCGAAACGCTGGATGTTCTGCTTGATGCCGTCTTCGAAGATCGTGAAATTTTCGCGCGTCAAGTCAGTGATCGGGCGACCTTTGCGGTCGGCGACGCCGACGTTCAGGCGAACGACCGCCGTATCGACCTTAATCGGGTCATCGTCCGTCTGCGCCGCCGCGTTGAAAAAACTCAAAAGCAGAAATGAAAAAAATATGAAAACTTTCGAATATTTCATAGCAGAATATTACCTAATCAGACGCTCTTTTCCGAAACGCGGTTGCATCGGGCTTTGTTTCAAAAAAATCTTAACAATCTCCGGGTAATGGTTTATAATGCTTTCGACCTACAGAAAGCGAGACGAATGAAAAATAAAAAATCATAGTTTATCTTTCTGCTCCGTAAGGCAATCAGAGGAAAACGAGATGTTTTATAACCCAAAGTATTGCTGTAATTGCGGAGAAAAAATCGAGCGCCCGAACCCTTCAATAACCGACAGCCGGCGGTTTTGCGATGTTTGTAAACATGATTTCGTGCTGCAGCGGAGCGCGCCGAAAGTCCTCGGCTTGCTGCTCGCGGTTTGCGGAGTTTTCGGGATCGGAAGCTTCTGGCGCGGCGCGGAAAAGCCGCTCAACGCGGCGCGGCAAATCTCGCCGAACAATTCGAACGCCGGCAAAAATGCTGTCAAAAACGCGTCGTCAATTAGTCCGAATTCAAATGCGGCGGCCGCGAACGCGCCTCGTAACGCGCCGTCGCCGCCGGATTCGGCAAACCGTTTGCCGGCCAAGCAAACGGCGTCGACCGCCGCGCACGAAGCGGTTTATTTCTGCGGCGCGCCGACCAAAAAAGGCACGCCCTGTTCGCGGCGCGTGCGCGGCGGCGGTCGCTGCTGGCAGCATAAAGGGCAGGCGGCTCTGCTTCCGCCCGAAAAATTGCTCGCGGGCGGTTAATTATTGTGCGTCGGGCAATGATTTTTCGGCGAAATCGGATATAATTAACGAGTTTTAGAAACGCACACCGACGACAAACGAGAATGAAACCTTTAGCACCGAACACTTTACTGCAAAACCGCTACCTGATCGTGCATCTGATCGGCAAGGGCGGCATGGGCGAAGTCTACCTCGCGGTCGACCAGCGTCTCGGCAGCGCCGTCGCGCTCAAACGGACTCTGCACCGCGATGATTCGCAGCTCGGCGACGCGTTCGAACGCGAAGCACGCACGCTCGCGCGGCTTCGTCATCCGGCGCTGCCGAAGGTCAGCGACCATTTCATCGAGCACGACAATCAGTTTCTGGTGATGGAGCATATTTCGGGCGACGATCTGGCGAAGCGTCTGACGGCGACGCAGAAACCGTTTCCGCTGTCGTGGGTATTATTCTGGGCTGACCAATTGCTCGACGCGCTCGCTTACCTGCATTCCCACGAGCCGCCGATCATCCACCGCGACATCAAGCCGCAGAATCTGAAACTGACCGACGACAATAACATCGTGCTGCTCGATTTCGGGCTTTCGAAAAATTCGACCGGGCAAACGCTCGCGAGCGGCAGCGGCGGCAGTACGGGCAGCGTCGTCGGCTACACGCCGCATTACGCGCCGATGGAACAGATTCGCGGCACGGGAACGAACCCGCGCTCGGACATTTACTCGCTGTCGGCGACGCTTTACCAGCTGCTGACGAACGTCGTGCCGCCCGACGCGCTCTCGCGCGCCGATTTTCTTTTAAGCGGCAAAGCCGACCCGATCGCGCCGATCAACGAGGTCAACCACGAAATCCCGCAATCGATTTCGAACGTCGTCCTCAAGGGCATGTCGATCAGTCAGGATCAGCGCTTTACCGACGCGCGCGAAATGCAGCGCGTCTTGCGCGAAACCTACGCGCAGATGCAAAGCCAAATGGCGGAAAAAACGGTCGCGTTCGTCGCGACCGAAGAGCCCGCAACGGCGGCTCCGGCGACGCAGACTTCGTCGTTCGCCAACGACAAAACCGAACAGTTTTCCGCGCCGGTTTTCGATCAGCAAACCGCGTCGAAAGAAGCGATGGGCGCGCAGACGATTCCGTTCGGCATGGTCGGCGGCGCGGGCGCCGAAGCCCTTTCGAAGACGGACAAGAGCGAACCGGTTCCGAATTTCGACGCGACGCTGAAAATCGGGGAAGTGCCGGAAGACGTCGCCGCGCTGCCGACAAAGCTCGGCGAAAAGACCGAAGTCATGCCGATCGCCGAGGTGTCGCCGAAACAATCCGGCATCCAAACCGAAATCATGGGCAGCGACTTCGGCGCGGCCGAATACCTGCAGAACGACCACGGCGCGACGCCGAAAAGTTCGGAAAGCGTCGGTTACGGCGCGCAACCGGACGATAAATATCCTGCTTCGACGCCGAATTTCACGGGCGATAAAACGATTCCGTTGATCGGCGGCAAAAGCCAGCCGGCGGATGTCGACCTGATGAAAACGCAGGCGGTTTCGGCGTTCGATGCGACCGGGCCGGCGGAGAATTTCGCGCCCGTCGGCCATGTCAGTCCGCCGGCGAATGAAAGCTTCGCGCCGGCCGGCAACAGCGGTTTTCCGCAAACCGTGCCGCAGCAATTCGATTCGCAGCCGAAGGCGAAGGCCGCGCCGGCGGTTCAGCCGAAAACGGCGGAAAAGAAAAAATCGAAGGGCTTATTGTTCGGCGTGCTCGGCGCGCTGTTCGGGCTCGTGATCCTGGCGGCGGCCGGCGGCGGAATCGCCTGGTACATGATGAATCAGCAAAGCGCTCCGCCGATCGCGAATACCGCGACGCCGACGCCGGCGCCTTCGCTGTCGCCGACGCCGGAACCGACGCCCGAACAGGCAAACACCGAAACGGGCAACACTTCGAATTCGGCGAGCGTGGCGAATACCGATTCCGATAATTCGGCGGTCAACGCCGCGACGCCGGTGCCGTCTCCGACCAGGCCGGTCGTAACGGCGCCGCAAACGCCGGTCACGCAGCCGACCCGCACCGTCAACACGCCGCGGCCCGTCACGAATACGCCGAGACCGGCGACGCCGCGACCCGAAACGAAACCGACACTGAGAGGAACCCGAGACATTCCGCAATAGTTTTGGAGCAGAACAATGAGAAGAACGAAATATTTAAATTTGTTTATCTATTTAATGTTTTTGTTATCGGTCTTTTCTTTGACCGCCGAGGTTTCGGCGCAGAAGAAAAAAGATATCGAAAAGGCTCGTAAGCTCGCCAAACAGGGCGACCAGCTTTACAACCAGAAAGATTACCGCAACGCGATCACCAAATATTCGGAGGCGATCGCGGTTTTGCCGACTTTTCCCGCCGCGTATTTCTGGAAAGGCTACGCGCATTACAATCTCAACGAATACGACCAGTCGATCAACGATCTGAATCAGGCGGAAACGCAGGGCTTCGACAAGCCGCTGGAAATTTTCAAGCTTCGATGGTATCTGAATTTTCAGGCGAAAAACTATGACGCCGCGCTGAAAGACGCCCAGGTCGCCGCGCAGCTCGACCCGAACAACGCGACTTATTTGATCGCTTTGGGCGATATTTACCGGATGAAGGAATCCTACAGCGACGCGGCGGCCAATTACAAAAAGGCTTCCGAAATCGACCAGAACAATTCCGATCTGCCTTATTTTCTCGCGCTCAGTTACGCCAATCTCAACGATCCGGTCAATCAGGGCGCGGCGGCGCTCGAAGCCCTGAAAAGAAAGACCAAATACGTCGGCGAAAGCAGTTTTTACGTTGCCGACTCGCTTTACAAACAGAAAAAAACCGACGAGGCGGCCGAATTCTACAAGCGCGCGATCGACGTCAAACCCGACCTTTACGCCGCTTACGCCGTGCTTTCGGACATCCACCGGAGCCGCAACGAGTTCGACAAAGCCATCGAGGTGACGCGCCGCGGGCTCCGCCAGTTTCCCCAGGACGCCGGGCTTTACACTAGTCTGACGTGGTATTACAGCCTCGCCGACCGACCGCAGGACGCGATCATCGCGGGCAAAAGCGCCGTCCTGCTCGCGCCCGACCAGTATATGGGCTACACGAATCTGTGCCGCGCCTACAACGACGCGAAAGATTATTTGCAGGCGATCGCGACCTGCAAAAACGCGCTGCAGAAAAATCCGGGCGACGGCGAAACGTATCTCTATCTGGCACGCGCCTACGAATTCATGAAGCAGACCGCGAACGCGGCCGATGCTTACAATAAAGCGGTCGAGGGCTTGCTGAAATACACGAGGGAACGCTCGGATTATTCGGACGGCTTCTACCTGCTCGGCAACGCTTATTTCGCCGTCGGCAACGACCGCGAAGCGATCGCCGCTTATACCAAATGCCTGCAGCTTGCGCCGCGTTTCGCCCGCGCGCGTTACGCGCTCGGCTACACTTACCTGATCAATAAAGACAAACCGAAAGCGCGCGAGCAGTTAAGTTTATTGAGCGGGGTGGACGAGGCGCTCGCCGAAAAACTGCGCGCGGAAATCGACAAAGCGAAATAAGAAAAATCAGCCACGAACAAACACGAAAGAACACGAAAGATCTTTGAATTAATTTTTCGTGAAAATTCCTGTTTTTTCGTGGCTGATTTCGCTTTTTGGGTTTCTACCCGAAAATCGAGCGCGCGGGAAATTCGAATTGATTGCCCATCAGAAAATACGCGAGATTCGGCTGATCGTGCGAGCGGTCGTAGCCGACGAGTTCGACGTAGGCGCGCCCTTCGACGTCCGCTTCGCCCGCTTTGCCGGCGACTTCGCACGCGCCTTCCCAGTAAACGATCATCGTCGTGCCGCGCGTGTCCAGTTCCTGATCCTGAATGACCGGCGCGATCGTTAAATCCAGGCCCATCTTCGGCGCTTTCACGCGCCAACCGCTCGGGTAAGTCGCGTTCGTGCGCGGCGATTTCCAGTAGCCGGTCGGCTCGATCGAAAAATCTTCGTGCGTTAAATGCTCGAATTCGCCGCGCTCGTTGACGTACGTGCCGCTCGAAAAGCCGGACGCCTGGCCTTCGCTGTCGCGCAGCTGGTAGCACATCAGCTCGCAGTCGTTGTCGAGCTGAATCGAAAACCAGTCCCAGCCCTTTTGATTTTCGGTCGGCGTCCACGTCCCGAATTCGCGGTCCATCCACGCCGAACCCTTAAAATGCTCGGTTTCGCCGTTACAGATCAGATCGCCTTCCATTTCCATGCGCGTGTACGAAAAATAACGCGACGCTTCGCCCTCGTCCTTAAAGGACACGCCGTCGCCGCCTTTGCCGTTCAGAACCGGCGGCTTGGTCGGTTTCAAATCGGCTTCGAAGACGACGTTGCTCGCGGTCGCGCGCAGGATGTGCGCGCCGTGCGATTCGCGCAGCGACCAATCGCCGAGCCGCAGATGAAAATGCGTCTCGGACGCCGACGCCGGGTGATCGAAAAATCCGTTCGCCGATTTGCGGTGCGCGTAGCGGAATTTCTTTTCTTCGAGATCGGTGATCGCGAAGTGCGCGAAAAACAACGGGTTGCCGAAAACCCTTAGCGGCACCAGGCTGAATTTATCCAAATCCGTGCGCCGTTTGAAAAAGACGAGCTCGAATCCGAACCGCTTGCCGGAGGTCGTTTCGCCGTGCCCGGTGTAGTACCACCATTCGGTCTGCGCGCCGGCGTGCGCGTACAAATCGCGCGGCAGCTCCACGCGGTCGAGTTCCGTGCCGTCGCGTAAGGTCTCCGCCTTGCCGACGAACGCGTCGGTAACGGTTTCGAAAAATTCCGTCGCGCCTTTTTCCAAATTTTTGACTATTTCCTGAAAATCGAAATCGAAAGTGTTTTGTTCGCTCATCCCTGTGTTCACCTCTTAGTCTAGCTATAACAATTTTCGACGGGCTGAGCAAACCGGATGCGGTCGAATGAAATTTAACGGCAAAAAATCGCGCGGCCGCCAACTTTCAAATATTCGAAATGAAATAAAGGAGAAGGTGAGGACGTTTCAGCAAAACGATCGTGCTTTATTTTCGCTTGACTCGGGGCAGGGAAGTTTTGACGTCGACGCGCTGAATTTTCAGAACGACCCTTACGGAATCGGCGCGGCGGTCCAAAAATGCGGGCACGAACGGCGCGTCCGACGAATTTTGCTGCATCGCCTTTTCGAGCTCATAGACCGTGTTCTGGTCGTCGAGCGGTTCGACGACTTCCTCGATCTCGGCGAGCCCGTCTTTGGAAACGTCCGCGACGACGACGACCTCGTCTTCTTTGATATTGCGGCTCACGAGCGATTGCGTCATCGCGAGCAGGGCGCCCTGCGGATTGATGCTCGGCGACTCGCTCGACACGAGCCCGCGCTGCGCGACGATGTCGGCGGCGGTGATTTCGCCCTCGTTCTGCGGTATTCCGGGAACGATCACCGGAACCTGCGTCGTCGCGATATAGGTGTCGTTCGGCGTTTGCCGGTGCGCGCTCGAAAGCAGGATCCAGAGCAGCGAAAAGCCGAAAAACAAAGACGCGGCGGTGCCGACCGTCAACGGCATCACGCGCATCTGCAAAAATTCGCGGAAGCTTTTCGAAAAATAAGATTTTTTCTGCGGCGCGGCGGGCGCGAGTTCCGTCCGCACGGCGGTTTTGACCGACGCGAGCAGGTCTTTCGGCATCGCCGGCACTTGCGAAATTCGGCGCAGGCTTTGCCGCAGCGCCGCGAAATCGTCGAGCTTTTGACGGCACAAAGGGCATTGCGCCAGATGCGCGTCGACCGCGGCGCGTTCCTCGTCCGTCAGGATATTGTCTATGTAAAGCGACAAATTAAATTTTAAATTTTCGCATTTCATCATTTTAATTTGGTTTTGGGCTTTTGGTTTTGGGCTTTTGAAAAAATCCAAAACCAAAAACCAAATACCGAATACCAATTTGCGAGTGAATAACTGACTGACCCCGGCGTTTTTCTGTGACGAAAAACAACGGTTGTTTCCCGGCGAAACCGAAAAAAGCGGCAATTTTCGCGTTTTCGGTAAATATCGGTTTTGTTGCTGGTTTTTTCAAATATTACCAAAACCGAAAATCGCTTTTTCCTTTCAGACCCGCCCGAAAAACATTCGTTTTCCTTTGACCTTACGTTGGCACCGATACGTCTAATAAAACCGGGGCGAGTCAGTTATTCACTCTTTTTGTCAGGGATCGGCCGGTGGTCGGCGCTCAGTAGAAAAATTCTTTTCTGACCACCGACTGCTGACCGCTAACCACCGACTAATTATCAAATACCATCCAATTTGCGACGCAATTCGTCGCGCCCGCGGGCGATTCGGGATTTGACCGTCCCGATGCTGACTTCCAAAGTCTGCGCGATTTCTTCGTACGTGAAGCCTTCGATGTCGCATAACACGACGGCTTCGCGAAAAATGTCGGGTAATTCCTCGAGCGCTCCCCGCAGAAGCCTTTCGCGCTCGCCGCGCAAAGTTCTCTCTTCCGGACTCGGCGCGTCGGACGAAAACGTTTCCGACAAGGGCGTTTCGCTTTCGCCGATCGTCACGTCGAGCGAGATCGTCACGTCGCGCCGGCGGCGTTTCCACCAGCGAAAACGATTTCGCGATTCGTTGATCGCGATCCGGAACAGCCAGGTTTTCAAATCCGCTTCGCCGCGGAATTTCGAAATCGCTTTGAGCGCCGACAGAAAGGTTTCCTGCGTCAGATCGCGCGCTTCCTCGGCGTCCTGCGTCAGGCGAAACAATAAGCCGTAAATATCCGCGGCATAACGGTTCGCCAGCACGTCGAAAGCGTTCGCGTCGCCCGCTTTCAATCTTTCAATAAATTCCGTTTCGGTCGACGAGAAAGCAAGACCGGAGTTTGTCGCCAGTGCAACATTTCCCAACTCTTCATTATCGATTGCGATTGACTTGCTGAAGAACATCGCTCGCTTTTTCCCCGTCCCTCTGAAAGAGTATTTCAACTTGCTCATCCGCCCGAAATGTTGCGAACTGCTTGATTAGACACCCGGAAAAACGATTTGTTCCCGGAAAAAGTGATTTTTTTTCGAAAAATTAAAAATCGTCATAAAAGTTCGCTTTTACTGTTCGTTTTGACTTTTCATCGCGGGCTTTTCCTCGGAACTTACTTGCTCTCACCGAAGTTTTAAGATAAATTAACTCTTTTGGAAAAATTCCTGAAAAAATCAAACAGACAATTATATAACGAATCAGCATCCAAAAGATTGCAATTTTTTTAATCAGATGGCAAGAAAAAAGAGAGTTCCCGAAGCCGCCGCGGTTCCCGTCGAGGCGCCGAAGGAAAAAGTTCAGTATCAAGACGCTTTTCAGTCGACCGTCACCCGGGGCGTCGAAGACGTCAGCAAAACCCTTGAAGGCAGAGGCAAAACCGTGCTTTACGCGATCGCGGCGGCGGCGGTGCTGCTGGTTTTAGTCGGGATTTTCTATCTGTGGAATCGCAGCTCCGAGGCTAAAGCGCAAGCCGCGCTCGGCAGAGCGATCGAAACCTCGCAGGCGATCGTCACCGATTCGCCGGTGCCGGCCGGTTCGACCATCAGGACCTTCAAAACCGAAAAGGAACGCGCCGAAGCCGCGGTCAAAGAATTTCAAACGGTCGCCGATGACTTCGGCGGCGACGTCGGCGAAAAAGCCAAATATTTCGTCGCGGTCAACAAGCTTTCGCTCGACCGCGGAGCGGCGACTGCCGAACTCGAAAATTTAGCGAAATCGAGCGGCGAAGTCGGCACGCTTTCGAAATTCGCGCTCGCGCAGGTCAAGGCGGGCGACGGCAAACTCGACGAAGCGGCTGCGCTTTACCAGCAGCTCGCCGCCAACGACAATGCGGTGATCGCCAGGGACACGATCAATTTCGAGCTCGCCAAACTGCTCGAAAAACAGGGTAAAAAGGACGACGCCGTGAACGCGTATTTCAATATCGCGAAAGCGGCGAGCGAAGCGAAGGATCCGGACGGCAAACCCATGCCGCTTTCGGCGACCGCGCGCGAAGCGAAGGCGAAAGTCGAAGAACTCGCGCCGGACAAAGCGAAAGAGATTCCCGAGCCGCAGATCGATTCGCCGTTCGGCGGCGGCGGAAGCCTGCCGATCGGAATTCAGTAAGCGTAAGTTAAAGCATCGTTCATCAAAGCGGTCTGTTTTCGAAAACAGACCGCTTTTTTCGTTGCCGTGCGCAACGGACGCGCATTGGAACCGCAAATCCGCCGACGGCGGCGGTAAAATTTCAGGAAATTTACACCCGATTCGCGATTTATAGTAAGATAAAGAAAAAAAGGTAAGGGGTTTAGAAATTTGAGAAATCTGGCAAACGCGGAAAACACCGTCGCCGCAACGGGCTTTTTCAAAGAGAAAACGGCGAGCATACGAGTTTCGCCGCACGGTTATTTGGTCGCGCTGCTGCTCGGCGTATTTTTTTCGGCGCTGCTGGTTTATCTCGAAAAAGATTTCTGGGCGAGCGTTTTGCTGATTTTCTGCGCGGTCGTTCTGCCGGCGCTCGCCGTGACCGACCGCGTCGCGTTCGACGGCAAGCGTTTGCGCCGCACCGGCATTCTGCCGCGCGCCTGGGCTTATCTGGGCGGCTTTCACGACCGGCTGAAGATTTCCGACATTGAACAGATCGAAACGCAGGCGATGCGCGCCCTCAAACGCGGCGGCAACGTTTTTTACCGCTACCGCACGACCGTCAGCGGCAACGATCTAAAGTTCGTGTTCGCGTCGGGCGGCGAAGAATACCGTCAGATGATTCATCAAATCTTTCCCCGCGTTCCGGAAAACGTGCTCGACAACCGTTCGCTCGAACTGCGTGATTACCTGAGCGAGCCGAAAGAAATCCTGATGAAAGCGGAATTCGAGCATATTCCTTCGGCCGATGTTCTGGAGGATTCCCTGAGCCCGCGGCAGACGCCGGCGCGCGGCAAATCCGCCGACGATTTTCAAAAAACGACGAGTCCCGCGCAAATCGAAAAAGCCCGGTATCTGCGCCGCCTGGCGAACGAGCTGCGGCTATCCGGGCATCTTCTGCAGGCGCTCGAAGCTTTTCGCCGCGCACTGCTGATTCATCCGCAGGACGCGTGGTTATTGTTCGAAGCGGCGCGCTGCCTGAATTCCTTTGCCGGCTCCGAACGCGACGAGAAGCTTTACCGCCGTTCGCTCGCGATGATGCGGCTCGCGGAAAAACGCGCCCGCAAAGATCGGGAACTGCTCGCGCGGCTCGGCGAAAGTTATTTTCAATTCGGCGACTGGCAGCGAGCGCGCGCCGTTTTTCAAAAATCGATCGACCAAACCGAAGAAAATTTTCGCGCCGTGCGCGGCATGGCGGAAATCTCGCTGCGCGAGGGCAAGATCGCGCACGTCATCCATAACTTTCTCGCCGCCAACCGTTTGGCGGAAACGCCGGCGCTGCGCCGCTGGACGCAGAGCGAGGCGGATTATTTTCTGCACCTGAACGACGACGAAGAGTACATGGAAATGGAAATCAGCCGCATCAATCTGCTCGAAACGCTCGAACGCTCAAAAAAGACCGCGCTGAAAATCGCAATCGTCGGGCTTCCGGCGATCCTCGTCGGCATCACGCTCGACGAAAATTTGATTTCGAACGTCGGCTGGGCGGTTTCGTCGGTCGCGCTTTTGATCTGGACCGGCTTGCTGCTGAGCCTCAATCTTTTTTCCGAACGCATTCCCTACGAACTGATCGAGGAAGAAGAATAAGGCCGGTCGGTTAGCCGGCGGGCGTAGCCCGATCGATTTCTCAAAACTCGGTCGACTTTTCTTCGGCGACCAGAAAGAGCGGCAATCCGCCGGTCGAAATGTCGATGGCGTGCTGGACCGCCGTTTGCGCGCCCTCGCTCGCCGCGGCGGTTTTCAACGCTTCGAGCGACGGAAAATGCAGCTCGGCGATCCGGTAAAACGGCGGCGGGCTGCCGTCCACGGTTCCGATCAGTTTCGTTTCGACGAATTTGGTAATGCCGGGCATCGCCTCGTTATTAACCATCGGAACATGCTCCCGCGTGTATTCTTTCTCGAACGCCTCGGCGTCCGCCGGATAGGGATACAACACGACCAATTTAGCGCCTGCCATAATTTACTCCTTTGTTTTCATGGTTTACAAAATCTTTGCTGAAATCGACCAAATTATAACAAAGCGCGCGTATGGAAGAAAATCGGGCTGCTCGCCGCCGTCGGATCGACGGAGTTCGAGTTGCGGCGCTTGGCCTTCGCCGCTCAACGAGCCGCTTGAAAACCTCATCGGCGATTTTCTTCGGACCGCGCGCTTCCTTGTCGATCGGTTCCCGAATCGCGGAGCGCGAATCGCGGCACTTTTTAAGGCACGTTTGAAAGGTCGGCCGAGGTCGAATGAATCGGGCGGGTTAAACGACTCGGCCGACTTTCAGCCGGCTCGGTCAACTGCGCTCAACTGTTCGAGCAGTCGCTCCGCCGCTTCGCCGAGCCCGCGTTCGGGCGCGACGAGGCGGGCGGCGAAAAGCAGATTCGCCGTGCGCTCGACTATTTTTTCGATGTCGGGCGCGGACGCCGACACGATCTCGTCCGCCAGGTGAACCGCAAGATCGACGACCAGCAGCTGATTGCGCAAACTTTTTCGATCCGCCGGCGCGTCCTCCGACCCGCGCGGGTAAAGTTCGTGCACGCGGTCATGAACCGCCTTCAGCGCGGCTCGTAAATCGTTTCGTTGTTCGTTCGTCATCATAAAACACGCGGCTCGAAGCCCGTTCCGATTTTATAAAAGATTCGCCGATTTTCGGGTTCGAAGAATCGAATCCGGCGGCCTCGGCCCAGAGCGCGAAGCTTATTACTGAAGCAGCGTCGCCTGCGAAACCAGCGCCTGCCAGCGTCCGTCGCGCAGCGCAAAAACGTCGGTAAAGCGCAAAGCGACTTCCATCGTTTTGCCGCGGTATTCGCCCGCCGCCTCGGTTCTGCCCGTGACGATCGCCCAATCGCCGAAAGCGCGCACCCTGATGTCGGTGATCCGCGCCGAAACGACGCGCCGCGCGTTCGAGCCGAAACCCTCCTCCAGAACTTCGGCTTTCGTCATCACGCGTCCCGACAAATCCGTGACGCTCCAATCGTCGGCGAGTGTCTGTTCGATAAACGCGCGGTCGCCCTCGACCCACGCGTTCGCCAGCCGCTGCTGTATGCCGCGCAAAATCTCGACCGTCCGTGAATCCCCGAAATCATTCGAATTCATTGCGGAATCAGAATTCATAACCGAGCCTTCCTGATTTTTAGTTTTCAACCGCGATGATACGCCTAATTTTCGAGCTTGCCAAGATATTTTAAGAAATAAAATTTCGGAAACCGTTAAAAACGGTCGCGTGATCGGCATCATTGATCGAGTCGCGCCCTTTCCGGGGCCGCAAAATTCGGCGGTTGCAGCGCGTTTAAAGCAGGCATCAAAAAACGCGGGCGTTGCTGCCCGCGTTTGATCGGTAATTCAATTCGGCGATTAAAAACTACTCGATGTTGCCGGCCTTTTTGGTTTTGGTCGGCCTGGGCTCGGTCGTTTTCGGTTTCGCGGCTTTCGGCGCTTTCGCTTTCGGCGCGGGCGCGGCTTTCGGCGCCGGCGCGCTCAGCATCGCCGACCAGCGGTATTCGGGCGCTTCAAAACCTTCTTCGAGCCGTTTGAAAATCAGATCGGTCATCGCGCTCACGATCCAGTTGTGGTTGAATTCGCCGACCGAGGCGAGTTCGGCGTCGGGCGCCGGGTTCATGAAGTCGATCGCGTAAGGAATGCCGTCCTTGATCGCGAATTCGATCGTGTTGAGATCGTAGCCTAAGGCTTCGCAGATCGTGATGCAGTCGCGCTCGACGCGCGCGTGCAGTTCCGGCGTCAGGTAATCGTCGACGTTGACGTACTGCATGCCCGATAAGTACGGCTTCGACGGATCGTACGGCATGATCAGCACCTTTTCCTTGCCGACGCAGTAGCAGCGGACGAACTGGTCGTACTCGATGCCTTCCTGCAGCGTCATGCAGAGCGTGCCCGACTGGTTGTATTCGCGCCAGAGCTCTTCGAGGCTCCAGATCTTCGAAACGTTCTTCCAGCCGCCGCCGTCGTGCGGTTTTAAGAACGCCGGGAAGCCGACGTATTCGATGATGCCTTCCCAGTCGATCGGGAATTCGAGGTTGCGCAGGCTTTCCGAAGTGATGTCCTTGATGTAATCCTGCTGCGGCAGCAAAACGGTTTTCGGGATCGCGACGCCGATTTTCGCGGCTAACGAGAAATTGAAGAATTTGTCGTCCGCCGACCACCAGAACGGGTTGTTGATGATGTACGCGCCTTCGAGCGCCATGCGTTTGAGCATCGCGCGGTAATAGGGAACCTCATGCGAAATGCGGTCGATGATGACGTCGTATTTCTTTTCCTGGTCGAGACGGATGCCGCCGACTTTCACCATTTCGGCGACCACCTCGCCGTTGCCGCGTTCGTTAATGCTTTTGATAATCGAATCGGGAAACGTCTGCTCGCGTCCCGCTAAAATACCGACTCTTTTCATAGTTTTATAAATCTTCCTGTAAATAAAATAGTTTGTTTAAAATTGCTTTTTTTCAGAAGCTTCTGAAATCGTTAATTTTAATTGATAAGGGAAAGCGAGGCAAGCATGAGACAAAAGGATTTAAATCGGCGTGCGTTAATAAGCCGCGAACAAACACGAACGGACACGAAATTATTAAAATCTTTTCGTGTCCGTTCGTGTTTGTTCGCGGCTAAAATTTATCTATTGGCTTCGGGCAAAAGCTCGTAATTGCCCATTTCGCGGTTGTAGGCGTCCAATTGACCGACCGAATCGGCGGTCGCGTCGAGCATCTGTTTGGTCATCGCGATCGAATCGGAAAGCTGTTCGAAATCGAGCAGCGAGAATTTTTCGGGCGTGCTCATCGTGACGATTTCGTCGTTCAGGTAGCCGAAGAAGTTTTCGATCGACTGCAATTGTCCTTCGACCAATTTGACGCTTCTTTCCAATTCGTCGAAAGACGCCAGGCGGCGTTTCAAAATTTCGACGTTCGTCTGCTGAATTCTGCGCGTTTTTTCGTCCGGCGCGTTTTCGGCGGCGCGGAACGCCTGCGCGAGCTGGTTGTGCACCGCCTGCCGGTTGATCGATTTCAAATGCTGTTTTCTTCTTCTGTAAACGTCGAGCAGATCGACGAAATCTTCCCAGCGCTGTTCGAGCGATTTGAGGTTCGTCGGCAATTCGCGCGCGCCGGTGAATTTATGGTAATTTTCTAAAATTTTATCTTTCTGCCAGCGCAGATATTCGACGGCTTCGCGTTCCCGCGGCGTAAAACTTTTGATGAGCTTTTCGCGGGTCGCTTTGTTGAGCGCGCGGGCGCGTTCCTTTTCGCGATTGTTGACGAGTTGACGATACTGCGGAACCATCGGGAGCGCGATTACGTAAACGGCTTCAAAAAGCAGGGCGATGAACAGAGGGATGATGCTTCCGGTGTAAGCGGCGGCGACGGCGAAACCCGCCAAGCCCCAGAAGTTGACGGGTTCTTTGACCGCCTCCTTGACGTATTTCGTATTAAACCTATTGAATTCTTGTTGATATTTCGCTAAATCAGCCATAAGTAATGTAGATGCTAAAACACCCCGCTAAGTTTCGCCGCCCGTTTCTTTATTTGAATTGTTATTTTCGCTCCCTGTTTTTAGCCGAATTCGCTTAGGCATTCTGTTCTTCGTTGGTCGTACCCGAACCGGCGGAAATCTGTTTGCCCGTATTGTTCGATCCCGCTCCGAGAAGTCCCATCGACTGCTTGTATTCCAGTAATTTATCCTGCAGCTGAATGTCCATCGCTTCGCGTTCGATGTCCTGCATCTGATTGTCGACCGACGAGGTGCCGAGCTGCAGTTTGGCTTCGGCGGCGGCGACGCGGCGGTCGATTTTTTCGCGCATTTCGTTGAAGGTCGAAGCGTCGTCGCCGATGTTGAAGGTTTCCATCGTCTGCGCGAGCTGTTCCTGCAGTTTCGCCTGTTTCGCGGCGCTGATGAGCTGCATCGCTTCCGCCGTGCGCTTTTTCATGTTGAGCACGTAATTGTCGCGCGCTTTTAAGGCTTGCTTGGAGGCGAGCTGCGCGTTTTCGTGCTGCATATTCGTGCGTTCGAGATCGATCTGCGCCTGCTGCAGTTGACCGATGTACGCGGTGGCGATGTCGTCGCGGCTCATTTTGACCGACGCCTTGATTTTCGAATCCAGATCGACGACCTGTTTTTCTAGGTTTTCTTTTTGTTTCGCCAGCAGGCGCTCGGTCGCCATCACCTGCGCCACCGAGTTGTTGAGTTCGGGCACGCGGTCGCGCATGTCCCGGATGGTCTGCTGCAGCACCAGCTCCGGGTTTTCCATCTTATCGAGCGCCGCGCCGGTGCTCGCTCTGAAAATTCTTGTAATTCTTGCCCACAATCCCATTTTTCTCTCTCTCGTCTCCTAAAAATTAGCTAAAAAGAACTTATTGACCGGAAACCCGTACGACAGCCTTTTCCGCAAAGTTGCAAATTCCGCTTTCAGTATAACAGGAAAATTAGATTAGTTGCTAACAAAAAGCAAATCGGCGGGCGGCGAAATAGACGGGCGCGCGAAAATCGCTGCAAGTTTCTCGGGCGCCGTGCGTTCAGAAAGGGAAACCGGCTTTCGGCAAGCTAGTTTCAAAGATAAATTTAGAGTAAGATGAACCGGCAACGCGGCGGTTCACGCGCTCACTCGATAAAAGCTTAGAGGAATAAAAACGGAATGAGAAAATCGATCTCTTGGTTGCTGCTCGTCGGCATTTATTTGAATATCATCGCGCCTTTTGTAATTTCGGCGAACGCCCAGAGGGTCGGCGGAAAAACGACTGTCAAGACGAATATGAACGTGAATACACCCGATGGTTTACAGTTTCGCCTCTCGGAAGGCGAAGAGGGCGCGGAAACGCGCGAAAGGAAAGCGATCGCCGAGACGAATCCGCTTTCGGAAAGCGATACGGGCGCGCTGCTCAAACGCCTGCCCGAAATCAAGCCCGAGTCGGACGATCAAAAGGATTTCAATAAACGAGCCGGGACGCTGCCCGCGCCGAAAACCGGCAAGACCGTTCCGGTCAAATTCCCGGCCGACGAGCAGCGCGATCAGCCGAACATCGAGCAGGCGAAACTGCCGCTCGAAGTCGTCCGCTACGCGCCGGAAGGCGAAGTGCCGCTCGCGCCGGATCTGTCGGTGACGTTTTCGCAGCCGATGGTCGCCGTCACTTCGCAGGAACAAGCCGCCGCTTACGCGCCGGTCGAGCTTTCGCCGCAAACGGAAGGCAAATGGCGCTGGCTCGGCACGAAAACCCTGATGTTCGACGCGGCGAAGCGTTTCCCGATGGCGACGCGCTTTACGGCGCGCGTCGCCGCGGGCACGCGCAGCGCGACCGGACAGATTCTGCAGAAGGACGTGACGTGGACTTTTACGACGCCGCCGCCGAAGGTCGAAACGTTCGTCCCGCAGAATCAAATCACTCGACGCGACCCGTTGATGTTCGCCGCGTTCGACCAGCAGATCAACCCGGAGGCGGTTTTGAGCAAAATGCAGATTTTGGCGGGCGGCAAACCCGTGAAGGTGCGGCTCGCGACGCAGGCCGAAATCGACGCGGACGGTTCGATTTCCTACTACGCGAAGCAGGCGCAGCCCGGTCGCTGGTTCGCTTTCCGCGCCGTTACGAACGAAGGACAGACGGCGGACGCGCTGCCCGGCGATTCCGGAATCTACGTCAACTTCCCGAAGGGCACGCCGTCGGCGGAAGGACCTTTGACGACCGCGAAAGATCAGGCTTACAGCTTCAACACCTACGGCGCGATGAAATTCGTCGGCGGCTGGTGCAACTATCAGGGCAGCAAAACCTGCGCGCCGGCGGACGCCTGGTACATGCAGTTTACGAACCCGATCGACACGGCGACCTTCGACAAATCGCAGATCAAAATCGAGCCGCCCGTCGAAGGATTAAACGTTTACCCCTCGGGCAATTTCATCTATTTTCAGGGTTATAAAAAAGGGCGCACGACCTATAAAGTCACGCTCGAAAATAAAATCAAGGACGTTTACGGGCAGCTGCTCGACAAACCGGCGGCGGCGACTTTCAACGTCGGTTCGGCGGAATCGAATCTGTATTCGCAGGGCGGCACGTTCGTCATTTTAGACCCGACCGCCCGCCCGGCTTATTCGATTTATTCGACGAACACGGCGTCGGTCAAAGTGAAGGTCCTCGCCGTCACGCCGCAGGATTGGGAAGCCTACCGGCAATACATGCGCTACGCGTATTACGACGAGCAGAAACGCCCGAAGATTCCCGGCAGACTCGTCGTCAACAAAACCGTCGCGATCGAAAACAAACCGGACGAGATGGTCGAAACGCGCATCGATTTGTCGGAAGCCTTGGACGGCGGCTTCGGCAACGCGATCGTCGAGATCGAGCCGACCGTGCGGCGCGACAAATACGACCGGACGAAGATCACGGTCTGGGCGCAGTCGACGCAGATCGGCTTGGACGCGTTCGTCGACAACGAAGAACTCGTCGGCTTCGCGACCGACCTGAAAACCGGCAAACCTCTGAACGGAGTCGAGCTTTCGATTTACCCGAACGGCAAAACGCCGGCGGGCAAAACCGTTTCCGAAAACATGGAGGTCAACAAATCCTGGTGGGAATGGCTGACGAGCTGGGGCAGCGCCGAAGAATCGAGCAAGGAAATCGAATCGGTCGACGAAACTGGCGCGGCGGCGGAAACCGAAACCATCGAAGCCGCCACGACGGCGCTGACGACCGAAAGCGGCATCTTGCGGCTGCCTTTGCCGGAGGCGGCCTCGACGAAAACGCCGAACGTGCTCATCGCGCGCAAGGGCAAGGACGTCGCCTTCATGCCGGAAAACTCCGATTATTACTGGCAGGAATACGGCAGCTGGCACAAAAAAGGCTTCTCCGACACTTTGAAGTGGTTCGTGTTCGACGACCGCAAAATGTACCGCCCGAAAGAGGAAGTCTCGATCAAGGGCTACATTCGCGTGTACGAAGGCGGCAAGCTCGGCGACATCGAACCGCTCGGCGAAAAGGCGGGCGGCGGCATCAATTTCGCGGTGACGGACGCGCGCGGCAACGAGATCGCGAAGGGCGCGGCGAACATCAACGCGTTCGGCGCGTTCGATTTCAAATTCAAGCTGACCGATAACATGAATCTCGGCCCGGCGAACATCAACATCACGACCGCGAGCGGCTATTCGACGTCGCACCAGTTCAACGTGCAGGAGTTTCGCAGGCCCGAATTCGAAGTCCGCGCGAAGGTCGATTCCGAAGCGCCGCATTTCGTCGGCGGAAAAGCCGATCTTTCGGTCGAAGCGAAATATTACGCGGGCGGCGGGCTCGCGAACGCCGAAACGAACTGGACCGTGACGGCGACGCCGACCGTCTACACGCCGCCGAATCGCGGCGATTTCACGTTCGGCACGTGGGTTCCGTGGTGGCGCACGTACAACAGTTACGATTACGAATCGGGCGGTTATCGTCCGGGCGGTCAGAGCGTGACGCAGACTTTCAAAGGCGTCACCGACGCGGCGGGCGTGCATCGCCTGAAAATCGACTTCGAATCGGTTAAACCGCCGCGCCCGTACACGGTTTCGGCGTCTTCGTCAGTGCAGGACGTCAACCGCCAGACGTGGTCGAGCTCGACCAGTCTGCTAGTGCATCCGGCGGATCTGTACGTCGGCATCAAAACGCCGCGCACGTTCGTCAACCGCAACGAAAAAATCGCGATCGAATCGATCGTTACGGACATCGACGGGAAATTAATCGCGAACCGCGACGTCGAGATCAAAGCGGTTTTGAGGGACTGGGCGTTCGAGAAAAACGCGTGGATTGAAAAAACGATCGACGAACAGAGCTGCAATATAAAATCGGCGGGCGACGGGCCGGTCAAGTGCGAATTCGTCGCCAAACAGGGCGGGCAGTACCGCGTGACGGCGCGCGTCATGGACGACCGCGAACGCTTCAACGAATCGGAATTCACCGTCTGGGTGCCGGGCGGAAAAACGCCGCCGAAACGCAACGTCGAGCAGGAAGAAGCGCAGATCATTCCGAACAAAAAAGAATACGCGCCGAACGACACGGCGGAAATTCTCGTCATCGCGCCGTTTCCGGGCGCGGAAGGCGTCCTGACGCTGCGCCGCGACGGCATCGTCAAAACCGAGCGTTTTTCGATCAGAGAGTCTTCGATCACATTGAAGATTCCGCTCGAAGAAAAATATCTGCCGAACATCTACGCGCAGGTCGATTTGACCGGCGCGGCCGAGCGGCAAAACGAGCGGGGCGAAATCGACCCGAAAATCGCCAAGCGCCCGGCGTTCGCGAGCGGCAGCATCAATCTGCCGATCTCGACCGCCGTTCGGAAACTGAACGTGTCCGCCGAGCCGAAAGACAAAACCGTCGAGCCGGGCGGCACGACCCGCATCGACGTCGCCGTCACCGACAACGCGGGTGAACCGGTCGCGAACTCGGAAGTCGCGGTCGTCGTCGTCGACGAAAGCGTGCTCGCGCTTTCCGGCTACAGCATCGGCAATCCGCTCGGACTTTTCTACTCGCAGCGCGGCACCGGCGTCACCGATTATCATTCGCGCAAGGACGTCCTGCTCGGCAGCGAAAAGGATATTAAACCGCAGAATATGCAGCCGGCGGCGCCGAGCGCGGCGGGCAGCGGAGCCGCCGAAAGCGTCACTGAATTCCGCGCGCAGGTGGCGAAACCGATGGCGCGGATGGCGCGTCCGAAAACTGCAAATACGGACGACGCCATAAAAGCGGAAGCGGACGAGGAAAGCCTTCAGGTCGATCCGGAAGCGCCGATCAATCTGCGCTCGAATTTCAACGCGCTCGCGACCTTCGCGCCGTCGGTCAAGACCGACTCGAACGGCAAGGCGACGGTCGACGTGAAATTGCCCGACAACCTGACGCGCTACCGCGTGATGGCGGTCGCGGTCGACACCGGCAAGCGCTTCGGCGGCGGCGAATCGAATTTGACGGCGCGCCAGCCTTTAATGGTGCGGCCGTCCGCGCCGCGCTTTATGAATTTCGGCGATCGGATCGAGCTGCCGGTCGTCGTGCAGAACCAGACCGATAAAGACATGGCGGTGAGCGTCGCCGTGCGCGCGACGAACGCGGCCTTGACGAACGGCGGCGGAAAAAGCGTGCTTATCAAAGCGAACGACCGCGCGGAAGTCCGTTTTCCGGTTTCGGCCGAAAAAGCGGGCACGGCGCGTTTCCAGATCGCGGTGAGTTCCGGCAATTGGTCGGACGCGGCGGAAATCTCTCTGCCGGTCTGGACGCCGGCGACGACCGAGGCGTTCGCGACCTACGGCACGACCGACGCGAACGGCGCCGTTTTCCAGCCCGTCCAAACGCCGGGCGACGTTTTCCCGCAGTTCGGCGGCCTGGAAGTGACGACTTCTTCGACGCAGCTGCAGGAGCTGACCGACGCCTTTATCTATCTTTACCGCTACCCGTACGAATGCTCGGAGCAGATCGCCTCGCGCATGATCTCGATCGCCGCGCTGCGCGACGTCCTTTCGGCGTTCAAATCGAAAGACATGCCGAGCAAAGAGGAACTCGACAAATCTTTCGCGAAAGACGTCGAAATCCTTAAAGGGCGGCAGCGGGCGGACGGCAGCTTCGGGCTCTGGTCGCAGCGCCGCGAGCGCTACGAATACCCGTTTTTGACCGTGCACGCCGCGCACGCGCTCGCTTTAGCGAAAGCCAAAGGCTACAAAGTGCCGCCGGAAATGATCGAGCGGACGAAGCCTTACCTGAAAAACATCGAATCGAAATTCGACGAATGGCACAGAAAATCGCCCGAAGTCAGATGGACGATCTCGGCTTACGCGCTTTACATCCGCGATCTGATGGGCGATAAGGACGCGGCGAAGGCGAAGGCTTTGTTAAAAGAAGCGACGCTCGAAAAACTGCCGTTCGAAGCGACGGGCTGGATTTTGTCCGTATTAGCGGACGATAAAGCTTCCGGCGCGGAAGTCGAGGCGATCAAGCGCTTTCTGATGAACCGGACGACCGAAACCGCCGCGACGGCGAATTTCGTCACCGATTACGGCGACGCCGCATGGCTGATCATGTATTCGAACCGCCGCGCCGACGGCGTGCTGCTCGAAGCCTTGATCAAAGCCGACGTTCTGAACAAATCGGCGGGAATTAACACCGGCGATCTGATTCCGAAACTCGTCCGCGGCTTGCTCGATCACCGCAAAAAAGGCGCGTGGTCGAACACGCAGGAAAACGTCTTCATCCTGCTGGCTTTGGACAAATACTTCGGCGCCTTCGAAAAAGTGACGCCGGATTTCGTGACGCGCATCTGGCTCGGCGGAACTTACGCGGGCGAGGAAGCCTTTAAAGGTCGCTCGACGGATTCGAATCTTCTGAACATTCCGATGTCGTACCTCGTCGAACAGGGCGGCACGTCGAACCTGATTTTAGACCGGCAGGGCGCGGGACGGCTTTACTACCGCATCGGCATGAAATACGCGCCGCGCAATTTGAAGCTCGCGCCGGCGGATTACGGCTTCACGGTCTTGAGAAAATACGAAGCCGTCGACAACGCCGACGACGTGAAACAAAACGCCGACGGCGGCTGGACGATCAAATCAGGGGCGCGCGTCCGCGTTCGCCTGACGATGGTCGCGCAGGCGCGGCGCTACCACGTCGCGCTCGTCGACAATCTGCCCGCCGGGCTCGAAATCCTCAATCCCGGCCTCGCCGTCACCGAAGCCGTGCCGGCGGACACGCAGAACACTTCGGTCGCGGAATACGGCAGCCGTTCCTACGGCTACGGTTATTACTGGTGGCGGCAGTACTGGTTCGAGCACCAGAACTTCCGCGACGAGCGCGCCGAGGCGTTTTCCTCGCTGCTCTGGGAAGGCGTTTACAATTACAGTTACGTCGCCCGCGCGACGACGCCCGGCGAATTCGTCGTGCCGCCCGCGAAAGCCGAGGAAATGTATCACCCCGAAACTTTCGGCAGAACCGGCACGGATTTCGTGAAGGTCGAGTAAATCCGGCATTAATTCAGGGAAAAAACATAGCCGGCGAAACATCGCGATGTTTCGCCGGCTATGTTTTTCGATTTGGCGGTTTTACGGATTTTTTCACCCGACGCGCGGAATATAATCCGGGTCCGCGTCGTCCCACGCGGCGACGCGCCATTCGTCGACGACGCCGCTCGGGTGAAAATAAATCTGAAAATGCTCGCTTTCGACGCCGTCGCCGCGGTCGATTTCGACCTCGTAAAGCCAGACTTCTTCGTCCTGCGTGCCCGCGCCGCGCCCGCCGCCGCAGCAGCGACCGCGCGTTTTGCGGTCGGGCTCGCCCAGATATGAAAGAACCTGTTCGCGCGTCAGGCGGCTCAAAAAATACGCTTTGCCGTTCTCGTCCCTTTTCGAGCGCAGATCGTTCGCCATCTCGCCGCGAGTTTGCGCGTCGCCTTCGCGCCACGTTTTAACGTCGAAATTTTTCTGCTGAAACTGTCTTTGCGGCAACTTGCCGCCGTTCGGCAAACTTTCGCGCACCGCGGCGCAGGCGGCGAGCAGACCGAGCGTTAGGCCGCCGATCAATATTTTTATAAAATTGTTTCTCATGCTTCGAAAGACTCGGCGGATTTCTCGATTTTGCGGATTTTTACGGCGAATTGAGAAAAAATAATGACTAATCCGGGAATTTGTGTAAAATACTTCACTATGCAAAAAGCGTTTATTTTGTTTCTGTTAGTGGTTTGCTGCGGGCGGATTTCGGCGCAGTCCGTCGCGCCGAGCCCGACCGCGGCGCTCAAAAACGATCTGCGGAAACTCGTCGAAACCGAGCAGGCGTTCGCGCGGGCCGCCGCCGAAAAGGGCACGCGCGCCGCGTTTCTGGAATTTCTGGCGGACGACGGAATCGTTTTCGCGCCGACCGAAGCGAACGGCAAGCTCGTCTGGAAGGCGCGTCCCGAATCGCCCGCGCTGCTCGCCTGGAACCCGGCATGGGCGGATATTTCGTCGGACGGGAAACTCGGCTACACGACCGGCGGCTGGGAATTCAGACCGAACGGCAAAACGGATCAGCCGAACGGTTTCGGCGAATACGTCACGCTCTGGCAGAAACAATCGAACGGCAAATACCGCGCCGTGCTCGACATCGGCATCAGCCACCCGGCGAGCACTTTGTCGACCGCGCCGTGGCAGTCGCCCGCGGACGCCGAAACGGGCGCGCGCGACCTTAAAAGCGGCGTCAATCTTTCGACGCTGACCGACATTTTTTCGAACAAAAGCGTGGCGAACGGTTATTTCAATTACCTGGCGGAAGACTGCATCGTCCTGCGCGACGGGCACGCGCCGTTTACGGGCAGACGGAACGCTTTCCTCGGGCTCGAAAAGCTCGATAAGGAATTTCCGGCGTCGTCGTTTCTCGATTTCACCGGCAACACGTCGCAGGTTTCCGGAAATTTGATGTATATTTGGGGCGTTTACCAGCTCAAAGCCAAGGACGATTCGGTCAAAAAATGGAATTTCCTGCAGATCTGGAAGAACCGCGCCGGAAAATGGGAAATCGTGCTCGATCTTTTCAACCGGATTCCGGAGAAGAAAAGTTAAACGACACAAAAGAAAATTCGCCCGCGAAGCGGACGCGAATATTCGTTAATAAAAATCCAAAAAAAACAATTCGCGTCCGCTTCGCGCCGATTCGCGGGCAAAAAACAGATACCAATCATGAAAATTATCCTGCTTTTATCTTTAATCGTTGGCGCCTCGTTGAACGTTTTCGCGCAGAGCAGTCAGCAGAAGATTTACGACACCGAAAAGGCGTTCGAAAAAGCCGTCGCCGAAAAGGGCATGAACCGGGCGTTCATCGATTTTTCGACCGCCGACGGGCTTTGTTTTATGCCCGGTTATCCGGTCGGCTGCATCGAGTATTTCAAAGCCCGCCCGGCGTCGCCCGCCGCGCTTTTCTGGAACCCGACGTTCATCGACGTTTCCTCGAACGGCGCGCTCGCTTATTCGACCGGCAATTCCGTCTACAAACCGAAGGGCAAGGACGACGCGGCGGCTTATTACGGCGAATACGCGACCGTCTGGATGCGCCAGCCCGACGGCGGTTACAAAGCCGTGCTCGACATCGGCATCTCGCACGAGCAGCCGAACGCGGAAACGAACTGGACTTCGCCCGCCGATTCGGGCAAAGAGCTCAACGAAAAGAAGTTTTCCGCCGCCGATTCTTCGACCGCGTTTTTCGAAATGTCGGCGCGGCGGGGCTTGAGCAAGGCCTATAAAACGTACTTTGCCGACGACGTGAGGATCTTGCGCGACGGCAAATTGCCGATCGTCGGCAAACCGGCGGCGCTCAGGGAATTCAAGAACGATAAATCGATCGTCAATTTCGCCAAACGCTCGGTCTTCGTCGGCGCGGCGGATATGGCTTATATCACGAACGGCTACACGGTCGCCGACAGGGACGGCAAAATTACCGGAAAAGGGAATTTTCTGCAAATCTGGAAGCTCAGAAATAATAAATGGCAGATCGTCTTCGACGTCTTTCTGCCCGCGCCGCCCGAACGGAAATAGCAGCGGTCGGTGGTCAGTGGTCGGTGGCTGGTTTACTGCTGAACATAATTCAAGTTTTTATTTTACATACAACACAACCGACCACCGACCACTGACCACCGACCGCTAAAAGTGATAAATTATTTCTCGTGTCCGAAACATTTTCTCAAGTCGTTGAACTCTTAAAACTCGAAGCCGCCGCGATCGAACGCACCGCCGGGATGCTGGAAAAAGCAGCCGTCGACCGGGCGATCGAACTGCTCTTAAACTGCGAAAGCAAAACGGTCGTCATCGGCGTCGGCAAATCCGGCATCATCGCCAACAAAATCGCCGATACGATGACCTCGACCGGCACGGTCGCGGTCTTTCTGCACCCGACCGACGCGCTGCACGGCGGTCTCGGCGTCATCACGCCGGGCGACTGCGTGATCGCGCTCTCGAATTCCGGCGAAACCGACGAAATCCTCGCGCTTTTGCCCGCTCTTAAGGCACGCGCGGTTTCGTTGATCGCGATCGTCGGCAACACGAACTCGACGCTCGCGCGCAACGCGGACGTCGCGCTCGACGCGTCGGTCGACAAAGAAGCCTGCCCCCTGAACCTCGCGCCGACGACCTCGACGACCGTCGCGCTCGCCGTCGGCGACGCGCTCGCGATGACCCTGATGCAGGCGAAAAACCTGACGGCCGAAGCCTTCGCCGCGAATCACCCGGCGGGGCGCCTCGGGAAACGCCTGACCTTAAAGGTCGCGAATCTGATGCACGAAAGCCCGCAGGTCGCGCCGGATGCGGGCTGGCTCGAAGTCGTCAAAAGCATCTCGAAATACGCGCTCGGCGCGGTCAACGTCGTCGACGCCGAAAACAGACTGATCGGCATCGTGACCGACGGCGATCTGCGCCGCACGATCGAAAAAACCGCGCCCGAAAATCTCGCCGAATTGAAGGCGAGGCAGATGATGACCGCGCAGCCGATCGTGGCGCATCCCGAAATGCTCGCCTTCGACGCGCTGAATCTGATGGAAAACCGCCCGCGGCAGATATCCGTTTTGCCGGTCGTCGACGAAGCCGGCGCGGCGGTCGGGCTTCTTCGAGTGCACGACGTCGTACGCAGCGGTCTGTAAGGCGCGCGCGAAAAAGATGCGCGGTGAAATTTAGGGACAACGCGCGCCCGGCGCAAATTCTCTATAAAGCGGGACGATCTTTAACGATTCCTGTTTTTTCCGGGCGAGAGGCACTATGAAAAAGTTTTCAGGTTTGATTTTATCGGTGTTGCTGCTGTTTTCCGCCGCGCAGGCGCAGACGGCGGAAGTGACGATTCAGCTCAACGAGCAGTTTTTCGATTCATTGTTCGACGCGCTTTTCAAAAACATGGACCCGCCGGAATTTCCGCTCTCGGAAAACCGCCCGAAGTCCGGAATCCAAAGTCCGAAGTCTGTCTTGATTGCCAATTCATTCGTCGACGAATCCGATCCGAAATCCGGAATCCAAAATCCAAAATCGGCCTGTCCTGATTTATTGAGACTGCAGCGCGAAGTGGACGGCACGCGCACCGCCGTTCGGTTTCGCGAGGGGCGCATCGTCGCGCCGATCGCTTTCGCGGGCAATTACAATCCGCCGCTGATCGGCTGCATCGATTTTTCGGGCGTCGCCGAAACGACGATCGATCTCGAATTCGACGCCCAAAAACAGGCTTTGATCGGGCGCGCGCGCGTCTTGAACGTCAATTTGAGCGGCGCGGGCGGCGTCGGCAGCGGGCTTCTGGCGCGGATGGTGCAGGCCTCGATCGACAAAAAAATCAACCCGATTCAGCTTTTTACGATGGACAAAATCTCGTTCGTCGTGCCGGTTCAAAACGCCGGCAGTCTGCGGATGAAAGCGACCGGCATTCGCCACGAGATCGCGAACGGCGTGCTGCATGTGCGGATCGCGTACGAATTTCAGAAAGCGAACTAGCGTTTCGCCGCTATCCGATAAGGTTTAGCCGCGTCGGAAATGGTTGTTATTAAAATTACTTAAATTTCTCGTTCGCCGGTGTTTACTACATTTAAGCTTGTGGCATAACGATTGCTGTTTACCTGACAGGAACTTTGTTTTAGTTTTCTCAATTTAATTGGGGGTTTATATGCAATCGAAATATTTCAAAAGGCCGGCTCTTTCGTTGATGATCGGCGGGCTGATGGTCTTCGGCGCGACGGACGCGGCGCACGCGCAGCGCAACCGCGATCGCCGCGACCAGCCGCGGGTTGAAAACCAACAGCAGCGGGACCAGCGTCAACAGGAGCGGCAGCAGCGCCAGGAACAAAACCAACAGCAGCAACAGCAGCGTCGTCAGGAACAGGAACAACGCCAGCAGCAACAGCGTCAGCAGCAGGATCAATGGCGCCAGCAGCAGGAACAGCAACGCCAGCAGCGGCAGCAGCAAGAGCAGTGGCGTCAGCAGCAACAGCAGCGCCAACAGGAAAACCAACGGCGCAATGACCAATGGGGTCAACAGCAGCAGCGCCGTGAGGAAAATCAGCGCCGGCAGGAAGAACAGCGCCGCCAGCAGCAGGAACAGCAAAATCGCCAGCGCGAAGAGTGGCAGCGCCGCCAGCAGCAGGATCAGCGCCGGCAGGGCGATTGGCAGGGGCAGCAGCGCAGAACCGACCAGCAACGCCAGGAGCAGCAGCGCCGTTACGAAGAGCAGCAGCGTCAACAGCAGCAGCGCAATGATCAGCGGAACGACCGCCAGCGCAACGACCGCGATTGGAACCGCAACGACCGCCGCGACGACAACGACTGGAATCGCGATAACCGGCGCAGCCAGCAGCGTCGTTACGAGCAGTACAACCGCCAGCAGCAGCAGTCGCTGCAGCGCGAACGCTGGAACGCGTACCAGAATCAGTGGCGCAACAACCAGCGTATTGAAGAAATGCGCCGCCGCCAGCTCGCGCAGCAGCGCCGCAATTACCAGTTGCGTTACCAACAGCGCTATCTCGAACAGCTGAGACGCGACCAGCTTCGCCTGCAGCAGGCGCGTTATTACGATAATCTGATCAACAATTACCGTTACTACCGCAGCGGAAATTACTACTACACGAGCCAGTACGGCGCGCAGATGCTTCGCCAAGCCGTCGAATACGGCTACGAAGAAGGCTACCGCGCCGGTCTCGCGGACCGTGAAGACCGTTGGGATTTCAGCTACAACGGCAGCTACGGCTACGAGGACGCGACCTACGGTTACGACGGTTACTACGTCGGTCTTGACGAGTATCGCTACTACTTCCGCGAAGGTTTCCGCCGCGGTTACGAAGACGGCTACTACGGTCGCTACGAATACGGCAGATACGAAAACGGCAGGTATTCGATTCTCGGCACGATCCTCGGCACGATCCTCGACGTCGTGCTCGACTAAACTTTCCAACTGACGAACGAATAAGGGAAGGTAAAAAAAGCGGCTTCGAAATATCGAAGCCGCTTTTTTATTTTAAGATCGATAAATATTCCTTCCAGGCGCCGACGTTGCTTGAGTATTTTTTCGCCAGAAAAGCGACGATCTGCCGGATATGCGTGAGGTCGTGGACGACCCACGTCGCGATCAGCTGTTCGAGCGTGACCGCGCCGAGTTCGGGATGAACACCTTTTAATTGCAATTCGGCGTCGGTCAGATTCCATGATTTTAAGGCTTCCAAACTGGCGCGGCGTCGCGCGGCAAAGGTTTCGAGCAGCTCGCTCAACGTTTTGCCCTCCGATTTTTCGAACATCGCCAACCGGTCGAACGGTTCGAACGTCGAATTTTCGCCCCGCCTTAAAATAATTTCGGCGCGCGGAATCCAGTCGGCTTCCTCGCCGTGAATGTAATGCCCGACGACGTCGTACGGACTCCAATCCTCCTTATCATCAGAACTTTGCGTCCATTCGTCTGACAGATTACCGAGCATCGACTTTAAAACGAGCGGCGTGCTGCCGAGAATTTCGACGGCTTGTGCGAGTTGAAATTTCATAATTTTCGAAAATTATACAACGCCGGAAAGAGTTTTCGGCGCGGAATTTTTATTTTTATAAACAGCCTGTTCGTCAAAATTTTGTCACTCGAAAACCGTCTCAAAAGCCATCCGTTTAACGCAATAAATAAAGCGTCTCAAAAACGTATGGCTTTTGAGACGCTTTTCGATGTTTTTATGACGTGTCAAAAACGGGCGTTTTTGACACGGAGGTTTATTTTTTCAACTCGACGCGTATTAAGCGCAGCGGTTCTTTGCTCAAATTTTCGATCGCGTGCGCCGACTGCGGCTCCATCCAGATGGTATAGGGCGCTTTTTTCGGATTCGGGTCTTTTTCCGTATCGTAAGTCACTTTCCCGTCCGCATTGTAATCGCGGATTTTGTCTTTGGCTTGGACGTACAAAACGCTCGCCCACCGATGCTCGTGTAAAGGCTCTTTTTCTCCCGGCTGAACAGTGACTTCCAGAACGCGCACGCGATCGTTTTCCAACACGATTTTATGGTTGTTCGGCGCGGCGGCGACGGCGTCCAACGAGGCGTTCCATTTCGCCGGGTCGTTCGACGTCGGAGCGGCGACAACCGTACCGGTCGGTTCCGGCTCCTTTTCAGCCGAAGCAGCTTGCGATTGGTGACAGCCGACCAAAAATTGCGCCGATATCGCGACAGACAACAATGCAATGTATCTCATCTAAATTCTCCTTCGTGGTTTGGTTTAAAAAAGCTTGCGGCCAACAAACTTGGAACACCGGAAAAATCTGATTTTAGCGGGCAAGTGATATTGTTTATAACCCCAATACCATCGAAAGTCAAAGCAATTTTAATTATTCAATTTCGGCAGGAAAAGCGGTTTCTCAAAAAGGGTCGTTTTCGAAACAATACATTATTTCATGAACAAACGTTTTGGACTTTAATAGACGATTTCCATAATTTCATACGTCCTGTTCCCATTGGCAAGTTTTAATACCGCCTTTTCACCGACTTCCTTACCGATCAATATTTTGGCGAGCGGAGAGATAAATGAAATTTTCCCCCGAGAAACATCGGCTTCATCGACGCCGACGATTTGGTATTTTTGAAGTTTCGTTCCGTTATCGATCTTTAGCGTGACGGTTGCGCCGAACCATACTTCGTCCGGCGATTGTTTCTCTAAATCTATTATCTCCGCGGTGAGAATCCGTTCATTCAGCAACTTCAATTTCGCGTTTAAATGATTCGATGCGATCCGTCTTTCATTTTCATCCGTCATGTCCAGGTTCTCGATCTCGCCCATGAGCATCTGTTTTTCGTTCAAAAGTTCATCCATACCGACTTGCGTAACGTAGTTGGTCACGCCGTCGGGCAGGTGGGCTCGCGGCGTTAAAATGGGAATTTCTTCCTGATCGCCTTCTTTAACAAATCCTCTGCTCATACTTTGCTTATGTTGTCGTTATCAACTTCTTCTTGATGCCCGGTTCGAGTCTCTCGAATAAACCGGGGCCGCTCCCGTCAAAAGCATCTTTTTCGCTTTTGCAAGTCGGCTCGCAACAATCAAGGTTGTAATTTCTAATGACATTAATACATTCTTTCGGCGGATTAAACCGTCGGAAACCGCGGTTTGAATCTCTCTCGCCGCTCTCGTTTAATTTCAGACTCCAAAAGGGTCGTTTTTAAAACTCTAAAAATAAATAATAGCTCAACTTAAAGCACTGAATGTTCGGCTCAATAAAAATCCGGCGTAATAATATGTTTCGTGCGAAAGGAGTTTCATGCGGCTTTTGAAGCCCTGATAACGCGTGGTCGGCGTCGGCGACGGGGAAACCGCGTAGCTCAATGATTTCGCGATCGCGACCGAGCGTTTCATGTGGAGCGGGTCGCTGACGAGCAGCACGGTTTTGAGCCGGTTGGCGTCGGCGATCGGTTTGGCGTAAGCGAGATTTTCGTAGGTCGAAGTCGATTTGTCCTCGGTCAGAATGTCTTCCGCCGGAACGCCGTCGGCGAGCGCGAAACGGCGCGCCGCATCGGCTTCGGTCTCCTCGTCGGCGTTGCCGCGCCCGCCGGTGAAGATGATTTTGCGGATTTTACCGGCGCGGTATAGATCGATGGCGTGATTGACGCGTTCCTGAAAAACCGGCGACAATCTTTCGCCCCAGACCGCCGCGCCCAAAACGATGCCGGCGTCCGCCGTGTGTTGATCCGAAGATTCGTCGTAGAAATAAATGTCGGCGGCGACGAAAACGAAAAATAAAGCGATCAACAGAAAAACCGCCGATAAGATTTTCAGAAACGTTTTCAACATTTCGATTTGAAATTATTTACGATTGAATCATTTATTCATCGGAACATTGAAATATTGATTCAGTGCTCCATTCATTCATTCAAGTGTTTTCATTACGGAAATGAATGAAGCGATGAAAAAATGAATAAATGAAAAAAAATCTTTGACAAATCTTTTACGGCATTAAATTTTCCAGCCGTTTCGGTTCCTTGCCGATCCAGTCCGGGTTTTTCGCCGTGCCGTCGAAGATCGAGGAAGTCTTAAACGGCTCGAACTCGCCGCGCCGTGCCGCCTCTTTCGTTTTTTCAAGAATCGCGTCGATATCCTTTTTCTTCACGTCGGGAAAAGTCCGCACCGCTTCGAACGCCTGATCTAAAACTTTCAGATTATCGACGCCGCAGACGACGACCGAAACCGGCTGGCTCATCGCGTAGTGCAGGCATTCGAGCGGCGTCGCGGTTTTCGATTTTAAGATGATGCCGTTGCCCATCGTTTTCATCGCCAGCACGCCCATTTTTCGTTTGTTGAGTTCCGGCACGACGAGTTTTGAAAAGCTCCGGTAATGCGCGTCCATGACGTTGACCGGCATCTGCGCCGCGTCGAGCCGGTGCCCGTAGCTTTCCGCCGTTTCGAGAAAATGCAGGTGAATCTGCGGGTCTTTGTGACCGGTAAAGCCGATAAAACGCAGCTTGCCCGCCTTCTGCGCGTCGAGCATCGCGAGATGCGCGCCTTCTTTTTCGTCGAAAATGCGGTGCGGGTCTTCGTAGCGCAGAATTTCGTGGTGCTGAACGAGATCGATCCGGTCGGTTTTCAGGCGCCGCAAAGACTCGTCGATTTGTTTGGCGGCGAGCTTTTTCGTGCGCCCGTCGATTTTCGACATCAGAAAAACGCGGTCGCGCCCGCCGCTCTGTTTGAAAAACTTGCCCATGCGTTTTTCGCTCTCGCCGTCGTTGTAATCCCAGCAGTTGTCGAAAAACGTCACGCCGCGCGCCGACGCTTCCTCCATGATTCGCAGCGCCGTCTTTTCCGTCACGTACTTTAAGCCGAGATGCCAGCCGCCGATGCCGATGAGCGAGACTTTTTCGCCCGTCGAACCCAGATCGCGGTAGATCATCACTTCATCCTGTCCCTTGTTCGTCATAAATTTCCCCTCGAAGGTTTTTTGTTAATCATATCATTCGGCGGAATTTAACCGGAAGAAATTTATTTGAAACGGGCGAAATTGATTCCGAGAGTCGGAAAAACGGGACGCGGATAAACGCGGATTAAAACGGATTGGCGCGGATTCGCTGTAAATTTATTTTGAAAAATCCTCGACAATCCGCCTTTAACCGGCGCTCGTCCGCGCTTCGTTTCGGGCGCATTAAATTTTTGCCAACTTGTCAGAAAGCATTTCATTTGAATAATCTGTAATTTATGAATCTGCCTCTCGTTGCCATCATCGGACGCCCGAACGTCGGGAAATCGACGCTTTTCAATCGTTTGACCGGAACGCGCAAATCGATCGTCGGCGACGAACCCGGAATCACGCGCGATCGTATTTACGGCGAAGTCGAATGGAAAGCGCGCAAATTCGAGCTCGTCGATACGGGCGGCATCGTGCCCGACGACGAAGCGATCATTCCGGCGAATATTTTCAAACAGGCGTCGTTCGCGATCGACGCGGCGGAAGCGATCGTCTGGGTCGTCGACTCGCGCGCCGGCGTGACGCCGCTCGACGAGGAAATCGCCGTCTTCCTGCGCAATATCGGCAAGCCCGTGTTCATCGCCGCCAACAAAGCCGAATCGCGCAAGGTCGAGGAAGAGGCGGGCGAATTTTACCGTTTCGGTTTCGAATTGATGCCGATTTCCGCCGAACACGGCAACGGCGTCGGCGACCTGCTCGATCAGGTGTTCGACGTTTTGACGTTCGAAGAGGAAGAGGAAGAAGAGGTTTCCGACGAAATCAAGCTCGCCATCATCGGACGCCCGAACGTCGGCAAATCCTCGCTTCTGAATAAAATCCTCGGCGAAGAACGCGTCATCGTCTCGCCGATCGCCGGCACGACGCGCGACGCGATCGACACGCATCTGACGGTCGACGGGCAGAAATTTCTTTTGATCGACACCGCCGGCATTCGCCGCAAGGGCAAGACGACCGAGATGGCGGAAAAGCTTTCGGTCGTCATGGCGCGCAAATCTTTAGAGCGCGCCGACGTCGCGCTGATGGTCATCGACGCGGTCGAGGGCGTCACGAACCTCGACGCGAACATCGCCGGTTACGCGGTCGAATCGGGCTGTTCGGTGATTTTGTGCGTCAACAAATGGGACGCGCTCGAAGAAAAAGAGACGAACACGATTTATCGCTTCGAGGACGAGCTGCGGCAAGCGATGAAGTTTCTCGACTGGGCGCCGATGGTCACGATCTCGGCGCTGACGGGGCAGCGCGTGCAGAACATTCTGCCGCTCGTCGTGAAGGCGAACGAAGCGCGCAACCTGCGGATTCAGACGTCGAAACTGAACCGCTTTTTCGAGGACAACGTTTCGCAGCCGCGCGGCGGCACCGCGCCGTCGCCGAACAAGGGCGGCGGTTCGCGCCTTAAAGTCCAGTTCATCACGCAGGGCGGGTTGCGCCCGCCGCTGTTTATCCTGTTCACGTCGGGCGGCGGGCCGAGCAAGGCCGGACTTCATTTTTCGTATCTGCGCTACATCGAAAATCGGCTGCGCGAGGAATTCGACTTTTTCGCGACGCCGATTCGTTTGAAAGAGCGGCATAAAACGAAGGACAAAAAAGAAAAATGACGCGGGCATTCCGCGAATTAAAAACGGTTTCCCGAAGGCTTTTCAGGCTATAGCGAATCTGCGGCAAAGGTCTTATAATTTTTACAAATAATCATGGAAGAGCTCGTGTTATTGATCAGAATTTTTCTTTTCGGCGTTTTCGCGCTCGCCGGCGTCGGCAAGCTGCTCGATTTGGAGGGCTCGGAAAAAGCCGTCAGAGATTTCGGCGTCAACGAAGAACTGGCGAAGCCGCTGGCGATTTTTTTGCCCGCCGCCGAATTGCTGATCGCTCTGGCGCTTCTGCCGGTTTCGACGGCGTGGTTCGGCGCGATCGGCGGATTCGCGCTGCTCGCGGTGTTTATCGGCGGCATGATCTGGCAGATGGCGCAGGGCAACGCGCCGGATTGTCACTGCTTCGGCGCGATTCATTCGGAGCCGGTTTCGAAGAAGAGTTTGCTTCGCAATATCGTTTTTGCGATACTGGCATTTTTCCTGGTCGCGCGGGGCTCCGGCGGTCAGGGAATGAGTTTGACGGAATTAACAAGCGGCATGGCGATACAATTATTTTTAGGTTTGGCGACGATCGGACTGCTCGGCGCGGTCGTTTTTTATTTGAAGAAAATTTCGGAACAGCAGACGCAGATCATGCGCCGCATCGAGATTCTCGAGCTCGTCGCGCACGAGGGCGGACATGAGGTCAAGCGCGAGGAAGCCGGCAGTCCGCACGACAGCCTGCCGGTCGGCGCCGTCGTTCCGGATTTCGAGCTGCCGGATCTGAGCGGCAAAACGGTGGCGTTCGAGCATCTGCTCGCCGACGCCCGGCCGTTTTTGTTTTTCTTTGTCAGCCCGACGTGCGGACCGTGTCAGGCGCTGCTGCCGGAAATCGAAGAATGGCAGGACGAACTCAAAGGCAAGGTCGAATTCGTCTTCGTGAGCAGCGGAAAGCCGGAAGCCAACGCGGAAAAATTCGCCGGCAAAGGCAAGTTCAAGCGGATTCTTCTGGAGGAAGACAAAGAGGTTTCCGCGCTCTTCCACGCGAAATGGACGCCGACCGCCGTTTTCGTGAACGCCGACGGCATCATCGGCAGTCATCTCGCGGTCGGCGACGACGCGATCCGCGAACTGGTGAAAAAGGTGAAAATGGAAAATCCGGACCGGGAGCCGGTTTTCATCACCAACGGTTTGAAAGCGAAAATCGGCGAGCCGGCGCCGGAGTTTGCGATGAAGGACATCGAGGGGCGGGAAGTCACCTCGAAAAACCTCAGGGGCAAAAAGACGCTCGTTGCTTTCTGGAGCACGACCTGCCCGCATTGCGAGCGAATGGCCGAAGAGCTCAGAGAATGGGACCGGCAAAAGGGGCTCGACGAGCCGAACCTGATCGTCTTTTCCGAAGGCGACGCCGAAAAACACAAAGAAATCGGGCTGAAATCGCCGATCGTTCTCGACGAGGGCTATAAAACCGCCGAAAAATTCGGGATGTTCGGCACGCCGTCCGCCGTTTTGGTCAACGAGGACGGCAAGATCGTTTCGGAAACCGCGACCGGCGCGGCGAACATCTGGGCGCTGATCGGAAAGAGAAAGTAGTTTTTAACGCGAAGGCGCGAAGACGCAAAAGACGCAAAGTTAAATAAAATTATAAAAATTCTTTGCGCCTTCGCGTCTTTTGCGTCTTCGCGTTTATTTTTTATGAAACCGATAGATTGGAAGGTCATCGCGCGCGAAGGCGAGGCGCGCGCCGGAATTCTGCGGACGCGGCGTTCGGTGATCGAAACGCCCGTTTTTATGCCGGTCGGCACGCAGGGCACGGTCAAGGGCGTGCGGTACGAATGGCTCGAAACCGAGCTCGACGCGCGCATCATCCTCGGCAACACGTACCATCTTTTTCTGCGTCCCGGCGCGGAAATCATTCGCGAGCTCGGCGGGCTGCATAAATTTTCGACGTGGAACCGCTCGCTGCTCACCGATTCCGGCGGCTTTCAGGTTTTTTCGCTGACGGATCTGCGGAAACTGACGGAGGAAGGCGTCGAGTTCCGCTCGCACATCGACGGCAGCAAAAAGTTTCTCTCGCCTGAAATCTCGATGGAAGTGCAGGCCGCTCTGGGCTCGGAAATCGTAATGGTGTTTGACGAATGCCCGCCGGGCGACGCCGGCTTCGAGCGAACGCAAAAAAGCCTGCAGATGACCGCGCGCTGGGCGCAGAGATCGAAGGACAGATTCAACGAACTGCAGAACGAAGGACAGGATACCGGATTTTGGGAAACAGGCGATTTGAGCGGACGACAGTCGTTGTTCGGCATCATTCAGGGCGCCGGGCATTTGCCCTTAAGACGCGAAAGTCTGGATTTGACGACCGCGATCGGTTTCGACGGCTATGCGATCGGCGGTTTGAGCGTCGGCGAGGAAAAGTCGGTGATGTACGACGTCATCGAGTATCTCGCGCCGCAGATGCCCGCCGATGCGCCCCGCTATCTGATGGGCGTCGGCACGCCCGAAGATTTGGTCGAAGCCGTCCATCGCGGCGTCGACATGTTCGACTGCGTGATGCCGACGCGCAACGGTCGGACGGGCGGCGCGTTCACCGCGCGCGGCAAAATCAACATCCGTAACGCGAAATTCGCGCGCGACGCCGCGCCGCTCGACGCGGAATGCCCGTGCTCGGTATGCCGAAGATATTCGAGAGCGTACCTGCGGCATCTGTATCAAACCGGCGAAATGCTCGCGGCGATCCTGATTTCTCATCATAATTTGGCGTTCTTCCTTGACTTGATGCGTAAGGTGCGCGATGCTATCAAACTTGGCACGTTCAGCCGATTCAGAAAAGAGTTTCTCGAAAAATTGCAGGAAAATACGCCGGCAGACGTTTGATAAACGGCGCGCCGATTGTATATGATTGTATTTTTCTTTTCTGCTTTAAAAACAAATGAGTATATTTCTATTACTTTTTCAAGATGCCGGCGGCGGATTGCTCTCCATCCTGCCGATGTTCATCATCTTCATCGCCATTTTCTACTTCCTCGTAATCCGCCCGCAGCAGAAGCAGCAGCAGCAGTTACGAGACATGGTGGCGGCGCTGAAAATAAATGACGAAGTCGTGACCAACGGCGGCATCATTGGCAGAATCAAAGAAATCAGAGAAACCAGTTTCATCATCCAGAGCGCCGAAAAAACGTTTCTGGAAATCGGCAAAAATGCCGTCATCGGCGTCAAAGGCACCGAAGAAAAAAAATAGCTGTCAGCGGTCGGCGGTCGGCGGTCAGAGAAGAAAATCCTGACCGCCGACCGCCGACCGCCGACCACTGAAAATAGTAATGAAAAACAGCAGTTTGTGGATAAGAACAGCGATCATCATCGTGATTACGCTGATTGGGATTTACCTCGTTTTCGGACCGCGCCGGGTTCCGACCGGCAATGATTTTACCTGGTCGGGCATCAAGCAGAACCTGAGCGAAAACATCAATCTCGGTTTGGATCTGAAAGGCGGTTCGCACCTCGTCATGCGCGTCAAAACCGACGATTATCTGAAAACCCTGACGGAAAACAATGCGCAAGCCGCTTTGACCGCCGCCAAGGAAGCCCGCGACGCCGACGGCAACCCGCTGCCGGTGACCGATGTTTCGTCGGTCGCCGAAAACGGCAACTATTCGGTCACGCTCAATCTGAGCGACGCTTCGAAAGCCGACGCGGTGATCGAAGAGGTCAATAAAAAGGTCGATTTCCAGACGCAATGGGGCAGCCCGGCGAAGTCCGGCAACTCGATTATCTGGTCGTTGCCGGCGCGCGCGCAGGAAGTGATGAAGGATCAGGCGGTCGAGCAGGCTTTGAAGATCATCGAAAGCCGCATCAACGCGTTCGGCGTGAAAGAGCCGACCTTGCAGCGCCACGGCGCGCAGTCTTCGGGGCAGATTCTGTTGCAGATGCCGGGCGTCGACGATCCCGAGCGCATCAAGAAATTGATCGGCGCCGAGTCGAATCTCGAACTGATGAAGGTGGCGGGCGAGTTTTTTCAAACCTTTAACAGCGAGGAAGAAGCCAAGGCGTCGCTCGGCGGAACGGTTCCGGCGAACCGCCGCATCTATCCGTACGTCGAAGACGACGCTCCGACCGCAACGCCGCAGAATCAGCAGAAGCCGAGAAAATACATCATCCTGGAATATCCGGCGATCGTCAGCGGCAGCGAGCTGCGCGACGCTTCCGCTTATTCGCAGACCGGCAACGACAGCGATTATAAAATCGTTTTCAATCTGAAACCCGCCGGCGCGCAAAAATTCGGCGATTGGACGGGTAAGAACATCGGGAAATATTTGGCGATCGTGCTCAACGGCGAAGTCAAATCCGCGCCGGTCATCAGGGGGCAGATTTTCGATACGGGCGAGATCGAAGGCAGATTCACGAAAACCTCCGCCGAAGACCTGGCATTGACGCTCAAATCGGGCGCGCTGCCGGCGCAAATCGAGTATCAGGAAGAACGCACGGTCGGTCCGAGTCTCGGCGCCGATTCGATCAAAGCCGGCGTCGAGGCGTCGCTCGGCGGACTGATCTTCGTCGTGATCTTCATGCTCTTTTATTATCGCGGCTCGGGCGTTAACGCGGTCATCGCCTTGATTTTGAACCTGCTCTTGACGCTCGCCGGTCTGATCGTGCTCGACTCGACGCTGACCTTGCCCGGCATCGCCGGTCTGATCCTCGGCGTCGGCATGGCGGTCGACTCGAACGTTTTGATTTTCGAGCGCATGCGCGAAGAACTGCGCGCCGGGCACACGGTCGCGCAGGCCGTCAGTCTCGGGTTCGACCGCGCGTTCATCACGATCATCGACACGCACATCACGACGATCCTCTCGTCGACGATTCTTTACCTGTATGGTTCGGGACCGATTCGCGGGTTCGCCGTAACGCTCGTTCTGGGATTGCTGATCAACCTCTTCTCCGCGGTTTTCGTTTCGCGGACGATTTTTATGTGGCTGCTCGAACGCAATCCGGACATGAAGAAATTAAGTATCTAAAACAGTGGTCGGCGGTCGGCGCTCGGTGGTCAGAAAAAGTATTCTGGCTTTTAACCGGCCACCGACCGCCGGCCACCGACCATCGAAATAGCAATGTTTGAATTTTTTAAAGATATAAACGTAGATTGGATGGGCAAGCGCAAGATCTTGATTGCGATTTCCATCGTCATTCTTTTAGCCGGTTTGGCTTCGGCGATCGGTCGCCAGGCCACCGGCGGCAACCCGTTCAACCTCGGCGTCGATTTTCAGGGCGGAACGGTCGTGACCGCCAAATTTAGGCAGAAACCGGCGACCGACGACATTCGCGGCGCTTTGCAAACGGTCGGCGTCGGCGAATCCGTGATTCAGGATTCGACGGATAAACCCGACGAGGTTTTGATCAAAATCCCGAACCTCGGCGCGCGTCCGCAGGAGTGCCCGGACATCGCGGCGACCGACGAAGCCGGACGCTGTTTCGTTAAAAAAGCGCTCGACACGTTCGGTAAGGAAGCCGCGGGCGCGACGACTCTGCAGGACGACCAGAGCGCGGCTTACAAAATCGTCGGCACCGATTCGGTCGGTCCGGTAGCGGGCGACCAGCTGCGCAATCAGGCGATCATCGCGACGCTGCTCGGTTTGGGCGTGATTTTGTTCTTCATTGCTTACCGTTACGACTGGACTTACGCCGCCGGCGCGGTCATCGCGGTTTTTCACGACGTTCTCATCACGCTCGCGTTCTTCTCGATTTTTCAGTGGGAAGTCAGTTTAACGGTGCTCGCGGCGTTCCTGACGCTCGTCGGTTTTTCGGTCAACGACTCGATCGTCATTTTCGACCGCATTCGCGAAAATCTGACGCTTCATCGCGGCGAATCGCTCTATAAATTGACCAACGATTCGATCAATCAGACGATGTCGCGCACGATCGTGACGAACGGCCTGGTGTTTCTGTCGGTGCTCGCGCTCGTACTGTTCGGCGGCGAGGTGCTGCGCGGATTTTCGCTGGCGCTTTTCGTCGGTTCGATCGCCGGAACTTACTCGACCATTGCGATCGCGAGCCCGATCGCGATCTGGTGGCAGGGCAAGCTCGGCGCGGCGCAGACAAAGGTTAAGGAAACGCCGAAAAACGATAAATTAGCCTCGGCTTCGCGTCGTTCGGTGACGCGTCGACCGGTCACAAGATAAAATTATTCAAAACGGAAAGCGATAACCAAATCTTTGAAAATAAGATTTGCGCTTTCCGTTTGTATTTAATACAACTTTTAAGGGTAAATATTGAGAAATCAAAAAAAACAGGGTGATTATTCTTGACTTTTGAAGCGTAAAATTTTATTCTTCACTCGTTGCTGGTCAATTAAATAAGTCATTCTGGTTGGCTTTCGTTGTCTTTAAAAATGACGGATGCGGATTTGTGAGTGGTTTTGTATTTAAGCCAGACAAAAGATTCCGTTTTATCCCGCATTTTGTAGTAAGAAGAAGTCAAAAATCAGAGGGGAATGTTTTTCGAGATGAGTCGTGTCTATAAACGATTACAACTTGAGATTTAATAAATGTCATCATAGTTAGCAATAATATTTAATTTTCGTAGCCCTTGACCTAAATTGGCACCGGAAAGAGGGAGATAAAAAAGATGTTAGATCAATTAGTTGAATCGAAAAATACTTCGGCAGAAAACACCAGACGCAGCGAATTCATTCTCGGCACGCTGGTTATTTTGGTGACCGTGCTTGTTGGGTCATGGGTTTACAGCCTGTTCAACAAGGAATACGGTATGGGAACGGGCGATCTGGATATTTCCAGCCTCGTCGCGCCGGTCGCGCTTCCGGAAGATGCGCCGCCGCCGCCGCCGGAAGAACCGGAAAAACAACCCGAACAAAAATCAGCTCCGAATCCTGATAAACCGACCGTCGTCGAGAAAATCGCGACCATGGAAGAAACCACGGAGCCGCCTAAAGAATTGAAAGGGGAAGTTTTGAAAGCTCCGCCGCTCAAAAAATCCGAGGCGTCCAATTACAACGTCGGCGATCAGAATCAGGGTCGTTTTGTAGAAGGACAAAAATACAACGAAGGACCCCCGACGGGACTCAATGTCGGCGGCACCGGCGGCGGCGGCAACGACGATGAAGGCGACGCTCCGGTGGTGGTCAAGAAGACTCCGACCCCGGAACCGAAAGAGACGCCGAAACCCGCGCCGAAAACGATTTCCGGCGGCGTGGTCAACGGTAAGGCGACCAATCTCGTCAAACCGCCTTATCCGGCGGCGGCGAGAGCGGTTCGCGCGGCGGGCGCCGTCAACGTTCAGGTGACGATCGACGAAAACGGCAACGTCATTTCGGCGAGCGCCGTTTCCGGTCACCCGCTGCTGCGCGCCGCGGCCGTTTCGGCAGCGCGGTCTTCGAAATTCAGCCCGACGATGCTTTCCGGACAAGCCGTAAAAGTAACTGGGGTTATCGTTTATAATTTTGTTCCTTAATCCGGGAACAAAACTGGCTGTGGGGCGTCTAAACCCACAGCCAAAATTTCGCAATTATAAAAACTTTTTTGATTTCTTTGGAGGAAAAATCATGACTTTTTTGGTTAGCCTTATGGGCTTCTTTTTAATGTTCTCGGAAGGAGAGGCAATTTCTTTCGGTATTTATGATATTGCTAAGAGTTTAACAATTCCGGGTTGGATCGTTATCTTTACGCTGCTCATTGAAGCGGTTTACATGATCGCGGTCGGGATCGAACGCTGGTTGACGTACAACAAAGCCAAGCAGCAGTCGCGCCAGTACGCGCCGAAAGTCGCGCAGGCGCTCAAAAACAGCAACATCGACGAAGCGATCAGCATCAGCGATAAGCACAAAGACTCGCACCTGGCGATGGTCGTCTCTTCGGGTTTGAAAGAATTTCAGGCGCATCAGGGCAACGCGAACATTTCGGCCGACGAAATGGAAGCTTCGAAACGCGCTTTAGAACGCGCGATCGCGGTTAAAACGGCGGAACTCAAACGCGGCCTGTCGGGTCTCGCAACGGTCGGTTCGACGGCTCCGTTCGTCGGCCTGTTCGGTACGGTCGTCGGCATTATCGGCGCGTTCCAGGCTTTGAGAACCAACCAGACGGCTGGCATCGGCGCGGTCGGCGGCGCGATCGCGGAAGCGCTCGTCGCGACGGCTTTCGGTATCGCGGTGGCGGTTCCGGCGGTGTGGCTCTTTAACTACTTCACGAACAAAGTGACGAGCTTCAGCGTTGAGATGGAAAATTCCGCTTCGGAATTGGTTGACTATTTCATCAAACAGAGAACTCGTCAGCTGAACGGTTAATTCACTAAAAACCTAGAGTTTTATAAGGGGGAAATTTAGTTATGGGAATGGCAGTCGGGGGATCCGATGAATATAATTCGGAAATTAACGTGACTCCGATGGTGGACGTGATGCTGGTGCTGCTGATCATCTTCATGATCGTGACGCCGCTTCTGCAGCAAGGGGTTTCGGTAAATCTGCCGCGTGAAATGAATAGTCCTGATGAAGATCAGGATATTGCCAAAGAAGATGCCGTGATTGTCGCGATACCCGACAACAACAACTTCTATATCGGCAAAAACCCGTATCCGTTGGAAGAATTGGGTGAAAAAATCAAAAACCTGATGAAGGATAAAGCTCCCGATAAACGAATTGTCTATATCAAAAGCGGTGTCGAGGTCGATTACGGGACGGTCGTCAAGGCAATCGATCAGGTTCGCAAACAGGATATCGACAAAGTCGGGCTGGTAGCAGACCGTAAGAAAGGGGCGAAACCGGCCTCTAATTAACGACGGATAAAATTCACACGAGGGAGTAAAATACTATGGGAATGTCAACAGGCAGTACATCGGGCGCGTCACCGAACATCAACGTTACGCCTTTGATCGATGTTTTGCTGGTGCTTTTGATTATTTTTATGGTCATCACGCCGTCGAAACCGAGCCGTTTCGAAGCAAAAGTGCCGGCTGAACCGAAAGATGAGGAAAAGAATGTTATTTTGAAGCCGAACCCGAATACGCTCATCGTATTCGTGAACCGTGAAGGCGCCAGGCTGAGATTAAATCAGGATGACATCGGCGACGTTTCGGATACGGCACCGCTGACCGCGAGACTCGAAGAAGTTTTCAAGGATCGCGAAAGCCGCGGCGTTCTGCGCGAAGGCACGAACGAAGTTGAAAAAACAGTCTTTATCAAGGCTCCGAGATCAGTTAAATACGGCGACGTCGTCAAGGTGATCGACGCCGTAAAACTGGCGGGAGCGCAGCCGATCGGTCTGCAGATTGATGATTTGGAACAGTAACGTGATGGATCAGAGCGGAAATTGGAAATCGCTTCGATTTCCGCTCTGATTCAGGACAAATGGAGTCACAAAATGAGATTGTCTCGTTTAGGTATAATCGTTTTAATTGCATTTACAATTATAACCGGAGCAAACTGCTCTTATTACAACAGGATTGTTGCCAGAAAAAATCTAGTCGACGGCGCGACGGCGTATAAAGAAAGAAAGTTTCAGGCGGCTGAAGAACTCTTTCGCAAAACCGTGGAAATCGATCCCAACGCCGAGACCATGGAAGGCGAAACCGCGCAATTATTTCTAGCCAGAACCCTGCACTCGGAATACATTGCCGACCGCAAAAACACGGCGAAAGGGGAAGAGGCAATTCAGGCTTATAAAAAGGTTCTGGCGAAAAACGTCAACGACCAGGGATCATTCAAAGCGCTCGCGAGCCTGCTCGATACGCTCGGACGCAAGGACGAGTCGGCGCAGCTCGTAAACGAACGCGCCGCGAATACGAGCGTCAAACCGGAGTACCGGGCGGAAGCCTTTACATCGATGGCGGCGCGCCAGTATTCGTGCGCGAACGAAATCAGCGACGTCGAACCGGTTAAGAAAACCGTCAAAAAAGACGGCAAAGACGTTTACGAATATACAAAACCGGCGAATCCGGATGATTTCGCAAAGCTGAAAACCTGCGCCGACGAAGGAATCAGACTGATCGATCAAGCGATCGCTCTCGAACCGGCGGAAGTGCAGCAGGCGAAAAATCTTGACCCGTCGACTTTGACGCCGCAGCAAATCGACGCGAAATCGGAAATTCTCAAGATTTTCTCGTCGGCGTGGTCGTACCGCGCGAATTTGCTGTACCAAAAAATGCGCATCGCGGAGATGGACGGCAACACGGCGGAAAAAGATTCTTTCAAAGCAAAGGGCGACGAAGCCCGCGCGGTCTTTACGAGCATAAACGAAGCCGATAAGAAACTCGAAGGTGAAAAAGAAGCCCGTAAAAAGGCGGCTGAAGAAAAAGACAGCAATAAAAAATAGCTTTTCAAGAATTTCGCTTTTAAGAAAGGTAACGCTCAATTACAATAATAATTGGGTGTTACCTTTTTTGTACTCTGAAAATGATTCGCATTGAAGACATTATCGAGAAGGTCGAGCAGAACCGTCCCAATTCCGATGTCGAATTGATCCGGCGGGCGTATATCTTTTCGGCAAGAAATCACCGCGGGCAGAAACGCGCTTCCGGGGAACCGTATCTCATTCATCCATTGGAAGTTGCCGATATCCTGGCGGACATGCGGCTCGATGAAGTTTCGGTTTCGACCGGTCTTCTGCACGACGTGGTCGAGGATACTTTGGTCGACCTCGATACGCTGCGTTCTTACTTCGGCGAAGAAATAACCCGCCTCGTCGACGGGTTGACGAAAATCGCGCATATTTCCAATCTTTCAAAGGAAAAGCAGCAGGCGGAAAACGTCCGCAAGATGGTGCTGGCGATGATCACCGACGTGCGCGTCGTGCTCATCAAACTCGCCGACCGCCTCCACAACATGCGGACGATGCAGTTCTTAAAGCCCGAAAAGCGCGCGCGCATTTCCCAGGAAACCTTGGACATTTACGCGCCGATCGCGCATCGCCTCGGGATGGGCAAAATGCGCAGCGAGCTCGAAGACTTGTCGTTTCAAAATCTTTACCCGCAGGAATATAAAAAGCTCGCCGGCGAAGTCGAAACGCGCCGCCCCGAACTCGAAGCGATCCTCGAAAAAATCAAAGAGAGCATCAAAACCAAGCTCAAAGAAAACGACGTTCCGTTCGTCGAAGTGCAAAGCCGGGTCAAACGACTTTACTCGCTCTGGAAAAAGCTCAAAAAACAAAAAATCACGATCGAGCAGGTTTACGATCTGATCGCCGTTCGGATCATCACGCCGAACGATAAAAAGCTGCCGTACGTGGCTTTAAGCGTCATTCACGACATCTGGACGCCGATCCCGGAGCGTTTTAAGGATTGGATCGCGATTCCGCGCGACAATCTTTATCAATCCTTGCACACGTCGGTCATCGGCGACGGCGGGCATCCGTTCGAAGTGCAGATTCGCACCGAGGAAATGCATCACATCGCCGAGGAAGGCGTCGCGGCGCACTGGAAATACAAGGAAAGCAAGCTCGGCAAACAGGAAGATGACGCGAGTTTGGACGATCTGCGCAAAACGGTCGAAAAACTGCTGCTGCCGCTCGTCGAAACGACCAACGAGAACGAGGATTCCGAGGATTTCATCGAATCGTTAAAGCTCGATCTTTACCCGAAGGACGTTTACGCCTTCACGCCGATGGGCAAGGTCATCCAGCTGCAGCGCGGCGCGACGCCGATCGATTTCGCCTACGCGATTCACTCGGAAGTCGGCGACACCTGCACCGGCGCGAAGGTCAACGGGCGCATCGTGCCGCTCCGGTACGAGCTGCAGAACGGCGACGTCGTAGAAATCTTAACGACGCCGAATTCCAAGCCGTCGCGCGATTGGCTCAACCACGTCGTCACGGCGAAAGCGCGCAGCCGCATCCGTCACTGGATCGCCGAGCAGCAGCGCGCCGAATCGATCGAACTCGGACGCAAGCTCCTCGAAAAGGAATCTGATAAATTCCGCGTTTCGCCGAAAAAGCTGCTCAATAACGAAGAGGAATTAAAGCGCATCGCGAACGATTACGGCCTGAGCCGCGGCGAGGATTTATTGGTTTCGATCGGCTACGGTAAAACCTTGCCGCGAAACGTTTTGATGAAGCATCTCGGCGCGGAAAAGTTCGCCGAATTAGACCCCGAAAAGAAAAAGGAAACGACGCTGCAGACCGGTTTTAAAGCGGTCAAAAAATTCATCGGCCTGGGCGAGGACGCGATCATCGTGAAGGGCGTCGACAACCTCCTGACGACGCGCGCCCGCTGCTGCAATCCGCTCCGCGGCGAACCGATCGTCGGCTATATTTCGCTCGGCAAAGGCATCGTCGTCCACAACAAAAACTGCAAAAACGTAAAATCGCTGATGGTCAACCGCGACCGCGTCGTAGAGGTCGAATGGGCGAAATCCGAGAAGGAAGAAATTCAGTCGGTGCGCATTTTGGCGACGACCGAAAACCGCACCGGCATGCTCGCCGGCATCACGAACGCGATCGCCGAAATCAAAACCGGCATCCGCGACGCGCGCGCCAACGTCTCGCGCGACGACCGCGGTTTGATCGAAGTGACGGTCGAGGTTTTCGACAAAAAGCATCTCGACAAAGTGATCAGCTCGATCGAGCAGGTGCCGGGCGTGATCGACGTCGAGCGCGTAAATTTCTAAAGAATCAAAATTCAAGGTTTAGGATTCAAGACCGCAAAAAAATCGTTTTTGTTCTTGAATTCTAAACCTTGAATTTTGATTTTCGTTTCTTATCTGTTAAAATCAGCGTTTTGTTTGGGAAAACGAAATAAAGGGCAAGGTAAACTGTGAAAGAAATCATTTCGACCGAAAACGCGCCCGGCGCGATCGGACCTTATTCGCAAGCCGTCAAAACGAACGGCATGGTTTTTTGTTCCGGTCAAATCCCGATCGATACGGCGACTGGCGAATTCGTTTCGCCGGACGTCGCGGAGCAAACCGAACAGGTCCTGAAAAATTTGTCGGCCGTTCTGGAAGCCGCGGGAACGAGTTTGAACAATGTCGTCAAAACGACCGTATTCTTAGCGGATATGAACGATTTTGCGGCGATGAACGAGGTTTACGCGAAATATTTCAACGAAAACAAGCCGGCGCGCGCCACCGTTCAGGCGGCGGGACTGCCGCGCGGCGCCCGCGTCGAAATCGAGTGCATCGCGGTCGCTTAACATTTATCATTTATCATTCAACATCTACCAGTCGTTTTTCGATAAATGGTCAATGTTAAATGGTAAATGAAAAAGCCAAACGTGAAAAAATTCTCACGCTTGGCAACCTAAGTAACGAGTTAAATATCAAAAGTTACACAGCTTTGACAATTTTGCCGGATTTAATACAGCGAGTGCAAACTTTCTTGCGCGCATTGCCGCCCGAGGGCTGCTGAACGCGGATCGATTGCAGATTCGGATTAAAGCGACGACGGGTTTTGTTGTTAGCGTGTGAAACATTGTTTCCGAATTGCGGTCCTTTGCCGCACACATCGCATCGTTTTGCCATAAAATTAAAAGCCTCCAAATAAAATTTTATAATAACGAGGTTATTAAAGAGTTTTTGATGTAAAACTCGAAATTTAAGTTTATAACAAAAAGTTTTAGGTTTAGTCAAGCAATGATAAAGATTGTTAATTTTGAAGGAGTAAATTCCATAGTGCGAAAAGCTAATATTTCTATGTTGGGCACGGCCTTTCTGGCGGTTGCCGTATTTATTTTGAGCGGTTGTCCCGGCGGACCGAATTCGAATGGCGGAGGAGGAGGTCAAGTTGATCTAAACGAAGCCGCCGCGAGCGTCAACGGCAAAGCCATCAAACTCGAAGAAGTCGAGCGCGTCATCAAGCAGCAGGGACAGGGACAGGAAGTCCGCCTCTCGCCGCTCGAACTCGCGCAGGCGCGCCTGCAGGTTTTGCAGGGCTTGATTCAGGACGAAGTGCTGTATCAAAAAGCCGAAAAAGAGGGCACCGTGCCGAACGACGACGAAGTCAATACCGAATTCAATCGTCTGAAAACCCAGAGCGGCAAGAGCCAGGAACAGTGGGAAAAAGATTTGCAGACGGCGAACGAAACCGAAGCGTCGCTGCGCGAAAAAGTCAAAAAACAGCTCGCCGTGAAAAAACTCGAAGAGCGCATCACCGGCAAGGTCGAGCCGCCGAAAGACAGCGAAATCAACGCTTTTTATGAGGGCAACAAGGAAGCCTTCGTCAAGAAAAAAGGCGTCAAGCTGGCGGCGATCGTGATCGACCCGAACGATAACGGCGAGGGCGACCCGACGAAAACCGAAGCGGACGCCGTCAGAGTCGGCAACGAAATCATCGGTCAGCTCCGCACGAGCCCCGAAACCTTCAGCCAGCTCGCGCGCGAAAAAAGCGAAGACCCGCAATCGAGACTGCAGGGCGGCGAACTCGGCTACATTTCCGAGGAAGAAATGAAGCAGTCTTTCCCGCCGCAGCTGATCGCGACGCTGATGAACCCGCAGACGCCGATCGGACAAATCATTCCGACGCCGATTCAGGGCAGATTTTACATCCTGAAAATTCAGGAACGCAGCGACCGCGACGAAAATCTGACGCTCGAAAGCCCGGGCGTTCGCCAGCAGGTCACCGATTCGCTGATCAACGCGCGCAAACAGCTGCTCGTGCAGTCCTACGCGGCGGTCGCGATGAACGAAGCGAAAATCGTCAACAATCTGGCGCAGAAAGTCGTCGAAAATCCGAACGAATTGAGCGGCGCGCGTCCGGCGAACGTGACCGTTCCGAACGCCAACGCGAATGCGACGCCGGCGGCGAACACGGCGGCAAACACGTCCGCCAACACGGCTAACCCGAACGCGAATTCGACCGCGAACGCCAACCGTCCGGCAGCCAATACGACCGCAAATCGTCCGGCGACGAACGCGGCGCGTCCGGCGAACGCGAACAGATAGTTTAGAAAAGGCGAAAGTAAAAAGGTAAAAGGTAAAACTTCTGAACGTAAATTCTCAAGTTTTGCCTTTTGCCTTTTAGCTTTTGCCGATCATTTTTTTATGCTTTTTCGGCTTTCCGACGTCAACAAATCTTACAGCGCGCAGGAGATTTTGCGCGGCGTGACCTTTCAGGTCAATCCGAACGAAAAGATCGGGCTCGTCGGGCGCAACGGCGCCGGCAAAACGACCGTTTTCCGCATCATCACCGGCGATGAAACGCCCGACTCGGGCGAGGTCATCAAAATCAATAATTTGCGGCTCGGACTGCTCGAACAGCACGTCGATTTTTCCGAAAACGAAACGGTCCACACCGCCGCGCTCTCGGCATTTAAGCGGATTCACGACATCGAAGCCGAAATGCGCCGCCTCGAAATCGAGATGGCGCACAACGCTTCGGACGAGGTGTTGGAAAAATACGCCGAACTGCAGATCGAATTCGAGCGCGAGGACGGCTTCACCTATTCCGCGCGCGCCGAAGCGATTCTGCTCGGGCTCGGTTTTACGAAAGAAAATTGGCAGCTCGAAACGAAAAATCTTTCGGGCGGGCAGAAAAACCGGCTCGGCATGGCGCGGCTGCTGCTTTCCTCGCCCGACATTTTATTATTGGACGAGCCGACCAACCACCTCGACGTCGCGGCGGTCGAATGGCTCGAAAACTTTTTGTCGAATTACGACAAAACATACGTCATCATCAGCCACGACCGCTATTTTCTCGACCGCACGACGAACAAGATCATCGAGATCGAAAACGGGAAGGCGGTTTCTTATAAGGGAAACTACTCGGAATTCCTGGTCGAGCGCGCCGAACGGCGCGAGCAGCAGCGCCGCGAATACGAAAACCAGCAGGCCTACATCGCCAAAACCGAAGAATTCGTGCGCCGCAACCTCGAAGGGCAAAAGACGAAGCAGGCGAAATCGCGCCGCAATATGCTCCAAAGGATGGAGCGCGTCGACGCGGTCGTCGCCGATAAGCCGCAGGGCAATTTCAATCTCAAAAGGGTCGAGCGCGCCGGGCAGAATATCCTGACGGTCGAGGATCTGGCGATCGGCTACGGCGCTAAAGTTCTCGCGCGCGACATCAATTTCACGCTCACGCGCGGCGAAGCGCTCGGCGTCATCGGCGGCAACGGCACCGGGAAAACGACGTTTCTGAAAACGGTTCTGGGTCAAATCCGCGAGGTGTCCGGCAAGATCATCTGGGGCACGAAAACCGACATCGGCTATTATTCGCAGAATCTCGAAGACCTTGAGCCGCGCAACGAGATCATTCAGGAACTGCGCCGCGTCGCGCCGTCGGCGGACAACGGCGAGCTGCGTTCGTTCCTCGGGCGTTTTCTGTTTTCGGGCGAAGACGTCTTTAAGCTGGTCAAAGACCTTTCCGGCGGCGAGAAGGGACGGCTCGCGCTCGCGAAATTGATTTACTCGAATAAGAACGTGCTGGTTCTGGACGAGCCGACCAATCACCTCGACATCCCATCGCGCGAAGCGCTTGAGGACGCGCTCGACGCCTATCAGGGCACGATCATCACGGTCAGCCACGACCGCTTTTTTCTCGACAAAATCGCGACCCAGATTTTTTCGTTCGAAACCGACGGCGCGATCGAGGTTTTCGACGGAAATTACTCGGAATTTCACGATTGGAAATCGCGGAAGGGAGAAGGGGAAAAGGGAAGAAAGGCAGAAAGGGAAAGCGCGCCGCCCGCCGCCGCGGCCGCGGAAGATCACCCGAAAGCCGAAGACCGGAAACCGAAAGCCGATCATTTGAGCAAAAACCAGCGCCAACGCATCGAAAACCGCATCCTTGAAATCGAGAAGGAAATCCCGCGGGCGGAAGACGAAATGGCGAAGCTTACGTTTCAGATGAGTCTGCCCGAAGTCGTCTCGGACCAGACGAAATTTCAGGAATTGACGAGCGAATTTCATCGAGCCGAGAAACGCGTTCAAGCGTTGTATGAAGAATGGGAGCGCCTTTCGGAAGAACTCGGCGATTAAGTTAGTTTTCGGGTTAATGCGAATTTCGATAGAACGATGAACAATTTAGAATTGGGTTTTTGGTTTTTGGCTTTTGAGTTTTCGGTAAAATAAGCGGTGCGACGTCAAAAATAAAACGAAAACCAAAAACCAAAACACAAAAACCAAAAACCGATTACTTAAACGCATCGCTTTTAACAGCGATCCATTCTAAACGTTTTGATTTTTGTTTGGAAAACAGCGAAAGCTGGGGAAGAGCGGCTTTGTTATTTGGCGCGGCGCGAAATGAGCCGTTTGGGCGTTCGCGAAACCGACTGGTAAGCGGCGACGCGTTTGGAAAGCGTGTTGCGGTGAATGCCGAGCGCGTGCGCCGTTTGCGAAAGATGCTCGCTGTTGCGCTCCAGCGCTTTCTGAATATAAAGTTTTTCAAATTCCGACAACGCCTCGTTGAGCATGATCCGCCCGTCGAGCATCTCGTCGATAAGAAGTTCCATCTGCGTTCTAAGCTGCATAATTTCGATTTTGGATTTTAGATTTTGGATTTTGGATTAATTTTGTGAATTAGCTTTGAACTTCCTCTCCGAATTGATTCATTATCGAAATCCTTTTCAAAATGAATTGCTCTTGTACAGGATCAGCGAATCCAAAATTTAAAGTCTAAAATCTAAAATTATAAGAGTTCTTTTCCGGTCAAAAGCCGGTAAGCCGCCAGATAGCGCTGCATCGTGGCTTCGACGATTTCGTCCGGCAGGGAAGGAGCGGGAGGCTGTTTGTTCCAATCCAATGTTTCAAGATATTCGCGCAGGTATTGTTTGTCAAATGACGGCTGCGCGTGTCCCGGATCAAAGGTTTCGGCCGACCAGAAACGCGAGGAATCGGGCGTCAGAACTTCGTCGATCAGCAAAATATTGCCGTCCGCGTCCGTGCCGAACTCGAATTTCGTGTCGGCGATGATGATTCCGCGCGAAAGCGCGTACTCGCTCGCTTCGCGATAAATTCCGAGCGAGAGCGTGCGCAATATTTCCGCCTGCCCGGGGCCGACGATCGTCTCGAATTCCGCCTCGGTGATGTTTTCGTCGTGTCCTTCGGCGGCTTTCGTCGCCGGCGTGAAAAGCGGTTCGGGAAGTTTGTCGCACTGGCGAAGTCCGGCGGGAAGCTCGTGCCCGCAAATTCTGCCGGTCGCCTGGTAATCCTTCCAGCCCGAGCCTTCGAGATAGCCGCGCACGACGCATTCGACCGGAAAAACCCGCGTGCGCTTCACGAGCGCCGAGCGACCGCGCAGATCCTCGTTTTCACGAACGATTTCCGGCATCCGTTCAAAATCCGAGGTGATCAGGTGATGTTTCGTCAGCCGTTCGAGATGATCGAACCAAAAGCTCGAAAGCGCCGTTAAGATTCTGCCCTTGTTCGGGATCGGCGTCGGCATGATGCAGTCGAAAGCCGAAATCCGGTCGGTCGCGACGAGCAGCAGGCGCTCGGCGTCGATCTCGTAGACATCGCGCACCTTGCCGCGATGGAGAAGATTTAAACCCTGTACGCTGGTTTCCGAAACCGTTTTCACTGCCGACATCTTTTTAATTTTATGATTAAAGAATTTGTTGAACAAACTAACTTTATTAGGAAAGTCGTAATATGTAAAGGTTTCAAAGAAAAATTTAACGGCGCTTTTCGAAAAGAACAAAAAACTAAAACGGAGTTAAAAACAAGGTGACATTTATCGTAAAAAGCGGCATAATGAGTCGGGCAAAATCGATTGACCGCCAATTGCAGCCGACCGCTTTCAGGCTCCGCCCGAACCCTTCAAAATTTTCTGAACGATTTTAAGCTCATGAAATTCCAACAAAAAATTTCCCGCCCGTTTCTTTGCTTCGCCGTTCTAAAGCCGCGCTCGCTGATGCCGGTGCTTTTCGCCGTTCGCGCGATCGCCGCGCAGACGCCGGCGCCGGATTCTGCCCTCCTTCCACAGGATGATTACACATGGTGGTATGTCGGCTTCTTCGCCGCGCTCGCGCTGGCGGGCGCGGCGGTCTGGGCGCTGAAAGCCGGAAAAGCGGCAAAAAACGATGCCATCGCCCGGGACTATGCGACGATCGCCGCCGATTTTGAAACGGAACGCCGCCGTTCCGGTCAGCCGGTCGAGGATTCGGACAAGAAAAGCCTGGCCGACAATTTGCCGAAAACCGCGCAAATTTTCAATCGCGCCGCCGAATCGACGGCGTCGAATTTCGCCCAAACGGCGGACGTGGAAGAAGAAGCGCCGCGATCGCCGCAAAAACGGCAATTGCCGGTATTCGAGATCGAAAAGCTCGAACGCGCCGGAAAATACAGCCCGCTTCCGATTTCGAACGACGAGGACTTACTGTGCGCCATCGAACAGGCGCTCGATGAATTCGAGGACGATGTCGAAATCCGTGAATTGGCGGTGCGCGTTTTGGCGCGGTTCAAAACGCGCAATTCGGTCGAGGCTTTAAGTGGGGCGGCGCTTTACGATTTGTCGTCGCAGCTGCGTTCAAAGGCGCTCGCGATCCTGGCGGATTTCGATCACGAATCGGTTTTTGAACCGATCCTGCTGGCTTGCGCCGATCCTTCGCGCGAGGTGCGGGCGGCGGCGGCCCGCGCGTTTTTTCGGCTCAATTTCGACCGCGCCGATGCCTGGGCGCGCATCGGCGAAACGGGCGACGAATTTCGCATGCGCCAGGCGGCGCACGCCGCCCGGGAAGCCGAGTTGGTCAGGCGCTCGATCGACCGCCTCGTGCACGAGGATCGAAAAATCGCCTATGAAGCCGTCACGCTGCTCGCTCTGTTGATCCGCGCGGGCGAAACGGAAGAGCTTTTTCAAACGCTCGAAAATCATCAGAACCGACAGGTCAAACTCGCGCTCGTCCACGTCATCGGGTTGACGAACGACGCGGCCACGATCGCAAAACTCGACGAAATCGCGGAAAAATCAGACTCTTTCGAAGAACTCAGAAACAAAATCGACGAGGTGAAACGAGGCTTTAAATTGATTCCTGCGTGAAACTAAAATTCACGAATGACAAACAGGCGGCTGAAGAAGTAGAATATAAAGAAAACTTCGAAAGCCGTTTACGTTTATAAAATGCAGTTTAAACTCGTTTCCGAAAATCAGCCGAAAGGCGATCAGCCCGAAGCCATCGAGCAGATGGTGCGCGGGCTCGAAGAAGGCGTCAAAAATCAGGTTTTGTTGGGAATCACCGGTTCGGGAAAAACTTTTTCGATCGCGAACGTGATCGAAAGGGTGCAGCGCCCGACGCTCGTGCTGGCGCACAATAAAACGCTCGCCGCGCAGCTTTACCAGGAATTCAAGACCTTTTTCCCCGAAAACGCGGTCGAGTATTTCGTCTCGTATTACGATTATTACCAGCCGGAAGCGTACGTGCCGGCGTCCGACCTTTATATCGAAAAAGAGGCGACGATCAACGACGAGATCGACCGTCTGCGCCTGTCGGCGACGCGCGCGCTGTTTGAGCGGCGCGACGTGATCGTCGTCGCGTCCGTTTCGTGCATCTACGGTCTCGGCGACCCGGACGCCTATTACGGCATGCTGCTGTTCGTCGAGCCCGGTCAGCAGATGAAGCGCGAAGAGCTTTTGCAGCGACTCGTCGAACTGCAGTACGAGCGCTCGAACATCGAATTCGAGCGCGGCAATTTTCGCGTGCGCGGCGACGTCGTCGAAATTTACCCGAGTTATCAGGAAGAAGCCTACCGCATCGAGTTCTGGGGCGACGAGATCGACGGCATTTACACGATCGACCCGCTGCTCGGCGAAGTCCGCAAAAAACACGACGCGCGGCTCCCGATTTATCCGAAATCGCACTACGTGATGAGCAAGCCGACGATCAAGCGCGCGATCAAAACCATCAGGGAAGAGCTCGATTGGTGGGAAGAAGAGCTCATCAAACAGGGCAAGCTCGTCGAAGCGCAGCGTCTTCACCAGCGCACGATGTACGATCTCGAAATGATCAAGGAGATGGGCTTTTGCCGCGGCATCGAAAATTACTCGCGCCACCTGACCGGCAAACCGCCGGGCGCGCCGCCGCCGACGCTTTTGCATTATCTGCCGGACGACGCGCTGATGGTGATCGACGAATCGCACCAGACGGTTCCGCAACTAGGGGCGATGTACAAGGGCGACCGCTCGCGCAAGGGCACGCTCGTCGAATACGGCTTCCGCCTGCCGAGCGCGATGGATAACCGGCCGCTTTCGTTCGATGAATTCGAGGCGAAACGCGGGCAGACGATTTTCGTTTCGGCGACGCCCGGCAATTTCGAGCTCGAACAATCGGAGGGCGAAGTGATCGAACAGATCATCCGCCCGACCGGCCTCTTAGACCCGATCGTCGAAGTGCGACCCGTGCGCGGGCAGATCGACGATCTTTTGAACGAAGTGCGCGACCGCTCGGAACGCAACGAGCGCGTTTTGGTCACGACTTTAACGAAAAAAATGGCGGAAAGCCTTTCGGAATATTTTTCCGAGGTCGGCGTCAAGGTCAATTACCTGCATTCGGACATCGACACGCTCGAACGCATCCGGGTCTTACGCGATCTGCGGCGCGGCGAATTCGACGTTCTGGTCGGCATCAACCTTTTGCGCGAAGGCCTCGATTTGCCGGAAGTTTCGCTCGTCGCGATACTCGACGCCGACAAGGAAGGCTTCCTGCGTTCGGAACGCTCGTTGATTCAAACGATCGGTCGCGCCGCGCGCAACGCCGGCGGCAAAGCTATCCTTTACGCCGACCGCATCACCGATTCGATGAAAAACGCGCTTCATGAAACCGAACGGCGCCGCAAGATTCAGGAAGAATACAACCGGGAACACGGCATCACGCCGACGACGATCGTCAAATCGATCGAATCGACGCTCGTCACCGCCTACGAAGCCGATTATTTCAAAGTGCCGCTGAATCTCGACGCGTTCGAAGAATATTCGCCGAAACAGCTCAGGGAGACGATCGCCGGCATCGAAAACGAAATGCGGCAGGCGGCGAAAGACATGAAATTCGAACAGGCGGCCGAACTGCGCGACCGGCTCAAATACCTGCGCGACCGGGAATTACAGGTCAGGTGAGGCGATGAAAAAAATCTTTTAAAGCGCCGGCTTTTTTGCTAAAATGTGATTGGCTCTGCTCCCATAAAACTCCGATTTCCTTCAATCACTGAATGCAAAACCCGACATTTAACGGACGTTACAGAATCCTGCAGCAGATCGGCGCCGGCGGTTTCGGTTTGACTTACCTGGCGGAAGATTTGGGGCTCGCGACGCGCCCGCGGGTCGTCGTCAAACATCTCCGACCGCGGATCGCGGACGCCGAAACGATGGCGCTCGCGAACCGTCTTTTTCAGCAGGAAGCCGAAATCCTTTACCGGCTCGGCGGTCATCCGAACATCCCGTCGCTGATCGCGCATTTCAAGGAAAACGGGGAATTTTTTCTCGTTCAGGAATACATCGAAGGTCACACGCTCGATCGCGAATTTACGGGCGGCAAAAAATATAATCAAAAGGAAATCATTCAATTTCTCGGTCAGACGCTCGAAATCCTCGCGTTCGTTCACGCGGAAAAAGTCATTCATCGCGATTTGAAGCCGGCGAACTTGATCCGGCGACAATCGGACGGCAATATTTTTCTGATCGATTTCGGCGCGGTCAAACAGGTCAATCAAACCGCCGCCCGAACGCCGGATCAGAACGCCGCTCTTTCCGGCATCGCGATCGGCTCGCACGGTTATATGCCGACGGAACAGATGGCGGGCGGTCCGAATTTCAGCAGCGATTTGTACGCGCTCGGGCTGATCGCGATCGAGGCTTTGACCGGCGTTAAACCGCTCGATCTTGCGAAAAGCAGCGCGACCGGCGAATTCGTCTGGGCTCAGAAAACGCGGTTGGCGCCCAATCTCGAAAGATTTATCTCGAAACTCGTGCGGCTCGATTTCCGGCAGCGCCACTCTTCGGCGATCGAAGCGCTCGCGGCGCTGAACGCGATCGCGGCGGGCAGCGGTTTTTTCGGCGCTTGCCCGACGGGAAACATCGTGACCGTCGCGCCGCTCGGCGCGACCCGGGATAACCGGCCGGGCGCGCCGCCGGCCGCCGATTCATCGTTCGTGCCGCCGACGATCATCGTGCCCGCAAGCGGCGCGCCCGCGCATAATTTCCCGCCGAACGTTCACCAAAATGCCGCGCCGGCGGCGTCGAAAAACACGACGACCGTCGTCGTCGGCGTCATCGGAATTTTCTTTTTTCTGGGCTTTCTTTTCATCGCCGGAAAGGTTTTGAATTTCCGCTGGAGCTCGCTCGATGAAATCGACGAAGTTCCGCGCCGCAGCGCGCGTCGCAACGAAATCAAACCGTCCGACGGCTCGACCCTGAGCCTTTTCGACGAAGCCCTGAAACAGGCGCAGGAAGCCGCCGAAATCGAGCGGCAGGCGACGACCAGATTCGAATGGGAACAGATCGGCAACAAATACAAACGCGCCTCGGCGCTGCTCGCCTCGATCGACCGGCAAAATCCAGAATACGCCGCGGCGCAGGAAAAAATCGAGTTTTTCAAACAAAAATCCGACGACGCTTTCGAAAAAATGAAGAGTTTTTCGGATTGAGATCAGCCACGAACAAACACGAAAATTCACGAAATGAATTTTGTTTTATTTTTCGTGAATTTTCGTGTTTGTTCGTGGCTAATTTTAAAATTCGCCCGCCGAAGCGCTAAAATGCCTGTGTATGCAAGTCAAAACACAGTTGGACGAACTGCAGAATTATCTGACCGACGCGAGCAATCTGCCGGGCGGTTACGCCGAAAAGCTTTTCATTCCCGAAACCGCCGCCGAGATTTCCGAAATTCTCAAAGAGGCGAACGAAAAACGGATTCCGGTGACGGTTTCCGGCGCGCGCACCGGCACGGTCGGCGGCGCGGTCCCGTTCGGCGGCGTCGTCATCTCGCTCGAAAAGCTCAACAAAATCGAAGAAATTAACAGGGAAAATCTGTTCGCCGTCGTCGAAAGCGGCGTCGTTCTGAACGATTTTCAAAAGGCCGTCGAGGCGGAAAATCTTTTTTACCCGCCCGACCCGACCGAATGGAGCTGCCAGCTCGGCGGCACGGTCGCGACGAACGCTTCGGGCGCGCGCAGCTTCAAATACGGCGCGACGCGCGAATTCGTCGAAGCGCTCGAAATAGTGCTCGCGAGCGGCGAAATATTAAATTTAAAGCGCGGCGATCATTTTTCGCGCGACGGCCTTCTCGAACTCGAAACCGCTTCCGGCACGCGCATTCGCGCCAAGCTGCCGACCTACCGGCAGCCCGACACGCGCAAGAACACGAGCGGCTATTTTTCCGGCGAGAAGACGGACGCCGTCGATCTGTTCATCGGCAGCGAGGGAACGCTCGGAATCATTACGAAGATGAAACTCCGGCTGCTTCCGAAACCCGCATCGTTTTTCAGCGGCATCATTTTTTTCGAAAAGGAGACGGATTTACTGAATTTCGTCAACGAAGCCCGAAATCTTTCTTTCGAAGCGAGAAAAGCTTCGATTTCGGATTTCGGATCTGATGTTTCAGATTCGATCAACGCGTCGCTGATCGAGTATTTCGATGAAAAGGCATTGAAGTTCATCAGCGAAAAATTTCCCGAAGTGCCCGAAAGCGCGAAGGGCGCGATCTTTTTCGAGCAGGAAACGACCGCCGGAAACGAGGACGCGCTTTTGGAGCGATGGAACGCGCTGCTCGAAAAAAACAACGCCGATCTCGACCGGTCGTGGTTCACGACTTCGGAGGCCGACCGCGAAAAGATGCGCGCCTTCCGGCACGCGCTGCCGGTCACGGTCAACGAGCGGATCGTTCGCTACAAGCAGAAAAAAGTCGGCACCGACATGGCGGTGCCCGACGATAAATTCGCCGCGTTCCTGAAATTTTACCGCGAAAAACTCGACGCGAGCGGGCTCGAATACGTGATTTTCGGGCATATCGGCGACAATCACCTGCACGCGAACATGATTCCGAAAACGGACGCGGAAGCCGAAAAAGCACGCCATCTTTACGGGCGTTTCATCGCGCAGGCGATCATGCTCGGCGGCACGATCAGCGCCGAACACGGCATCGGCAAACATAAATCGAAATATCTGTACGTGCAGTACGGCGAACGTTTCTTAAACGAGATGGCGGAACTGAAGCGCGCCTTCGACCCGCACGGCATCCTCGGGCGCGGAAACATGTTCGACGCGAAGTTTCTGAATCAGTAAACCGAGTAATTGCCACAAATCGAATCAACGGCTAAAATTAGCTGTTCGTAACTTTTTTGTCCAAAAAGGGAAAACTAAATGATAAAAGCGATATTGTTTGATTTTAACGGCGTCATCATCGACGACGAACCGGTGCAGATGAAGGCCTACCAGGAAATTTTAGGCAGAGAGGGCATCGTCGTCACCGAAGAGGATTATTACTCGTGTCTCGGCATGGACGATAAAACCTTCGTCAATGAAGCCTACCGGCGCGCGTCGAAGGAACCGGGCACGAATAAAGTTCTCGAAGCGACGCTCGCGAAAACCGAAAAATGGCGCGAACTGATCGCCGACGAGCTGCCGCTGTTTCCGGGCGTCGTCGATTTCATCAAGAAAATGGCGAACGAGTTCGCGCTCGGCATCGTTTCGATGGCGAAACGCGAAGAAATCGAATACGTTCTCGAACAGGCGAATCTGCGCCAGTACTTTTCGATCATCGTCAGCGCCGAGGACGTTTCCAACTGCAAGCCGCATCCGGAATGTTATCTGAAGGGTTTCAACGCGCTCGATTCCTTCCGCATCAAACGGCAGCATCTGCCGATGGTGCACGGCGAATGCCTCGTGATCGAAGATTCGCCGCCGGGAATTCAGGCCGCGAAAGCCGCGCGGCTGCACGCCCTCGGCGTAACCAACACGGTGCCGGCGGAAGCGCTGCGCGCGGCCGGCGCCGACGCGATCGCGAAAAATCTCGACGACTGGATGCCGGGCTCGGTGCGGCGCGTTTTTGTTTGAAAAGGAGAAGTTAACGGGGACGGACAGGATAGCCGTGGATAAAAATCAAATTGTCCTGTTTACCCGGTCTATCCCTGTAAATTTAAGAAAATAATGTCAGAACATTTGGTATCACGCGATGAAGCGCGCGAAAACCTGCTCGCCGGCGCGACGTTTTTGGCGGAAAGCATCAAAAGCGCCGACGGGCACGCCGAAGCGATGCGCGCGATTCTGCCTTTTTACCTCGAAAAAAGGGAAGTCGATCTGGCGGCGGAATTCGCCAATTCGATCGAAGACCCGTTTATGCGCGACCGGCTTTTGACGCTCGTCGCCGAAAAATGCGCGGCGATCGACGACGACGAATACGCCTTTCAGCTCGTCGAAGCGATCGAAGACCAGGGCACGCGGGCGCAGGCGCGCGAACGCATCGCGCTGCAGAAAAGCGCGAAAAGCCATTTCGAACGGGCGTTTGAAATCGCCGACACGCTCGAACATCCCGACAACGTTTTCGCGGCGATCGCCGTCAACGCTTCCGAGGACGGAAACGCGGAAATCGCCGCGGACGCGCTCGGCGAAATCGAATTTCCGTATATTAAAGCCGTCACTCTGCAGACCGTCGCCGCCCAGAAAATCGAAAAACAGGCGCCGGAAGAAGGCGCCGAACTTTTGGAGAAAGCGCTCGAAGCCGCCGAAGACATCGATTTCGCGGAAGAAAAAATCCGCGCGCTCGTCGACATCGCGAGTCATTTCACGGACGCGAAGCGCAACGATCGCGCGATCGAAACGCTCGATAAGGCGAAGCATCTCGCCGAAAAGCTGGATAACGTTCACCGCGACGCTTTTTTGTCGGGCATCGCGCACGGATTTTTTCGCGCCGGCAGCATCGACCTCGCCGACCGCACGCTCGATCTCGTGAGCGACAAAACGCAGATTTCTTCGACCTTGACCGGTTTCGCGCGCGAATACTGGGCGCTCGGCGAAAAGACGGACGCGGTCGAAACGCTCGAAGAAGCGTACGCGATCCTCAAATCGCAGCACGAGCGGGAAACGCGCGACAGCCGCGCGAAATTCGCGCTTTTCAGCACGATCGCCGCGCTTTTCGCCGGCTACGAGCGTTCCGAACGCGCCATCGAGATCGCCCAGGAAATTTCTTCTGAAAACGAACGAACGGCGGCGCTCGCGCAGATCGCGCAGGTTTTGACGATGCAGGGCAGCGACGCCGCCGCGCTTTCGGCGGTGCACGCGATCGCGGAAGATTCGCAAAGGCTGTCGGCGTTCATCGGCATTTCCGACGCGCAAAACCGGCTCGATAAACGCGCCGAAGCCGTTCAGACGCTGAACGAAGCCGCGCATCTGGCGGAGACGATCCCGCAGCTCGCCTCGCGCTCGGCGGCGTTCAACGAGCTCGCGAAGCGCTTCGCCGAATTCGGCGAAACCGAGCGGGCGCGCGATTTGACGCACGAAAATCTCGAAACCATCGCCGCGATCCGCGACGAAAGCAGTCAGGTGGTGTGTCTGGCGGCGCTTTCGGAGATTTACGAAAAGAATGATTTCGTCCTGACCGACGCGGAAAAATTGATCCTGCAAAGCATCATCAGAAAAGCCGAAAGCTGAAATCAAACTTTTTCAGCGCGAAAAAATTGAATCTTTCGGACCGCCCGGATCGTTCAGCATTTTATATTTCATTGCATGCGAAAAGTGTTTTTTCGGGCGGTGAAATCTAAAACGCCGATCCGGGCGGAATTTTTTTAAGGAGGTGGATTTATGGCTGAAAACAGCGAAAAGTTTCTTGGCGTCGACGAATTCAAGGAAAGGGTTTACAAAAACATCGGAACGCTCGAAGCGCTCGAAGAAGATTTTTTGGAAGAAAAGCTGAGAACCGAAAAAAACGGCTGCCTCGCGTTTTTTCTGGGCGGCGTGGTGACGCGCGCGGCGCGTTCGGCGCGGCGCGAATTGAAATTCGAGGAATTGAACGCCAAAGCCGACGCTCTGCTGGCGCAAAACGAAATCAAGGATTTGTTGTGCGCGAAGCTCGACGCGACGATCGCGCTGCCGATCGACGCCGCCTACAAGCTCACGCCGGTTTTATACGCCCTGGCGCTCGAAGACGAGAAACGCGTGCCGTTCGATTCGATGCTGTTCGCGGTCATTTGCCGAAAGATCACCAAAAAAGGCGTCGAAAACTTCTGCGCCGGAACGGAAACGGAACCCGACGAGCCGAAAAAGGCGAGGGGCGGGAAACCGGCAGGCGATAAAAAATAGCCGAAGCGCCGGAATGAGTTGTAGATGAAGGATTATTGGAACCGATCTCAAAAATAACTTAGCCGGTCGAAAATCTGTGCGGTTTTCTTTGCGGCTTGGCGGGAAATTTTCTTTCTCCCGCCAAGCCGCGAAGTAAGAAGGTTTGGATTTTTGAGATCGCTTTCAATCACCTGTCGTCCATCACTTTTCATCCGTAAAATCTACCAGACGTCGTTATTGATCAGATCTTCGAACGCGTCGCGTTTGCGAATCCGCTCGACCGCGCCGTTTTCCTTCGTGAGCACGATCGCGGGCAGAAATCGCCCGTTGTATTGAAACATCTGCGCGACGGAATACGCGCCGCAGTTGAGCAATGCGAGCACTTCGCCGGGCTCGACCTTTTCCGGTAAAAGCCGGTAATCCGGCAGCCGGCCTTCGCCCTCGATGTCGAAATAAACGTCGCCGCCGTCGCATAAAGGTCCGGCGAGCTTATACGGAAAATTATGCTCTTCCGCCGCGCGCGCCGCGTGAATCAAGTGATAATACCACTTGTAAGTTTCCATCGAGAGCAAAAGGTTAAAGCCCGCGTCGGTCAAAAGCCAGTGGTCGGTGGTAAGGGGTCGGTGGCCGGTACGAATTGATTCGTATTCGTCCGTATTTTCCGGCCGCTGCCCACCGGCCACCGACCGCTGAACAGGTCTTTCCTTGTGATTTCTGACGGTCGTCAGACAGACGCCGGCGTCGGCGATGACGCTTCTGCCCGGTTCGATCAGCAGCGTTAAATTTTCCAGTAAATTTTCGGCGTTCGTCGCGGCGGCGGCTTCTTTGACGGTTTTCCAGGCGCTCGCGATCGCGTCCGAGGGCTCGAAATCGGCGGCGAACATTTCGCGCTGCGCCTGCGGGAAGTCGATTTCGTGCGAATTGTCGCGCAGGTAGTTAACGGGAAAACCGCCGCCCAGATTAAGGTGCGTCAGCTTCAAACCGGTTTCGAGGTAAATCTTTTCGAGGTTCGCGAAGAGCGTTTTTAAGGCTTCCGAATACGGTTCCGCCGCCGGGTTCTGCGAGCCGATATGCAGATGCACGCCCGTCAGGTTGAGTGATTTCGAATCTTTATACCGGCGAAAAGCCTGCAGCGCCTCGTCGGGCATCATGCCGAATTTCGAGGTCAAAAGCGCGGTCTGCAGTCCCGAATGCGTGCCGGTTTCGATCTCGGGCACGAGGCGTAAGCTAACGTTGGCGCTTTTTCCGAGCGAACCGGCGACCTCTTCGATGAGCGACAATTCATAAAGCGAATCGACCTGAATCGCGTAGATGCCGGCGTCGATCGCGGCTTCGATTTCCCAGATTTCCTTGCTCGTGCCGTTGAAAATGAGCTGATCGCCGCGAAAGCCGATTTTTAGGGCCTTCCACAATTCGCCGCCCGAGTTCACTTCGAGATCGCAATTCGCTTCCTTGACGACGCGCAGAATCGCCATGTTCGAATTGGCTTTCGCCGCGTAGCAGACTTTCAGCGCGCATTCGATCGAAGCGCCCGCGCGCTGCAGCCTTTCGATGTTATGCCGGATGCGCGATTCGCTGAAAACGAACAGCGGCGTGCCGTATTCGCGGGCGAGCTCGACGGCGGAAACGCCGTCAACGTAAAGCCCCCCGTCTTTTTCGGACAAAAAATTTTCGATTTCCCAAGCTTTTGACATAAAACTACATTAAAGCAGAGAGGTTTTCCGACGGCAAGAGGTATTCGGGGAAATGGTTTTATGGATTTGATAAGAATTCGAAATGAGAAGGCGGCGCGAGACGCGACCGAACGGGTTTCAAGGCCGGCGGTTTCATTCCGTTCTACAGGCGTTTTTGAGCCGCCTGCCAATCCTGCGGGGTGTCGAGATCGAAAGCCGCTTCGGGCAGCTCGATAGTCGAAAGCGCGGCGCGATGTTTTTCGATCACGACCTTCGCGCCCTTATCCTCCGAAAGCCGGCACAGATCATCGAAAACTTCGCGCGAAAAAAGCGCCGGCACGCCGCGCGTTTCATCGTATGCGGCGGCGACGATCGGGGTTTTCAATCGTTCGAAATTTGCGGCGAGAAGATTTAAGTGTTCGGCCGTGACGAACGGCTGGTCGGCGAGCGCGATGACGACCGCCGCGGCGGCGGGCGCGATTTCCAGAAGTTTTTCGACGCCGGTTTTGAGCGAGGCGCCCAAACCGCCTTCCCAATCGCGGTTATAAACGATTTCCACCGGCAAATCTTCGATCTCGGTTTTCGTTTTCTCGAAATTCGCGCCCAACACGACCACGACCGGCTGGTAGACCGATGCGACGGCCGTTTGCGCCGCGCGCCGCAAAAGCGTTTTTCCACCAAACCGGATGAGCTGTTTCGGCTGCTTCATGCGCGTCGAACCGCCCGCCGCGAGGACGACGATGCCGATTCGATCGTTTCCCGAATCATTCGTTTCGTCCATAAATCGAGCCTCGCCGTTCGCGCAGGAACCCGCCGGCGCGATTCGCGAGCACGGCTTGAATTTCCGCGACGATCGCGAGCGCGATCGATTCGGGCGTCGTCGCGCCGATGTCGAGCCCGATCGGCGCGTGCAGTTTCGCGAGCTGTTCGGCGCTGAATGTTTCGCCCGCTTCCGCCAAAATTTTCGCGGCTCGCTTTTTCGGACCGAGCGCGCCGACGTATGGAAAATTCGAGCGTAAAAGCCGCGGCAGAATCTCCCGGTCGCGCTCGTAGTTATGCGTCATGACGACCGCGACGGCGTTTTCGTCCGCGAAAAATTCGTCCGGCAAATCGTGCACGCCGCCGACGCGGATTTCGTCGGCGCCGGGCAATCTCTCCGCGTTCGCGTACGACGGGCGATGATCGACGACCGCCACGCGCCAGCCGACTTCCTTGGCGAACCCGACGAGCGGCAGCGCGTCGAAGCCCGCGCCGAACAACTTCAATTCGAGCGGCGGCCTGATGGTTTCGACGAAAACTTCGCCGCAGCCGAAGCGTTCGACGCCCGTTTGTTTTTCGATAAACGCGAGCCGGATTTTGCCGACCAGTTCGTTCGTTTCCGCTTCGCCGAAATCGGTCGACGCCGTTCCGTACTCGTCGAAATACAAGCGCCGTCCCGGAGACTGTCCGCTCTCGGAATTTATCAAGGTCGCGACCGTAAAAGGCAGCCGTTTGCTTAACAATTCCGCCGTATAATTAACGAAAAAGCTGTCGGTCGAGATCGTTTCGAGCAGTATGCGCACGACGCCGCGGCAGCCCATGCCGAGCCCGAAAACCGAATTCTCGTCGGCGGTCGTGTCGTAAGTGATGACGGTCGATGCGCCGGTTTCGAGCACCTTTTTCGCGCGCGTCAAAACGTCGGCTTCGAGGCAGCCGCCCGAAACGGTTCCGACGCCGTAGCCGTTTTTATCGATCAACATCCGTGCGCCCGGGCGCCGATAGCCCGACCCGGCCACGTCGACGACGGTCGCCAGAATCGCTTTTTCGCCCGGCGGCAGGGAAGTCGCTTTTTCGATGATTTGTTGGATCTCTTTCGACAAAATTTTATTTTGGGTTTTTTAATCGAGGCTTTGCGGCTCTGCGCCTTTGCGGGAAACTTTTTCTCCCGCAAAGGCGCGGAGCCGCAAAGTTCAAAGATTATTTTTCGGGTGTATATGTTCTGATGCGCTCGTCGCCGCGCTGGTGGATGACTTCTAGTTTCATGGCGGTGCATTTCCAATCGCCGTCGATTTTTTTGAAACGGTGCGTGTAATTCCCCCAGACTTCCCAAAGACCCGAAACCTCGCCTGATTCCAGAAGGTTAAAGGCGTAGGCTTTCGAAAAAACGAGCGCCCCGTCGCCGCCGATTTCTACGCGGTGATTGCCGCGCTGGTGATAGGTTTTCTTAGCGGCGAAAAGGTTCGTTTTCCACGCGCCGATCAGATCGTCGGCGGAAACGGCGGCGGGTTCGCCGCCCGCCAAACTGGTAAAATCGACTTCCACTTCGTCGGCGAAAAACGCGCGGCATTTTTCCCAGTCCTTCGCGTCGCAGGCGTTGTCGATCTCGTCGGTCGCGAGCCGCAGCGCCGCTTCGTCCGCCCGTCTTTGCCGGTGCAGTTGTTCCTGAACTTCCTCGTCGTGCTCGACCTGTCCGAGCTGCGCTCTTCCAATCATTTTTCTTTACCTCTCTAAATATTTTGGCCGCGGACAAACGCGCGCATTGCACGAAATGCTCTAGAGCATTCTTCCTGCCTTTTCGTGTTTGTTCGCGGCTAATTTCACTCGTTTCATTTTACAACAATTTATCGGGCGTGATCGGCAGATCGCGAACGCGTTTGCCGGTCGCGTGAAAAATCGCGTTCGCGATCGCCGCCGGGATGCCGACCATGCAGAGTTCGCCCATGCCTTTGACGCCCAACGGATTAACGATTTTGTCGTCCTCTTCGACGAACGCCGTTTCGACCCTCTGCACGTCGGCGTTGACCGGCACGTGATAGCTCGCCAGATCGGTCGTCATCATGCGCCCGTAGCGATGATCGATCGCGGTTTCCTCGTGCAAAGCCATGCCGATGCCCCAGACGACGCCGCCCATTTCCTGCGAGTGCGAAGTTTTCGGGTTCACGATGCGCCCGACGGCGGTCGCTTCGACGACGCGCGTGACTTTGACGATGCCCAAATCTTCGTCGACCTTGACTTCGACGAACTGCGCGCCGTGCGCCTGCGTCGCGTATTTCTGCCGCTCGGGATTTGGGCGCGAGGTGTATGTTTCGCTGATTTCCGTCAAATCGTTTTTCCTCATCAGTTCGGCGATCGCGACGCGTTTCGACGAATCGTTTTTCAGGCTCAGATTGCCGCCCGACATCTCGACGTCGTCGATGGTCGCGCCGGCGAGCGGGGAATTCTGCTCTTTCACCGCCAACTCGAAAATCTTCTGCTTGATCGCCAGCGCCGCGCCGTGCGCCGCCGTGCCGACCGACGCGGTCGTGAACGAGCCGCCCTGCACCGGAGCGTTCGGAAGCGCGGAATCGCCGAGGTCGAATTTCACCTTGTCGGGCGCGATGCCGAGGTATTCGGCGGCGATCATCGTGATGACCGTGTAAGTGCCCGGTCCGATGTCGGCGGTCGCGCTGCCGACGTGCGCCGTGCCGTCGGCTTTGAGCGTAATGCGCGCCGTCGCCGGCAGCTGCATCGCGCCCCAGATGCCGGTTGCCATGCCCCAGCCGACGAGCCAGGAGCGGTCGCGCATCGAACGCGGTTCGAGTTTCCGCCGTTCCCAGCCGAATTTCGCCGCGCCCTGTTTGTAAGCTTCGCGCAAAGCTTTGCTCGAAAACGGTTTGCCCGTCTGCGGGTCTTTTTCCGCATAATTGATCAAACGCAGTTCGAGCGGGTCGATTTTCAGCGCGTAAGCCAGCTCGTCGATCGCCGATTCCAATGCGAAAGCTCCGGAAACCGCGCCCGGCGCGCGCATCCAGGTCGGCGTCGGCAGATCGAGTTTCGCCAGTTTGTACGGCGTGTCGTAGTTCGGGCACTCGTAAAGCGTGCGCCCGAAACCGTTCGGGTTTTCGGCGAAATTTTCGAAAGTCGAAGTGTTGCCGACCGCCTCGTGGATGATCGATTGCAGCTTGCCGTTTTGGTCGGCGCCGATCGAGACCTTCTGCCAGGTAAAAGGACGATAACCGTGCCCGGTGAACATCTGCCGTCTGGTGTAATTGACTTTCACGGGGCGTTTCAGATCGCGCGCCGCGAACGCCGCTAAGAATGGGTAATAATGCGGATTGAGCGCCGCGCCGAACGCGCCGCCGACGAACGGGGAAATGACCTGCACGTTTTCCGGTTTCAAACCGAAGCTTTTCGCGAGATGATCCTGCACGTCCTTGACGCCCTGCGTTTTGTTGAACATCGTAAGCCGGTCGCCCTCCCAGAGAGCGATCGCGCCGTGCAGCTCCATCGGGTTGTGATGCTCGATCGGAATCGTGTATTCGGCTTCGATTTTTACGGGCGCGCTCTGAAAAACTTCCTGCGGATTGCCGCGCTTCGGCGGTCCGCCCGACGGCTGCGCCTGAACCTTCGAGATTTCCGTGACGGCTTTTTCTTCCGCGTACGTCGCTTTGACGAGCCGCGCCGCGAATCTCGCCTGCTCGAAAGTTTCGGCGACGACGAGCGCGATCGGCTGCGCGCTGAAAACGATTTTGTCCGACTGCAGAGCCGTGAAATCGTCGCCCTTCGCCTGCGTTTTCGGCGCGTTCAGATGCGTGTAGATCTTAATCACGCCCGTTTGTTTTTCGGCTTCCTTCGTATCGATCGATTTGATCGCGCCCTTCGCGATCGTGCTCGTCACGATAAAGCCGTAAGCGGCGTTTGCGACCTGAAACTCGGCGGCGTATTTCGCCCTGCCGGTAACTTTCGCGACGCCGTCGACGCGGCTCATTTCCTTTCCGATGTATTTCATAGTCTCTTATCTTTTCGATAATTCGATAATGTCTTCGACTTCTAAAACCGGTTTTTCGTAGCCTTTCGCGGCGGCGTTGATCATCGCCCGGCCGACCTCTCCGAGCGTCGAGGCGTATTTGTCCGTCACGGCGCGCACGATCGGGTAGAGCCAGTCGACGAATTTATAAAAGCTGAGCGTGTTTTTATACTCCTTTTCGGGCTTCAAAAATCCGATGCGGAACCCGTACGCCCGTTGCGGGAAAAGTTTCATCAGATCGTTCTCGGTTTTTCCTTTGACGCGCGCCCATGCGAGCCGGCCCTTTTCGGTCGAATCCGTGCCTTGACCGGAAACGTAGCAAAACGTCATGTCCGGATTTTTCATCGCGAGCGTTTCGGCGAAATTCATCGTCAGATCGTAGGTCAGCCTTTTGTATTCGTCCGCCGACATGCCGAGCGACGACACGCCGAGGCAGAAAAAACAAGCGTTCCAGCCTCTTAGCTCGTTTTCGATCGGCGCCAGATCGAAAAAGTCCGTAACTATGATTTCGCGGAGCTTCGCGTGCTCGACGCCGCACGCGCGTCTGCCGACGACCAAAACCTTTTCCACCGCTTCGTTTCGCAGACATTCGTGCAGGACGCCCTCGCCGACCATTCCGGTCGCGCCCGTGACAACCGCTCTGACCTTTTCCATGAATTTATAAAAAATTTAATTGAGCCGCGAACAAACACGAAATGCGCACGATAAGGTAATCAAAATTTTATTTCGTGTTCGTTTGTGTTTGTTCGCGGCTGATCCTCAAAAACTCCGATCGTCCGCCGACGGACCGTAAACGGACGGCACGGCGATGTCCTTAAGCCGCATGTAAACCGTCAGTTGCCCGCGATGATGCACCAGGTGATTGATCGTCGTCCCGATATAGCCCGCTTTTTCGGCGCTGAAAACGACCTCGCCCCGATTTTTGAGATAAAATGTCTCGGCGAGCGCTTCGTCGGAAACGTTTTCCAGCGCCCGTTTCGCGCCCTTCAGATTTTCGTCGAAGTGGCTGACGAGCTCGTCGGTCGTTCGCGGCTCGAAATGCTCGAAAGTCGCGAAATCGAGTTCCGCATCCTCGACCATGATCCTGACCCATTTCGGGATTTCCGCGACCAGCAGCGCGAGATAACCGAGCGTCATCGACTTTTCGTGCGGCTTCCAATCAAATAGCTTTTCGGGAATCCGCTCCAGGCATTTGCGCGACGCGGCGGCTTCCGATTCCAGTTCTTTCAAAAATCCCCGACCGATCGTTGTTTCGCCCATTCAAATTTTCTCCGGTTTTATTTAAAGATGAGCCGCGAACGAACACGAACGAACACGAAAAAATATAATTAAAAATTCGTGCGCATTTCGTGTTCGTTCGCGGCTAATTTTTAAAGTTCGCGCCATTTTTACAACAATTTATCGGGCGTGATCGGCAGATCGCGGACGCGTTTGCCGGTCGCGTTGAAGATCGCGTTGGCGATCGCGCCGGCGACGCCGACGATGCCGACTTCGCCCAGGCCTTTCACGCCGAGTTTGTTGACGAATTTGTCTTCCTCCTCGACGAAGATCGTCTTGATCTCGCCGACGTCCAGATTCGAAGGCACGTGATAGTCGGCGAAAGAGCGCGTGACGAAATTTCCGAAGCGCGGGTCGAGGATCGATTCTTCCGACAGCGCCTGCCCGATGCCCCAAATCGCGCCGCCGATGACCTGCGAGTCGGCGGTTTTCGGATTCAGAATGCGCCCGGCGGCGTTCGCGGCGACGATGCGCTTGACACGCGCCATGCCGGTCGCGTCGTTGACCCAGACTTCGGCGAAATTCGCGTTGAACGAATGCGACGAATATTTCTGCGCGTCCGGCAAGGGCTTCGCGTCGACGCGCGTTTGAAATTCGGTCAGGTTCGCCGCTTCCATCAGCTGCGTAACGGTCGGCGCGGCGAACCATTGCCGGTTCGTTTTCGCCTGCAGTTCTTCGAGCGCCTTCAAACAACCTTCGTAAACCGCGTTCGCGAAGCTCGACGCGCCGACCGACCCGACCGAGCCGGCGGCGGGCGGCAGACTGGAATCGCCGATCTTGATGCCGACTTTGGCGATAGGAATTCCCAAAGTTTCAGCCGCCGTCTGCGCGAGAATCGTGTAAGTTCCGGTGCCGAGATCGGACGCGGCGAGCTCGACGCTCGCCGCGACATCATTGCCCGCGCGCGTTAATTTGACGATCGCCGAGGTGTCGCGCTGGCGCGCCGGGTAAGTTCCGCAGCCGACGCCGTAGCCGATCCAGAAATCGCCCCGTCTGTTCGAGCGCGGCTCCATCTTGCGCGCGTTCCAGCCGAAAACTTCCGCGCCGCGCCGTAAAGCCTGCACCAGTGAGCGCGACGACCACGGCTTGCCGTCCGCCGGGTCTTTCGCCGGTTCATTTTTGATGCGAAACTCGACCGGATCGATCTTCAGTTTATAGGCGAGTTCGTCGATCGCCGATTCGAGCGCGAAGCTGCCCGTCGATTTGCCGGGCGCGCGCGTGTAGGTCGGAATGATGACGTTCATCGGCGCGATGCGGTAGGCGACGCGCAGGTTTTCGGCGTCGTACATGTGTTCGGAAACGTCGCCGCACGGTTCGACGAATTCTTCGTTGATCGCGCCGTGCGTCGTCGTTTCGTGGCTGAGCGCAATCAATTTGCCGTCTTTGGTCGCGCCGAGCCGGATTCTTTGTTCGTTGCGCTGGCGCAAGCCGACCGAGTTGACCATCATCTGGCGCGTTAAGGCGAGCTTGACCGGGCGTTTCGCGATTTTTGCAGCGATCGCGGCGACGACGACGTGTCCCCACGCGCCGCCTTTCGAACCGAAGCCGCCGCCGATGTGCGGCGTGACGACGCGCACGTTTTCCGGTTTCAGTCCGAAAACGCCGGCGACCGCGCCCTGCACGCCGTTGACGACCTGCGATTCGTTGTAAATCGTCAGCTTGTCGTCCGCTTCCCAAACGGCGAGCGTCGCGTGCGGCGCCATCGGCTGGTGATGCTCGATCGGCGTGTTGTAAACTTCGTCGACTTTCACGTCCGCCGCGGCCAATGCTTTTTCGACGTCTCCGTGGATTTTATCCTCGCGGTCTTTCGGTTTCACGGCTTGCTTTTTGACCGTTTCGAAATCGGCTTTCGGCGCCGCTTTTTCGTATCTGACCTTAACGAGCCGGGCCGCCGCCCGCGCCTGCTCGAACGTTTCGGCGACGACGACGCCGACGTTCTGCCCGAAGAAATTCACCTCCGTATCCTGCAGCATCGCGCCGCCGCGCACCGCGCGCGACGGTTTGGTTTTGAGCGCGTTTTTGTGCGTCACGACCGTTAGGACGCCCGGCGCTTTTTCCGCCTGGCTCGTGTCGATGTCGATGATTTTTCCCGCCGCGATTTCGCTTTTGACGAGATACCCGTAAGCCGCGCCCGAAACGGGAAAATCCATCGCGTAATTCGCCGCGCCGGTGACTTTCAACAAACCGTCGATGCGGCTGACGGCTTCGCCGATTGCTTTTACTTTGCTCATCTGTTTCCCCTTGGCTGTGCCGTATCTTAAGCCTTATTGTTCATCGCCATCGAAAGCGCGCGGACGATCGCGCGTCTGCCCAGTTCGATTTTGAATTTATTGTGCTCGAAACTGCGCGCGTTTTTCATTTCGGCATTGGCGGCTTCGACGAAGTTCGCGTCCGTCGCGTCTTTGCCGGCGAGGTATTTTTCCGCTTCCGTTGCGCGCCACGGTTTATGCGCGACGCCGCCCATCGCGATCCGCGCGCTCTTGATCTTATTGCCGTCGGTTTCGAGTCCCGCCGCGACCGAAACGAGGGCGAAGGCGTAGGAAGCGCGGTCGCGAACCTTCAGGTAATAGCTGCGCGCCGCCAATTTATTCGGCGGAATCTCGATCGCGGTGATGATCTCGCCGGGATTCAAAGTGTTGTCGGCTTGCGGCAGATCGCCGGGCAACCGGTGAAAATCGGCGAACGGAATCGCGCGTTCCTTGCCGGCGGCGTCTTGAACTTTGACGACCGCGTCGAGCGCGGCGAGCGCGACGCACATGTCCGACGGGTGAACGGCGATGCATTTGTCCGACCAGCCGAAAATCGCGTGCATCCGGTTGATGCCTTCGAGCGCGCCGCAGCCCGAGCCGGGCTCGCGCTTGTTGCACGGCATCGCGACGTCGTAAAAATACTGGCAACGGGTGCGCTGCATCAGATTTCCGCCGTTCGACGCCATGTTGCGGATTTGCCCGGAAGCGCCGGCCAGAATAGCCTGCGATAAAAGCGGGTAGTTTTGGCGGATCAGCGGATGATTCGCCGTGTCGGTGTTTTTCGCCAGCGCGCCGATCGAGATTCCGCCGTTTTTCGCGTTTCTGATCTGCATCAGAGCGAGACGCGAAATATCGACGAGCTCGCTCGGTCGCGCGACGTCTTCCTTCATCAGATCGAGAATGTTCGTGCCGCCCGCGAGAAACGCCGCTTCCTTGTTGGCGGCAACCGCTTTGGCGGCGCTCACGGCGTCGGTCGCCCTCGAATATTTAAACGGTCGCATCGCCTTTTTCCTCCCTGTAAAATTCCCACGTCGCGGCGCGTTCCTCGCCGGTGTGCACTTCGCGGATCGCCGCCAGAATGTTCGGGTACGCGCCGCAGCGGCAGAGATTGCCCGACATTCTTTCCCTGATCTCGTCATCGGAAAGCTTCGTCGCGCGCGGTTTTTGCCGGATGTTGTCGGAAACGTAACTCGCCTCGCCGTTTTTCGCTTCCTGCAGCAGCGCGACCGCCGAGCAGATCTGCCCCGGCGTGCAGTAACCGCACTGGAAGCCGTCGTGCTTGATGAACGCCGCCTGCATCGGATGCAGCGTGTCGCCGTTCGCCAAACCCTCGATCGTCGTCACTTCCTGTCCTTCGCACTGTGCCGCCAATGTCAAACAGGAAAGAACGCGCCGCCCGCCGACGATCACCGTGCACGCGCCGCACTGCCCGTGGTCGCAGCCTTTTTTCGAACCGGTCAAACCGAGTTTTTCGCGCAGCGCGTCGAGCAGCGTAACGCGCGAGTCGAGCGTCAGGGATTTTTGCGCGCCGTTGATTTTCATGCTCACGGCGACGGCGTTTTCCTCCGCCGCCGGCGCGAAAACCGCGTTCGCGTCCGGTTTGACCTCCGCCAGAATCTGTTCCTGCGCCAAAAGGTGAACGGCGAAAGCGCCGAGCCCGAGCGATGCCGCCTGTCCCAAAAAGCGGCGGCGCGCTTCGCCCAGTTCGCCGAGCTCGGGGAAATCCGTCAAAAGCGCTTCCTCGTCGGCGGTCAGTTGCTCTGCGCCGCTATCTTCAAATTCGTCAGCCATTGTTCCTCCTTGATTTTCGACCCGGTAATGATTGAAATAAATGCCTTATAAAATATTTTACAAAATAATCGATGATTTACGAATTTATTTTCGGAAGCTTTTCGCAAAAAAACTTTGAGCGGTCATATCAGGCGCCGAACGGAAATTTTTAAACGGGCCGCGAACAAACACGAACGGACACGAAAAGTAAGATAAATATTTCGTGTCCGTTCGTGTTTGTTCGCGGCTTGTTTCTTATTTTGCCTTCGCCAGCGTCAGGCCGGTTCCGCGCGGGACGAGACCGGGCAGCGAGATCGGCAGCTTGCCGTTCGGCTCGAGCATGCCGAAGACCGTGCGCGCCGACGCGCGCTGCAAATTCGTCATGTCGCCGTACGCGACGACATACGTCTTAAGCGCCGGAAAACTCTGCAGAATATAAGGATTGCCGAAACTCAAGCCGATCACTTTCCTGTCCTTTTCGAGCAGCTCGCGAAGGATGTCGACGCCGGCGTCCGGCAACCCGACGCTGTTTTTCGCGCCCGAGCGGACGCGTCCGTACATCGCGGCGATCACGACGTCGGCTTTATTCGCCGCTTCGCGCGCCTTGGCGATCTGTTCGGGCGAGGAATTTTCCTGCAACACGGTCGAACTGAACTTGACGCCGTTTTCGCGCAGAAAGCGCGTCAGCGCGACGCTCGTCATTTCGCCGTCGAAACCGTTCGAGATGCCGAGCAGGAACACGCGCTTGTCCTTCGCGAGCGGAATCAGGTTTTCGTTATTGCGCACGACCGTCACCGCTTTGTTGGCGATTTCTTCCGCCAGCTGATGCGTTTCCTTGTTCGAGATGATTTTGTCCATCTGGTCGATCGGCGTGATTTTTTGTTTGAAAAGCCCGAGCTCGTGCTTCCAGGCGAGAATTTTCCTGACCGATTCGTGTAGCCGCGCTTCCGTGATTCTGCCGGATTTGACCGCTTCGCGAAGTCCGCGAATCATCGCGTCCGTGTCCGCCGGCTTTTCGATCAGATCGGCGCCGGCGAGCAACGCCAGCACGCCCGCTTCTTCCTGCGTCACGTAGAGCGTCAAGCCGCTCATGCTCATCGCGTCCGTCACGATCAGGCCTTTGAAACCGAGCTCCTTGCGCATCAGATCGGTTTGTATTTTCGGCGAGAGCGTCGCCGGAATCGTCGCGTTTTCGGTGATCACTTCCTCGTCCGTGTCGACGCGCAGCGCGTTCGGGATCGGTTTGATCTCGGTCGGATCGATCTGCGGCAGTCCGATGTGCGCGACCATGATCGAGGCGACGCCGGTCTCGATCGCGCGTTTGAACGGCACGAGTTCGAGCGCGTCGAGCCGCTCGCGCGAAACGTTGATGATCGGCAGGCCGCGGTGCGAATCGACGTCCGTGTCGCCGTGACCGGGAAAATGCTTGGCGGTCGCGATCACGCCCTGGCTCTGCACGCCGTCGATGAACGCCGCGCCAAAACGCGCGACCGTCTCGGGGTCTTCGCTGAAACTGCGGACGTTGATGACCGGATTGTCGGCGTTGTTGTTGACGTCGAGCACCGGCGCGTAAACCTGCATCAAGCCCATCGCTTTCGCTTCGCGACCCGTGACGACGCCCATTTTATAAGCGTATTCCGGGTTGCCGGTCGCCGCGACCGCCATGTTCCACGGGAAATTCGCGGCGTCCGTAAAACGCATCCCGATGCCGGTTTCGGCGTCGAGCGCGAAAAGCAGCGGAATTTCCGCGTTTTCCTGAAGACGGTTGCCGAGATGCACGGTTTCGTACATCGGCGCGCCGAAAAAGATGACGCCGCCGATTTTATTCTCGGTGACCTGACGCTTCAGATCCTGAAAAAAATCGCTGTCCTGATTGATGAACCTGGCGTTGATGCCGATTTGAATCAACTGCCCGACCTTTTCTTCGACGGACATTTTCTTCAGCATTTTATCCGCCGCTTTCCATGATTTTTCGGAAGGCTCGAATTTTTTCGTCGTTTGTTTGGGTTTCGAAGACGCAAAAACGAGCGAATTAAAGATAAGCAAAATTGCTGTAAATAAACTAATTGTTAACTTCATCTGTCTTGTTTGGAAGAATTAAACTGGTGGCGTAAGCCACCGCCAGCGTCGTCAGGCTGCCGATCACCGGATACCATGGAAACGCGATTTTCGTTCCGAAATAAATATATAGCATCAGCGCGATGCTGGTTATCATGCCAACGAGCGCGCATGTCTGATTGGCTTTTTTGACGAAAGTGCCGACGAGAAAAACGCCCAGAATCGGACCGTTAATCAATCCGGCGATGCCGAGCGCCTGGTTCAATGCCGATTGTCCCGCATCTTTGACCGCGATCGCGACGGCAATTTGCACAACGCCCACGACGACCGTTAAGATGCTCGCCACGCGCAAAAGGTGACGGTCTGATTTATCTTTCGCGAACGGCTTGTAAAGGTCGTTGACGGCGGTCGCGGCGATCGAGTTCAGCGAACTCGACAAAGCGGCGGCGAAAATCGCGGCGACGACGAGCCCGCTCAAACCGGGCGGCATGTATTTCGTGATGAAATCCGGAAAAACTTTGTCGCCGCCCGTAAAGGGAAAAGTCGCCGGGATGGTCGAGCCCGCCGCGCCGATTTGCGCGTATTCGGGCGCGTTGAACGGCTGGTAGTAAGCGAAAAGCAGCACGCCGATAAATAAAAAGCCGATGAACTGTCCTAAAACGACCGCGCCGCTCGACAACAAAGCGAGCGAGGCGCTCGCCGGCTTGTTCGTGCAAAGGTAACGCTGCACGAGGTATTGGTCGGTGCCGTGCGTCGACATCGTCAGAAAACAGCCGCCGATCAGCCCGCCCCAGAACGTGTAGGTTTTCGTGAAATTCAGGCCGAAATCCAAAAACTGGAATTTGTCGAACTCGCGCCCGACTTCCACGACGCGCGCCATGCCGCCGTCGATCTGATTCAAAATCACGACCGCCGCGGCGATCGCGCCGCCGATGTAAATCGCCAATTGGACGACTTCGACCCAGATGACGGCTTCCATGCCGCCGAAAAAGGTGAAAACGATCATCACGATGCCGAGCAAAATGATCGACGCGACGATGATCGTGTTCGGATCAGCCTGAGGCACGAACGCGGTGTAAACCGCCGCCAACACGATCGCCGTCAAAAGCAGGCGGATGCCGTCGGCGATGTTGCGCATGACGACGAACAGCGACGAAGCGAGCATCTTGACCTTCGTGCCGAACCGCTCGCCCAAAAGCTGGTAGACCGTAAACAGTTCGCCCTTGAAATAAAGCGGGATGAAGAGCAGGGAAATGACGACGCGCCCGAGCAGGTAGCCGAAAACGAGCTGCAGAAACTCGAAATTCCCGTTTTTCGCGAACGCGATGCCGGGCACGGAAATAAACGTGATCGTCGAGGTTTCGGTCGCGACGATCGAGGCGGCGATCGCCCACCACGGAACCGACCGGTCGCCGACGAAATAATCTTCGGTCGTTTCCTGCTTGCCGGAATAAAGCACGCCGAACAGAGTGATGCCGATTAAATACCCGAAAATTATGACCAAATCCAATGTCTGCATCGTTTTTTACAATAAGAATACACGAAGGGGATCCCGAAAAGCGATAAGGAATTTTTATCTTAAAAGTTACGGTGAGGTCAAATCAAAAGCCTGATTTATTATTAAAACGGGTAAATTCGCGCCCACGCGCGAAACCAGAAACGGTCGAGCCGTTCGACCGTTTTGGGAGTTCCGCCCGTTTCGACCGGTTCGGAATCGCAAATATCGGCGACGTTTTCGTTGTTCAGAAAGACGACGTATTTGCGGCCGGTTTCGAACCGGCTCGGTTTCGAGTCACAGCCGCAGATAAAGCCCGAACTGGCGGGCAGCGTCGCGCGGTTTCGATGATCGCCCTTCCAGGTTTCGGAAATATCGAACGTGACGTCGTCGCTGATAAAATTTTTGCTCTCGGCGGCGCCCGGTTTCTGCCTGATTTCGACCACCTCCGCGAGAAACACGGCGTTCGCGCGCCGAAAGTGTTTGCGCAGCGGTTCGACCGTGATGGTGCACGCGTTGACGGTTTGAAATCCGACCGTGAAAATCAAAAGGCTCAAAACGCAGAAGCGGAAAACGCATTTCATAAAATAACCTCGAACAAAGAATTTAACCGTTTGATGCGCCTAAATTTTGAACGGCTGTTTCGATGACGAAATTATTTTTATTTAACGCTTCTTCCGCCGCTTCGCGCGAAACGCCGGCTTTCCGCATGACGATCGCGACGCGCAGATCGTAGTTCGCCTCGCTTAATAAATCCTGCGCCGCCGGTTCGTCCAGACCGGTTTCCGCCATCAAAATTCGCAATGAGCGTTCCCTGAGTTTGGCGTTCGAAGATTTAACGTTCGTCATGCGGTTGCCTTTCACGTAACCCAAACGAATCATCGCGCCGGTCGAGATCATGTTCAAAACCATTTTCTGCGCGGTGCCGGCTTTCATGCGCGTCGAACCGGTGATCGCTTCCGCGCCCGTGACCGGCACGATCGCGATTTCGACGGCTCCGGTAATAGGAGAACCGGGAACGCAGGCGACGCACGCCGTGAAACAGCCCAGAGCGCGCGCCTGCTCGAGCGCGCCGATCGTGTACGGCGTTCTGCCCGAGGCGGCGATGCCGACGACGGCGTCCCTTTCCGTCAGCCCCCGCTTTTCGAGATCGATTTTGCCGGCTTCGCGATTATCTTCCGAAGCCTCGGTCGCTTTGTACAGCGCGTCGTAACCGCCGGCGATGACGCCCTGCACCAATTCGTACGACACGCCGTAAGTCGGCGGAATTTCGCTCGCGTCCAAAACGCCGAGGCGCCCGCTCGTGCCGGTGCCGACGTAAAAAAGCCGCCCGCCGTTTTGCAGGCGTTCGACGATGCGGTCGATTGCCGCGGCGATCTCGGGCAAGACTTTTTCGATCGCCGAAGCGACCTTTTTGTCTTCTTCATTGATTAAACGGACGGCTTCGAGCGTCGAAACCTGATCGATGTTGGCGGTGTTCGGATTTTCCTGTTCGGTTACGGGCAGCATTTTTAATTGATCGAAAACGTGTAGATAATGGGTTTGATGACGGAAATCGCCTTGCCGTCGTCGAGCGCCGGGTTAAACGAAATTTCCTTGACGGCGGCGATCGCCTGGTCGGTCAAACCGAACGGCAGTTTCCTGAGCGGCGTGACGGTCGCGATGGTTTTGTTCGCGACGAACGTGACGCGCAGAACGACCTGCCCGCTGACTTCGTAATGCCGCGCCGCCTCGCTGTAGGCGGCGGGCGGTTTGTTGAGGATCGAAACCGGCGTCAGGGTGCTTTTCTTCAGGGAAAGCTCGTTTTTTGCGATTCCGGGCGTTTCGTCGTAGATGTCGGTCTGCGGCGAAAGCTTGATTTCCGACGCTTCCGAAACGAGCATTTTGTCGTATTTTTCCGGATCGGCGGTCATCGCGTCTTCGATCGCCGGCGATAAGCGGAAGGATTGAAAAAATCTTTCCGCGTCCGGGTCGTTCGCGGTTTCGCTGACGGTGTGCAGGATAAAGTATTTTTTTTCGGTTCTGATCTGCCGGATTTTTTGATGAAAGCCTTCGGCGTCCGTAAAACTGCTCTCGATCGTCGAATCGTCGAGCGTTTTTTCGGAAAGCTTCGCGTTCGCCGCGTAGCGCGCGCGGAATTTCAGTTGTTTGACGATGCCGAACTGCGGGCAGTCCGTGCTGTCGCAGGCGGTGACGAAATAAAAAGTCCGGTTAAAATAAGCTTTGTACAAATCGCCGAATTCTTTTTTCGTCTTCGGATCGGCGATGCGCGACGTTTTCGGAATCGACGGGAATTCGGCGAAAAACTCGTTCGAATTGCCTTTGTAAAATTGCCAGACCGCCTCGCCCGCGTCCTGCGCGAAACCGGCGGCCGCGAGTAGAAACAGGATGAAAATGGCGGAAAATAATCGTTTCATGCTTTTCTGAAAATAAGCGAATCGCGCGGAAAAGACAAACATTTACCGCTTTAAAAAATCGAACGGGAAGGTCTCCGCGAACCTTCCCGGCGAAAAATTCCGACTCCGAATTTATTCGTAAATCTTAATTATGTGCGACTTTATGACGCGCGTCTTCGTCGGTCAGCGAATTCGGCGCGTCGAGATGCGCGCCGTCGTGAACCGAAACGCCGAGCCGTTCGACGAGCTCGCCGCCGAACCAGCCGCCGACCAGCGATAAGCCCGCGCCGAGCAGCGACAAAACGCTGGCGGTCAATTCCGGGCTCGCCGGCGCGTCGCTGCGCAGCCACCAGCTGCCGATGAACAGCACCAGCGCGATCACGTTCACGACGGCGTGATACAGCCCGACCGCTTTGGCGCGCGTGCCGGCAGGAATCGCCAGCCAGTCGATCAAACCGAACACCGCGGCGGCGAATCCGCCGATGATGCCCGCGCCGATCATGTAATACGCGACGGTCGCGAACGTCAGATTGCCCCAAATCAAATAGATGACGTCGAAGATCACGCCGGTCGATAAAAGTCCGAGCGGAAACACGATCATGATCGGATGGATGGCGTGTCCGAGTATTTTTGCTCTGCTGTCCATAAAACTTCACACTCCTCAGAAAACCCTGTATTAAAAAAGTTCAAATCGTTGACCGAAGTAATTCGAGAGCAAGTTTTGTGCCTCGGAGATCGATTTCCGATATGAATTTCGAGGGTTTTCATTGGATTCGGGATTTATGAAACGGGCGGTTTCGCCCGCGCGGAAAGCGAAAAACCGAACGCGGATAAGACGGACTCAGTTCTCGGGGGATTCAATTCGGGTTTTGTTGAAAAACCGACGCAAATCCGGGCTTTCGACCGCGAAGTCGGCGTCCCGTTTGTTATCGATCATCAATTCCGGTTTAGTTATAACCGAATATTCGCTTTATCTTCTTCCGTTGCCGTTGTTTTCGTAAGCCATCTGCGCGGCGGAATGGGCGGGAACGATTATTTTATCGAGCAGGAAAGCTCTCGGCGCGATTTTATGAACCGTCCGCAAAAGCGGTTCGGTGACGAGTTCGCCCGATTTGAAAACGCTGCCGACGAGCCCGATCGGAACTTTCGCCCGCTGCAAATTCAAGTTTTTGATGACGGCGCAGGCCGCCGTGCCGAGCTCGTTGCCGGCTTCGCGCAAGATTTCGAGCGCGACTTTATCGCCCTTCGCGGCGGCTTCGCCGACGAGCCGCGCGAAGCCGGCGATGCGCGCGTTATCGACCTGCGGCGCGTAGATCGCGACCGATAGATTTTCGATGCGCCCGGCGCGAAAATAATCGACCGCCGCGTTGCTCAAAACCGTCGGTTCGCCGCGCCCGTCCGAGGCTTTCGCGATTCGATGCAGCGCGTTCAAAGCGATCCCGGCGCCGCCGCCTTCGTCGCCCGCGAGCGGTCCCCAGCCGCCGGCGGAAAACTTCTCGCCCTTCGCGTTCTGCCCGATGCAGACCGATCCCGTTCCGGCGATGATCACGAGCCCGGCTTTGTTTTCGCCGATGCCGCGCAGCGCGATTTCGGCGTCGGTGTGAACCTGCACTTTTTTGACGCCGAGCCGCTCGACGACGCGTTCGTGAATGATCTGCTTCAGATCGGCGCGGCGCACGCCGGCTAAACCGAGCGTCGCCGAAACGATGTCGCCGCGATTTTTATTGACCGCGTCGCACGCCGAGTTGATCGCCGCGATGATGTTCGTAACGGCGGTTTCGACGCCGACGCGCAAAGGGTTCGATGCGCCGGCGACGCCTTCGCAGACGAGTTCGCGGTCGTTTCCGATAATGGCGATGTGTGTTTTGGTGCCGCCGCCGTCGACTCCGAGATATAGGTTATGCAGACGCGAGGAAGTTTTTCTTTTAGATGTCTTTGGCATAATTTCTCGTGCGACAACTAAAATTTCTTTTGCCGGGGGACGAAAAAATTTAAATTACTATTCTAATGATGCTTGACATATAATCAAAACTAAAAGATTTTATATGTACGATAACCACCGTTGATAAGTGGTTTTGGGTTTTCGGTTTTTGGTTTTCGCCAAAAAGAACCGAATTTTTAGACGAAACCAAAACCCAAGACTAAAGACCAAAAACCTAAACTATGGAAATACGACAATTAAAAGCGTTTTTGGCGATTGCCGAGACGAAAACATTTACCGCTGGCGCGCGGCAGATGAACGTCACGCAGGCGGCGATTTCGATGCAGATCCGCCAGCTCGAAGACGAAGTCGGGCTGCCGCTCTTTACGCGCACGCCGCGTCGCGTGATCCTGACGGAAGCCGGCGATTTTCTGCTCGAACGCGCGCGGAAGATTCTGCGCGAGCACGACGCGGCGATCGCCGAGATTTCCGAACTCGCGGGCGCCGAATACGGGCGACTCCGAATCGGTTCGTCGAGCTCGATGTTCGCGACCGAACAATTGCCGGGAATCTTGGAAAAATTAAAGGGTAAATACCCGAACGCCGAAGTCACGGTCAGCTCGGGCACGAGCCAGGTTTTGGTCGAAAAGATCCTGCACGGCGAGATCGACATCGCTTTCGTCTCCCTGCCGGTCGAAACGTCGAACGTGCAGACCGAACTGCTGTTTTCCGACGAGATCGTCGCGATCGCGCACCCGTCGCACCCGCTCGCCAAAGAGCGCGTCATCAGCGCGGCGGCGCTCGCCGGCGAGCATCTGATCCTCGGCGAAAAGGGCGGCAACACGCGCCGCATGATCGACGATTTTTTCGCGGCGGCGAACGTCAAACCGAACGTCACGATGGAACTGTCGCGCCAGACGGCGATCAACCGGATGGTCGAAAACCAGATGGGCGTCGGCATCGCGGGCGCGAAAACCGTCGCGCGCGAAGTCAAGGACAACAAACTCGTTTCGTGGTTCATCGAAGGCGCGGAAATCAAATGGGAACTGGGTTTAGCCAGATTGCGCGGCGGCTACTTCTCGCCGATCGCGAAGGAATTCGTGCGGCTCTGCAAGGAAAGCTTCAAGGAACGGGAAAAAGAATTGAAGGCGAAAGGGAAAAGCTAGTTCGATTTTGGGAAATTGATTCATTTGTTCATTGAATTATCGGCTCATTTAAAGTTAAAAATGAAGAAATGACCAGATGAATCAATGAAATAATACAAGTAGGGAAATGTTAATAACTTTAGCTAAAACGCTCCGGCAAACGACGATTGTTTTCGCCTTTTGCCTTTTTACTTTTACGCTCGCAGACGCGCAGGGATTGCCGGTCGCGCCGCCGCAAACGGTCGGGATGAACGCGGCGCGGCTCAATCGGATCGACGCGCTCGTCGAAAAAGAAATCGCCGACAAAAAGCTGCCGGGCGCGGTCGTGATAATCGGGCACAAGGGAAAAATCGTTTACCGCAAAGCGTTCGGCAACCGCGCGCTTGTTCCGAAGGTGGAAAAAATGACGCTCGACACGATTTTCGACGCCGCGAGTCTCACAAAACCGGTCGCGACGGCGACGAGCGTCATGATCCTCGTCGAGCAGGGCAAACTGCGCCTCAACGACACGATCGGGAAATTCATTCCCGAAATCGACGACGAAGCGGCGAAACGCGTCACGATTCAGCAGTTATTAACTCATACTTCCGGTTATCGGCCCGACTTCGATCTCGGCGAAAAATGGACGGGACGTGACGGAATGCTCGCGGCTTTGAAGAAAGAAAAACTCCGCACGCCGCCCGGCACGCGCTTCGTTTATTCGGACATAGGTTTTATCGTGCTCGGCGAGATTATTTGGAGAGTCGGGGGAGAAAGGTTGAATCAATACAGCTTAGATTCAGTTTTTAGTCAGCTAAAGATGAGTGATTCAAAATTTCGGGATTCCGGAATTAACTTCGATCCCAGAACCATGCCTCGAACTATTGATAGCGCAACCGGGTTAATCAACCGAATAGCCCCGACCGAAAACATCAAAGGGCAAAACAGTTATCTCGGCGCGAAATTCGATGGCGACGAAAAAACGGGCAATCAAATGCTGCGCGGACAGGTTCACGATCCGACGGCGTTTCGGATGGGCGGAGTCGCCGGTCACGCCGGACTTTTTACGACCGCCGACGATCTGGCGCGGTACTGCCAGATGATGCTCAACGGCGGAATTCTTGACGGCAAACGCATTTTGTCGGCGCAGACGATCGCGCGGATGACCGCGCCGTACGTCGTTTCGGAAGAGGGCGCGACGCGGGGCTTGGGCTGGGACATGAACACCGCGTTTTCGTCGAATCGCGGCGAGCTTTTGCCGCTCGGCTCGTTCGGGCACACCGGTTTTACCGGAACTTCCGTCTGGATCGACCGCGTTTCGCAGACGTTCGTCGTCTTCATGTCGAACCGCGTGCATCCGGACGGCAAGGGCGACGTGACGCCGCTTCGCGCGCGCGTCGCGACCGTCGCGGCGGCGGCGATCGAAGACACGCCGATCGAAAAATTTCGCGAAGCCGAAGATGTTTACTCCGCGCAGGTCGCCGCGCAGATCCCGAAGTTCAAGGAGAACGTGCTGCGTTCGCAAATCCCCGAACTTCCGTTATCGGGCGGTCCGAGCAGCATGATAAAAATTCCGCAGACGACGACCGTTTTGAACGGCATCGACGTGCTTGAAAGGAACGGTTTCAAGGAATTGCAGGGCTTGAAAATCGGACTTGTCACGAATCACACCGGCAGAAACCTAAACGGCAAGCTGACGATCGACGTTTTGAAGGAAGCGAAAGGCGTCGAACTGGTCGCGCTTTTCGCGCCCGAACACGGCATTCGCGGCGAGCTCGACGAGGAGGGCATCAAGGATTCGAAAGACGAAAAAACCGGCTTGCCGATTTATTCGCTTTACAAGGACGACCGCCGGCCGAAACCCGAACAAATAAAAGATTTGGACGCGTTCGTTTACGACATTCAGGACGTCGGCGCGAGGTTTTACACATACACCGCGACGCTGCGCAACGTCATGGAAGAAGCGGCAAAATTGGGCAAACCAATTTTCGTGCTCGACCGCCCGAATCCGTTGGGCGGGACGGAAGTCGAAGGCTCGCTTGCCGACGAAGACAAGCTTTCGTTTATCGCCGCGCACACGATTCCGGTGCGTTACGGGTTGACGATCGGCGAACTCGGCATGATGATGAACGCCGAGCGCAACATCGGCGCGGACGTGCGCGTCGTCAAGATGGAAAACTGGTCGCGCGCGCAGTGGTTCGACGAAACGTCGCAAATCTGGATCAATCCGTCGCCGAACATGAGAAGCCTGACGCAGGCGACGCTTTATCCCGGCATCGGGCTGCTCGAGACGACGAACGTTTCGGTCGGACGCGGGACCGACACGCCGTTCGAAATCGTCGGCGCGCCGTGGATCGACGCGCCGAAACTGGCCTCGTACCTGAACGGCAGGTACGTGCCGGGCGTGCGTTTCGTGCCGGTGAAATTCAAGCCGAACGCCTCGGTCTTTAAAGGCGAAAACGTCAACGGCATCAACATCGTAATCGTCGATCGCGCCCGCTTTAAATCCGTGCGGACGGGCATCGAAATCGCCGCCGCGCTGCGCAAACTTTTCCCTGGAGGCTGGCAGATCGAGCGCTACAACCGGCTGCTCGTCAACGGCGAAATTTTCGAATCGGTCAGGCGCGGAGACGAACCGGAGGCGATCGAAAAGGCCTGGCAGGCCGCTTTGGAGGCTTTCAAAAGCCGGCGCGAGCGATTTCTGCTTTACAAATAACGGATTTGGGTTTATAAAATTTTAATAGTCTCTTCCAGAGTTTTCAAAAATTTAATAAAAACAACGGTTTTCAGCTTTAGCCGTTTTTTTTATATTTTGTTCCATAAAGAAAATTTGATGATTTTAAGAAAAGCTTAAGCTAAGCTAATGGCAATAATCAGCAAATATTAAATCAAGTGAGAGGATAAATATGCAAAAGGGCTTTCAATCGTTGGTGTTAAAAGGCGCATTATTATTTTTGGTAACGGGTTTGAGCGTTCTCGCCGCCGTCGGGCAAACCGTCAGCGGAACGTTACGGGGAACGATCACGGATTCGAACGGCGCGAGCGTTCCCAACGCGACCGTCGTCATCAGAAACGTCGAAACCGGGCTGGAAAGAACCGTCGTCAGCAACGACGACGGTTTGTTCAACGCGCCGTTTTTGCCGATCGGGCAATATACGGTCGAAGCGACGCGCAATGATTTCAGCAAGGTTCGGCAGGAAAACGTGACGGTCAGCCTGAACGAAACGACGGTCGTCAATTTACAATTGTCGCCGACCGTTTCCGGCGAAGTGACGATCACCGACGAATCGGCGCCGATCAACACGACCAACGCGCAAATCGCCGGTTCGCTGACCGCCGAGCAGATCACCGAAAGACCGGTCCTCAATCAGGGAAATTTTTTGACCTTGGCGGAGACCTTCACCGGGTACCAGGAAAATCCGACTTCCGGGCAGAATAACCCGACGACTTCTTCCGGCTCTTCGATCAATTTCAACGGCACCGGATCGCGCGGCGCGACGTTTCAAATCAACGGCGTCAACAACGACGATTCATCGGAAAATCAGAACCGGCAGGGCGCGTCGCTCGCGACCGTCAAGGAATTTCAGGTCATCACCAATAACTTCACGGCGGAATTCGGTCGCGGCTACGGCGCGGTCGTGCTCGTGCAGACCAAACAGGGCACGAATAATATCGACGGCGAAGCGTACTGGTATCACAACGACAGCGCGCTGAACGCGCGAGCCATGAACGCGCAGCTCAAACCGGTCAACCGCCGCAACCAATTCGGCGGCGTGGTGGGATTCCCGATCGTCAAAAACAGGCTTTTCGGATTTTTAAGCCTCGACCACACCGAAAACACCGGCGACAACGTGTTTCGAAGAGACGTTTTTCTGGCGTCGGAAAGAAACCCCGCGAATTGGTTTCAGCAGACGCCGGCGAACAACACGCCGGAAAACCGCGCCTTCATTCAATCGGTGCTGGACAGATTCGAAGGCATTTTGCCGAACGATCCGAGTCTGCCGCGAGTTTACAACGGCGTTCAGGGTTTCGATTTTCCGGCGCGCGATTACTCGGGACGCTTCGATTGGAACGCGAGCCGTTCGGATACGGTCTTTATGCGCTATCAATACACGCGCCAGCGGTTCGTCGCCGACGACATCATCGTCGGCGAACGCGCCGACCAGAACAACAAACAGCAAAATTACGGGTTGACCTGGACGCACATTTTCAATCCGAATCTGGTCGGCGAATTTCGGTACGGACTCGGATTGAGAACCACGCTGGTCAATATCGCCGCCGGCAACGACACGCCGATTCTGCGGTTCGCCGGCGCTTTACTATCCGGTTCCACGATCGGCAACGCCGGAACGTTCCCGATCCAGCGCTACCAGACCGACAATCAGATCGTTTATAACCTTTCGGCGGTCATCGGCAGCAATCATTTCCTGAAAGCCGGCACCGATATTCGCTTTCAAAAGCTTGACGACTTGGCCGATAACTTTTCGCGCGGTTTCTGGAATTTCGCCGCGACCTGCAACAGCGTCAATTACGGGACGGGCTTCAACGCTTTCTTAAACGGCTGCATATCTACTTACCAAAGAGGTTACGGCCCGTTCTTCCTCGAAAAACGCATCGGCGAAAGCAACTTTTACGTCGAGGACAACTGGAAAGTCTCGCCGAACCTGACGCTCAATCTCGGCGCCCGCTATGAATACGTCAAAGCGCCGCGCGAAGTCGAAGATCGAATAAATTACGGCTTCGGCGACGATAAAAACAATATCGAACCGCGCGTCGGTTTCGCCTACAGCCCGAATTTCGGAGACGGTTGGCTGAAATCGATTTTCGGGGAGAGCGGACAGTTTTCGATCCGCGGCGGCTACGGAATCTACCACGGCAGGCTTTTCCAATCGATTTTCTCGCAAAGCGGCGCGAGCGTCCGGCTCAATCCGCCGAACGCGCTGCTGCTCTCTTTCACGAATCGCAACACGTTGACCGATCCGACGGGCGGCTTTGTCTTTGTTCCGGGACCGCAAGCCACGCGTCACGCCGAAGCTTTGGTCAGCCCGGATCTGGAAATGCCCTACACGCAGCAGTGGAATCTGACCTTTGAAAAACAGCTTCCCTGGAAATCAGCCGTGCGCGTCAGCTACACGGGCAACCGCGGCATCGGTTTGCTGCGATTCACGCTCGACAATTTGCCGGTTCACGACCCGGCGAACGGCGTGCTCGTCGCCAATCATCCGAACAATTCGCCGGGGGCGCTCGGTTACAATTCGCTGCCGGCGAACGACCCGCGTCGAACCGACGTGCGCGGACAAATCTTACGCCCGGCGGCGAACCTTCTTTGTGCCGGAACTGGATTGTCCGGCGTCGCGACGAATGCGCAGTGTCCGGTCGCGGTGCCGCTCGGACCGCTCGAATACAGCTTCCGCGTTCCGCGCACCAACGAACGACGACCCGACGGTCGGTTTACGACCAATACGCTGGTCAGCAATAATGCCTGGAGCTATTACCACGGGCTGCAAATCGAATTTCAGAAACGACTGTCGAGCGGCTTGAATTTTCAGGCTTCGTACACCTTCAGCAAAACGATCGACACGACTTCGGAGGCGACTGCCGTCGGCACCGGCGACAATAACCAGAACGGCAACGACGCGAAGGTCGCGCGCGGTCTGTCGCGGTTCCACACGCCGCACCGCTTCACGCTGTTCGGCACTTACCGGATGCCGTGGTTCGATAAACGAAACGACGTGTTCGGACAAATCCTCGGCGGTTGGCAGGCGTCGATGGTTTTCAAATGGGTGCACGGCACGCCGTTTACCGTCATCAACGGCGCCGGAACGGATTTGAATTTCGACGGTTTCGCCGAATCGCGACCGGTGATCATCGACCCGAGCATTTTGGGCAGGTCGATCGACGATCCGAACAATTCGCAGGCGAATCTGCCCGCGAGCGCGTTCCGCGGCGCCACGATAAATGATTTCGGGAACGGCGTTCTCGGACGAAATACGTTTTACGTGGACGGCGTAAAAAACTTCGATTTCGCTTTCGCGAAGAGTTTTCCGCTGCCGTTTGAAGGACATCGATTTTACGTTCGTGCGGATCTGTTCAACGCCTTCAACCACGTTCAATGGGGATTCCCGATCAATGACCTTTCGAACGCCGCGTTCGGCAGAATCACCGGCACGGCGACGCAGTACGCGCCGCGAACCATACAGATTTCGCTGCGGTATTCGTTCTAATTTCCGGGAGAATGCGCGCCGCCTCCGGACGACGGCGCGCATTCGCTATTTATCAGGGAATTAGCGGAAATCTATTGCACGATTTTTGCTTTAGAAATCAGGAAGTTTGAACTTAAAACGTTAAAGTCGGTTCATCTTTCTGCGACATATTCTTTCACAACTTGAATTTATCGGAATTCGAAGGAAAACGTCTGATTAGTTCCATAACGAATTTTTGGAGAATTCTCCAAAAATTTAAATATAACTTATTGATTTGGTCCAAATTATTATGAAAAATAAAGATTCTCGGAAAAATAATTTCACGTCTCAAATTTGGAAATTATTTTTCGCAATTTCCTTTGTGGTTTATTTCAGCAACGTCATTGCGGCGCAGGAGGTGACCGGGTCGATAACTGGCACCGTCCGCGACCAGAACGGGGCCGTCATTCAGAGCGCGCAGGTCAGGGTTGCCAGCACCGAGCGCGGCTTGGAGCGGACTTTTCAGGTCAATGACGAAGGGATTTTTTCGGCGACGCTGCTGCCTCCCGGAGTTTACACGATCACCGTGACCGCGCAAGGCTTCACGCAGACGGTGGTGGAAAACGTACAAATCAGCGTCAACGATCGCCGCACGATCAGCGTCGAACTCGCGCCGGCCGGCGGGACGGAAACCGTCACCGTCACCGACGAAGCCTCGGTCATTCAGGAAAGCCCGACCCAGCAGGCTTTGATCGAAGGAACCCAGGTTCGCCAACTGCCGCTCAACAACCGCAATTTCGTGCAGCTGGCGACGCTCGCGCCGGGCGTCACTTCTTCGAATTCATCGCAGATCGGGTTCGGCGGTTTGGCGACCGTGCAGATTTCGATCAACGGCGGACGCACCTCGTCGATCAACTGGCTGGTCGACGGTTCGCGCAACGTCGACTCGGGATCGAACCTGACGCTGTTGACGGTTCCGAGCGTCGACGCGATTCAGGAATTCACGGTTCTGACGTCGAACTACGCGCCGGAATTCGGCCGCAACGGCGGCGGCGTGATCAACGTCGTGACCCGGCAGGGCACGAACGGCTTTCACGGAACGCTTTACGAATTCGTCAGAAACAACGCCTTGAACGTCCGCGACCCGTTCATCACGAGCCGGATTCAAGGGCTCGGCTCGGCCGACGACCCGCGCTTCAAGCAGCCGCTCCGCTACAACGATTTCGGCGGCACGATCGGCGGTCCCGTGTTCTTTCCGAACTTCGGCGACGGCGGTCCGTCGATTTACAACGGCAGAAACCGCACGTTCTTTTTCTTTTCGCAGGAATTTCGCAAGGTTCGTTCGACCAGCATCCCGGTCGGAACCGTCGCGACGAACGAGCAGCGCAACGGCGTCTTTACGACGGCGATCACCGACCCGCTGACCGGACAGCCGTTCGCGAACAACACGATTCCGCAGGCGCGCTTCAATCCGAACGCGGTCGCGCTGCTGAACTACATTCTGCCGGCGAATGAAAACAGTGCCGCCGGCGTGCGGAATCAATTTCGCCGCGTCGCCTCGGTCGCCGGCGATTTCCGCCAGTCGATCTTCCGGTTCGACCATAATTTTACGGACAATACGATCTTGACCGCGCGCTACATTCAGGATAACTTCGACCGCGACGATCCGGGCGGCAATCCGTTTCAGGACCCGTTCATCTTAACGAACGCTTCCGGCACTTTATTCCCGAACGTCGCCGCGCAGCGCACGACGACGCCCGGAAAAAATCTGGTCACGTCGCTCAAGTTCGGACTCTCGCCGAACGTCGTCAACGAAGTCGCGTTCGATTACGCGTATAACCTGATTCAGACGACCTTCGTCGGCACCGGCCTGCGCGCCAACACGCCCGGATTCACTTCGCCCGAGCTGTTCCCGAGCAATTTGCAGGGCGCGCTGCCGAGCGTTACGATCACCGGCTTCAACGGTCTTACCTTTACGAGCCCGCAAAACATCGAAAATCCGAGCTACACGCTGCGCGACAATTTGACGTGGGTGAGAGGCAATCACACCTTAAAATTCGGCGCGTTCGTCTCGTTCGAAGCGAAAAACGAAAACGCCGGCAACGCGCTGAACGGCAGCTACACGTTCAACGGCACGCGCACCGGCAACGCGTTCGCGGACTTTTTGCTCGGACTTCCGTCGACCTACACCGAGGCGCAGAACGAAATCCGCGTCGAGCTGCGCTACAACACCTATGAGTTTTACGCGCAGGATTCGTGGAAAGTGACGCCCCGTCTGACGATCGACTTCGGCGCGCGTTACTCGATTTACGAAAACCCGATCGAAAAGAACGATTATCTGGTGACGTTCCTGCCGAGCCTCTACAACCCGGCGCAGCAGGTCACGCTGACGGCGAACGGCAACAACATCGTCGCCGGCGTCGGCAACCGTTTCAACGGACTCGCGTTCGCGGGCGTCAATTCGCCGTACGGTCGCCGCGTTCAATCGAACCAGTACAACACGATCGGACCGCGCATCGGTTTCGCGTACAACGTTTTCGGCGACGGCCGCACGGTCGTGCGCGGCGGTTTCGGTCTCTACTACGACCGCACGCTGGTCGGCATCGTCGAGCAGAACGCCTTTTTGAATCCGGCGGTCGCGCAGACCGTCCAGATCGACAACAGCGCGAGCTCGCCGCTGACATTCAGCGATCCGCGCTCGGGCACGCAGAACAACGCGATTCCGGTGGTCGCCCTGATCACGACCGGCGACGAATTCAAACCGCCGCAAACGCTGCAGTACAGCTTGTCGCTGCAGCGCGAGCTGTTCAAAAACACGTTCGTCGAAGTCGCTTACGTCGGCACGTCGGCGCATAATCTGCTGCGTCAGGTCAACATCAACCAGCCGCTGCCGCGTTTCGCGCGCAACGGCGGAACGCTCGCGCGTAACTTCTACCGCCCGTTCCGCGGCTACACGAACATCAACGAACGCCGTACGGACGCCGATTCGAATTACAACTCGGCGCAGTTGACCTTAACGAAGCGTTTTTCGGACGGCTTCCAGTTCGGCGCGGTTTACACGTTCAGCAAAAACATCACCGAATCGTCGACCGACCGCTCCGACACGATTCAGGACCCGCTCAGACCGGACCTCGAGAGGGCTCTCTCGCAGTTCGACCGAACGCACGTCTTTACCGCGAACTTCCTTTACGATCTGCCGATCGGCAACGAAAAATGGATCGATCTCGGAAAAGTCGGAAACGCGATTTTCGGCGGCTTCCAGCTCGCGGGCATTTACACGCTGCAGTCGGGAACGCCGCTGACGATCACGCAGACGACCGGAACGGTGACCGTGAACGGCGTGCCGGTCGCGATTTCGAGCGACCCGCTCGATACGGCGACGACGATCCGCCCGAATCTGGTTTGCGATCCGACGCTTTCGAGCGACGAACGCAGCGTTTCGCGGTGGTTCAATACGAGCTGCTTCACGCCGGTTTTAACCAATTCGACCGGTTACGGCAGCGCGGGCCGAGGCATCGTCCGCGGACCCGGCATCAACAACCTCGATATTTCGCTGTACAAATTGATCCGGTTCAACGAGCGGCTCAACCTGCAGCTGCGGGCCGAGTTCTTCAACGCACTCAACCACACGCAGTACAACAACCCGGTCACGACGTACGGTTCGGCGAACTTCGGCGCGATCACGAGCGCGCGCGATCCGCGCATCATCCAATTCGGCGCCAAATTCAACTTCTAAATCTTTGATGAGTTGAATTCGGTCGAATTTAAAAAACCGGCGGCGGCTCTCTGAGAGAGCCGCCGCCGGTTTGCTTATTTCCCGAAACCGTTGAAAAATATTTGTTATGTCGAATTTGTTGCTTAGAAACGCGCAGGTTCCGCGCGCCGGCGGCGGGCGCGAAACCGTTTCGCTAATTATCGAAAACGGAATGATCGCGCGGATTTCGGAAGCGCCGGCCGCCGCCGAAACAGAGATCGACCTGGCCGGTCAATTGCTGTTGCCGGGCTTTATCGACATTCACAATCACGGCGCGGTCGGCGTCGACGTGAACGAGGCGACGGCGGAAAAACTGCTGGCGGTCGGCGCGTTTCTCGCGGCGAACGGCGTCACGGCGTGGCTGCCGACGTTCGTGCCGGACGCGGACGAAACTTACCGGAAAGTCGTCGCGGCGATCGACGAGGTCATGAAAATTCAGGCGGCGCTGCCGGTCGCGCAGATCGTCGGCGTGCATTACGAAGGCGTTTTCGCGAACGAAAAGATGTGCGGCGCGTTGCGCCCCGAATACTTTAAAGCCTTTACCGGCAGGGAAGTCGGCGAATTGCCGACGCTTCGAACGGGCGCGCATTTGACGACCTTCGCGCCGGAAATCGAAGGCGGCATCGAGCTCGTCCGGGAACTCAGAAAACGAAACTGGATTCCGTCGATCGGTCACACGCGCGCCGATTTCGAGACTTTGGAAAAAGCCTTCGCAGCCGGCGCTCTACACGTGACGCATCTGTTTAACGCGATGACCGGCGTGCACCACCGCGACATCGGCGTTGCCGGCTGGGCTTTGACGAAGGACGAAATCTGCTGCGAAATCATCGCCGATCGTATCCACGTGCACCCGCAGATGCTTCGTTTCGCGCAGAAGAACAAACCCGCCGATAAATTGGTGCTCGTTTCCGATTCGGTCGCGCCGACGGGCCTCGGCGACGGCGAGTTCGAGCTCTGGGGCGAGAAAATCGCGGTCGCGAACGGCAAAACGCGAAACGAGCGCGGCAGCATCGCGGGCAGCGTCATCACCGTGCTCGACGCGGTCAGAAACTACCTCGCGCTCGGCGTTTCCGAATTCGAAGTCTCGCGAATGGCGAGCGGCAACCCGTCGAAACTGCTCGGCTTGGACGATTCGCGCGGCGCGATCGAAACCGGCAAACGCGCCGATCTGGTCGCGCTCGACGCCGGGCGAAACGTAACTTTGACGGTCGTCGGCGGCAAGATCGTCGCCGACAAATAAATTAACAGGGATGGACAGGAAGGTCAGGGACAAATTTTAATGAGTCCTTCTCAAACATCCCCGTCAATCCCGTCAATCCCTGTTAATTACCGATTTTCTCGGCTTCGCGCCGCGCCGCCTTCGAGTTGAGCTTCTTCGTCACCAGGAAAACGCCCGCGAACACGAGAATCGCCGAAATCAAAAGCCTGACAGAAAAATGTTCGCCGAGAAATAGGATCGCCGCCAGGAAACCGATCAGCGGCTGAAGATAAATGTAAACCGCGACGATCGACGGCTCGACGCGGGCGAGCGCCCAAGCGTTCCAAAAATAAGCCATGATCGTCGGAAAGACGACGAGCCCGGCGACGAACAGCCACGAATTGAAAGACACCGCTCCTAAATCGACGCCGCGCAGCGCGAAAAGACCCATCGGCACGTTGACGAGGCTCGCGAAAAGAAAAAGCCAGGCGATCGATTTCAGCGCGCCGTACTGCCGGATCAGCTTTTTGGAAGTCGCCACGTAAGCCGCATAGCAGAGGCTATTTAAAACGATCAGAATATCGCCGCGCGTCGTTTCCGAACCGAAGCTCGCGCCCGCCGGATTGATCAGGTAAACGACGCCGGCCGCCGCCAGGGTAATGCCGGCGAATTTTCGCCAGGAAAGCGAGTCGGAACCGAGCAGAACGCCGATCAAAATCGTGAAAATCGGGATCGTTACCGCGATCAGCGCGGTGTTGACGGCGGTCGTCAGGCTGAGGCCTTTAAAGAAGAGCAGTTGGTTGAGCGCGACGCCGAAAAACGCGAAGAGCGCGAAGCGCCAGTAATCGCGCCCCGAATCGAGCGCAAGACTGCCGCGCCAGCGCTGAAGAAGGTAAAAAGCGAGCGCCGCGCCGCCGACGCGGAAGCCGACGAGCGCGTCGGGCGGAAAAGCGAGCAGCGCGAATTTTCCGAGCACGGTCGCCGAACCGAAAAACACCTGCACGGCGAACAGCGCGACGTGCGGCGCGTAAGATCTTCGGGCATCGGATTCAATCTCGTTCATGTGAGGCAAAGGTCAATGCTAACAGATTTATGAAAAATTTGGGAAGATAACAAATTCGTAAAAAAATCGCTTTGCATTTCCGGTAATTTCGTTTATCATCAACAAACTCCCAGGCAAAATCACCCGCTCAAGAGAAGGAATTAAAAAAAGAATGAAACGAGTCACCGCCCGCGGCTTCCGTCTGAAGCTCTTCGTGTTTTTGATCGGCTTCGTCGCCGTTTTCGCCCTTGATGTTTACGCCCAGAAAAACGAAGCGATCGAATATTACAATCTCGGCTGCAAATGCGCCGAAACGGATTTCGACTGCCGCATCGCGTATTTTTCGAAAGCCGTCGAACTCGCGCCCGAACTGACCGAAGCCTTTAATAATCGCGGGCTCGCGTTTTCCGGCAGGGGCGAATTGGCGATGGCGCTCGCCGATTTCAACAAAACCGTCGAGCTGTCGCCCAATTTCAGCAAAGGCTTCTACAACCGCGCCGTCATCTTCGCGCGCCGCAACGAATTCGAAAACTCGATCCGCGATTTCGGCACGGCGATCGAGCTTTCGCCGGATCTGACGAACGCCTTCATCGGGCGCGGCAACGTTCATCTCAAAACCAAAAATTTCGACGCGGCGCTCCAAGATTTCGACCGGGCGCTGCGGCTCGAACCGCTCTACGCGGAAATATATTACAACCGCGGGCTCGTCCATTTTTACAAATCCGATTTCGGGCTCGCGGCGACCGATTTTTCGAACGCCATCAAACTCAAACCGTCGTTCGTCGCGGCGTATCTCAATCGCGGCATCTGTTACGACAAAAAGGGAACCAGCGAAGCCGCGCTCGCCGATTTCACGAAATTCATCGAGCTCGCGCCGGACGATTACCGCGGCTACAGCAACCGCGCCAATCTTTACGCCAAACTCGGCGACACCGCGAAAGCTGAAGCCGACGCGCGCAAGGTCTCCGAATTAAAGCGCGGTGAGTAAACCCGAAATCGAAAAATTCAGGTTTTCGGGCGTTTTCGCCGACGTCTATTTCAGACTGGCGGCGGGCGGCATCGTCGCGTTCGAAATCGTCGCCGTTTACGCGATGTCGGTCGGGCTCGGACACGCCGGGCCGGAAGGCGAATGGGGCGCGCTCGCGATGCTCGGCGTGCTGACCAATTTTGTCGGGCTCGCCTTCGCCGCGATCGTCGAAGGCGATGCGCCGACGCCTGGTTATTTCTGGCTCATCGTCGGCGCCGCGCAAACCATCGTCGATTTAACGCTCGCCTTTTTTATACGGGCGAATCAACGCTTGAAAGGCGAGCGCGAAACGCGTCTCGACGTAAAATAAACCCGCCGGAAAGGCTTCTTTACGCGCGAAATTTTCCGGTTCGAAAAAAGGGCGAACGATTGCCGGTTTGATTTGCAATCGTTCGCCCTCGACTTAACGGTGATGCCGACGTTTTTACATCAGCATCAGGATGGGATTTTCGAGCATTTGTTTGAAAGTCTGCAAAAACTTCGCGCCGGTCGCGCCGTCGATGACGCGGTGATCGCAGCTCATCGTGACGTGCATGAGGTTGCGCACGACGATTTCGCCGTCGCGCACGACCGCCGTCGGCGTCGCGCCGCCGATCGCCAGGATCGCGGCTTCCGGCGGATTGATGATCGCCGTAAATTCCTTGATGCCGAACATGCCGAGGTTCGAGATCGAGAACGTCGCGCCGGTGTATTCTTCCGGCTGTAGTTTCTTCTCTCTCGCGCGCGCCGCGAGCTCCTTCACTTCCTTCGCGATTTCGGAGATGCCCTTGCGGTTCGCGCCGCGCACGACCGGCGTGATCAACCCTTCGTCGATCGCGACCGCGACGCCGACGTCGGCGTCTTCGTAGAAGCGAATCTTGTCGCCGCGGTACGAGGAATTGACGAACGGATGCTTGAGCGACGCCATCGCCGCCGTTTTGACGATCACGTCGTTGACCGAGACCTTTTCTTCTTCCTTGAGCGACGCGTTGATCGTTTTGCGGAATTCGAGCGCCTTGTCCATCTCGATCTCGACCGTCAAATAGAAGGTCGGGATCGGTCCGATCGATTCCGCCAAACGGCTCGCGATGATCTGCCGCATCTTCGAAGCGTTTTCTTCGCGGAAGGCGGACGCGCCCTGCACTTCCGGCGGCGCGAACGACGGCGCGGCTTGCGCTGCCGCCGGCGACGCGGTTTGCGGCGCGGCTTCCGCCGCCTGACCGGTGACCGCCGCTCCCTGACCGCCGCTCATCGCCGCTTCGATGTCGCGTTTGATGATGCGTCCCTGCGGACCGGAACCGGTGACGGTTTTCAGATCGATGCCGTTTTCCGCCGCCATGCGCGCGGCGATCGGCGAGACGATCATCCGACCGTTGCCGCCCTGCGCGCCGCCGGTGACGGCTTCGGTTCGCGGCGCGGCTGCCTGAGCTTCTTCCTTCGCGGCGGGACGCTGTTCGTCGTAGCTGCGGCCGGCGGTTTCGGCGACTTCCGGTTTCCGTTCGGGCGCGGGCGGCGGCGCGGTTTCAGCGGGTTTTTCTTCGGCTTTCGGCGCGGCGGCGCTGCCGTTGGCGGCGCTCGAATCGTCAAGCAGCGCGGAAAAATCTTCGCCCGCCTTTCCGATAATGCCGATCGTCTGACCCAGTTTGGCGTTGTCGCCCGCCGGCACGAGAATCTTTAAGAGCGTGCCGCCTTCGAGCGACGTCATTTCCATCGTCGCCTTGTCGGTATCGACTTCGGCGATCGTTTCGTTGGCTTCGATCTCGTCGCCTTCGGCTTTGAGCCACCGTGAAATTTGTCCTTCCTCCATCGTCGGGGAAAGCTTGGGCATTAAAATTTTATTCGCCATATTATTGTTCGTAGATCACTTAATGATTTTTCATTCAATCATTGAATCATTGATTCATTTTCGATCGGTCAATGAACCGATGAATGAACGAATCAATCGATAAATGCTTCAATCCTTTTTGTTCGCGGCGATCATCCGCAATCTTTGCTCGCGCGTCATCTTGCGCTCGTTGTAGCCTTTTTCGTCGTAAGGCTCAAGCTTTTCGAGCCACAAATCTTCAAGAAAAGCCAGCTCGCGCTTGCTGTCGAGATTCGGTCGCGGTTCGAGTTCTTCCAAAATCTCGAACGCGAACTTTTCCGGGCCGAGCGCGTTCCAGTCGGCCTGCAAAGCCTTGCTCCGGTGGCCGCCGGCGCTCAGCGCGAACCGGTGGCGATTGAGAATGCCGTCGAGATTGAGCGACGAGCCGACGTAAATCTTACCGTTTTCCAGGTTGCGAATCTGAAAAACGCCCATCGGCCGCGCCGTCTCCAAATACTCGCGTTTTAAGTCCTTCTTGTTCATACACCGTTCGGGAATTTCAAATTTCAGATTACAGATTATAAATCAAATCCGAAATCTGAAATCCAAAATCAAAGGTAGCAGACTTCCTTGACCGCCGCGACGATCTTTTCGACGCTCGGCAGCGCGGCGAGTTCGAGATTGCGCGCGTACGGCATCGGCGCGTCGACCGTCGAGACGCGCTTGATCGGGGCGTCGAGATAATCGAACGCGTTTTCCATCACCTGATAGGCGATCTCGGCGCCGACCGACGCGAACGGGTGCGATTCTTCGGCGATGACGAGCCGGTTCGTCTTTTTGACCGAATTGACGATCGTCTCGATGTCGAGCGGCTTGATCGTGCGCGGGTCGACGACCTCGACCGAGACGTCGAATTCCTTCTGAATCTGTTCGGCGGCCTGGAGCGCCTGCGGCACGGTGAACGAACGCGCGACGATCGTGCAGTCCGAGCCTTCGCGTTTCACGTCCGCCACGCCGAGCGGTATCGTGAAATCTTCGCCTTCCGGAACTTCGCCCTTCATGCCGTACATCGTTTCCTGTTCGAGAAAGATCACCGGATTGTCGTCGCGGATCGCCGATTTCAATAAGCCCTTCGCGTCGGCGGCGGTCGACGGCATGACGACCTTCAAGCCGGGAAAATTCGCGTAAAACGCTTCCAGAGCCTGCGAGTGCTGGCTCGAAACCTGATACGCCGAGCCGTTCGGACCGCGGAAGACGATCGGGATGTTGAACTGCCCGCCCGACATGTAATACATCTTCGCCGCGTGGTTGATGATCTGGTCGCTGGCGAGGATCGAAAAGTTCCACGTCATGAACTCGACGACCGGGCGCAAGCCCGCCATCGCCGCGCCGACGCCCAAGCCGGCGAACCCGAGCTCGGTGATCGGCGAATCGACGACGCGCTTGTCGCCGAATTCCTTCCACAGCCCGCGCGTCACTTTATACGCGCCGTCGTATTCGGCGACTTCCTCGCCGATGATAAAAACGTTTTCGTCTCTGATTAATTCTTCGCGCAGCGCCGCATTCAGCGCGTCGCGGATTGTCATTTCTGCCATAAATTCGGTGGTCAGTGGTCGGTGGTCAGCGGTCGGTTTTTTGTTTTAATGAACGAGAACGACCATTGATCAGGCGACCTGTTTCTGCCGTTTTTTCTAAAATTGATTTAGTTTCTTCAGATTTCAAATATTCTAAGCTTTTTGCGATTAAAATCTGTGTTTCGACTTCCATTAATGAGCCGTAGGCAATAGAAAGATGATGCAAAAATTCTTTTGTCGAATCTCTTCCTTGTCCTTCGGCAACGTTTGATGGAATCGATACCGCTGCTCTTCGAATTTGGCTTACCAAACCGTAAATTTCCTCTTTCGGAAATTTATTTGTCAATTGATAAATTTCTTTAACCAAACTCATTGCTCTCTGCCAGACAATCAGTTGTCGATAACTTTGAACAGCCATAATTTCTCCCTTAACATCTGATTACGGAGAAATTTTTTACTGACCACCGACCACTGACCACCGACCGCTATTCCGCGAAGACGTCCGTCAGCAATTCGCTTTCGTCCGGGAACGGGCTTTCGTCGGCGAATTTGACTGCCGCATCGACGGCGGCGGTGGCTTTCGCGACCAACTCTTCGAAATCCTGGTCGGTGAAAACCTTCGCTTCGCGCAGCGAATCCTGAAACAGATTGATCGGGTCGCGTTCCTGGTATTTTTTGATCTCCTCGGTCGTGCGGTACTTGCCCGGGTCGGACATCGAATGCCCCATGTAGCGATACGCGCGGATTTCGAGCAGCGTCGGCGAGCCGTCCTCGCGGGCGCGTTCGATCGCCCTTAACGTCGCTTCGCGCACCGCCATCACGTCCATGCCGTCGACGAATTCGCCCGCCATGCCGTAGCCTTCCGCCTTTTTCGCGATATTCGCGATGCTCATCGCGCGTTTCTGCGACGTGCCCATGCCGTAGCGGTTGTTTTCGCAGATGTAGATGCACGGGATTTTCCAGAGCTGCGCCATGTTCAGCGATTCGTGAAAGATGCCCTGATTGACCGCCGCTTCGCCGAAAAAGCAGAGCGTCACGTTGTCGGTGCCCTTGTATTTCTGCGCGTACGCCATGCCGGTGCCGACGCCGATCTGACCGCCGACGATGCCGTGCCCGCCGTAAAAGCCGAGCTCCTTCGAGAACATGTGCATCGAGCCGCCCTTGCCTTTGACGTTGCCGGTCGCCTTGCCGTAAAGCTCCGCCATGACGGCTTCGGGCGTGATGCCGGCGACCATCGCCTGCACGTGGTCGCGGTAGGAAGTCAACACGTAATCGCCTTCCTTGAGCGCCATCATCGAGCCGACGGCGATCGCTTCCTGACCGATGTACAGGTGACAGAATCCGCCGATCTTGCCCATCCGGTAAACTTCGGCGCATTTGCGCTCGAAAAGCCTGCCGAGAATCATCTGGTAGAGCATTTCGCGCAGCAATTCCTTGTCGAGTTTTTTGATCGAAGCGATCTGCGACTTGCGGCGCTTGTTATATTCCGCCTGCGCTTCCTTGACGTCGTAAACGTCGACGATGTCGGTTTCGGCGCTCGGCGTGGTCGGCGACGCGGTTTCGTTGGTCTCGCTCTTTCCGTTCTTCGACGCCACGCGCGTCTTTTTGTCGTCTGCTTTTTGGCGAGTTGCTGTTTTTGGCAAATCTATTTCCTCCAAATGCCTTTGGTTTTTCTTAAAATTTTCAGATTTTTTTGAAATCTTTCTTGTCAAAATTATAAGCGACCGAACACGGTTTGTGCAAAACCTTGAACACATTCCGATTTTGGAAATGCGGTTTCGGGGTTTCGGTTTCAGCGCGATGGCGCGTAAAGTGAAATTTGTTGCGCGAGCAATGAACTGTTTAAATTAAGTTTATGACCGATTCGGCGCGCTGGGCCCCGCCCGAATAAAATCGCCGGGCGAAGCTTTACGTTTGCCGGTTTTCCCGGTGCCGGAGGGCTAAAATCGTCGCGCGTCCGATCGATTTGACCGAAACGCGCCTTTCGAGCGCGAATCGGCTTAAAAGCCCGTGATTCCTCGAAATTTGTTAGGACGCGGCAAATGAACTTTGAATAATCTGATTATTGAAACTCAAAACTTCATTTAACCCGTCCGCGCCGCCGGCGGTTGTTATCTCGATCCGGCGCTGACGGACAGCGCCTTCCGAACTTTCGGCGGCGGAAAATTGCGCGGCGAGACGGCCGACGAGCGGCTGACCGGGCGCGAATCGGAGACGCTGCGTTATATCGCTCTGGGGCACGGCAACCGGGAAATCGCGGAGAAATTAGGCGTCTCCGTCAAAACCGTCGAAGCTCATAAGTCCAACGCGCTGAAAAAACTCAACGTGCAGACGCGCAAAGACATCGTCGGCGACGCGATTCTGCAGGGCTGGATGCAGGATTATTAACTTCGCGCCCGCCTGTCCAAAAAAAACAAAATTCAGCCGCGCAGGAACCCGCGCATTTCACGAATCATTTTTTTATTTTTTCGTGAATGCGCGCGGTCGTTCGCGGCTGAATTAAAAAAATGCGCTCTCCGAAGATTATTCCGGCGGATAAATATGATGGTTTTCCCGCAGCGTTTCTCTGATCTTTTGCGACCGCCGCTCGATCCTTTCGGCTTCTTCGACGTAAATCGTCGCCAGCTCCGCGTCGTCCGTTTTCAAATGCTCGCCTAAATGCCGGAGCAGCAACACGTTTTCGTCCATCGCGCGGATCGTGTTCCACAATGAATCCTCGATCGATTCGGTGACTTCGGCGAGCAGCGTGCCGGACGAAAAGGCGTGCCCGGTGTGGCAGCGGAAACGAATGTTTTTGTCCTCGACGATCTCGACCATCACGCCGTGACAATCCGGGCAGGTAAAATAAGACGGCGGTCCGAGCTCAAGAACCCCTTTCCGCAGCGCTTCGTCGCCGCCCGCGATACCGATTTCGATTTCGTTTTTCTCAGGTTTTTCCGACATAATTCGTTTTTCCTCCAATGCCTCTTCATTGCATAGGCGAATCAACAAATTAGCAATATCTTTACCCGGGACGATGTGATCGACCCGCACTTTGCGCCGGGCGCTGAGCGGCATCGACGAATTTTCCGCGTCAGACGGGTCTTGAATAATTGCCGTGCCGCCGAACTCTTTAATCGTCCATAAACCCGCCGTGCCGTCGTCGAGCCCGCCGGAGAGGATCACGCCGACGACGCGCTCGCCGTAAGCCTGCGCCGCCGAACGAAACAGCGGGTCGATCGCGGGTCGAAAACGGTTTTCCCGCGGTCCCTTCGAAATTCGGACGCGGCTGTCTTCGATCAATAAATGACGGTCGGGCGGCGCGACGTAAATGCGTCCCGGCTCGAACTTTTCAAAATCCTGGGCATGAACGGCGGGCAGCGCGCCCTGCCGGGTCAATATCTCGGGAAGCAGCCCCGGCGAATTCGGCGCCATGTGCCAGACGATGAACACCGCCGCCGGAAAACCGGACGGCAACTTGCTTGTGATATCTTTCAGAACGCTCAAACTGCCGACCGATCCGCCGATAACGATAATGTCCCGTTTACTCATTCAATTCATTTGTAACGCGAACCGCGATTTTTTTTTGTCGCCTGCCTGACAGAGCCGGAAAAGATAAAGCGGCGGCGACGCCGGGCGAACGGCCGCGAAGCGGTTGGAAAGCTCGCGAAAAAGTAATTCACCATACCGAAGTATTTTTTTTTTCGTTAAATTTAAACCGATGGCAGCAATCCGGGAACCGTCGAACAAACTGATGGCGATCGCGCAGGAAATGGCTCGGGAAGCGCATCGGGAATTTTTGGAGGCGAAAAACGTTTCCGACCGGGCGGAAAGCTTGAAGCGGCTCGCGGCGGCCGTCGATAAAATGAACGAGGCGGCGAAGTTACGAAAAGCAACGATCGCGCTGCAGCTCTCCGAGATTCAAGCCGCCTTAAAGATGTTCGAAGAAAAGCTCGCGCCCGAACCTCAAAAATCTAATATCGTTCCGACGGATCGAGACGATTAAATTCTTATTTACCCAGATAATGTTCGATTTTCGTTTCGAGCGCGTCGAAATCGACCGGTTTTTCGATCAGATCGTCGCATCCGGCCTCGATCGCTTTTTTATAAAACTGCCTGCCGTGCGCCGTCACGGCGATGATCGGAATATGGTCGGCGCGGCGGATCGTTCGGATTTTTCGGGTCGCGGTCAACCCGTCCATGACCGGCATCGCGATGTCCATCAAAATCAGGTCGGGAAAGCTTTTGCCGACGATTTCGAGCGCCTCCCGCCCGTCGGCGGCTTCGATGATCTCGTAGCCGTACATTTCCAGCAGGAGCTTCAGAAAAAGCCTGGAGTCCGCGTAATCTTCGACGATCAAAATGATTCTGCTCATAACCGGTCAATCTCCCTTAAATTAAATCGGACAGATATACCGGATGGATGAGTTGTTTCGATACAAATGCATTTAATTCGCCTTTAACCGGAGCAACTTTGGTTCCGGGAAATTTTCCTGTCCGGGTTGCCGGATTCCTCGGAGACCGATTTTCGAGTGCTGCCCGATTCGCCGGTTTTGGCAGGGGTTTTCGCGAATCGCGCAACGCGTGTTTGACCCGAAAAACGCCGGAAAACCGCGTGCGCGGAAGATGTTCGCGGGAAACGGCGGCCGAAAAACCGAACCCCGAAACCGCGCGCCCGAAACCGAATCTGAAACCTTTTTTAATGTTGAGCGAATAAAATGGTAGAATTTGGTGTCTAACCTGTTGGGATTTTATGATTGGCAATTTATACCTGAAATCGTTTTTAATCTGGATCGTTCTATTTTTGCCGGCGCTCGCGGCGGCGCAGAATCCGGTTTCGTGGTCGCTCGAATCGGACGCGAAAGGGAAAGCGTTAAAAAACGGCGAAACCTTCAAGGCGAAGCTCAAGGCGGCGATCGACGGCGAATGGCATCTGTACGCGGTCGAGCAGCCCGCACCGGGACCACTCGGCGCGCCGACCGCGACCCGCATCACGGTTTCCGACAATTCGCCGTTCGCGCTCGACGGCAAAACGACTTCGAGCGCGCCGATCACGAAATTCGATCCAAACTTTCAGATGGAGACCAGATTTTTCGCCAAATCGGCGGAATTTTATCTGCCCCTGAAAGCGAACGCCGACGCCGGCGGCGACGAGCTGGCGATCAACGCGCGCTTTCAGGTCTGCAACGACACGGTCTGCCTGCCGCCGCGCACCGTCAAAGTGTCTTTTTCCGGGTTCGAGGACGTCAAAAAGAGCGCGCTCGCAGTCGAAAACGGTGGTCAGTCGTCGGTGGTCGGCGGTCAGAAAGAAACGCAAACCGAAAATCAAATCCGAAATCCGAACTCCGAAATCCAAAATCCGAACGATTTGCCGATTTCCTCGTTCATCTGGCTCGCGGTAACCCTCGGCGCGCTGTCGCTTTTAACGCCGTGCGTGTTTCCGATGATCCCGATCACGGTTTCGTATTTCACGAATCACGCGAGCCACAGCCGCGCGAAAGCCGTCCGGCTCGCGACGATTTATTCTTTGGGCATCATCGCGACGTTCACGATTCTCGGCATGCTGCTCGCGATCTTCGTCGGCGCCGCCGGAATCAATCTGTTCGCCGCCAATCCGTGGGTCAACGTCATCATCACCGCGATCTTTCTGCTGTTTGCCTTTAACTTGTTCGGCGCGTATGAGATACAGATCCCGTCGACGCTTTTGACGAGGCTCGACAATCTGACGCGCTCGAAAGAAGGCGAAGGCAGCGGAATCGTCGGCGCGCTGCTGATGGGCTTGACGTTCACTCTGACGAGTTTCACCTGCACTTCGCCGTTCGTCGGGACGATCCTCGTTTCGGCGTCGCAGGGCAACTGGCAGATGCCGCTCGTCGGCATGCTCGCGTTTTCGACCGTTTTCGCGCTGCCGTTTTTCGTGCTCGCGCTCGCGCCGCAGCTCGTTTCGCAATTGCCGCGCGCCGGCGGCTGGATGAATTCGGTGAAAGTGACTATGGGCTTTCTCGAAGTCGCGGCGGCGATGAAGTTCATCTCGAACGTCGATCTGATCTGGAAATGGGGCGTTTTTACGCGCTCGTTCGTGCTCGCGATCTGGATCGCGATCGGCATCATCCTGGCGGTTTACCTTTTGGGCAAATTCCAGCTCTTCCACGACACGAAACCCGAAAAGATCGGCGCGATCCGGCTCGTGTCGGCGATTTTGAGTCTCGCGATCAGCTTTTATCTCCTGACCGGACTGTTCGGCGCGAAGCTCGGCGAATTGGAATCGTTCCTGCCGCCCGATCTCGAAAACTCATCTTCAAAAGTTTTCGGTCGTTCGAAGGATGAATTATCGTGGATCGACAACGATCTGGAAAAGGCTTTGGCGCGGGCGAAGGCGGAAAACAAGCGCGTGTTCGTCGATTTCACCGGCTACACGTGCACGAACTGCCGGTGGATGGAAGCGAACGTTTTTCCGAAACGCGAAGTCGAAGCCGAGATGTCGAAATACGTGCTGGCGCGGCTCTACACGGACGGCGAAGGCGAAGTTTACGAGCGGCAGCAGCTGTTTCAGGAGAAAAATTTTCAAACCGTCGCGCTGCCGTTTTACGCGATTCTCGAGGCGGACGGCAAATCGGTCGCGACCTTTCCGGGCTTGACGCGCAACACGCCCGAATTCGTCGATTTTCTGCAAAAAGCGCAGAAAAATTAAATAAAAAACCGAACGGCGATCGACGGGCAAAAGCCGGATGATTTGATGATCCGATCCTTGTTAATCGCTTTTGTCCCTGTTAATTTCTTGTTATGAAGACAGTCAGAATCGAAAATTTGATCGAGGGTTTGCGCGCCATTCCGGACGAGGAATTCACGTGCGACAACGTTTATCGATTTTTGGGCGCGAATCCGGTCGAGGTCGCGACGATCGAGCGTTATCTTTTCTGGAGCCGGCGCTGCTACACGCGCAATCTGATTTACAAGGACGCGCGGTTCGAACTGATGGCGATTTGCTGGGACCAGGGACAAGCTTCGCGCGTGCACAATCACGCCGAGCAGAAATGCTGGATGACGGTGCCGGTCGGTCGGCTGCGCGGGCAGAATTTTCGCGCCGTCGAGATCGACGAGGCGAAAGGTTTCTGCAAATTAGAGGAAACCGACCGGTTCGACCTCTCGGATTGTCTCGCCGCCAAAGTCGAACTCGAAGAACCGATTCACCAGATTTTGAATTTGCCGGAATTCGGCGAGCGCGCCGTCAGCCTGCATATTTATTCGAAGCCCTACGACTCCTGCCTTTCGTATTGCCGGCAAACCGACACTTTTCAGGAAGTCCCGCTTTTTTACACGAGCGTCGACGGAAAACTGTGCGAGGGCGTGAACCTTTAACTTCCGGCGATGTTTTTTCAAGCGGAAATTAGAAACATTGCCGAAAAAAGCGCTTTCGAAACGGTCGAACCGGCGATCGTTTCCGCCGTTCAGTGGCTGCGGCTCGGCGTCGAAGCCGTCGGCGCGCTGGTGATCTGCATCGGCGTCGTGCTCGCCGTTTATCAATTTTTCAGGCATTTTCGCGACGAGCAGCCGAGCAATTTCAACCGCGTGCGGCTGACGCTCGGAAAGTACCTCGCGCTCGCGCTGGAATTTCAGGTCGGGGCGGACATTCTTTCGACGGCGATCGCGCCGAGCTGGGAGCAAATCGGAAAACTCGCCGCGATCGCCGCGATCCGAACGCTGCTCAATTATTTTTTAACGAGGGAACTGGAGCAGGAGCGCCGCCGCGAAGCGGAATCGGGTAACGCGGCGTACGGCGAAACCGGGTCATAGATGAAACGATACGGCACAATCGGGTTTCTCGCGCTCGCCGCCGTCTGCGCCGCTTTTATCGCGCTGCGGTTCTGGCGGCTGACCGATTCGTGTCTGTGGTTCGACGAGATCTTCAGCGTGCACGCCGCCGAAATGGATTTACCCGATCTGGTCGGGTTCGTGGCGCGCGATCTGATCCACCCGCCGCTGTCCTACGTTCTGCTCAAAATCTGGATTTCGGCGGGCGGCGAAAGCTTGTTCTGGCTCAGATTTTTCCCGGTCTTTTTCTCGATTCTGACCTTGATTCCGCTGATTCTGCTGTGCCGCGCGCTGAAGCTCGATCACGGAACCGCCGCGGTCGCCGTGCTCTTTCTCGCCGCGAACGGCTGCCTCATCAAATACGCGCAGGAAGTCCGTATGTACAGCCCGTTTTTGTTTTTCGCCGTGCTGTCGATGTGGCTTTTCGCGCGTTTCCTGCATCTCGGCAAAAACATCTGGATTTTGACGCTCGTCAACGTTTTGCTCGTTTACACGCATTATTTCGGGTGGCTGCTCGTGCTCGCGGAAATCGCGGCGATCGTCGTTCTGCAGCGCATCAAAATCCGGCAGATGCTCGTCATGCTCTCGATTCTGGCCGCGGGCTTCGCGCCGTGGGTTTTCGCCGTCTGGAAAGCCGCGCAGTTGAACGCCGATGTCGGACAAAACATCGGCTGGATCGCCAAACCCGATTTCGCCGTCATGCTGCAGTTCCTTTTCGATCTCGTCGAGCCCTTCTACTACCAGCAGAGCAACGTCGAAGCGGCTTCGCTGTTTGCCGTCTCCGCGCCGATCCTGCTGCTCGCCGCGACCGCCTTCGCGATGTACCTGATCGACCGTGACGGCGAAGCGAAGGAGAGTAAACAAAACCTTGTGATGCTGGCGATTTTCGCGGCGCTGCCGGTCGGGCTGGCGGCGGCGGCGAGCTGGATTCTGCCGTATTCGGTCTGGGGCACGCGGCATCTGATTTTCGTCTTCGTGCCGGTGGCGATCCTCGCGGCGGTCGGTTTAACGAAAATCAAGGTCGCGCCGATCGCCTCCGCGCTGATCGTTTTGATTCTCGTTCTTTTCGGCGCGGCCTTTTACCTGCAGGCGCGCCGCGCGACCCCGCGCTATATCTGGTGCGCGTGGGAAAATCTGGCGGCGAATCTGGACCGCGCGAAGCCGGCGAAGATCTACGTCTTCGAAGATTTGGTCGCCTATGATCTGTGGTTCGCGTTGCGGGAGGCGGAACGGAATTTCGAAATCATAAAAGTCGGCGGCATCGAAGGAATAACGGAAGACCCGGCGTATTTTCTGCCGCGCGGGTTCGATAAAGTCCGCACGATCGACGAAAACGGCATCGCCGGCGAGCGGTTTTTCGTCGCCTACCGCGACTCCGTTTTCAACGAAAAACATCCGCCGCTCCGCAACTTAATCGACAAAGGTTATAAAATCGGCGAGCCGGAGATTTTCGATACGAACCCTGAGAAAAACGTTTTCAAACCGTCGCAAAAAGGCTTTCTCGTCGAAGTTCGGAAATAGCAGAAGACGCGCTTCGGCGATTCGCGGCCTGCCGAACCGGCGACCTTCGAAGAAAGCGGCGAGCGTTTCCCGATCAACTTTTTATTCGGCGGCATTTTCCTCGTGTCTGCGCAGCTGCTGCAACGTCGTGAATTTTCGCGTGCGGTTCGTCCGGCGCGTTCCGGCGACGCCGGTCCGGCGCTTCAAAAAAAAATTGATGCCGAATTCAAAATGTACTATCATGGCGGCATACGAAAACATAAACGATTTAACGCCTTTCCGATGTGTTCAAACGATTTTTAAGGAGGAACCGATGAAAACAGTCATGAATATTTTGGATTCGAAAGGGAACGATGTTTGGCGCGTCGCGCCGGATGATACGGTTTTCGAAGCGATCAAACTGATGGCGGAAAAGGGCGTCGGCGCGCTGCTCGTGATGAACGGAACGGAACTGGTCGGCGTGATTTCCGAGCGCGATTACGCCCGCAAAGTCATCTTGAACGGCAAATCGTCCGAAAAGACTCGGGTCGGAGAAATCATGACGACCGAAGTGATTTGCGCGCCGCCGGAACAGACCGTCGAAGAATGCATGCGGGTCATGACCGAAAACCGGATCCGGCATCTGCCCGTCGTGCGGGGCGGAAAGGTCGTCGGCGTCCTGTCGATCGGTGATCTGGTGAAAGCGATCATCGAAGAACAGCACTTCACGATCAAACAATTGGAAATGTATATTACCGGTTGAATTGGATCATTTGGATTTTTTGTTCTTCGTTTGAGTGAGCCGCCGCGCGCCGGTCTAAATTCTTCCGAGCAGGTCGTTCAGCAAAGGTTCGTAGGTTTCGCGCCCGCGCAGATTTTCGCGCCAGCGTTCGGGGATTCCCGAAAGTCCGAACTTTACCCCGGCGATGCCGCCCGCGATGCAGGCGGTCGTGTCGGTGTCGTTGCCGAGCGAAACGGCGGCCTTCACCGTTTCTTCGTAATTCGCTCTCCCGCACGCCCATTTCGCCGAAAAAAGCGCGTCGACGACGTAGCCGCTGCCCTGAACTTCGTATAAATGATCCGGCTTGATATTCGTTTCGAGCTCGGTTCTTTCCGGCGAGTTTTCGGGAAAAACGGCGCGAAGTTTCGAAACGGCGTTTTCCCACGCGTTTTCATCTTCATTCAAAATCTGCCGCGCCCATAAACAATAAAGCGCGCAGCAAATCTGCGAACGCGGATGCCCGTGCGTGACCGCCGATTGAGCGAACGCGTCGGCGATTAATTCTTCGTCCGTTCCCCGATGCCAGAGCGCGAGCGGCAAAACGCGCATCAGCGAACCGTTGCCGTTGTTTTTTTCTTCGCGCGGACCGGCTTCCGTTGGCGCGAAGCCTTTGCGCAGATTGAGGATCGCGCGCTGCGTCTGAACGCCGACGTCGAAAACTTCGTCGACCGCCATGTAATCCTCGCGAAACCAGGCGACGAGTTTCGCGGCGAAATCCGCGGCGTCGAATTTGCCGCGTTCGACGAGCGACGCGAGCAGGCACAAAGCCTGCGCGCCGTCGTCCGACCACGTTCCGGCGGGCACGCCCGCGTGCGCCCGGTTAAAACTCGTGGGCGGCTCGAATTCGATTTGGTCGAACGGCGGAATCGATTCGCGCGCGTGAAACTCGTACGGCACGCCGAGCGCGTCGCCGACGAGCAAGCCGACGATGCCGCCCTTCATTCGATCTGCTTTGGTAATCATAAACTTTTGAGTATCCATTCCGAACTTACTCCGAAATTTCGCAAACGGCATTATCCGCCGGATTGTAAACGGCTCTACGGCGACCGAGAAAAGTGTTCGAACGCTTTTCGCCTTACGATCTTCAACGCGCCGTTCCGGGCAATTTTCAATCACTGTTGCGGTAAACTTTTCGCCGGACGGAAAAGCCGGGCGAAAAGTTTGGTCGGTAAATCGGGAGGCTATTTTCGTTTCCACCGGACGCCGTCTTTGGTGTCTTCGAGAATGATGCCTTTTGCCGCCAGTTCGTCGCGGATTTCGTCCGAGCGCGTGAAATCGCGGTTTCTGCGCGCTTCCTGGCGCTCTTCGATCAATCTTTCGATTTCCTCGTCGAGCATCTCCGGTTTTTCCTCGCCGAAGACGCCGAGCACCGCGTCGAATTTTTCGATCGCGGCGAGCACGGCCGTCCGGTCGTCGGATTTAAGCGCGTCTTTTGCTAAAACCGTGTTGATTTCGCGCACGAGGTTGTGCACGGCGGCGAGCGCGGCGGCGGTGTTCAGATCGTCGTCGAGCGCCGTTTCGAAATCGGTCAAAGATTTTTCGACGAGCGCTTTGACTTCCGCGTCCGAACCCGCGCGCGCGCCGGCTTCGCGAACGAGGCGGCGAAACTGCTGCAGCCTTTCGATCGTCGCGACCGCGCCCTGTAAACCTTCGAACGTGAAATTGAGCTGTTTGTTGTACGGCACCGAAATCAGCAGATAGCGAATCGCGAGCGGGTTGAAACCCTTGCCGATGATGTCGCGCAAAGTGAATTCATTGCCGAGCGATTTCGACATTTTCTCGTTGTCGATCTTCAGAAACTCGCCGTGCAGCCAGTATTTCGCGAAAAGTTTGCCGGTCGCGCCCTCGCTTTGCGCGATCTCGTTTTCGTGATGCGGAAACTGCAGGTCGATGCCGCCGGCGTGAATGTCGAACGTTTCGCCCAAATATTTCATCGACATCGCCGAGCATTCGATGTGCCAGCCCGGGCGACCGTAACCGAACGGCGCGTCCCAGCCCGCCGGTTCCGATCGGTCGACGAGCTTCCAGAGCGCGAAATCGCGCGCGTCTTCCTTTTCGTACTTGTCGGTGTCGATGCGCTCCGAACCGCCGACGATGTTGCCCTCGAACTTGATCTTCGAGAGCTTGCCGTATTCCGGAAACGCCGCGATGCGAAAATAAATCGAGCCGTCCGATTCGTACGCCTTGCCGTTGTCGAGCAATGTCTGAATGATGCCGATCATCTCTTCGATGTGCTCGGTCGCGCGCGGCGCGACGTCGGGACGCTTGTTGCCCAGAACTTCCATGTCTTCCCAGAACGCGGTGATGAACGGCTGCACGAACTCGTCGATCGTCTTGCCGGCGCGTCCCGATTCGTTGATGATGCGGTCGTCGACGTCCGTCAGATTCATGACGTGCGTCAGATCGTAGCCCTTAAAACGCAGGTAGCGCGCGAGGATGTCGCCGAACGTAAAGGTGCGAAAATTGCCGATGTGCGCGAAATTCCACACGGTCGGACCGCAGATGTACATCCGCACGGAATTATTTTCTAATGGCTGAAACTCCTCGATTTTATTCGTTAAAGTGTTCTGAAATCTAAGCATAATTAAAATCCTTTTTTGAAAAAAACAATGATACAACAAAACGCCGAAACTTTCGGATTCGCGAAAAACGAAATTCCGAAAAGCTTTCGAATTAAGCTGATTAAGCGCGGATTTTAATTACGACAGGATTCTTTCGGCGCGACACCGAGCCGGGCGAGAAGATGTTTGGTCGGATTTTTCGAAGCGAAAACCATAGAGCGTTTATAGCATAACTTCGGTGGTAAAGGCAATAATTTAGGCGAATCGGGCGTCGCAGACAATAAGCCCCGCGATCAATCGACAGTTATCAATTTTCAATTTTATTTTGTCGTCAAGTTACGTTCAGAACTTTGATTTAATTGATATTTGATAATGATTAGTTGGTAAAAACTCTTCCCGGTTTTGACGATCGGTTCGCGTAATTTACTGTTTTTGCGTCGAATCGAGCAGCCAGACGTCGGCGTCGACCTGCAGGTAGCGAAAGAAGATCGTTTTATTGTCGGGCGACGGGACGGCTTGCTGGATTTCGTAGGACGCGGGTTTGTAAAGCTCGGTGATTTTCTTCGTCGCGGTGTCGCATAAGAAAAGCGTGTTGCGGTCGATGAAGATGAAATGACGGCTGTCGTTGAGCCAGAACGGCGACGAACCCGTGTCGGTCATCCTTTCGAACGCTTGTTTTTCGAAATCGAAAACGCCGGTGCCGGTTTCGTCGCCGTCCGGTTCAAAATAGATATAGAGCAGCTTTTTGCCGTCTTTCGACCAGTCGCGCACCGAATAGGATTTATTGTCCGGCATCGCGGGAAGATTTTGCGAGGTTTGCTCCGCCCACGATTTCGAAAGATCGAGAATCCGCGAATACTGCTGCTTTTCGCCGACTTCGGTAAAGGCGAGGCGTTTCCCGTCGGGCGCGAAAACCGGCGCGAGCGCCGCGGTTTGGTCGGAAAACGTGAGCTGCCGCGCGCCGCTGCCGTCCAGGTTGATCGTCCAGATCTGAAAACGCCCGCTGCGGTCGGTGTGAAACGCGATCGAACGACTGTCCGGCGACCAGCGCGGCAGGCGCTCGCGGAATTTGTCGTCGGTCAGATTGCGCCAGTTTTCGCCTCGCGGGTCGAAAACGACGAGGTCTTCCTGCGTGCGGGTCGGGTTGCGCGCGACGAACAAACCGCCGTCGCTCGCGAGCGACGGGTTGCCGAGCTCCCGGTCGCCGCGCGTGATGTAAACGGCTTCGCCCGCGACTTTCAGACTCTTTAAATCGAACGGAATCGCCTGCACGTTCGACTGGCTTTCGTAGCGCACATAGCCGAGTATCGCGCCGTCGCGCGAAACCGTGATATGGCGCGCGTACTTCGAGGGCGTCGTGATCGATTCCGGCTCGCCGAGCTGCTCGCCGGTTTCCTCGTCGACGGCGACGCGCCAGAGATTCATGCTGCCTTTGCGGTCGGAGGAAAAATAGATGTATTCGCCGTCGGGAGACCAAACCGGATTCCAGTCCGACGCGTCCGATTCCGCGATTCTGATCGGTTCGCCGCCGCCCGACGGAATCGTCGCGATGCCGGGGAGCTTCCCGTCGGCGACGTACCAGAAAGCGATGCGCGCTCCCGAAGGCGAGCAGCTCGGCATGATCGCGTCGCCCTTCGTTTCGAGCTTTCGTTTTTCGCCCGTCTTGACGTCGATCGACCAAAGCGCGCTGTTCGGCACGGTGTGAACGGTATGAATCGCGGCCGCCTTGTCGCTGACGATCACCTTTTGGCCGTCCGCCGTCCACGACGGGTGAAAACCGATGTCGGAAATTCGGCGCACGTTTTCGCCGGTTTCCTCCATCACGTAAATGCCCGCCGGCGCGCGTTCCGACCGGAACGCGATGTATTTGCCGTCGGGCGAAAAGGCGGGCATCGTGTCGGATTCCTTCGAACTCGGCGTCAGATTCGTCAGGTTTTTGCCGCCGACGCGCTGCAGGTAAATATTGCGGTCGTTGTTCGCGTCGCTCGCGAAGACGATGTTTTTGCCGTCCGGCGAAAGGCTCGGATAGCCTTCGATCCACGGCGTTACGGTCAGCTGCGTGTTCTGCGCGTTGACCCATTCGCGCGCCTCGCTCGCCTGCGCCGATTTCGGCCGACCGGCGAAATACCAAAGCCCCAAAGCCGCGAGCGCGAAAAGCAGGAAAGTCATGCCGAAGAGCCAGAAAAAAACAAGCGGCTTCGCGGCTTCGCGGCGCTCGGTCTGAATTTGACTGCTCCACGACGGCGACGAATCGACCTCGCGTTTGACGCGCTTCAAATCGGCGCGCAGGTCGGACGCCGTCTGATAGCTCAAATCGGCGTCCTTTTCGAGCGCCTTGACGATAATCTGGTCGAGTTCGCCCGGAATCTGCGCGTTCAAAGAGCTCGCGAGCGGCGGCTCCTGCGACAGAATCGCCTGAAACGTCGCCTGCCGGTTTTCCTTTTTGAACGGATTCACGCCGGTCAAAAGTTCGTATAAAACGACGCCGACGCTCCATAAGTCGGTGCGGTGATCGACGTTGTCGTCGGCGACCTGTTCGGGCGACATGTAGGCGGGCGTGCCGATGATGATGCCCTTCGCGGTGCCGTTAAAATCCCGCATCGTATGCAGATCGATTTCGCTCAGTTTCGCGAGCCCGAAATCGAGAATTTTCACGTAACCGTCCGGGCGCAGCATGATGTTCTCCGGCTTGATGTCGCGGTGGGTGATGCGCGCGCGGTGCGCGGCGGCGAGCGCGTCGCAGGTCTGCAGGATGATTTCGAGGATTTCCTTGAGCTTCAGATTCGCGCCGATCAGCTCGCGCAGCGTTTTGCCTTCGACGAATTCGGTCGCGATGTAATTGACGCCGCCCGAGTCGCCGACGTCGTAGATCGTCACGATGTTCGGATGATTGAGCGCCGAAATGGCGCGCGCCTCGAGTTCGAAGCGTTTGACGCGCTCGTCGCTCGAAGTGTATTCGGCGGGCAGGATTTTGAGCGCGACCCGGCGTTTCAATTTTTCATCGTAGGCGAGATAAACCTCGCCCATGCCGCCCGCGCCGATCGGTTTTTCGATTCGGTAAGTGCCGATCGTCCGCCCGAGAAAATCCTGGTTGGAATCGAGGGGCTGCGTTTCGGCGAGATTTTTCGCGGCGACGCCCATCGCCGATTTTTCGAGAAAATCGCCCGCGCCGGTCGAGGCTTTGAGCAGCGATAAAACTTCCGCCTTTAAATCTTCGTCCGCGCCGCATTTTTCCGTCAGGAAGCGCCCGCGCTCCGCGTCGGGCAGTTCGAGCGCGGCGTCGAGCAGTTCGTCGATTTGTTTCCAGCGTTCTTGATCCATCATGTTTTTAGCGGCGAGCGACACGAATCAACACGAATCAAAATACGATGCTTTCGTGTCATTCGCGTCATGAGCGGCTAGTTTTCGCTTGAAAGTTCACGGTACAGCCAAGCTTTCGCTTTCTGCCATTCACGCATGACGGTGATCGGCGCGACTTTGATGACTTCCGCCGTTTCTTCGACCGACAGACCGCCGAAAAACTTAAGCTCGACGATTTTCGCTTTGCGTTCGTCGAATTTCGCGAGCTCGCTCAACGCTTCGTCGAGCGCGACCAGGTCGGCGTCTTTTTCGGTCGAAACGGTCAGCGCTTCGTCGAGCGAGACGTGCCGCGCGGCTTCATCGGCCGAGATTTTCGGGCGTTTGCGCGCGAAATCGACGAGAATGCGGCGCATCAGAGCGGCGGAAACGCCGAAGAAATGCGCGCGGTTTTCCCAGCGCGCGGTTTTCCAGTCGATCAGGCGCATGTAGGCTTCGTTGACGAGCGCGGTCGTCTGCAAAGTGTGCCCGTCGCGCTCGCGGCTCATGTAGCGGCGCGCGATGCGGTGCAGCTCGCCGTAGATGACCGGCGTCAATTGTTCGAGCGCGACCGCGTCGCCGGCGCTCCACTTCTGTAGCAGCTCCGTCACTTCCTGTTTCGTTTCATGCGCCATTTTTTTGTGGTTTGAAGGGAAAATCGGCACGATAAATTTAGCATAAATTAAATAAAATCTAAAGGATAAAGTCAGGCCGGCGCGGTCGGGAATTCGGCGGACGCCGTTTGTAAATTCAACGATCGCGCGTAAATCAGCCCCGACGCGGCGCCGTTTTTACGAATTTCAAAACAGACAAAACCGAAATCCGAAATCCGAAATTTTCAGAGGTCTGCTTCGACGAATTCGCGGCGCGCCCGTTCGCTGAACAAATGCTCGCGGCTGTAAAATACGAACGGGTAATTTTTGTCGAATTTTTCGACGAGCTCGCGGCAGATTTCGGCGAGCGGCGCGCCGTTTTTCGATTTGCGGAACTCGTCGACGGTCCGCATCCAGAAAACGGTCAGCGTTTCGTGATACGGCATTTCTTTCGCTAAATCGACCTTGAAGGCGCGCAGCAGATTGAAAATCCCGTCGCGCATCTTCCTCAAAGCCGTTTCGAAATCGTGTCGCGAAAGATAAAAAAGCGCGACCGCGAGATGCTCGGCGTGCCGCCAGTCCTTATCGGCGATCGTGCCGCGCTCGAACGAGTCGACCAAAGCTTCGAGGTCGCGTTCGGTTTCATAAATTTTCATAAATTTCTCCAAAAAAATAACGGAGCGAAAAGGATCGTCCTCTTCGCTCCGTTTAATATTCGAACATTTATTCTAAATCAATCGCGTTTTTTCGCCAAATCGAAATGCGCGATGATTTGCTCGGCCGCACCTGCGGCCGGCAAATTCGTGTTGTCGATGATCAGGCTTTCGCGGTCGGGGACGGGCGAAAACAGATCGTAAGTTTCGTGAAAAAAGTCCATCATCTCGACGGTTTTCGCCTTGCCCGTTCGCCGGCGCGATTCTTCGGTGACGCGTTTGTTCAGCTCTTCGCGGTCGGCTTTGAGCAGCACGAAGCAGACCTCGCCGCCGTTTTCTTCGACGATTTGCGTGATTTGGCGCACGTGCGCGTCGTCCGCGTCTTTGGCGTAGCAGAACGTGTAAACCAGATCGACGTCCGCGCGCGCCGCTTCGCGGACGGTTTCAAAGCGAATCAGGTTGACTAATCGGCTGAAAGGCTTCGAGCCGAACTCGAAAATCGGTTCGACCGCGTCGATCGAAAGATGATTGTGAAAAACCTTAAAGCCGGTGCGGGCGGCGATCTCGTTCGCCACCGTCAATTTGCCGACCGCCGGCGAGCCGTATAAAAAAATCAGTTTCATAAAATTAAATTTATGACGCCTGAATAACCGAAAGGGGTTCGCGATTTTTTAAGAAGCGGCAAGTGTTGCGGGAAATAAGAAATCAAAAGATTCAGAAAAGGATTTGCGACAGGCATTTTTGATTCGCCATCGCTCGGAGGCGATCGCGAATCGTTAATTGCAGATCGCAAATCCTTTAGGCCGCGATTTTGATTTCCGGCTCCGAATCCGCCAGCTCGTCCATGAACAGATATTTTTTCCATTCCGGACGCGATTCGGCGTAATGACAGAGCAAAACGTGATCAAGCCCCAGACGCAGCAGTTTTTGCGACGTCAATAAGGGCATACGCGCCTGCTCGGGCGTGCGGTTGCCTTTGCGCTGGTTGCATTTGACGCACGCCGCGACGAGGTTGTGCGGCGTCGATTCGCCGCCCTGCGCGCGCGGCAGAATGTGATCGAGCGTCAAATCCTTGGCGTGTTTGTGTTCGCCGCAATACTGGCACCGGTAACGGTCGCGAATGTAAATGCGCGCCCGTTTCATCGTCGTTTCCTGACGGCGGCGTTTGACGTGCACGTAAGACCGCAGACGCACGACCGAGGGGACGGGAATCGTGGTCGAAGGCGAATGCAGGACGTTGTCGCCGTCGTGTTCTTCGACCGTCAATTTACCCGAAAACCACATGCAAACCGCGCGCGCCACGCCGATCGTGCCGAGCGGTTCGTAAGAAAAATTCAAGAGCAGAACTCTACCCGTTATCAATGGAATCACCTCCTTAAATTGTTGCGTTTATTAGATGAACTCAAAACAAATCAAGATGCAATCGCAATATATTGTGCAAGTATTTAATAACTGCCACTATATTAACTGATTTACAACGGTTTTGTATATGAATTTTTTATAAAAAGAAAAAAGAGCGCGCCGGAAAAATGAGGAAATCGCCTCAGATCTTTCCGAAGCGCATCGGCCCGAGGGCGAGAATAAAGCCGAGCGGAATCGGGAGCCACATCGATCATTAACTGTTTATTTCGGCGTTTTGCGGAGCGGATCGGGGATTTCGGACTCCGGAGCGGCCTGTTTGGAAAAGAATTCATTCCTTATTAAATCGGCCGTATTGAAACCCGAATCGGAAATGAACCCGCCGCGTTGTTGTGTCGGCAGTTAAACCCTCGTATATTGCATATAACCCAGTGCGACTGCGAGACTCAACAACCGCTGGTAAAATTTTTCGGAGAGATAGAATAATGACTTTGCACCTGAAAGCTTTCGTGAGATTCGTCGCTTTAAGTTTAGCCGGTCTGCTCTGCACGACGGCTTTTGCGCAGGACGGAAAAATGTATCCGATGGATGCGCCCAAAGAGGAGAAAGCGATTCCCTTAAACACCGGCGGCGTTAAGGATCAGCCGGCAAGCGAGTCGTGGTTTCGCCAGTGGGGCGATCCGATGGCGAGAAACGTCTCGAAAGCGACGCTGACGCCGTTTCTCGCCGATCCCAAAAAAGCGAACGGAACGAGCGTGATCGTGGCGCCGGGCGGCGGTTTTATGTGGCTTTCGATGGGAAACGAAGGCTGGGAAGTCGCCGAAGCGCTCGCGGCGCGCGGCATCAACGCCTTCGTGTTGAAGTACCGGCTACAGCCGACCGCCGAAAAACTCGACGCCTTCGAACTGCAAATGCAGCAGCGTTTTGCCGAAGCCGCGAATAATTCGAGCGACAAAAAAACACCCGCCAAAAGACCGAACTGGGACCTCAGCAATCAGCTCGCGGACGTCGAAGCCGCCTACGCTTTGATCGAAAGTCGTTCGAAAGAATGGAACGTCGATATGAAAAAAATCGGCATGATGGGTTTTTCCGCCGGCGCCGGTCTGACGATGGCGACGACGCTTCAATCGAAGAAAGTAAATTTGGCATTCATCGCTCCGATTTACGGCGTCATGAGCTCGGTCGAAGTGCCCAAAAACGCGCCGCCGATGTTCGCGGTCATCGCGACGGACGATTTCCTGTTCGGCGGGGAATTCGGACTGATCAAATCATGGTTCGACGCGAAAGTGCCGGTCGAATTTCACCTGTATCAAAACGGCGGGCACGGTTTCGGTTTGGGAAATCCCGACCGCACCAGCAACAAATGGTTCGATGCCTATATCCACTGGCTCGAAGTCAACGGATTCCTGAAAAAATAATTCCGGTTGAAATATTGAAACATCCGTTCATCGATCCGTTTTTTCACCCGAAATAAGCAAACGGATCAATGAACGGATGAATTGATTCGTTAAAATCGAACTATCCTTTCACGCAGACGACCTGTTTCAATTCCGCGACGACTTCGACCAGGTCGGATTGATTTCTCATCACCTCGTCGATGTTTTTGTACGCGCCCGGAATTTCGTCGATGACGCCCGAATCCTTGCGGCATTCGACGCCCGCGGTCATGCGTTCCAAATCTTCGCGCGTGAAGCGTTTTTTCGCCTGCGTGCGCGACATCTTGCGACCCGCGCCGTGCGAGCAGGAATTATACGACTGCGGATTTCCCAAGCCCTTGATGATGAAGGATTTCGCGCCCATCGAACCGGGGATGATGCCGTATCTTCCGGCTTCGGCGTTGATCGCGCCCTTGCGCGTGATAAACACCTTTTCGCCGAAATGCTCTTCGTGCGCCACGTAATTGTGGTGGCAGTTGACTTCGATTTCCGGGCGAAACGCTTTGTCCTTATTGAACATCCGGTTGAACGATTTAAGGAGTCGCTTCATCATCACCCGGCGGTTCATCATCGCGTAGCCCTGCGCCCATTCGAGATCGCGCCAGTAATTCTTGAACTCTTCGGTTCCCTGAATAAAATAAGCGAGATTCGGATCGGGCAGCTCGTTCAGGCGATGCAGCGTCTTCGCCGTCGCGATGTGGCGTTCGGCGATTTCCTTCCCGATATTGCGCGAGCCGGAATGCAGCATCAGCCAGACGTTGTCTTCCGTGTCGAGGCAGACCTCAATAAAGTGGTTCAATCTGTTACCAGTTGTGGGTTAGACTGCAATCGCCAAAGCCGCATTTCGATGCTTTTTTGACTTCTGCCTAATTTAATCATCGCGTCATTTATCGAATTTGAAAGAATAAAGTTATCTTCAACTGCAGTCCAACGATTTCTGTTTTCAACTTTTCTCATTGTTGCCGGACGCTGCCAACTCAACACTTCTTTAGCTTTTATTAGTTTTCTCGGCAGTGCCAAACGATTTTCATAATAAAGTTTTCGCACCACTTTTTGTGCATCTTCTTTATAAACCGCAATGTTGAAAACATTATCGCGGGTGTTTTGCTTCGCAGTTTTTTCTTTATCGGTAATCGATTTAAGAAAATGTAAATATTCATAGGCGATTTTGGAACTTGCTGTAATAAACGACAAAAATGGGAAACCTTTATTGGTTAAGCCCATAGAACCGTCGCCATCAATCAAGCCTCTGTAAAAATCAATCTTTGAAAATCTACCGATTGGAATTGAAGTAACATTCGATTTTCTGCCATAGGTAATTCCATTATTTATCAAAAAATCTCTGAATCTTTTATCAAAAACATTCCAAATAACAGAAACATATTCGTCGCTGAAATTTGTTTTTCTCGTTCTTCGGGAAATTGAAGAATTGAAAGGCAGACGCTTCTGAAGTTTTAGTAAAAGTTCTTCATCGCGCCCGGCTAATTCAATACTCAACCTTCCGCGATTGCGGGAATTTTGATAAAGATGCCCGTCTGTTTGGAAAAAACCAAACAAATAAGCATAAAAGGGATTTTCCGTTGTCAGAAATTCTTCTTTCATTCTCGTTGCAATGATTTACAACCGATCAGGTCATTTCTGCCTGATTCTGCAGCTTCCTTTTTCGCTGCAGTTCGGAGCACACCTTCATCTTGATTACGCAAGATGCCCAAGTCCCTCTGCTCTCTACGGGGCGTTTGACCGCTTCCCTCGGTATTAGCATCTCAGCCTTCACCGATTTGGACGAGTTTTCATTACTGCGTCACCGCAGTACGGGGCAACTTACCCCCACCTAAAGATCCCATCTGCCGCATCGCCTTGACCTTACGGTCCTGTACGCCTTTGTGCAGGTCGTCGAAGTTTTCCCAACCCTGCCAGCGCGACGCCGTGTCGTCGGTTTGTTTGTGCTCGTTGAAACCGACCGGAATCGCGCGTTCGATCTCGTGGCGCAAATCTTTCAGTTTGCCGTCGAGAATTCCGCTCTTGAACGGCGTCTTGATGGCAGCCATCCCGCAGCCAATATCGACGCCGACGGTCGCCGGGATGACGGCGTCTTTGGTCGCGACGACCGAGCCGACCATCGAGCCGATGCCGAGGTGCGCGTCGGGCATCAGCGCGACGTGTTTGTAAAGACACGGCAGACGCGAGACGTTGCGCAGCATGTTTTGTTCGTCGAGCGACAGGTCGTGATGCACCCAGGCGAGGACATCGGCTTTGGCGCCCGAAATGTTTAATTTGTTGTATGGCATATTTCCTCCTGTTTAATTTTGATGAAAAAATGTTTGATTTGTCGAGTCGCAGCCGACCGTGTCGGTTTTCGATACATCGTGTTTTCGCTCCTATATAAGTATTTTGAATAAATATTGCGGTTAAATAATTTAACCTTACCTGGTATAAAAATTGCTTTTTTTAAAGACTGATGAAACGGCTTGTTTGAATAACTAAGAATTCAAATTAAGGGAGGTTAGCTTATGTTTCAGAAATTATTCTTGACCGCGGGAATAGTTCTATTCGTTTTATTCGGAATCTGGGGATTCGTCAGCCCGCCCGCGCAGGCGGACGAAGCGCGCGAAACGGCGGCGTTTTTACAGACTCCGAGTCCGACGCCGACCGCCAGTCCGACCGTGAGCCCGACGGTGTCGCCGTCGCCGGACCCAACCAATCCGGCGCCTTCGCCGTCGCCTTCGGCATCGATCACGCCGAAACCGTAATCGACGGGTAAATCGAAATTAGACGGGACGAGCTGCGGTTCGTCTTTTTTTATAAGCGGGCGGTTTCGGCCTTAACCGGACGCGACCGGCATAGAAATTGCTGACAAAATCTGCAGGTGATAAAAATGATTAGCCCCGGAACAATCTTGCAGGAGCGGTACCTGATCGAAAAACAAATCGGCGCGGGCGGCATGGGCACGGTTTACCTCGCCGTCGACCAGCGTTTCGATAATTACGTGGCGATTAAGGAAACCTTTTACAAAGACGACGAGTTCGGCGAAGCCTTCGAGCGCGAAGCGAAAATACTAAATGGTCTGCTGCATCCCGTTTTGCCGCACGTTTCGGATTATTTTACCGAAGGCGACGAACATTTTCTCGTGATGCAGTTCATCGAGGGCGAGGACGTGTCCGAAATATTGAAACGCGGCGAATCGTTTTCGGTGAGAGACGTTCTGCGCTGGACGGACAATCTGCTGGACGCGCTCGATTTCCTGCATTCGCAGGACCCGCCGATCATCCACCGCGACCTGAAGCCATCGAATTTGAAAATATCGCCGCGCGGCGACGTTTTTCTCCTCGACTTCGGGCTCGCGAAATTAAAAAAGGACAATACTTTGAGCGAGCGCAGCGTTTTCGGCTATTCGCGCCGGTATTCGCCGCTCGAACAGATTCAGGGCACCGGCACCGACGCGCGCTCAGACATTTTCGCGCTCGGCGCGACCGTTTATCATCTGTTGACGGGGAGCCCGCCGCTCGACGCGATCACCCGCGCATCGGCGATCGTGGCGGGAAATCCCGATCCGCTGCAGCGCGCGAACGAAGTCGCTCCCGAAATTCCCGACGCGTTGGCGAACGTTCTGAACTCGGCTTTGGCGCTGAACCCGGCCGCGCGTTTTCAATCGGCGGCGGCGATGCGCCAAGCGCTGAAACATGCCTTTGCGGAGAATGAAGAAAACATCGCCGATTTGTCGGCCAACGAGCCCGCGAAGCAATTCCCGCGCAGTAAAGGGTTAAGCTACGCGGAATCGATCGCGCAGGCGGTGATACCGGTCGCTCCGTCGACGATGCCGGAAACCGCGGAGCAATGGACGCAAAATAATCAGCCGGCCACCTCCGCCGGCGTCGAGAATCTGACTTACGCCGAAGCGATGCGGCAGGCTCTCAAACGCATCGAAACGCGGAATCGGGCAGAAGATTTAGACAACGCGCGGGAACTTGAAAACGCGCAGGAACAAGAAGTTGAAGCGCGCGCCGCGGCGATCGAAGATGAACCGGCGGAGCCGCCCGACATTCAGGAGCCGCAAATCGTCTATTCGCCTGAAAACGAAGAGTTTCCGGCGCTCGAAGCATACGCCGAAGCGGTCGGAGCTCAGGAAGAAGCGCACGACGAACGTGAAACGAATGAAGTCGATTTTACGCCTCTGCAGGCGCCGCCTTCCGCCGCGCCGCCGCCAATTGATCTTCACAAAACGGTCGCGCCGCCGGCAATTGAATTTCACAAAACCGTCGATGCGGATGTTCCGACCGTCGTTGCGCCGCGAAATAAAAGGTCGCGCCCGGCGGCGGCGGCAATGCTCGCGCTGCTGGCGATCGTCGCGACCGCTTCGGCGCTGTTCATATTCAGGGATCAGAAATCGGGCGAACCGGACCCGGCACCGGTCGAAGTTACGAGCGAGATTAAATCCGACGCAAACGAATCCGAAACCGAGCCGCCAAATTCGGAGCAGCCCGAGGTCCGCGATGCGCCGAAATCGGAAATAACCAGAGAAGTTAAGACAAAAGCGTTTCCGGCAGGTAAAAACAACGAGAAACTTCGCGAGGAGGCCGCGCCCGAAATCACAGAACCGATCAGGGAAAGGTCGGCCGCGGAAAAATCGGCGCCGAACCCGGTCGCGAACCCGAGAATCAAGCGTCAGGCGAAGAAGCCGGAAACGTCGAACGTCGATCGATCGGAAAGAATCGTCCGGTCCGAACCGGTGCCCGACATCGAATCGATTTTTACCGGGCGGCCGTCATGGCAGCGTCATGACGGCGCGATCCGCCGCGAGGAACGCCGCCGCGCGCGGGAAGAGATGACCGAAGAAGAATGGCGCGAGTATCGTCGTCGGCGAAGGCAACAGCGGCGCGAAAACTCTTATCCGATACCTTATTGAATCGATCCGGCCGAAATACCGCGCTGATCGATTAACGAATGACTTTGATGTCTCGTTCGCTGAAGATCTTCCAGCCGCGATTCGTGCGCTGCCAGCGCAACTCCTGAACGACCTCGCCGCGCCGGCTGCCCGCCCGCCTTTGAATATCGTACACCTTGCGAAAGCGCATGACGGCTTCGCGACCGCCGTTTTGAAAGATGATCTCCGGTTCGGCGGCGCGGATGTCGACCGAGGTCGCCGCCGCGAAGGCGCGCGTTTTTTCGTTTCTGACCGCGTCGCTCGAAACGTTGCGCGTCAGATAGAAGGCTTTCAGTTCGTTGAGATAAAACGACATCTGTCGCTCGATGTCGCGGCGGTTGGTCGCGGCGATCCACGCGGCGAGCGTTTCGCGCAGCTCCGACGCCTCATCGTTCCGAAACGTCGGCGCAACGGCGCGCGCGGTCGGGCTTGGCGGAACCGGCTTTTGTTTTTGAACGGGAGTTTGCTCGGCGAGCTGCGCGTCGTCGAAAATGTCCCAGCGCGCGACCTCGGCGATCTTGTTGTAGGTCGTTTGAATGACGACCGGCGCGCTCAATTCTTTGGCGGAGATGCGGCGCGTGACGCGCAGCGCCCGGCCGTCGTCGATCGGCAGAAAATTGAAATTCAGGGCGTCGCTGCCGCCGCCGGTCGATGAAAACGTCAAGCCGGCGCGGTCTAGCCAGATGCGCGTCTGCTGCGCCTCGCCGCCGCTCGTGCGGACGCGGCGCGTTTTGCCGTCGGCGGGGAACTCGACGCGCGAAGCGCGCGAAGAAGCGAGCGCGACGCGGTCGTTGCGGCATTCGATCGCGAGCAGGTCGGGCGGCGCGAGCCGCACCGACAAATCGATAAAAAACTGCTGCTGGTCGCCGAACGGCACGTTCGCCGAAGCGCCCTCGATCACCGAATAAAGCCGGTCGCTGCGATCGAAATCGATCCGGTATAAACCGTTGAGCCCCGCTTCGGGACTGCACCAATCGACGATTTTTCGGTCGCGCGTGGGTTGCGCTGAAAGGTTTCCGGCGAAACAGGCGGCGAAAATCGCCGCCAATGCGACAAGGTGAAAAAGTTTTCCGGTCATCAAAAAGCCTCCTTGCTTGTCAAAGTTCCATAAAAAAGCGTAGCTTTGATGGTGAAAACGATTTGAAAGTTTTACGTAAAAGAATTGCCCGCCGCCCGGAAGGCGCGACCGCCGCGGCGGGGGAGCCGGTCGCTCGGTAATTAAAAGGGGCGACAAGAAAAATGAAATGACACGGTGTTCTATCCCAAAGAATGTAGTCATTTCCGGCATTCGCCCCGTATCATAAAACGGGTGGCCGGCGACGAAGCGCCGATCAGCGATGAACATTTCGATCAGACAATTAAACCCGGACGACTGGCGGCGGTTTTCCGCGATCCGCCTGAAAGCGCTCCAAAGCGACCCTCTGGTTTTCGGCTCGAATTACGAAGCGGAATCGAAATTCGCCGAAGCCGACTGGCGCCGCCGGCTCGCGGCGGAGGATTCCGCGATTTTTATGCTTTTCGCCGGCGAAAAGCCGATCGGCATCACCGGCGTTTCGGTCTGGCGCGACGATCCGGCAAATAAAACCGCGATTTTCTGGGGCTCGTGGCTCGCGCCGGAATTCCGGCGGCGCGGACTTTCGAAACTGATGTACGAAACGCGTCTCGAATGGGTGCGGGCGCGCCCGAATTTCGAGAGGATCATCGTCTCGCACCGCGCTTCGAACGTCGCTTCGAAATACGCGAATCAGAAACACGGCTTCGTCTTCACGCGCGCGCACGAAAAAATATGGGCGGACGGCGCGACCGAGCAGGAGGTCTGCTACGAATTGAAACTCAAATCTTAAAACGCCCGTTTTTTATTTACGGTTCAACGAACTCGGTGTATATTATTAGTGTTTTTCATTCGCAAAATACGCTTTAAATCCGGGTCTTAATAAATATATCTCTGACAAATTTGAAAGTTTATGCAAAATTACGATTCTTCGGCGGGCACTGCCGGCAATTCTGTTCCGCAGATCATTGCCAATAACCTGCGCATCGAGACTTTACTCGGACGCGGCGGGATGGGGACGGTGTACCGCGCGACGCATCTGACGCTCGACCGCGTGGTCGCCGTCAAAGTCATCAATCCGGAAGTCGCGATGAACGCCGACGTCATGCAGCGTTTCGCCCGCGAAGCGCGTCTGATGGCGAAGCTCCGGCACCCGCGCGCGGCGATGATCTACGATTCGGGCACGCTGCCCGACGGACGGCTCTTCATCGTTATGGAGTACGTCGAGGGCACGACGCTCGCGGACATTCTAAAGCGCGACGGGAAGCTGCCCTTTAAAAAAGCGGTCGACATCGCGGTCAGCATCTGCGACGTTTTGAACGAAGCGCATTCGCTCGGCATCATCCACCGCGACCTCAAGCCCGCGAATATCATGCTCAACGAGCAGGGCGTTTTCGTGCTCGATTTCGGCATCGCGAAAATGCTCAACACCGACAACGCGGAAAGCATGCGGCTTTCGATGACCGGCAGCGGGCTGCTCGTCGGCACGCCGTTTTACATGTCGCCCGAACAGTGTCTCGGCAATCCGGTCGAGGCGCGCAGCGATTTATATTCTCTGGGCGCGCTGCTTTACGAAATGATTTCGGGTCGCCCGCCGTTCGACGACGAGGTTTTGTCGGCGGTGATCATCAAACACGCGATGGTCGAAGCGCCGCGCATCGAAGAATTCGCGCCCGACATCCCGCCCGCGCTCGCGTCGGTCGTCAACCGGCTGCTGTCGAAAAAGCCGGAAGACCGGCCCGAAAACGCCGCGGCGGCGAAAGCGCTGCTCGAACAGAGCGTCGCCGGCGCCGGCACCGCGCCGTCGCTCGACCTGAACGTGCAGACGACCGCCGAAAATATTTATCCTTCGACCCAGCAGCTGAGAGCCGTCACCGCATCGCAGATGCCGCAGGCGCTCGCCGACGTTCCCGTTCGAAACGCGGGCAGAAGCGGCGGCGGTTTGAAGATCGCGGCGGCTTCGGCGGCGATCGTGATTTTGATCGGCGCACTTTCGATCGCCGGATTTTTCTGGCTGAAATCCGGCTCGACGTCCGCCAACGCGAACGCCAATTCCGGGCACGATACGATGGATCACTCGAAGCATAATATGGACGAGGATTACGTGAAAAGCACGCCGCGCCCGGACGACAAGACCGTGATTTCCAAGCAGATCCTTTCGACCGAGGAAGCCGACAAGATCATCACGCAGATCACGAGCACGACCGAGCATCACGCCGACGGCATGCAGATCGTCAAAACGCCGAAGGATTCGGCGCTCATCTGCCTGCACAACAAAATCGAACTCGGCAAAACGCACATGTTCGCCGTCGAGCGCGTCAACGCCGAAAGCCCGTGGGAAATCTCGGCGCGCACGGCGCTCGACACGCCCGAATTTCACGGCGCGAGCTGGACGTTCGAGCCTTTGGACGCTGACGGCGACGGGTACGAGGAAGTCATCTACAAGGGCGCGACGGCCGACGGCAAGACGCATAAATTTCTGATCTACGTGCCGCGCACGCGCCAGAGCTACTCGATCGTTTCGGCGACGGACGCGGGCGGCAAAAAGACGAGCACTTTGTCGGCGAACGCGCAGGTTCCGAACGGCGCGCCGTTTCGCAAAGCCCTCGAAGAAGCCGCGCAGGCGAATTAAATATTGGCGACAAAATTGCCGAGATTTCCGCCCCGTGAAAACTGAGATGGAGCGGGCGAGAGTTGAACTCGCTAAACCATGTAATCCCGACGGCATTCGCCAAAAAACTTTTTGTATTGCCTGGCTCTGTGCTAAGATGTTCGAACAATCGAGGTAAAAATTATGAGATGTAAAGGGAAATTCATTCGGTTATTCGCAGTTCTAATGCTAGGAATCGCCGCTTTCGGTTTAAGCTTTCAAAATTCTAACGAGGCATTAAATCCAGATAAAGCGCATTTTATTCCTAAATGTGAAGATTTGGGACGAAACCTTTCAGTATTGGATTTAAGAGAGTGCCTCGCCTCGGACAACCAAGCTTCAAACCCGATGGACAGAATTTTTCAAATCATTTTCATCCTGTTTTTCGTCAGCCCGCCGCTGATCGTCGTTTTGTTGTTTCTGATCTGGATCGAGCTGAAAAAAAGAAACGAGCGTAAGTAATTCGCCGCTTCAATCTTTCTGAAGGGCCTCGCTTCGCGGCGGGGCTTTTCTTTTCGCCTGCCCAGCCATTCGAAAGGCATTAAATTTGCAACTAAATGTGCGATTGAATCAAAGCGGGAAGCGAAATGATTGAAAACGGAACACTTTTACAAAATCGTTATTTGATCGAAAGAAAAATCGGCGCCGGCGGAATGGGCGCGGTTTATCTGGCGACCGACAAACGCTTCGACAACCACGTCGCGATCAAAGAAACTTTTTACCGCGAGGATGAATTCGGCGAAGCCTTCGAGCGCGAGGCGCGGCTCCTCAATGCGCTGCAGCATCCGGTCTTGCCGCATGTCTCGGATTATTTCACTGAGAACGGCGGTCATTTTATCGTCATGCAGTTCATCGACGGCGAGGATTTGTGCGATGCTTTAAAACGCGACGGCGCGTTTCCGCTCGCCGACGTTCTGCGCTGGACCGAAGATCTGCTCGACGCGCTCGATTACCTGCACGCGCAGACGCCGCCCGTCATTCACCGCGACATCAAGCCGCACAATCTGAAACTCAACGCGCGCGGCAACATCATGCTGCTCGATTTCGGGCTCGCGAAACTGAATAAAAAGGACGCGACGGAAATCAGCGTGTTCGGTTATTCGCGTACTTATTCGCCGCTCGAACAAATTCAGGGCACCGGCACCGACGCGCATTCGGACATTTTCGCGCTCGGCGCGACCGTTTATCACCTTCTGACCGGCACGCCGCCGATCAACGCCTTGACGCGCGCCGCCGCGATCGTCGGCGGAAACCCCGACCCGCTCCGACCGGCGAACGAGATTCGCCCGGAAATTCCCGAGGGCATCGCCAACGTTCTTAACGAAGCGCTCGCGCTCGACGCGAGAAACCGTTTCGTCTCGGCGAAAGCGATGCGGCAGGCGTTTCGTTTCGCCGCGGGCGGTTTTGCCGAAACCGGCGCGGCGGAAAAATCGGCTGCCTCGATCGCGGCGGCGCCCGCGTTGGGCGGTTCCGGCGAACGGCAAACCGGAAAAACCTCGACGGCGGAAGCGCTTAACGCGTTGCCGCCGAAGAGCGCGCCGGTCGCGCCGCCGCGCTCTTCGGCGATCATCGTCGACATGAAAAAGCCCGGGCGGGTCAGACGAGAATCCAACGGCAACCGGTTCGTCTGGGCGGCAGCGGCGGTGCTGTTGTTTTTCGGCATCACGACGGCGTTTTATTTCGGCAGCGGCGAATCCGACGGTCAATCCGCCGCGCCGACGGTCAACGCCAATGCGAATCGCGGCAAGGAGAACCGCGAAAGCCTCGCCGACGCGCGCAAAAAATCGACGGAAAAAACGGAAAAATCGAAAACCGATGAATCGGGCGAATGGAAGCCCGAATCGTCGAACGGCAAGACGCCCGATTCCGCGACCGTTTCGACGCGGCGAAAGAACCAATCGTCCGACGCGGAAGAACCTTCCGCGGAAGATGAAATCTCGGCGGAACCGGTCGACGTGACCGCCGCCGAAATTCAAAAAACCGAATCGGAAACGCCGCCGAAACTGCGCCGCAAAGAAAAGCCGGTTCCGGACGTGTCGACCGAGGAACAATTCCAGGAGCTCAAACGAAAGGAAAAACAAAATAGCCGCGAATCGAACGACGATCCGGGACTCGACTGATTTTTCTGGGAAACGGGAAAACTAAATAAGGTTTGTCAATTCAGACGTTGCCAGAGTTTGAGCAGGGAACCGATGCCCGAAAGCACCGGCAGCACCGTCACGAAAAAGAGCAACGGAATTTGAATGTGCGAAATGCGCGCTTCGAGATAGCGGAGATTCGGCAGCATCGCCGCGACCGGCAAAAAGATCGAAAATACGATCGCCGCCAGCAGAAAACCGTTTTCGTATTGCGGGAAGGAAACGGCGAGCTGCGCCGAAATCCAGCCGAACAGCGCGCCGAACGCGCACGCCATCAGCCACCACGCGCCGATTTTATCGAGCGCGTCGTTTCTGAGCCGTTCGGTCGAATGCAAATCCTTCCGCCCGCCGAACCGCAAGCCGACGATGACGAGAATCTGCAGCGCGGTGAGAAAAATCACGAATCCGAAGGCGAACATCGGTAATTCGCCGAACGAAAGCCAAAAGACCGAAAGGATCAAAACGTCCGACAAGAGGATCGCGCCGGCGGCTTTCGGCAGCAAAATCACGAGCGGCGCATCGGCGCGCGCGCCCGCGAATTCCGCCGGCTTTTCGATAATCGCTTTTTCATCGAACGTCCTTTTCATTTCCGTCTCAGATTTGGCATTAAGTAATATAAGCCAATTAATCGACCGATTCGGCGACAAATTTTGCCGAGAGTTCCGCCCGTCAAGAAAAATCGGGCGGGAAAGAGTCGAACTTTCATGATCCATGTACTCCCGAGCGGCATTCGCCAAAAAAGGATTTAATCCGATGGTTCTGCAAGAAAGAAATAAGGCGCGGCGCCTTATTTCTTTCCTGCATTTAGGTTAAATTTCAACCTTTTCGATCACGCCGACCCAGTGTTCCGGCGACAGGTCGCCGCCGGCGAATTTCGAGATCAGTGTGAAGACCTGATCGCTGAATCCGCCGACGTTGAGGATGTCGGCGCGTTCCTGCGCCTGCGTGTGCGCGTAAGGCTGAATGTCGATGCAGACGAGTTTCGCCTGCGGGCTGCGTTCGCGGAAAGCGTTCCATTCTTCCATGGTTTTCGTGCCGCGGTTCCACGTGCGGTTCGAATCCATCCACGATTCGTTGTCGGAAACGTAGACGAGCAGATCCGCCTGCGATTTGTATTTATTCAGACGGCGCAGCGGAGCCGAACAATTCGTGCCGCCCGACGGCAGCGCCGCCAGTTTTTGCGCGTTCGTCATCACCGAATCGCGCGGATTCAGACGCGCTTCGACCACGTCGTCCGAAAACGGAATCACTTCGGCGGTCGGATTTTTACGCAGGATCGCCGCCGCGACGAGCGCCGCGACGTCGATGCAGCGCGCGGCGGACGTCGCGCCTTTGCGGTAACCGGTCACCGCCGAATGCATCGAACCGGAAATGTCCGGGAAAACAAAGACTTTTCCGTCGATCGCCGGCACGTTTTCGGTCGCGATTTCCATTGCGTCCTGCAGCGCTTCGGTGATCGCACGCGGAATTTCCGGGTTTTGCGATGCCGCCGTGTACGCCGAAAGCAATTGGTATGGAAAAACCTTCGCGCGTTTGATCGCGACCGGATCGCGCAGACGATTCGCGACGAGCTCGATCATTTCCGCGTCTTCGAAAACTCCGTGACGCTGGAAAGTGTTGAGGTTCATGCGCGTCATCTGCCACGCGGCGTGGCGCGCGATTTCCGTCCATTCGCGTTTCGAGATCGGCAGCGCCGTCAGCATCTGGAACGGAACCGCCGGCACTTCGGCCGAATCGCCCGACTTGAACTTTTCGTAATTGCGGACGATTTCCGGCAGTTTGTCGGCGTCGACGTCGCGACCGATAAAGTAGCCGTAAAGCGCTTCTTTTTCAGGTTCGATCGGTTTCGGGTGAACCATCTTCAGAATGTCGGCGAACGACGGCGACTGTCCGACCGACTGTTTGAAAATCGCTTCCGCCTTGCGCGCTTCGAACCACCGGCGAACCATGCGTTTCGGCAGCGAGCCGAGCGATTTACGACCGACCGCGCCCGAACGCATGATCTGCACGAAGTTGCGCAGCATCTTGCCGTTATCGATCACGCGCGGGAAAACCGTTTCGAAAAGCGCTTTGTCTTTCGTCGAAAGCACCGCCGCGAGCAGCGCCGGCATGTCTTTCATATAGCCCTTTTCGCGGGCGTAAACCGCCGTGCGCGCGACGAATTCCGCGTCGAGCTCTTTCGCCAGCGCCAGCACTTTATCGAGCTGCTCGCCGGCGTCGGCGTAAAAAGTCTGCGAAAAGCAGCCGGTCGCCGCGTACTGCGCGAGCGCGTGCTTCGGCGTTAATTTGTAAGCCGTTCCGCCGGCTTCGTTGACGGCGTTCGCTTTCGGTGTAAACAGACCGCGGACGGTTTGAAATAGATTTTTGTTAGCCATATTTTCCTCCTGATCGGACAAGATTTTTGCATTCCTTTAAGGAAAGTTCGTTGATTTCAGATGACAAGATCGAAAAGACGTTCTGCGCGTGAACTTTAACGGTTCACCGGAGTTTCATCGTAACTCCGCGAAAGGCGCGGGTTGGTTTTTCAGACCAGGTTGGATGTAGTCTTATTCAGCATTCATCCGAAAATGATTGGGCGACAAGGTTCGCTTATGACGGAAACATTTTCGAGATGTAGTCATAAACAGCATTCGCCCGAGGGTTGAAAGGGAAGCAACAAGGTTTGGAATGACAGTTTTGTTTCACAGACAAATGAATGTAGTCATTCCGGCATTTGCCTCCCGGTTTTGTGATTATTTGACGACAAGTGTTTGATGAAACAGGCCTTACCGTTCAAGGCGACTTCCCCGATTTTTCGGTGGAGAAGAAAAGAGTCGAACTTTTATGTAGTTCCATCCGGCATTCGCCAATTTGATTTGGGATTACGGATTTTGGATTGGTTTTCTCGAAGAAATTTTGGTTTTCACTTTATGTCGAATATTCAGCGAGAACCTTTTGATTTTAAGAACCGCCTTTTGAAAAGCGTCAGCAAATCCAAAATCCGAAATCTAAAATCCGAAATCGAAATGGCGACAAGGTTTTTGTTGAAACGTTCGCTGCCTTTACCATTTTGGCCACGTGTTGTCACGAGACAACACGGTCGGATTCGAACCGACAAATCGCGGGTTCTGAGCCATGTAGTTCCAACGGCATTCGCCATAGGGATTTTGGATTTTAGATTTCGGGTTTTGAATCGCCGACGCCTTTAACAGCGTTGCTCTTATCCGAAGATTCTTGTTAAGAACGATTTCAAGCCGGAGAAAATTCGTCCAAACCCGAAATAAATCCAAAACCTAAAATCCAAAATCCAAAATAAAAAAGTCGGTCGGGTGGGATTCGAACCCACGATGCCTCGCTTAAAAGGCGAGTGCCTTAACCGGACTTGGCTACCGACCGGGACGGGTTTGGCATTTTGATTTTAGATTTCGGATTGGTTTTGTTGACGAAATCTGTGATTTCCTCTGAATGGATTATTCAGCAAAACATTTCGGTAAATAATCTATTTTCTCAACGCGACAGCAAATCCGAAATCTAAAATATAAAATCCAAAATCGAGCTGACAGGGCGGGACTCGAACCCGCGACTTCCGACTTAACAGGACGGCACTCTAACCGGCTGAGTTACCTGTCAATAAAAACTTATTACTTTCTTCTTTAAACAAATCCGCAATCCCGAATCCCAAATCGAATTTGGTAGGCAAACGCGGCGAAAAGGCGGCTTCGACAGACAAAAGACAAGTATGTTCGTTGCAAACAAAAGATAGGATTTTCAGCATTCTTTTGTCCTCGCCGGATTTTCGACCGCGTTTGTTTGGGCAGGATTTTGGTTTGTAAAGAATATTCGGGGCAGCAGGATTCGAACCTGCAATCTCGCGGTGATCCGCCGCCAATGCCGGGTATAAGCCGGCTGCTTTACCGATTAAGCTATGCCCCGTTTCATGTTGATCGGAACAAGAGGACTCGAACCTCTACCCTTCCGGTTATCAGCCGAACGCTTTGCCGAAGATTGAGCTATGTTCCGTAAAAAATTGGTCGCAGGAGCAGGAATCTAACCTGCCGATTTGCGGAATATGAACCCGCCGAGCCGACTTTGCTCCATTCCTGCCAAAATAATTTCGAGAGGCGTCGGCGAGATTCGAACTCGCATCGAACTGTTTACAAGACAGACGCTCTGATTCCGTTTGAGCTACAACGCCGGGGTGATTTTGGATTTCAGATTTTGGATTTCGGATTGGTTTTGTTGATGAACTTTTACGTTTCGCTTTAAACCCCTTGATTAGAGAAATACCAGGTGAAGAAAATATTCTTTCGAAAGTCCTCGGCAAATCCCAAATCTAAAATCTAAAATCCAAAATAATATTGCGGTAGCGGGACTCGAACCCGCAATCTTCGGTTTATGAGACCGACGCTTTCAGCCTGTTAAGCTATACCGCCGTAGGGATTTCGGATTTGTCTCGTTGATTAACTTGCTCGTTTCACAATAAATCGTTTGTTCGGCGAAAATTTGGGGGCAAATGATCGCGCTTCTAAACGCGGCGGCCAATCCGAAATCCAAAATCTAAATTCCAAAATCCGAAATAAGATAGCCGATATCGGATTCGAACCGATGACCTGCAGTTTAGAAGACTGCCGCTCTCGTTTCCGCTGAGCTAATCGGCCGGAAAAAAAAAGCCGGTTTGAATTTGAACCGAAACGTCAACCGTAATCGTGTTTCCAAAGTCTGTTTTTCATATATTTGTACTGGTGGTTGGAGTTGGCATCGCACCAACCTCTCCGGTTTTTCGGACCGGCGCTCATCTGTCTAAGCCATCCAACCGAAAATCAAAAAAGCGGGACCGAACGGACTCGAACCGTCATCGTCTTCATAGACAGTGAAGTGCCTCACCTCTCGACCACGGCCCCGTACGAATTTCGGATTTTTGATTTGGGATTTCGGATTGGTCTGTTTTGAGAACTGATTAGTTTCGCTTCGAGCCGATTATTCAGCGAAGACTTTCGGCTAAAGAATCGCTTTTCTTAAAGCGAAAGCAAATCCAAAATCCAAAATCCCAAACCCAAAATCGAATTGGGTGGATTGACGGGATTTGAACCCGCATGAGCCGCATGCACAGTGCGGTGCTTTGCCGGTTAAGCTACAATCCACAGAAAAAACGAGACAACAAGTTTTGCCGAGATACTTTTCCTCTCGTACTGATGTAATCCCGGCGGCATTCGTCTCGTGAAAAATCGGGCGACAAAAAATGGAATGATACGGGTTTCAAGTTAAAGTTGAATGTAATCATTCCGGCATTCGCACGAAAAGTTGGCGGAAACGACAGGATTTGAACCTGCACGAGAAAATCTCGACGGTTTAGCAAACCGTTATGGCTACCGTTTCATCACGTTTCCGTAAATTAATAATAGAAGCGAGCAGACGGATTCGAACCGTCGATGATTGGTTTTGCAGACCAACGCCTTAAACCAGCTTGGCTATGCCCGCATGTCGATTTTGGATTTTAGATTTTGGACTTGCGTCCGCGTAAACAAACAATATTCGTAAACTGAATGGTTTGGCTCAAAAGTCGATTCTAAGTTTAACGAACAAGTTCATTAACAACCGCCAATCAAAATTTGCAGTCTAAAATCCAAAATCAAACTGGTAGGGATGGCGGGACTTGAACCCGCTTCTCCGGCTTGAAAGACCAGCCACGCGACCCTTTGTATTCATCCCCAAAATACGCGTGAAGAGATTCGAACTCTTACATGAATTGGGTTTAAGCCAATTGCCTCTTCCGGTTGGGCCACACGCGCAGACTGATATAGGATTCGTGATTTCGGATCGCGGATTTGTTTGCTGACGAACCCTCGATTTTCAACGTCATCGATTATTCAGCGAAAACTTTCGTGTATGAAATTCTGCTCATCAAGGCGAAAGCAAATCCAAAATCTAAAATCCAAAATCAAATTTGGTGGATCGGAAGGGATTCAAACCCTTACAGGAAGTTTGCAAAACTTCTATGCTGTCAATTACATCACCAACCCGAAAATTTATTAGTGCCGACGGCGAGATTCGAACTCGCATAAACCGGTTTCTAAGACCGGCGCCTTTGCCGTTTAGACCACGTCGGCGTCAAAATCTGAAATTTGAAATCTCAGGTTTCAAAACAAAATTTGGTAAGGGCGGCGAGATTCGAACTCGCGAACACATGCTTCCGGAGCATGCCCGTATCGCCGTCTGCGGAACGCCCTTATAAAAAATTGGTCTGGGTGGCAGGATTCGAACCTGCGAACACTTGTTTCCAAAACAAGCCCGTATCGCCATCTGCGGAACACCCAGAAAAATTGGTTTCGGGTCAAGGATTCGAACCTCGATTTCTTGATCCAAAGTCAAGCGTCCTGCCGGTTGGACGAACCCGAATTGATTTCGATTTTGCAGAATATATAAATCCAAAATCCAAAATCTAAAATCCAAAATCGAAATGACTTCGGCAGGACTCGAACCCGCAACCTCAAGAGTCGAATTCTTGTGCTCTGATTCCGTTTGAGCTACGAAGCCGTCGAAAAATTGGAGGCTCTGGTGAGATTCGAACTCACAACCTCAGGATTCGTAATCCTGCGCTCTCGTTCCGTTGAGCTACAAAGCCGGAAAAAGTTTGGCGGAAGGCAAAGGACTCGAACCTTTAGGCGATTGCTCGCGGCAGTTTTCGAAACTGCTGCCACACCGATTTGGCTTGCCTTCCAAAAAAATATCAACCCGACGTGGCATTTGAGATTTCCAATACCGGATTAAAAACATTCCGAAATCGGAAATCCCAAATCCCAAATCGTTTTGTGAGGATCGGAAGAAATCACGTTTTTCTTCGCGTCGGGGGCTTTGGGAGGAAAATTTGGCAGGCGCGTTCAGATTCGAACTGAAAACTCCGGTTTTGGAGACCGGCATTTTGCCGATTGAAACTACGCGCCCAGGGCGATTTTGGATTTTGGATTTGCTGCCGCGTCAACGAATAAGTTTCTCAATCGAAGCGTTTTCGCCGTGGAACCGGTCAAAATACAAACGCATCAGTTCTTGAACAAAACCAATCCAAAATCCAAAATCTAAAATCAAAAGAGTGAGCGGCGGGATTCGAACCCGCAGCTTCCGGTTTGGAAGACCGGTACTCAGCCGTTTGAGTTTCGCTCACGAGCGCAGCGGTCAGTGGTCGGTTATCGGTTGTCGGAAAGAAAAGTTATCTGACCACCGCTCACCGAACCGCTGATCACCGGGTTATGCATCGGGGAAGATTCGAACTTCCGCAGCGATAAACGCGACAGTTTTACAGACTGCCTGCCCTAGCCGATAGGCGACCGATGCGCGAAAAACTTGTCCCGACCGCGTCGGGCAGAGGGTTTTCATAAAAAAAATTCTGTGTAAAAATGAAAAAGGCAGAGAGAAGGCACACTTCGGGCGCAGAAATGCCCTGAAATGAGAGCCGTCAGATTTTCGACTTGTCCGAGAACTCGCCAAAGTATCGCAAGTCGAAATCTGTAGAAAAACTCTCTGCCTTTTTCCGTTTTTGTCCGGAGCGGATTGTATTTCGCCGCATCTTCGCCGAGCGAAATACAAAACCTCCGAACGTGTTTTCGGTTATTCAGTTGTCAAATATCTCAAAAACGCAAAAGAGCGGCGACTTTCCAAGTTCCGAGAACTTTTCGCGTCACCGCTCCTAAAACAATCTTTGAGTTCAACAACTCGCTAATTTTTCGTGTTTCGGGAGCGGAAACGCATTGCCGCTCCCGCTGTTTTAATTCTTTCTGCCGAGGCGCTCTAACCCGGCGCCGGTCGGTCGATAATCCGAACTGTCAAATTTGGGGCACAAACCCGCCGACAGACTTCTACCTGACCGCATCTCGATATTCGCGGCGGCGCCCGTCAGTTTCTGGTTTGTATGTATCCAACTTTGAACCACTTTCGTTTCTCCTAAAAAATTTCGTTCGCTGCCGAAGCGTCGAACGTTTGAAAGTTGTACCACGGAAAAAAATCGCTTGTCAAGGCTTTTTTAGAAAATTTTTTCGCGTCGGTGAAAATTTATTAAAAATGCCGGAAGCCTTTCGCGTCTAAAATTCGCGAATTCTTCCAGCCGCTAAGCTCAATTATTTCTGTGTTTGCGGTAACTCTGCCGATTCGCGAGATCCCGCGTTTTTCAAACTCGTTTTGGAGATCAAAAAAAATGGACTGTCCGATCGTAAATAAAAGCTCGAAATCCTCACCGCCGAAAAACAAAATCTCTTCCGAATCGGAAAGATTGAAAACCGGGAAAAACTTGTCGTTCGGAGATTGAGCGGGAATTTTATCTTCAAAAAGCGAAGCGCCGACGCGGCTGAGGCGGCAAATGTGATGCAGATCTCCCGCCAAACCGTCGCTGAGATCGATCATCGCGGTCGCCAAACTGTTTTCCGAGAGAAAACGCCCGATTTCAACTCGCGGAGTCGGTTTCAGCTGCCTCAAAAGCAGATTGTCGAAATCGGATTTTCCGTATCTCTCGCCTTTTTCCAGCAGTTTCAGGGCCGCCGCCGCGCCGCCGAGCTCGCCGGTTACGCAAATCACGTCGCCGGCTTTCGCGCCCGAACGCAAAATCGCTTTTCCTTTCCCGATTTCGCCCGCCGCCATCGAATCGACGACGATTTTGTCGGGCGTTTTCGAAACGTCGCCGCCGACGAGTTCGACCTCGTATTTTTTCGCCAGATTCATATACCCTTCGTAAAATTCATCGACGAAATCCGACCTCCATATTTTTTCGGGCACGCCGATCGAAACCATCGACCAGACGGGCTTTGCGCCCATCGCGGCGACGTCCGAAAGCGACACGGCGAGCGCTTTGTGCCCGATGAATTCCGGTCTCGTCCAATCGAGACGAAAGTCGATATCCTCGACGAGCAAGTCGGTCGTGACGACCAGATCGGTTCGCGAATCTTTCGGCAAAACGGCGCAGTCGTCGCCGATTTTCGAAAGCGAATATCTGTTTCGTAAATTTTCGAGAAATTGAAATTCGGACGGCATCGGGATTTTCTCCGCGGACAAAAAATCGTTGACAAGAAAAGCAGTAAAATCTTACAATAACGGCGACAAGACTTATAAAAAACTTTAACATAAAAGAGGCACACCATGGGACACGCGGCAGTTTCAATACCGGAAAAAATCTTCTTCAAGATCGGCGAAGTGTGCGACATCGTCGACGTGCAGGCGCATGTACTGCGGTACTGGGAGACGGAATTTCCTCAGCTCTCGCCGCAGAAAAATCGTTCCGGACAAAGAAGTTACCGCCGCCGCGACGTCGAAATCGCGCTGCGCATCAAGGAGCTTCTCTACGTCGACGAATACACGATCGCCGGCGCGCGCAAGAAACTGCAAAACGAACTGCGCGAATCGAGCCGCCTGAAAATCGTGCCAAACGAACCGGTCCGCCACGAGCCTTTTATCCAGCCCGTCGCCGTGCCGGAGCCCGAGATCGAAGATTTCGAGGAACTCGAAGAATTTGAAGCCGAACTCGAGGAAACCGAAGAAACGCCCGTTGAAACCGCGCCGGTCGAGGCCGGTTCCGATCGTCGGCAGGCTTTGACCGAACTCGCTTCGCAGCTGCTCGAACTGCGCGAAATGCTCAAAACGAAAAAAGCTCAGGACGTAAATTCGTATCAAAGAAAGTACTGAGTTTGACAAACCCAAATCCGTTTTTTAAGCTTAAAATTCATTTCTCGGGATGTAGCGCAGCCTGGTAGCGCGTTCGCTTGGGGTGCGAAAGGTCGTGAGTTCAAATCTCGCCATCCCGACCATTAAAAAAGCGCTTGATTTCTTCGAATCAGGCGCTTTTTCGTTAAAAGGAAGTTTTTAGTTTTCTTACCGAAAGGTCGCGCTTGCCGGCTTTGTTCCAGAAGGAAAAAGCGATCGTCTTGCCGCTTTTGTCGATATCGACGTCGCACAAATTCGGGACGTCCGAGACCTGGCTGAGGATTCTCCCGTCGAAATGCCATAGCGAGCTCGGTTTTTCGCTTTCATGATTCGGCTGTTTCAAAAGGAAAATTATTTTCGCAGCGGTCGCGAATTTCGGCACGAACCAACCGCCGAAACCGACGCCGGCGATTCGTTCGACTTTTCCGCCGCGGCGTAAATAAAAATGCGTTTCGCCTTTGTTTTTAACGATCAGAAACAAATCGCCGTTTACCTCGACCGCTCCCTGAAGGTTAAAATCCCGCGAATCTTTCTCCGGTTCTTCGAGGAGCAGTTCCGGTTTTCGGGTCCGAAAATTTAGAAACCAGATATTGGAATCCGTATCGGCGTGATTATACTGAATGACCGCGCCGCGATCGCCGATTTGAAGGGCCTGCTGCATATTGAAGGCCGAGTCGATATAATCGCGTTCGATCTCCGGAAAATTCGCGTAAAGCCTCTTGGCGAGCGGCGAATCGTCGGCGGGAACCGAATCGTCTTCGCCGGCGCTGTAATGCTCCTTTTTGACGACGCGGCGCGTCGTCGTGTTAAAGGTCAAGCTGGTCGTGTCGACGTCACCGTCCGAAATATCGGCGCGTAATCGATTGGGCGAAAGCCATTCCAAATCGGAAACGAAAGCGGCATAAATCGCGAATTTTTTCGCCTGCTTGGGGTTCAAGAGGATCGATTTCGTTTGTTTTTGAAGATCAAACAGCCCGACTTCCGTGTTTTCCATCGTTTCGACTAAGACATTCGAATAGGCGAGCCGTTTGCCGTCGGGCGAAAACCGCGGGTAAACGTAATCGCCGTTTTTGAGATTCGCGAGCACGGCGTCCGCGATTTTTATTTGTTTCACCGGCGCGTTTTCGACCGCGTCTTTTTGCGCCAAATGGTCGGGACCGCGCGCGACGGCGAGAAAAAATACCAAAAGCGCCATCTTGAAAAGAGCCGAAAAGTTATTTTTCATTTTGTAACGCTTCCGCATTTTCGACTGATTCCGACGGCGGATGCATTTTATCGCGCAGTCGGCGGTTCAATAATCGGTTGAAAAAGACGACCGTTGCGGCGCCGATGACGACGAACGCGCCGACCAGGGCCGGAGTAAAGAAAACGGCGTCGGGATGCTGAAGGTTATACCGCGCTTTTTCGAGCCAGAAGCCGCGCAGCAGAACGAAAACCGCAAAATACGCAAAGGTCGTCCACATCGCCCAGCCGCGGCGCGTTTGCCAGAGAATGAAATTGGCTAAAATCAGGAGAGCGGCGGATGAAAGCAAGAGAAACAGAGATCCCAGGCGGGCGTAATGCTCGTAACCCGCCAGTGCGTCGTTCGGGTTGCCGATGCTCGAAAGCCAGCTTTTGGCATAAAAAGTAAAAAAACACATCGCTAGAATCGCCGCCGCGAGCGCCGCCGGATAAACCTTCTTCCACATAAATCATTTTTTTAGCACAGGTTTGGCGTTTTGTATATAAAAAAAAATAAGCCTTCGATAAAAATTTTTATCGAAGGCTTATTTTGGTTTTTTGGGCGCCGAAAACTATCTCGGTTTGACCGTCAGGTAACTGACCTGACCGCGTCTCACGACGAGCAGCAGGATCGGTCGGTCGCCGGATTTTTCGAGCGCCGCCTGCATATCTTCGAGCGATTCGACCGGTTGGCGATTGACTTCGAGAATGACGTCGCCGCGCGCAATCCCTTCATCGGCCGCCGCGCCGTCCGGGTCCGCGTCGGTCACGAGCAAGCCGCTCGTGCCTTCGGGGAGCTGAAGTTTACGGGCTTCTTCGGGCGTGACGGGCTTCAAATCCAAGCCGAGTTTGCCGCTCGGTTTCGACGGGTTCGCGGGATTTTCGTCGTCCTGCTGATTTTCCCGTTTCGCTTCTTCCGTGTTGAACTCGTCGAGCACGGCGGTCAGCTGCTGTTCCTGACCGTCGCGGACGACGGTCAGTCGGATTTCGGTTCCGGGCAGCGTGTTGGCGACCTTGTTGCGCAGCACATTGCCGTCTTCGACCTTTTCGCCGTTGATCGCCGTCACGATGTCGCCGCGTTTGACGCCGGCTTTGTCCGCCGCGCTGCCGGCGCGCACGTTGCTGATGAGAACGCCTTTCGTGTCTTTCAATTCAAGGCTTTTCGCTACGTCCTCGGTGATGTTTTGAATGTTCACGCCGAGTTGTCCGCGCCGTACCTTGCCGTTCTGGATCAGCTGCTCCATGACGGATTTCGCCATGTTCGAGGGGATCGAAAAGCCGATGCCGATGCTGCCGCCGCCTTGCCCCGAAGATAAAATCTGCGAATTGATGCCGATCAGCTCGCCCGCTAAATTGACGAGCGCGCCGCCGGAATTACCGCGGTTGATCGGAGCGTCGGTTTGGAGAAAATCCTCGAAGCTGCCGTCCGAAAGCCCCGTCCGGCGGCCTTTCGCGGAAATGATGCCGGCGGTCACCGATTGACCGATGCCGAGCGGGTTGCCGATCGCGAGCACGATGTCGCCGACTCTCACGGAATCGGAATTGCCGAGCGTTAAAAAGGGAAGATTCGTCGCTTCGATCTTCAAGACCGCCAAATCCGACGGCGGATCGGAGCCGACGACTTTCGCGTCGAAAGTTTTGCCGTCCTGCATCCGCACCGTGATTTTGTCGGCGCCGTCGATGACGTGGTGATTCGTCAGCACGTAACCGTCGGCGCTCGAAATGACCCCGGAACCGGTGCCGCGCTCGATTTGCGGACGCTGCTGCTGCTGCTGCGGTGCTTGTCGGGGAAGAAATCGTTCAAAAAAATCGTTGCCGCCGAAAGGGAATTGCTGCGGCTGGGTTTGGGCTTTGCGCTCGGAAAAAATCTGGACGACCGCCGGCGAGGTTTTCTCGACCACGTCGGCGTAAGAGGTGCGCACGCCGTCGACGACGAGCGGCGGCGGCGGCGAAAGCGGCTGATTTTGCGTTTCGACCGCCGGCGCGTCGCCGCTGCTGAAAAGATTCGTCCGGCAACCGGAAATCGCGACCACTGAAAATATGAGCAAAAGGCTCAGAAAACGTTTCACATTCATATTAAATTTCTCCAAAACAAACATCGGAAATTTTATTCAAAATCTGGCGTTGATTAAAAATAACAAATGCTTCTTACGTTTCGATTATAACGCAAGTTCACAAAATTTTAATGTTTGTCAAAGGACATTCGAGCCCGTCCGCAAACGATGCGCTCGAAAAAATGACCGCCGAGGAACGTCGATTTGAAGGGATTTAGACGGATTTTTAGAATTCACTCCAAAAACATCTCTGTCGATCCGCTCAAGCCGGTGTTCATCGGCGGTCATTTTGCTATTCGAGATTTGAATAATCCTACGGAATATCGACGCCCAAATCCTTTCCGCTAAACGAAAAACTCGGACGTTTGCGACCCTTCATATATTTCGCCGCGGTCTGCGACAGGGCCGTGATGAGCATCGGCAAGGCGATCGACGGATCGGACGGAACATAAGCGGTCGTCGCGCCGCGCAGAAGTTTGCCGAAAACCTGCGTGTGCGTGCCGCCGAACGACGGCGTGCGAATGTCGAGCGGAACGGAATCCGTCGTTACCGAAACCGCGTACTTGTGCCCGCGTGGCGTGGTTCTCGTGATATAAGAAGCGATCTCCGCCATGTTGACCATTTTCTGACTGCAGACGCTGCCGAGCGTGATGATGCCCGAATTGCGCGTGCGGTTGGCGATCTGCATCATCTCCAAAGTGTCCTGAGTGATGTCGAAGTTAAACTGTATTTTCTTTTCGAAGCGGCTGCGCGCGATGCCGACCGAAAATTCGCTCGCGAGAATGTCGGGGCAGAAAACCGGCACGCGCGATTTGAACGCCGCGGTCAGAAGACCGTCTTCATGGGCGATCTCCGCGAGTTCGCGTCCCAGAAGATGCAGAAATTCGCGCACCGAATAAGCGCGTCCCTGCTCCAATTGGTTGATGACGCTGCCGATCCACTCGTCGGCTTCGTGATATTCTTCGATGTTGGCGAGCATGTCGCCGACGCGCGCGACTTCCGACGCTTCGAGCTCTTCGTCCGACATCGACGGGTGCGCTTGATAATGGTTGCGCCCCAAGGTTTCGTGAATGTCGTGAAACAAAACCGTGCCCGACATGACCAGCACGTCGACGAAACGGTTTTTGATGACGTAGGCGAGCAGGCGACGCATGCCCGAAGGAATCAGATTGCCGGAACCGCATAGGTAAATCGTCGAATTGTCGTCGAGCATGTCGAGCCAGATGCGGTGCGCTTCCGCCAATTGTTTCGCTCCAAAGCCCGCGCCTTCCATCTTTTCGAGCAGCCCGGCGACCGAGCGGTCGCGGTCGACCGGAATCGGACGGGTCGGAACGGTTAAAAACTTTGAAGACTTTGATTTTTTCTGAGTAGCCATAATTTCTCCAATAAAAACTTTATAAACTTGCGATTCGCGATTCGCGACTGCCCGACTCTCGAACAACTGAGGCGTGATCTCATCGCGCAAACTAAAACCATGTTTGCGGAAACTCGTAAATCGACTCGGAACTTAATAAAATTCGCAGCTAAATCAGCTGCCGTTCGGCGACAAATACGTGTACGCGTCGATCTGATTCTCGTAATATTCGATTAGCTCGTGACCGTCTTTTTCCGACAATTCGCCGCTTTTTATCCGTTTCTGGACGATCCTGCGAAACTGGTCGTGAAGCTGCGTCGCTTCATAGCGCACCGAGGCCAGCGAATCGCCGAGCGTCGCGCCCTGAATGACTTTTTTGATGATGTGACCGTCTTCGCCGATGTGGATATGCGCTTCGTGCGGCACGCCGAACAAATTATGATTGTTGCCCATCACTTCCTGATACGCGCCGACGAGCAGCATTGCCAGATAATAAGGCTCGTCCTTTTCCAGTTTGTGCAATTCGAGCACCGGCTTGACGTCGTGCAGATCCACGAACTTTTCGACGATGCCGTCCGAATCGCAAGTTATATCACATAGAGTAGCATATTCCGTCGGTTTTTTGTTAAGTCTATGTATTGGAACAATTGGGAATAATTGTTCGAGCGCCCAGTTGTCGGGCATCGACCGAAAAACGCTGAAATTGGCGAGGTATTTGGTCGAAAGCAGACGGCGCAGCTCGTCGAATTCCTCGGACACGTATTTTTTCTGCTGCGCGTATTCGTCCGCCTTTTCGCAGACGTCCCAGAACAGGACCTCGCCCTTGCCTTTATCTTCGAGCGTGATCAGCCCGAGATTGAACATCGTGAAAAGTTCCTCGCGATGTTCGAGCGCGTCGTGGTAATACTCGCGGTGATTTTTGACGTTGATCGTTTCGCGAAGATCGAAAAGCTCCTTGACGACCTGCGGATCGTCGATGTCGACCGCGATCGGCGCGGCGATGTCCTCGACCACCGTTTCGATTTCGTCCTGAATGTTCGTGACGAGAATCGCGTGGTAAGCCGACAGATAGCGTCCCGATTCTTGAATGATCGTCGGGTGCGGAACGTTTTCGTCGTCGCAGACCTGTTTGATGACGTAAATGACGTCGTTCGCGAATTCGCGGGCGTTGTAATTCGCCGACGATTCGTAAGAAGTGCGCGAGCCGTCGTAATCGACCGCCATGCCGCCGCCGACATCCAGATACTGAATCGGAATGTTCATCTGAAAGATTTTCGCGTAGGTGCGCGCGGCTTCCTTCATCGCGTTTTTGATGCGTTTGATGTCCGTCAGCTGCGAGCCGATATGAAAATGCAAAAGCTTTAACATGTCGGTGCGTCCGGCCTCCTGCAGACGGCGGATGACTTCGAGAATCTCGGTCGTCGTCAGCCCGAATTTCGCCGCTTCGCCGCCGGATTTTTCCCATTTGCCCGAGCCCTTCGAGTAAAGTTTGACGCGCACGCCGACCATCGGCAATTTGGCGTCGGGCCGCTCGACGGTCAGTTCCTCGGCGATTTTTAAGGTGTGGTCGAGCTCGCTGAGCTTTTCGATGACGATCACCACGTTTTTGCCGGCTTGCGCGCCGGTGAAGGCGAGCTCGACGAATTCCTTGTCCTTGAAACCGTTCAAAACCAACAGGCTGTCTTCGGACTGCTCCATCGCCAGACCGGCGTAAAGTTCGGCCTTCGAACCGGCTTCGAGCCCGAAGTTGTAGCGCGTGCCTTCGCGCAGGTACTCCTCGATCACGGCGCGGTTCTGATTGACCTTCATCGGAAACACGCACATGTGATCGCCGTTGTATTCAAATTCTTTGATTGATTTGCGAAAAGCCGACTGAAGTTTGCGGATCTGCCCGACGAGCAGCTGCGGGAAACGCAAAAGCACGGGCGGGTTGATGCCGCGTTTCCTTAAATCATCGATTATTAATTTGAGATCAGCCGAGAGGCTGTCGTTTTCCGAGGCGCGGACGATGAGATTGCCCTTGCGATTAACACCGAAATAACCTGCGCCCCAATTCTCAATTCCATATGTTTCTACCGTCTGTTCGATAACTGCGCTCAATTGTTTTTGTTCTCCGAAAAAATATTTGCTCAGAAAATCTGAGCAAACGACATAAAAATTTATAGCCTATAAAAAATTTAGCAAAAAACAAAATTCAGAACAACAACTATTTTTCCGGGCGGGAAATTAATCGAAGCCGGTTCGGGGCGATCGTTTTCATTTCTGGCATGAGCATTGCAAAAGGACCGTGACAGAGAGTTGGGCGCCGCCGGTGCCGGCGGCGCTAAATCTACAAAAAGCAAGACTTATTGAAAATTAAAGGTCGATGAAAGAACCCGGATTGTCGAAACTTGTCAAAGTCAATATGACAGAAAATGTCACTTTGAATGGGGTAAATATCTTTCTTCGGTGAGGTCAAACATGAAAACAAATACTCAGAGCGGATTCTCTTTAATCGAATTACTTCTCGTGGTCACGATCATCGGAGTTATCGCCACGATCGGCATCCCGCAGTTTCAGAAAGGCATTCGCGCCGCCGACAACGGCGCGGCGTTCGCCACTTTGCGAACGATGTCGTCGGTTCAGGTCAACTATTATTCGCAGCACGGCCGGTTCGCGAATATGAGCGAGCTGAACGAGGTGCATAATAACACCTTTGGAGAACTGATGCCCGACAACTCCTTGAAACGCGGCAGATTCGTCTACGAAATGAGCCCCTCGGCGCCCGATCCGGAAACCGATTTAAAGACCGGTTACACGGTGATTGCCACGTCGCCGACCGGAGCGACCGGCGATCCCTATGTTTTCAGGCTTAACCAGTCCGGAGAAATCGTTCAGGTGACTCCGTAGTTTTGTTGAAAAATCCCCCGTCCCCCTTTTAAAGAACCAAATCTCGGAGCGGTTTGTACTCCCATCGAAACCGAATTTAGTGTCCCAGAAATATAAAGATGAGCATATTTGAAGATTTAATTGAAGAGCTGAAAGAAGAGAATCTGATTGAAGAAACGGTCATCGAGTTTCACCGCGATCATCCGTCCGGTCAGCCAAACGCTCAACATTCGGGAAATTATCAAACGATGAGCGCGCCGGTCGTCCCGGCGGCAAACGCGATCGCGCCGGACCGGGCAGAGGTTCCGCCCGCGCCGACCGAGTGGAAAGACACTAAAAAAAACGCCACCACCCAAAAACCGAAAATCATCGTGAGCGAAAGGGAATATTTTCGTAAGCGCGCCATGGACGAAGTGAACGGTTTGCAGATGGTCGAACTCGTGCTCTCGGGCGTCGAGCGCGAGCAGATGAAGCTGCTCGCGAAAACCTACGACGATTTGCCCGTCAAACTGGCGCTTCATGATTTCCTGCAGGTCACGCACGAAACGAGCAGCACCGAACACGCGCAGTCGGAATTTCGACTGATGCAGGAAACCGAAAACTGGTGCTCGGCGCTCGCGCACCGCGACAAGCATATCCCGGTCGCCCATTTGCGCCGGCATTGCGAAACGACGCGTCCGCCGCTCAGTTCGCAGGCGCTGATCGCGCTCGCGCGCTTTTACCGCAATTCGCCTTTTTCGGAACCGGTGCGCAGCAAATTCGAACTGGTCGTGACCAGACTTTTCAGCCGCGAAGATGAAACCGAAGAGCGCGCGCTGCTTTTGAGCCGCGAGGAAATCGTTCAGCAACTGAAAGAATTGTACGCCGATTGGTCGAGCATTCAGCTTTATTCTTCGGACGAAGAGGATTCGGAAATTCTGATCGCGGTTTTGAAATTCGAAGATTTCGTCGAAGAAGCGCTCAATACGGAAAATTTCGAGCAGCTGATCGCCACTGATTTCTTCAACCGCCTGCGGTCGTTCAAGCAGAACTGCAACGAAAATTTCTTTGCGCCGCGCGTGACGGTGGCGGCGGTCGAGGCGAACGTCAAAATCGGCAACCGCTATCTCGAACTGCTCAAAAAGGAGCAGGAGAAGTTTAATGCCGCGACGCTCGAAGAAAAGTACGGTTTTCTTCACGATCAGGCGATTTCCGACGCGACCGGCAAAACTTTCGAACTCGCCGAACTGCTGAATGAACGCAGCGGGAACGGTAAAAAAGAAGCCGCCGAAATAGTCGAAGTCACGGTCAAGGAACAGGAAGCGGCGAAGATCCCGAAAGTCGAGAAAGCTCCGCGCAGTAAATTTTTCGCCGTCAACAAATGGCTGCTCTCGTTTACGATTCTGACCATCGCCGGCTGCTTCGGGCTGTACGGCTGGGCTGAATACCAAACGCAGGAGATCAAACTCTCGCCGTCGATCAAAAAGGTAAATCTCGAAGGGTCGGAATTCAAAGATTTCGTTCAGACGGCGCGAATCGACAACGATACATTTTACGGCGTCACGACCGGCGTATGGGAAAGCATCAGCCGCGAGAAGAAGGAAGAAATCCTCAAAAAACTGTTGTCGGTCGGCGCCGAGAAAAATTATAAAAAAGTGCATCTCGTCAATCCGGGCGGCAGAACGGTCGGGTTCAGTTCGGCGGACAAAACCGAAATTTACAATCATTAATTCACGTTGATTATCTTTCCCGGCGAATCGGGAATTTAGGCTGTTTCTTACATTTTTGTAGGAAACGGTCTAAAAATTTAAAACCGGCGATTTCTCCGAAACGGCATTTTGAAGTTGTTCGGCGTTGGTGTAGAATTTCTTCTGAATTTGCGTGTAACGAAGTGCAATCTTCCCCGATAAATCTTATTTACAATCAAATTTAGGAGAATTAATGAACGCTAAAAATGTACTGAATTACGCTGCCGATCAGGGCGCGCGTTTCGTGTCCGTGCGTTTCACGGATTTGATCGGCTCGTGGCATCACCTGTCTTACCCGATCGATATGTTGACCGAAGACAGTTTCGAAGACGGGTTCGGATTCGACGCTTCCTCGCTTCGCGGCTGGGCGGCGATCAACGAATCGGACATGCTTTTGATTCCCGATCCGTCACGCTTCTGGGTCGATCCGTTCGCCGAAGAAACGACCATTTGTTTGATCGCCAACGTCGTCGATCCGATCACGAAAGAAGGCTACGGACTCGACCCGCGCTCGGTCGCCGTGCGGGCGGAAAGTTACCTGAAGTTCACCGGCATCGCCGACACGATTTTCGTCGGACCGGAGGCCGAGTTTTTCGTCTTCGACGAAGCGCAGTTTCATAACAATCAAAACTCCGCCGGTTTTACCGTCAATTCGGAAGAAGGGCATTGGAATTCGGGGCGGCAGGGCAACGACATGGCGCCGAATTTCGGCTACCACATTCGTCCGAAAGAAGGTTACGTGCCGGTCGCGCCGATGGACACGCTGATCGATTTGAGAAATGCGATTTCGACGATTTTGGGCGAAGTCGGCATCCAGGTCGAATGCCACCACCACGAAGTCGCGACCGCCGGGCAATGCGAAATCGATTTCAAGTTTTCCAATCTGCTGCATACGGCGGACAATTTGATGCTGTTTAAATACATCGTTAAAAACACGGCGTACGCGCACGGCAAAACCGTGACCTTTATGCCGAAACCGATCTACGGCGATAACGGCTCGGGCATGCATTGTCATCAGTCCTTATGGAAAGACGGCAATCCGCTGTTTGCCGGCGACCAGTATGCCGGATTGTCGGAGATGGCGAAATTTTACATCGGCGGGCTGCTGAAACACGCGCCGGCGCTGATCGCTTTCGCGGCACCGTCGACGAACAGCTACAAACGCCTGGTGCCGGGCTTCGAAGCGCCGGTCAATCTGGCCTACTCGGCGCGCAATCGCTCGGCTGCCGTCAGAATTCCGATGTTCTCGAATTCGCCGAAAGCGAAACGGCTCGAATTTCGTCCGCCCGATCCGTCGTGCAATCCGTACATCACGTTCGCGGCGCTGCTGATGGCGGGACTCGACGGCATTCAGAACCGCATCGATCCGGGCGAGCCGCTCGATAAAGACATCTACGATCTTTCGCCCGAAGAACTCAAAGACGTTCCTTCCTTGCCGGGCACGCTCGACGAAGCGCTCGTCGCGCTCGAAAACGATCACGAGTTTTTACTGAAAGGCGACGTTTTCACGACCTCGATGATCGAGCGCTGGATCAAATACAAGCGCGAGAACGAAATTCAACCGCTGCGCCTGCGTCCGCACCCGCTCGAATTTTCGATGTATTATGATGTTTAATTGCGGGGCGTGATAAATAAAAAAGCCGATGCGTTACGCATCGGCTTTTTTATTTTTCGGATTTCGCCGTTTACTGCGAATCGGCGATGAAATCCAGATTTTCGACCGCGTCGCTCAGGGTGAAGATCTGCGAGTTGTTCGAGAACGTATAACGGCGGTGCGAAACCGTGACGACGTACGATTCGCCCGACGGCAGGCCCTCGAAGCTGTAAAAACCGAACGAGTTGGTCGCGACCGTCTGCGTTTCGCCGTTCGAGAGGTTCTGCACGGTGACGCTGGCGCGCGAGACGGGCGTGCCGACCGCGTCCGTCACCCGGCCGCCGAGCCGCACATTGGCTGCCGTCGTGATGGCATTGACGAACGTGCAGACCACCAATTCACCTTCTTCGAGTTCGATCGTGGCGCTGCGCGTCAAAAGGTTGAAGGTGTTGTTGTTGACGGTGCCCGTCGCGCCGTTCGCGAACGATTGGCAATTGATCTGCGTCAAACTGAATGAGCCGCCGCTTCCTTCCGTAACCGTCACTCTGTTGGTCGGTCCGAACAACTCCAGATTCGAGATGCTGAAAGTATTCGAAAGCGTATTGTCGGCGCACGCCTGGCCGGCGTCGTCGTCGAGCGAAAAGCTCGTGACTCTTTGACCGGTCGTGCTGAAACCGAAATCGAGGCACGAGTTCGGCTGCGCGTCTTTGATGATTCTGATTTCGGCAAGGAAAATAACCGCATCGGCCCCGAACTGAAGGTCGCGGTTGCCGCTGTTGGCTCCGACGGGCGCTTGCAGAATAAAATTGTGATACGGCGAACCGGAAATGTTGATCGCGGAATTCTCAGCGCCCCAATCCTTTCGCGTCGAGATGTGCGAACCGTAGGCGATCACGACGTTCGTAGACGAAGCCGTAAAGGTCAGCGTCAACGATTTCGTGCTGGTATCGGCGGTCGTGCCGGTAAATGTGTAATCGGAGACGTTGGTGATCGTGCCGCCGAAGATCGTGAAATTCCCCGGGATCTGCGTGATATCGTCGCTGGTTCCGAGGACACCGTCGAACCCGGCTTTAACCTGATCGTCGAGAGGAACGGGCGCGGTATTCGGCGCATTTATGTCGCAGCCGGCGACGCCGACGCACGGGTTGTTGTTGACCGATTCGGTGTAATTGTAATTGCCTAAATAATCGATCGCGTATTTTCCGCCCTTGGTAAAGTCGTAAGCGACGGTCACCGTATATGACTGACCCACATCCAGACCGCTGAGCACGATTCTGATCGGCACGAAATCGCCTTCACGGTAGTGCGATTTGCTGGGAACGAGGTTGCCTCTGCCGTAACCCCGGTTCGCGCCGGCAGTATCACAATTTACCGGGTTGTCCTGCGGACCGTTGGCGCATTGTTCGATATCGACGCCGATCGCCTGCAGGGCTGAATCTATGATTACCGTTTCGGCGACGGCGCCGGTTTTCGAACCGACCGCGAGAATAGTGTATTTGCCGTCCTGCGATCTCAGGGAATCGAAGGCGATCGTCGCGCTGAACGCGCCGCGGGCATTGGCGTAAACGTTCCATTGCATTTGCGGAACGCTTTGTGCCAAAGCCTCGCTGTAAGTTTCCACCGAAAGCGAAACGCTTTCATTGCGCCCGAAACCCGAACCGGACAAAACGACATTTTCGCCGCTCAGGTAGTTGGTTTTTTCGGTCGCCAAAGCGGCTGAACCGAACTTCCCGAAAGCGGCGCGGTTAATGAAATTGTTTTCAAAAGTACCGGCAAAAACCGTTGAAATGCTGAACGCCAGCACCAAAAATAAAATAAAAAATCTCTTGTTTATTGAACTCATAAAATTTACTTTGACCTCCAATTGTTAAACGGCAAACCGCCGTCGACACTCACAAATTTAGAAAAATTTGTACTAACAACAGAGAACCAAACCAAAGGGGGCGTAAGTTCTAATCTTTCGTATCAGGGGGATTAGTGGCGAGATTTCCCAATTTTCAGATTGTATTTACGTTCGCTTGGAATCGGCTCTGCTTCATCCCTTGCTCATTATTTGGAACATAAAAAATGCTGCCCCGTTTCGGAGTCTGGAAAATTTAACCCGCGAAACGACTGATTTAAGATTTAAATGGCAAATCCTAATCTAGAAAAAATTACTCAAAAAACCGTGCAGCACGGAATCTGCAAAGTCATAGCCCGCTTATGCCCAAACAATTCAGGCATAATTCCAAATTCAAGAATGCTTGACTAAACTGCTAATACGATTCGGATTCCAGAATTTTTTTTATGTCGGGATTCTATCCTATTTTTTTCGTAAAGGAAAGAACAATTTGCGGTTTTTTATAAATTTATTCGCCGTAAAATAAAGAAATAAAACATCATTTAGAAAAGCCCTGTCGTTTTTTTACACCGCGCGGGAAAGGCGCGGCGGTTTGGTTTCACAAACCGGCCGAAAATCATCGAAATTGAAAAAAATCATGAAACGAATGGGCGATCTTTCGAACCGTCGCTCGCCTTACGGAAATTCACGGCGGCGGTTTTGGCCGAGCGGGCGAAGTAGGCTATCATTGCGGCGTTTGGCGCGTTTCATTTACCCCGCGCATTTTTTTGATTGATATGAAAGTCGAACCGCTGACCCTGACCGGAAATCTTGTTTATCTCGAGCCCTTAAAGATCGAACATGTCGAGCCGCTCTGCGAAGTCGGATTGAATGAAGATATTTGGCGCTGGAGCCCGGAGCAAATTACGACGCCCGAAGCCATGCGAAAATATGTCGAAACCGCTCTCGACGAACAGCGGCGGGGCGTTTCGCTGCCGTTTGCGACGATCGAAAGGACGACTAATAAAATCGTCGGTTCGACGCGTTTCGGAAATATCGACGCGCGCAACCGGCGGGCGGAAATCGGCTGGACATGGATCGATCCCGCGTGGCAGAAAACGTTCGTCAACACCGCCGCCAAGCTTTTGATGCTGACCCACGCCTTCGAAGTTTGGAAATGCATCCGCGTCGAATTTAAGACCGACGCTTTAAACGAAAAGTCGCGCCGCGCGATCCTGCGGCTCGGAGCGCGGCAGGAAGGTATTTTTCGGCAGCACATGATTTGCGCTTCCGGCCGCCTGCGCGATTCGGTTTATTTCAGCATTTTGGACGGCGAGTGGCGAATCGTCAAAGAAAATCTGCGGCAAAAACTGGAAGATTTTAATGAGTCCTGAGCGCCGCGCGGGCGGGCGCGCGCTCGATCGTCGGCGCAAATAACGGTTGAAGCGAAACATCAAAAAAACGGCAGTTGTTGTATAATTTCTGTGCTATGGAAAAATTCAGTGTAATCTGCCCGTGCTGCGAAGCCGCGCTGACGATCGACGCCCAAACCGGCGCCGTGCTCGCCCACGAAGAAAAGAAAAAGGTTCTCGGCTCGTTCGAGGATTTGAAAGGCGAACTGAGCAAGCAAAAGGAATTGCGCGATCAGCTTTTCTCGCAGGAAATGTCCTCGATGAAAGACCGCGAACGGCTGTTGGAAGAAAAATTCAAAGAAGCGATGAAGCGCGCCGAAGGCGAGAAAGACGTGCCTTATAAAAATCCTCTGGATTTGGATTAACTAAAAGTGAGTAGTGAAGAGCTAAAAATAAAATCCGCTTCCACTTTTCGTTTTTCACTTTTCACTTTTCACTAACTTTGTGGAAAGAACTCCGGTTTACTGTCAAAACTGCCGCTCGCAAAACTCCTTGCGCGATACGCACTGCCAAAACTGCGGAACGCGTCTGCTGCTCGTCGTCTTTCCGCAGTCGCTGCAGTACGACACGAACCATGTGCCGTCGTTTTACGAAGATCACCTGCTCGAACGGGTTTCGCTGCTCGAACTGCGGCTCGTGCAGATGAGCGAAAGCCTGCGCCTCGCGACGGAGATCATTCGCGAGCAGGGCAAAATCGTCAGGGAAAATCAGCAGCAGGTGAAACTGCTGAAAAAACGGCTCGGGGGGCAAGGCGATAAAAAAACGAACGCGCTGAATGCGCCGCCGCCGAACCGTTTTGCGCAAACCATCGAAAAAGCGGTCGCCGAGCACGATTCTCCGAACGGCGCGCTTTTTGCGAAACTGCTCATCGAAGGCGTCGAGCTGCTTGAAAAAACGGAGGAAAAAGAAGCGTTTCGGATGCTCGAACGCGCCGTGCTGCTGTCGCCGCGCAATCTCTCGCTGCTTTTTTTCATCGCCAAAAATTATTTTTTCGCCGACAAATTCGCCGAAGCGAAAAAACATCTCGAAAGGGCGTTCGAGCTCGCGCCCGACAACGAGGACGTTCTGTTTTTGCTGGGCGTAATCTGCGCCGACGCGGGCGAAACGGAAAAAGCCCGGCTTTTTTTAAGCATTTTGGCGGAAAACGAAAGCACCGCGCTGATCGTCAATTTTATCTGGGGAATTCTGGCGGCGTTCGAGGAAAACTGGACGGAAAGCGTCGCGGCTTTCAAAGTCGCGGCAGCAATCGAAGAAACCGCCGAGCTGCAGTATTTAATCGGCGCGGCTTATTTCCAGCAAAAAGACGATGCGGCGGCGCTTCGTTACCTGAAAGATGCGGTCTCGGTCGATCGCAAATACTGCGACGCGTGGTTTATGCAAGCCGTCATTTACCGTATTCAAAACGACGAGCGGCGCGTCGCGAACATGCTGGAAACCGCCGCCGAAATCAGGGAAGCGGGCGCGCAGTGTGCGGAATTTATACAAAAAAACAATTTGCATTTGAAGACCGCGCTGCCGTTTCAATATTTAAAGCGGGAAAATTCGCGGCTCCTGACCGGCGCCGCGCCGCGTCTCGTGCGTTTTCTCAAGTCCCAGATCACGAAGGTTTTTGAATGAAAAGCAAAAATCGACGAAAACGCGTCGATCGTGCGGTAAGCGCATTCGCCGAGCGGCGTTCGGGAATCTTTATCCAGGCCGGAAAAACCCGCCGGCTTAAATCCAGAAAAATAATGAGCAAAGAAAAAATCATCGTCGCGCTCGACGTCGAAAGCGCTCAGGAAGCGCGTGCGATTATCGAAGAAATCGGCACTGAAGTGGGAGCTTACAAAATCGGTTTGCAACTGTTCACCGCCGCCGGCGCATCTTTTGTGCGTGAAATTGCAGCGAAGGGGATCAAGCTTTTTCTCGACGTCAAATTTCACGACATTCCGAACACGGTCGCCAAAGCGTCGATCGAAGTCGCGCGGCTCGGCGTCTGGATGTTCAACGTGCACGCGCTCGGCGGCGGCGAAATGATGCGGCGGACGATTGAAACCGTGCGCGAAACATGCGCCAAGGAAAGTCTGCCGGCGCCGAAAATCATCGGCGTTACGGTTTTAACGAGCGCCGATCGGGAAACGCTGCGCGAGGTCGGCATCGACGAAGAAATCGAATCGCAGGTTGTCAATTTAGCGCGCCTTACGGCAAAATGTGGTTTGGACGGCGTCGTCGCTTCGCCGCTCGAAGTCGAAACGATTCGCCGCAACATCGCAAAGCAGGATTTTTTAATCGTCACGCCGGGAATTCGCCCAAATTTTGCAACGAATGACGACCAAAAGCGTGTAATGACACCGGGACGGGCGTTGGCGCGGGGCGCGGATTATCTCGTGATCGGCCGACCGATCACCGCGCAAAACGATAAATTAGCCGCCGTCAGAAAAATTGTTGAAGAAACGGATACCGAGTAAACGATTGGATCTTTAATGAAATTAACACAACCGCAAACTTCGAACCTCAAAAATAAACGAACGTTTTTCAGAAATCTCGCGCTGGTTTGGCTGGTCGTTTTCCTTGGCGCGACGGCTTTCTTCGCTTTTCAGAGCGTTTCGGCGCAGTCTCCGGTAAAGGTTTCCAATCTCCCGGCGAGTCCGTTTCGAGTCGGCGAAAAACTGACCTACACGGTTTCGTTCGGTCCGTTTAAAAATGCGGGATTTGCCGAAATTTACGCGATTTCGCGCGGGAAATTGAACGAGCGCGATGCGGTTGAGCTGCAGGCGCGATTTAAAACCAACGAAATCGTCAACGCGGCGTTTTATTCACTGGACGAAACGCGCACGACCTTCGCTGCCGCCGATTCGGGTTTGCCGCTTTACATTCGAAAAACTTCGAAAGCCGGCGTCGTTCCGACCGAAACCGTTAATAATTACCTGACCGTGCCGACGCAGAATTTTGATTTGCTGACGCTCGTTTATCGCCTCAGAAACGCCGGCGGAAGCGGGAGCTTTTTATTGCAGGAAGACGATAAGATTTACGCCGTCAATGCCTTAACAACGCTTAGCGAGAGGGTCAAGACCGACACGGGCGAATACGACACGACCGTCACGACGATTCAAAGCGAGTATTTTACAAACAAGGGACTAAAGGATTTCCGCGTTAATTTCACGACCGACGAGCAGAAGATTCCGGTTTCCATCCGCTTTAAAGCCGCCAAGGGCGAGTTTCAGGCGCTGCTTGCCGGCGCGCAGGTCATCGAACCCGACGAACCGGTTCAGCCGACGCCGACCCCGACGCCGATTCCGGTCGCCACGCCGACGCCGCTGCCGACGCCCACGCCTTCGCTCGACAATCAGCCGCTTTCGGTTAATTTGCCGTTCGTTTTGGGCGAAACACTGGAATATCGCATCACTTCAAACGGTCAGAACGTCGGCGCTTTTTTGTTGCAGGCGAAGGAACGACGCAGCGTCGATAAAAGGGACACATTATTTTTAACGGCGACGATCTCGCGCGCCGAAAGAGGATTCGGATTGTTCAATCCGGGCGATTCGATCTCCGCGCAGGTCAACGCCGAATCGCTTACGCCGTATCAATTCGACGCGCGGTTTTCGGGAAGTCTGAGCAGTTTCAATCAATCGGTCCGATTCGATCAGGACCGCGGCGTGGCGATTTTCGGGGGCGCTAACCAAGCGCAGATTCCGCTCAATACGCATAGTCTTTTGTCTCTCGCTTACGCGATCCGCTCGTTCAATCTGAAGCCGGTCTGGGACACCAAAAGCCCGGTGATGGACACGCGCGTTTCGGTTTTCTACAACGATCAATTTTATGTCTTCACCGTGCGCCCGCTGGAGACAGTCGTCTTTACTCGCGGCACCGAAAAAATCCCGGCGCAATCGCTCGCCGTGATTACCGGCAACCAACAGCTCGATGCGCTGAATTTACGGATCTGGCTCAGCAACGATGAAAAACGAACGCCGCTTCGCTTCTCAATCGGAAATTACCAAGCTGACCTTATTTCCGAAACCATTCTGCCGCTTAAATAAAACTACACTCAGCTTTCTAAATGAGCCGTGTCTTTGCCGCCTAAGTGACTTTTTCAAAAAGTTGAAATTGAAAACTGATTTCAATTAGTTTAGAATTTAACTTCGCGCGCTTGACCCGACAGAAATGATTTTCGCGCGTTGAAATAAATTTATGATACTGATAAATCTGCCGGTTGGAGAAACCGCTAAAGTTGTGGCCGTCAAGGGCAATAACGCAATTACGAAGCGCTTGATGGAAATGGGCGTCGTGCCGGGCGTGGCAGTCAAAGTCGTCAAAGCCGCGCCGTTTGGCGACCCGATTGAGGTGCGTCTGCGCGGTTACAGTCTCGCTATGCGAAAATCCGAAGCCGAGGCGATTGAAGTGAGCGAATGAAAACCTCGGTTGTTCAAAAAACAAAAATCGGAAGTCAAAGCTCGGATAAATTCGAAACCCGACCTCACGATTCAGAAATCGTTATTGCGCTCGCCGGAAATCCGAACGCCGGCAAAACCACGCTTTTTAATGCTTTGACAGGCTTGAAACAGAAGGTCGCCAATTATCCGGGCGTGACGGTCGAGCGCAAGGAAGGTGTTTGGAGAGCGGGCGATCAGGCGGCGCGGCTGATCGATTTGCCGGGGCTTTACAGTCTCGACGTCACCTCGATCGACGAACAAATCGCGCACGACGTGTTGACGGGCAAGGTCGCCGATTTGCCGAAACCCGACGTCGTGATCGCGGTCGTCGACGCGACCAACCTCGAACGGAACCTTTATCTGGTGACGCAGCTCCTCGAATATAAAATCCCGGTCGTCATCGCCCTCACGATGGTCGACCTGGCGGAAAAACAAAATCTGGAAATCGACACCGCAAAGCTTTCCGAGCTTTTGCAGGTTCCGGTCATCGTCGTTAAAGCCAGACAAAAGCAGGGCATCACGGAGCTTTCGGAAAAAGCGTTCCAGGCGGCGAAGAAAAACGCCGCGCCGCGGCTGCCGTGGCTCACACAAGCCGAATTTTTCGAGGGCGAAGACGAAATTCATTTGAGCTTGTCGGACAACGAGGCGGCGAATCGCAAAATTTTTGCCCGGTATAATTTCATATCCGACGTTTATCAGGAAACCGTCAGCGCGTTCGATACAGCCGAACGCAGCGCGTCAGAAAAGATCGACACGGTCTTAACGCATAAATTTTTCGGTCTCGTTATTCTCGTCGCCGTGCTTTTGCTGCTTTTCCAGACGATTTTTTCGTGGGCGGAACTGCCGATGAGTCTTTTGGAATCGGGTTTCGGCGCGCTCGGCGAATTTGCCAAAACGCATTTACCCGAAGGAATTCTGGCGGATTTGATCGTCGACGGAATCATCGCCGGCGTCGGCGGCGTGCTGGTTTTCCTGCCGCAAATCCTGCTGCTTTTTCTTTTTATATCCGTTCTCGAAGATACGGGGTATATGTCGCGCGCCGCGTTTTTGCTCGATAAACTGATGAGCAGGTTCGGGCTTCACGGCAAGGCGTTTCTGCCTTTGATGTCGAGCTTCGCGTGCGCGATACCGGGTATTATGGCGACGCGGACGATCGAAAATCCGCGCGATCGTTTGGCGACGATCTTGATCGCCCCGTTTATGAGCTGTTCGGCGCGGTTGCCGGTTTACACCTTAATGATCGCGACGTTTTTCGCCGGGCAGACCGTGTTCGGATTCATCTCGCTCGGCGCGGTGCTGATGCTGGCGATGTATTCGTTCGGAATCGTCACGGCGATCCTCGTCGCCTTCGTGTTGAAACGCACGCTTTTGAAATCGCCGCCGCCGCCGTTCGTGATGGAACTGCCGCCGTATCGGCTGCCGAATTTACGGACCGTCTTTCAAAACATGTTCACGCGCGCCTGGCTTTTCGTCAAACGCGCCGGGACGGTGATTCTGGCGATTTCGATCATTCTCTGGGCGCTGGCTTATTTTCCGCGTACCACGACCGAAATGTTCATTCCGCCCGACGACGGCGCTTCGGTCGAAGAAATTCAGAAGGCGAAAGAAGATTTTCAGCAGAGCGAACAATTGCGCAACAGCTTCGCAGGAAGGCTCGGGCACGCGATCGAGCCGGTCATCGCGCCGCTCGGTTTTGACTGGAAAATCGGCATCGCGCTGATTTCATCGTTCGCCGCGCGGGAAGTTCTGGTCTCGACGCTGAGTATTATCTACAACGCCGGCAAAGACGCGGACGAGGAAAGCGAAACCTTGACGCAGGCGATTCGCGACGCCAAACGCGACGACGGCACGACCATCTGGACGCCGCTCACGGCGCTGACCTTAATGGTGTTTTTCGTGCTGGCGATGCAGTGCGTCTCGACGGTCGCGATCGTGCGCCGCGAAACGAATTCCTGGGGCTGGACGCTGTTTATGGTCGCTTATATGACGGCGCTCGCCTATCTCGCCGCTTTCGTGACTTATCAGGGCGGAAAAATTTTGGGATTTGGCTGAAACCAGTTACAGATTACGGAGTTTAAATCACAAACTTTTTTTTTGAAGTCTTTATTCTGTAACCTGTTATTCAAAAGGGCTGACTTATGGATATTCAAACCGTCATCGCCGCATTCATCATTCTCGGCGCGCTGCTCTACGCCGGCGGTCTGATTCGGAATAAAATAAAGGCTTTTCAGCCGAAAACCGCTTCGTGCGGCGCGGATTGCGGATGCGACGCGAGCGGCAGGCCCAAAAGCCGGCGATCCTGACCGTGCGGCTTTCTCGGTTTTTTGGGTTACCGCGGGCTTTCCGGGGACGATTTCTCGCTGCGTCTTCATTTTTTCGATTTCCGCACTCCCTTTTCCGAACCCGATCGCCATTACTCGGCACCGCACCGAATCGCTTTCAGAAAATAAAGAGATTCATGCGCTTGATAAAGGCTTTGTGACACCTTTCGGCGGGCGACAGGAAAATCCCGCCCGCCGTATTTCTGACCTCACAATCTTGACGCCGGGACGCGGATTGAAATAACGTTAAATCAATTAGGAATTAAAAATTAAGAATTAAAGCACTTACGGAAATTTCTTAATTGAAAACAAATGGACAATCGAATTCACAGGGAAGTTATCGGCGGACATCTCCTGGTCATCGGCGGTGCCGAAGACAAGTATAACGAACGACGAATTTTAAAGAAATTTCTCGAATTGGCGGGCGGCGACAAGGCGGAGGTTTTGATCGTGCCGGTCGCTTCGGATTTTCCGGAATTCGCTTCGGACATTTACGTGCAGGCGTTCCGGCGCTTGGGCGTCGCGAATCCGCGCGTGCTGCGCGCCACTTCGCGGCAGGACGTCGTCTCGATCGACGCCGACGCGCTGCTCGACGGCGTGACCGGCGTGTTTATCACCGGCGGCGATCAAATGCGGCTGGTTTCGATTCTGGGCGGCACGCTTTTCGCTCAAAAACTGCGCCGGATGGTGTCTGATACCGACCTGGTTTTGGCGGGCACGAGCGCGGGCGCCGCCGGCATGTCGACTTCGATGATCGTCCGCGGCGAATCGACGCCGCACCCGCAGCGAAACAGCGTCAGTCTTTCGCCGGGGCTCGGTTTTTTGAAGAACATAATCATCGACCAGCATTTTACCGAGCGCGGACGCATCTCGCGCCTCATCACGGCCGTTTCCTACAATCCGTATAATCTCGGCATCGGCATCGACGAAAACACGATGATCATTCTCGATAAGGAAGGCACGTTGGAGGTTTTCGGCGCCGGCACCGTGACGATCGTCGACGGTTCGCAGATCACCTACAACGAAATCGCCGAGGTCGGCGAGCACCAATCCTTCAGCGTCTGCGGCGTGAATTTGAACATCCTGGGCGACGGCTTGCTTTACGATTATTTTGCGCGCACGCCGATACAGCCGCCGAACGAATTTCTTTTGCCGGATTTAGAGTAAAATTTTTCAACGCGAAAACGCAGAACCGCCGAGCCGCAAAGCTTTTATGCATGCTCTTTCGGTTAAAATGATTTTTATTTTTTGTAATCTTCGCGACTTTGCGGCGCTGCGTCTTTGCGTTAAAAACTAAATATGAAAATTCTTGAAATCAGAACATTGCGCGGACCCAATTACTGGAGCGGTTACTGGAAGCGGCTCATTATCATGCGCCTCGATATCGAAGAGTACGAACAAAAACCGTCGCACAAAATCCCGGGCTTTTACGGTCGAATGATGGATTTGATGCCGTCGCTCGTCACGCACGGCTGCAGTTACGGCGAAGAGGGCGGATTTCTGCGGCGCGTTAAGGAAGGCACCTGGGCGGGACATATCATCGAGCATTTCGCGCTCGAAATGCAGACGATCGCCGGCATGGACATCGGTTACGGGCGCACGCGCGAAACGGGCGAGACCGGGATTTATAACGTCGTTTTCGGCTACGTCGAGGAAGAGGTCGGGCGCTACGTGGCGCGCGCGGCGGTCGATGTTTTTCTCGATTTGGCGGAAGACAAACCGATGGAGGAAATAAAGGAAACCTTCGCCGGCATGATTCAGCGAATGCGCGAAATCCGCGAAGAAGTGCGTTTCGGTCCCTCGACCGGCTCGCTCGTCGAGGAGGCCGAATCGCGCGGCATTCCCTATATCCGCCTCAACGAGCGCTCGCTCGTGCAGCTCGGCTACGGCGTGCATCAGAAGCGCATTCAGGCGACGACGACCTCGAAAACCAACATGATTTCGGTCGACATCGCCGCCGACAAGAGCGCGACGAAAAAACTTCTGGGCGAAATGGGCGTGCCGGTGCCGAGAGGCTACCGCATTCGCGACATCGAGGAATTGGAAAACACGATCGAGACGGTCGGTTACCCGATCGTCATCAAACCGCTCGACGGCAACCACGGCAAAGGCGCGACGGTCGGCATTAAGGATTTGGAGCACGCGCGCACGGCGTTCGAAAAAGCGAAGGAATATTCGCGCTGGGTGATCGTCGAAAAAATGCTCGAAGGCTCGGATTTTCGCGCGCTGGTCGTCAATAATCGGCTCATCGCGGTCGCCGAGCGCATCCCGGCGCACGTCGTCGGCGACGGGAAATCGACGATTCAGGAATTGATCGACCAGACCAACGCCGACCCGCGCCGCGGTTACGGACACGAAAACGTTTTGACGCAGATCACGATCGACGGGCAGACGATGCGCTGCATCGCGGCGAAACACTACACGCTCGAATCGGTTTTGCCGGCGGGCGAAATGCTGACGCTGAAGACGACGGCGAACATCTCGACCGGCGGCACGGCGATCGACCGCACCGACGAGGTGCATCCGGAAAACGTCTTTTTATTCGAACGCATCGCGCGCATCGTCGGCCTGGACGTGGCCGGCGTCGACATCGTCGCGCCGAACGTGTCCGAACCGCTCGACGAATCGGGCGGCGGCATTATCGAAGTGAACGCCGCGCCGGGCTTCCGCATGCACCTCGCGCCGAGCGAAGGCATCGCCCGCAACGTCGCCGAGCACGTCGTCGAGATGCTTTTCCCGCCCGGCGCACCGTCGCGCATTCCGATTTTCGCGATCACCGGCACGAACGGCAAAACGACGACCACGCGCCTGATCGCGCATATCTTGAAGGGCAGCGGCAAAACCGTCGGCTTCACGACCACCGACGGAACGTACATCCAAAACCAAAAGATCGTTTCCGGCGACAACACCGGACCGGTTTCGGCGCAGCTCGTCCTGAAAGACCCGACCGTCGAAGTCGCCGTGCTCGAAACCGCGCGCGGCGGCATCATCCGCGCCGGTCTCGGGTTCGATTACTGCGACGTCGGCATCGTCACGAACGTCGCGTCCGATCATTTGGGCCTGAAAGGCGTCAACACGCTCGAAGACCTGGCGCGCGTCAAATCGGTCGTGCCGCGCGCCGTCGGCCGACGCGGCTACGCGGTGCTCAACGCCGAAGACCCGAACGTCTACAAAATGAAGGATTTGGTCGAAGGGCACTGCGTTTATTTTTCGATGGACGAAAATCACCCGAACATTCAGCGGCAGGCGAATCGCGGGCGAATTTCGTGCGTTTTCGAAAACGGCTACGTGACGATCCTGAAAGGCAAATGGAAAGTGCGCATCGAAAAGGTCGTCAACATACCTTTAACTTACGGCGGACGCGCCGAGTTTATGATTCAGAACGTGCTGGCGGCGGCGCTCGGCTGTTTCGTGCACGGCGTTTCCCTGGAAGACATTCGCAGCGGCTTGACGACGTTCAACGCCGGCACCGCGCAGACGCCGGGACGCCTGAATTTCATCGAAATCGGCGACGTCACCGTCCTGATCGATTACGCGCACAATCCGGCGGGCATGACCGGCTTGATAAATTTCATCAACAAGCTGCCGAACAAGCACCGCACGGTCGTGCTCAACGGCACCGGCGACCGGCGCGACGACGACATCCGCGAGTTCGCCAAACTCGCCGCCGACAACTTCGACCGCATCGTCATTCGTGAAGGGCATTATCTTCGCGTCCGAACAAAAGAAGAGCTGTATAAACTTTTGCAGGAAGGAATCGCCCTAAGCGACAACAAGCCGCAGGTGAAAATCATCGACGAAAGCCGCGAGGCGATCCACGCGGCGATCAGAAACGGCCGCAAAGGTGAATTGGTCGTGACTTTAGGCGATCGGGTTCAGGACGACATCAATTACGTTCACGAATACCGCGACGAATTTTTGCAGTCGAAAGCCGCCGGATAACAGAAATCAGCCGCGAACAAACACGAAGGAACACGAAGTGACGGTTAAATAATTTTTCGTGCAATGCGCGTGTTTGTTCGCGGCTGATTTCATTTGTAAATCTCGACCACTAATTCGCCGTCTTCTTTCACGAAACCGCGATACATGCCTTCGGAATTGAACGGCAGCGCGACGTTGCCTGCCGCGTCGGCGGCGATGAAGCCGCCCTCGCCGCCGATTTCGGTGAGCTGTTCGATCGTCTCGCGGGCGGCGTCTTCCAAACTCAGGTTTTTATACTTCATCCGCGCGGCGACGTCGAACGCCGTCACGCCGAGCATAAAGTACTCGCCGTGTCCGGTGCAGGAAACGGCGCACGAAGCGTTTTCCGCGTAGGTTCCCGAACCGATGATCGGCGTGTCGCCGATGCGTCCGAATTTTTTGTTGGTCATTCCGCCGGTCGAAGTCGCCGCGGCGAGATTCCCGAACGCGTCGCAGGCGACCGCGCCGACCGTGCCGAGCGATTTGCGGTTCGCGACCGGCTCGTTGCGCGCGCCCGCGTCGGCGGAATCGTCGCCGACCGGCGTCGCCGATGCGTCGAGAATTTTCGGTTCTTCCGCCGTGTGATCGAGCTGCACGACGCCGGCGGCGCGCGCCTTCAATAGCTGCTGGTAGCGGAAATCGGTGAAAAAATAAGCGTCGTCTTCGAACTCGACGTTCATTTCGCGCGCGAATTCGTTCGCGCCGGTGCCCGCCAAAAGAATGTGTTCGGTGCGTTCCATGACGAGCCGCGCGAGCCGGATGGGATTTTTGACGTTTTTCAGAAACGCGACCGCGCCGGCTCTGAAACGCCTCCCGTCCATGATCGCGGCGTCCATCTCGTTTTTGCCCTCGTGCGTGAAGACCGAGCCGCGACCGGCGTTGAAAAGCGGAAAGTTTTCGAGCTCGACGACCGCCGCTTCGACCGCCCCGAGCGCCGACCCTTTTCTATCCGCTAAAACTTTCCAACCGGTTCGGAGCGCGTTTTCCAAACCGCTCCGGTATTCGGCTTCCATCTCGGCGGTCATTTCGGATCTGAGAATCGTTCCTGCGCCGCCGTGAATTGCCAGGGCTATTTTATTCATGATTTGGTTTCGGACTTCGGGTTTTAGGCTTTTGATTTCCGAAACCGAAAACCCGAAGCCCGAAACCCAAATTAAAGTGCAAAGTTCCTTAATCGCAAAGCATTCATGATAACCGACACCGAGCCAAAAGTCATCGCGGCGGAGGCGATCATCGGCGAATGTCGTTCCGGTCGTTTTTCAGCCAAATGACGTCCGCCGATTCGACGGCGACGTCGGTGCCGGAAACGAACGCGATGCCGACTGTCCGCCTGCCCGATGCTTCGCAAAATCGGTCTTAAAATACAAAGGCGTGAAGGCGCGCGGATTATCGTGATAATCCGCGCGCCTTCACGCTTTTGTTTCCGCGCCTTCTCCTTACGGCACGAAAACCGAAGGCACCGGCGTGTCGGTCCCGAAGCCGAAACTTTGGATCAAAATTCCGGCGTCAGATCGCTGCACGTACCAGGTCGCGTTCGACGGACGGAAAACCGCCGTGTCGAAGCGTCCGTCGCCGTCGTAATCGCCGGGAATCGGAAGGTCGCCGAGCTGCCCGAACGGCTGGGAATAATAAGAATTATCTTCCGAGCGCTGGACGAACCATTCGCCGCTTCCGGGGCGAAACACGGCGATGTCGGCACGTCCGTCGCCCGTGTAATCGCCCGCCACCGGTTTATCTGTGCCGACGCCGAAAGCGAAAACGCGGTATTGATTGTCGGAAGAGCGCAAGTACCACCACGAACCGTCCGACGGGCGAAAGATCGCGACGTCCGCCCGGCCGTCGCCGTCGAAATCCGCCGGCACGGGAACGTCGCCCGACGCGCCGAAAGTTCCGATCGCCGTGCCGCCCGAAGATTTCAGAATGTACCACTCGCCGCTCGAAGGACGAAAAACGGTCGGATCGGCTTTTCCGTCGCCGTCGAAATCGCCCGCGAGCGGAATGTCGCCCGCCTGTCCGAACGGGAAGGAGAGAAACGAATTATCTTCCGAACGCAAGATAAACCATTCGCCCGAAGCGGGTCGGAAAAAGGCGAGGTCGGTTTTGCCGTCGCCGGTGTAGTCGGCCGGCACGAGCTTGTCCGTGCCGACGCCGAACAGCGCCGCGCGCACCTCCAGATTCGAACTGCGCTGGTACCACCATTCGCCGTTCGACGAACGAAATACCGAAACGTCGGTTTTTCCGTCGCCGTCGAAATCGAACGGCGCGGCTTTGCCGACCGAAGCGTTTCCGAGCCGCGCGAGCGAGGGTTTCTCCGCGCCGTTAAAATCGAGAAAGGTGCCGCCGACGAGGATTTTGCCGTCCGGCTGCATAAGAATCGCATGGACGATGCCGGTCGTTCCGTTCGCCGCGCTGAAACCTGAATCGAGCAGGCCGTCCGGGTTGATTCTGGCGAAATGATTGACCGGCGTTCCGTTATAGATCGTAAAAAATCCGCCGATCAGAATCTTGCCGTCCGGCTGAACCTCGACCGCGCGGATTTGACCGTTCAAATTCGCGCCGTTGTTGAAAGTGGTGATAAGCGCGCCTTCCGGGCTGTGTCTGGTCAGATAAAAACCGCCCGCATAGATCGAGCCGTCAGCCGCTTGTTTGATCGACATCACGATCGAATTGCCGCCGAAAGACGCGCCGTCGAGCGTGCCGTCGCCGTTCAGTCTCAACAATCCCTCGCGCTGAAAGTTTCCGCTGAACCTAAAAGTCCCGCCGACGATGATTTTGCCGTTCGGCTGAACCGCCATCGCCCGGGCGCCGGTGCCGGAAGTAACGCTGGTTTTGGCAAAGTTATTATCGAGACTTCCGTTGGAATTGAATCGCACCGCAGCCAGGTAATCGATTCCGCCGCTTCCCGAAAAATCCATTATCGTTCCGCCGACCAGAATTTTATTGTCGGGCTGAAGAGTAACGTCGTAAACCGGAAACATCGATAAATCGATGTTGGTGAAGGTGCCGAAATCGTTGTCGAAAGCGCCGTCGGAATTGATTCGGGCGAACGCAAACGCCGGAAAACCGGCGCTTCCGGAAAAGGTCCCGCCGATCACGATTTTGCCGTCCGGCTGAATTTCGAAATCATAAACGTCGCCGAAGAATCCGTCGCTCGGCAGCGCGAAACTGTTATCGAGCGAGCCGTCGGCGTTCAGCCGCGCCATCGCGGTTCTTCGGACGCCGTTGACGAACTCGAAATCGCCCGCGATGAGGATTTTCCCGTCCGTTTGGCGTTTGATCGCATAGACGGAGCCGAAGACCGATACCGACGGGTTGAACGCGTTGTCGAAGGTTCCGTTCTGATTCAATTTGACGATGCGCATCCGCGGCTGCCCGTTATAGAAGACGAAGGCGCCGCCGACCATAATCTTGCCGTCGTTCAAAACGTTGATATTATTGGCGTATGTCTGATTCAGGTCGCCGGTTATGAAAGTTCCGTCAACAGTCGCGTCGCTGTTAAAACGAATTATGCGCCCGACATAGCCGCCGTCGTTGGCGTAAAAATTGCTGACGAGGATTTTTCCGTCGGGCTGCAGGGCGACCGCGCTCACTTCGGAACTCTGAATTTCAACGTCGCTCAAAAATTCGAAAGCCTTTTCAAAACTGCCGTTGCCGTTGATTCTAACCACTTGGTCGGTGTTCGTTGAGTTAAACGACGTGAAAGAGCCGACGAGGACGATTTTGCCGTCGGTCTGAACGGCGAAATCATACGCCGCGGAATTGGCGGAGGTTCCGGGATTAAAGGAAGAGTCGATCGTCGTGTCGGCGTTTAACCGGACGATCGCGTGAACTTGCGAACCGGCGACGAGAATTTTGCCGTTCGCGAGCACCGCCATTTTATTGATTGTGCTGAATCCGGAGCCGTTATTTGAGACCGCATCGAACAAGGTCCCGTCGCCGTTCAGCCTGACCAGTCTGGAAGTCAAGAGCGTGAATTGACCGCCGACCAGAATCTTGCCATCGGGCAAAACGACAATGTCGTTGATCTGGGCATTGAAATTCACCGTCAGGTTGAACGAAGGATCGATGCTGCCGTCCGCGTTCAGGCGGACGATGCGGCGCACCGTCTGATTATTGAAGCTCGTGAAAGCGCCGCCGAGAAGGATTTTTCCGTCCGGCTGGAGCGCGATCGTGCGAATCGCCGCGTTGGCGCCCGCACCGGCGTTAAAATCGGCGTCCAGCGTGCCGTCGGCATTCAGGCGGGCGATGCTGCCGGCGCGCGCTCCGTTTACCCGGTTAAACGAACCGGCGATGATGATTTTGCCGTCGGGCTGCACGACCGAATCGTCGACGAAGCCCGAACCTTCCGTGACCGAGGCGTTAAACGACGGGTCCAGATCGCCGTTCCCCGGATTCGATTTATTGAAACTCGCGGCAGGCATCGGAAGATCTTCCTGCAGAAATCTGTCTTTATACAAATCGGGATGAATTTTCCGTTCTTTCAGCAGACGAACCGCGCCTTTCGAAAATTCGCGTTGCGCCCGGATCGCGGATGAAAAAGAGAAAATAAAAAGAAAAGCGAGCAGTAAAAGAAAAGCGGATTGCCGAACGAACGACAACCTGGGGGAATAAATTGTTGACATTTAGAAAGCTCCTGAAGAATAAGGTTGAAGATTTAGCTCTTAAATACTAGCAGAGGGCAAATTTCAATAGCAAGAGTTTTTTTTAATCAATAAAACCGTAAGGCTTTTCGACGCTTTACGGTTTTATTAAGTCCGAGATTAAATTTTACAGGGAAGCGGCGATCGCCTCGTCGAAGATTTCGAGCGCGACGTCCGTGTTTTCTTTCGTCAGGATCAGCGGCGGCGACCAGCGGATGGTCGAGGTGCCGCAGCCTAAGATAATCAATCCGCGGTTGAAGCATTCCATCTCGATTCGATCGCGCAGTTCCGGATTCGGTTTCAAGGTTTCGCGGTCGGTGACGAATTCGACGCCGAGCATCATGCCGAGCCCGCGCACGTCGCCGATCACGTCGTATTTGACTTTCAGCTTTTCCAAGCCCGCCTTTAAATAATCGCCGACCGTTGCGGCGTTTTCGGTCAAACCGTTTTCGAGCAGTTCGATCGTCTTTAAAGCCGACGCGATGCAGACCGGATTGCCGCCGAACGTCGAAGCGTGCGCGCCCTTATGCCAGTCCATAATGTCGGCGCGCGCGACGCAGGCGCCGATCGGCAAGCCCGAGCCGATGCCTTTCGCGAGACACATGATGTCGGCCATCACGCCCTCGTGATGATCGAGCGCGAACATCTTGCCGGTTCTGCCCATGCCGGACTGCACTTCGTCGACGATCAGCATGATGCCGTGCTCGTCGCAGATGCGGCGGATTTCCTTGACGAACGAGGTCGGCGCGGGCACGTAGCCGCCTTCGCCCTGCACGACTTCGAGCACGATGCCGGCGACTTCTTCGGGCGGCGTCGTGGTTTTAAAGAGCCGGTTTTCGATCCAGTTGATGACGTCTTTCGTTACTTTTTCTTCCGTGCTCGGCAGATCGTCGGCGAAATGACGGAACTTGTTCGGGTACGGAACGTGCACGACGTCGAGTGCCTGCCGCATGAAGCCGAGCCGCTGCGCCTTTTTCGACGACGTCAGCGAGAGCGCGCCGAGCGTGCGCCCGTGAAACGAGCCGAAAAACGAGATGAATTTCTGCCGCCTGGTGTGATACATCGCGAGCTTCAAGGCGGTTTCGACCGCTTCGGCGCCGGAATTGGCGAAGTGCGTTTTCGTGTCGCCGTCGATCGGGCAGATCTCGCTCAGTTTTCTGCCGAGATCGGGCATCTGGCGGTAATAATAATCGGTGCCGCACATGTGGATCAAAGTCGCGGCCTGGTCGGCGATCGCCTTGACGATTTCCGGGTGGCAGTGCCCGGTCGAACAGACGGCGACGCCCGCGTTGCAGTCTAAAAAGACGTTGCCGTCCGGGTCTTCGAGCCAGACGCCCGAGCCTTTTTCGGCGACTAATTTGTAATCCGGCCGCGGGTAACTCGGCGTCACGTATTTCGCGTCCGCCGCGATGATTTCCCGTGAAATCGGTCCGGGAAGTTCGGTTTTGATGATCGGTTTTTGGATTTCTGCTGTCGGTGTCATTTTTTTCCTCCATCTCAAATCGTTAAATATGCTGGTTAGTAAAAACGCGAATTTGAAACGTCAGGAAATTAGTCGCCGCCGAAAAGCTCCGGGCGCAGCGAAGCGGGTTTCAGCTTGGAGATGCTACGCGGTGTCATTTGGGTAAAATACGCCTTGAATATAACAAAATCCGCTTCGCAGTTCAATTTTCGGAAACCGGATTTCAGAGCTTCGTGACCCGGATTTCGAACCTGAAAAAAGCTGTCATATGCCGGCGGGATTATGAATTTTGAAACCGATCGCCGATTTTGAGTCCCAACTCCGATAATTCTTCGATCGTTACGGCAACTCCTTCGATCTCTATATTAGAAAGACGCAGATTCCCGTCGCCGGTCGTGATTTCAAGGCTTTCGGAATCGATTTTCGCGACCTTTCCGAAATCGTTCGAAACGCTGGAACCGGCGATCGGCGCGGATTTTCTCGGCACCAGCCTGCGCTCGCGCCAGAACGTGTAAACGCCCGGAAACGGAATCGCCGACGCGCGGATCAAATTGTGAATCTCGGTATTCGATTTCGACCAGTCGATCGCTTCGAGCGACGACATTTTAGAGGAGTAAAAACGAGCCTTCGATTCGTCCTGCGCGACGGCGTTCACGCGCCCCGCGGCGATGTCGCGCCAGACGTTTTCGAGCAGATAAAGCCCGGCGGTTTTCGATTTTATCATCAGCGAAAGAATGTCGTCCGCGGGCGTGATCGGAAAGGAAACGCGCGAAATGACGGCGCCCGAATCGATGCCGGAATCCATGTAGTGAATCGTGATGCCGGTTTTTTCCTCGCCGTTGATGAGCGCCCAGCGCACGCCGTTGACGCCGCGGTATTCCGGCAAAAGCCCCATATGCAGATTGACCGCGCCGTGTTTCGGGATTTTGATTATTTCTTCCGGCAAAATCATCGGGTACGACCACGAATAAATCAAATCGGGTTTCAGGCGGCGGATTTTCGCCGCGAATCCGGAAATGCGCCGGCGCGGCGGCTGTTCGAGAATCGTAAAACCTTTTTCCCGAACGATCTCGCGAATCCTGTTCGCCCGCGAGTCGTTTCTGGTCGAAGGAAAAACGACCGCCGAAATTTTTGATTTCTTGCGCGAAAAAAACTCGATCAGTTCGAGCAGCAGCTCGTCGTAGCCGAAAATTATCAGATTGGATTTCGTCATAATACAGGCGGATTCTGCATTATACCAAATTCGAATCGCCCCGGAATTCATTGCCCGAACCCGACGCGTTGTGAAAAAATAGCTTTATGCCGAATTCCGAGAAACACACGAACCGTCTGATCAACGAAACATCGCCGTATCTTTTGCAGCACGCGCACAATCCGGTCGATTGGTACGCGTGGGGCGAAGAAGCGTTCGAGCGCGCCCGCGCCGAGGATAAACCGGTGCTCGTCAGCATCGGTTATTCGGCGTGTCACTGGTGCCACGTGATGGAGCACGAATCGTTCGAAGACGAAGCGATCGCCGCCGTCATGAACGAGCATTTCATCAGCATCAAGGTCGATATGGAAGAACGCCCCGACGTCGACCGCGTTTACATGGACTTCGTGCAGCTGACGACCGGTTCGGGCGGCTGGCCCTTAAATGTGTTCGTTTCGCCGGACAAGCTGCCGTTTTTCGGCGGCACGTATTTTCCGCCCGCGCCGCATCCGCGGATGCCGAGTTTCCGGCAGGTTTTGCTGAGCGTCGCCGAAGCCTGGAAAAACAAGCGCGAAAACCTCTTGACGGCGGCGAACGAGGTTTTAAACGAGATGCGGCGCGGCGAACATTCGGAAGATTCGGGCGAAGACCTTTCGGAAAGCCTTGCGGATGCGGCGTTTCAAATTTTTGCCCGCTCTTTCGACCGTACGAACGGCGGTTTCGGCGGCGCGCCGAAATTTCCGCCGGCGATGAGCATGGAATTTCTGCTGCGTTATTATCACCGGACGAAAAACGAAACGGCGCTCGAAATGGTGACGAAAACGGCGCGGAAGATGGCGGAAGGCGGCATTTACGACCAGCTCGGCGGCGGCTTTCATCGGTATTCGGTCGACGCCGTCTGGCTCGTGCCGCATTTCGAGAAGATGCTCTACGACAACGCGCAGCTCGCGCGCCTTTACCTGCATGTTTTTCAGGCGACGGGCGAGGAGTATTTCAAACGCGTCGCGGTCGAGACGCTCGAATATGTAAAACGCGAAATGCGCGACGCGCGCGGCGGCTTTTATTCCACGCAGGACGCCGATTCGGAGGGCGTCGAGGGCAAATTTTTCGTCTGGACGCCGGCGGAAATCGAAGAAATTCTCGGCGCAAAGGACGCGCAGATTTTCAATTTTTATTACGACGTTTCCGAGGAAGGGAATTTCGAGGGTAAAAATATCTTGAACGTTTCATATACTTTGGACGCGACGGCGCGCGCGCTGAAAATCGCGCCCGAACGTTTGCGCGAGGTTTTGAAGAGCGGGCGCGAAAAACTCTTCGCCGCGCGCGAAAAACGCGTCAAACCGTTTCGCGACGAGAAAGTATTGACCGCCTGGAACGGTTTGATGCTCGCGACCTTCGCCGAAGCGGCGGCGATTCTCGATCGCGCGGACTACCTCGAAATCGCCCGCCGCAACGCCGATTTTGTCGGCGAAAATCTGCAAACGGGCGGGCGGCTGCTGCGCGCCTGGAAAGACGGCAAAGCGAAGCTCGATGCTTACCTCGAAGACTACGCGAATTTCGCCGACGGTTTGACGGAGCTTTTTCAGGTTTCGGGCGAAGTCAAATACCTGCGGGAAGCGAAACGGCTCGCCGACCATCTGATCGCCGAATTTTGGGACGCAGATGCGGGCGGTTTTTATTTTACGGCGAACGATCACGAAAAGCTGCTCGTCCGCAAAAAGGATTTTTTCGACAACGCGACGCCGTCTGGCAATTCGGTCGCGGCGGACGTTTTGCTGAAACTCGCGCGCCTAACCGGCGACGAACGCTGCGAGCGCTACGCCGCGACGGTTTTGCGGCTCGCGGCGGGGCAGGCGCGGCGTTACCCGCAGGGCTTCGGCAGGATTTTGTCGGCGCTCGAATTTTATTTCGTTCCGACGAAGGAAATCGTTATTTTGGGCGATTCGGATGAATTAAAAAACGAGATCTGGCGCGCGTATCTGCCCAACAAAGTCGTCGTTTTAGCTGAAAACGCGGACGCAGACGCCGATTTTATTCCGCTTCTCAAAGAAAGAAATCTGATCGACAGCAAACCGACCGCCTATGTCTGCGAAAATTTCGCTTGTCAAAAGCCGGTGACGGCGGTCGAAGAACTGCGCGCGCAATTAGGCTAGGAGTTCGATTAAGTTTAGACTTCCGCCTTCAGGCGGCCGTCGCAACTACTGAAAGAATTCCGCGCCGATCTTTAAGCTTTTTAGGCATGAGCGTTTTTTGCCGGTTGAAGGCGGGCTTCTAAACTCAAATAAAAAAAGCACGTTGTCCGAAAACAACGTGCTTGATTTTTAACCAGTCCGAAAAGACCAAACTATCTGTTGGTGTTGGTCGTCGTGTTGGTCGTCGTGTTGGTTCTGCTGGTGTTGCCGCCCGTGTTGGTCGTCGAACCGGTATTGCTGGTCGAGCCAGTGTTGCTGGTCGAGCCGGTATTGGTCGTCGAACCGGTGTTGCTGGTCGAGCCGGTGTTGGTCGTCGAGCCAGTGTTGCTGGTCGAGCCAGTATTGGTCGAGTTCGTCGTCGCTCTGTTAGCGTTCGAAGCGCCGTTGCCGGCGTTGGTGTTGCCTTCGCCGCCCGGGCAAGCCGCACCCAATAAGCCTAATGTTAAAACTGCTGAAAGAGCAATTACTTTTTTCATTTCGATTAAATTCTCCTGTCTTCTTCAAAGAATATATTTATCTATTTGTTTAACGACCTTCCTAGGAAAGTCGAGTTCCTCACTAATTTTGGAACAATGGACAATATAAAAGGCAAATTAGGTGAAGTCAACTCAAAAAATGGGAAATAAACTCTTTTTGTGAAAAAAAACGCAAAATTTTTTTAACATTTTCGTCCCGCAAAACCCGAAAACGACGCGCTTTTTTAAGGTTGACTTTCCGGTGCGCGAAAAGTTATCTTTTAGTTTGACGGTTTTTCCCAGAAACCTTTTCTTTCTCACTCTTTAGAGTCCTTCCCAAAATTTTTGCAATATATGAAAAGTCTTCAGAATTCTTCATTTTCGGTCAAACTTGCCGGCGACACCATCATGCTCACGACGGTCTTTTCCCTCGCGGTAATCGTCGCGACGTTTTTCGTCTCGAATTCCGCGCTGGTTTTTGAAACGAAAACGGCGATCTTCGCCGGCATCGTCGTCGCCTACCCGCTGTTGTGCGCGGCTTTTTATTACCGGCAGAGAACGCGCGCGGCGAACCTCCAGTCCGCCGAAGCGACTTCGGCGTTTAATGAAGAGATCGAAGACAAGCTTTTCGCGCTCGAAGAGGCGAGCGAATTTTTCGGCGCGTCGCTGAAATTTTCCGACATGTTCCGCCTCGTCGCGAGCCGGATCGACGAAATCGTGCCGTTCGCGGCGTGCGTTTTATATTTGCACGACGAAACCGGCGACAATATTCTGCAGATCAAATACGCGGTCGGCGAGAATGCGCGCGAATTCATGAATTTTAGGTCGGATACGAACAAAGGTCTGGCGGTGCGCGCCTTCTTCAGCGGTAAAAGCCTAATCGACGAATCGCTCGCCGATGAAAAACGCGTTTTCCCGGCGGAAATCGTCGGAAATTTTCGCTCGGCGGCGGCGGTTCCGCTCGTCAATCGCGGGGAAAACTTCGGCGTTTTGGTTCTTTACGGCACGGAACCGGCGGTTTTCGACGAGGCTTCGAAGACGCTTTTAACGGCGGTCGGCGCGCGCGTCGCGCCGCTTTTCGCAAATTCCTGCGCGTTCGAACGGAACCTCTCGAACGCGCTGACCGATGCGCTGACGAATCTGCCGAACGAGCGCGGCTTTTATCTGGTGCTCGAAAACCAGCTCGCCGAATCGATCCGCCGCCGCGACGAACGCCCCTTGACCGTCATGGCGATGGACGTCGCGAATTTCGCGGACATCAACCGGCGGCACGGTCACGCGGCGGGCGACCGGATGCTCGCGTTCGCCGCCGCGACGATCAAAAAACAACTGCGCCAGATGGACGTTCTGACGCGCTCGGCGGGCGACGAGTTCCTCGCGATCCTGCCGACCGCCAATGAAAAAATCAGCTTCGAAGTGACCGAACGCATCCGGCGCGCCTTCGTCTCGACGCCTTTTCAGATTTCCGAGCGCGAATACGTCAATCTGACCATCAATTTCGGCACGGCGACCTGCTGGCGCGACGGCGAAACCGCCAATCAATTACTGAAAACGGCGCTCTTTCGCAAAACGCAGGACAAATCCGCCGAAAAGGGCAAAGTGATCTGGTTTCCGAAGGAATTCGTCAACTGAAGTTTTCGAATTAAATTTTCGGCGCGAAATTCGAAGCCGGTTTCTTCGACGCCGAACTTCGCCGAAAAGAGTCCGCGAATATTCGCGGACTCTTTTTTATACTCGCGGTTCTTGCAATAAATCATTGTGCTGTTTGCGGAGCCCGCCCGACGGGACTTGATTTTCAAAACGCGGCTCCCTGTTCAGTGCCGAAATAACCCATCGCGGCGAAAATATTTTTTCGAGCCGCATTAACAGTTCGCCCCGTCGCCGCATCTTATTTGGCGGAAGTTGAATTGAAGTTGCGGAAATCGGCGAACCTGAGCGGGTGGCACGCGCACGTTTTTTACTCGCGCGGCGGTTTCGGAAAATCGTCGCCCCGTTTCGATTTCCGCCGCTTTTCTGCAATCTAAACTAAACTTTTTACCGGTTCGAAACGTTTAATAAAACAGCAAAATTTGTAAAACGGGATACCACGCGATGCTTTCAGGGACAAAACTCGGACGTTACGAGATTCGCCAAAAAATCGGCGCCGGCGGAATGGGCGAAGTTTATCTGGCGCAGGACGAGCAGCTGAGCCGCAAGGTCGCTCTCAAGGTGCTGCTTCCCGAATTCTGCTGCGACGAGGAGCGCACGGAGCGTTTCCGGCTCGAAGCGAAGGCGGCGTCGGCGCTCAATCATCCGAACATCATTACGATCTACGAGGTCGGCATCGAAGACCAACGGCTTTTTATCGCGACCGAGTTCGTCGACGGCGCGACTTTGCGCGAACGCATCAACTCGGGCGAGCTGACTTATCTCGATGCGGTCAGGATCGGCGAACAGGTCGCCGACGCGCTCGCCGTCGCGCACGAAGCCGGCATCGTGCACCGCGACATCAAACCCGACAACATCATGATCCGGCGCGACGGCATCGTCAAAATTCTCGATTTCGGGCTCGCGAAGCCGATTTTCGAAAAAAACGTCGGCGCCGAAGACGAAACCGTGCGGCTCGTCAAAACGCAGCCCGGCATGGTCATGGGCAGCGTGCGATACATGTCGCCGGAACAGGCGCGCGGCAAGGAAACCGACGCGCGCACCGACGTCTGGAGCCTCGGCGTCGTGTTGTACGAAACCCTGACCGGCGAAAACCCGTTCGAAGGCGAAACGGTCAGCGATTCGCTCGCCGCCGTCATTCACGTCGAGCCGCCGCCGCTCGAAGACGTGCCCGAGGAACTGCAGCGCATCGTGCGCAAAGCCCTCAAGAAAAAATCCGGCGAGCGCTATCAAAACATCAAGGATCTGGCGCTCGATCTGCGCGATCTGCGGCTCGAAGTCGAGCAGAATTCGGGCGAAAACCGCCTGCATCAATTTTCAAAAACCGTCATGATCCCGCGGCACGACACCGATCAGACCGAGACGCTGCTGCACCAGACGATTTCCGCGGAACACAAAACGCGCGAAGAGAGCGGGTTTTCGAGAACCGGCGAGCAGACCGGCGTCCGGAAACGGAAACGCGGCTGGCTGCTGCCGTTCGCGGCGATTCTTTCGGTCGCGATCATCGCTTTCGGCGGTCTTTACCACCTGCCGATGATCTTCACGAACGGCACGCCGGTTTTTCAGTCGATTCAAGCCTCGCGCCTGACCGACAACGGCACGTCGAACCTCGCGGAAATTTCGCCCGACGGGAAATTCGTCGTGTTCATCAACCGGCAGGACGGCAAGGAAAGCCTCGCCGTGCGGCAGGTCGTGACCGGCAACATCATTCCGCTCGTGCAGCAATCGATGCTCAATTTTTACCAGCCGGCGTTCACGCCCGACGGCGATTTCATATATTACGTGACGGTCGACAAAGGCGTCGGCACGCTCTTTAAAATCCCGACGCTCGGCGGCGACAGCACGAAGATCATCGTCGACGTCGATTCGAAAGTCACGTTTTCGCCCGACGGCAAGCGGCTCGCGTTCATCCGCCACAATCCGAACGAGGGCGGCGACGCGATCGTCGTCGCCGACAGCGACGGCGGCAACGCGCAGAATTTTTTGCAGACCAAGGAAATCGCCTGCGACCAGTTCGTCGGCATTGACTGGTCGCCCGAAGGAGACGCGATTCTCGTCGGCATGGTCAAACACAAAAGCGAACTCAACCAGAAGGTGCTGCTCGCGACCGTCGGGCTCGATGACAAAAATCCGGCCGTGATCGGCGAGAAGGGCTGGCTCGGCGTGCGCGGTTTCGAATGGCTGAAAAACGGTTCGGGCATCGTTTTGGTCGGAAAAGCGAACGCCGGCGAAAATTCGCAGGTCTGGCATGTTTCTTATCCGGACGGCGAAGTGCGGCAGGTCACTTCCGACACGACCGATTACGGTTCGGTGAGCGTTTCGGCGGACGGCGCGTTGATGGTCGTGACGCGCATCGACGCGATTTCGAGCCTCTGGTCGCGCGTGCCGCAGACCGGCGAAATGCGCCAGCTGATCGCCGAAAACAAAAATCTGCTCGGCTACTCGGGCATTTCGCAGATGCCGGACGGGAAAATTCTATTCGTCAAGCAGACCGGCAAGGAAGTCAACATTTTTTCGGTCGAGGAAAACGGGGCGAATGAAAAACAGCTTACCGCCGGCAGCGCGTACAACCAGAACCCGGCGGCGACGCCCGACGGCAAATACATCGTTTTCAATTCGAACCGCTCGGGCGTTTTCTCGGTCTGGCGCATCAACGCGGACGGCAGCAATCCGGTGCAGCTGACGAACGTGCCGGGCGTTTTCGATTCGCAGCTGCAGATTTCAAAGGACGGGCGCTCGGTGATTTTCATGCGTTCGACGAGCGACGCCGGAAAAACGCGTCTGATGAAAGTCTCGATCGATGGCGGCGAAGCGGTGCCGCTTTTGCCGGAAAGCGGCAAATCGGAATTCTTCCCCAGACTTTCGCCCGACGGAAAGCAGCTCGCCTTTCACAGCTTCGAATTCGACGCCGGGAATCCGAGCATTCATCCGAAAGTGCGGGTCGTCGCTTTCGACGGCGAAAAAATATCGAGCGAGGCGCGGGAATACGAATCGGACATCAACCCGGAATTCAAATTTTCGCCCGACAACAAATCGCTGACCTATCTGAATAAATCCGGCATCGACAATCTGTGGAACCAGTCTCTGGAAGACCGGAAAAACGAAAAGCCGCTGACCGATTTCACGTCCGGCAACATCTCGAACTTCCTCTGGTCGAACGACGGCAAAAAACTCTTCGTCGTCCGCGCGATCTTCAACAGCGATCTGGTGCTGCTCAAAGATACCGCCAAAAGTTAGCGAAAAATTAAAAACGGAAAATGGAAAATAAATTTATAACTTATTTCCGTTTTCCATTTTCCGTTTTCCGTTTTAAATTAAATATTCTATGGCGAAAATTTCATTTTACGGCGGCGTCGGTTCGGTGACCGGTTCGAAATACCTGCTCGAATCAAACGGCAGAAAGGTTTTAATCGATTGCGGGCTTTTTCAGGGCGAAAAGCAATTGCGCGAAAGGAACTGGCAGGACCCGCCGTTCGACCCGCAGGAAATCGACGCCGTCATCATCACGCACGCCCATATCGACCACACCGGTTATCTGCCGCGGCTCGTAAAATTGGGTTTTAACGGCAAGGTTTACACGTCGCGCGCGACCGCCGATCTGATGAAAATCCTGCTGCTCGATTCGGCGCGGCTCCAATCCGAAGAAGCCGATTACCGCAACCGGCATAATTTGACCAAACACGAGCCGGCTTTGCCGCTTTACGACGAAGCGGACGCGCGCAAAACTTTTGAGCTGCTAAATCCGGTGCCGAACACGGGCGAAGAACACGAAATCGCCGAGGGTTTTACGGCGAGCTTCCGCGTCGCCGGACACATCATCGGCGCGAGCATGGTTTTGGTCGAGATGAAACGCGCGCGACCGAACGCCGACGGCATCCGTTTCTTGTTCTCGGGCGATCTCGGGCATTACGATCAGCCGATCATCGCCGATCCGGCGCCGCCGCCGGCGTGCGATTACCTGATGTGCGAATCGACTTACGGCGATCGTCTGCACGGCGAAGTCACTTCGAAGGAAAAATTCGCGGAAATCATCAACGCGGCTCACCAGCGCGACGCGCCGATTCTGATTCCGGCGTTCGCCGTCGGGCGCACGCAGGAGATTTTATATCTGATTCGCGAGCTCGAAGACGAAAAAGCGATTTCGTCGATGCCGGTCGTCGTCGATTCGCCGATGGCGGCGCAGGCGACCGCCGTTTACAACCGCTTTTCCGAAGAACACGACGAAGAATACGCTTCGATCCTCGCGAAAAAAGTTCACCCGCTGCGTCCCGACTGGATGCAGACGGCTTCGACGCGCGAAGAATCGAAGCGCCTCAATTCGATGAAGGGCGCGCGCATCATCATTTCGTCTTCGGGCATGATGACCGGCGGGCGCGTGCTGCATCACGCTTTGCGGATTTTGCCCGACGAGAACGCGACGCTGATCTTCGTCGGTTATCAGGCGGCGGGAACTTTGGGACGCCGCATTCAGAGCGGCGAGCGCGAAGTGCGCGTCATGAAACAATGGGTGCCGGTGCGCTGCCACGTCGAGCAGGTACAAGAATTTTCCGCGCACGCCGACTGGAAAACGGTTCTGCGCTGGCTGTCGGGTTTGCCCGCCGCGCCGCGCACGGTCTTCACGACGCACGGCGAACCGGACGCCGCCGCCGCGATGGCGAAGCACATCAACGACCGCTTCGGCTGGCAGGTGATCGTTCCGCAGTACGAGCAGACGATCGTTCTGGAATAAAGAAAACTTTTACCAAAAAAAAGAGAAGCGTTTGGGAAAATCACAAACGCTTCTCTTTTTTTTAATCGATTCGACGCTTTATTCGTAGCGCAGGCACTCGATCGGGTCGAGCCGCGCGGCTTTCCACGCCGGGAAGACTCCGAAAACCAGACCGATGCCGACCGAGATGGCAAGCGCCACGCCGATCGCCCAAAGCTCGATGATAGCGGGCATCGACGGGAAAATCGCCATAATCAATTTGCTGATGCCGACGGCGAGCACGACGCCGATCAGACCGCCGAAAAACGTCAAGGTCATCGCTTCCAGCAGAAATTGCAGGATGATCGCGCCTTTGGTCGCGCCGATCGCTTTGCGGATGCCGATCTCCTTGGTCCTTTCCGTCACCGAAACGAGCATGATGTTCATCACGCCGATGCCGCCGACGAGCAGCCCGAGCAATGAGATGGCGATCGCCGCCGCGCCGACGCCGCCTAAAATGCCGTCGAACTGCGCGATGAAATTGTCGGCGGTTTTGATGTCGAAGTTGTTCGGCTCGCCGTATTTGACGCCGCGGCGCTGGCGCAGGATCCCTTCGACTTCGAGGACGGCGTCGTTGAGCTGTCCCGACTTCGCCTGAATGATGTGCAGCACGGCGTCGCGCGTCGGCGCGGCCTTGCGCGCGGTGCGAAACGGCATAAAGACTTTGCGGTCTTCCTCGTTTTCGCCGAAAAATCCGTTCTTGCGCTTTTCGATGACGCCGATGATTTCCCAGGTCGTGCCGTTCATGCGCACGACTTTGCCGACGACGTCGTCCTTTTCGTTCGGAAACAGCGCTTCGACCGTGTTGACGCCGACGACTAAAACGTTGCGCCGCTGGTAATTGTCCGATTCGGTGATCCAGCGTCCCTGCCGCAGGGTGACGTTCGCGATCTGCATGTAATTCGGCGTCACGCCGTCGGTCAGCGCCCATCGGTAATTTTTGCCTTCGTAAACGAGGTTGTCGTCGAACCCGCTGCCCCACGAACCGATATTGACCGCGATTTCGGCGATGTCCTCGACGGTCGTGGACTGCGCCAGAATCGCGTTCGCGTCTTCGCTCGTTAAAGGCTTGCGGTTGCGCTCGTCGCGGTTCGGCGGGCCGAAACCGGTCGAAAGATGAAACACGTAGATATTGTTCGAGCCGTATTCCTCGATGATCGAGACGATCGATTGACGCATGCCGGTCAGAATCGAAAAGACGACGATGCCGGTAATCAGCCCGATCACGATGCCGAGGATCGTCAGCGCCGAACGGAACTTGTGCCCCATGATGCTGTCGAGCGCCATTTTTAAGACTTCTTTCGGTAATGAACTTGTCAGTAACATAGTAGTCAGTGGTCGGTGGTCGGTGGTCAGTACTCGGTAGAATGTCAATCAAGACTTTGTTTAGATTCAATCTCAACTGATCACCGACCACCGACCACCGACCACTAGTTTTTAGTTAATGCGACGATCGGGTCGAGCCGCGCCGCTTTCCACGCCGGATAAAGTCCGGCCAAAATTCCGATAAAGCTTGAAATCCCGACCGACAGCCCCATGTAGAAAAACGTGATCGTCATCGTCATTTCGAGCAGCGCGCCGACGACCTGCGTCGCGCCGGCGGCTAAAATCAAGCCCAAAATTCCGCCGGTGACGCAGAGCAGCGCCGATTCGATCAGAAACTGCAGCAGGATTTGTTTTCGGGTCGCGCCGAGCGCTTTGCGCAGCCCGACTTCAAAGGTGCGTTCGGTGACGGAAACGAGCATGATGTTCATGACGACGATGCCGCCGACGACCAAAATAATCAGCGTGATCGGAATGACGACGACCGCGATGGCATTCGTAAACTGATCCATCTGCGAATTGAATTCGTCCGTGTTGACGATCGAAAAATTGTCTTCCTCGCTGCCGATCAGTTCGCGCCGGTTGCGCAGGGTCTGGCGCGCGGCTTCGATCGTGTCCGGCAGAGTTTCGGCGTTGGCGGCTTTGCCGTGCACCTGAAGACCGCCCGTGCGACTGAAAATCTGGTTGAAAACCGTCAGCGGCATGTAGATGTTGCGGTCCATCGAATCGCCGAAAAACGAGCCGCGTTTTTCCTCGACGCCGACGATCTGCAGCGGCACGCCGCGCACTCGGATCGTCTGTCCGAGCGGATTCTGGTTCGGGAAAAATTTTTCCTGCACGTCGGTGCCGATGACGCAGACTTTGGCGGAACGCTCGACTTCGGCGTCCGAGAAAAAGCGTCCCTGATTGATGGTCTTGTCCTCGATATCGACCATGTTCGCGGTCACGCCGGCGATGCGCACCGACGGCATTTCGATTCCGTTCTGGCTGATTTCCGTGCCCGACTGCATCGCCGCGCCGATCATCAGGCACATCTTGCAGTTGTCGCGGATGTATTGATATTCGTCCCACGTCACGTCTTTATTGCGGCGGTTGCGCTTCTCGAACTCTTCGTCCGAGATGCGGCCCATGTTCGCCATGCGCGTCACCATAAAATGGTTCGAGCCGAGAACCTTCGAAACCTTGTCGATGACGTAGGTTTTGAGCCCGCTGATCGACGCGCCGACGACGACGACCGCCGCGACGCCGATGATGATGCCGATCAGCGTCAAAAAGGCGCGCAGTTTATGTTCGAGGATCGATTTGAGCGCGATCCAGAAAGCGTCGGAATAAAACGAATATAATTGCCGCATAGCGATTCTTGAATTTTAGATTTCGGATTTCGGATCGGTCTTTCGATAAAAACCCGATTCCTGAACCTCAAATCGGTTTCAATTCTGGAAGATTTTTATTAATTTAAAATTGCCCGAAAATATAGACGATATTGGTAACGTAATCGTTAACCGGAAAGTTTCTAAAAAGTTTAGAATGATCAAGAGGTCGGGAAAGTTCGGGCAACGTTAAAGCGTCTTTGCTTCCCGAACTTCCCAAACTCGCTGGTTGCCAACTAAAACGCCTCTCGTGATATACTTTCACATTGTTTAATTCATGCTAATTTAACTACCGAGGAGAAACAGATTTTGAGCGTTTTAGTTGATAAAAACACGCGGCTTATTGTTCAGGGCATCACCGGCAAAGAGGGAACTTTTCACACCTTGCAGATGATCGATTACGGCACGAACGTCGTCGGCGGAGTGACGCCCGGCAAAGGCGGCACGACGCACGAAGGCGTCCCGGTTTTCAACACCGTCGCCGAAGCCGTCAGGGAAACCGGCGCGAACGCGTCCGTGGTTTACGTTCCGCCCGCCTTCGCGGCGGACGCGATCATGGAATCGGCCGCCGCCGGCGTTCCGCTCGTCGTCGCGATCACCGAGGGCATTCCGGTCGCCGACATGGTGAAGGTCAGGGAATTTCTGCGCGATAAGGAAACGCGCATGATCGGACCGAACTGCCCCGGCATCATCTCGCCCGGCAAATGCAAAATCGGCATCATGCCCGGGCATATTCATAAAGAAGGCCGCATCGGCGTCGTTTCGCGTTCCGGAACGCTGACCTACGAAGCCGTCGGACAATTGAGCGCCGCCGGCCTCGGGCAATCGACCGCGATCGGCATCGGCGGCGACCCGATCATCGGCACGACGCACACCGACGCGCTCAGATTGTTTCAGGCGGACGATGAAACCGACGCGATCATCATGATCGGCGAGATCGGCGGCACGGCGGAAGAAGACGCCGCCGCGTTCGCCAAAGAAAACGTGACGAAACCGATCGTCGCGTTCATCGCCGGGCAGACCGCGCCGCCGGGACGCCGCATGGGGCACGCCGGCGCGATCATCTCGGGCGGCAAAGGCACCGCCGCCGAGAAGATGAAGGCGTTGACCGAAGCCGGCATCCGCGTCGTTCAATCGCCGGCGGACATCGGCAAGGCGATTCAGGAAGTTCTGGGGCAAAAAGCGACCGTTTAAAACGATAAACGCCGGTGATAAGGGTTTAATGGATGACGATGATTAAATTTATATTGCCGGCGGTTTTTTTATTGAGCGGCTGCCCGGCAAATTTTTCGATTCCGGCGACCAGCGCCGATTCGCCGCCGCCGGTCAGTTCGACGCCCGCAAACGAAGTCGTTTCGAGGCCTCAATTACATAAAAGACCTGACGGCTCCTTCACAATTCCGACGCTGTACTGGGCGACGCCGCAAGGCGTCGCCGGAAATGGATGGGAGGCGGTTTTCGGCGGAACGGTCGTCGAGGTCGAGAACGTCGCCGAAAAAAAATCCGACGGCTTCCCGTTTCCGAGAAAATACGTTCAAGGCGCGATCAAGGTCGAAAAGATTTTTCGCAATCTGCCCGATTCAACCGAAATCACGGTCGGCTCGGTCATCCGCAGCGAGGATTTCGACGGATTGAAAAAGGGCGACAAAGTCGTTTTCTTTATCGATGATATATACGAAGGCGGGTACGTGCGCGTCGAAACCGCGGGCACGAACTCCAAATTGGGCTTTAAGGTCGAAGACTGGAACGAGCCGCTCGTCGCCGCGCTTGAAAAACTCGCGCCGTGCGATAAATTAAGAATCGAACGGGTCGAAGGGCATCCCGAAGATTTCAAGGCGAGACTGCATGACTGCGACGGCGACCGCGAATCAAAAATCCTCGACGATCCGGAAATCGCCGACATTTGGAAACTCCGCGACCCGGTCGGTTATCAATCTCTGGTCGAAATGAGGGAGTTGAGAGAGCTGGATAAATAAAAACCTTGTCAGGAGGAAAGCTTATGGCGGAATACGAAACCTTTATGCATCGCTGGTTTGAGGAAGTTTGGAATCGACGCAGCGAAAAGGCGATCGACGAAATGTTTGCCGAGGACGGCGTCGCCAACGGCTTGAACGACGCGGACGGCAATCCGCTGCGCGGTCCGGAAGCCTTCAAAACCTTGCATCGCGCGTTTTTGGCGGCGTATCCCGATCTGCAGATCACGGTCGAAGAGACGATTTCCGAAGGCGATAAAATGGCGGCGCGCTGCACGGTCCGCGCGACGCACGCCGGCGAAGGCTTAGGCATCGCGCCGACCAATCAGCCGATCGAATTCACCGGTCTGACGTTCGTTAAAATAAAGGACGGCAAGATCACGGAAGCCTGGAACGAGTTCGATTTTATGAAAATGTACTCGCAAATCGGCGCCCTGACGCTCAACCTGCAATGAAGTTTTCGCGCGCCTTTCGCGTTTCGCCCGAAGACATCGACGAGCAGGGGCACGTCAACAACGTCGCCTACGTGCGCTGGATTCAGGACGCGGCGGTCGCGCACTGGTTTTCGGTGGCGAGCGAGGAAATTCGCGAAAAATACACGTGGATGCTGACGCGTCACGAAATCGATTATAAACGGCAGACGTTTGAAAACGAGGAAGTGTCGGTCACGACCTGGGTCGGCGAGCCGACCAGAGTGCAGTGGGAGCGGTTCACGGAAATAAGACGCGGCGACGATTTACTGGTCAAAGCGCGTAGCGTCTGGTGTTTGATCGATCGGAAAACGCTTCGACCGGCGCGGATCGGCGAAGAATTTAAAGAATGGTTCGGATTAAAAACCGGGTAATCGCGGGCGATTTCCCGCGCGGCACCCGGTCTGGTTCAAAATCATCTCGGAAATGAAAGCGGCCGACCGCAACGCGCCCGGCAAGGCGGGGCGCGTGAATTTATTTTTTTTGAGCAATAACAACAAAACCGCCTTTCGACTCATCAGTAATGTTAAAAAATTGATCGGAGGTTAGTCTATGAATGGTTTAATGATTGCGATTTTGGTTTTGGGCACGGCTATGCTGGCAAACGCGCAGGTTGAAAGTTTTGTGAAAGCCGGCGGAAAGACGAAAGCGCCAAAAAGCCGAAGCCTTAACATGATTACGTTGAGCGGCAACGTCAGAGAGTCGAAAAAGGCGGTCGCCGGCGTTTACGTGAATATAACCGATGAAAAATACAAACAGTATTCAGTAAAAACCGATGCAAAAGGTAACTACAAAATTGTTCTTCCGGCAGGTCGGTATCGAGTGACTTCTTCGCTGTCCATTTCAGGCTCGGTCGGTTGTTATACGGTCGTCGATAATCTGGAATTAATGGAAAGGAAGCGAGTTAAATTAAATCTCGACCTGAACGCCTGCGGGTGCGGATAAGGGAAAAATAAAATCATAAAGAGGAAAACAACAAATAAATAATGAGTAATTTAACATTTGGAATCATCAAGCCCGATGCGGTCGCAAAAGGGCACACCGGAAAAATCATCGACAGAATTTTAGCCGACGGCTTTACGATTCGCGGCATGAAACTCATTCATCAGACGAAGAAAAACGCCGAAGGTTTTTACGCCGTTCATGCGGAGCGTCCGTTCTACGGCGAATTGACCGAGTTCATGTCGAGCGGGCCGTGCGTCGTGCTCGCGCTCGAAAAGGAAAACGCCGTCAAGGCGTGGCGCGACCTGATGGGCGCGACGAACCCGGCGGAAGCGGCGGAAGGCACTCTGCGCAAAGAGTTTGCGGGTTCGATCGGCGAAAACGCGGTGCACGGTTCGGATTCGGACGAAAACGCCGCGATCGAAATCGCATATTTCTTCAGTAAACTTGAATTAGTTTAAGTAAAAGGCTATAAAAGTTGCAGGAAGTTGTAGAAGTTGACTGGGTTGACTAAAGTTCAGCGCGTAAATGCAAAATCAACTCAGTCGACTTCGATCAATCCAGTCAGCTTACAGCCAACTCAAAGAAGGACGAAAAACAGATGAAAAAGTGCCCGAATTGCCAAAAAGAATTTCCCGATACTATGCGTTTTTGTCAGACGGACGGAACGCCGCTCGTCGGTGCGGTCGGAGAATCTCAGGCGGAAGATCCTTTAAAAACAACGGTCGTGCGCCAGGAAGACATCGCCGCTTCGATTCCGCAGTCAGACCCTTATAAAACGGTCGTCGGAAATTCGGCGGACAAAGATGACGGCGACGATCTGCTGCAGCTTCCTGAACAGGAGTTTGATCCTTTAAAGACGATGGTGGCAACGCCGATCGGGCAGAATAAACCGATTTTGGAAGACGATTCGCCGAAATTCGAAGACATCAAAAAGGAAATCAAATCGGACGCGCCCTCGTCGCCTTACGGCGGCTTTTCGCAGCCGAAGGATCCGCTGCCGGAAGCGCCGAAAGATTATTCAAACGATCCGACGCTGTTTCAGCCCGAACCGCCGAAATTCAACGAGCCGAATTTGAGCCCGCCGAGCTTCGGCGATTTGTCGCCGAAGGTGGTAAAGGATGAAGAGGAACCGCCGCAAACGGTCATGCAGAATCCGTGGGATGCGGGCAGCGCGCCGAAGTCGGACGAATCGCCGTATATCAACGATTCGCCGTTTTCGAAACCGTCCGACGCGCCTTCGTCCTCGCCGTTCGACGCGCCGAAGCCGACCTTCGACGAACCGAAATCGCCGTTCGGGCAGCCTTCTTCCTTTGACGCGCCGAAATCGCCGTTCGATCCGCCGCAGACGCCTTACGAAACGCCGCAAACGTCGTTCGATCCGCCGAAACCGACGTTCGAGGAGCCGGCCAATCAATTCGGGTCTGCCGCTTCGCAGTTCGATCAGATGAATCAGGGATTCGGCACGAATCAGCCCTTGCAGCAAAACGAATGGGCGCCGCCGCCCTCGCCCGAACAAGGTTGGGGCGATCAGGGCTTGGGCGCCAACACGCCGTTTCAGCCGCCGCCGGCGGCAGTCTCCGGCGTCAATCAGACGCTGCCGATCGTGTCGCTCGTCTTCGGGATCCTTTCGGTCTGCTGCTACGTTTCGCCGATCACCGGTTTGGTGGCGCTGATTACGGGCTTTCTGGGCATGAAAAACGCCAACAACGCCCCGAACCAGTACGGCGGCAAAACGCTGGCGATCGTCGGAATGATTCTCGGCGGACTTTTCTTTCTGGTCGGAGTCGGTTATTACATTCTGGTGTTCGTTATCGGAATGGGAGGAATGCTTGCAAGATAGGCGGAATCAAGCGGCGCGCCGGCGGCTTTGAACGGGCGAGTTTTTTCCTGTTATAATTTTGCTAGGCAAAAATTTATGGCAAATATTTTCACAGATGTTATTCAATCAGCCGTCGCGGTAATCAAAGGAATGACGCGCACGCTCTCCGAGATTCCGAGAGAAAAATGGACGGTTCAATATCCGGACGTTCCGATCACGGTGCAGCCGCGCTATCGCGGGCAGCATCTTCTTCACGTCGACGAAAACGGTAAGGAAAAATGCGTCGCCTGCTATTTGTGCGCCGCCGCCTGCCCGTCGGAATGCATTTATATCGAAGCGGAAAACGACCCGCGCCCGTACGAAGACCGCATCGGACGCGACGAACGCTACGCGAAGGTTTACAACATCGATTACGGACGCTGCATCTTCTGCGGTTTCTGCGTCGAGGCATGCCCGAAGGACGCGATCACGCACGGGTACAACTTTGAAATCTCGGTTTATAACCGCGCGGATTTGCTCAAGACAAAGGACGATCTTTTGATCACCCAGCAAAAACAATCGAAAAACTACCGGGTCGCGCTTTCGGACGAGGACGTCGATTCGGAGTTCAAGGAAGTCGATTCCGTCGGGTTAAAATTTAGATTATAACCGAAAAAATGGCGGGTTTTAACGCAAGGAGGCAAAGACGCAAAAGACGATAAACTTATTGCTTTTGCGTCTTTAATTCTTTGCCTTAGGAAATATTGTATAATCTTTTTTCGTGAATACCGAAAATCTTCCGCCGACCAGAAAAGGCAGAAATTACGAAATAAAGGCGCTGGGCTTGCGCGATTTCGCCGGTCTGCGGCGCGACGACGAGCCCTTGAATCCGTTTGATCTGGCGAAGTACGCGAATCTTCTGGTCGCTTCATTCGAGCAGATCGAGCCGTTTTTGTCGGAGGAAACGAAACAGCACCTCTTGACGGACGCGAGCGATAAATGGTCGGGCGGCGCCTGTTCGCAGAAACTGCCCGACGGCAGAAAACTGATTATTCTCAACCCGACGCACGGCGCGAACCGGCAGAACGCGACTTTGATGGAGGAAATCAGCCACGTTTTTCTCGGTCACAAACCGTCGCGGCTTCAGGTTAAAAATTACAATCGCGAAGGCAAAGTCATCGCGCGCGATTACCACGCCGAAATCGAAGAGGAAGCTTATTCGGTCGGCGCGGCGGCGCTCGTGCCTTACTCGGCGCTGCGCCGCATGATTTTGCAGGGAAAATCCTCGCGCGAAATCGCCCGGCATTTCAACGTCAGCCGCGAGCTCGTCGAATACCGCATGAAAGTTTCGCGGCTCTGGGACGAATACAAAAGGTCGTTAATGGTCAATCGCGAATCGTAAGTTGTTTGTTGATTCTTAATAATGCAGGTTTTACAATTTACGGTTTACGATTGACTGGCAGCCAATGAACGATTCCAATCAAAAAAGTTCACATCCCGACCCGCAGCTGACGACGATCGACAAGCTGCGGATGCTTCTCGACATCACCAAAAAAATCAGCCGTTCGCTCGACGTCGACGAGGTTTTGACGCTCGTCATGGACACGCTCGGCTCGCTGATTCATTACGACGCCGCCGGAATCTACCTCGTCGATCAGCACCGCGCGCCGGAAAACCCTTATATTTTCAAATCGAAAGCGATCCGCGGATACAAAGTCCCGTTCGCGCTCGTCGAGCCGCGCATAAAATTAGGCGAGGGATTTATCGGCTACGTCGCGCAGACCGGCAAGCCCGTCATCTCGCCCGACGTGCACAAGGATTCGCGTTATTTTCACGCGCGCAAGCAGACGCGCTCCGAACTCGCCGTGCCGATCATCTCGAACGACCAAGTGATCGGCGTTTTCGACCTCGAAAGCGACGCGCTCAATTCCTACACCGACGACGATCTGCAGCTTTTGCAGCTGCTCGCCTCGCAGGTCGCGATCATCATCGAAAAAGCCGAGCTTTACGAGCAGGTCGTCGAGAAAAAACGGCTCGAAGCGCAGCTCGAGATCGCGCGCAAAGTGCAGCTCGAACTGCTGCCCGACCACGACCCGAAAGTCAAGGATTTCGACATCAGCGCTTATATTTTTCCGGCGGAAGAAGTTTCGGGCGATTATTACGACTGGGTGAAAATCGTCGAAGACCAAATCGGCATCATGGTCGCCGACGCCGTCGGCAAGGGAATTCCGGCGGCGCTTTTGACAGCCTTTCTGCGCGCGTCGCTCCGCTTAGCCGTGCAGATCGGCTACGCGCCGAACATCGCGCTCTCGAAAGTCAGCAATCTTTTATGGGATTCGGTCGAATCGCACCAATTCATCACGGCGATTTACGGCAGCCTCGACGCGACGAACAAAACCTTCGTTTTCTCGAACGCCGGACATAATCCGCCGCTTTTAATCAAACCGAACGGCGATTACCGTTTCGTCGAATACGGCGATCTGCCGCTCGGCATGTTCCGCGAAATGCGCTACCACCAGCATTTCATCAAATTCGAAAAAGGGCAGGTGCTGGTGCTCTACACCGACGGCATCACCGAAGCCGCCCGCGAAGACGGCGAAGAATTCGGTCGCGAAAGATTGGTTAAGAGGGTTTTGGAAGGCATCGATTTGCCGGCCAAGGAAATGATCGATTTCATTCGCAAAGGCGTCGCGGATTTTACGGAAAGGAAATTTTTGGACGACGACGGGACATTGTTTATCGTCAAGGCTTTATAAGCCTTGAATGGCCTTTTCGGGCACGACTCAAAACATAAAAAAAGCGGGAGGCTTTTCAAAAAATGCTTGAATCACCTTCCCGCGTTCCTTCTTTAGTTGTATTGAAAATCGTAAAACTTTAGTGCCCCGTCAGCGAATTGTGCACGGCGTCGCCGCCCGGCACGATCGGCGTTTGGTAATCACCGTAATTCAATTTGTCGGTCGACGTCGATAATGCGTAAACGTCAAACCCGAAGGCATCGAAAAACTGTGCCAGTTCGAGCGAGCTATCCAGATAAACAACTTCTGCGTAACCCAGCTCGCTGCGGATTTCGAGCAGGCGCTCGACGACTTCGAGCGGCGCGAAACATTTTACAGGGTCTTTATAAGTTGCCATAATAATTGCCTCTTTATCAAAATGCTTGTCCAACTTCCGCAAGCAATTTTTTAGATTACGTTCCCGACTTAAAGGTTGTTCTAATATTTTGCGCCGCCGGTTATTTTAACTCCGCCGTAACCGTTAGACGAAAAAAATTGTCTATTTAGCGTAAAAGAGTTAAAATCTTTTCAAATTTCTGTCCAAAAGGAGTAAAAAAATGAAAAAAAGTCTGCTTTCAACCGCTGCGGTAGCTTTTTTAGGGCTATTGCTTTCTGGTTTTGCGTTCGCGCAGGACGATAAAATCGTTTCGGCCGCCGCAAGTACGTACGTTATTTCAGCCAAAGCCGGCGGCGTCAATTACATGGAGGGAAAAGTGTCGATCGTCCGCAAAAACGGCAAGAGCGGACTTTTATTAAACAGCGATCAGGTCGAGGTCGGCGATAAAGTGTCGACCGGCGCCGACGGAAAAGCCGAAATTCTGCTGAATCCCGGCTCGTTCGTCCGTCTCGGCTCGAACGCGGAATTCGAATTCCAGTCGACCGATTTGGACAACTTAAAGTTGAGGTTATCGGCCGGCAGCGCGATTTTCGAGGTTTATGCCGACACGGAATTTAAGGTCTCGCTCGATTTGCCGGATGCGGACATCGTCTTGACGAAATCGGGCGTCTACCGCGTCGACGTGCTGGCGGACGGCAGCGGCAAGCTTTCGGTTTGGCGAGGAAAAGTCGTGTTCGGCGACGACGAAACGGAACTGAAAGCCGGCAAAACGGCGATCATCAAGGGCAAAGCGGCGGCCGGCGTCGCCAAATTCGACCGCGACAACAAGGACGAGTTCGACATTTGGAGCGATCTGCGCGCCAAGGAGGCGACGAAAATCAATAAGCGTCTGCAGCGCAATGCTTTGACGAGTTCGCTGCTGAGCTCGTACAACAGCGGCGGCTGGAATATGTTCGGCACGTTCGGGCTCTGGGTTTTCGATTCCTTCACGCGGCGCTGGTGCTTTCTGCCGTTCGGTTCGGGCTGGAGCTCGCCCTACGGTTACGGTTACGGATTCAATATTTACCACTGCCCGCTGCCGCCGCGCGTTTATTATTCGCCCGCCCCGCCGGTGACGCCGCAGCAGCCGCAGCAGCCGAGTGAAGCGCACACGAGAAATCGAATCCCGTCCTTTCAGCGGTTCGAAAATAACCAGGGCATCGGTAACAGCGGCGTGACAAGAGGCAGCACCGCGTCGCAGAACGATAACGGCGGCGGCTGGAATCCGACCGTCAGAAGCCGCGACGATTCAAGATCGAACGGCACGTCGTTCCCGACTTCGACGCCGTCCGAAACGAGATCGGCGCCCGCGCAGCCGTCATTCCCGACGGTGCCGAGCAGAACCGAAACGAAGGAAAATCGCCGAATCGATTAAAAGTAAAAAAAGTAAAAGTAAAAAAAGCGGGGGTTAAGAACTCCCGCTTTTTTCAGTTGAAGAGTCTGAGAATCATGCCCGCCTGATCCTGAATGACGGTATCCATTTTGGGCAGGTAAGGTTCGGCGACCAAAACCAATGACTGCAAGCCGTTAAAAATCGTGTGCATCACGATGCACGGCAGAAGATTGTCGGTTTTCCAACGGATCAGCGTCAAAACCAGACTCAGCAGGCAAATCAAAAGAATCGTTCCGGGACTGCCCCAGTACTGCGGAACATGCACCACGGCGAAGAAAAAAGTCACCAGCGCGATCGCGCCCGCCACGCCGATCGTTCTTTGCAGCGCCGAGTATAAAATTCCGCGGTAAACGACTTCTTCGACGAGCGGCGCGGTAAATGTCGCCAGCACGACGATGATGTAGGTCGCCGTGCGCGAGCTGCGCAGAATTTTAAGTAATTCGTTGTCGCCTTCGGGAATGAAATAATTGACCGTGCCGGCGACCGCGAAAAAAGCGATCAGCACGAGCGGGTAAAACCACCAGCGAAAACCGCCCGATTCGAGGCCGAGCGTTTCGCCGAGTGAAAATTTGCCGTTTCTGGTCGCGACGAGCCACGCGATGCCGAGCGTGAAGAGGTGCGCCGGAACGATCGCCAGCAGATTCAAAAGAATCGCCGTGCTATCGGTCTGAATTGATTCGAGCGCCATTTCGCGGTTCATCAAAACATACGGAACGACAAAGAAAACCGGAAAAAGCACGATCGCCAGCACGCTCAAAAGCCAGACGCCGAACGCGACCAGACTGTTCCAGGGCGGATTGTTCGGCGATGCGGGCGCGCCTCCGTAACCGATTCCGACCGTCTCTTTAACCGGCGGCACGCTGAAATCAGAATTATTAAATTGTTCGTGTTGCACGATTTCGAGTTTAACCAATTTGATTTCAGGGAGCAAAGAAAAAACTTGAAGCCTCAAACTTGGAACTTAAAACTTTTAGTGCTAACCTAAAATCCCGTGGAGCAACACGGAAAAAATCACCGACAAAAAGTTTTTGCAGTCATTCCGGCGCGTTACGCATCGACGCGATTGGCGGGGAAATTATTGCTCGAAATAGCCGGCAAACCGCTGATTTTGCACACGCTCGAACGGGCCCGAAAGGCGGAAAACATCGACCGGGTCGTCGTCGCGACCGACGACGAGCGGATTCTCGAAGTCGTGAAAAACAGCGGCAACGAAGCGGTGTTGACTTCCCGGGAGCATCAGTCGGGCAGCGACCGGCTCGCCGAGGTCGCCGAAAATTTCCCGGAAAATTCGATCGTCGTCAACGTGCAGGGCGACGAGCCGACGATTTCGCCCGCGACGATCGAAAAGGCGGTCGAAGCGATTCTCGCGGACGAGACGGTCGACATCGCGACGACCTGCGAGAAAATCGAAGAGGCGCGCGACGTTTTAAGCCCCGACGCCGTCAAAGTCGTTATCGACCGCAACGGTTTCGCGCTTTATTTTTCGCGCCTGCCGGTTCCGTTTCCGCGCGAAGCCGTCCAGAAACACGGCTCGCTGCAAACCGCGCTCGAAAGCGACCCGGAACTGCTCGCGCTGTTTCGCAAACACACCGGACTTTACGTTTACCGCCGCGAATATTTGTTGAAGTTTACGAAATTGGCGCAGACCGCGCTCGAAAAAACGGAGATGCTCGAACAGCTCCGCGCGCTCGAAAACGGCGCGCGCATCAAGGTCGTCGAGGTCGCCGAAAACTCGATCGGCGTCGATAGGCCGGAAGATTTCGAGCGCGCGCGGCAATTAATCGAATCGCGCCAAGACATTTCTAATAATTTCAAATACCGCCCGGCGACGATCGAGGACGTGCCGCAAATCGCGAAAGTGCACGTCGATTCGTGGCAAAAATCGTTTCGCGGCATCGCGCCGCAAGCCTTTCTCGACGCGATGAACGTCGAAAAACGCGCCGCAGCGTTTGCCGAAAGATTTTCCGACGACGATTACCGGATGTTCGTCGCCGAATCGGACGCGGGCGAGATCGTCGGTTTCGTCGATTTCGGAAAAGCCCGGCATGAAGTCGCCGGAATCGGCACGGAGCTTTTCGCGATCTATTTAAATCCCGAATTAAAAGGAAAAGGCATCGGCGCGGAATTGTTCAAAGTCGGCGTGCGGGATTTAGTCGCGCGCGGCATCGATTCGGTGTACCTGCAAGCCTTAAAGGTCAGCCCGTACAAAAAATTTTACGAAAAAATGGGCGGAAAAATCGTCGGCGAAGGCATCTATCCATTAGGCGGCGAGGATTTCGAAACATATTTTTACGGCTGGGAGGATTTAAGCGGCGTATGCAGGATTGGATAGGATTGGCCTTTTTCGCGCTGCTCGCGCTCGGGATTTTCGTCGGTTTGAAGCTTTTGGCAAAACCGGTCACGCGCACGGAAGAAGAATTCGAGCGCAACGCGGCGGAAAACAAAACGATGCTCGGCGCGAGCATGAACGCGCTGCAGGAATTGATGAACCCGGAAGCCGCCAAGGCAAAAGAGGTGCAGACGCAGCTCCGGGAAGGTCGTTACGGTAAAAAGAAACGTGAAGGCAAGGCGAACGGCGAAGAAAGCGAAGAAGAAATTTAACAGCACTATAATTTAAGACCAGAACAATAAGCGGAAAGGTAAAAAACAAATGACAAAATATATTTTCGTAACCGGCGGCGTGGTTTCGAGTTTGGGCAAAGGTTTGGCGGCGAGCTCGATCGGCTGTCTTTTGGAAGCGCGCGGGATGCGCGTGCAGATGATGAAGCTCGATCCGTACATCAACGTCGATCCGGGCACGATGTCGCCGTTTCAGCACGGCGAGGTTTTCGTCACCGACGACGGCGCGGAAACCGACCTCGACCTCGGTCATTACGAGCGTTTTACGAACGCGAAATTGTCGCAGGCGAACAACTGGACGAGCGGCAGGATTTATCTTTCGGTGATCGAAAAGGAACGCCGCGGCGATTACCTGGGCAAAACGATTCAGGTCATCCCGCACATCACGGACGAGATCAAAATGGCGGTGCGCAAAGTCGCCGATTCGGAACAGCCCGACGTTTTGATCGTCGAGATCGGCGGCACGGTCGGCGACATCGAGAGCTTGCCGTTTATGGAAGCGATTCGCCAGATCGGCAACGAAGAGGGCAGAAACAACGCGATTTTCGTGCACGTCACGCTCGTGCCGTTCATCGCCGCCGCCGGGGAACTGAAAACGAAACCGACGCAGCATTCCGTCAAGGAATTGCGCGAGATCGGCATCGCGCCGGACATTCTTTTGTGCCGGTCGGATCGCCCGCTGTCGCTCGATCTGCGCCGCAAAATCGCGCTGTTCTGCAACGTGCAGGAAGGAGCGGTCATTTCCGCGCTCGACGTGAAAACGATTTACGAAGTGCCGCTCGCGTTTCACGAACAGGGCTTGGATTCGCTGATCGTCGACGATCTGCGCCTGAACGAGCAGTTCCCGAACGTCGATCTGAAAAACTGGCGCGAGCTGGTGTCGACGATCAAGGAACCGTCGGAAGGCGCGGTGAAAATCGCGATCGTCGGCAAATACGTCGAGCTCGAAGATTCTTACAAAAGCTTGCGCGAGGCTTTAACGCACGCCGGCGTCGCCAACAATTTGCGCGTCAACGTCGACTGGCTCGAATCGGAAAACTTGATGAAGGACGATTACGAAAATCAGCTGCACGATTACGACGCGATCCTCGTTCCGGGCGGTTTCGGCAAGCGCGGCATTTCGGGCATGCTGCGCGCCATCAAATACGCGAGAAAATCCGGCACGCCGTATTTCGGGATCTGTCTCGGCATGCAGACCGCCTGCATCGAGTTCGCGCGCAACGTCTGCGGGCTGCGCGACGCCGATTCGACCGAATTCAACGCGGATACGCCTTTTCCGATCATTTTTAAGCTGCGGGATTTGGTCGGCGTCGACGAGCTCGGCGGCACGATGCGTCTCGGCGCGTGGGCCTGCCGGCTGAAAGAGGGAAGTCTGGCGCGCGAAGTTTACGGCGGCGCGACGGAAATTTCGGAGCGTCATCGTCACCGCTACGAGTTTAACCCGGAATTTCGCGCGCCGCTCGAAAAAGAAGGCTTCGTTTTCAGCGGCGTCTCGCCCGACGGAAAATTCGTCGAGATGATCGAACTGCCGCGCGAAAAACATCCGTTTTTCGTCGCCGGGCAGTTCCATCCCGAATATAAATCAAAGCCGCTCGCGCCGCATCCGCTCTTCGTCGCGTTCGTCAAAGCCGCGCACGAAAACCGGCTGCACAGCGAAAACTTAAAAGACGACGTTTCGAGCGACCGGCAGATCGAAATGCCCGAGCGCGCCGCGGCGGTCGGCGAGGACGAGTAAAAGCGGATGCTGGAAATCAAAAGGGCTGACGCGCGGAACATCGATGAGCTGCGCGACATCGGAATTCGCTCGTATCTGCCGCATTATTCGCATTTGTGGAAGCCGGGCGGCGTCGATTGGTATATGGATCGGTGTTTCGGCGACGATGCGCTGCGAAAGGATTTTTCCGATCCGAATATCGAATACTATATAATCGCCGATGAAAGCCAAAACGTCGGAATCCTCAAGCTCGTTCTGCAAAAGCCGTTGATCGATTCAGCTATTGTAAATGCGCTTTATCTGGAAAAAATCTATTTTATAAAAGAATGGACCGGAAAGGGCGCGGGCGGAAAATTGATGCGGTTCACCATTGAGCGCGCCCGAGAATTAAAACGCGAATGCGTGTGGCTGATGGCGATGGACACCGCCGAGAAACCGATTTCGGCTTACGAAAGGGCGGGCTTTGCCGTTCATTCGCGAACCAGACTCGATTTCAGCTTCATGAAGGAAGAATTCAGGGGAATGGTCGCGATGAAACATTGTTTTGAAACGAATGGAAATTAAATCTTTTAATATTGAGAACGTAACTTTCGGCGACGGCAATTTATCTTTTATATTGGGTCCGTGCGTCGTCGAATCGGAAAAACACGCGCTGTTTATGGCGGGCGAGATCAAAAGTATTTGCGAAGCGGTCGGCGTTTCGTTCGTTTATAAATCGTCGTTCGATAAAGCGAACCGCAGCTCGATCGAGAGCTTTCGCGGGCAGGGAATGGAATTCGGGCTCGAAATCCTCGGGCGCGTGAAAGAGGAAATCGGCGTGCCGGTGATTACCGACGTGCACGAAACGTGGCAGGTCGAAAAGACCGCCGCAATCGCCGATGTTATTCAAATTCCCGCGTTTCTTTGCCGGCAAACGGATTTGTTGGTCGAATCCGCCAAATCGGGAAAAGCCGTCAACGTGAAAAAAGGACAATTTTTAGCGCCGTGGGACGCGAAAAACATCGTCGAAAAACTGCGGGGCGCGGGCGGCGAAAAAATCCTTTTGACCGAGCGCGGCGCGAGTTTCGGCTACAATAATCTGGTCGTCGATCTCAGAAGTTTTCCGATCATGAGAAGCTTCGGCGTGCCGGTCGTTTTCGACGTCACGCACTCTTTGCAGCTGCCGGGCGGATTAGGCAAGGCAACGGGCGGGCAATCCGAATACATCGAAGATTTTGCCAGAGCGGGCGTCGCGTGCGGCGTGGACGCGGTTTTCATGGAAGTTCACGATAACCCGGCGGTCGCACCCTCAGACGGTCCGAATCAATTGCCTTTGAATAGACTGGAAAAGCTTTTAAGGAAATTGAAGCAGATTCACGAATTAGTCAAAGAAAATTAAACCAATCGTAATGAAAAAATCTTCAGCAATCTTTATTGCCTGTTTAATATACATATTTTCGCTTACCGCGACCGCGCAGACCGATAACCGCGCATCGAAAACCTGGGAAGTGCAGAAATACGACATCACGGCGACTTTGCCGACCGTCGAAACGGATCGGTATCTGAACTCGCGCGTCGTTCTCAATCTCCGGAACGCCTCAACCAGTCCGGCATCGAGCCTGACTTTAAGAATCAGTCCGGCGGCGGAGGTTTCGGCGGTTAAAACTAACGGCGCGGCCACGGATTTTTCGAAAGGCGAAGAGAAGGTCGGCAGCGGAATTCTGCAGAGAATAATTCTGCGCGGCGTCTCCGTGCCGGCGGGCGGAAATCTCGCGGTCGAAGTGACGTATAAATTAAAGGTCGACGAAAATTCCGGTTTGAACGCTCTCTCGCCGGTCGGCTCGCAATTCCTCCCGTTGTCGTTCTGGTATCCGACGCCGAACAGCTGGTTTTTCGCGCGCGGGGCCGATTTCGCTCCCGTCCGTTTGCAGGTCGTTTCGGCGAACGGACTGACGGTCGCGGCTTCGGGCACGGAAAGCGGAGGCGTTTACGAACAAAAATTAAACGCGCAGCCTTTTTTCGTGACCGGAAACTGGGACGCGGTCAGCGCCAACAATGTGTCGGTGCTGCTGCCGAAAGGCGCCGGCGCCGAAGAACAAAAGCGCGCGAATGAACTGGCGGCGTTGGCCTCGGAGGCAAAAACGTTCGTGGCGAGCTTGCTCGGGACGGCGCCGGACGCGCCGCTTCGAATCGTGGCGGCGCGGCGCGGGGCGGGATTCGCGAGCGGCGGCACGATTCTCGTCGACGAGAATGTTTTTCGCCGTTCAAAAATCGATTCCTTGACGGTCACGACCATTACGGAAGCGATCGCCAAAATGTGGCTCGGCGGCGCGGTTAAGGTCGACGGCGACGGCAACGGCGTGATTCGCGAAGGTTTTCCGCGTTTTCTCGCCGCGCAGTTTATCGAATCGAAATTCGGAAAGGAAATCGCCGACATCGAACGCCTGCGCCAACGCACGGCGTATGCGGCGGTCGTCAAACGCGATGCGCCGCTCAATACGGTTTCGCCGCTCGACGACTATTACTACACGACCAACGCCAATAAGGGCGCGATGATCTGGCGTCTTTTATCGAAAAAAATCGGGCAGGAAGAATTTTTCAATATAATCCGCGCGAGTATCAAAGACGGCGCGGTCGATTTGGCAAAGTTGCGCGGCGCGTTTTCGCAGAACAAGGATTTTCTCGATTATTCCTTCGACCAGATCACGGACATGGATTTGGTCATCGGTCTGCCGCAGGTGGCGGGCGCGGATACCAAAATGGCGCTCCGCAATTCCGGTTCGGTTGACGCCGTCGTCGACGTCGTCGCGACGACCGAGCGCGGGGAGAAACTGCGGGCTTCGACGACGATCGCCGCGAAAAGTTTCGGCGAAGTGAGTTTCAAGACGCCGAATAAAATCGTCCGCGTCGAAGTCGACGGCGATAAACTTTTTCCGCAGCTCGATTATTCGAACGACATCAAACCGGTCGAAATCGACGAGAGCGATTTTTTATTATTCGCCAAAAAGCCCTTCGATAAACAGGATTTCGCGACCGCCGAAAAAAATGCGCGGCTCGTTTTGCGGGATAATCCGCGCTTTGACGATGTCCGCGTTTTGCTGGCCCGCACGCTTTTAGCGCAAAACAAAACGGCGGATGCGGAAAAAGAATTTCGCGCCGTATTGGATGAAAAACTTCCGACCGCGCGGTCGCTCGCCTGGGCGAACGTCGGCTTGGGCGAAGCGGCTTTGAAATCGAATCAAACCGCGCAGGCGATTCAGTATTTCAATGAAGCGATCAAAGCCGATGCCGAGTACGGCGCGACTTTGGCGGCCCGGCAGGGAAAAGTCAAAGCGAATGCCCCGTTGAATAACGACGAAGGCATCAAGGCGTTTTTCGCGCAGTTCGATAAAGCGGCGGTTTCGAATCGCAAAGGCGATTTGGACGCCCTGCTGCTGCCGGGCGAAACGCCGAAGATTTTCTCCGGCGGCATTGCCGGACAAGCCCAACAATGGACGACCCGAATCATTCAAATCGAAAAAGTCGACTCCATGCACGCCGTCGTCGAAACGAACATGAACATTAAGATGCTCAGTAAAGATCCGGAAAGCGGCACGGCGGTTTATCGTTTGACGCTCGTCGGAAACGATTGGAAACTAAGCGGCGTCGACATGTTCGAAGTGCGCTGATCGTCAACGAATATCAACGAAAAACAGGGGCGGGCTATATTAGCTCGACCCTTTTTTTTCAAAACTTAAAGGAAGATAGCGATTTAGATTATTCGGAAATTGGCTGTATTGTCCGAAATATCGGCTAGATTTTGTTACAATCAAAAAGCGATAAACCTATATTTGTTATTTTTGCATGAATGAACGAACAAAATATCACGCCGGAACTGCTTTCACGGGCGAGTAAAATAAAACTGCTCCTGATGGATTGCGACGGCGTTTTAACCGACGGTCGTCTATATATAACGGGAAACGGCGAGGAAATGAAGGTTTTCCACGTGCGCGACGGGCAAGGCCTCGCCCTCTGGCATAAAGCCGGTTATCGTTCCGGAATCATTACCGGAAGAGGCGCTGAAAAAATTTTAGAATTTCGCGCGCACGAACTGGGAATGCACTACGTCAAGTCTCGTTCGCAAAATAAAGCGGTCGATTTAGAAGACATTCTAAAGGACGCTAAGATTTCCGTCGAAGAAGTAGCATATATCGGGGACGACATCGGCGATTTATGCTTATTAGAAAAAGTAGGATTGCCGATCGCTGTGGCGGACGGCGTACCCGAAATTTTTGCGCACGCTGTTTATAAAACGGAAAAATTCGGCGGTTACGGAGCCGTCAGAGAAGTTATTGATCTTCTTCTAAAGCTTAAAGCGACAACCGGTAATGGTTGAAAAACTTTGAGGCGCGGGCAAGTTATCGGAACTGAAAGGCTTCTCAATCTGCCTGGCTAAATAACGTGAATGTTTAAGAAAATGTTTTACCTTTGGGCAACCGTCGAAAAAAACAAATCATCACAGATTGCCCGCTTGAATTGAAGGATATGCACAGCGGTTTGAAAAAAGATTAAATAAGGTGGACAACTAACAGCAAAAAGGATTCATCTTAAAAAGCTCACTCGAAATGAGAGTGAAATTCTAAAGAATAAAGTGGGCAACCCATGGTTAAGACGCTTCATCTTAACTCGCTCGCTTGAAATAATGAGCAGGTTTTGTTGGGGAATTAAGTTCTCTTGAATTACATAAATTTAAGAGGTTTTTGTTTTCGACAAAAAATCGAACAAAGGATCTTTGAGGTTTTGAATTGTGAATCCATTTAGGGTAAAAACGCTTTATATAAGCCGTTTGAGTCAGAGTTGAATTTTTTGAGAAAATACCTGCAAGCGGCTTGACAAGAGCGCCCCTGATGTAGAGAATACATATTTGCCCCTGACGAAAAGTCTTTAATCGAAAAAAGGAAAAATTAAAGTTTCGAGGGGCGGTTGACAAAGTGATTCAAAACTGTATAATCAGTAATTTCGCTCACGAACTTAGCGAGAAAGCAAATTCAAAAAAAGTTTCGTGAAGCGGTTGACAAAAAAGATTGGTTCTGTATAATCAATAATTTCGCCCCAAAGGAAAAGGGGAGGAATAAAATAGCTGAAACGCAATTTGATTTTTGAAAACTAGATATGCGAGTCCATGTGTTAATTCAAACATGAGTTCGAAGAAAACGAACTATAAAAAAATGAAGCTAGAAAAAACTTTTTAACGAGAGTTTGATCCTGGCTCAGAATCAACGCTGGCGGCGTG
>DATCMK010000011.1:0-10569 GCA_036563455.1 Pyrinomonadaceae bacterium | reverse complement strand
GACGCGCCCGCCCGGCACTTCGAGGTTCTGCTGCCGGATCGCGTTCGCGACGTCCGTGTAGGTCAGACCGTAGGAACGCAGCTTTTCCGGGTCGAGCTGGATCTGGATTTCGCGCGTCGCGCCGCCGACGATGTTGACCTGTCCGACGCCGCCGATCGTCTCGATGCGGTCCTTGATCTGCTTGTCGGCGATGTCGGTCACGTCGCGCAGGCTCTGCGGGCCCGACACGACGATGCGCAGAACCGGCGAAGCGTCCGGATCGATTTTCTGAATGACCGGCTGCTCGATCGTTTCGGGCAGGTCGCGCGTGATCAGGTTGATCTTATCGCGCACTTCCTGCGCCGCGACGTCGCCGTCCTTTTCGAGCACGAACGTCGCGATGACGGTCGAGACGCCTTCGACGCTCGTCGAGCGCAGTTCGTCGATGCCGCTGATCGTGTTGACGGCGGCTTCGATCTTGTCGGAAATCTCGGTTTCGACCTCCTGCGGCGCGGCGCCCGGATTCGTCGTCGTGATGACGACGGTCGGCAAGTCGACTTTCGGAAACAAATCGACGCCCAAAGAGAAAAACGAGAACGCGCCGAGCACCGTGATGGACAGGATCAGCATCGTCGCGAACACGGGACGCTTCACACAAATTTCAGCTAACCATTGCATATCTAAAACCTTCGGTTGACCTTTGATCTTCGAGAATTGCGGGATCGAAGATCAAAGTTCGTAAAACTTCTATCTAACGATCACGCTTCCGCCGTCGAAAATACGCGCGACGTTGCTCGTCGCGACCGTTTCGCCTTCATCGACGCCGCTGACGATCTGGATCAAATCGTTTTCCTCAGTTCCGGTCTGCACGGCGCGCGCCTGCGCTTTGCCGTCCGCGATCACGTAAACGGTCGCCGTATTCGTCGCCTCGTCGCGCAAGATCGCCGAAGCGGGCACGAAAACGCTCAAACCGCCGCCCGGCTGCACGATGCGCGCCGTCGCGAACATATTCGGGCGCAGCGCGTTGTCGGGATTTTCGATCTGCGCCTCGACGACGACCGACCGCGCCTCCGCGTCGAGCGAAGGGTTGATCGCCGTGATCTTTCCGCCGAACTGACGGTCGGGAAAAGCGGCGACGCTCAAGGTGACGCCCTGCCCGACGCCGACGCGTCCCGATTCGGCTTCGGGCAGCTGCAGATTGACCTTGATCGGGTTCGTGCGCACCAGCGTCACGATTCTCGACGACGGCGTGACGTATTCGCCGGCGGCGACGGGGCGTTCGGTGATCGAGCCCGCGAACGGCGCGCGGATGATCGTGTCGCTGACCGCTTTCTGCGCCAGCCCGAGCTCCGCCCGCGCGTTTTGCAGACTCGCCTGCGCGGTCGCGATCGTCTGATTATTGCCGCGCGCGTTGTTGATCGCCACTTCGTACTGCTGGCGCGCGTTGCTGGTTCGCGCGCGCGCCTCGTTGAGTTGCGAGCGGACGGCGTTGACCTGCTCGCGCGCCTGCTCGGCCTGCGTGCGGTACTGGTTATAAGTCAGGCGCGATTCGTCGCCCGTCTCGAGCAGCCGCGTGAAGCGGCGCAAAGTGTCGTCGGCGAGCCGCGCCTGCGCTTCGGCGTTTTTGATCTGCGCCGCCAAAGTCTCTTCCTGCGCCTGCGAGGCCTCGACCGTTCGCTGCGCCGCGCGCACCTCCGGCACGCTCGTCGGTTCGAACCGGTCGCCCGGCGAAAGCCCGAGCCGCACCTGCGCCTGCCGGAGCGCGGCTTCGGCTTGATTGACGCCGGCTTGCGCCTGCTCGAGACGCAGCTGCGCGTCGCGGTCGTTGAGCCGCGCGACCGGGTCGCCCTGACCGACAAAGGCGCCGACATCGACCAGCGTCGCGACGATCTGACCCGAAGTCTGCGGCGCGACGTCCGACTGCTCGTCGGCGACGAGGTTGCCGGTTCCCTGAAGGTAGCTCGGCACCTTCCGCGAGATCGCCTGCGCGACGGTCGTTTCGACCGCTTGCCCGCCCGCCGGCGTCCGGCTGTCGGCGTTCACGTTGACTTCCGTCTTCCTGCCGCCGCAAGCGGTCAAAAAAATGGTCGTGATGAAAAGCGCACTCAAAGCCGCGCCGCTAAAATTCCGCCGGAAACGGAACGAATTAAACATTGTCTTCTCCCTCTATCTTTTGATTTTGTCCCTGCCGGAAACGCCGAGCGCGGCGAGCGCCGCCGAAGCGAACGTGTCGATCGCCTCGGCGTCCGACACCTCGTAGCCCTCGATGCCGAAAAGCTCCGAAATCATCGCGTGCTGGCTCGGCATCGCCAGCAGCGCGCGCACCGTCGCTTTGACGTTGCACTGGCGAAAAACGCCGGCGCGCCGCCGCTCCTCGATATACTGCGTTAAAAACTCCCTGACGGGCAGCAGCTGCGCGGCGGCGAAATTTCTGGCGATTTCGCTGCCTTCTAGCGTCCCGGACATGATGATGCGAATCAGATCGCGGTTCCGCCGGTAATGCTTCAAAACCGCGCGCATCAGCTCGCGGAAAACCGCCCCATCGTCGCCCGCCGCGACCAGACGCCGCAGTTTTTCGAGCGTCGCGCCCGTGTTCAGCCCTTTTCCCTTTTCTTCGAAGACGGCGGCGTAAAGCGCGTCTTTATTAGCGAAATAACGAAATATGTTCGCCTCGCTCATGCCGACGGCGCGCGCAATCTCTTTGGTCGTCGCGCCGCTGAATCCCTTTTCCGAAAACAGTCGCGCGGCGGCTTCGATTATCTGTCCGCGGCTGTTTCTGCCCGTTTTCGACGCGTTGCCCGCCGACGCTTTTCCCGTTTTTCTTTCTGCCAGCATTTTCTGTTTTTCCTGCGCGCCCTTCTTTATCAACCGTCGTGCCAACGGAAAGAATCTCCGCGCCGTCACGTATAAGTGAGTGTTTACTCATATTTTATGGGTATTCGGACAAAAGGTATGTAACGTCCGGCACAATCCGGCGCGACGATTTCGACGCGAAATATCGCGCTCGGCGCGATATTTCGCGTCGAAATTTCCACAAAAAGAAAAACGCCGTCCCGAAAGACGGCGTCAAAGAAACGGTTTTCAAAGCGCGTTAGATTGATTTAACGTTTATCTGACGAACATCCAGAGACAGATCGCCGTAAACGCGTACAGAATCAGCATGAAGTCTTTCGATTGAAAATTTTCCGGTTGGTTACTCATAATTCCTTTTATAAAATCCCCTGTTTATTTTCTGAGCGGTCGGCGTGAGCGCCCGCGCCCTACGTGAATGCAATAGTTCTGCCACGCCGGCGCGGCAAAACCGCAAATTGGCGGCAAATCATTGACGGGAAAGAAAAAAGAATTTTTAAGGCCAACGCCGCGGCGGGGCGTCGGAGGTTTCGAAAATAATCGTCGAGACGGCGTTTCGTATGGAATTCGCCCCCTCGGGCGTCGAAAACGATTCACGCAGGCGGCCGGCTTTCGATATTCACTTGATGCCGAGTTTTTTCATGCGGCTGCGCAGGGTCGACGGCGGCAGATCGAGAATTTCCGCCGCGCCGCCCCGGCCGGCGATCACGCCGTTCGTGCGGCGCAGGATTTCTTCGATGTAGCGGCGCTCCATCTGTTCGAGCGTCGAGGGCGCCGCGGACGAAGCGGCGGCGAATTCGCCGACCGAAGCCGCCGCCGAAGCCCCGCCGCCCGGCACGTCGATCGACAGAACTTCGCCCTCGGAAAGCAGAACGGCGCGCTCGACGAGGTGCTGCAGCTCGCGGACGTTGCCCGGAAAGTCGTAGTTTTTCAAGCTTTCGAGCGATTCGCCGCTGATCGAAGTGATGCGTTTGCGAAACTTTCGATTGTATTTCTGCACGAAAAAATTGACGAGCCGGACGATGTCGCCGCCGCGGTCCCTGAGCGGCGGAACGCCGATCGGAAAAACGTTGAGGCGGTAAAACAGATCGGCGCGGAATTTTCCTTCCTCGACGAGCCTCTCCAGATTTTGATTCGTCGCGGCGATGACGCGCGCGTCGGTGCGCAAAACCTGCGTGCCGCCGACGCGCTCGAATTCGCCCTCCTGCAGCACGCGCAGGAATTTCGTCTGCGTTTCCGTCGGCAGTTCGCCGATTTCGTCGAGAAAAATCGTCGAATGGTTGGCGATCTCGAACTTCCCGGGCTTGCGCTGCACGGCGCCGGTGAACGCGCCCTTTTCATGCCCGAAAAGCTCGCTTTCGACGAGCCCGGCGGGCAGCGCCGCACAGTTGACGGTCACGAGCGGGCGGCCGGCGCGCGGGCTGTGCGCGTGAATGTAGCGGGCGAAGAGCTCTTTTCCGGTGCCGGTTTCGCCGGTGATGAGCACGGTCGAATCGGACGCGGCGACCGTACGCGCGTTTTTCAGGGCCCTTTTGAAAGCCGGATTCGCGCCGAGCAGCTCGCTCGCATCCGTCGACGTTTCCTGCAAATAAAAAAGCTGCGTTTCGAGCGTTTTGACCTTTTCCTCCTGCGCCTTTAATTCATGAATCAGGCGCCGGATATTGCCGGTGCTTTCCGAGACGCTCCTCGAAAGGGCGTCGTAATCGATTTCGTGTTTTTCCATCACGCCCCGGACGAGGCGCGCTTCCTCGCTGTCCTTATCGAATTCGGCGCTGCCCGTCACGAGGCAGCGGTCGTCGCCGCGCGCGCGGCACTTTTTTTCGACGAAAAAAACGTCGCATTCCATCACCGCCGAAGCGTAGCCGTATATATAGCCGGTGAGCGTCACGCAGACCGAATCTTCGCTTTTCCCGAAATGAAGCCGGTGCTGTTCGGCCTCGTAAGAATTGAGCCACTCGCTTTCCATTTCGAAGGTGCAGTCTTTTTTGTCGATTTTGATTGATTTTATATGCACTGCCGCCCAGCCGAGCAGCGCCCATTGATGCAAGCCGGCGCGGAGCCACGCTTCCGGGTCGGAAGGCTTTTCGGATTCCTTCAAATTGACCGCGTCGCGATAGCCCATCGCGTAGCCGAACTTCCATAAAATCATCGAGCCCTCGACGACGCCGAGCGTTTCGATCAGGTTTTTGCGCAGCAGCCCGAGCGCGTCCGCGCCGAAGACGAGCATTCGCCGGTCGCGGTAATGAATCGTCCCCGACGCCGTTTCGGGAATCAAATACTCGATCAACTCGTCGTTTTTCGGAATCATAACTTTGAAAAAATCAAGCTAAAATCACTCGCCTCGCCGGACAAACGCGGCGATCAGACGCGCCGCGCACGGCTCGAATACTCTTCAATCATACACAATTTTCGCGGCGCGTCCGCTTCCGGCGACTTTCGCTCATTCGACGAGCGGCTTGAAAATTGCTTTCAAAACGTCAAAAATTACCGGTAGGGGAATTTAAGAATGACGAAAACATTGACGGAGCGCGAGGAAAAGATACGCGAATTTTTCGACCTTGCGGCGGGCGCGCCGCTGCTCGACGACGGCGCGGCGCGGCCGGAAATAGCGCCGCCGGTCGAGGCGCATCTGCGGCGCTTCAATATCGAATGGCACATCATCCCGGCGGAAGGCGCCGTTTCGCGCGACGAAGAATTTTACCGGAACCGTTTTTACCCGACGCGCCCGCATCAAACGCGATCGACCGAGTACCGGAAAACGAGTTCCTACCGCACGATCCTCAACGGTCACCGCCGGCATCAGGGCCGCATTCTCGGCGTCGAAACGACCATGAAGCCGCGCTATCTGCCCGGCGGCCGGCAGTTCTACGGCACGGCTTACGGCTTCGAAGCCGCCGCCGACCCGTTCGCGCATTATTTCGGACGCGCGCGCATGGTCAGCGAAACGCGGTACGGTCACAATTACACGTCGCTGCGCGCCTTCGTCAATCTCGTCAACGACGATTGGAGGGCGCGCGGCCTGATGCCGCCGGGCTATCGCCTGACGATCTGCCCGCCGGTCGTTTTCAATTTCGTCGGCACGATTTTTCACCGGGAATGGAGCCGGACCGAATCGCTCGAACTGGGCTTTTACCGCGACGAAAACGGCAACGCCAAATGCTACGCGGTCGGTTCGAACGCGCCGGACGATTTCTCCTACCTGCACGAGATCGCGACCGATTCCGACTGGACGCTGCTCGGCTTTCGCACCGCGCTCGTGCCGGACGATGTTTAGAGAAAATGAAAGCGGTCGACATTTCGACCGCGCGTTTTTTGAACGGATTTTTTTCGCCGGACCATCAATGGCCGTGCCGAGCGAGGTGCCGCGTGACGGCGTTTTTTAATCTTTGAAAATCGACGGGTTTCGGCACGACTTCGTCGCAGCCGGCTTCGAGCGCCCGGTCCCATTCGTCGTTGTTCATCGCCGTCACGGCCACGATCGGCAGTTTTTTCAGATCCTCGAACTCCCGGATGATCTGCGTCGCCTCGAAGCCGTCCATTTTCGGCATCGACAAATCCATGAGAATCAGATCGGGGCGAAACTGCTTGGCTTTCGCGACCGCTTCGAACCCGTCGCTCGCTTCGAGCGCCCGATACCCGAAACTCTGCACCAGATAAGTCATAAACCCGCGCGTGTCGGCGCAGTCTTCCACCACTAAAATCGTCTTTAACATGCTCACTTCCCCGCTCGCTCGATCCTTACGTTATTTAGATTACATAATAGAAATTCACTGTTCAATCGCGCAGAAAAAAAGTTTCGCCGAAAGATATTCCGGCGCTTTATAAGAGTCTCCCGGTTTCGCAAATCGCCCGATTTTTACCGGGAGCTGTTGCTTGAATGAATTTCGTTTGATCATGCGCCGGACTTAGGGCTGTCCTTTCCCGAATAAAATAAAACTTAATTTGTGAGGTAAAACCAGCTGTGTTTGCCGGTTGCCGCGTTTCCATCGTCGATGCCCACCAGGTGTTCATTCCGCCGGCGCGTCCGAAGAAAAAAACGCGCGGTAAAGCCGGTTCGCTCCGGGACGGATTCATTAATCTTTCCTGAGCGGGGCGCGGGCGTCAAAATCCGAACGAAAAAAAACGCATTGAATATTTCATTCAATGCGCTGTTCAAGGTCGAACCAATGTCATACAAAAGCATTTAGAAAATTATTTACTAGGTAAAAATTTTCTTCGCCCGTTTATTTGCAACTATCATTCCCAAACGCCGCGTCAGTCCAGGTACCGGTCGAGCAAAGGCTGTAATCTACCGGGATTTAGCGGCTTTTCGGTGACCGCGTCGCGGCCCGCGGCGAGGGCTTTTTGCCGGTGCAAACCATGATAAGCGGTCAGCGCGATAATCGGAATTTTGGTTTTCTCTTCAGAATTTCGGATAATCCGCGTCGCGCCGATGCCGTCCGGTACCGGCATCATAAAGGCCATCAAAACGAGACCGGGGTGATGTTTTCTGATCTTTTCGACGGCATCGTAGCGGTCGGCGGCGGTGATTGCCTGGCAGCCGCAGCCCTCGATTAGAATTTCCATCATCGCCCGCACGTCGGCGACGTCTTCGACAATTAAAACTTTCTTTTTCATATCGCAATCAGGCACCGAACGAGTTTTCCCAATTTTTTAATTCGATGCGGTAAGGGGGGAAGTTCTTTAAAACGTAGCCAAATAAAAACCTTCGTTTCGAGGGATAGAAATCGATCCGCTTTGCGGTCGATCGGGCAATCGCCGTTCAATTCGGCAGATTTCCCAGTTTTCGGAGCCGTCGCGGGCGACAGGAAAAAAGAAAAAACCGCCCGTGTATTCGGCGCGCCGTTTTCGGTCGCCGGCCTGCTAAAGCCCGCGCATAAAAGGGAAAGCCGATCCGGAACATTACGTTTCCGGCCGGCTTTCCCGGTTAAAGGTCGGTCGTTTTTTCGTTCGTTTTTTTGAAAATCAAAGCGGTTCTTCACTCAACCGGGGGCGGCGCGTAAAAGTTCCCGTAAGTCTCCAGAGTTTCGGCATTGAACGGTTTTCGTGCGCCGCACTCGAGACAGCTCCGATAAGACGTTTTGCCGCGCGTGAACGGACGGCTCAAATTTTCGTGCCAGCAGCCGAAAAGCTTCGCGATCAGCCCGATCTTTTTCCCGAATAAGACCGCGTCCGTTTCCTTCGCCGCACGGCGGTCCTTCTGCACCAAATTCTGAAATTTACTGATTGATAATACACTCGCCATAATTACACCTTCCCTTCTTGAAAATTGTCGGCGTTCCCGTCGCGAATCCGGTTAAAAATAGTCCGGCGACTATCGAAAAACCGCGTTCCGCTTAAAGAACTGATAAGCTCGTATAATTAAAACAAATCAGTAATCCGACCGCCTTTCCAGATTTTTTTTTGCGATCGGGCGAGGTGATTTCACGCATTTCAAAAATTCATCATTTCGACGATTTCTTCGACGAAGATTCATTCGCGCCGACGATGTAGCTGTCGCGGGCGCGCACGGCGACGTTCGCGCGCTTGACGCGCACTTTGATCTGCTTGCGCTGCCCGGCACTTCCCTCATCCGACGGGTAATAGCCGATGCTGTACTGGCTGCGCAGCTCTTTGGCGATGCCGGCGAACGCCGCGTTCAGCCCGCCGACGGTCGATTCGGCGCGAAACATTTTGCCGCCCGTCAACTGCGCGAGCGATTCGAGATAAGCCCTGCCGCGCGCGTAATCGGCGCTCGTCGGCATGCCGGTCATGCCCGGCGGATTGCCGATGATCGGCGGGGTGCTCATCACGCCGCCCCCGCCTCCGATGCCGCGGTTTTCCAGAAACGTGTTGTAGTAAATCGGAAAAATCATCGAATCGGCTTCCTCCGCCTGTTCGAGCGTGCCGTTTAGGCTCGCGCCCGACTGCGTGTCGACGCCGTCCGTGAAAAGCACGACGGCTTTGCGCCCCGTAACCTTTTTGAGCTGGCGGTTGAGCGACGTTCTGACCGCGTCGTAAAGCCGCGTTCCGCCGCCGAAACTCGTTTTTCTGATCGCCCTTTGAATCGACTGGCGGTCGTTCGTAAAATCGGTCAGCACGTTGACGCCCGAATCGAACGCGATGACCATGACGCGGTCTTCCGCGTTCAGTTGCTCGACGAAAGCGATCGCCGCGTCCTGAATCTCGTCGATTTTAAACGTCGTCGAAGAACTGGTGTCGATCAGCAGCACGACCGTGAACGGCTGGCTCGTATTGCCGAAATACGCGATTTCCTGCTCTTTGCCGTCTTCGAAAATCTGAAAATCCGACCGGCGCAGATCGCCGACGTAAACGCCGCTGCGCTCGTAAACCGAAACCGGAATCGTGATGAGGTTCGTTTCCACTTTGACGACGTCCTCGTCGCCGAGCGTTTCGGTCGGCGACGCGACGGGAGCGGTTTCTTCCGCCGTTTTTTCCTTTTTCTTGTTCTTGTCCCTTTTCGATTCCGACAAAATAAGCGGCGAGCTGTTCGGCTTCGAGTCCGAGTACTCTTCCGGATTCGCGGTCTGCGGCGTCGGCGCGGGCGTCGGCGTCGCTTTCGCCCGGCGTCCCGACTGCGCCGGCGCGCAAATCACAAAGCATCCCAATAAAACTGCTGATAGAATGGCTGATTTTTTCATTTTTTTGTATTTCTTTGCCCTGCGGCGAATAAACTCTTTTTTTGAGGAGTAGTAAATACTTAGAGCGCGCTTTCGTGCCTTTCCGTTGCCCGATTTGCGGGCGGGAAATTCGCTTATTTTGCGCCGACGGTTTTCTCGGCGATTGTTTTACCCGAAAGACTTTAAGGCTTCGGTCAAGCCGGCGGGCGGAATTGAAAAAATTTGTAAAGCGGCAGTTCGTAAAAAAAGGCGACCGGGTTACCCGGTCGCCGCAGGGGAGAAAACAAAAATACAAGGGTTTAGCGAAGTGTTTGCCTTTGAGAACTATCTCCGATCATTTGATCGTTATTTCGAGCGCGTACGGCTTTCCGGTGCCTTTTTTGTCGACGCCGTCGGGTCCGTAAATCTGGATGCTGTATTCGCTGGTGATCGGCAGTCGCCCCGACCACTCGCGCAGCGGTTTCGGCTCGTCGGGCGTGACGCCGTCTTCGTCCGGTCCGAGTTTTTGCGTTTCGTAAATCGTGATCGAGGCATCCGGGTCGTCGGTGATCAGCTTTACCGTCAGCGTCTGCCCCTTGCGCGCCCGCAGCGTGTAGTAATCGTAATCGGCGTAACTGCGCGGCAGCTTTCCCTTGTAAACGACGGAGTTTTTCCCCTTCGGAAACTGGACGCGCTTGCCGACCGTCTGCGCTGCGAACGGAAAAACCAGCGAAAAGAGAATCGACAAGCCGATCGCCGCGCGGCTGATTTTATGAATTGCCGGCATAACCTTTTCTTCCAGAATTTTGATTCTACATTTTCCCGCCGCATTCCGGGCAGAACTTGGTGAGCGCTTCCGGCACGTGCCCGCAGCCGCGGCATTGTTTTTTGGCGGCTTTCGCCGGCGCGCCGCATTCCGGGCAGAACTTCGCCGCGCCGACCGCGTGCCCGCAACTGGCGCAGGCGTTTGGCACGGCTTCTTCCGCCGGTTTGACCGCGGGCGGCGCCGCGACGCTTGAACCGGCGCGCATGTCGATGCCGGAAACGTAATCGGTCTGCTGCGCTTTTTCGTACAACTGCTGCCGGGCGGCGTCGGCTTTCGCCTGCGCGTGCGCGGCCGCCATCTGTTCTTCGAAATCCG